>NZ_JAJAWH010000017.1 GCF_020531965.1 Pseudorhizobium xiangyangii | reverse complement strand
CCCAACGTTGGCTTTGACCAGGGCGTCGCGAGGCGAGACTGTCGCATCTCTAACTGGCCCAACTGTCGCATTACTAAATAGCCATTACAAACAAATATCGCATAAGATAGCTTATGGAACATGTGCGTGTGCGTCATATTCCAATGCTGTTGTAAAAGTAATTGCCGAATTTCCCAAAGCAATGAAGACATCGTCGGTGATCTGCCCGAGCGGCGCATGGATGCCTTTGCCCGCATTGGGAACGAGGACGTCGCTATGACCAAAGCGCTGTCGCAGGTGCTCGAAGATGGCGTCCAGGCCGGCAATCCGGGCCCTCCGCCACGCCACGATTGCCGCGAGAGCAGATCTTCATCGAGGAATCGTAGTAACTCCTCGTCGCTACTAGCCGCGGGGGCACCGCCCACTGCGCCGGACTCCCGAAGAGCTTCGGAAGAGGCCAATTCGACGGCCTGCAGCGTTCGAAAGTCATTGGGGCCGCGCGTCTAATCTGCATTTGGTTCATCTACGTTTGTCGGCCGGAGCATACCCCAGACATCACGATGATTGGTTGAAAGGTCTCCGCACGCTTCCGGCGGGAACCTGACTTATCTGATCTCCCGCAATCTATCTTGCCGATCCAGCGCATTTAACCTTGCGGAACATGTCCCTCGGCCCGTTCGTCAAGCGCCTTGGCAGCAGCTCGCAAAAACTCCCTTAGGCGACCATCGGCAACGAGCGCGCCCGGCTGGAGCTTGTCGCGGATACTTGCCATGAAACCCAGATGGTCAAAGGTGTCCGAAGCGATATTGACTTCAACCTCGTCCAAGTAGTGTGACAACAGAGGCCCCAATTCCAAGTTTTTATCCTTTTCATACCTAAGCGCCATCTCGCGCGCGAGCTTGACTATTTGTACGTGGGGGCCAAGTTTGGCACTCATTGACGTCTCCTCGGTATTGTCATCTTGTCAGGACGGTGGCTGAGAATAACGGCTGTCGGCCGCCTTCGTTTCTAGGGCCGCGCCAATCAACGACGAGTCTTTCTTATTCACGGATGGTTGTCGATCGATAACGGTGACGACAGCCGTGTCTTGTCGAAGACGTATTCTGGAAGAATGCCCTAAAGACCGCAACGGGCCGAAAGCAGACTTCAGCCGTTTGTCCGCCGCGAATAATTCCACGGCATCAGCACGCCGATCTGACACTGCCTGTGCCACTGACGATGGCGGTGAGCGTGGCGGACAGGTAGGCGAGCGGATCGTTAATGGAGGCGGTGCGACAGTTGTTGATTAACAACCTTCGTTCTGGAACAACACTCCCGTTCGCGTCTCATACTATTCATAGACTCGACCGCGGTGGAAAAGAGGAGCCTCTACCCAACTCCAAGCCGCCACTTTCAATAATAAAGTCGATTACCGCGCTGAGGCCGTCGCCGCGAAACAGGTCAGTAAATCCAAAAGGGCGGCCATTTCGCATGCGGGCGGCATCACTTCGCATAACTTCTATGTCCACGTTAACGTATGGGGCGAGATCAGATTTGTTGATGACAAGGAAATCAGACCGAACGATGCCCGGGCCACCCTTTCTTGGTATCTCTTCACCTTGACAAACCGAAATCACGTAAATCGTCATGTCCGCCAGATCTGGAGAGAATGTTGCCGCCAGGTTATCCCCACCTGACTCTATGAAGATAATATCGAGGTCTGGGAATTTGCGGGTCATCTCTGCGATTGCCTGGAGATTGACGGACGCATCCTCCCGAATGGCTGTATGCGGACAACCGCCGGTTTCGACCCCCAAGACGCGATCTTCGGACAGGGCCTGCTGCCGCACCAAAATGAAGGCATCTTCCTTTGTGTAGATGTCATTGGTTATGACAGCCAGAGAAAACCGGTCGCGTAGCGCCTTACAGAGCTTTTCGGTCAGGGTTGTCTTGCCAGACCCTACAGGCCCCCCGATGCCGACCCGAAGCGGTCCGTTTTCTGATGCCATATTGATGCCCTCAATGAAAAATGGTCGTCACGCCGGTAATGTTACGAACGCTGCACCCAGTTTTGATACAGGATAATTGGCATTTCTGAATGCAGCAAAGCTTGTCTTCGATATAGTGATGGTTCGCACACGAGCATCGTGCCCTGCGACCCTGAGGACCAATAGTGCAGAGTTGCCGACGAACGAGTCAATAAACTTTGCCTACGGAATGTAGACGACGAGCGGCCGAGAGATATTTCTGTTGCGCAGGGATCGTCGGACGATTAGCTTTTGCAGGAATGGCACAAGACATCTGATCCCTTACTGGCATACTTCAGGCATCTACCTTCGTAATCATACTATTGAGAGGTAAGGGGTGACCGTGAACGGCTGGCGCGCTGAACTCGACCTGACATTTGAGTACTCCAACGGGCTGACGCGCCTAATGCACCGGCGGCACATGGGGCCGCTTGTTGTTCAGCGCCCCTTTCACCCGGAGGCCGATGGATCGGCTCATGTCTACATTCTTCATCCACCGGGAGGAGTGGCCGGCGGCGACCAGTTAAATATGACATGCCATTTAGGTCCGAACGCACGTACCGTCCTAACGACCCCCGGCGCTACCAAGTTCTATCGCTGTGACCAGCGTTCTAGCGAACAGCGCGTCCACATTGAGGTCGGAGCGGGCGGAATCTGCGAGTACCTTCCCCAAGAGACCATCTTATTCGACGGCGCGAAGGCTTCACTCAAAACCCGTGTTACGCTTGCAGCGGATTCAACTTACATCGGCTGGGATATGTTCAGTTTCGGCCGTCCAGCCTCGAGAGAACTCTTCCGGAGAGGAAATGCTCGGCAGCGCATAGAGATCGTTCGGGATGGTCGTCCTATTTGGTTTGAGCAGCTAAACCTAAAAGGCGAAGGCGGCATGATCGATTTACCGTTCATTCTTGCTGGCAGACCTATCGTCGGGACCATGGTCTATGCCGGGCCGATGATCGAAAACGCAGTCGAACGAATTCGACAAGCCCATGGACAGGCTGCCCTTTCGGTTTTTTCTGCCAGCGCACTCGAGAGGGTAGTCGTGTGCCGCTATTTGGGCACCCGGATATCCGAAGCCAAAACGCTGTTTTTCCAGGCCTGGGACATACTGCGCGAAGCCGGTCTGGGAAAGCGCGCAACCGCTCCTCGAATATGGGCAACGTGATACTGATCAATGAGGGTTGACCTATGGAACTCTTGCCTCGTGAAAAAGACAAACTCCTAATCTTCACAGCAGCACTGGTCGCGGAGCGTCGCAAAGCTCGCGGCGTAAAGCTCAACTATCCAGAGGTCGTGGCCTACATCTCTGCTGCAATCCTTGAGGGGGCACGGGACGGGCGCACCGTAGCGGATCTTATGTCCTACGGCGCTACACTCCTTACGCGAGATGATGTGATGGAAGGGGTGCCCGAGATGATTCATGACATTCAGGTTGAGGCAACGTTTCCGGACGGCACGAAGCTCGTGACCATTCACAATCCCGTTCCTTGAGGAGGATGCCATGATTCCGGGTGAGTATTTTATTGAGGATGGCTCCGTCGAACTGAACGTGGGCCGCGAAACCCGTGAGATCGACGTCGCGAACAGTGGGGATCGACCGATCCAGGTAGGCTCCCATTACCACTTCTATGAAACGAACGACGCGCTTCTATTTGATCGGCAAATGTCGAGAGGTTTCAGGCTCAATATTCCGGCAGGAACTGCTGTTCGTTTCGAGCCAGGTCAAGACCGAACTGTAGAGCTCGTTGCCCTGGACGGTGCGCGAGAGGTTTTTGGCTTCAATGCGAAGGTCATGGGTAGACTTTAGGAGGCAGGGATGACGAAGATCACACGGCAAACCTACGCGGAACTCTATGGGCCAACCAAGGGAGATCGGATCAGGCTTGCGGATACCGAGCTCGTTGTTCAGGTTGAGGAAGACCATACAATCTATGGTGAAGAGGTCACCTTTGGCGGAGGCAAGGTCATCCGTGACGGGATGGGCCAGAGCCAGCGCCTAGCCGCTGAGGTTGCAGACCTGGTTATTACCAACGCAGTCATCATCGATCACTGGGGGGTCGTGAAAGCCGACGTGGGGATAAAGAACGGCCGAATATCGGGAATCGGCAAGGCGGGAAATCCTGATATCCAGCCTGGCGTGAACATCGTGATTGGCCCCGGCACTGACGTAATTGCAGGCGAAAACCGCATCCTGACCGCGGGAGGGATCGACACACACATTCACTTTATCGCGCCCCAGCAGGCCGAAGAGGCACTTGCGAGCGGAACGACGACCCTCGTCGGTGGCGGGACAGGTCCAACTGTTGGAACCCTCGCAACCACGGTAACGCCTGGCCCCTGGGCCATTCACCGCATGCTGGAGGCCGCAGAGGCCCTTCCGGTCAATGTCGGGTTGCTGGGCAAGGGCAATGCCAGTTTGCCCGACCCCCTGCGTGAACAGATTTTTGCAGGTGCGATCGGTCTCAAACTCCATGAAGACTGGGGCACCACGCCCGCCGCCATCGACAATTGCCTGACCGTCGCAGACGAGCAGGACATTCAAGTTGCAATTCACACAGATACCCTCAACGAAAGCGGCTTTGTTAAAGATACGTTCGCAGCGATGAAAGGGCGAACAATTCATAGTTTTCATACCGAGGGAGCAGGCGGCGGGCACGCGCCAGATATCATCGTTGCGGCGGGTGAAGACAACATACTGCCCTCCTCCACAAACCCGACGCGCCCATACACTATCAACACCGTTGACGAACATCTCGACATGCTGATGGTCTGCCACCATCTCAGCCCACAAATACCCGAAGACGTTGCATTTGCAGAGTCACGCATCCGGCGTGAAACGATCGCAGCAGAGGACATTCTCCACGATCTAGGCGTGTTTTCTATGATGTCGTCAGACTCGCAGGCAATGGGGAGGATCGGTGAAACCACGCTTCGATGCTGGCAGACAGCGCATAAAATGAAAGTTCAGCGCGGCCCACTGCCAGAAGACAGCGACCGCAACGATAACTTCCGGGTGAAACGCTATGTGGCAAAATATACGATTAATCCCGCAATAACACATGGCTTCGCTCATGAAATAGGGTCGATCGAAGTCGGTAAGCGCGCTGACCTGGTTCTTTGGAAGCCTGCTTTCTTCGGGGTTAAACCGCAGCTCGTAATGATTGGAGGAATGATAGCGATGGCTCCTATGGGAGATCCAAACGCTTCAATTTCTACGCCGCAACCCGTGCACTATCGTCCAATGTACGGTGTTATCGGCCGAGCGCTGGGATCAACCGGGGTAACGTTTGTCTCGAAAGCGGCTTTCGACGATGGGATCGGCCAGAAGTTACGCCTCAACAAGAACATAGTCGCGGTGCGTGGCATGCGAAACATTCGTAAAAAAGACATGATACACAACGGCTTGACGCCGAAAATTGAAGTAGACCCTCAAAGCTATGAGGTTCGCGTTGATGGCGAGCTCATCACCTGTGAGGCGGCGACCGAACTTCCCATGACGCAGCGCTACTTTCTCTTCTAGATTTACGCTCAAGGTCGCTCGGGCAATTCACGTGAGGTGACGATGCAGCTGGACCATTTTCGGGAGCATGCTTCCCTGGGCCTTGTTGACTGGACCTTTCGGGGTATTGGACAAGTGGTGTTCCAGAACAGCCCGATCTCCGGCGCTGTCATCCTATTCGGACTGCTCGTTAACTCTTGGATCTATGCTGCAATTTGCATATTGGGTGCCGTCACGAGTACACTCACGGCCGTTATCCTCCAAGCGGACAGAAGCCTAATTCGCGATGGCTTGTTCGGTTTCAACGGCGCCTTGGTCGGACTAGCGCTTGTGGCGTTCACGAGCGAAGATTTTCGTGTCGGGGCTGTCCCCACCCCCGCCATGCTGTTTTATCTTCTCTGTGCGTCGGCTTTCACGACGATGGCATTCGCCAGCATTGCGGCAATTCTAGCTCCCCACAAAGTAGCTCCTCTGACGATGCCTTTCGTGTTGATTGGGTGGCTATTTCTGTTCGTGGTGCTCAAGTTTGACGCCATCGATGCCGGGCCAATGGCCAAACCGATATCGCCAGATCAGTTCTCCTACGAAGCGCCATACAATTTAACGACCTGGTACATGGGCATCGGTACGTCGATCGGACAGATCTTTTTCCAGGACAACTGGATCTCCGGTTACATCATTCTTATCGGAATTATCGTGCACTCGCGTATAGCCGCGGGCATGGCTTTGCTAGGAGCAATAATTGGCACCCTCGTCGCCGCACTATATGGCGGACCAGAAGGCGCTATTCGGGATGGTCTTTTCGGTTACAACTCGGCACTCACGGCGATGGCACTAGGGGGAGTGTTCCTAGTGTTCACGTGGAAGAGCTTTGTCTACGCAATCTTTGGAGCCATTGTAGCGACCTGGCTTTGGGCTTCTGTCGCTATTTTCCTGGAACCCATAGGAATGCCTGTCCTGACTTCGACCTTCGTCATCGTTACATGGGTCATGCTTCTTGGTCAGTATGCATTCAAAGCGGTTGTGCCGGTCCCTCCGGCACAGTCAACCACGCCTGAAGAAAATCGAGAGCGCCATCTCCTGCAGTCGCAGAAAATCTGATTCAGGATCGAAACAGGCGACTGTATTGCGTCTCGTGCCAAGCACTTGCCATAGCCATTGCCGGGGCGACATTCCCAAGATCATCGTCGGAAACGTACTCCGCCTGGTGGGCGGCTCTCTCAATGACTGGCACGCTAGCGATGAGAATACGCTGGCCCGAGGTGTGGCCAAGCGGTATGAGGCGGATAGCAGCTGACACTTGCGCCTCCACCACACTCCACATTAGCCCCCGTAGTGCCTCTGACGGCCCGATCTCCCAATGTACAGCCGCGACTGCGAAGGCAGCTGGGTAGGTACGGCACCTTTCAGCAAAATTTCTGGCTCGCGGGACTGCAAGATCTGACAGCAAGCGCAGCATCGCCTCGCTCATCCGCAGGTCTTCCAGCTCCATCTCCCGGCTTTCGCGGGATGCTCCAAGCCAGGCGTCCGCCTCCAGGAAGCAATCTTCGCTGCCCATCCGAAGAGCGTGCATCATGCGCCAGAAAAAAGCGCCGTCGAGGGGAGCGTAGCTGTGCTCAAGCAATCCCAGGATCCAACTGTTGGCTGTTTGCTCATCATGCACCACCCCAGAGTGAACCGCCCATTCCAGTCCCCGGGAATAGGAGAAGCCACCGACGGGTTGGCTTGGGCTGGCGAGACGCAACAGATGAATAGATCGGTCATTTAGAGTGCCATGGTTAGCCACGCGCGTCCTCAGCATATGGGATGGCCGACGGTTGTAACTGGCCACGTCTATCCGGGTGAAAGATAATCCGATCGTTGAAACTTCATCCGACCATCAGCATCAAGCCACTGAGTGCAGCCGCGCCCCCGGCGAAGCGAATTGTCAGCCGCCCTTTCGAGCCCGCCGTTCGATACCATGCGATCAGTCCAGCAGCGATTCCAAGGATATGAAGCATGGCGGTCGCCACGACAAATCCAGCTCCATAGGAAATCGATTCAGCGGCACCCATTTCCTCACCGTGAGCGTGTCCATGAAAAAATGCGAAGAATCCGACGATCATTGCGCCGACCACCGGCCACACAGGCAAAGCGACTGCTACGGCAATGCCCAGGACAACGACTGAACCGAGAATTACCGGTTCAACAAGGGGCAATGGCATTCCCAGTATCGCGGTAGCGAAACCCAAGATCATAAGACCAAGGAAGGTCGCTGGAACGACAAAAAGAGCCTGGCGGCCAAGCATGGCTGCCCATAGGCCGACCGCCACCATGACCACTATGTGGTCAACTCCCGAGACAGGATGTGTAAAACCCGCGGCGAAGGAGCCATGTTCGGTTGGGTCAAGATGGGCAAAGGCCGGGTTCACGGTGAGCGCCACGACCGTAGCTGTCAGGATTGTCGTCTTCATCGTAGTCTCCCATTGAAGATAGAACTGCAAGAAGTGCGAACGGGACTAAAAAACGAGATGGACTTCCAGGGGTAGTTCAGGTTTGGTTCCACGCGAGTTTATCGAGGGGTATGATTAGAACGAGCCAAACATGGACCCAAGTATGAAGACTGCTACAAGAGAGATGATTACTCCGACAATCACGGTCATCACCATGTCGAAATAGCTACCGGCATGTGTCTGCTTGCTGATTTGGAGCAACAGAAGAACGGTGCCGTTGTGTGGGAGGGCATCGAGTGTCCCGGCGCTGATCGTGGTGAGGCGATGCAGTAGTTCAGGATTAATGCCGTATTCGGCAGCCAGCCGCATATACTCACTCCCCAGCGCGCCAAGCGCAATCGCCATCCCACCAGAGGCAGTGCCCGTTAGCCCGGCCAAAACGTTCATGGCCACTACGAGCGACACCAGGGGGCCGCCTGGAATTTGCAGGACGGCGTCGCGCACAATTGCGAATGCCGGCATTGCCGCAACCACTGCACCGAAGCCGACAAGGCTTGCCACTGTCATAATGGGCAATACAGCTGAATTTGCGCCCGCGTCCAGGCTCTCGCGCAACGCGCCAAGGCGATGAAAGTTGAACGAGATAACTGTTACGATCGCAGATGCCAGTGCGATCAAAACCGCCCAGACACCGATCATTGATGCAACATTTAGACCCCAACCCACCTCTAGAAACGAGAAATCGATTCGAGGGAGAACGACCAGAGCCATCAGAAAATTGACGACGATCACGACGATCAGCGGCAAAACTGCAAAAAGGAAAGGCGGGCCTTGTTCGTCGCGCTGACCATGCTCGAGCTCAGCCGGATCAAAGTCTCCAGACGTGGTAGCCTGCTCTCTCACTTTCTCGGTAATAACAATCGGTGCGGGTTCGTCTGTATACCCCTCCCCGGCCGCACGCGCCTTTGCTTCGATGCGCAAGAGCCACCACATTCCAAATGCGAAAGTAATCAGGGACGCGATTATGCCAAGGCCGGGGGCGGCAAAGGTCGTCGTTCCAAAGTAGGGCATTGGAATAGCGTTGTTTGTCGACGGCGTGCCGGGAAGCGCCGACATGGTGAATGTGAAGGCTCCAAGTCCAATCGCCGCTGGCATCAGTCGGGCGGGTATATTTGCGGCCTTGAACATTTCCCGGGTCATCGGAACCAGAACGAAGAACGCAACAAACACGCTTACGCCGCCGTAGGTTACCACTGAAGACGCTAAGACCACGGATAGCATGGTGCGATGCACGCCAAGACGAGTTGTCAGAAACCGCGCGATCGAAGTGATGGATCCGCTGTCGTCCATCATCTTTCCAAATATGCCTCCGAGGAGGAACAACGGGAACCACTGCGCGACAAAACGGGCAGTGCCGTTCATAAAGGTCGCCGTCCAATGGGGCAGAAGTGGCTCCCCGGAGATGACCGCCGCCAAAAGAGCGGCGGCTGGTGCTAGCAAGAGCACACTCCAACCCCGATATGCAAACCACATCAAGAGGGCCAGCGCCAGCAGTATACCAAACAGTCCCATAATTCTGATCTCTCTGAAATTATCGTCTGTAGTACTGCGCTGTCGGAACTGCTGCGCAAAAGCAGTAAAACATCGCCTAGTCAGTAATTTCAAGTGCTGATTGAAAAATGCATGCATGCAGGTTTCCCCGCGGGCAGTCACCCCAGCGGTGACGAAGGAAAAAGTCGCTCACGCTGTAACTGTCCGATAGGTGCCAAACAGTGCAAGCCACAGTTTCGCAGATATCCAGTTGATTTTCCTTGTGCTACCGGTTAGCCCGGCTAAAGCAGAAAGCGGTCGCTACTCATGCCCAATACTGAACAGAAGAAGGTGCTGATAGAGCGTGTTCAGGACGTCGCAAATAGCCTGACGGAAACCGAGCAAAGGCTGATTTCCGAACTCCTGAAAGCTCCACGCGAAATCGCTCTGGGCACTTCTAGCGAATTTGCGGCTCGCCTGGGCGTTCATGAAGCCACGACATCGCGTCTGTCACGGAAGCTCGGCTTTTCCTCTTATGCGCATTTCCGCGATCACCTTCGAGACGAATTTCTGCGCGGTTCGGCTCCTGCCAGCCGCATGTCCGCAACCCTCAATCACACGCGGTCGCAGGGATTTCTGCCTCTCCTTATCGAACAGGAAATCGCAGCACTTTTGGCAGTATCCGATCTTGTTGGCGACAGCCAGATTATCGATGCTGCGACCTTGCTCGACCGCGACAGCGTGTTCATCCACGGGCACGGCAATGCCGAAACCTTGGCCGTGATGATGGAGCGCCGTCTGCGTAGACTGGGTATTACGACACAGCGCTTGACGGGTAACCGACGTGATCTTGCCGAACAGATGCTGACGCTGCGATCGAGTGATTGTGTTCTCTTATTTGCATTTCGGCGTCAACCGCCGGACTATGCTCACGTCATGGAGATCGCACAGGAAGTCACAGCGCCTACTCTTGCAATCTGCGGAACGATCGGCCCCGCGCTGCAGCCCCGACCCGACCTCCTGCTGTCCGCCCCGCGCGCTGGCAGCACTGACAGTTACCAGACGCTGACAGTCCCGATGGCTCTCTGCAATGCGATCATTCTTGCCCTCGCGGACCGCAGAGGAGCTGCCGCCCTGGCAAAACTCGAGCGGCTTGGAACCCTCATAGCAAAATTTGAAGGATAGGCTGCAAGAAAACTTGCGCGTCATATATCTGTAGCAAGATATCTCTACATGGGCTATATATCGCATCCAAGAGGAGACGCCCATGTACAGGATATTTACACCGCTCTGCGCGCTTGCGCTGGCAACCACCGCCCATGCCCAGGATCTTGATGGGTTAAGCGTCGAAGGGTTGCTCGCCCAAGCCCAAAAAGAGGCCAAGGTCACGGTCTACGCATTCACCAGCCGCATTGGCCGCGTTGAAGAAGCATTTGAAGCAGCATACCCCGGCATCGACATGGTAACTTTCGACATGTCGTCGACCGAGCAGATCGCGCGGATTAAAAGTGAAGCTGCCGCCGGTATCGCCGGGGTGGACGTGATCTACATTTCGGATGCCCCGGTCGTCCTGAGCGAACTTGCAAGTCAGAACCTTATCACGCCCTATGTTCCGCCGCGCGTCGCAGGCGTCCTGCCCGATCAGTTCAAGTCTCCACTTCTGGCCCAACGCCTTTCCACGAAAGTGCTGATGTTCAACGAGGAAGCACATCCGGATGGCTCACCTGTCAAGAACGTATGGGATCTCACCAAGCCCGAATGGAAAGGCCGGGTTATCATGGTCGATCCGCTGCAGCGTGGCGACTATCTTGACCTAATGACGGAGTTCGTTTTGAGGTCTGACGACATGGCTAAAGCCTACGAAGACGCATTCGGCAGAGCAATCGATCTTGCTGACGGCATTGACAATGCCGGCCAACAATTCATCGCAGATCTCTTTGCCAATGACCTCGTCCTTGTCGGTTCCACTGACGACGTCAACAAGGCGATTGGCGCCAAGGGCCAGCAGAACCCGCCGATCGGTTTCACCAGCTACTCTGACCGCCGCGACAACGAGGATGAGGGTTGGGCTTTGCAGGTGGCAAATAACGTGAAGCCGTCTAACGGCATCGTCTTTCCGGCGTTCCTTGGGCTCAATCCGAAGACTTCCAATCCAGCCGCCGCAAGACTTGCGGTCGATTTCATGATGGGCGACAACAGTGAGACCGGTGGCGACGGCTTCAAGCCCTTCTATGTCGCTGGTGATTGGCCGACCCGCACGGACTTGACCCCGCACCCCGACGCCATTCCGCTTGCTGACTTCAATGGCTGGCAGATTGATCCAGCCCAGACTGTGACCATCCGTGCCGACGTCGCCGACTTCATCCTCGCACTTCAATAAGACATGAAAGTTGAGGCGGACGCGTCAGCGTTCGTCTCTTTCGGAGTTTCGCATGACATTGCCGCTTCGCCGCCGCGGGCAACTCTTCGCATCCCATGGCCTGACCCTCGCGATGGCCCTGATCCTCTTTGCACTGGTGGCAGCCCCCTTAATCACGATCGCCATCCAGACCCTGCAGCCATCCTCCGGCGCCCAAGCTTGGGGTGATGTGCTCGCCAGCAGACTTTCCCCGAACCTTTTCTGGCGGCCGGCCGCCAACACGATGCTTATTGGTTTGAGCGTCGCTGCTGGATGCGTTCTGCTCGGCGGCTTTCTCGCTTGGCTGGTCGTGATGACTGACGTTCCGGGCCGGGCCGCCATCGGCTTCATGGCCACCCTGCCCTTTATGATCCCAAGCTTTGCGACAGCGCTAGCCTGGGGCAGCGTATTTCGCAATGGCCGCGTCGGCGGCGGAGGCGGCCTCCTCGAAGGCCTTGGCTTTGCCATTCCTGATTGGCTGTCCTGGGGGATTCTACCAACCATTTTGGTCCTGATCGCCCACTACTATGCCCTCGCCTTCACGGTAATCGCCGCTGCTCTTGCCGCAGTCAACGGCGACTTGATCGAGGCCGCGCAAATGACGGGAGCTTCCCGCAAGCGGATCCTCTTCGGCATTGTGCTTCCCGTCGTAACTCCAGCTATCATTGCTGGCGGTTCACTCGCCTTTGCCGGAGCCGTATCGAACTTCGCAGCACCGGCCCTGCTCGGTCTGCCGGTGCGCATGCAAACACTGTCAACCCGCTTGTTTGGAATGATTGAAATCGGCCAGACAGAGCGCGGCTTTGTACTGGCCATCCTCCTCATTTGCATTTCTGCGGTTTTCCTGGGCATTGGAAACCGCATTTTGAGCGGTAGGCGAAGCTTCGCGACAATCGGCGGCAAGGGTGCAAAACCTCGCCGGTTTGCGCTCGGCGGCGGCAAATCGCTTCTCGCGGTGCTAGCCTGGTCGATCTGTTTTCTGACAACGGTCTTGCCAATTTTTCTTCTACTTGCCGCAAGCTTCGCTCCGTCTTCACTTGCTCTATTCTCAAACTGGACGTTGCACTACTGGATCGGTACGTCCGACCCGGCTTTCGCCCGGGGTCAGCCAGGCATCTTCCACAATCCGCAATTGATCTCGGCGTTGACGACCACCCTAACGCTGGGAGTGGTCGTGGCATTCACGGCCAACCTGCTCGGCATTCTCATTGCCGTGGCACTGACACGACACAAAGTTCCAGTATTAAGCAGCCTCGTCTCGCAGCTAAGCTTCCTGCCGATGCTTCTTCCCGGAATAGCGTTTGCCGCCGCCTACATAGCTCTATATGGCGCTCCCATTGGCCCGCTACCTGCGCTTTATGGAACCAAGCTCCTGCTCGCGCTGGCATTGACGGCCGCAATGTTGCCCTTTGCCGTACAGACAGGAAGGGCAACCGTTGCACAAATCTCCGGCGACATCGATGAGGCGGCGCGCATGACCGGTGCCGGGTTCTTTCGACGGCTGAGAGCGATCACTATCCCGCTTGCCGCTCGAGGACTTGTCGCCGGTCTTCTGATTTCCTTCGTCAATATCATCGGTGATCTGGCAATTACCATCTTACTTTTCACACCGACGTCACCGCTCTTGGCAGTCCTGTCCTACAGCTATGCTTCGGACGGATTTCACCAATTCGCCAATGCAGTGACACTTGTCATTCTCGTCATCTCCATGTTCGCTACCGGTGCGGCAACGCTGTTGCGCGGTCGCCGGCGCGAAAACATCGCATGAGGCTTCGCCCGTGATTTCGCTCAACCAAGTAACCAAATCGTTCGCTGGCACCAACGCGGTTCACGACGTCAGCTTCTCAGTATCCCAGGGCGCCTTCCTCGTGCTGCTTGGGCCATCCGGATGTGGCAAGAGTACGATGCTACGCATGTTGGCTGGTCTCGAACAGCCAACTGGCGGACAAATCCGCTTCGGCGACACGCTCGTCGCGGATGGCGGTTCAGGCTTCACGATACCGCCAGCCAAGCGCGATACCGGCCTTGTCTTCCAATCCTACGCACTATGGCCCCACATGACGGTCGCGGGTAATATCGAGTGGCCATTGAAAGTCGCGAAACTATCCAACGACGAGCGTCGGGCGCGTATCAAGGAAGCCATGGAGATGCTCGGAATAGCGCAACTCGCCAATCGATATCCCGGCGAAGTCTCAGGCGGTCAACAGCAGCGCGTGGCGCTTGCTCGAATGATCGCGCCGCGTCCCAACGTGATGCTCTTTGACGAGCCACTGTCCAATCTTGATGCGACACTGCGCGTCGAGATGCGGGTGGAACTCCTAAGGGTCCATGCCGCCACTGGTGCAACGTCGGTCTACGTCACACACGATCAGGTGGAGGCCATGACAATGGCAACACACGTTGCGGTAATGAACCGAGGCCGTATTGAGCAGTTCGATGCACCCGAGCGACTACTTGCGGAACCAGCCTCGGCGTTTGTAGCCGGCTTCGTTGGCACCCCGCCAGCTAATCTGATCCCGATAGCCGATGGTAAATGGTTCGGTGCGATCGCCGATCCTTCTCTTCCTGGCTTGAGAGGATATGCCATGGTCCGTGCTGAGGAGATCGCGGTTACAGACGAACCTGGCCCGCGCACGCTGCAGGTGCGGCTCGCCGAAATCGTGCCCATGGCCGGCCGCCGTCTGGTGACCGGTATCGTCAATGATATCCGGATCACCGCTATTGCTGACGGCGCGGCCCGCCTGCCTTTGGGACTGCGGTTCCGCTTACCTGACGCCCCGGCCGCATTTTTTGACACTGAAGGAAACCGTATTTCATGAAACGCATTTTACTGGTGCGACATGGCGAAAGCGAATGGAACGCAGTTCGCCGCCTACAGGGCCAGGCCGATATCGGGTTGTCGGCACGAGGCGAGGAACAGGCACGGGCACTAGCGCCGATGGTTGCAACCTACAGGCCAGATCTCGTCCTCACCTCTGATCTGACGCGAGCGGCAACAACCGCCGCACTCCTTGGACATCCGGACGCGGTACGCGAGCCACTGCTTCGCGAGCAGAACGTCGGTGCCTGGACAGGTATGGAGATTGCGCACTTGATGTACAAAACACCTGAGGCTTATAAAGGATGGCGTGCTGGAATGTTCGCTCCGGAAAATGGTGAGATCTGGGCAAACTTTCGTACACGCGTTGGTCGGGCATTAACGCGTGCAATCGAGGCCGATGAAAGAACCGTGCTGATGGTTTGCCACGGGGGTGTGATCCGTGCAGCTCTCGATGAAGCGCTAGGCCTGGCTCCCTCGCGCATTATCCCTGTCGGCCCAGGGAGCCTGACCATCCTTGCATTTCCCAGGGACGAGGCACGGCTTGAAGTTTTCAACGCAACAACCTCCGCACCTATCCTCGATGCGCCGGATTAAGTGCCTCTCGGGAAGCCGGCGGTTGCGATAGCGAAGTAGGACCGCATACATGGGGTCCTACATCGTTCAGGGCTACGCTATGCGGGTTGAGCTTGGATCGGGTGCTCGCCCACATGTTTGCCCCAGCGTCTGTTGGCACGCCTGGCAATCGTGCCTCACGATATGGGCCTCCGAGCGGCAATAGAAAACAGGCGTATCTCAGACAGGGACCAGTCAGGAACGGATGCTTCCCGCGGAGGGCCGGCCTCTTACGGCGCATTTCACCAGGATATCCGTTCAACTGCTGCGGCAGGGAGTTTTACGTAAGGCGTAGTCGATCGCCCGCGTCCGTGACAAGATCGACAGCAATGTCCGGTTGGCGAGCGAGAGTGGCTCGGATCTGCGTCATGTCCATCAGGCTCATTGCGGTAGAGTAAGCATCGGCGCGCGTGGCGTCGCCGGTAATGGTTGTCAAACGACGGTAGAGCGGATCGGCAGCGCCACGGTGGGGATCAAGAATGTGGCTGAAACGGCCTGCCGTATCGAACCGGAATCCGGAAAAGCTGGATGTAGCGACAGCCCTGTCAACGAGCGGAATGACGGCGTCGGTGGGATCGCCGCCCTGGGTATTCGCGAGGCCGATCCGCCATGGAGCCCCGTCAGCACGGTGCCCGATCGCACGGTTCTCACCCATATCGACAAGGCTGCTTGTAACGCCGGCGTCCCGAAGCATGGCAACGATCCGGTCGGTAACATATCCCTGGGCGACCCCGTTCAGCGTCAAACCCATGCCGCGTTTTGCAAATGTGATCCGGTCGCGATTGAAGTGGACGTTCTGGAAGCCGATCAGTGCCTTGACGGCATCCAGGTCCGCAGATGGTGGCCCGGACGCCTGCGCATCGGACCGGGCAAAGTGGTGAGCATAGACGGCCCATAGCGGCTGGACGGTCGGATCGAACAATCCCGTAGTCTCCTCCCAGACAGCGTGGCTTGCCTCAAGCACCGCCACCAGTTCTTGCGGCGGCATCGCGAGCGCCCCGAACCGGTTGAGCTCGCTTAGAGCTGACTGCTCGCGGTAGAGACTGAAGATCGATTCAAGCCGCTGGACCTCAAGCACGACACGCTCGATCAGTTGCTGGGCCTTGATGCGGTCGGGATGATTGAGAATGAGGGTTGCTGGTGCACCGAGTGCCTGACCTTTCCAGACTACCGGATCAAGGCCCGCATGCGATGTCCTGGCAAGGCCGAGAAGTGGCAGCCCACAGGCGGCAGCGATGATGGAGATCGCCCGTCGGCGCGCGATGGGATTAGCCATGATGGTCTACCTCGGTCGCTTCGGTCTCTCCAGTCGAATCGGGCGCCGCGTCAGGCATCGAGGTGCCAGAGCCCAGAACATAGTCTTGCGGAACATCGTTGAAACGCACGACGCGTCCACCGTGCAGTTTCGCAAAGGCTTGCGCATCAGCATCCTTGGAAAAGGGGACCGCCTCCTCTGTGCCCATTCCGCTGCGCCGAGCACTGTCTATAACAAAGACAGCTTCCCTCGCATCAACCCAGTTTTCCGCGCCGGGCTCCTCCCAGCTCGCGGCCTTGCTCATATCCGAGACATAGATCGCAGCGATGTCGCGTGGCTCCTCCGGAAGCATGGTGAAGGCAAGCGTATCGCGGGCCGACGAAAACCATATCGCTTCCGGTACGTTTTCAAGGATGATCTGGCCCTTGGGACCGGAATGCTCAAGGACGTTCATTCCGCAATAGCGGCCCATGGCCTCCTCCGTCAGGGCGAAAGGCAACGGCGGCGGAGCATCCTCCTGCTGACTGCAGGACTGCAGGGAAAGCGACGTCGCAAGCACCATGATGGCGATGGAAATCCTCATACTTCTCTCCTCGAAAAGACAAAGCTCGCCCAACCGAGAGGCAAGACTGTCCAGGCGATCAGGGCGGCTGTCAGCACGGGGACAGAAAGCCTGCTCTGTTCGGAAATTCCACCCATTCCCGACAGTGCACCAGCATTCCCTGAGCCGAGATTGATCAGCCGGTAGGCATCCGTCGGGTTCGCGACCAGCAGCAGGTCGAGCAAGCCGGCCGGGACGGCATGTCCCTGAGCGGCGACCAGCCCACCGAGGAGCGCCATGTCGTAGATTAATACAAAGAACAGCCATACGCCGATGGCGATGCCGCCGGCCGTGCTGCGCTCGCTGGCCAGCGTGCTGGTAAGATAGCCGATGGCAAGAAAAACAGCGCCGAGCAGTACAGAGTATCCGATCATGGAGGCGAAGGCCATCCAGCTTGCGGCGCCGATCTGCGCGCCCGTCGCCATCAGCGCGGCCGCCGCTGCGCCGTAGCCGCATAGCGTCGAGAAGGCGAGGATTGCCAGATGTCCGAAGAATTTACCGAAGAGAACCTCGCTGCGGCCGATCGGATAGCTGAGCAGGAGCAGCATGGTGCCGCGCTCCGCCTCACCCACAACGGCGTCGTGAGACAGTAGCAGCGCGATCAACGGGACGAGAAAGATCGTCAGGCTGGACAGACTGACGATCACCACGTCCAAGCGATTGACACCGACATTGCCAGTCGGAGCGCTGCCGAGGAAGGAAAGCGTGAGGGCAAGTGCGGCAAGCAGTAGCGTCGTGGCCAGAACCCACCGGTTACGCAGGCCTTCCTGAATTTCCTTGCGGGCGATGATGAGTATATTAGTCATTTGGTGTCCTGTCCGCTGAGGAAATGCGCATAAAGATCGTCAAGCGTCGGTTCGACCACGGTGAGGCTGGCGAGCCCCGAGGGGTTCGCGGTGACCTGGTGCAGCAGTGCAATCTTCTCTTCCGGCAGGACGTCGGCCTCAAGCACCCCTTCCCTCCTTTTCCAGCGCGCGGCGCCGTTCACCCAGGCCGGATCCGCCCCATCGCCAGCCAGCTGCACACTGATGCGGGTCGGCAGGCGGGCGATGTGGCGCAGTTCGTCCAGCGTCCCATCGGCAATCTTGACGCCGCGATTGACGATAATGACCCGGTTGGTCCGCCCTTCCAACTCGGTGAGTGCGTGCGAGGAGAGCAATACCGTGGCGCCGCGTGCGCGCAGATCCGAGACGAGATCGTAGAAGTTGCGGCGAAGCGCCGGGTCGAGGCCGCTCGTCGGCTCGTCGAGCAGCAGGATGCGCGGTTCGCCGAGCAGCGCTTGCGCCAGTCCGAGCCGTTGGCGCATCCCCTTGGAATAGGTGCGGACCGGTCGATCCGCCGCCTCGGGCGCCAGGCCAACGCGTTCGAACAAGCCATTGGCGGATGAGACGTCAACACGCTTCAGCCTGGCATAGAACGCAAGCGTCTCCCGCCCGGTCAGCGCCATGTGAAAAGAGACGCTTTCCGGCAGATAGCCGAGCCGCTGGCGCACCGCGAAATCTCCACGCGCCGGATCCTCGCCGAGGACCCTGACGCCGCCGCTGCTCGGCCGGATGAGGCCGAGCATGAGTTTGATCAGCGTCGTCTTTCCTGCGCCGTTATGGCCGACAAGCGCAATGGTTTCCCCGGCATTCAAGCTGAATGCGACATCCCTCACGGCCTCAACTTTGCCATAGCGCTTGGAGAGGCCGGTAATTTCCACAGTTGCTGTCATTGTACGAGCTTCCTGGCAGCCGGCGGAGCCATCAGTGGATGACTGTCAACGACGCCGCCCGGCAGCAGCGCCGGGAATTGCGATTGAGCCCAGCGGATAACCTGGACTGCGGGGCTGGTGGTCAGCAGCTTTGCCTGCGGAGAAGTCCACAGAACCTGATCTATGAGGTCGTTCGGGCGATAGGGATTGTCCCCGATGCCATCGCCGTCGAGGTCGAAGGCCGGGTTGTCGCTCCAGAAATTGCCCCGCCCCTCGCTCGACCAGTCGACGTGGCGCGTGCCGACATATTTGACCTGATTGCGGTTGGCGATGAAAGCATTACCGCTCATGGCGTTACCCTCGGAGCCGGCAGTGAAATGAATGCCGATCGCACAGGACTCGAAGCTGTTGTCGGTAAAACGATTGCGGTTGGCATTATAGATGAAGACGCATTTTTCCGGCCCGAGCCGCTCAGCCTGGCTGGACTGGATAGTGTCGTCGTCAAGCTGCGGCACACCGTGCTCGCCGGACTGGACGCCGGCTGAAAGCCAGCGGTCGATTGGCTGCATGCGACCGATCACCCTGTTCCCATGGACCTCCGATCCGTTCGCCGTGTTGAGCATCAGCCCGTGGTCACGGTCCCCCTCCGACAGATTGCCGGTTATCTTCAGCCGGCTAGAATACATGATCGCATAACCGACTGAGTTGCCGATCGACACGTTGTCGCTGATCTCACTATCGTTGGTGTACATGTAGTGGATGGCAAACCGCAGGTCTTGGAAGCGGTTGCCGCTGAAGATATTCTTCTTGCTGGCATTGGTGGCTATGCCATCACGGCCGAAACGGATGTCGTTGCCGAGCACCTTGGCACCGGGAGCATTCCAGATGGTCACGCCGCTGCCGGCCTCGCTCAGGCGTCCAGTCTGCAGGCCGACGATGCGATTGTTTCGGGCAACGGAATCGACTGCGCCGTAGAGGTAGATGCCGTACAGGTTATCGATGACGGAATTGTCTTCGATGATGGCGCCGGTTGCTGCCTGCGCGACGAAAATGCCGGAATCGCGCGCCGTCAGATCGCGTCCCGATCCGGTGACTTCGAGCCCACGCACCACCACCCCCTCAGCTTCAACGGTGATGACGCTGCCCTTGCCATCGGCGCGGATGACCGCGCCATGTTTCCCCGAGAGCACGAGTGATTTGTCGATGGTGATCGGGCCGGCGTAGAGCCCCGGCTCCAGGATGATGACTTCGCCCGATTTGGCGGTATCGATAGCCTGCTGCAGGGGCTGGCCGCTGCCGGGCGAGAGAGAAATCTCAGCGGCGATAGCCATAGCCGGAACGGCGGCCAGAACGGCCGCCATCCCTATTGTTTTCGTCATGAGACGGAGAAGCATCATGCCGTCTTGGGCTCCACGTACATCCGGCCCTTCATCTCCATGTGCATCGCATGGCAGAACCATGAGCAGTAGTACCACCACACACCCGGCTTATTCGCCTTGAAGGTCACCGACGCAGTCGCCTGCGGTCCGATCTCCATGTTGACGCCATAGTTGATGATGGCAAAGCCGTGGGTGAGGTCCTCGACTTCATCGATATTCGTGACGTAAACGGTCACCTCGTCACCCTGCTTGACCGTGAACTCCTCAAGACCGAAAGCGGGGGCGGCCGACGTCATGTAGACGCGCACCTTGTTTCCGTCGCGGATGACTTCGCTGTCCATCATCAGGTCGATGCCATCGGCTTCCGCCTGCTTTACCGCATCGGCAAAGAAGGGGTCGTCACGCTTCCAGACGTGAACTGGATTGATTTTGGAGGCGTGGACGATCGTGGCATCATGCGGTTCTGCGAAGGACGGACTGTCGTGGACGACAACCATCTCGTCACCGGAAATGTCGATGAGCTGATCATTTTCCGGCTTCAGAGGACCAACGTTCAAATAGCGGTCCTTGGAGAACTTATTCAGCGATAGCAGCCACTTGCCATCGGCTTCCTTGGTCTGGCCCATGGATGTGTGGTTGTGGCCTGGCTGGTAGTGGACGTCGAGCTTCTGGCGGATAGGATCGACCTTTTCCCCGGCATAGGCACGCTTTGCGTCCTCGATATTCCACTTGCAGATCTGGCTATCGATGAACAAGGTCGTATAGGCGTTGCCCTTGCCGTCATAGGCTGTGTGCAACGGGCCGAGGCCAAGTTCCGGCTCAGCAACAACGGTGTCGCGGGGCTTGATCTTGTCTTCGAACAGGTCGTCGAACTTGCGTACGTCCATGACCGTCACCGTTGGCGACAGTTTTCCGTTGGCAACGATATGAATGCCGTCCGGCGCGGTGTTCATACCGTGCGGGCTGTTGGAGATGGGGATGTAGCGCGTGTAAGGCGAGCCCTTGCGGCCGTCGATAACGGGAACGCCGCCCATTTCCTTAAAGTCACCCTTGGCGACGGCTTCTTCGATCCGCTTGATGTTAAAGACGACGACCCAGTCCTGCTCGTTGGCCATCATCTCGGCAAGGTTTACGCCTTCCTCGGAGTTGTAGCACGTGGCGAAGCAGTACTTGCCCTGGTAGTCGGCATCGACGTTGTCGAGGTTGCCATCGACCATGACCTGCCAGGCGACTTTCATGGTTTCGCCATCGACCGCAGTGAAGATCGCATGGTACTGCTTGTGATCACCGAGGATCTTGCCGTCGTTCGGGATCGGCACGCGGTCTTCACCGTTGCAGAACACGTAGCCGGTCTTCGGATACTTCTGCACGCGCAGGCCATGAACAGTGTGCTGGTTCGGCAACTGGACGATCTTGTCGCACTTCATCACGTCTAGGCGGATACGGCAGACTCGTGTGTTCGCCTTGTCGTTGGCATAAAGATAGCGCCCGTCATAGGTACCGTCGGTCTGCGATGGGTGCGGGTGATGGAGGTCGCCGTTGTGATAGATGCCGCCCTGGTCCTTCAGAAATTCCACGGTTTCCGGCAGCAGACCTTCGGTCAGCACCTTCCGGCTCTCGTTGGTCTGGCCCCAGCCGGTGGCGCTGCAGCGGTTGAAGACCGGGATGCGCATCAGCTCGCGCATCGACGGCATGCCAACGATGCGGACTTCGCCGGTCTGGCCGCTTGAGAAGAAGGTGTAGTATTCATCGAGTTCGCCGGGCTTGACCTCGTAGCTATGGTCACCGGTTCCTTGCGCGGCCGCTGGCGTCGCCGAGCCTGCGGTGAGGCTGAGCGCGCCACCGACGCTGGCCGTTCCTGCAGCAGCGGCAAAGGCTGCCGATCCCAACATTTGGCGCCGGCTGAGGCGCATCTTGGTTTCTTCGTTTGACATAACTTCCCTTTCCTTAGGTGGTTATTCAGGTTGGATTGCGGGCACCCGCTCGATGGGCACGCCCTTGTGCGTGACAACCGTCTTGGCTGGCACTTCCCCTCGGGACGCCGGCGTCGAGAGTGCCATGAACTTCTCCCGTTTCAGCCGCACCTGGATCATGTGCGGACAGCGCTGGTCGTCGTGGTAGAGCTCCTGGCAATGCATGCAGTAGATGCATTCGTTGACATTGATCTGCCCCTCCGGATGAATGGACTGCACCGGACACTCCTTGGAGCAGCGCTGGCAGGGAGAGCCACATTCGGGCCAACGCTTCAACCATTCGAACATGCGAATACGGCCGGGAATGGCGAGTGCGGCACCCAGCGGGCACAGATAGCGGCAGTAGAAGCGCTCGATGAACAAGCCTGCCGACAGCAGGGTCAGCGCGAAGATGACAAACGGCCATTCACGCGCAAATTTCAGGATGATCGCGGTCTTGAACGGCTCTACTTCGGCGAAGATCTCCGCCAGCGCCACCGAATAGAGGGACAGGCCGAACAGACCGAGGAAGATCATGTATTTGATCGGCCACAGCCTTTCATGCAGCCCCCAGGGGAGCCGAACCTGCGGCACCTTCAACCATTGAGCGATATTGTTGGTCAGTTCCTGCAGGGCGCCGAATGGGCAAAGCCATCCACAGAATGGTCCACGGCCCCAGAAAAGAAGCGCGGCGGCGACCGCGGCCCACAGGATGAAAATCAATGGCGCGGAAAGGAAGAACTCCCAATTGAACCCGGTGATCAGCGAATTCGTGAAGGTCAGGACGTTGACCACCGAAAGCTGCGCGTTGGCGTACCATCCGAGCCAGACCAGGCTGAACAAGAGATAGCCACGCCTGATCCAGGCAAACATCACCGGCCGCTTCACCAGCCAGTCCTGGAAAAAGAAGATGCCGGTCAGCACCAGCAGCGCCACAACGGTGATGACGATATTGATGCGATTCATATCCCACATACGCATCCACAGCGGCTGATCGTCGGCGATCTGCTGTTCCGTCAGCGTGTTGCTGGCGGGAGAAGAAGCAGCTGTGTTCGTCTGCTGGCTGGCGGGCGCGGTCGCTTGAGCAGGCGCAGGTACCGTCTCGATGGTTACGTACCTATCCGGCAACGTGTAGCCGAGATTGTAGTTCAGCACCGACTTGTTACGGCCCTCGGCGTTCCTCTGGACCAGCATCTGCAACTCGAACGGCTGCGTGACGTCGAACGTGAAGTCGCTCGGCACGACATAAAGCGCAATTTCGCGCAGGCGCGGCGCACCGTCCGCAGCCAGAATCGGGAGACGGGTGTGGTCACGGTCGCGGAAGCGAAGCCCCTGCCCGTCCTGGAGGAGTTCGATGCGATCGAAGATGCCGCCCCGGACGTAGCCCGATCCCTTGAACGAATAGGCGCCGTCGCCTGCGACAAGGATAGCCGATTGGCCGGGCTTCAGTCTTTCGACGAGACGCTGGTAAGCAGCGTCGCCAAGCAGCGAGCGTCCGATCGCCGGAACACTCACGGGCGCGAGATAAAGATCTATGAAGCTATCGGCCGGGTTCCTCGTCTCCGGCTTACCCGCCGAGACCGTCTGTCCTGCCTGACGGAAAGCCTCCGTTACCTCGCCGACTGTCATGCGCAGGCTGCGCACCGACCCGTCTCCGAGCAAGGTCTGCCAGTCGTTGATTTCCGTCTTGGAGGTATCAACCTTGCGGACTTCCTTCGCTGCGACGGTGCTCGATGGCATTGCGCCGGCAAGGCGGTTGCTGCGGATGAGCTGCACTGCGGCACGTGACACGCTGTCGCCCATCACCAGCACGGTAACCGTCGCCCCGCTGACGATATCGACCTGCGGTGGACGCTCCGCGCCGGAGGCGACGCGCGACATGTCCTTGTCGATCAGCGCGTTCATGGACGCGACGACCTTTTTCTCCGGGATGCCGATCAGAACGATGGGTTCCTTGTGATCGACCATCTTGAACCCGCGGATAACACCTTGGGCGTCGATGCCGACAACGATATGGATCGGCTTGCCGGAATAGCCGATCGAACTGGTGAAGTCGGAATTCAGGTAGGCATAGCCCAGAACGTCATCGCCGCGCATGACCGGCACGATCGGGGGTTCGCCAATCGGAACGCCGTAGCTGTTGGCGCCTTGAAAGAGATCACTTGGCTGCACCTTGCTGAGGTATGTACCCAGCTGGCTTGCTGCAGAGCTCGGAAATGCCAGGACCAGGAAAATCAGAAATGCCAGGATGAAGCTGATGGCATTACGGCCGGACGGCAAAGAGGTGGACGTGTTCGACATATGCTCCGGCTTTTTTTGGGAAACGCCTTGAATCACCTTCTATGAGAGCGGCAGGCAGCCCACATTGATCCAGCGCAAACACTCTGGGTCCCGTTTGGAGGAGGACAGTTGGATTGCTGAACCATGGTTTTCTAAACGGAGGAAATAGTGACCAACTCAGAGCTTTGGATCGTTAGTTCCATGAACCAGCTGCTCGCGCTTGCCCGTTCAATGGAGCAAGAAGCGATCAGCGGATACGTCGCGCTAGCTGAGCGCATGCGCGCTGAAAACCGTTCGGACCTTGCAGATGTGTTCGATGCCTTGCGCCAACAGGAGGAGCAGCACCTCGGCAACGTCGACAACTGGATCGGAAAAACGGATACGGCAGCCATCTCACCTGTAGAGCTCGCCGAACCCTTGTTCGACGACGAAGGAGCAGCTTTCGTTGCCCCTGAACTCCTTAACTCCTACAGGGCCTTTTCCATGGCGGTCAGGAACGAAGAGCGGGCCTTCGTATTCTGGACATACGTTGCGGCCCATGCCCCCACGCCGGAGATACGCGAAGCAGCCGAACGGATGGCACGGGAAGAGCTGGAGCATGTCGCCACGCTTCGACGCGAACGCCGGCGCGCCTTCCACGATCTGCGTCGTTCAGGTGGCAAGCGCGTTCGTGCAGATATTGCCGCCCTTGAGCAAGGCCTTGCGGATCGTCTGAGAGACAGGGCACTTCGGTCATCGGGTGATCAAGCCCAGCAATTCCTTAAACTCGCGGAAGAGGCACGGGAGCGCAGCGCCTTGATTCTTGCCAGGCCTTTTAGGGGCGTCGCCGCGCTGGACGGTGCACCCGAGGGGGTCGAAGGTCGGTTGGTACCGCTCTGCGAATTCCTGCTCGACTGCTATCTTGCTCTTGCCGGGCAGCAAAACGACGACGACGCGCTTCTACGCGCCCAGACCGCGGCTGGTGCGGTGATCACCTGCCTGCACGCGGTCAGGGAATCGCAATCCGAGTCTCTTGCTTGAGGATCGCTCGATCCTTGATCGCTTTGGCGACCTGGAGCCAGGTCACCTGGGTTGAAAGCGCGGGAACAGCACCTGGTCCTCAAGGTGTGTGTGGGCCACCAGGTCGTCGATGAGCTTGTGCAGCGCTGTATAAAGCGCGTTCCAGGAACGGCAGGCGCCCGGAGGAAGCGTTAACCCGTGCGTCACATGCTCGATCGCTTGAAGATGCCGTGCCTGTTCGCGATGCTCGTCTCGTACCTGCGCGACCTGAGCTGCCAACATAAGGTGGTCGCCCTTCTGCATCATCGGAAAAAGCGTCTGCTCTTCCGCTTTCATGTGCTCCTCGAGATCTGCGTTTAGCCCTTCAAGGATAACGGATAGCCCCGTGGGTGCCGACGGATGATCCCCGTGCACCCTCTCGACCTTTTGCGAAAGCGGAATTAGCCATTCCAGCTCGGCGCGGTGGGTTTCGTGATAGCGTTCGAGAATGTGGGAGATAAGGGCTGAGGTTTCCTCAGGCGCCTCACGACTGGCAGCAGCAGACAGGGCCTGTAGCTGGGCAAGGAGCTCTTCAGGCACCAATCCCGCCCGCACAGCGGCGTCGGCAAGTGCTATATCCCCCGCACAACAGAAGTTTATGTCGTGTCGGCGAAACAACTCGGCTGCACCAGGCAGTTCTGAAGCGATTGCAGCAACAGTCGCGTCAAGGTCAATTTGTCTCATGGATTCTCCTCCGTCTGCAGGCGGCATTCGCAATGCGTACCTATGCGACATGTCATGCAGGTCCGTTGTGGATACGGCGTGTTTATTCGCCGCATCAGCGGAGTAATGGACGACGGAGCAGCGCCGGTCTTTGAGCGATCACAAACAGCTTGTGTGCTTGGCGCCGATGCGTCACGCGAGTTCGTGTCGTGCATTTTGATGCTGGTTGACGGATTGCTCTCTCAAACACCCGAACCGCTGGTGTCATCCGTCAGGGTGCAAGCCGTCTCATGCAGGGCGTTCGCGAAGCGAATCAAGCACCTGGACGACAAGGCCGTCATCGACGGTCGCCACATGGGCCGACACGCCGTAGACCTTGTTGATGTTGCCTGGCTGAAGGACTGCCTCCGGTGGGCCGTCAGCAACGATCGCGCCCCGGTCGAGAAGGATCAGCCGCGTACACCAGCGCGCTGCCAATCCCAGATCATGCATCGACAGCATCACCGCGCGTCCATCGGCTGCCACGGTCCGGAAGGTTTTCATCAGGTTGATCTGATGGGCGGGATCTAGCCCGGCAGCTGGTTCGTCGGCCAGCAGTAGCGGCGCCTCCTGGGCAAGTGCGCGGGCGATCAGGGCGCGGGCCTTCTCACCTCCCGAAAGGGCGTTGGCGGGTCGCGATGACAGCTCGGTAATATCCATCAGTCGCATCGCGTCCTGCACGGCTCGGCGGTCTTTGTCCGAAAGCCTTGCCGAAAGGCCGGTCTGGGTCGAAGTGCGCCCAAGCGCTACGAGCTCGGCAACCTTGATCGGCCAGGCGACATCGTGCTCCTGTGCAACATAGGCCACCTTTGCCGCGCGCTCACGGCCCCGCAACGCCGTCACGTCACTTCCGTCGATGGTGACCTTTCCGTGAAAGGCGATCAGGCCGCAGATCGCCCGAAGCAATGTGGATTTCCCGGCGCCGTTCGGTCCGAGCAGCCCGACGATCTCCCCCGCACCGACGGAGAAGGTTATATCCTTCAGCACAACCCGTGGTCCGAGCGATACCTGAGGCAGTGATACTTGGAGGAGAGCCTGCTGCTTCATAGCATCTGCCTTCTCGTTCGCCAGACGAGCCAGAGGAAGAAGGGCGCGCCGACCACGGCTGTCACCACGCCGAGCTTCAGATCTCGTTCCGGCGCAATGAGGCGGACAAGGATGTCTGCGGCAAGAACCAGTGCCCCTCCTCCAAGTGCGCTGGCCGGCAAAAGCCGGGACGGCAGGGAGCCGGTGAGCGGCCGCAAGACGTGTGGTACGACCAGACCGACGAAGCCGATTGCGCCTGTGACGGAGGTGGCGCCTCCGACCGCAGCAGCCGTCCCGAAGACAACCAGCAGCTGAAGGCGCTTGAGGTCGACCCCCATGCTGGCCGCCGTGTCGCGGCCAAGTGTCAAGGCGTCCAGGGAGCGCCCCAGGCCGAACAGCATCAGCCACCCCACCAGCATCGCAGGCGCCGCCAGGAGGACGTGATCCATCGACCGGTCGGCGAGCGAACCGAGCATCCAGAACATGATCTCCAGTGCGGCATAGGGATTGGGAGAAAGATTGAGGGCAAGCGAGGTCATCGCCGTCGCAAAGCTGGAGACGGCGACCCCGGCAAGGATGACGGTCAGAACGCCGCCAAAAGCGCCTGCGAGCAGTTGGACGACAATAACTGCTGCAACGGCGGCAGCAAGGGCTGCAAGCGGCAGGCCGAGCGGGAATACCGAGGCGAAACCCGTATAGATCGCCAGGACGGCCCCCAGCGAAGCGGAGGCAGTGACACCGATCAGACCGGGCTCAGCCAGGGGGTTGCGCAAATAACCCTGCAGGACCGCACCCGACAACCCAAGCGTCATGCCGACCATCAGTCCCAGCAAGGCACGCGGCAGGCGGATCTCGCGCATGATCAGCGCGATGGAATCACCCTGTCCGGAAAACACGCCCTGCAGGCTTTCCGCGAAGCCGAAACCCGCCGGACCGACCGTTAGCGACAGGAAAAACAGAAGCCCTGTCGCCAGGAACAGCCCGGCGAGCAGAAGGCGGTACGACAGTTGCGAACTCAACTCCCATTACCCCTTCCAGCTGCATCCCTGAGGCTTCTTGCCGCGTCCAGCGTGGACAGGCCGCCGCATATCGTCGCCGGCGGCGGGATCGTCACGACGGTCTTTTTGCCGACGAAAGCCTCGAACGCCGGATGGCTGAAGTTCGCCTGTGCCAATGCCGGCGTCGGATAGTTGTGGTCGCCGAGCACGACAACATCAGGATCCGCGAGGATGAGCTGTTCCAGAGGCAGTCTAGCCGTGCCGCTCAGACCGAGGCGGCTGCCAATATTCTCCATCCCCGCAGCCTCGACGACGGCATCGACCAGAGTGCCGGCGCCCGAGGTGTAGCTGTTGGCATAGTAGAGCGCGACGGTTTCTCCCGTTTGGGGTTGTGCAGTGAGTTCAGCGAGCTCGGCGTCGAACTTTGCAACGATGGTTTCGGCCTTTTCGTTGCGGCCGAGAAGCTCCCCCATGCGTCGGAAGCTGGTGCGCACGTCGTCAAAGGAGGCGACGGGCGCAAACTCCTCCACGGCAATACCGAGCTTGCGGACAAGCTCGACGGTGGAGCGCGTCGTGTAGGTGCCGGCAAGAACGAGATCGGGCTTCATCATGAAGATCTCCTCGGCCAGTCCATGGTTCACGGCATATTGCCGGGCCATATCCGCCACCGCGGAAACGGATGGGTCAGCCGCCAGATGCGAGACGGAATGAAGCTGCCCGTCCGCAGCGAGCAGCATCGCCATCTGATCCGTACAGACATTGAGCGACACCACCCGTTGTGGGCTCGCCAGCGTCGCAGAGGCCGTCAAGGTCAGCACGATTGCAATGGCCGACGGGAAAGGTACAGGCGCCCGCGTCGGCAACCGTCGTCGGTTGTCGGAGCGTGCAAGTCCTTTGTCGTCAGTCGATGTGCTGTCCATCCCGCCTCTTTCCAAAAGACCTTGCCGCTGTGTCTAGAAATCCCGGGAGAAGCTGAGGTTGATCGTTCTGCCAGGCGCCCGGAAGTCGACACGTGTCGCGTACTCTGCGTCGAAGGCGTTCAAGACGGCGAGCTTCCATTGGGACTGCGCATCAACGGCATAGACTGCTGTAAGGTCGACCGTCACGTAGTCCGGCATTTTTTTAGTATTGGCCGCATCGGCATACCGGCTACCGCCGTAGAGCAGCTTTGCAGTCAGATTCAGCTTTTCATTCGCTGAGAATCCGGTTTCCAACGAAGCCTTGAGCCGTTCACGGTTGGCCATGTACTTTCCGGTACCCTCGTCTCGCGGCTCACGGATATCGAGGCTCGCCTTGAGGTTCCACATATCATTCACCTGATGATTGAGCGAGGTCTCGAAACCGGTGATCCTGGCACGGCCGATATTATACGGCGACCATGTTACCGGATCCAACGCGATCGCGTCGGAAATCCAGGTTCTGTAGAAAGCCAGGTCGAGGCTCGTACTCCCGCTGATCTCCCACAGCAGCCCTGCTTCGAAAGATCGCGAATTCTCCGGCCTCAGGTCCGGGTTTGACCAACCCGGATAGTACAGGTCGTTGAAGGTTGGCGCGCGGAAACCCGTGCCGAATGATGCGCGCGCCGCAAGCCCGGCCAAAAGTTCGTAACGCGCGCCGATATTGTATGTCGTGGCGTCGCCAAACTGCTCATTATGGTCGTGACGGATACCGGCATCGATGTTGAGCGCTTCATATTCCAGCGCGTATTGCCCGAACAAGCCGGCAAGCGATCGTTCCCGTGTGTCATAGGCCAGAACGTTGGAGCCGATGCTCTCGCGGTAGGCCTCAACTCCACCACTGAAGACATGATGAGCGTCACCGGCGTCGATGCTCTTCTGCGTTGTTGCAAGGATGCCGTAGCGGGTGGTTCGATAATCCTCATGCCCCGGCACCTCGTCGCGGTAATTTTTCGCCTTGTCGATGCCGGTCGATACTTCGATGGTAGAGAACCAGTCCTCGGTATGATCCACCCTGGCACCGATCTTCCCGGCGAAGGTCGTCGTGTCCGCCTCGTTGGAGTCCGGATAGGTGTCGAACTGTGATCGACCGCGCGCATAAAGGCCGTCTGTGTAGAGCCTGCCCCAATCGAATTCCTGCGACACCCGGAAGTCGAAGCTGCCCTGGAAAAATCCGTCGTCGTCCGGCTCATGGCCCCAGGCAGAGGGGATCGTGAAATCGTAGCCGCGGGTGCCGAGCAAGCCGCCGCCAAACGAATAGCTCAATCCGCCTTCGGTATTGCCTCGGGTATCGACGCGCGCGTGGCCGCCCCAGGGATGGCTGACACCCGTTGTGATGGTGGAGCAACTGCTTTTCCCATCGGGACAGCTTGCACCATCCCTCGTGATGATGTTGATGACGCCTCCGATGGCATCGGAACCGTACTGGGCTGAGTGAGGACCTTTTGCGATCTCGATGCGAGACACGGCCGCCAGCGGAATGTTGAAGATCGAGGTCGTGCCGGAGGTCGCCGATGTGGCGCGGATTCCGTTGATCAGCACGAGTGTCTGGGTGGACGAGGTTCCGCGCAGGCTGACGTCTGCCGATGATCCCATGCCGCCGTAAGTGGCGACGCTGACCCCGGCGTAGGATTGCAGGAGCGACGGGATATCGTCAGCCGCCGCATTCCGGATATCCCGCTCATCGATGACCGTCACCGAGCCTGTCGTCGCCGAAATGCTCGATTCTCGCCTGAGCGGCGCAGAGATGACGATCGGTTCCAGTATTGTTTCTTGATTCGGGGTCTGTTGACCCAACGCATTTCCTGCCAACAACAGGCCAGACATACACGTCCAGTAGGTCAGTTTCCGCATAACAGCTCCAACATTCCACGCGCCGATGAGACGCAGTTCGTTTGCAAGCCGTGTTCGGAAACAAAATGCAGGCGAGAAGGATGCCCTTCGCGGCCGACACGGCAACACCAGAGTTGTCACCGCAACGGTATGCCGCGCACGAACACACCCCGTGTTCCTGCATGGGTGACCGAAATGGCAGGTCTCCTGACTTCCGTGTCATCGCTTCTCCCTCGCCTTCCCGAAGATCAGATCTTCAGTGGCATAGTGAAAGAGAGCTCAACGGCTACAGTTGCGGGGGCAGTCGTGGATTGACTTCATTAAAAGCATCACCACGTTCCCGTTTTAATCCGCCGGGGCGGAACCATTTCAACCCCGGGTTAATCCGGCACGATCGCGCCGTCAACAGGATCTTTGTCGCAGGCCCGGGCGCGTGCGATCAACAACTGTCCAACGGCGCTATCTGAGGGGATTGGATCTTCGCATCACCCTTGCTGCTCTGGGAGACCGGAAGACGTTCAGCCATCCAGGTCCTGCCGCCGGCAGCGACGGCGTCATATACGCACCGTCCGATCGCAGCACCGATGTGGGTATGCAGCCCAGCGAAATTCTCCTCTGCATCCCCCGGCGGCGCAGCAACGGCGATGCAGTCGGTCCCGGTGCCTGTGACAATCCCGCCGCCAAAGTCCAGCCCGAGTTCCATCACTGCTGCGGTTCTGGCCTCGGTGGCGATGGTCAGCGCTTCCAGCATGGCAGCGACCGATAGGGGTTGGTCCACATGAGCGAGAATGTTGATTGTTCCCGGCTTTCGCGAGCCATGTGGCTCGGCGCCGATCCGCACCGCGTTGGAGAGGCCTATCGTCGCAAGGCAGCTTGCCGTAACGGAACCGGATTCAGCGGTCGTGACTTCGTAGCGGCTGACATCGCGCGATGTCATAAACGGAATGGCGTCGCTGTAGCCGTTTTTCGCCATTCTCGAGGTGAGCATTTCTGCCGGATCGACATCGAACGATAGATCGGCATCTCTAACCTGCAGCCAGGCAACCCTTGCAGCGGAGGTGAAACCGGGCTTTGTCAGAGACCAACTGAGCACGTTCTGCGACAGGGGAAAGGTTGCAATCAGGAACGGAGGCGCGCAGTCAATCGAGAAGGCCGGTCTCATGAGAAAATGTCCCGTCCCTGTGGATGTGTTCATCGGAAGGCTGTCACAGCCTCTGCTATGGGACAGTTAGCTGGAGTGGCGCTGTGAGTGAAGCAGCAGATTTCACGCCGCACTTTCAGGATCGTCGCACAGGCACACCACCTGCCTGCCCCGCCGGGCTTGGAGCAGCGACCGGCGGCTCCCGAACGGGCTCCGCAGAGCGCTGCCCTCACCTCTCGGCCGCCACCTGTTAGTCTTCCTTGTCCTCCTGCGGGCGCTGACCGAGGATCTCGCGCTTGCCCACGTGGTTCGGAGCGCCGACAAGACCTTCCTGCTCCATTCTCTCCACCAGCGAGGCTGCGCGGTTGTAGCCAATTGAAAGTCGCCGTTGAATGTAGGAAGTCGAGCACTTCTTGTCGCGCTGTACGATCTTGACGGCGCGTTCGTAGAGATCCTCGCTATCGCTGTCGGCACCCATTCCGGTGTTGTCGAAGACCGCCGCGTCTTCCTTGTCATCCGCGGCCGCTTCCTCGGTGTCTTCGGTCACGCTGCCGAGGTAGGACGGCTGCCCCTGCGTCTTCAAATGCGCGACGACGTTTTCGACTTCACGATCAGACACGAATGGTCCGTGGACACGGGAAATGCGCCCGCCCCCTTTCATGTGCAACATGTCGCCTTGTCCGAGAAGATGCTCCGCCCCCTGCTCGCCAAGAATCGTGCGACTGTCGATCTTCGACGTGACCTGGAAGGAAACGCGCGTCGGGAAATTCGCCTTGATCGTGCCGGTAATGACATCGACTGATGGACGCTGGGTTGCCATGATCAGGTGTATGCCCGCCGCACGCGCCATTTGCGCGAGCCGCTGAATAGCCCCCTCGATCTCCTTACCGGCAACCATCATCAGGTCAGCCATCTCGTCAACAATCACGACGATGTAGGGAAGCGCCTTCAGGTCGAGTTCCTGATCCTCGAAGAGCTGCTCAGCCGTTGCCTTGTCGAACCCGCAGGGGACGCTGAGCATGACGGTTTCACCATTGGCGCGGGCTTCTGCAACACGGGCATTAAAGCCGTCGATGTTGCGCACGCCGAGCCGCGACATCTTGCGATATCGCTCCTCCATCTCGCGGACTGCCCATTTGAGTGCCAGCACCGCCTTTTTGGAGTCGGTCACCACCGGTGTCAGAAGGTGCGGGATCCCATCATAGACGGAGAGTTCCAGCATTTTCGGGTCGACCATGATCAACCTGCATTCGTCAGGGCTCAAATGGTAGATCAGGGACAGGATCATCGTGTTGATGGCAACCGACTTGCCGGATCCCGTCGTTCCCGCCACCAGAAGATGTGGCATCTTTGCGAGCTCGGCGATGACGGGCTCACCGCCAATCGTCTTCCCGAGGCAAAGGGGCAACCGGTAATCGGTGCCGACATAGCTCCCGCTCTCGATCAGTTCGCGCAGGTACACTGTTTCCCGCTCGACATTGGGAAGCTCGATGCCAATGACGTTGCGCCCGGGAATAACCGCGACGCGTGCCGAAAGCGCCGACATGGAGCGGGCAATGTCGTCGGAAAGATTGATCACACGGGAAGATTTCACCCCAGGCGCGGGAGCAAATTCGTACAGTGTGACGACCGGGCCGGGACGAACGTCGATGATTTCGCCCTTGACGCCGAAGTCCTCAAGGATGCTCTCCAGCAACCCCGCACTCTGCTCCAGAGCCTCCTGGGTCATCGTCCCCGCCTGACGCGGACCTGCTTCCTGAAGAAGGTCGACCGATGGGAAGAGATAGTCCTCCGTCTGAACGAAAGAGAACGGATCGCCACGCCCTCGCCTGCCAGCAGATCGGACGGGTGGGACATCCTCCGTGCGAACTGGCTGCGAGGAGAACGGCTGCTCCGCTTCAGCGCTCGATACCGGTATCGTTTCAACCGCCGGTTCCGGGCTGCGCAATTGGATCTGACGGTAGAGGTGAACAGCTGAAGGTCCCACGTCAGCCTTCTCCGAATAGGATACGGCAGCCGCTGGTGCAGGCACGACAACTCTGGTGGCAGAAGCAGTGGGTTCAGCGGAATTCGTTTCCCGGGCCGACGCTGGTGCTGGCGTAAACCGTGCGGAACTTTGGACCCGTGCCGGCCCGACCCGAGAAGGCGTCGGCATTACGCGGGGGGCGAGACGCCCTCCCGTATTTTCAGACGCACCGAGGCTCATCATTTCCCAAATCAGATGGTCAGGGATCGCCGAAAGCGGACGCGCAGGCGTTTGAGCTGCAGAGGGGCTTGCGGGCGATATCGTCTGGGACCGAGAACCCGATTGGCTTGCCAGGGGACCGTGCGGCTGACCTGCGCCAGGTGAAAGGTTTATGGGCGCCGAGCTTTTGCGAGGAGGCTCTCCTGCGCCTGCAGCATTGGCACTCTTGGGTGCGGAGTGCATGGAAGTTCCATGGTTTCGCTCGGGGCGAAAAGCGTGTGAAAGTTGACGCTGCATGACGCCGACGTGCGAAGCCTCCCCTTGTACGAGAGGGACCATTGTAACAGGATTACCGGAAGTTGCCGGGCTTTCCTCCTTCGGTGATGGAGGTGCCGGGCAAACTGACCCCGCAGCTTCCACTGCCTGCTGCGCTCTGGCGTCGTCATATTCGCGTGCGGAATAGGCACGACCCGGGGTGCGGGTAAAACGCACGTTCGGCGCCAAAATGAACGCCCGTTGCCAGGCGGGAAGTTTCTCAGGATCGAGGGCAACCGCATCGGACGCAGGCGCGGTAAAGGACTGAGCATCCGGACCATCGCCGGGCTGATGGACATGCGATGCCGCGTGCACGCGATCACTGTCGGCATCGACTTCATTGCAAGGAGATAGGGGAACACGAGGGGGAAATTGCATGCTACGCGGAACCATTGAACAAGCTGCCACACTAACCCTGTTAATAGAAAACAAACCTTAACCAGGTCTTTCCAAACTCCATTTAGCCGCTCATTTAGGTGGCCGGCCATGACAACGAGCAGCGGACCATGGTTCCATCTGGCCGGAGCGAACCACACTTCGACTGGCCCGAAGAGAGCCAGAATTCGCTATTTTAAAGTAGAATCCCTGTTGTCGAGGCAATACTTTATAACGTCCGCCTCAATTTCTGAACAAACGGAGCGGTATTCCGCGATAAGGGCCGCCTCCTGAGAAAGGCGGCCGTTCTCAAGTCTCTCCAAAGCCGCGCTTGCCTCGCCATATGCTTCGCACAACTCCATGAGGGATGGTGAATGACCTGCCAAAATCTGCAGGCGTCCTCGTATGCTTGGGAGTCTCAACATCAGCTTCAGTAGGCCGCTCTGTGCCAAATCAGTCGAGGCGCCAGAACTGTGTTTTCCATCGCGCTCCACCGTTAGCGCTCCCTGTTTGCATGCCTCTAGAAACGCTACTCGCAAGGTGGTCGTGTGGAAGTACGCAACAGTTAATGCGGGTCACTTGAGCATCCGGCGTCCTGCGACGGGAATGCACATGATTTACATGGAATACGACACATAATGCCCTTATGGCTCCTCACGTCGACATTTTGCCTCAAGATCGTGATCGGTGTCCGCGCGGGAGACCGATTTACGGTTAAGCGCAATCCAGGTAACCGTTGCGTACTTCATCTTCATGCTTGGCAATGTCTTCATCAGGCCGTCGAAACGATCAATGTGTGGCACTCACGCCCCGCAAGATGGAGATCACGATGAGAAACGCAGTTTCCTACGCCCTGGCAGTCGCGCTGTTTTCCTGCGGCGCCAGTGGTTTTGCCTATGCTCAGGCATTGAGCGACGAAAACGTGAGGGTTGTCTATGTCAGTCGCGCTGACTTGAACAAGTCGTCCGGCACCATTTTGCCCACCATCACACGTGGTGTGCAAGATCAGGCCCAGCAGGAACTGAATGCCAATCCCGACCTCATGAGCCATCTGCAGTCGAAAAATGTAGAACTCAAGAATGTCGTTAAAATAGACAAAGCCGCGAATGGCTCCTTGATCGTCTACGTGAAGTAGGCATCTCCGCCAGACGGATCTTCTCATGACGGTTGCGATTTCCCAAGGCTGAGGCCGAAGCAAAGGCGGATCGCTGGTGTTCAGCGGTCCGCCTTTAATCAGGCCTGCTGATCAAAAGACAGGGCGGTGCTTTCGATGAGATTCCCATAAGGCGACAAACGGTGGTTGGTGGTTCGCTTTCTTTGATTGCAACGCTAGTCTACGCGTCTTCGATGCAGGATGTGCCTATAGTTAATTGGGGCGCATAGCCCCCTGATAGAAGTCGCCACTATCAACATGAGAACCCGAATAGTCCCAACGAATGCTTCCCGTCGTGTTGCGGTCGATGGAGCCACGGCGATTATCGTAGTACACGGGCGGCGCCTGGGTTTCTGTCGTGACATAGCGGTTGGGCTGTTGATAATACCCTCCGCGGGTTGCGTTCTGTGCCGATGCGGTCGTCGCAACGCAGGCCGATGCCAGTAAAAGCAGGGTTGTCCTTTTCATTGTCTCACTCCGATTGTTGACAACTCTCCGCAAGCGCCGCGCCTTTTCAAGGCGTCACGCAGGCTCCAACACGGGGTTGAACCAGATTGAAGGAGCTCGGAGCGCTCCATGCTCGGCTTCCACAGCACGCTCGACAAGTACGCAACGGTTACAACAGCTGCCGCAACCGTTAATGTGGCCACAATTCTAAAGTGCGACGGGCAACTTGTCTGCGAATGGCTAAACTGGATCCTTAAGCGATCTCACCGCCACGCTGCCGCAATCTCACCTCGCCAAGGTCCTTTTCCAAGAAGTAATTCAGGAATGTACGGATCAGGGCTATGGCCGCGATCCGGCCAATGGATGTCCAGTCGTCCGTGATCGAGGTTTCGATAATGTCTGCGGCCAGCTGAAAGGTCAGGCCTCCAATGAGCCAGCGACCGTAGCGCAGCCATATGTCCCGGCGACGTTGGCCGTCGTCAGGTCGGCCGAACATCGCGGCAATGCCTGCAAGCAACGCTTCCAACGTGCCAACAACGATAACCAGGAGCGCCAGCATGTCGATGACGGTAACCGTGTATTCGGTAGCGACAACGAGTAGATCTCTCATGCGGTCCTCTTTGCGGACAGCGGATCGGCGCTACCACCCACATTATTTTTCTTAGTGGTTTGCGCCGCTTGCCGCGTCACTCATCTTCCTCATTGCATCGTCTATCGTGAATGTGTTCGGCGGCTGGATAGCCGGGAATTCCTTGAAGGTTTCCGCGAACTTTGCGGCTGCGCTCTGTGCAACGAAGATGAAGTAGGCGTTGTACAGGAACCAATCGTAGTATCGGTTCGAGGTGATATCCGCGAACTCGTAGGGGTCGGTCCGGAGATTGAACAGTTTGGGCATACGCAAACGGACGAAGGGTTCGCTCCATACCTGCATCGTGCCCTGCACGCGTTGCTCCATGAAAATGATCTTCCAGTTATCGTAACGCATGGCGAGCACATCGCCATCGTCGCTGAAGTAGAAGAAGAACTTGCGTGGGCTCTCCTTCGCTGCTCCGGTGAGGTAGGGCAGCAGGTTGAAGCCATCGATATGGTTCTTGTAGGTACGAGCAATCGCCTTGTAGCCCTTCTTGAGCTTGTCAACGACATCGTCCCCACCGGCCATGGCGAGAAATGTCGGCAACCAGTCATGATGCTGGACAATACCGTTGGCGACCGATCCGGCCGCGATCTTGCCCGGCCAGCGGGCGAGCAAGGGGATGCGGAACGCACCTTCCCAGTTGGTATTCTTTTCACTGCGGAACGGCGTCATCCCCCCATCCGGCCAGGAATTGCGATGAGGGCCGTTGTCCGTCGAATAGAGCACGAGCGTATTGTCGGCGATGCCTATTTCGTCGAGCAAGTCGAGCATTTGCCCCACATTCTTGTCATGGTCGATCATCGTGTCATGATAATCAGACTGCCAGCGCCCCGCTTGGCCCTTGCTGCCGGGCTTGGGATGCGTGAACAGGTGCATATGCGTGGTGTTCAGCCAGACGAAGAATGGCTTGCCATCTGCATTCTGACGCTGGATGAAGTCTCTGGCAGCGGCGACGAACTCATCGTCGCAGGTCTCCATGCGTTTCTTGGTGAGCGGCCCGGTATCCTCGATCTTCTGCTTCCCGACCCTGCCCCACCGCGGCATATCTGTCGGATCGTCTTTGTCAGTCGCCCAGGAGTGGATCACCCCGCGCGGACCAAAATTCGCCTTGAACTTCGGATCACTTGGGTAGTCTTCCATCTCGGGCTCTTCCTCCGCATTGAGATGGTAGAGATTGCCAAAAAACTCGTCGAAGCCGTGGTTGGTCGGCAGCATGTGGTTGAGGTCGCCGAGATGGTTTTTTCCAAACTGGCCCGTTGCATAGCCCTGCTCCTTCAGCAGCGCCGCAATCGTCACGATCTTCTCGTTCATGCCTATGGGCGCGGCGGGAATGCCGACCTTTGAGAGGCCCGTCCTGTAGACACTCTGGCCCGTTATGAAGGAGGAACGACCGGCGGTACACGACTGTTCGCCATAGCTGTCTGTGAACAGCATGCCCTCCCTCGCGATGCGGTCAATGTTTGGAGTTTGGTAGCCCATCAGGCCATGGGTGTAGCAACTGAGGTTGGATTGGCCGATGTCGTCACCCCAAATGACGAGTATATTCGGCTTGCTGGTCTTTGCAGAATTGGCCATCCGATTTCTCCTGAAGGTTTAACTTCATCCTTAAAAACGACGCTCCATTTGACCCGGAGCGCGGCATATGGTGCACGATCGGCGCTCAGCCGAAGGGGCCGGCCTGAAAGACCATGCTGAACATCGCGACGAGACCAGTCAGCAGCAGGAGCAAGGCGACGATCAACGTCATCGAAGGAGGGAAATGGCTTTGCGCGTAAATGAGCCCCTCTTCGTGCATAGCGTCCCGTTCGTGCCGCAGACCGAGCATGAACTGCAGGTGGTAGCCGATGCCGATAACCAGCATTGCTATTCCGACAAGCACCAACGTCACGCCGAAGTTGCGCGGCGCCGCAGCCGATGCGAGCGTGCCCGCCTCCCTCAGCTTGTCGAAAACCTGGTAGATCGTGAAGCCGAAGGAAATCAGCGACAGTGAAGTGCGGATAACCGACATCAAAGTGCGCTCGGCGCTCATGCGTGTCCGTTGGAAGGATAGTCCTGTGCGTCGCATGGACATCTCGGTCCGCTCGTCGGAGAGGTCTGTGCGGTACTCGGAAAGAGACGTGCGTTGCTCCGACAGGCTGGTCCTGTGGCCCGAAAGATCCGTCCGATAGGCTGAATACTGGACTGACGCGACATCCGATCTGGACTGATCCACCTCTGGCATCGGCGGCAATGGAGTGGTTGGCAGGCGCGCTGGACGGATCGGTCCTTTCATAGCATCGTGTGTCGTGTACGGAGCCATCACACCTCCCCCTTGTGGCGAAGCTCTGCCTTGGCACGTCGGAACCACCAACGCCCCGCTATCTCGATAAGCGGGCGGAAGATGAAATAGGGTATGACGGCTAAAAGGAGCGCCATGACCAGGGCCTCCACCGGGTAGAAACGGTCCGACACCCGCATCTGATAGATCACGTCCATGGTTATGCCGAGGAGCACGACGCGGGCGAGAGACTGCAACGCCTGCTGAAGCTTACCGCGTTTGAGCGCCGGGAACCCCCTTCGTGTCCAGGAGAACATCGATCGTCCCTGCCGGGCCTCATTTAGCCCGTCGGGCAGCGCTGCAATAAACGCCATCACCGGCTGAAGAATGAACCGGAAGGTCATTGGCCCGTGTGCACGGTCAGCGATGTTGTGCCAAAAGCGATTGTCCACTTCGGTCGACCAGCCATAGGTCAGAATGCCGAGCACCAACATGGCCACCGTGACGAGCACAACGGCCATGCTGAGAAACCTGGAAAATTCCGAGGGTGTGCCTGTCATGCCTTCGTCCCACGCACATTTACGAGCCCGCCAAATGTGTAAAGTCACGTACTGGGCCGGGCAGATTAGCGGGTGAAGTCGCACCGATTTCCAGTACGCAACGGTTAACGGACACGTAACACAGTTGTAACGCTAGCGGCGCAAGAGCCTGACTGGCAAGCAGACTTACGAATGTGGTTAGACCAGAATGGAGATGACGGTCGAGGACCATGGGCCTTCATCAGCTAGAAACCTGATAGAGGCCTTAAACAGATTGGATGCCAGACCTTACTTGTCGCGATACTGGCGCGTTTCCAGTTTGAGGGTTCCGTCTTCCTGAACCTTATAGGTTTCATGAACCTCTTTGCCGAGTTTGTCTTGGAATTCGTGTGTCACCAGGCTTCCCACAGGAGCGTTTTGCAGCCTGGTGACATGTTCATGACCATAGCCAATGCTCCCCTCAATGAGATCCAGGGCTTGTGCCGGATAGACGGCAGCAAGGACGGCAAGCAGAGCGACCACAAGTTGCGCCATGGGGCATACACTCCTTAATTTAGGCGGGACTGTTCAGGTGGGCCGATTTGCCCCAACGTAGTAGTCGCCGGTATCAGCCGTTAAAATAGGAACCGCATGGCGGGATGTCGCTGAATCCAGAGACTTGTCGGCGACCTGCGAACCGGCTTGCCGTTCAGGCCCAACCGCGACCACCTGGATAAGCAAGACAAGGATCGCGGCAATGAACTTGGTTCCGGGTTTCATGATGGAAACTCCTTCATAATTCGATTGCTATTGGCTGCCGCACCCTCGATCGGGGAGAATACGACATGCAATCCATGGTACGATCGGCAGCAACGGCTTCACAGTACGCAACAGTAAACGCATTACCATTACCCTGGCGGATTGCAGTCGCCCCACAGCACACGAGCGCTCACGCATCCTCGTCAGTCCGCCACGACATCCCAGTCGTCACCGGGATTGAAAGTCCGGATAGCACTGGCGATCTTCGCGGTCTCTGCGCCGAGATCTGCTTCGTACACCACGCCGTTACGGTTGACGACAAAGGTCTTGACCCCACTGACGCCGTAGTCGATGGGCCATGCCACCAGGGCAAATCCGGCAATCATGTTGCCATTGATGACATAGTCGAATTCGCCACCGACGATGTTTGGGCCCTGCCCGGTGAGGATTTGATACCGATACCCAAAATATCCCTGACCAGGTTCTCGCTGGTTGAGTGTGCCGCCGTCATCCAGCCCCTCACCTGCGGGGCTTTCCACACCACCCCACGCATCTGCTGGCCAATAGAGGCCATCCTGCTGCCCATCGCTGCTGATCAGCTTTTGAGCATACTCAAGGACGCCGTCTCCGTCATGATCTTGCGACGCGTAATTCTCCTGCGCCTCCAGATATGCCCGCACGGTTGTAAGCGCTTGCAGTTCATTCTCGCCCACATTGCGGTTGGCAATTTCTTCCAGGCCTTTGAACGTGTCGAAAGACCACTTTTTGTCACTTCCCTGGACCAGCGGAAAGGGAAGCGGCCACAGCTTGTTGCCGATCTCGATCACTTTCAGGCCTTCCACGTCCTTGACGAGGACTTTTTCGCGAACGCCCGCCTGAATGTCCTTGTATGTCGCCATCACAGCTTCGCTGGCTTTGATCCTGGCAGCATCGAGCCCCAGCAACGCGGCGAGCTTCGCAACATCCCCGCTTCCCACCGTGTCCTTGAAAGCGGCAACGGCCTGCTCAGAGCTCTCGAACAGCGGCGGATCCTCGGACGCAGCGTAGTCAGCAAGCGGGGGACTGTCTCCAGATGCAGGTTCCTGCGCTAGACCATCAGGGGTCCCATATGCCAATGATAACAGGGTTACGCACGTGCAAGACAACGATCCAATTCGCCTGGTCATGACCGCTTCCTCCTTCGACGTTATCGGTGCCGGCACGCTGATCAGCGACGCAACCGGATTGTTGAGCTTCTGGCAAGATCCGCCGTCGGTTCCTGAGCGCACAGTTGTGTAACAAAGGTAAGCGACCCAACACCTGCCAAAAAAGTGCATACGGAACCGAGCCTCATGAGCGTCTCCCGATGAGGCTTGACCATCACGAGGCTATAGGCCGGCCCGCAATGAGGAAAGCACGTTGCTGTAAACGGCGCTGTTATTTACGGCCGCACGGCGAGCGCAACTCAAGTCAATCCTCGATCCGGCGTGAGCCGGGTCAAGGGTCGCCATGGTGTCGCCGATACCGTTGTAACGTCGGGATTTACAGTAACGTACTTCCCCTTTGACACGTTCGCCGCATGCTCCTCGTTAGTTGCACGGAGGCGATCATGGCGCTGGCGTTTGACAACGCACAATCCACTTCTGCAGTGCCCAGCGATATGGTCTGGATCCCCGGCCGCACCTTCACCATGGGTTCGAACGAACACTACCCTGAGGAGGCACCCGCCCATCTCGTCAGCGTCGATGGATGCTGGATGGACGAAACACCGGTAACCAACCGCAAGTTCATGGCGTTCGTAAAGGCAACCGGCTATGTGACTTGGGCCGAGAAAGCACCGGATCCGCAGCATTATCCCGGGGCGCTGCCGCACATGCTGAAGGCCGGCTCGCTTGTGTTCATCCCGCCGAGAGCCGTCAAAGGACCCGATATCTCCCAATGGTGGAGATTCAAATTTGGAGCCAACTGGCGCCGACCGCTTGGTGGCCTCAGCGACATCAGAGGCAAGCTTGATCATCCGGTGATCCATGTCGCCTGGTGCGATGCCAGGGCTTATGCCGACTGGGCGGGATTGGACCTGCCAACCGAAGCGGAATGGGAGCTTGCTGCTCGCGGCGGTTTGGAAAATGCGGAATACGCCTGGGGCGCGGATCTGATGCCGAATGGAAAGGCGATGGCGAACACCTGGCAGGGAAAATTCCCGACACAGACGACTAAACCTACCGGGCACGAGCGCACGTCAAGCGTTCGGTCGTTTCCGCCGAATGGTTACGGGCTCTATGACATGATCGGCAATGTCTGGGAGTGGACATCCGACTACTGGTCGACATCCCACCCGCAGCCTGCGGTAAAGTCCTGCTGTATCCCAAGAAATCCTTGCGGCGAGATGACCGAGGCGAGCTTTGATCCGCAGCAGCCGGAGATTCGGATCCCTCGCCGGGTTCTCAAGGGCGGGTCGCATCTTTGCGCGCCTAACTATTGCCGTCGCTATCGGCCGGCTGCCCGCCATCCAGAGCCCGAAGATACCTCCACAAGCCATGTCGGCTTTCGCTGCATCAAACGCGTTCCAGCTAAGGAGAAACAGGATGAAGTCGCCTCCTAGGTATCCACAAGCGGTCAACGGCATCCTATCGGTTGCACTCCTTATTCTGACGGTGATCCTCCCGTCGTTCACGCTTGCGCAGGATGTATTGCCGTCGTGGAACGACACTGCCGCCAAATCGAGGATCATCGACTTTGTGACGAAAACGACGACCGAAGGCGGTGAAGGCTACGTCCCGCCTGACGAGAGGATTGCGGTCTTTGACAACGACGGGACACTCTGGTCGGAACAGCCCTATTACTTCCAGCTCGGCTTCGTTCTCGATCGTGTGAAGAAGCTCGCTCCGCAGCATCCGGAATGGCAAGAGAAGGAACCTTTCAAGTCGGTGCTGGCCAATGATCTTGCAAATGTCGCAGCGGGTGGCGAACGTGCGCTGGTAGAGCTTGTTATGACGACGCACGCTGGCATGACGACGGACGAGTTCAACAAGATCGTCACCGATTGGTTTGCCTCTGCCAAACATCCGAAAACGGGCAGACCTTTTACCGATATGACGTTCCTGCCGATGCGCGAGTTGCTGGATTATCTCCGCGCGCATGACTTTCGCACCTATATCGTCTCCGGCGGCGGAGTGGAATTCATGAGGCCGATCACCGAAAAGGCTTACGGAATTCCCCCAGAGCAGGTGATAGGAAGCACTATCGTCACGGAATACGCTCTGGTGGGTGACGTGCCGGTTCTGAGACGATTGCCGGAGCTAGACTTCGTCGACGACGGTCCAGGCAAGCCCGTGGGCATCAATCAATTTATAGGCCAGCGCCCCATCTTCGTCGCCGGCAATTCCGATGGTGACTACGAAATGCTTCGATGGGTGACGGCGGGGAAACAGCATGGTTTTGCGATGCTCGTCCATCACACTGACGGTGAGCGGGAATACGCTTACGACCGCAACTCGTCGTTTGGCAAGCTGGACAAGGCGCTGAACGATGCCGAACGGCGCAACTGGCTCGTTGTGGATATGAAGGCGGACTGGAAGTCGGTCTATCCCAAGTAGATACTGTTCCGGTGCTGCGACCCCGAAATTGCAATTACAGCAAGTTGAGATCTGAGGGTAACAGCATGCGTCGCCTTTCGCCGTGTGATGGCATGATCGCGCTTGCGCCTGGAGATGTAGCCTGACCAACCTTCGAGAGGCTGCGCTGCAGGGATGCTATGAGAACGGGATCATAATTGCGACGCTTCATCCAGGTCACAAGCTCGGTCCGATAGCCAGGCATAACGCTCGCAAGGAGGTGCAGCCCTCCCCGAGCAGCGGGTGATCGAACCTCGGCAAGTGCAGCTACCTTTAATGCCGCAATGACAACATCAACACGGGAGATCTGCTCCGCCATCAGCGATGCGTTCGAATAATTCCCCTTGCTATAGGCATCGAGCGCCAGAACGAGGCGAGCGTCTCCCGGAATGGCATTGACGTTCCGGGAGGCGTCCTGCGCCAGGGACACAGCGGCATCGCGATAGCCTGAATTGAAAAGCACTATCGCGAGTTTCGCTAGGACGTCGGGATTGTGCGGATTGAGTGACAGGGCCTGATTTCCAGCTGCTATGGCGGCTTCGGTACTCCCGGTGTAAAACTGCGTCATCATCAGTGCTATGTAAGCACGATCGGACATTGGATCGAGGGATACGGCGCGGCGTGCCAGGGAACCGGCACGATCCAGGGTTTCTGGTTTCAGTTCTCCCAGGTCTGCGTCCATCAGTACCCGCGCCAAAGCGGCTGCGGCGTCGGAATTGCCGGGCTGGATCTGCAACGTCCGCTCCAGACAAATCTTGGCATGCCGCACGTCAGACTGCCGCCCCTCGTCCAGCTCATATTCTGCCCGAAGAACACAGGTGTTTCCGAGCACGGCCTTATCCTGTTCGTCATGCGTCTCCAGATTACTGATGACGCCTCTGGTCGCAGCAAGTTTCCGCGCCAGAATAGAGACGACTTCATCGCGTACGGCCTCGCCGCTTCGTCCATCCACGAGCACCCTTTCGACACCCGATGCCAGGACGCCACCATTCTGACCATCGACGGCGCGCCACCAGACGCTGCGATCTCCGCTGTCGGCGTAATATTTCAGCTCGATGCTGTAGGTATGCATCTGCGTCCGTGGTTGTATCGCAGGTGCCGCCGTGCTCACAAATTCTCGTTTGGCGACGATGTTGACTGTTCGGAATTTGGATAGCGCGGTGACCAGGTAGTCGTTCAGAAGGTTGGCTTCTTCCTGATGGCTTGCTTCGGCGGCGACAACATCGATTGTAACTGTGGGTCGCAATGTCATGACGGCACGCTGATCAACCAGCAGCCATCCGGCGCCAATTACGCCTAACGCAATCACACCCGAGGTCATTCCTCTAATCTTACGGCCAAAAAGACGTGGGCTATGTTCCTGGGTCGGCGCCAGATCGACCATGTCCTCGCCTTCGCCCTCTTCCGTTGCCCTCAGGGTTGACGATGATTTGCTGAAAATCGTCAGATAGCGCCCGATCGGAAGCTGAATGCTGATCTCGAGTTCCGGTCCGTAGGCCTCGTAATAGGCACCAAGTGCCGAGCGTAGTCGGCTGAGTTCAATTCGGACAATTGGATCAGTGTTCGGATCGAAGCGGGGCGAACGCCCAAGCACGTCCAGCGCGATAGCATATGCCTTGACGCCCTCGGTCTGGCCTTCAAAATATCGCTCTGCGATGTATCTCAGGACATTTTTCGCACGATCGGTCGCATGAAATCGTGGGTCCGAGAGCAACCTATCAAGCTCTGCACGGGCCTCCGCTTCACTCACCTCGCGGACTGCATCCTGGTCTTCGCCAGCGTTCATTGCCGTGACCCCGAGTTGAGTTCAACTGCGTCGCCTGCAGAAAACTTACGCTTCGGATCGTCTGGGCCGGATATCCCAGTTCGGATCACGAGGGTGTACTGAAAGTTCAGCTCGCCTTCGTGGTGCTAAAACCTGATTGCCATACCCAGGATCGGTCCCTTTTGCACAACGTCGAAGATGAAGCCATCCTGGCTGTAGTCGACGCCAAGTGCGCGATATCCGGCAATCGCCGAGACAGTATCATTGAACTTGTACCCAAGCCCTAGCGCCACATCCCAGTCGAGGTCTGCACCTCCACCGCCGATCAGCGCCCAGCCCGTCAGGTAGATTTCCGGGGTGAAGTGATAGTTTCCCCGGACGCCAGCCATTGCGTCCACCCAGGTGGCATCGTCCTCTACATCACGGCCACCGAGAATGCCGCCGCTGAAAGAGATCTCCGTGCTCACCGACCACACCTTCACGCCACCAACCAGGTCCAGGTGTCCCACGTCGCCGGCATCGATGACGGAATACCCCACGCCGAGCAGCCCGGAAAAGGTTGTCGAGGTGACATCGACACTCTCGGCCAACAGTCCGCTCGGCGTATCCCCGTCCGCACCCAGTTTGGCGTAGATGATATCACCGAATATGCTGTATGGACCGTACCGGGCCTCGCCCGCGGCCATGAAACCAATGTCGAAGTTCTCGAGCACATCGCTGAAGCTTGCGTCGATGCTCACCACAGGGAGGCCAAACTGTGCGGCGTCACCGGAGAGGCCCGCGGCCCAAAAGTATGGGGCAAAGTTGAACGTCCATCCCTCCGAGCTTTGCTCGGTCGTATCGGCCGGAGCCAGTAGGGCAGGATCCGCGGCATGAACGGCATTGGCGTATCCCAGCACGACAAAGCCGGTCAGCAAGAGTACTTTCACTGTCACGAATACCTCCATGGCGTGTCATGAAACATGATCGCCATCCGCCCTGGCGGCCATATCCAGTCGATCAGTCTAGACGAAGACCCTAAAATTCTGGCGTAACATACAGTAAGCTACGGGATGCGGGCTTGGCGCCGGCTGGCTGGCGAAGGACGGCCTCAAAGCCCTTGCCTATAGGTACACCTGCCTTCCGAAGCCCCTTCGCGACGCGCAACTGATCCTCCGGACGCTGGAACCTCATCTGGAGCTCCGCCTTGAGGTTCGAGATAAAGTCCGGGTGCATTTCCATGAACGCCTGGCCCTCGCGGCGCGCTTCCTCCAGCATGCCGGCGTCGGCGTAGATAATCGCTGCCACGGCATGGAATAGAGGAAACCGCTCAAGGTCTTCCTGCCGGATTCTCGTGATGGCGGTCTTGTAGTCGCCGAGGAAATAGGCGACCAGCGCGCGCGTGCCATGATTGTAACCGCCACCGCCCGGGCTGAGCGCTATCCCCCTGTCGAGCAGCACTGCGCCGCGCCGCCAATCTCCGCCCATTGCTACCCTGAGGCCGAACTCGCCGAGCAACTCGGTGTCGTTCGGATTGGTTGCAAGTGCCTGTTCGCCAACAAGCATGGCTTCGGAAAACTCCTGATTGAACGTTAGTGCCATCATCAGCGCCTGTAGCCCGCGGACATTGCCGGAATCGAGTTGGATGGCGCGGCGAGCGGCGCGAAGCGCACGGTGCACCGGCGTTTCGTTATCAGCCCTCGCGTTGAAGAGGTAGCGACTTTCATCGAGATAGATGATGGATAGCATTGCCCATGCTGTAGCGTATACCGGGTAGCGGGCTACTGCCTCCTCCAGGCAGTCTCTGACTTTCGCGTGGAGTTCTGTACTTAGCTCGGCACGGTAGGTGTAGAAGCTCGACGTACATTCGTATGCTCCAAGGTCGTCGGAGGGACCTTTCGGCGCTTCGGCCTGCGCTATGACCCCATATGGTTGAGCCACCGTGGTCGCCACCTTGCTTGCAACGTCAGCCTGGATCGAGAGAAGGTCATTTGCCCGCAGATTGTTGTCATAGGTCTGTGACCACAGGACTTCCCCGTTCGTGGTGTCTGTCAGTTTTGCCGTCACCCTGATCTGATTGATCGATGTTCGAACTCCGCCCGACAGCAGATATCGTGCACCGAGCTGTTTCTCCATCTCGGCCGCATCAGCCTGGGGAGACAGCGAACGGGTCTCGCCTCCGAACACCTTGACCTCTTTGAAGCGGACAAGCGCTGTCAAAAGCTCTTCCGTTATTCCTTTAGCGTAGATCCCGGCCCCCTCGCCCCCATCCAGATCTTCAAATGGCGTGACCATCAAGGTCGGCCGCTCAGGCACGACGGGTTCCCGCCTGAAGGTCGCGCCAGCCCACCAGGCACCTGCAACGAGCATCAATACGGCCAGCGCGGCTCCCACGATAAGAAGGTTCCGACGCAATCGGGTGTGATGCTGGCCTTCAGGTTTATGCTCGATGGGAAGGAGATCCGCCGCCGGTGGTCTGTTGGGATTCCAGGTGAAAATCGGAACATACCCGCCTTTCGGCACGTCAATTCTAACGGGATCTGTTTGGCCCGCCACAAGGTAGTAACGCTCGAGCGCTCTTCGCAGCCGTCCGGCCTCGATCCGCACTATAGGATCGTCCTGGGTGAAACTTGCGGGCCGCTTGAAGACCTCTATCGCTATGGAGTAGCCTTTGATCCTCTCTTCCCGCCCCGCAAATACCTCTCCGACAATGTAGGACAGAAATGCGGCTGTGCGTCCGACCTTGGGAAACTCCGGACTGTGAAGGATCAACTCGAGTTGGTGGCGAACGTCGTCGTTCGAAGGCGGCGGGCTGGACGTGTTTTCCAAGGACGGCGCCGACGTATCCGCTTCGATTGCATCGCCGCCGCCGCGCCCTTCCATTGCCTGATACGTACAACTCGGCACATACCCGCCCTTGGGAATAGTGACCAACACAAGGTCCGAGCGACCTGCGAGCAGATAGTAGCGTTCGAGCGATTGCCTGAGGCGGTTGGCAGCAATGCGGACGATCGGATCGCCCTGGGGGTCGAAGGTGCTACCTCGACCGAACACTTCCACGGCGATTGTGTAAGCCTTGATGCGGTCGGCTCGGCCGGAAAACGCTTCATCCGTCACGTAGGCGAATAGCCGACGCTCGCGCTCCGTTGCGTTGAACGCGGAGTTTTGTTGGATCCGCTCCACCTGATGCCGGCATTCAGGAAGTGTCGGCCGGGGATCATCGTTTTCGAATGCAGCAGCAAGTTTCACGACACCCTCCCGCGCGTGAACGCTAGCGTCGATGCGACGGCCCAGGCCGCTACTTGACCTTAAAAGTATATGCTCTCCTCGGGCGAGGCGATAGGGGGTAATCGCGATGCCTGTTCCGACCTCTGCTTGCCTTGATGCTGCATCTTCGCTGCGATGCCAAGCAAGTGGCTTGTATTGCCGATATGCATGCTTTTACGGTTTGGAGGAAGTCGCCGACCTGATGGCCATGAGCAACGCGGCGAGCGATCATATCCTTGCACGCGGAGGCTTATACCAGTTCGCATTTGCCGTGCGGGCACGATCGCCTCCCCTCGCTAATGCCCCGTAAGCACCAGGGTCTGCACGGGCAAAAGAATGGCTTGCATGCGCAGGATCATCGCATGCACAAGACCGACTGTATCGACCACGTGATAAAACAACCACCGCCCCGTGCCAATCTCGGGGTCGGCCAGTGCCGCATGATTGTTGCTATAGGCGTTGGCGATGCAGCTGCTTCCCGGCGGAATATCATCTAGTCCCCCGGCAAAAAGCGGCTGCAGGAAAACTGTGAGCGTACCTGGTTGTGCCATTTGCTGGACATCTGCAAGCTGGTCGGTTGGTCGCAACTGGCCCGCGGCGATGACGTCCTGGACATCGGTCACGACCAGCGGAATGATCGAAAATGGCTTGCCGATGCAGGTGGCCTCTGCAACCATTCCAGGTCTCATGATCTGTGCCTCGATCTGTCCGAAGCCGGCAATCAGCGTGCCGCGACCGGCTTCGCTCGGAACGAGAATGCCGGCTGGGCGCAGCATTGTGTTCAGGACATCTCCGGGACGGAGCGTGAACTGCTGCACCGTGCCGGCAACACCTGCGGTGACGACGGTCTTGTCCAGCTCCACCTGCGCCTGAGCTTCCGCTGCCTGTGCGCTCGCCTTCTGGGCCGGCAGGAGGATGCTGATCTTTGCTTTTAGCGTTTCCTTTGTCGCCAGCGCTGAAGCCACCGCACCCTTGCGACTTTCGACAGTGTTGGCCAGACGGTCAACTTCCCTTCGAGCAACCGCATCGTCTCTGAGAAGCTGGGTTTTCATTGCCAGCTCGTCCACCGCGACTTGAAGTGCGCCTTCAGCCTCTTGTATCTGGCCATCCACGCCGGCCAGTTCAGTCTGGGCAATCTTCGCCTCGGCGTCGGCTTCAACAATCTGCCTGCGGGCGGTCTCGAGCGCTGCCAGCTGCTCTGAATCGTCCAGCCGGAAGAGTGGCGTGCCAGCGGCTACCCTCTCATTCAATCCCACATAGACTTCATCGACACGTCCACTCATTTCCGGAAGGATGGTGATGGTCCGAAAGACGGCAGTGACGCTCTTCGTGGACGGGTGGAAATAGAAGATCATCGTGATCAGCGAAATCGTCAGAACGAGGCACGCGGTGATGCCCCAACGCAGTTCGTACCACATGCTATACAAGGTGAGCTCACGACCAATCCGCTTTCCCTGAGCATATCGCCGATAAAGATAATCCGGGAAGATGGTCAGCATTGAGCAGAGCATCAACTCAAGCATGGTCAGACACCTTCTCTGGCGGTAACTTTTCTGGCGGCAACGTCTTCGTCACCTCGCTGCCTGGTCCTGGAACCACGGAACTCGGCAATCTGGTTCCGATTTCGACCGGTACACGCCCCGCAAGTTTTGCGAGGGACCGGGCGATGGAATAGAGCGGCGTCATAAAATCTGGAAAACGAATGAAGGCCAACAGCAGGCCGATGATCCAATAGATATGGTTGTGCGTGAAGAGTGAGATCAGTGCGAGAACCGCCACGATTTCCATCTGGACCTTGTTGGCCCGGTGCGCAATGCGCTCCGGGACAGCGTGGAGTTGAAAGTACAGATTTCCCACGACAAGAACCATCACGATCAGAAACACGATCACGCCTACGAACAGGTAGTCGGTCTGCCCAGGCTGAGTGATGAAGCCCGGGATATGGTCCACGAGTGCGGGGTGAACAGAGTGCTCCACCTACCCCTCCTGCCCTGGAAGTTTCTGCCGAATGACGTCCTGCCGCTTTACCGTGCAGATCACGCATGCCCCCATATCTGACTTACCATCAGCGCTGACCGCCCGAACAGCAAGGCGACTGCGGTCAAGGCGTAACGGTGAATAAGAGTAGCCAAGCGCAAAAAGGAACGCGTGTATGATCCTGTATATTACGGGGGGAAACCGCCTTTGCGCCGACGACAGTTCCGGGTGGTAAATTGCCGGCTTAAATATTGTGGCATTCGACGCATGAAAATGGCGGCAGGGGGAACCTTTCCTCATAACCAGTGTTCTAGCCCCTGAGCGCGTCAACTCCCTCCCCTCTAGAGAACGTGCTCACGGAACGCGCGGATCCTTATTCTTGACTTGCACTCAGCCGCGCGTTCCTCTTTTCCATCACAGCCCAGGGCCCAACATTTGCACCATATGTGCGAGTGCCGGCCAGAGCGAAGCTTGGTAGGGCAAACGTAAGAGAGGCCAATGCCTCCCCCGACGACGAGCGCCTGGAGCCAATAGGCCCCAGCACGACTTCGTGGCTCTGTTCCGCCATGGAGATCGAGGCTGCCTTTCGGACCCGCGCGAGGTTCAAGCTGCGAAGACGAGATATAATTCCCGCCACGACAGATAGCCACTGAGAGCCGCCGAGACCGGCAAAAGATGTCGCCTCGACCGGTGATCGCGTCTTCGTGGGCGGTACGAATGCTTGGGCCGACGCTAGCAAAATTGCTGCGCCGGCCCATTGACGTTTAGAACTCAGACCATTCCCGGTCTTGCTTTACGGCCGCATTGCCCTGAAACGCGTGAGCAATTTTCTGCCCCAACTTTCGGGCTGGCGATGTGACTGGGCGGCTGTGTGAGAGGTCAGTTTTGAGTGGAGAAGGAGCCTGGCTCTGTGAACCGCCACCCAGGGTAAACTGCGACATGAGTTGCGAGAGTGCGGCTGCCTCGTTGGCGAGACCATGGCTCGCGGCTGTGGTCTCTTCGACCATGGCGGCATTCTGCTGGGTGCCCTGATCCATGGTGTTGACGGCGGTGTTGATCTCCTGGAGTCCGATAGACTGTTCGCGGGACGCTTCGGCAATCGCATGCACATGCCGATTGATTTCCTGGACCTCCGAGACGATCACGCCAAGCGCCCGGCCTGCGTTCCCGACAAGCGTAACTCCGGTTTCCACCTGTGCTCCGGATGCGGTGATCAGCACCTTGATCTCCTTTGCGGCCTTGGCCGAGCGCTGGGCCAGTTCGCGGACTTCCTGGGCGACAACGGCAAAACCCTTCCCCGCTTCGCCTGCGCGGGCTGCCTCGACGCCAGCGTTCAGCGCAAGCAGGTTGGTCTGGAAGGCAATGTCGTCGATCACACCAATGATATTGCTGATCTCGTTCGATGACTGCTCGATCTGATGCATGGCCTGAACAGCGTTGCGGACCACCTCACCGGATTTTTCGGCTCCCTCACGTGTTCGCGCCACGAGCTGGCTCGCTTCGTTCGCGCGGCTGGATGCATCCTTTACGGTCGTGGTGATCTGTTCGAGCGCCGCGGCGGTCTCTTCAACCGAAGCTGCCTGCTGTTCGGTCCGTCGCGAAAGGTCATCAGCCGATGAGCGGATCTGGGTCGAACCGGCGGCGATTGCGCTCGCGTTGGCACCAACGGCCTGCAGGGCCTCGTTCAGCTTCGAAACAGCAAGGTTGAAATCCTGACGAAGGGCATCGAGTTCCGGCGTGAACGGCCGGTCGATGCGATGGGTCAGGTCTCCGTTAGCAAGTGAGACAAGTGCCTGGCCCAGGACCTGCACCGCGTTCTGGAGGTTGGCGGCCTCGACAGCCTTCTCCTTCTCCCTCTCGAGGCGTCCCGTCTCGCTCACGGACCGGTCCGCTTCCGCCTGCTGCTCCAGCCGCAGCCGGTCGATGGCACTCGTACGGAAGACTGCGACAGAGGCGGCCATTTTTCCGATCTCGTCTTTCCGATCGATACCCGAGATGGGGTCAGCGGTGTTTCCTTCGGCGAGAGAGATCATTCGCTCGCGCAGTCTCGCCAACGGGGCGGTGATGCCGGACTGGGCTACATACATGGACGCGATGATCGCTGCGAGGATGCCGACCACCATTACGATCAGGTCAAAGGTGATTGTGTTTATCGTGTCGTTGGTCAGGTCGCTACTTCCCGATAGCAGCGACTTCGTCATGGCATCGTTGTTGGAGACGAAAAGCGGCGTAATCTGGTCGAGGAAGGCGTAGACTTCAACGACAAATCCGTTCCCGACCTGCCGGTTGCCGCCGTTGAATGCGTCGAACGCCTTGTGTCCGATTCCACGCAAACTCTCCAGCCGTGCGATGATGTCATCACCTGCCGGCTTGCTCGCCGGCATGAGCTCAATGCTTTTCATCATCCGCTGCGCGGACGTGTCGAGAAACCGGTCGAACGTCTCCTTCGCTGCCATCATCTGCGGCGAGTTTGGGGCGAGTTCCGTGGCCCGTGCCACTTGCAGCACGGCGACCATTGACCCTCCGCTCGCACGGGAAGTCTCAAGTGCTGCCATTGCGTCGTTCGATATGAAACGGCTGAAGGCTACGTCTGTGTTCCAGAACTCATTGCTCAGCCGGGCCAGCCCGACGCAGGCAACCAGCGACAACAGTAGAATGACGGAAAGGATTTTGATCTTGATGGTCGTGTTCTTGAGCATGTGGATGACCTGGTGATTACGGGAATGAGTGCACACGGAGCCATCAAGCGACGAACGCGTTGATGCTGAATGCTGGCTATGTGGGGGAGGAATCTTCGTGACGAAGGATGACGATCTGCTTCATGCCATCGACAGGGTCGACATCGTCAAATTAACATTAGAACAACAACATTAAGATCGGGCTAACGCAGTAAAGACGAAAACGCATACCTATCGGCAAGCTCCGCATGGACCATGGGTCGAGTCTGATCGGGGACGGCAGGTTAAGCTGAGCCAAAATCAAATTGCCGATATACATCGAGGTCGGTTGGCAGGGCTCTACCGTACTCGCCGATTGAGTTCCCCTGAAGATACTCCATCGACGAGCCAGACGCGCTTATCCTTCCTCTCCCGGTCAGGCCGGACGGAAATCGAATTCTCACAATGACTTGTTGGGAACGTCTAGATTGAGACCTGCTCTCCGAGCTCAACGACGCGATTTGGTGGAAGCTTGAAATAAGCCGACGGATCGATGCCGAAACCGGCCAGCGCGATGTACAGCTTCTCCTGCCAGCGAGGCAGTCCCGTATTCGGCGATTCAATCAGGTTGCGGCGTCCGAGATAGAACGAAGTCTGCATGATCTCGAACTTGAAGCCCGCCTTCTTGCAGAGCAGAAGGGCCTTGGCGACGTTGGGCTCGTCCATGAAGCCGAAGGTGATGTCGATGCGCACAAAGCGCTTGGAAAGCTTCCTCATCTCGACGCGATCCCGGTCGGCCACGTAGGGTTTGTCCTGTGTCCAGATCGTCAGGATGACGTTCTGTTCGTGCAGTACGTGATTGTGTTTAAGGTTGTGCAGAAGGACCGATGGCGTCTTGTCCGGCACGCTCGTCAGGAAGACTGCCGTCCCCGGCACGATGACGGGCGCATTGGGAGACGCGCGATCGATCGAGCCTTCCAGCGAGGCAACGAAAGTCGCAAGCGGCACGTCGCTCCTGGAAATTTTCTCCCGTAGATGCTTCGATCCCTTGGTCCATGTCCACATGACCAGCATGATGACAATTGCGAGCGCGACAGGCACCCAGCCGCCGTCATGGATCTTGATAAGATTGGCCCCGAGAAACACGGTTTCGATCAACAGCAGCGGCAAGAGGAAAGCGGCAGCGGTAAGCGTGGAAAAGCCCCGGACTGTACGTAGGAATTGGAATGCCATCAGCGTCGTGACGACCATGGCTCCGGTCACGGAGATGCCATAGGCCGTCGCCAGTGATTCCGAATCCCCGAAGGAGAAGATCAGGACGATCACGCCAATAAACAGGATCAAGTTCACTGCCGGAACGTAGATTTGTCCTGTGTTTGTTTCCGATGTGAACTTGATCATAAGACGGGGTAGGAAGCCGAGATGAACGGCCTGACGTGCGAGCGAGAACGCGCCCGTAATGACCGCCTGGCTGGCAATGACGGTCGCCATTGTCGCTAGAATCACCATCGGCAAGAGCGCCCATTCCGGATACAGCATGAAGAAGGGGTTCTCGATCGTGGAAGGGTGGCTGAGTACGAGGGCCCCTTGTCCCAGGTAATTAAGGCCCAGTGCCGGAAAAACGAGGATGAACCATGCCGCACTGATAGGCTTGCGGCCAAAGTGGCCGAGGTCGGCGTAGAGAGCCTCGGCGCCTGTAACCGTCAGGAACACCGCACCGAGAACGACCAATCCCGCCCAGCCCGCATGGGTGATGAACCAGAGCGCGTTGATCGGATTGACTGCCTCGAGGATCGTCCAGTCGTCGCCGATGTGGATGAGGCCGCCCCAGGCCATGGCCAGAAACCAGACAACGGTGATAGGGCCAAAAAACTTCGAAACAGCGGCTGTTCCCTTCGACTGAACGGCGAAGAGCCCGACCATGATCGCTGCCGATAGGGGTAAAACATAGGCGGAGAAGGCGGGCGTCACGAGCTTCATGCCCTCGAGTGCCGACATGACTGAAAGGGCGGGTGTAATCATGGCGTCGCCAATGAACAGTGCCGATCCGATGAGGCCTGCGAAGAACAGAACCGGCATGTAGCTTCCGGCCTTTTTCATCAGCAAAGCGAGGAGCGACAGGGTGCCGCCCTCACCGTCGTTGTCGGCACGGAGCAGAAACAGGACATACTTAAAGGTGACAATAATTGTCAGCGTCCAGATCATCAGCGAGATCAGGCCGATCACGTGCTCTTGCTGCACCCCGTTCGCGGTGAACGGGCGGAGCGCTTCACGAAATGCATAAAGGGGGCTTGTGCCGATATCGCCATAGACGACGCCGATAGATCCGAGCAGCAGCACGAGGAACCTGCGCCTCTCCGATTGCGGACCGGCAGTAGTGACATGCGATGTCGTCATAAGATCTCCGGGCAGGCAGCCGAGGAATTTTCGCGGCCTTATATGCGCATCGCGGGAGAAGTGGCAAATAGACTCATATAGAATCTTGATGCAAAACAGAAACTGTCCCCATCGATTTCCTATCGGGATGGGTTCACTTTCGCTCCTGTCATAGGCAGCGCTTTCTACATGTGTCCAAGGACGACCACACCCTCCAAAGCTTCTTGAACCTGAGAGGAAGCAGTGGCTGACTGGTTTGGCGTCCTTCGCAGCTTGGTCTACCCCCGGCGCGACTTCGACGGCAGGCGTGCTGATGGATATATGCGCGCCTCCAGCGTGATCCTTGGAATGCTCGGGGTGGCTGTCGGTGTGCTGCTGACTGCGCGCTTTTTCGCGCCGGTCGCTGCTTTAACGGCAAGGCAATGAAGCGACACAAATCCATATAAGATCTTTATTTCTTCCTCATTTTTCCCGTCTCGCTTTCCTATGCGGCCCGGGAGCATACCGTCCGTCAGATGCGGACACGCATCCCCCTATCAGACACACAGCAAGGCGCCATCTGGCAGGTGGCTTCATGTCGTCTGGTTGCGCGCACACGTCAGGAGTCCAGACATGTTGGATATCATTCTACTTGGCACGGCAGTCGCGTTCTTCGTGCTCTGCTTTGCCTACACGCGCCTGTGCGACAGGCTTTGAAGGAGCGACCGATGTTCTTCGATTACGCATTGAGCGGTGCTGTCACCGTCCTGATCGCCGCTTACCTGGTCTACGCCCTCATTCGTCCTGAACGCTTCTGAACAGCGAAAACTGAAAGTTTTCCCCCATGACCCTCAACGGATGGCTACAGATCCTCGTCTTCTGCGGGATCCTTATCATTCTCGTCAAACCGCTCGGTGCCTACATGACCCGGGTGTTTTCTGGCGAGCGCACCTTTCTTTCTCCTGTCCTCGCTCCCGTCGAGCGGGGACTCTATACTTTGGCAGGCACCAATGAGCGCGAAGAACAGCATTGGACTGCCTACGCATTCGCGCTTCTGATGTTCAACCTCGCTGGTTTCCTGATGCTCTACGGCATCCTGCGCTTCCAGTACGTTCTGCCGTTTAATCCGGCAGGCATGTCTGCCGTCGGGCCGGACCTTTCGTTCAACACGGCCATCAGCTTCGTCGCCAACACCAACTGGCAAAGCTACGGCGGCGAAAGCACGATGTCGTATTTTAGCCAGATGGTCGGCCTCGCTGTGCAGAACTTCGTCTCTTCCGCCACCGGCATGGCAATCGCCATCGGTCTGATCCGCGCCTTTGCGCGCGCTTCTGGCAAGTCGATCGGCAATTTCTGGGTCGATATGACCCGTGCTACCCTCTATATCCTGCTGCCGATCTGCATCGTGCTGACGCTCGTCTATGTTTATCTTGGGGTGCCGCAGACCTTCGGCGCATACGTCCGGGCAACGACGCTCGAGGGCGCACAGCAGACGATTGCATTAGGTCCGGTCGCATCGCAGCTGGCCATCAAGATGCTCGGCACCAATGGCGGCGGCTTCTTCAACGCCAACTCGGCGCATCCCTTCGAGAACCCCGACAGCATCTCTAACATGCTGCAGATGCTGTCCATCTTCGCGATCGGCGCGGCGTTCACGAACGTCTTCGGCCGCATGGTCGGCAACCAGCGCCAGGGCTGGGCGATCCTTTCCGCGATGGGTATCCTGTTCATCATCGGCGTCGCCGTCGTCTACTGGGCCGAAGCCTCCGGCAACCCGATCATGCATTCGCTCGGTCTCCAGGGCGCAAACATGGAAGGCAAGGAAGTCCGCTTTGGTATCGTGATGTCGTCGCTCTTCGCGGTCATCACCACGGCGGCCTCCTGCGGCGCGGTCAACGCCATGCATGGCTCGTTCACGGCGCTCGGCGGCCTGATTCCACTGATCAACATGCAGCTCGGCGAAGTCATTGTCGGCGGCGTCGGTGCCGGCTTCTACGGCATCATTCTCTTCATCATCATCGCCATCTTCGTTGCGGGCCTGATGGTCGGCCGCACTCCGGAATATCTCGGCAAGAAGATCGAGGCGAAGGAGATGAAGATGGCGGTGCTCGCGATCCTCTGCCTGCCGCTCGCCATGCTCGGCTTCACGGCCATCGCAACGGTGCTGCCTTCGGCGGTCTCGTCCATCGGCACAGCAGGTCCGCACGGCTTCTCGGAAATCCTCTACGCCTACACGTCGGCTGCGGCCAACAACGGCTCGGCTTTCGGCGGCCTGTCGGCCAACACGCCCTGGTTCAACACGACGCTTGGCCTCGGCATGCTTATGGGGCGCTTCCTGGTCATCGTTCCGGCGCTTGCCATCGCCGGTTCGCTGATCGGCAAGAAGAGGGTTCCGACGTCGGCCGGCACGTTCCCGACCGACAGCGGCCTGTTCGTCGGCCTGCTCGTCGGCACGATCCTGATCGTCGGAGGACTGACCTTCCTGCCGTCTCTGGCACTTGGTCCGGTCGTCGAACACCTGGTCATGATCGCTGGCCAGACCTTCTAAGCCAGTAGAACCGGGGAGTTTCGTCATGAGCATCCGCCAGGCACTCCGCAGACAGGCAGCCCTTGCCTCGCAAAAGCGAGGCAAGGAGCCCGGGAGATGGGTCGCCTCCAATGTAATCCTAGCGATGGCGATCGTCCTCTTTGCCGCCGTCTGCACAATTGAAATCCTAAAGGGCTGATCGTCGCCCCGGTCTACCCTCTCAACGCTGGAGCCTCTTATGAGCCGAGCAAATTCCGCGAGTATCCTTGATAGTCGCATAGTACTTCCCGCCGTGGGGTCCGCTTTCACCAAGCTAAACCCTCGTACTCTCGCCAAAAATCCGGTCATGTTTGTCGTGGCCACGGTATCGGCGCTGACTTCGGTCCTATTTCTTCGCGACCTTGTCACAGGCAGCGACGATCTCGGCTTCTCGTTCCAGATCAACTTGTGGCTCTGGTTCACAGTATTGTTTGCCAATTTCGCCGAAGCTGTCGCCGAGGGACGTGGCAAGGCTCAGGCGGATTCGCTCCGCAAGGCACGCACGGAGACCCAAGCCAAGCTCCTGTCCAATGCCAATGGTACCGACTACAGACAAGTGCCGGGCACCAGCCTCAAGGTCGGCGACGTCGTCCTGGTGGAAGCGGGCGATATCATTCCTTCCGACGGCGAGGTCATAGAAGGCGTCGCCTCCGTGAACGAGGCTGCCATTACAGGTGAGTCCGCCCCGGTCATCCGAGAATCCGGTGGGGACCGTTCGGCCGTCACCGGCGGTACGCAAGTCCTCTCCGACTGGATCCGAGTGCGTATCACGGCTGCTGCAGGATCAACCTTCATCGACAGGATGATCTCCCTCGTCGAAGGTGCGGAACGGCAGAAGACACCGAACGAAATCGCACTCAACATTCTGCTCGCAGGTATGACGCTGATCTTCGTCCTAGCTACGGCAACAATCCCGAGCTTTGCGTTCTACGCTGGCGGCTCGATCCCGATCATTGTGCTTGTGGCTCTCTTCGTGACCCTTATCCCGACCACGATTGGGGCGCTCCTTTCGGCCATCGGCATTGCCGGCATGGACCGTCTCGTTCGTTTCAACGTGCTTGCCATGTCCGGACGTGCTGTCGAGGCAGCAGGCGACGTTGACACGCTGCTTCTCGACAAGACCGGCACAATCACGCTGGGCAACCGCCAGGCCACCGAGTTTCGTCCCGCCAAGGGCGTAACTGAGCAAGAACTCGCCGACGCGGCCCAACTGGCTTCGCTTGCTGACGAAACGCCTGAAGGTCGTTCGATCGTCGTGCTCGCCAAGGAGAAGTATGCAATCCGCGCCCGCGATATGCAGAACCTCCATGCAACCTTCGTACCGTTCACAGCCCAGACACGCATGAGCGGTGTGGACCTCGACGGTTCGTCGATCCGCAAGGGTGCGGTCGATGCGGTACTCAAATACGTCCGTCTTGGTCATGTCGCCGGGGGCGCCAGCGCAAGCGAAGGGTCGATCAAGGAAGTCGAGGCGATTGCCAGTGACATTGCAAGGGTCGGCGGTACGCCGCTTGCGGTTGCCCGTGACGGCAAGCTCCTCGGCGTCATCTACCTCAAGGACATCGTCAAGGGGGGGATCCGGGAACGGTTCACCGAGCTGCGCAAGATGGGTATCCGGACAGTAATGATCACCGGGGACAACCCGATGACGGCAGCAGCGATTGCTGCGGAAGCCGGCGTGGACGATTTTCTGGCGCAGGCGACACCCGAGAACAAGCTGCAGCTCATCCGCGAGGAGCAGGCAAAAGGCAAGCTTGTCGCCATGTGCGGCGACGGCACCAACGACGCCCCTGCACTCGCGCAGGCCGATGTCGGTGTCGCGATGAATACCGGTACGGTCGCTGCGCGCGAGGCCGGCAACATGGTGGACCTTGACAGCGATCCGACGAAGCTCATCGAGATCGTGGAGATCGGCAAGCAGTTGCTGATGACCCGCGGTGCGCTGACGACGTTCTCCATCGCGAACGACATCGCCAAGTATTTTGCGATTATCCCAGCGATGTTCCTTTCGCTTTACCCTGAACTCGGCGTTCTGAACATCATGGGCCTGTCCAATCCCCAAAGCGCCATCCTCTCGGCAATCATCTTCAACGCGCTGATCATCATTGCGCTGATCCCGCTGTCGCTGAGGGGCGTCAAGTACCGAGCTGTTGGTGCCGGTGCGCTTCTATCCCGTAACCTGCTGATCTACGGCCTCGGTGGCATCATCGTCCCGTTCATCGGCATCAAGGCGATCGACGTGGTCATTACCGCGCTCGGCCTAGCCTAAGGAGCAATTGAAATGTTGACACAACTCCGCCCGGCGATCGTGATGATTTTAGCTACCACGGTCATCACCGGCCTGATTTATCCCTTCGCAATGACTGGTATCGCTCAGGCAGTCTTTCCTTCGCAAGCAAACGGCAGCCTCATTGAGAGAGACAGCCAGGTCATTGGCTCTGCCCTGATTGGCCAAGCCTTCACCGGCGACCAGTACTTCCGGGGACGCCCTTCCGCTGCAGGGGATGGATATAATGCGGCGTCATCCTCCGGTTCCAATCTCGGTCCGACCAACAGCAAGCTGATTGACCGGGTGACGGCGGATTACGAGGTCGCCAAGGCATCTAACCCGACTGCGGAAGTACCGATCGATCTGGTTACCGCCTCGGGAAGTGGGCTTGATCCGCATATCTCGCCGGAAGCCGCCTACTTCCAGGTGCCACGCATTGCCGGCGCGCGCCAGATGGACGAGGCCGCTGTACGGGTACTGGTCGATGAACACATCGAGGGCCGTCAGCTCGGCTTCCTAGGAGAGCCAGTCGTCAACGTGTTGGCTCTGAACATCGCGCTTGACGGCGCTAATCCTTAATCGCGGTCCGGCGGCCATCTGAATGGTGGCCGCCGCCCGTCCAGAAGACAGATACTCCATGCCCGAGGACAGTCGCGAGATGAATGGCAGGCCATAGCCTGCTGCGCTCCTGGAACAGGCGCAACGTGAGGAACGTGGTCGCTTCAAGATATTCCTAGTTGCGGCGCCTGGGGTCGGCAAGACCCATGAAGTGTTATTGTCCGTCATCGAGACCCATGGTCGCGAGGAAACACAAGCCCTAGTGGACGGCTTCGAGGTCATCCCGCGCATGTCGGACATGACCTCCTCGCTCTTTGGCGCAGCGAGGGGAGCACGCTGCCGAGCATCATCCTGTCGAGCCGTACAGACGAGGCAGGATATTCAGGGCGCTGGAGCTCGGTGTGGACGACTGCATCACGAAGCCGTTCCGCACGAACGAACTGGTGGCCCGTATCCGGGTGGCCTTGAGGCATCGCCTCCCGTCGCGGGGAGAAGAGCGTGTGTTCCAGACAGGCGGACTTTCTGTCGATCTCGTCAAGCGCATCGTCAAGGTCGCTGAGGAGGAAGTGAAGCTCTCACCTAAAGAATACCAGGTGCTGCGCCTGCTCGGCAGCATGCCGGCAAAGTTCTGACTGATGGAGAAGGTCTGGGATGGACAGAGCGACGTGCAGGATCTGCGTGTATATGTGCGGCAGATCCGACAGAAGATAGAGAAGACTCCGGACCAGCCTCAGCACATTCTGACGAGGCCGGAGTGGGTTACCGCCTGACGGAAGCGACCTGAACTTTTCAACTATGTGAGGTTTGTTATGCAACTGAGCGACTATCTGTCGCCGGAGGACATCGTCATTGATCTGGCGTTCAACTCAAAGAAGGATCTGCTTGCGCGGTTAGCGGATCTGGCCTCGAAAAGGTGCAATCTTGGTCGGGCCGGGATTGCACATGCGCTGACGGATCGCGAGGGTCTTGGCTTGACGGGGATCGCCATTCCTCATGCGATAATCGACGGCTTGGATAAGAGCGTCTGCATGTTTGTGCGTTTGTCGCGGCCGCTCGATTTCGAGGCAGTCGATGAGATTTCTGTCGATCTTATCGCTCTGTTGTCACCGCCGGACATGCAGCAACAGTGTTTGAACATCCTCTCGTGTATCGCACGGCGTCTCCGTAGCGACCGTCTGAACTCTGCAGTTCGTACCGCGCGAACCGCCGAAGAGGCATACATCCTGTTGATCGCGACCGATGGCAACATTGGTGAGCCGTCATCCTCATCTGACGGAGGAGCCGTGACGAGTAGCAACCAACTCGTTCGGCAATTCACCGGAACGCGAGCCCTAAACTACCACTACCCGACGTGCGTAAGGAGTGGTAATCTCTGACATGTCGGGATTTGACCTCCAGTGGGTTGGTAATGGCAGACACGCGGCCGGTGACGTTCGCTTCACGCGGCGTGAAACCTTTGCGCTCGGCTTGTGTATGTGCTGCCTGCCGGCACACGGCTCGGCTGCTCACACGTTTTCATTGAATGATCTCGGAAACGGCCTCTTCGTTCGGGAAGCACCGCACGAGGAGGCGACATTGGCTAACATGGGCGCCATTGCCAATACCTGCTTCATCATCGGACGCGACAGCGTGCTTGTCATAGATCCCGGCGGCAGCGTCACAGATGGCCGGTGGCTTCTTTCGGAAATCAGAAAGCGGACGGCCAAGCCGATCCGGCATGTCGTGATGACCCATGTCCATCCAGATCACTGCTTCGGTGCTGAAGCTTTCGTCGATGAACAACCGGAATTCATAGGCCATGCCGCTCTGCGGCCGGCGTTCGATGCGCGAGGAAGCTTTTATCACCAGCGTCTCGTCGAGATGCTTGGGCCGGAGAATGTAGGCCGTCTCGTCTATCCTACGCGAGAGATCAGCGATGTCGCCGAAATCGATTTAGGCGACCGTCTCATCCGGATCATCGCGCACGGGGCCGCACACACGGACTGCGACCTTTCCCTGTTTGATACATCGACAGGGACGCTGTTTCCCGCGGACCTGCTTTTTGTCGATCGCATCCCATCTCTGGATGGAAGTCTTTTGGGATGGTTGAGGGAAGCCAAGCGGCTCAGTGCCATCGCCCCTGCCCGCGCTGTGCCGGGACATGGGCCGGCAATGGTGGATTTCGAAGCGGCCATGGCGAGACAACTTCGCTACCTGACAGCCCTGCATGACGGGACCCGCAGGGCGATTGCTGCGGGCATCGCGATAAACGAAGCCAGCAGAACGGTCGCCGCGGACCAAGGTGAAGGCTGGATATTGTTCGAGGATTACAACGGCCGCAACGTCATCCAGGCTTACAAAGAGCTTGAATGGGAATAACGCCCCGCCCAGCAAGGAGGAGGAGAATATGACACGGACATTGAGAACGGTTTTTGCGGCGGCTCTCGTCACGGCGTTCTGCGGCGGCTCAGCGAGCGCCACGGATCCATCCCAGCCGGATGCCGGCCGGGAAAAGCGCTGGCAGGAGATTGCCGGCTATCTCTTCGATGACCGCGATATCGTGCCGACCGATACACTGATTAAGATCGATGCGCCGAAGCGCGCCGAGGATGCTGCGCTCGTGCCGATCACCCTGACCATGCCGGAGAAAGACAAGATCAAGTCGGTCTATCTGGTGATCGACGACAACCCTGCGCCGCTTGCTGCGCATGTTACCTTTGGACCGGCCGCCGATCCCGGTGCGCTGCAACTACGCGTCCGGATCGACACCTACACGAACGTCCACGCTGTCGCCGAGACAAAAGATGGCAAGCTGTTCTCTACGGCCGTCTTCGTCAAGGCATCGGGCGGATGCTCTGCGCCTTCCGGACCAAGTGATGTGGAAGCAATGAAGGGGATGGGCGACATGAGGATGAAGTTCGCGAAGGGCGTCGAGAAAAAATCCTCCGAGGCAACGCTGATGATCCGGCATCCGAACTTCAACGGCATGCAGATGAACCAACTCACCCGGCTGTACACGCCACCGCGCTATATCGACAAGGTGACTGTCTCCCACGGCGACCAGACTGTTCTGGACATTGTCGGCGATATCTCGCTCTCCACCAATCCGGTGCTCAGCTTCAACTTCATGCAGACCGATGGTCAACCGATGACGGTTGTCGCATCCGACACCAAGGGAAGCCGGTGGGAGCAAAGTTTCCAGGTCCCTTCGGCGATGCACTGAAAGGAACGGACATGTTAGGGCCGACTGGATTTCTTATGAGGCTTGTCACTTCACTTGCTGTTTCGTTCTTTCTGGTCACCATAGGCCCAGGGCATTCGTGGGCCGAAGTGCAAGAGCCGAGCGGCTTGTGGAGTGGGCCAATGCGGGGGGAGACGCCGACAACCCTGAAGGGCGCCGTGGTCATCGACCTCGCGGGCCTCGAAGCCCTGATTTCGAAACAGCCGTTACTTGTGGATGTCGGTCTCGCGGATAAGAAGCCGGAGAATTTCCCCCAGGATCGGCTTTGGCTTCCGACCCATCGCTCTATCCCAGGCGCGGTCTGGTTCCCGGGTGGTGGCGCAGCGGCACTTGACGCGGAGAAAGAGGCGGCCTTTCTTCGCCGCGTGGATGAACTCGTGCAGGGCGATCGATCAAGGCCGATCGTTACATTCTGCCGCCCGAACTGCTGGGGCAGTTGGAACGCAGGCAAGCGGCTGGTGATGAAGGGCTATACCGGCGTTCACTGGTTCCCCGGCGGAATAGACAAATGGCAGGAGTTCCATGACACCGTTGCGGTCGAGCCGGACAAGGCTTGGGACGCTTCGATGCCCAAATGATGCAATCCGACTACCTCCTCTCGCGAATTCACAGAGATCATATGCCACGATCTGCAGCGCAAACGTGCCGGCTTGGCCGGCACTGCTCGAGGTTCGCAGACCGGCATAGGTCGGGTTTACGTCAAAAGGCGGCGGTGCATTCGCGTCGCGAGAGCGTAGAATTCATGGTCTAGCCGACACCAGGGTGGCGCCATGGGCAAGTTTGCGTTCTTCGCACTCACGCTATTGATCTCAACGCAAGCCCTTGCGCAGATCGGTGATCGGTACGAGTTCCATGCGCGGGCGACCGAGCTCTCAAACCACGTCTGGAGGGTTCATGGCATCGCTGTCGATACCCAGCAAAACAGGGCGTGGTGGTGCGTCTACTACGTCAACGTGCGGACGATCGGCACAAGGCTTGAGTGTCTGCGACGATCGGTCCCGTCGACAGAAATTGATCCAAGCCGGTCTGGTGGAGTTTGGATACCTGCATCGCGCGGTAACACTGATCCGCCGAAGGTTGCGTGGTCGATTGAACCGGATACGGGGATCGTCGAAGCCTGCATTTTGGTCACCAAGATGACTTGCAAGGCTGTTCGGCTCGGATCGTTTCCGAAATTGCTGGAGGCTGGGCCGGCTGCACCGATATACAGATAGGGTTGGAATATTGCAGCATGTGGTGGACTGCGGCGGCGTTGCCGAGTTCGTCCAAGCGTCGCATGAATTTCGAGCAGCGATGCAATGTGTCGAGAAGATCGACAGCCGGCACTGGAGCCGGGTCCTGCGCTACATGCAGTACTTCCTTACCCATCCGCAGCAATAGATCTTCAGCCAGCGTCGGCTAATGTGCGCTGTATGCGCCGTCGACAAGGTGGTAACTTCCCGTGATGAAGCTGGCCTGCTCGGACAGCAGAAAGCAGACGAGCGCGGCAACCTCCTCCGGTTTTCCTTGACGACCCATTGGCTGTAGTGCCTTCATTCGTCGGCTATTGCCCAGTTCGGCCTGCCTCGCCAAAAGCGGGGTTTCAATCCAACCAGGGCCAACTGCGTTGATACGAATGCCCTGCCTTGCGTACTCGATGGCAGCAACCTTTGTCAGTCCCACGACACCGTGTTTGGCCGCCGTGTACGCCGCAGTGGTCGGCAACCCCACGGAACCAAGCACAGATGACATGTTGACGATGGCGCCACCGCCCGTTTCCTGCATGGCAGCAATCTCGCACTTCATGCAATAAAAAACGCCGTTCAGGTTAACGTCTATCACTCTTGCCCACCCATCAATCGGGTAGTCCGCTGTCACGGCACATGTGCCATCAATACCGGCATTGTTGACAGCCAGGTGGAGGCCTCCACATCTTTTGACGGTAAAATCTACCATCTTCTGCACCGCATCCGTGTCCGTCACATCGACAGTCACGGCATGGGCAAGTCGCCCATCTGCACAGATTTGTTCGCACACGCTCTGCGCCGCATCGCCATTCATGTCGGCGACGACGACTTCAGCGCCTTGTATTGCCAACCGCCGGCAAATGGCTGCACCGATGCCCGAACCACCACCGGTGACAATTGCAACCTTTCCCTCTAGTTCGAGCATTATTTCATCAGATCTCCAGCGTGCGTTGCCGGTAATGGAACAGAGGCGGCCAAACGGCGCAAGCAATTTCGTGAATTCGGATCCCGACCATGATCTGCATATCCGACTGCCGTTGTCCGATCTGCCCTGGTTTATGAAGCTGTTCAACCGGGCCAATTTGCCTGACGAGTGAAGCTTGACTGCCGCTCGGAAGCGTCAGTTCTTGCCGCCCTCCTCGGCGTTCAGCCTCTGCCTAGACACAGCGGCATGCTAGGCATAGTATATCCTCCTGAAGTACCCGTACCGCCTTCTTGAAGAAACATTCTGCATACTCAAGACTTTACGATGTCGCCGTTGCGCCTCCCGGCGTCAAACAGCAAGTACCAAGGGACACATCCAACTACTCATAGGTAGACATGGGCAAAAACCTCCTGACAAGGCGGGCGTTCGGCATCGGCAGTTTGGCTTTGTTGACATCCGGCTGCGCCTCAAACTACAGGTCGCCGGATTCGATGTCTGATTACCAGGTGCCGCGCCAATATCGTAGGCGCCGGGTGCGTTATGACGGACGCGAGCTTCCGGGAACGATTGTGGTCGATACATCGGAACGGTATCTTTACTATGTCGAAGGCGGCGGCATGGCGACCCGGTATGGGGTGGCGGTAGGAGAAGCCGGTCTTTCACTTAAGGGCGAAGCCACGGTTGGACGAAAGGCGGAGTGGCCCTCCTGGACGCCGACGGCCAGTATGATCGCGCGAAAGCCCCGACTGCAACAATATGCGGGTGGCGTCGAAGGTGGGTTACACAATCCTCTCGGTGCCGCGGCGCTTTACCTCTATCGCGGCGACCAGGATACCTTGTACCGGCTGCACGGGACCAATGAACCCTGGTCAATCGGTCAGGCGGTGTCCAATGGGTGCGTCCGGTTGACCAACGATGACATCGTTGAGCTTTACGAACGAACACTGCTTGGAACGAAGGTGCTGATTATCTGAAATGTCTCCTCCAGCGAATCCTTGTCATCGGTCAAACCTCGCCATTCACCCGAACAAGCATATCCTCGCCTGAGGCGACTTGCCTTCAAGGCATCTTCTTCAGAAATTCAATGTATTAACGATGTGATCTTTTTGCACTACCGCTCTACAAATTTTGCAGTTATTAGTGGAACTGTTGCGCTTTGAATACCTATTCCATGACGAGGAGAGGACATCTTCATGAGCAGACTTCTGATCGTAGCAATTGCAGTGCTTTCTGTCGGCAGCTTGAGTGCCTGCGGATCAATTGGCAAGGGGAAGGGAAAAGCCCCGCCGCCGGTGGCAGCTGAGACGGCTCCCATTTACAAATAGCTTCCAAACATTGGCGTGGGGAAGCGTCTGACGGTGCTTCCCCAGCTAAACGGCTCGCGCCCGTCGATAGAATCTATCGATAGCAGCCTTTAGAGGCGTTCGGGTCGACTTACATCGCGTATGTCGTGCATGGGAAGTGGAGCGCATTCATGACGCTAAGGATTGGCCCAGCACTGCTGGTGATCTTTCTTTCCCTCGTGCTCGCATCTTGCCAAGGGGATGACAAACCACCCCAGCCGCGCTTCGTCAGCAATTACCTCGCCACATCCGGCTCGCAGACAAAGGTCGCGCAAAGTGGCTATTTCATAGAATTCCGCTCGCGCTATGCCCTAACCTACGGGCACTCCTACGTCATTTTCGGAAAGCTGGACAAAAACGGCCGGACAATGAATCAGGAAGTGGCGGGTCTTTCTCCTGCCACCAATGATCCGACACCATATGTCATAGGACACTTTGTGCCGGTGCCGGCGGAGACCGGAGCAACCGATGGCGACCTGGAGGAAGAGTACCGCTCGGCAAGCTGGCGTGTCATGCTGACAGAGGCCGAATACCAAGACGTGGTAGCTCATATCCGCGAATTGAAGGTCAAGTCCAAGGTTTGGCTTGCATCGGTCAGCAATTGCAATGCCTTCGTAGCAAGCATCGCGCGCTCGATGGGGTACAAAACCCCCTCGATCTGGCTTCGCCCGCAAGAGTTCATAACCAGACTTCGCGAGATCAACGGTGGGTAAGGCAATGATCGGAATTTACTCGACGGCACTGGGTGCTGCCCTACACCGTTCGGTGGCCTAGAATGGACACGTGGGTAGGGACCGCCGGCGAAATCTTCTGGGTGCTCGGCATCATTGCCTGGTATGTCATCCGCTACCCTTTCGAGCGCCGCGCCAAGCGTGTGCGGGTCGTGGAAAGCCGCCGCTCTGTGACCGACATGATCGGCCTCGCCGCAGCTGTTTTGGGACAGGGCGTTATTCCGGGATTTTACGTTGTTACTGGCCGACCGGTCGCAGCCGACTATCCTGCCTACGCCTGGGCCGTTGCCCTTGGGGCATTGCTGTTTATGTTTGCCATGTGGGTTTTTCGAAGAACGCACAAGGAACTTGGCAAGAACTGGTCCATCACGCTGGAAATTCGCGACAAGCACACCCTGGTGAGCGGTGGACCATACGCTCTCGTTCGTCACCCCATGTACAGTTCATTCCTGTTGATAGCGCTGGGGCAGGCATTTCTATTGTCGAACTGGTTCGTAGGGCTTGCCGGCCTCGCCGGTTTTTCGATCCTTTTTCTGCTTCGGGTCGCCAAGGAGGAGCGGATGATGATGGAGACCTTCGGCTCCAGCTACGGCGACTACATGAAAAGGACCAAGCGGATTATCCCCTATTTCTATTGAGGTGCCATAATGAAAGGCCGACACCAGAAGATCTCCGCACCCCGCCGGCTAGTGGGAGATCTCCTTCGGTTTTCGGTAGCCATTCCCCGTGTCACGGTGCAACGGCGCATGAACCTTGCCCCCCTTATCGAGGCGCGGGCGAGACAATCGAAGAGGCCGACCTGGACAGTTCTCTTCCTGAAGGGGTTTTCCCTCCTCGCACAGGAAGTGCCGGAACTGCGTCGTGCCTACGTCAAATTTCCCTGGCCACGGTTCTATGAGTATCCGGTTAGTGTCGCCTCCATCGCCCATGAACGTGAGCTTGATGGCGAACGCATCGTCCTGCTTGGAACAGTCAAGGCACCCGAACACCGAACAATCGCGGATCTTCAGGCCGTGGTCGATGCAGCGCGATCGCGTCCTGTTCTGGAGATCAAGGAGTTCAGGCGAGCTCTGAAATTCGCACGGCAGCCACTTCCCATCAGATGGATATTGATGTGGCTCGGCCTCAATATCGGCCGCAGGCGGACTCGTCATTTCGGTACGTTTCAGCTCTCAGTCTATTCGGGCCTCGGGGCGGAATCGCTTAACCCCTTGACGCCCCTGACCACGCTTTTGAACTGGGGGCCGATCGATGCGGACGGGACGGTCAATGTTCGTATTCTCTACGATCATCGGGTCATGGATGGAGCGAACGTTGCGCGCGCGCTGGTGCGCTTCGAGCAAATATTGAACGATGCGATCGTCGCCGAAGTGAACGACCTATCCGACGACGGCACGAATGAGAGCGCCTCAATGAGGGGAGCAGTATGAGCGTCAGCGGCGAGCCTCGGCCAGCGACTGTGGTTGTCGGCGCTTCCCGGGGGATCGGCCGGGCGATTGCGAAGGTCGCGGCGGGCGACCGGGGGCCGGTGGTCATCATAGCCCGTTCACTTGATGGGTTGACTGCTGCTGCCTCCGACGTTCGGGACGCCGGGGGCGAGCCCTATATGCTTCAATTGGACCTTCTTTCTTTGGATACCTCAGCGCAGCTTGAGGATTTCCTTACAAGCAATCGCCTGCTCTGTGATGTCCTGGTCAACAGCGCAGGATACGGCCTCCGCGGGGCGGCCGCGGCACTTCCGAGTGGTAGCCAGCTCGGAATGATCGACGTCAATATCCGCGCATTGAGCGATCTGACGCTGCGCTTTCTCCCGGGAATGGTCAATCGCAGGCGTGGTGGCGTAATCAATCTCAGTTCGATTGCCAGCTTCTCTCCCGGGCCGAACATGGCCGTTTACTATGCGAGCAAAAGCTTCGTTCGCTCGTTTTCCGAGGCTCTTCATGAGGAACTGCGCCACACCGGGGTCATCGTAACATGCGTGGCACCTGGGCCTGTTGACACGGAGTTTCTCGCCCGATCCGGTGCGGGACGCGCGGCGCTGTTCAAGATCCTTCCCAGGCTGACATCAGACTTTGTCGCTAAACGCGCCTGGCGTGGTTTTAAGGCTGGCCGGCGCCTGGTCATACCTGGCGCGTCTGCAAAACTGGCGGCACTAACCGCATCTGTGCTTCCTTCGGCAATCCTTCTTCCGCTCATCCACCGCTTGCAGCACCGCAGCAGCGATCCCTGCCGCTGCGGTTCGGGCCTCAGGTTTAGCGAATGCTGCGGCAAAGGCGGCATGAGATCGTCTCACACTCATCGCGGATGATTAGTTGGGCGACGCGCCGATGCCGATTGTCTGCACATCCGTCAGGCCGTTTGGTTCGCGTGTGGGAGGCCCGACCGATTCTCCGATAACGGCTCCAAGCCACCGGAACCGCCAACTCCGATTCAGTGGGACAAAGATCAAGACCTCAACCAGAAGAAGCACCATCTTCGTGAGGGCGTTTGTGGGGAATAACACGAGGTTGTGCGCCGGGCTTTCCAAGTATGAAGCTGAAGACTGGCTCAGGCTGCCCTTTTTCGGTGACGTGCAGAACCGGTGGAGCGCTTGCTGTTGCCTCTGCGAGGTCAGCAAGCAATGCCGGCGATATCGCCAGTGCGCACGAAAAGGCTTGATGTGGCCGCGTTGTCAATTCTCGCAAGAGCGCGCCGGCGCGTCCGGCGTGGCGCATTGCGGCGCTACGTTTGCGCTCCCGGATCTTCACGCCGGACGCTGAGAGTAGGATTAGTCCTTTGAGCAATGCGCGCATTGGACTGCCTTTTTCCGCAACCTGCCAGAGCGCTTCCCAAGCCTCATGCGCTTCCCAATAGTAGCCATGGTTGAAGAGGTCCTGCCCCCATGCGAACTCGTCCGAATCCAGTGAAACGGTAACCTGCGCGGGTTGGACATTGTAGCTGTGACCTGCAGGATCCCGGACGGGATGTGGACCTCGACCCGGCAAGTACGCGTAATGGGGAAAGGATCTATCCGCAAGCAAACGAGGACGCTCCATAACCGTACCAATCCTGGAAGTGGCTCCCCGGCTAGCATGCCCTGAAGCTACGAGGCGGACAAGCCGTGGCCATGACGTGCTCGATCGCGGCATCAAGCACGTTGGCAGATCATCACCGTTAACAAACGAAAGCCGCCGGGAAACGGCGGCTTTCCAATTCAAGATAATAAGCGGACCTCAGCCGCGCTTCATTGCGCCGTTTTCCCAGCCCTCGAACTTGCCGGTAAAGAAATCGACGTTCTTGAAGCCCAGAAGCGACAGGACCGTGTAGCTGTGGGTGAGTTGGACGCCGCCACGGGTGAAGAGGACGATCTTCTTGTCCGGGGTAACGCCGACTTCCTCGTAAAGCTTGCGAAGTTCGTCGGTGCTCTTCAGGACGCGGTTTTCATCGAGCGTCGAATCCCAGAACACATTGACGGAACCCGGAATCTGGCCGGCGCTGTAATCCGACGGTGCGCGGACATCGACGACGATGACGTCCGGAGTGGCAGCCAGTTCCTTGACCTGTTCGGCGGTGAGGAATTTCGGCCCTTCGGCGTTGCCGAGGTCATTGCCTTCGAAGGCATAGTTGCCGAGCGCGAGCGACTGGCCGGCCTTCGGATCGCGGCTCCACTCATCCCAGCTCTCGTCATAGATACGCACGTTGGTATAGCCGAGATTGCGCAGGGCGATGTAGTTGTTCGCCGCAGCCACGCCGCTGCCGCAATAGGACAGGATTTCCTTGGTCTTGTCGATGCCGCGCGACGCGAGCAGGTTGTTGATGACGTCCTGCGGCAGGATCTTCTTGTCCTCGGTCAGGAGGCGAGCGGCCACCACCGACTTCGCGCCGGGGATATGTCCGTCGACGAAGGCGTCGGAGTTGCGGCCGTCCACGATAACAGTATCCTGGGACTTCAGCTTCGATTCCACGTAAGCCTTGTCGACGCGCACGTCATGCTTGTCTGTCAGCTTGAACTCGGACTTTGCGACGTCCACCGCATCGGTCGACAGATCGCCGCCAAAGCCGGCGACACCGCCATCCAACACATGAATGTTCTTGAAGCCGGCATATTCGAGGGCGATGAAAGCCCGGCCCGGAAGCGAATTCGTATCATAGATCAGGAGTGTATCGCCGGCATTCAGGCCCGCTGCAGAGATTGCCTCTTCAAAGACCGCATCTTCTGCGAACTCGTTACGGATGCCGTCGCGCTCTGAAACGTTGAGCTTGGCCCAAGGCAGGTTGACTGCGCCGGGGACATGCCCCTTCTCGAAGGCTGCCGGCTGTCGCGAGTCCACGATCTTCCCGCCCTTTTCGGCAAGTTCCTTGAACTGTGCCTCGTTGACGATGATCGGGTAGCCTTCCGACTGGGCCAGTGCTGCCGCGCTGAACATCAATGGCGGTGCAACCGTGCTGAGGACGGGAGCCGTCACCACGGCGAAAAGGGAAAGTGTGCTGGCGGCCAGCAGCTGTTTGAAGGCAATATGGGACATCGGTCACTCCTAGAATTTGCCATGGGAAAGTCGGATATTTCGCTGTCGGTAACAATCAATTCGCTGCCAATTATCGGACGGGGTGGAGCAAATATTGCTCCAATCAGCGGAATTTTCGGCCGTTCAATTTGCGACGGCCCGTTCCCAGCCGGTGAGCGAGGCTTCCCAGCCGGGAAACGCATGCAGAAGCGCAACCTGGATGGAACGGTCGATACCGAACCAGATGGCCAGGCCGACCAGAAGGATGCAGATCCCCGTCACTTGCTGAATCCGCACACTATGCCGCTTCAGCCAGCCTGTTCGGTCGTAAAGTCTTTTTCCGAGAAGCACCGCGAGTGCCATCGGCAATGCCGTACCAAGGCTGAACGCCGCCGCGGTCAATGCTGACTGCAAGCTTGTCTGTTGATTGAGAGCCAACGTGATCACCGCCGCCATGATCGGCCCGACGCACGGCGTCCACGCCAGGCCAAGGCCGGCACCCGTGAGAAGGCCACCGGCAAATCCTCGTGACCTGCTGGCGCCGGAGGAAAAGGATCCCGTCAGGAGCGACGCCGTCATCTCGAAACGGGCCTTCAGGGCAGGTATGGCGAGCACGGCTCCCATCACGATGAAGACAAGGGCTGCGGCCGTCCTGTGAATGTCGGGCGAAATCGAGAATTGCCTTACCAGCAGGCTAAGCAGCAACGTGATGCCGGTGAAGAATGCTGCAAAGCCGATGATGAGGCCGAGCGGGCGCCAACGCCCGTCGAGCGTGGAGCTTGCCAGTATGACGGGCAGAAGCGGAAGGACGCAGGGCGAGAGAATAGTAGCGACGCCTGCCGCGAATGCGAAGAGAAGGTTCATTGCGTGCGAACGTTCTCATTCAGACCGGCAACCCCGCCGGCATTCCAGAGCTTGGCGCTGTTTGCTTCATGGTCAAGGAGGACAAACGTGTCCTGATAGGTGACGCCGTATTTCGCCTTCAGATCGGTTTCCTGGTCGTAGTCGGCAATGACGACCGTGACATCCGGATCGACGTCTGCCCATTTTTCCGAAAGTTCGGTCAGTGTGAGGATGCAGTTCGGGCACCAGGTTGCGAAGAAGAAGACGACGGTCTTGCCGTTCTTCGCCAAGGCTGGGAGATCCGTGTCCGCTGAATACTGAACCAGTTTTGCCTGACGCGCTTCTTCTGCGTGAGCCGCAGTGGGGAAGGAGACTGTGGGGATGGAAAGGGAGCCCAGGACAGAGGCGGCAAGAGCCGCCTGACGCAACAGAGTAAATATCACGGAGCATTTCCCTTGCCAGAACAGGCCGGCAAAATATCCGGTGCCGCACCAGCCCTAAAGGAACAAAAACCTCATTATGCTGACGATGCAGGTGGAAATTTCCCGAAAATGGCCACCTAAGAGAGATGAGTTATTTTCTGCCAAGGGCATTCCATGGGATAAGACCCGTTCATCGCAATCGGACGTAATTTCATGGCTGTAACAGTATCAGGTGCGCCCTCCGCATCTGGGAAGGCGGACTCCCTTCCGCTTCTGGTCGTTCTGGCGACCGCCTTTGCCGGCGCATTGGTGCTAGCCTCCCTGGTCACCATCACTCAGGCGCTGCTGTTTCTGAACGGCGGCCTTTTGGGACTGGCGCTGTATCATGCGTCCTTCGGCTTCACCGGTGGCTGGAAGCGGTTCGCAACCGATGGCCGAAGCCGCAGCATGCGGGCTCAGTTCCTGATGATCGGGATGACTGCCATCGTCTTCATTCCTTTGATGAGCGGGTTCTGGGGGCTCGATCGCAGCTTTGCCGGTGCCTGGGCGCCCGTCGGCGTCTCCGTTCTTCTCGGCGCCTTCATCTTCGGGATGGGCATGCAGTTGGGCGGCGGATGTGGCTCAGGAACGCTTTTCACGGTCGGCGGCGGAAGCGGTCGCATGCTCGTCACGCTGACCGGTTTTATCCTCGGCGCCGTGATCGGCACCGCGCATCTGCCCTTCTGGCTTGAAATGCCGTCCATGCCAGTCATCAAGTTCGGGGATTATTTCGGGGCGCTTTCAGGAACCGCAGTCACTCTTGCGGCGATCGGTCTGGTCCTCCTGGTGCTTGCTTTCGTTGAAAAGCGGCGGCACGGCAATATCGAGCCAGTGTTTGTGGGACTTGCGGATTTCACGCCGGGTAAGGTGCTTCACGGTCCGTGGCCGCTGATCGTCGCCGCTGTGTTGCTGGCGCTTGGCAACGTGTTCACGCTCCTGCTCGCCGGCCATCCCTGGTCCGTTACCTATGGCTTCGGTCTGTGGGGCGCCAAGCTGTTCAGTGCCGTGGGAATTCCGGTCGCAAGCTGGGAGTTCTGGCAGATTCCGGCACAGGCGCGCGCGCTCGACCAGAGCGTCCTGTTCGATGTGACCTCGGTGATGAACTTCGGGATAATCCTGGGGGCGGCGCTTGCGGCTTCGCTTGCCGGCAAATTCGCTGAAAAGTCCAAAGTGCCATTTGCGTCTTATATTGCAGCCATCATCGGCGGGCTCCTGATGGGCTATGGCGCGCGCCTTTCCTTCGGCTGCAATATCGGGGCGCTTTTCAGCGGGATTGCTTCAGGAAGCCTGCACGGCTGGGTATGGTTCGTCATGGCGTTTCTGGGCAGTCTCCTTGGTATAGGCCTGCGTCCACTTTTCGGTCTGGATGGGTTCAAGAAATCATGAGCAGAAAAAATACGGCCCTGTTTGGAGCCTCTCTTCTGGCCGCGATCGGCGCGATCGCCGCTGATCATCTGACGAGCGAGGCGCCTCGGCCCGCGCTCGCCCAGCAGGAAGACCACAATCCATGCGCAGCCGCCATGCCCGCAACGCCTGGCCAGCGCGACTACGACGACCTGGCGGATGACTATAGCGGCGGGTCCGCCCCTATGCCTTCCGCCGCGCCGGCACCAACCCCCGCCGGTGCCAACCCGTGCGCAGCGGGAGCGCTATAGTGCTGGACGACGCAAGAGACAGGGCAGCGCAGGAAATGGCCTATTGCGAGGCCATTCTTGCCAAGTCCGGGACGAGCGTCCTGCGCAAGACTTTGCCCTCCGATGGCCTTGTCACCTGGAAGCACTATCCCGAGAGCGACATCTACGATACCGCCTCGGGCGCCCAATGGTATTACCATTGCCATGACGACAGCGATGAACTCGGAGAGCATGGGCATTTCCACTGCTTCGTGCGACCCGACGGCAAGGAGAGTGGGCCCTGCCATCTCATCGCCATCGGCGTCGATGCCCGCGGCCGGGTGACGCGGCTGTTCACCGTGAACCAGTGGGTGGTCGGCGGCGACTGGTACGACGCCGATACCACCAACGGACTTCTCGACCGTTTCAACGTTGAACTGGTTGAGCCCGACTATCTGGTCAATCGCTGGCTGACGGCAGTCGTGACCAGGTACGAAAAAGACATCGTCCGATTGAATACAGAGCGTGACCATCGGCTCGCGCAGCTTGGCACAGACGAAGGCGATATTCGAAGCGACCGCGACCTTGAAGTGATCAGCGAGTTGCGCCTCTCATAACTCTTGGGAGTTACTGGTTTCCCCTTGCTTGAAGCCTCTGATAAGGTGGTTCCGTTAGCAGCCCACCACCTCCCTAGATAAAGCTCGCTTCGATCAGCTCGCGCGAATAGTCCGCGTGGGTGATGCCTAGCCGCATCTCGTCTCGCGTCAACTCGTCGACGAACATTCCATCGTTCATCACAAGGATCCGGTCACACATATGTCCGATCACGGCCAGGTCGTGACTGACGAGGACACAGGTAAGACCAAGCTCCTCTCGCTTGTCTGCGAGGAGGTTGAGGACTTCGGCCTGGATAGATACGTCGAGCGCCGACGTGGGTTCGTCGAGCAGTAGAATAGGCGGAGACAGTATCAGGGCTCTTGCGATCGCAACACGTTGCCTCTGTCCTCCGGAAAGCTCGTGCGGAAATCGATCTACGAACTCGGCGGGAAGTCCGACTTGCAGCAGCGCTTCTGCGACTTTTGACCATCCATCACCTTGTCCCATGGAGCGGACAGGCTCGGCAAGCGCTCTCCCGATGCGATGGCGAGGATGTAGTGAACCGTAGGGGTCCTGAAACACCATCTGCGCGAGCTTCAATTCCTCCCGGCTACGGTTCTTGCCGACAGGCTTTCCGTTAAACGAGATGGATCCGGTCCACGTCCCTTCGAGCCCCGCTAGCGAGCGTAGGACCGTCGATTTGCCACAGCCGGATTCCCCGACAATCCCCAGCGTCTCCCCTCTCGCGACCTCGAAGCTGACGCCCCGGACAACGTGATTGCGTTGTTGCTTCTCTCCAAAGGTCACATCGAGATTTTCTACCCGGATCATCGACCTACCTCCGCTTCGATCTGGGCCCTGTCGAGGACATTGAGGCGTCGAACCGGATGTTTTGGATCGGGCATAGCCGCAATCAAACCGCGTGTGTAGGGATGTTGGGCATCCTCCATGCGGCTCAGCACCTCGACCACCCTTCCCGCATACATGACCATGATGCGTTCACAGAAAGCCGAGACCATTCGGATGTCGTGGCTGATGAGGATGAGGCCGGAATCGTTTTCGCGAACCAGTTCGTCGAGTAGGTCAAGGACATCCTTGCGCACGCTGACGTCTAGGGCGGAGGTAGGCTCGTCGGCAATCACCAGTTTCGGCTTGGCCAGCAGCATCATGGCGATCATCACTCGCTGCCCCATGCCTCCGGATATCTGATGAGGGTAGAGGCCAAGCACCCGGTCCGGGTCCTTGATGCGTACCCTCTCCAGCATTGAACGCGCGTGAATGAGTGCGTCCTTCTTGCCAGACCCCAGGTGTAACCGTGCCGACTCCGCGATCTGACGCCCGATCGTGAGAACAGGATTGAGCGAATAGCGCGGATCTTGCATGATCAGGGCGAGATCCTTACCGCGCAACCGGCCCATTTCCCTTTCTGTCTTCTCCAGCAGTTCCTCGCCATTCAGGTGCATCCGGTCCGCCGAAATGCTCGCCTTTTGCGGCAGGAGGCGCATAATGGCCCGGCCCGTGGTCGACTTGCCGGAACCAGATTCACCGACAATTCCTATGCGCTCGCGACCCACGTCGAAGCTGACATCGGAGACGGCAGCAATTGCGTTGCGGCCAAAACGGACGTTCAATCCACGCACGGACAGTACGGTTGCAGGATCATGATCGGGCATGGCGAGGATCCAGAAGGTCGCGCAGCGTGTCGCCGGCAATGTTGAAGGCGAGGCTCGTCAGCAGGATGGCGATGCCGGGCATCACGGCAACCCACCAGTAATCAAGCATGAACTTTCTGCCGCTGGCGATCATGGCACCCCATTCCGGCAAAGGAGGTTGCGCACCCAATCCGAGAAAGCCGAGTGAGGCGGCTGTGAGGATGATGCCTGCCATGTTGAGCGTGAGGCGAACGATCACCGAGGGGATGCACATGGGAGCAATGTAGAGGAAAAGGATCCGCAGCGGCGAGGCACCATAAAGGCGGGCCGCCGCGACATAATCTGCGTTGCGAACCACCAGTGCTTCGGCCCGCGCCAGGCGTGCAATTGGCGGCCACGCAGTCAGCGATATGGCGATGATGGCTGTGCCGAGGCCTGCGCCAAGCGCCGCTGCGAACGCCAGTGCCAGGATCAGCGACGGAAAGGACAGGACAATGTCCGTCGCCCTCATCAAAATCGCATCAGTCCTGCCGCCGAAGAAGCCTGCCACGACACCGATGATGAGGCCGATGGGGCCGACGATGACCGATACCGACAGGACGGTCTGGATGGTAATGCGCGTTCCGTAGATCAGCCGGCTGAAGATATCGCGGCCGAACTCATCTGTACCCGCGAAATGGGCGAAGCTGGGCGGCTGCAAGGCGTTGCTTAGCATTTGGCGTGCGGGGTCAAAGGGTGCAATCAGCGGCGCGAAGATCGCGACAAGAACCAGAAGGGCCAGGATTGCAAAGCCGATCATGCCGAGAGGCTCATCAGCGAGCTTGTGCCAGACCCGAGCTGACGACGACAATATCCGGGTCGCAAGGCCTGGCGGCTGAGCGGGGTGGAAGTCCCGTAGGGTATCGGTCATCGTGCGACCTCGCGGGTTCTCGGATCCAATAGCAGGTAAGCCATATCTGCGAGGAAATTCAGCAACATGAAGACAAAGCCGATAATGATGGTGCTGGCAAGGATCACATTCATGTCTCCGATCATCAGCGCATTCGTCATGTACTGTCCGATCCCCGGCCAGGAGAAGACGATCTCGGTGATGACCGCACCTTCCAGCAGATTGCCGTAGGATATCGCCAGTACCGTGATCAACTGGACTGCAATATTGGGAAGCACGTGTCCGATAACGGTGCGCGTTGGGCTGACACCCTTGGCGCGGGCGGCGATGACATAGTCCTGACTCAGCTGCTCAAGGGTAAAACTGCGGGTCATCCGCGTGATATAGGCCATGGCCATATAGGCAAGGATGCTTGCGGGCAGAATGATATGCGAAAGAGCATTCCAGAAGATGTCGGGCTCGCCCTCGATCAGGCTATCGATCAGAAGCAGCCCGGTCGTCGGCTCGATGAGGCCTTCATAATAGACGTCCACTCGCCCTGGTCCTCCCACCCATGACAGCCATGCATAGAATATCACCAGGCCGACGATCCCAAACCAGAAGACCGGGATCGAATGACCAACCAGGGCAAAGATGCGCGCAAACTTGTCGATAAAGCTGTCACGAAAGAGTGCGGCTGCAAGCCCGAGCGGCACACCAACCAAAGTCGAGATGATGACAGCGAGGGTGGCCAGCTCCAGGGTTGCTGGAAAAGCCTGCGACAGGTCTCGTGCAACAGGGTTTCCGGTGAGGATGGCTGTCCCGAAATCACCCTGCAGGAGGCCGCGTAGAAAGATGAAGAACTGTTGGTAGAGGGGAAGGTCGAGTCCCAGTCGCGCACGCATTGCCTCATAGGCCGCCGGATCGGCGAGCTCCCCGACAATTGCGCCGACCGGGTCGGTTGGCATGACGCGGCCGATCACGAAGGTTACACATAAGAGGATGAACAGGCTGACGACTAGCTGCAGTACTCGCTGCAACAGCCCGCCTAGTGAAAGTTCCTTCATGACCGGCTGCCCATGACTGGTTACTCAGCTGCAGTTTTTGTCACGCCTTCAAGGCGCGTCGTCTGGCTGGGATGGCCTACATAGTTCTGCACCCGGGTGCTTTGCACGATCGGCTCGTATCGTTCGAAGAGCGGCAAGACGGCCGGCTTCTGCTTTACGAAAAGCTCCTGCATCTCGACGTAGATCTCTCCACGTTTTTTCGCATCCGGCTCTAGAGACGCCTTGGCCGTCAGGGCGGTCAGTTCTGGGATATCCCAGGCGGAACGCCACACGAAGTTGCCTGCGTTGTTGGCTTCCTTGGAGTTGTCGGGATTGCTGGAGAACTGCTCCATGGAGCCGAGGACATTCGGCATGTAGGCACCCGTCTGCGGCATCAGCAGATCGAAATCGCGCGCACGGTGGGCGGCGATAATGTCCGAACCGTTCCCCTGCTGGATTTTTACCTCAATGCCGATTTCGCCTAGCGAGGCTTGCATTGCGGTCGCGAGATCAATGCGGGGCGTCTGGGCAATCGTCTTGAGTGTCAGCGAGAAACCATCCGGATATCCGGCTTCCGCCAGCAATGACTTGGCCTTTTCGACGTTCAACTGCCAGTCGGGGCTTGGGATAGCGTGTTTGAAATTCTCCGGCACCGGTACAGTGCGCGCCCGCCCGTAAGGACCCATGATGGCCGTTTCCATGCCCTTGTAGTCGATGCCGTAGGCAATCGCTTCGCGGACTTTCGGATTGGACAAGGGCTCCTTGCCGGCATTCATCGCCAGAACATAGAAGCCCCCGGTCGGTACGCGCTGGATCGCGAAACCTTCCTTGTCGTTGAACGTCGCGAGGTCCGAGGCGGTCAATGCATTTGCAATATCGACGTCGCCACGTTCAAGCATCAATCGTTCGACTTGGCTCTCGGGCACATGGCGCACGATGACACGACGCATCTTCGGCTCGCCACCAACGTAGTCATCGTTCGCCTCGAGAATGACGATTTCATTCGGCGTCCAGCGATCGAGCGTGAAGGGCCCGGAACCGGCCGAGTTCGTACGCAGCCAACCGTTGCCCCAGTCGCCATTGACTTCGTTGGCCTTGACCTCCTCGCTGTCAACGACGCTCGCTATGACCATTGCCAGCCGGTAAAGCAGTAGTTCCGATGTGGTCTCACCCGACAAATCAATCCGGACAGTCTTTTCGTCCGGCGCGGTCACCAGCTTCTCGACATTGCCGGAGTTGTAACCCACGCGCTTGAGGTTTGCCGCGGCAGCCTGATCAAGCTTCAGAAGCCTGGTAATGGAGTAAACGACATCTGCAGACGTGACGGCGTTGCCGGAGGCGAACTCAGCATCGCGGAGATGAAAGGTAATTCCCTTGTCATCGATATCCCAGCTCTGGGCAAGCTGTGGTAGCACCTCTCCGCCGGGGCCAACGGAAATAAGGCGATCGTAAAGGTTCGCCATGATCTCGTTGGCCTTCGCCTCGGTCGCCTGATGCGGATCGAGCGACAGAACCTGCGCAAGCGAGGTCGCTATCACCAGTTGGTCATCCGGGGTTTCTGCAAATGCAGCGGGCGCACCCAGGATCATCGCGCTTAGTGCGACCTGGGCCAAAAGTCGGGTACAAAAATGCTTCATAGATTCCCCTCCCTGGGATATCATAGAGATAACATCATATGTCGTCCGTATGTCGTATTATGACTTAGCGGACTTATATCGATGTGACAAGGCTCGCTGCGGTCACAATGCGAAATAAGGAATGAAGAAGGATGAAGCCGACGCGCCAAAGGCTGGCTCAGCAGGTAATCGACCACCTGCGGCACGAAATTGAAGCAGGAAAGCTGAAGGAGGGCGACCAGCTTCCGACCGAGCCGCAGCTCGAAGCGCAGTTCGGTGTAAGCCGCACGGTCGTGCGTGAAGCTATTGCCGATTTGAGATCCGCGGGCTTTGTCCGTCCCCTCCAGGGCAAGGGTGTTTTTGTCAGTGACCCCAAGGCTCACCACAGCGTCAAGCTCACGCCGACAGAGATAAACAATATCCCTGCAACCCTTGAGTTGCTAGAGTTTCGCCTTGCAACAGAGGGGGAAGCGGCGGCAATTGCTGCCTATCGCCGCACGGCCGAGCAGGAAAGTGCCATACGGATGGCGAACCGTCGAATGGGACAAATGATCGACCGGGGCCAATCCACGGTTGATGCGGATTTTGACTTCCACATGGCAATCGCGGCGGCAACGAATAACCGGATTTACGTCGATGTTTTCCGCCAGTTCGGGCAAAGGGCCATTCCGCGCAGCCAGTTCCCAACGCTCCCGGAAGCAATGGACAAGGAGTACCTGGCAAGAGTGAATGCCGAGCATGTTGCCATCCTGGAGGCGATCGCGGAGCAGGATCCCGACCGTGCCCGACAGGCAATGCGCGACCATATCAATGCGAGCCAGCGGCGCTACAGAATCATGGCGGACCAGCAATAAGCTCTCGACAGGCTAGCTAAGTCATATTATGTCATATGAGTAGTGACGCCATTTCGGGAGGTTTATGTGTATCTGGGAACGCAGGTCGCCGCACGCGACGACGACGATTACCGAGTCTTCGCGCAGCTTGGAGTGAACAATATCTCGGCGGATCCGCCGGGGCTCCCGTCGAGCTGGACTCTCGAGGATCTGGAGCGTCATCGCGACCATGTGGAGAGCTTCGGACTTGTACTCGACATGATCCAGTTGCCGCTTCCCTCCCAGCCGATCGAGAAAGCCTCGCTTCCCGATATCCTCTTGGCGGGCCCTCAGCGCGACCGCCAGATCGATCTCGTCTGCAAGATGATCGAAAACTGCGCCACGGCCGGTATTCCCGCGGTAAAATACAATCTCAATCTGATCGGCATCCCCAGAACAGAGCTTGAAAAGGGGCGTGGCGGCTCGCTCAACGAGGCGTTCCGATGGACCTTGGCCGACCAGCGTGCCGCCCCCGGTTTGGCGGGTGTGCTGTCTGAAGACGACAACTGGGAACGCATCGATTATTTCCTCGAGCGCGTCGTGCCGGTCGCCGAAAGCAACAAGGTACGGCTTGCCTGCCATCCACATGATCCCTACACGCCGCCCGGCTACAAGGGCGTGACCCGCGTGCTCGGCACCGTCGAAGGCTTGAAGACGTTCGTTCAAATGCGCGAAAGCCCTTATCACGGACTGAATTTCTGCCAGGGCTCGATTGGAGAAATGCTCGACAACCCACGCGAGGAGATCGATGACGTAATCCGCTGGTTCGGCACCCGCGGAAAGATCTTCAACCTGCACTTCCGCAACATCAGCGGCGGCAAGCTATCGTTCATGGAAACCTTCCCGGAAGAAGGTGACATGGACATGGCCCGCTCGCTGAGGATCTATAAGGAGGTCGGCTACAAGTACATGGTTATGCCTGACCATGTGCCACGCATCAGCGGTCGTGACCCGACCGGCGTCGCCTTCGCCTTCTGCTACGGCTACATCGCCGCGCTGCTGCAGACGCTCTCCGCCAACTGATTTCCCCCTACTAGACGAGCAGGACTTTAATCATGCATTCAACCGAATTGAAGAAAGCCGTCGGTAGCGGCCTCCTCTCCTTCCCCGTAACCCATTTCAATGCGGATCTGAGCTTCAACGAAGCAGGTTATCGCAAGCACGTCGAATCGCTTTCCCAGTTCGACGCCGCGGCTCTTTTCGCGGCGGGGGGGACGGGCGAGTTCTTCTCGCTTGCACCATCTGAGGTGCCGAAGGTCGTCAAGGCGGCCAAGGCATCGGCAGGCACCACGCCGATCATTGCTGGCACAGGTTACGGAACGGCGCTGGCTATCGAAATCGCCCAGGCTGCAGAAAAGGCAGGAGCCGATGGTCTGCTGCTGCTGCCCCAATACCTTATGTTCTGCGAACAGGAGGGCCTGATCGCGCACGTCAAGGCGGTCTGCCAATCGGTCGGCATCGGTGTCATCGTCTATAATCGCGACAACGCCGTACTCACCGCCGATAGCCTGCAGCGTCTGTCCGACGCATGTCCAAACCTGGTCGGCTTCAAGGACGGCGTCGGCGATGTCGACAAGGTCATAGAGATCACGACCAAGCTTCAGGACCGGCTCGTTTACGTTGGGGGCATGCCAACCCACGAAGTCTATGCCCAGGCTTATTTCGCCGCCGGCGTGACGACATATTCGTCCGCCGTTTTCAATTTTGTCCCGGCTCTCGCACAGCGCTTCTATGTTGCACTGCGCGGAGGTGATCAAGCGACGGTTGACATGATCCTGAAGGACTTCTTCTTCCCCTTCGTTGCGCTGCGCAACCGTCGGCGTGGTTATGCGGTTTCCATGATCAAGGCGGGTCTTAAGCTGGTGGGCGAGGATCCCGGCCCGGTCCGTCCACCACTCACTGATCTCCAACCTGATGAGCTTGCGCTCTTCCGCAAGATCATCGATGCCAACGAACTGGTGTCGCGCTCAGCAGCCGAGTGACAACGAGGCAGATCGGTTGGTATGTTATTGACTGGTCTGCCAAATTATCGCTTTCGTTGAGCACGCATCTGCAATCGGCCGGACGGCTGCTTCCATGCTCTGCGGCGTCGTGCCGGTCACGACGACACCAAGCAGGGGGGCGGCGATGCCCGCTGCTTTCAACTTCGGTATGTCGTTGGCGACAAAGCGCTTCTGGCTTGGCGCGATGACGGGGATGCCGGCGCTGGCGACGATCTCCCGGTAGCGCGAAAAATCCGCCTCGCCAAGGGGCGTGCCGTAGTCCGCAAAAGATGCAACGGACGCCTCCATCATCGCGCCTGGAATGGCAATGATGGCATTGAGGTCTTCGTTGGTACTCATTTCACCGAGCGCGGGAACGGGCCGTAATTGCGATTGCAGGAGATGGGGCTTCAGGTGGTCGAAATAGACATTGAACGCTTCGAAGCCTAACTCGGCCAGACGGTCCATCTCTTGCGCCGTCGGTACTGTCTCCTGGCCTGCCATCACCAGCAACGGCACTCCAAGCATGGCGAGCTTTTCAAGAAAGGGTCGCTCCTCGGCATATGAGCCGAAGGTGGTTCCTGTGGCGCGATGGTAGGCATTGAGATGGACTTTCAGGGCAACGGCCCCTGCCCCAAGCGCCGCCTTCGCCAGGTCAAGATCGTGGCGAGCCAGCGAAACGATGATCGGGAAGTCACCGTCACGCATTGCGACCGTAAGCTTGGTTTCCGGGTAAAAGGGCATGCAATCGGCCTCAATTCAAGCGTTGGCCGCTGTCGGCAGCGAACAGGTGGACACTGGCAAGCTCCGGGCGCACGCGGATTGTGGAGCCGGGCGTCAGTGCTATGCGTTCACGAAAGACGCCGGTGATCGTTGTCTCGCCGAGCTTCATCGTTACTTGCGTTTCCGAGCCCATGGGTTCGACGAGTAGAACCTCCATGGTCACTCCGCTGTCATCGACCGTGAAATGCTCAGGCCTGATGCCGTAGACAACCTTGCGATCGTGAAGTCCGCGCACTCCTTCCGGAAGTGTCAGCACGATACCCGGTGCGACAAAGCCGTCATGCGTGATTGTACCATTTATGAAATTCATCGCAGGCGACCCGATAAAGCTGGCCACGAACTGGTTGGCCGGCCGGTCGTAGAGGTCGAGAGGAGCTCCGATCTGCTCGACACGGCCGCCATTCAGAACGACGATCTTGTCGGCCATGGTCATCGCCTCCACCTGGTCATGGGTGACATAGATGGTCGTTGTCTTCAGCCTCTGGTGCAGGGCCTTTATCTCGCCGCGCATCACAACGCGCAGCTTTGCATCCAGGTTTGACAACGGCTCATCAAACAGGAAGACCTGCGGATTGCGAACGATGGCGCGGCCCATGGCGACACGTTGCCGCTGTCCTCCGGAAAGCTGTCGAGGGTACCTTTCAAGAAGCTTCTCAAGACCGAGAATGCCGGCTGCCCAATTCACCCGTTCGGCAATCTCTGTCTTGCTCCCACCGCGGTGCTCGAGGGAGAAGCCCATATTCGTCGCGACTGTCATATGGGGATAGAGTGCATAGCTCTGGAAGACCATGGCGATATCGCGGTCTTTGGGATCGAGATCGTTGACGATGCGGTCACCGATACGAACATCACCGTCAGTGATCGTTTCCAAACCGGCGACCATCCTTAGTAAGGTCGACTTGCCGCATCCGGATGGACCAACCAGCACGACGAACTCGCCATCCCTGATCTCTAGATCGACGCCGTGAATAACGTCGACGGCGCCGTAACTTTTACGAACTTGGGAAAGAGTAACTTCAGCCATAAGACCTTATCCGTGCTCAGCCCTTCAGGCCGGTATGCGCAAGCCCTTCGACGAACTGCTTCTGCGCGATGATGAAGACGATGAGTACCGGCAACGCTGTCAGCGTGGCGGCTGCGAGCTGGATGTTCCACATCGGCCCCCCGTAAGCATCGGTATACTGGGTCAGCGCCTGCGGCAGGGTGAACTTCTCGGCGCTCGACAGGAACACGATAGGCTCGAGGAAGAGATTCCACGAGTGGAGAAAGGTGAAGATTGCGACGGACGCCAGAGCCGGCTTAGCAAGCGGCAGGGCAATCCTGACGAAGATCTTGAAGCGACCAAGTCCATCGACACGTGCCGCCTCCTCGAGTTCGACTGGCAGCGTCACGAAGAACTGCCGCATGACGAAAGTGGCGAATATGCTCGGCGCGCCGAACATTGGCACCAGGATCAGTGGCCAATGGGTATTCACCAGGCCGGCTTGGAGAAACATCTGGAAGAGTGGAACGATCGTGACCTCGGACGGGATCAGAAGCCCGAGCAGCACGATCATGAACATGGTGTTGGCGAAGGGGAAGCGAATACGCGCAAAGGCGTAACCGGCCATGGACGAGATGATCATCGTGCCGATCGTCACCACTGCAGCGATATAGGCGGAATTCCAGTATTGCTGCACAAAAGGCTGCAATTCGAACACCTTGGAATAGGTGGTCCAGTCGTAGCGTTGCGGCAGGAGCTGGGGTGGAAACGCAAAGATGTCACTGATTGGCTTGAAGGAGGACGTGACCATCCACCAGGTCGGGAAGACGAAGGGGATGAGCAACACACACAGCAGGCCGTACAATGTGACTTTCATGCGCGCAGAAAGTTCAGCTTTCATAGAAGACAATCCTCTTGCGCATCTGCCATTGGGCGAAAGTCAGAACGGCGACGATCACGAAAAGTAGGATCGACAGCGTCGAGCCGTAGCCGAAAAAGTGGAACTGGAAGGCCTGCTGGTAGAGGTAGTAGACGAGGACGGTGGTCGAGAGGCCCGGGCCACCCTGGGTAAGCACGGCGATCTGCGCAAAGACCTGCAGCGAACCGACGATGGTGATGATGGAGGTAAGCAGAATCGTTGGGCTGATCAGCGGCAAGGTTATGCGCCGGAACTGCTTGAACGGTGGAGCCCCGTCGATTCGGGCCGCCTCGTAGAGTTCCTTCGGTACGCCCTGCAACGCCGCCAGGAACAGGATCATGTTGAGGCCGACATTCTTGAAGACCTGCACGACGATGACCGAGATCATCGCTGTCGTTTCCTCGCGCAACCAGTTCGGTCCCTCCATGCCGAAAACGAGAAGCATGCCGTTGATCCCGCCGTTCTTCTGCAACAGGAAGCCCCAGACGATCGTCCACGCTACGAGCGAGACCACCACCGGAGAGAAGAACAACGTACGAAAAACGGTAATGCCGGGAAGGCGCTGATTTAGAAGTACCGCCAGCAGCAGCGCCAGCGACAGGTTGAATATCACCAGGCCGACCGAAAAGATCGCCGTTGCCCCAAGCACACGAACAATCGAGGGGTCAGACAGGAGCATTCGGTAGTTTTCGCTGCCCGTATAGGTGAACGTGTTTGCCAGCACGTTCCACTCGTGCAGCGAATACCAGAACACCAGCCCAAGCGGAACAAGCACGAAAACGATGACGCCTATCAATTGCGGTGCGATGAAGAGGAAACCGGCGAGGCTGTCGCGCCGCGCAACCGTCCAGAACGGCGACGTGGAGCGGGCGTCCGACGGCACGTGATCCTGCGCGACAGCCATGTCTTTTCCTTTAGCGCTGCAACATGCGGCCGATCTGGCCGCAGATTGCCTGCGTTGCAGCGGGAATGTCGGCGTCTGGCCGCCATATGCTGTCGAGGCCTGCGCGAACGGTCTGCTGGATCTGGGCGAAACCGGTGTGGCCGGGGATAACTTTGCCCGCTTCAATTCCGGCGATGACGACCCGGTCGATCTGCTCCTGGCTCAGGAGCGGATTGGTTTTCTTCAAGATTTCGGCGTTGAGCAGAGACTTGCGCGCCGAGGGGAAGAACTGGCTGAGCTTTGCCGAATTTTCCGGGTTCGTCATGTAGGCGATGAATTTCGCCGCTGTCTCAGCGTTCTTGCTTCCCGCCAGGACACCGACCCCGGCCTGACCGATCAGTGCGTATTCACCAGCCGGTCCCTTCGGAAGCGGCACCAGATCCCAGTCAAATGGATTGTCCTTGGGAAGCAAGGAAGCGCGACTGATCTGCGTGATGGTCATCGCCGCATTGCCGGCAAAGAAGTCGACGTCCTCGCCAGGGCCTGGCATGGCCTTCTGTTGGAAAGCCGCTTCATGAATAAAGCTCAGCGCATCAATCATTGGCTGCTCGGCAAATGTGCAGGTCTTGCCGTCCTCACCCCACGGAGAGGCGCCCCAGCCATTCCAGACGGAGGCGAGGTTCTGCCACATCTGATACTTGAAGTCGCGGATGATCAGCCCTGCCTTGCCGGCTTTCCCGACTGTGGCCGCGGTTGCGATCGCGTTCTCCCATGTCCATTCGCCGGCTGCTATGAGCTCCGCCGGTGTTTTGGCGCCGGAGGCCTTGATGACATCATTGTTGACGAACATGCCAAACGGCGATGTGGAGAATGGATAGGCATAGAGCGCTCCATCTTGCGACCAGCGTTCCGTTGCAGTTCCGTTCACTTCGTCGAGGTTATAGCCCTCCGTGGCAGTCAACGTGTCGGTCAGCGGATGCAATGCTCCGGATGCGACGAAGTCATAGGCTGAGGTTTCGAAGATCCAAGCCATGTCCGGCGCATTTCCGCCGGCGATCTGGGTCGTCAACGCCGTGGTGTACGTATCGAACGGCAGGGATTCATAAGTCACCGTAACATCGGGGTTATCTTCCTTGAACCCCGCGGCGATCTCGTTAAAGAGCGTCAGATGCGCCTCGTTGGCGCTCCATATGGTCATGCGTAGATTGATCGCCTCCTGGGCGTGGCTCGCGCCGCCCCAGGCGAGCGGCACCACCACTGCAAGTGCGGTCATTGCCGACGTCAAAGTCCTTTTATGTGTCATTCCCGGTCCTCCTCCAAGATGGGTTGATCAATAGGCCGCTATATCCGGCCAGCGCATTTCGATGCCTTCACGTGCCAGCTCTCTCTGGAAATCGTGAAGGTGCTCGTCATTTTCCTGGACCTGATGGGGTGTGAGACCCTTGTCAAGGCAGTGGGCGGCAAGCATGCCGGCAACCTCACCGATGTTCCATTCGACGGGATGCAACCGGTAACAGCCGTTGGTGATATGCGTTGTGCCGATATTCTTGCCTGCCGTGACCAGGTTTTTCATGCGCTCCGGCAAAAGCGCGCCAAGCGGAATTTCGAATGGGCAGGATGGCACGTCTATATAGTTGTCACCGCCAGTCGAGGGATGCAGGTCGATGCGGTACATGCCGATCCCTATGCTGTCGCGGTAGTGGAGGGCGCCTAGAGCACCGCGCACTGCAAAGGAGAGGTCCTGCTCGACGATGCGCGTCACCGGCTTGATGCGACGGCTTTCGCGGACGTAAGGCGCCATGGCAAGGCCGTGCTCGGTGCCGGTGATGTCGCCACGCAGGCGTAGTCCCTTGAACCCCTGCCCTCCGTCGACACGCGGCGCCTCCGTTTGAAGCCAGTAGAAGACCGAGTAGGAAAGGTCGGCGGCAGCCTTGAGGTGTTTGGCTTTTTCGTCTTCGGAAACGTCGATGATCGTGCCGTCCATGTAGTCGATCATCGGCCAGTTCACGAAGCAGATGTCGGATTCATAGAGACCGGGCTGGAAGTTTCGGCGGGCAGCAATCCGCCGGAATGTCCAGAGGTTTTCATCGCCGCCCCCTCTGCGCTGATCGGCGTCGACCAGCGTCGGGTCGTCGTCGGGATTGGGAGTAAAGGACCGCGTTGTGAACTCGAGTGTACGGGGATGTGGGGCGGTAAACCCGAGCAGTGGACCACCCCAGAAATGCGGCTGATAGCTGCGCCAGTAGTCGTAGTTTTCCGGCTTGTCGATTGTCTGGTCGCCATCGACATGGTCGATGGCGAAGCAGATAGACACCGCCTGGACGTTGTCGGGCTGTGCATCGTCAGGTGCGCTCGGCTCGCCTGTGTCGGACTGGGCCTCGAATCCTTTTACGTATTCCGTGCCGGTCATCGGCAGGAGGTCGCCCAGTTCCGTCGCGTCGAGAATGTAAGCCGCATGGATCGTGATTTCCTTGCCCAGATCACGATGCCGAACCGTCACGGTTCGCACCGTGTCACCATCGGCATCGGCGGCGACCGGCCTGTAGGGCTGCAGCAACCTCAGCCGCCCGGAAGCAAGATACGGCATCAGCATGGCTTCCATCACCGCCAGGCTGACACGCGGCTCGGCGCAGATGCGGCTTACCCATCCTGCGCCAGGATTGAGATCGGTCCAGGCGCGGCTTGCCTCCGTGAGAGGATAGTGGTCGCGGTAGTATTGGCGGATGCCATTGCGCAGTTTCCGGTAGGATCGCGTGATGCCGAACTGTTCGACCCAGGTATGTTCGTCGGATGGGACGGCCTGACTGGTCAATTGCCCGCCGATCCAGTCAAATTCTTCGGTCATGATGACACTGCGCCCGGCGCGCGCCGCGCCAAGGGCCGCCGCCACGCCGCCAAGTCCGCCGCCCACCACAAGAATGTCTGCTCGCATATCTTTCACGTCGTCATTTCCGTTTTTTTGCGGGCGCCAGGGTTTCCCCTTCCACCGGTTCACACTTCAGGAGAATTTGTTGTCTGGGAGCACCCTTCTCGATGCGGTCTACCAGCGTGGCTGTCGCCTGGCGGCCCATCTCCTCTCGGGGAATGGCAAACGAGGTGAACTGCACCGGGCTTCGATCCGCCCGGATGTGACTGCCCAGCACGACGGCAGAGAAATCGCTTGGGATTGCAAGCCCGTGTTGGCGCGCTGCCGCCTCCACGCGAACGGCGTCCGCCAGTTCGACGAAAAAGACTGCGGTTGCGCCGGATTGAACGAGTGCCTCCAGCACCTCGCCGGCCGGCCTATCTGAGCTTTTGACGTGCAGGACGAGCTCTGCCCCACCTCGCAGCGCTGCACAAAATCCCGTCCATCGATCAGTGACGGATTCGGCCGGCCCTGAGGGCCCGACATAGGCCACTCGCCGATGTCCAAGGGCTTTCGCCTTTTCCACGAGCTCCTGTGTTGCGCTGGCGTAGTCACCGCCGACATAAGGAACCGGTCCGCCGGCGTCCTCTCGCCGGCCGATGGCGACAAAGGGATAATCTCCGGCCACCAACTGCTTGAGCTCGCTGCGATCAAATTCGCGACCAAGAACAAGGCAACCGTCAGCAATCCGCAACCGGTTGCCGTCTCCAAAAATCTTGCGTTCCTTGCCGACGCCTGCGCCGGTCAGAAGCAATAGATCATAGTTGTGTGCCTGGGCCTCTTCCTCGATGCCGAGCAGGAACGGCGCGAAGAAGTCTGCCTGTTCGCTGGGGAACGCCGGCTCGTAGGTAAAAACGCCCAGGATCCGGTTATGGCCCTTCGCCATTCGGCGGGCAATTGGATCGGCGACATAGCCGGTATCGCGGATGACCTGGAGCACCCTCTCCCGCGTCTCTTGCGGGATACGAGCCACGGCGTTTGTCGCACCATTCAGGACAAGCGAAACCGTCGCCTGGCTTACGCCTGCGAGCTTCGCGATGTCATTTTGCGTCAGACGCTTTGCGCCGGCCAACTGCATTCTCCCCACTCAATAAATGCTAATGCGTATTAGCAGATAATACGCATTAGCACCTTCGGCTGGCGCCTGCAAGAGGCTGCTATACCGCGCGGAGTTTTACTATCCTGGAGGCGTAGGACGCGGTGATCGAAGGAGCCTAGGGAGGAAAGGGAGGTGACGCCCAAGGGTTTGTCGATTGCCTTGAAGTCCACGACGGCCAGGGAGCGTGGCGCAATTGGCTCAGTCATCCGCATTGCATTCAGAGGTATTTCCCTTATTTACAAACTCATGATGAGCAAGGGGAACGCCATGAGGATGCAAGAGTGATAGCGTGGGCCGTTGCTATCGGCGTTATCATCCTCATCTTCTTCTTTAACCGTAAGGCGGGCTACGCCGTACTCGCTCTTGCCTGTGTGGTCGGCGCAGTTCTCTCGGTCGTGACCAAGCGCGAAACCGAGCGGCATTCGACCGAGCACGAGGCAATTTCGGTAAAGGCCTCCGTCGATTCCCAAGCTTGCACGGATCCTGCCAGACCCATTCGGATAGAGTTTTCGAACGGATCCGGCCGAACCGTTGAGCGATTGTCCTTCAGCCTTATCGCTCGGGAGGAGGAAAATCCCTCAATCGTCTACCGGGCCTTCCTGCGAAGCGACCACATCATCGGGCCAAACGAAGCATCAGTGGCATGTTATGAACTGCTGCCGCACGGCTTTTCTGCCTCGCGGCGAGGTGACCATCAACTCGATAATCTGCAATGGTCTGTCGGGATATCAATGATTGGCTTTGCCCAGAAGTAGTGGTTGGCTGTTCGTGACCATCTTGATTGCCGGCAGTGTTGACGCTATATTGCGTCACATATGGCGGACGATGAAGAGGACTTGGATGATGGGCCTTGCCCAATATGCAGATCATGGGTTGTTTGCGCCGGCGAAAATCGCCGACGTCTTCCGCACAACCAGCGAAGAGATTGCGCGCACGGCGGGCTTGGGTAAGGACGCCGTCCAGCGAAAGGACAGGGTTCGCTCGGACAAGACCCAACGGCGGTTGCGCGAAATGGTGGAGGTCGTAAACAAGGTTGAACCGCGTTTTGGCTCCGCGCTCATGGCCTATGCGTGGTATCGATCCGAACCGTTGCCCGGATTTTCAGGCCAAACCGCCATGCAATTGGTCCGCGAAGGAAGAGCCGAGGATGTCCTCGACTTTATCGACTCAGTCGATGCCGGTGTGCACGCCTAGTCGTGTCGATCAGCTATTCCGGAAAGCTATACCGCGCGCTAAACCCGATCTACGCGCGCGAGCCGATGTCGGGTCGAGGAGCCGAACTCTACGGGGGACGGTTCAACCCTAAAGGCGTTCCCGCGCTCTATGCCTCCCTGTCTGTCCTTACCGCACTGCGGGAAGCCAATCAGGTGGGCGACCTGCAGCCAACGACACTGGTCAGCTACCGAGCGGATATCCAAACGATTTTTGATACCCGCGATGCGGTTGCTCTCGGTTCAGCCGGTCTCGACGACGCGTCACTCTCCGATCCGACCTGGCGTGACCAGATGCGGACATTGGGAGAGGCGCCAACCCAGACACTGGCCCGCACCCTTATCGCAAAAGGCTATAATGGCCTCCTGGTTCGCAGTTTTGCCAAGGGCGCCGGACCCGATGATATGAATCTGGTTCTATGGAAATGGGGTCCGGCCGCGCCATCCAAGCTTGAACTCATAGACGACGAAAATCGCCTCTTATAAGCACGGCTACTGCAACGATCCGATGGGACTTGGAGCGACGGCGCGACTGCGTCCCACCTGAGAGAGCAGAATGACGGGAAGAATGCTGATCGCGACAATGGCGAGTGCAGCAATCGAGGCCTCTTCATACGTGCCTCTTGCAGCCTCGCCGTAGAGATGTGTGGCAAAGGTTTCAACGTTCAGCGGCCGCAACAATAGCGTCGCCGGCAATTCCTTGACGCAATCCACGAAGACCAGCAGGGCGGCGGCCGAAATCGCCGCTCTGGATAATGGCAGATGCACATGCAGAAATGTCCCCGCTCTCGATTGGCCGAGACTGCGTGATGCATGGTCAAGCGAGCCGGGAATTCTCGATAGGCCGGCCTCAATGCCACCCGCGGAAATCGCGAGGAAGCGCACAGTCAGTGCGTAGACCACGGCGGCCCCGGAGCCAATGAACAATAGTCCGGTCGAGACCCCGAGCCATGCTATCGCGGTACGGTCGATAAATCGGTCCAGGCCGGCCAGCACGATCAGCACCCCGATAGCCACGACAGTACCAGGCGCGGCATATCCCATGGTCGCAAAACGCAGCAGCCAGGATGATTTCGGGCCTGGGCGGACGCGAGTAGCGTAGGCAACGACAAGACCCAGGCCGATTGTCACCACGGTCGCCGCCGTTGCGATCGCGATCGTGTTCACGGCCTCGTCGAGAATTCGGGGTGAAATGCCTGCAAACTGGTAACGCTTCCATGCTTCCGTCGTGAGGTAGAGCGCCGGTGCTCCAAAACCAAGCAAGACCGGGATCAGGCCTGAAAACAACAACAGCATGCCTTTCCATGCCGATACCTGCTGCAAAGCCATTCCGCGGCTGCGCCGTGCATCGGTGGCGTAACGCTGCTTGCGTCGCGCCCAGCGCTCCAAAGCGACCAGCGCAACGACGACGAGCAGCAAGGCAAGAGCGATCTGCGACGCGCCCGGCAGATCGGATCGGGTGATCCACGTCGTGTAGATCGACACGGTCATTGTCCTGACACCCAGGAATTCCGCAGCGCCGACGTCGTTGAGGGTCTCCATTAGCGCGAGGCTGATGCCGACGGCGACGGCGGGACGAGCCAATGGTAGTGCGATCCGCCAAAACACCGCGCGACGGGAGATGCCGAGTGTACGAGCCGCATCGATGAGATTTCCCGACTGAGTGAGAAACATGGCTCGTGTCGGGATGTAGACATAGGGGTAGAGAACGAAGCCTAGCAGCAAGATGCAGCCGGTCATCGAGCGTACATCAGGCAGACGAAACTGCCGCGGGCTGTCGTAGCCCAGCATCCAGCGGATCGCGCCTTGAACGGAACCGATGGGATGTAGGATGTCGAGGTAGGCGTAGGCAATGATGTAGGTCGGCACGGCGAGCGGTAGAAGCAGCGCCCATTCCAGCACACGTCGCCCGGGAAATTCGTAAGCGGTCACCATCCACGCTGTTGTTGTGCCGAGCACGGCAGTAACCACGCCCACGCCCAACAGCAGGATAACCGTGTCGACAAGTGCGACCGGCAGAGTGGTGGAAAAGAGATGAGCCCAGAGCCCTGCAGATCCCTTGAGCGCTTCCATCAGCAGTCCAGCGACAGGAAACACGACGATAAGGGCGATTATCCCCGAGAACGTCAGCCAGCGACTGCCTGGACGCTTTGTCAAGCGGGCGGCGGCGGAGCTGATTGGCATTGCGTGATCCATACCTGACATAAAGAAGGCGCCCCGGAAGGGCGCCTTCTTCTTCCTTAGTTGTCGAATCCAACCTTGTCTACGAGCTCGCTTGCCTGCTTGCGGTGGCTGACGATCTCCGCGAGAGACTTGTCGTCGATCTTCAGCTCACCAAAGGAAGCGATAATCGGATCGATAGCAGCGCCCGGCTTGACCGGATATTCGTAGTTGGCTTCAGCATAGATCTTCTGGGCTTCGTCGGAGACGAGATATTCCAGAAGCTTTACGGCTTCGGCCTTGTTCGGTGCGTGCTTGGCGATAGCTGCGCCGCTGATGTTGACCTGGGTGCCGCCGTCCTTGAAGGTCGGCAGGATAACCTTGATGGCCTCGGCCCACTTGACCTGCTCTTCACCGCCCTTGCCGGACGTCATCAGGCCGACATAGTAGGAGTTGGCGATGCCGATGTCGCAAATGCCGCCGAGGATGTCCTTGGCCGAGTCGCGGTCGCCGCCAGCGGCCTTGCGAGCGAGGTTGTCCTTGACGCCGGCCAGCCATTTTTCGGTCTCTTCAGCACCGTAATGGGCGATATAGTCGGCGAAGAGTGCCGTGTTATAGGGGTGCTGGCCAGAGCGGATGCAGACCTTGCCCTTCCACTTGGGATCGGCGAGGTCTTCGTAGTTGAAGCTGGCGAGATCGAGATCCTTGGCGGCATAGAGAACACGGGCTCGCATGGACAGCGCGAACCAATGGCCGTCTGCATCGCGCAGCTGCTCTGGAATTGCAGACGTCAGTACCGTGGATTCGGCAGACTGCGTCACGCCCTTCTCAACGAGGTCGACAAGGTTGCCGGCATCGACGGTCATCAGAATATCGGCAGGAGAACTTTCGCCCTCGGAAGCAACACGCTCCGCCAGGCCGTCCTTCAGGAATACAGTGTTGACCTTGGTGCCGGTCGACTTCGTGAAGGCTTCCAGGAGAGGCGCAACCAGCGCGGGTTCTCGCGTTGTGTAAACATTGATTTCGGCAGCGGTAGCGACCGACGCCGTCAGCAGAAGCGAACTGACAAGAAAAGTGGATGTCTTGATTGCACGTAGGTTCATGAATCCCTCCATTTACGAACACGCCATGCTTCGAGCATTTCTTGAGTTTACAAGTCAAGTTCGGTCACGCATATCCGGCTGCGATCACGTCTTCTTGATGAGGAATTGCGCGGATAAGCCGCCATCCATGATGGGCTTCTAAAAAATCAGAATCCTATCCGACCGAATGGACACTCTGACCGCATCAATCCCATCCGGCAGACGCTCCATCGTCCTGACCTTCAGTGGCACATCCAGTCCCTTTACCTTCAGTAGGATCTGCTCGACCTCCCCGTGGAAGATCCGCTCCTCGACCGTCGCGAAGAGGTCTCCGTGATCGAGTGACAGAGCGATGGCCTGAGGACGGATATAGAGGGTCGCGGCACTTTTCGGCTCGAGGTCGAGCTGTCGTGGAAAACTACCGATGGCCGTATCAATCCGGCCGTCATTGTAGACGCCGGGAACCTTGTTGAAGGCGCAGAAGAAGTCTGCCGCATAGGTGCTGCTCGGCCGGTCGTGCAGATCATAGGGAGAACCTGCCTGGACAATTTCACCCGATCGCATGAGGACGACACGGTCGCCGGTAGACAGGGCTTCCTGCGGATCATGGGTCACCATGATTACGGTTGTGTCCAGAGACTTGAGCAGCGAAAGTGTATCCCTGCGCACCTTTTCGCGAAGTCCCTGGTCAAGGTTTGAGAACGGCTCGTCCATCAGCACGATACTGGGACGCGGAGCGAGCGCTCGTGCCAGCGCCACACGCTGCTGTTCGCCGCCGGAGAGAGTGTGGGGATATCGCTCCACCAGATGCTCGATCCCGACGCGCTCGATAACGTCGGTGGTCCTCGCACCAACTTCCGACTTCGGTTGGCGCTTCAGGCCGAAGAGAATGTTCTCGCGGACAGTCAAATGCGGAAACAGGGCATAGTCCTGGAAAACAAAGCCGACGCTGCGCGCCTCCGGCTCCACGAATGTGTTTGGGCCGTTAACTTCGCGCCCGGCGAGGAACACCTGGCCCGTTTCGGCCATTTCTACACCGGCTATAATGCGCAGGAGCGTGGACTTTCCGCAGCCGGAATGCCCTACCAAAGACACCACTTCTCCCTTTTGAATATCGAGTGATATGTCATGCACCGCTGCCGTAGTGCCAAAGGATCGGCATATATTCTGTAGTCGAAGTGCGGGCTCTCGGGACTTCGTTTTCATGAGTCCTCCTTGGGTGAGGCTCGCCAGTCCGGCGACGCGTCGGGATTTATCTCCTATGCATCAACTCGATCGCCGACAAGTGTGACCAATTCACGATAGTTGCAGATATAGATCGTAACGGATCGTATTGACTTTGAAATGCTGGACCGTGTGGTCGGGTTTGAGCAGAGCGAAGCCGGTGGCGGGGAGCCCCCAGATGCCTTCAACTCAGCTAAATCTTTGCTGTTGCATCCACGCCACTCGACTCCTCAAGGGGGCGGTGTTTCTATCTCGGCAGTGATGGCGTGAGGATGCACATGGTTTTCGAGTGGGATGAGAGAAAAGAACGCCGGGCCTATCTGATGAAGTTTGCAGCGGCCTGGACCGCAGCGGTCGTTGTCGGCGGCCTCCCTGTCATGATGGTCGTCAACGCGATGACCTTCTAGAGGCTGCATTTCTGCATGCTTCGTGCGTGAAGCAGTCGGGATAGACGTTATGTCATCCATACCAAGTAATCAGCGGAACTGATCACGATCAGCCGTTAGGGACTATAGTTTCCATAACGGAAGACGCAATTTCCTGTTGCTGCCATTGCAAACGAAACGCTCCCGTACGAATTTCCTTTCACAGAAAATCACGTACTGGAGGCGCCGTATGGCTCGCATCGACAAGAATGGGCTCGCAATCGACAAGCTGCTGCATGATTTCCTCGTGCAGGAGGCCATTCCGGGTACCGGCGTGGATGTGGAGCGCTTCTTCTCGCAGTTTGCCACGATCGTCCACGATCTCGCACCGAAGAACCGGGCACTGCTGGCCAAGCGCGATGCAATGCAGGTGAAACTCGACGATTGGTATCGCAAGAACGGTGCTCCGTCCGACATGGCGGCCTATGAGAGCTTCCTGCGCGAGATCGGCTATCTTCTGCCTGAAGGCCCGGATTTCACCGTCTCGACCGGAAGCGTCGATCCGGAAATCGCCGGGATCGCCGGCCCGCAGCTCGTCGTGCCGGTGATGAACGCCCGCTATGCGCTGAACGCTGCTAATGCGCGCTGGGGTTCGCTTTACGATGCGCTTTACGGCACCGATGCCATCCCGGAGGACGGCGGTGCGGAAAAGGCCAAGGGCTACAATCCCGTCCGCGGCGCCAAGGTGATTGCCTGGGTGCGTGATTTCCTCGACCAGTCCGTACCGCTTTCGGGCGCCAGCTGGACGGAAGCCACGTCCTTCGTGGTGACCGATGGCACGCTCACCATTGCGGTCAACGACGGCAAGACGGCCAATCTCGCAGATCCGTGGCAATTTGCTGGCTATCTCGGTGAGCCGGCGCAGCCGACAGCCGTGATCCTTCGCAAGAACGGCCTGCACATCCAGATCGTTATCGATCCGACCACAGCGATCGGCGGCCACGACCCGGCGAAGATCTCCGACGTCAGGATCGAGTCGGCGATCACCACGATCATGGACTGCGAGGATTCGATCGCCGCCGTGGATGCCGAAGACAAGGTGGTTGCCTACCGGAACTGGCTCGGCCTGATGAAGGGCGACCTGACAGAAGAGGTCAGCAAGGGGGGCAAGAGTTTCATCCGCAGGCTCGAGCCGGACCTCGACTATCTGATGCCGGATGGCGATGCCGCCAGCCTGAAGGGACGATCCCTCATGCTGGTGCGCAATGTCGGACACCTGATGACCAACCCGGCCATTCTCGATCGCGACGGGAACGAAGTGCCGGAGGGCATCATGGATGCCATGGTGACGGCGCTGATCGCGTTGCACGACATAGGCACCGGCGGGCGGCGGCAGAACTCACGCGTCGGCTCCATGTACGTGGTGAAGCCGAAGATGCACGGGCCGGAGGAAGTTGCCTTCGCCAGCGAGATCTTCGGCCGTGTCGAAGAAGCGGTCGGCATGCCGGTCAATACGATGAAGATGGGCATCATGGACGAGGAGCGCCGCACCACGGTAAACCTCAAGGAATGCATCCGTGCCGCGCGCGAGCGGGTCGTGTTCATCAATACCGGCTTCCTGGACCGCACCGGCGACGAGATCCATACTTCGATGGAAGCCGGCCCGATGATCCGCAAGGGCGACATGAAGCAGGCGGCCTGGATTTCGGCCTATGAGAACTGGAATGTCGACATCGGGCTTGAATGCGGCCTTTCCGGCCATGCCCAGATCGGCAAGGGGATGTGGGCCATGCCCGACCTGATGGCGGCCATGCTCGAACAGAAGATCGCCCATCCAAAGGCAGGCGCAAACACGGCCTGGGTGCCGTCACCGACCGCAGCGACGCTGCACGCGACCCATTATCACACGGTGAATGTTGCCGACGTGCAGGCCGGGCTGAAGACCCGTGGGCGTGCGAAGCTGTCGGATATTCTATCGGTACCGGTTGCCACGCGGCCGAACTGGACGCCGGAGGAGATCCAGCGCGAACTCGACAACAACGCGCAGGGCATCCTCGGCTACGTGGTGCGTTGGGTCGACCAGGGCATCGGCTGCTCGAAAGTGCCCGACATCAACGACATCGGACTGATGGAAGACCGGGCGACGTTGCGCATCTCCGCGCAGCACATGGCCAACTGGCTCCATCACAAGGTGGTCAGCGAAGAGCAGATCGTCGAGACGATGAAACGGATGGCCGCCGTCGTCGATGGCCAGAACGCCAGCGACCCGCTCTACCGGCCGATGGCACCTGATTTCGACGCTTCCATCGCCTTCCAGGCTGCCCTCGATCTCGTCCTGAAGGGTCGCCAACAGCCGAACGGCTACACCGAGCCAGTGCTGCACCGACGACGCCTCGAGCTGAAAGCCAGGTATCCAAGCCAGGCAGCAAACTCGTAAGCAACAAGACTGCCGGATCGATGAGATAGGAATATCGTTATGATGTTCCGGTCTCGTCCCGCGACAGGTCTTTATCCTCAAGGGTAAATGCCGCGCGAAATGCCTCAAGTGCCTGTAGCGGGTCGTCCTTGGCGAAGGCTTCCATTCCCACCGGGCCACGGTATCCCATATCGAACAGGGCGTGGGCGATGACAGAATAGTTGATCTCGCCGGTGCCTGGTTCACATCGTCCCGGTACATCGGCGACCTGTATTTCTCCGATCCAGGGCAGACAGGCCCGGCAGGTCTCGATCAGGTTTCCCTCCCCTATTTGGGCATGATAGAGGTCGAGATTGAGCTTCAGGCGTGGGTGATTGACGAAGGAAACCAATGCCAGCGTATCCTCCGCGCGGCCGAAAGGCGTTCCTGGATGATCCACCGGCAAGTTCAGGTTCTCCAGGGTGAAGACCACATCCAGTTCCTCGGCCAAATCGGCAATACGCGAAAGCGTGTCGCGAGCCTTGAGCCACATCCGTCCTGTCACCGTTTCGCATGGCTGCGCTGGAAGGCCGCCTTCGCCAAGCCCTGTGCCATGCAGGTTTAGGTGCGAGACGCCGAGGCGCCTTCCAACCTGAGCGGTGTCGCGTGCCGAACGCAAAAGCGTGTCGGCACCCTCATCATCTGCAAGGCGCCCGGTCAAATAGCCATTCATGATGGAAAATGTCGCGCCCGATCTTTCCAGCGCGTCAAGATCGTGGTCCGGCCAATTCCATAGACCGACCTGGAAACCGAGGTCCTTGAGTTGCTCGCAGCGCCATTCGATCGGCCTGTCGCACCAGAGCATTTCGGCGCAAGCCGCGAGTGTAAAAGGTTGGTCCATGTCTCTATATCCTGAGGTGAAGGCGCTCAGCGCATCAGATGCTCGACCGGCGGCGCGGCGACAAAGCGCCATTTGCGCAAGGGCCCGGCCATGACGTTGAGGTAGTACATCTCAAACCCGTACGGCGCGCCGCAGGGATGATGACCGCGCGGCACGCAGACCACGTCGCCGTCATGCACGGCCATGGTCTCGTTCAATTGCAGGTCGTCGGTATAGACGCGCTGGACGCCGAAACCGTCGGCAGGGTTCAGCCGATGATAATAGGTCTCCTCCAGATAGGTGATGCGGGGAAAATCGTCCTCGTCATGGCGATGGCTCGGATAGCTTGACCAGTGTCCGGCCGGGGTAAACACCTCCGTCACCAGCAGCGAGTCGCAATAGTCCTCATTCTCCATGGCAATGTTGTTGATGTAGCGGGTATTTGCCCCCTCGCCGCGTTGCGTCAGCGTGATCCCGTCCGGTCCGATCTTGCGGGAAGCGTGGCCACCCTTGCCGGGCGCCGAGCAGACGGCGATGACGCAATCCGTCTCCGCGACGGCCACCCAATCACTGCCATTCGGCAGATAGAGGCAATGCGGCGGGCTTTTTTCGAAGACGCTCATGCGCTCGCCCAGAACACCCCAATCGCGGCCAGCGCCTTGAATGCTAGCCTTGCCCTCGACCATGACAAGAATGACTTCGCGGCCGCCGGTGGCTTCCTCTGCGCGCTCGCCGGCACGCAGATGGTATAGGGAGAAGCCGACGTGCCGCCAACCAGCCGAGGCAGGCGTGATCTCATGCACCTTGCCATGGGTGCCAAACGGGCGATGAAGCAGATTGGGCATGGTTTCCTCCTTGACCGCGTGTCAGATGAGACCGGCGTCGATGGCCGCGGCTTTTAACGTCTTCAGTCCAAGAGACTGGTACTTGTAGGGGGTGCGGATCTCCGGATCCTGTTCGGCCTCGATCACGATCCAGCCGTCATAACCTGCCTCCTTGAGGATCGTCAGCAGTGGCGTGAAATCCACAGCACCTTCCTCGTCGCCGGGCACGGTAAAGACACCGGCACGAACGCCGTCCATGAAGGACATGCCTGTTTCGCGAACCTGCCGCATCACGGCGGGACGGACGTTCTTGGCGTGAAAATGGCTGACGCGATCGACATATCTGCGCAACATCGGCGCGGGATCGCTTCCATTTCCACCGAAGTAGCAATGGCCTGCGTCAAACAGCAGTCGCGTCCTCGGGCCTGTTGCGGCCATGAAGGCGTCGATCTCCTCTGGAGTCTCGACGACCGTACCCATATGGTGATGGTAGACGAGCGCTATGCCCTGCGATGCCGTGAAGGCGGCGAGTTCCTCGACCCTGGCGCCAAACAGCAACATGGCGTCGTTTGAGAGCTTCGGGCCTTCCGACAACGGCACCTGCAGACCCTGGATGCTGTTGGAGGTTTCGCAGGCGATGCAGACGGTGCAGCCGTTGTGCTTCAGCTTGTCGAGATGCGGCTGGATCGCCTTTTTCTCGTAATCCACCGATTGCGATAGCAGGTTCAGCGAATACCAGCCGGAAACGAAAGCAAGGCCATGGGTCCCGAGCAATTGTCTCAGCGCTTCCGGATCGTCAGGCCAGCGGTGACCGTTCTCGATTCCGTCAAAGCCGATACCCGCGGCCTCGTGGAGGATCTGTTCTGTCGGAATGTTGGCGCCGAGCGTCTGGTCGTCGTCGTTTGCCCAGGCGATGGGGTTGGTGCCGAAGCGGATCATACCTTGTCCTCAGTTTACGGGTCTCTGTCTGGCGGCGCCTTCGAGGTAACGGCCATAGGCCTGCCGCAGCTTGTCGGTGGTGCCCACCTGGGGGACCGCGACGTCCCACCAATGGCCCGCGTCTCCAAAGCCGGGACCATTGGTCGGGTCTGTCTCGATGACGATGACAGTCGGAATGTCGCGGCCGCGGGCGACAGCGATCTGCGTTTCCAGATCGGCGATGTCTTTCGCTTTCACCGCAAAAGCGCCCATTGACGCCGCATGGCCAACGAAGTCGATCTGCGGCTGCTGTTCAACATTGCAGTCCTTGTAGAGATTGTTGAATGCCTCGCCGCCGCTTGCCTGCTGCAGGCGGTTGATGCAGCCGTAGCCGCGATTGTCAGTCAAAACGACGGTGAACGGCACCTTGCGCATGACCGCAGTCGCCAGTTCCGAATTGGCCATCATGTAAGAGCCGTCGCCGACGAAGCAGACAACCTCACGATCCGGACGGGCGAGCTTCAGCCCCATGGCACCGGCAATCTCATAGCCCATGCAGGAATAGCCGTATTCCATGTGATAGCCACCCTGGCTCGACTGCCACAGAAGCTTGAGCGCACCCGGCATGGTGCCGGCGGCGCACATGGCGATGGCGCTTTCGCCCGTCGCGCGCTGGACCGCTCCGATGACCTGCGCATCTGTCGGCAGACCGTCGGCGGAAGGCGCTGTGCAATGGCGATCGACGGCGGCAAGCCATTCGGTTCGTGATGCGGCATCCGGCGCTGGTGCACGATGCTCGCCGAGGATTTCGCTCAGGCCAACAAGCGCTACCTTGGCGTCGGCCACCAGTCCGGTCGCGCCGTGCTTGTCGGCGTCATAGCCATGGACGTTGATAGAGACTATGCGGCGCTCTTTTGCCTCAAACAGCGACCATGACCCCGTCGTAAAGTCCTGGAAGCGAGTGCCGATCCCGATCACCAGATCCGCCGTGCGAGCGAGCACATTTGCAGCCGCCGAACCGTCAACGCCGGCAGCGCCGAAGTTCAGCGGATGGTTTTGCGGCAGTGCGGACTTGCCTGCCTGCGTTTCGATCACGGGAACCGCGTGGCGCGTGGCAAAATCGGCAAGATCGCGTTCCGCATCGCTGTAGATGACCCCACCGCCGGCGACGATCACCGGCGTCTTCGCCGCGCGAATCATCGTAGCAACATCCTCAAGGTCGCGCCTGTCCGGCGCCGGTCTGCGGATGCGCCAGACCTTGCGCTCGAAAAACGCTTCCGGCCAGTCGTAAGCCTCGGCCTGAACGTCCTGGCAAAAGGAGAGCGTCACCGGTCCGCAATCGGCGGGATCGGTCATCACGCGCATCGCACGCGGCAAAGCCGTCAGAAGTTGCTCCGGCCGTGTAATACGGTCGAAATAGCGGCTGACCGGCCGGAAGCAGTCGTTGGCCGAGACTGTGCCGTCGCCGAAGTCCTCGATCTGCTGCAGCACCGGATCTGGCCGGCGATTGGCGAAGACGTCGCCGGGGATGAAGAGCACGGGCAGCCGGTTGACATGTGCCAGAGCCGCCGCCGTCACCATGTTTGTTGCACCCGGTCCGATGGAGGATGTCACTGCCTGCACCCGCCGGCGCTTCATAGCCTTGGCATAGGCGATGGCTGCATGCGCCATGGTCTGCTCGTTCTGGCCACGCCAGGTGGGTAGCCCATTGCCCGCCTTTTGCAACGCCTCGCCGAGGCCCGCCACATTGCCGTGGCCGAAGATTGCCCAGACACCGTCGACGAAGCGCTCGCCTTCGTCCGTCATCTGCGCGGAGAGCCATTTCACCATCGCCTGTGCGGCCGTCAGTCGAACCATGTTCATGCTGCCTGCTCCCGTGCCTTTTCGCGCGCCGAATCCCATAGTCCGCAAAGCCGCGCATAGCGCTTGGACATTTCGTTCACAGCCGCCTCATCAGCGAGTTCGCCGCAGAACCAGCGACCTGCCACTTCGCCGAAGATCGTGCGTCCCACCGCAAATCCCTTGACCAGATTGAAACGCGCCGCGATCTCGAAACTCTCCGAAAGGTCCGCCTCCGGCGCATCCAGTCCGAGAACGACGATGCCGCGTGTGTGTCTGTCATGGGCTTCGATTGCGGCAATCGCACTCGCCCAGCCGTTATGCGTCTTCAATGGCTCCAGCTTCCACCAGTCGGGATAAATGCCGGCCGCGTAGAACTGGTTGATGAGCGTTGCCACCGTCGCGTCGTCTGTGGGGCCTACTTTGGACGGTATGATCTCCAGCAGGAATTCCAGTTTGTTGCGGCGTGCAGCGTTGAAAAGCTGTCTGACGGTTGTTTCCTGCCCGGCCCGCATCTCGCCTGCGTCGTCCGGATGACAGAAACACAACACCTTCACCACATCCTCGCGCGCCCATTCGACCAGCGTCCCGCTATCGAGCCCGAGTTCTGGCTCGAGCGTCAGCGGACGAGAGCCCGGCCACTCGGTCGGCCGTCCGATCCACAGGCCGGTGCCGGAAGCTCGGTGAAGAGCGGAACGCCCGATGCGATTGTCGCAGAGGATGCCGTACCCGCTTTGGCCCGCCTGTACCCGCAATGCCGCATCGAGGCATAGCTCCTTGAACGAGGCGCCTTTCTCAGGTGAGTAGCCTTCCAACGTCTCCAGTTGCATCCGATGATCGAACGCAAAAACACGCATGGTGGACCAGTCGCCGTTGACACGCGTGTGGCGCGTCGTCGACCAGTGGATTTGCTCCAGATCCGGATCATTGCGCAAATCCGGGCGCACCACGCCGCGATCGAGGAAGAACTGCAACTCCTCCCAGCTCGGGTAGGCCGGCGTGCAGCCATGACGGCTGACGGCGAAAGCGCCGCAGGCGTTGGCATATTTCAGCGATGTCGGCCAATCCTCTCCCGTCATCCAGCCACGCAGCAGCCCGGAAAAGAAGCCGTCGCCGGCGCCGAGCACATTGAACACCTCGATCGGGAAGCCCTGTCCCGTTTGCCCTTTATCTAGGCTGGTGGGGATCTCACCCTCGAAAGCAACTGCACCCAGTGGGCCGCGCTTGCACACGAGCGTTGCGCCACTCACGGAACGCACCGCACCAAGGGCCACGAGCGTATCGGTCGATCCGCCGGCGATGTGGAACTCTTCCTCCGTTCCGACGATCAGGTCAAAGTAATGTAGTGATGATTGCAGTCTGGCCGTGACCTTGGCGCTTTCGACAAAACGGCTTTCACCGTCACCATGACCCGCCACACCCCACAGATTCGGGCGATAATCGATGTCGAGCGCCGTGCGCAGTCCGTACTTGCGGGCAAGGGTCAGTGCCTTGATGACGGCAGCTTCCGTGCGTGGGTGGCTGAGATGCGTTCCGGTAACGACGACCGCTCGGGCGGAGGAAATGAAGTCTTCGTCGATATCATCTTCACAGAGCGCCATGTCCGCACAGTTTTCGCGGTAGAAAATCAAAGGGAACTTCTCGTCATCGCGAATGCCGAGGATCACCAACGCGGTTAGTCGCTCGGGGTCGATCTTCACGCCGTCGGTCGCCACACCTTCGCGGGCTAGCTGTTCCAGGATGAAGCGGCCCATATGCTCGTTGCCGACGCGGCTGATAAGTGCAGTCTTAAGGCCTAGGCGAGCACTGCCGCAGGCGATGTTGGTAGGAGAGCCGCCGATATACTTCTCGAAGGATCCCATGTCCTCCAGCCGACCACCAATTTGTGCGCCATAGAGGTCAACGCCGGCACGGCCGATGGTAATGACATCCAGTGTTTTGGTCACTTTTCTTGCCTTTCAATCCGTATCGCTTTGCCGTTCGAGGCAGCCATCGCGTGAATGATTTTTTCGATCTCCAGCCCATCCGCGAAATCCGGGCCCACATGCGGACCGCCGACAATCGCGAGGAGAAGATCGCGGGCCTCGATCACTTTCTGCTCGTTGAACCCAAAGTTATGGCCCGGCGCCGGGCAGAAGGCGGCGAAATCGGGCTGGCTAGGGCCGGTCAGGTGCCGCACAAAGCCGGCTTCACCCATGCGATGAACCCAAAGCTCGTTCATGTTCTCCTGGTCGAAAACGATCGTTCCCAAAGAGCCATGGACTTCCCATTGCAGGCGGCACTTGCGCCCGCGAGCCACTCGCGAGGTGGCAAATGAGCCTTGTGCACCGGAGGTGAAGCGCAACAGGGCCATGGCGCTGTCTTCGTTTTCGACCTGCTTTGGACCTTCCGGCGAAAGACGTGTGGGGATGGCAATCTGGGTCTGGCCGATCACCTCGGAGACCGGGCCCATGAGGGCCAGCATGTGGCTTACGAGGTGGCAACCGAGATCGCCGAGTGCGCCCAGCCCGCCATCCTCATGTGTCATCCGCCACGACCACGGGAGGAGCGGGTCAGCGGAATAATCCTCGTCATAAACTCCGCGAAACGTCAGCGGCGCACCGATCAATCCCTCGCGGATCATGTCTCGCGCAGCCTGGAACGCAGGATTGCGAAGGTAGTTGTAACCGAGGATTGTTACCTGCCCGGGGTGAGCCGCGGCAGTTGCCGCCATGGCGCTGGCATCCTCCAGCGTCAGCGCCATAGGCTTTTCCAGCCAGACGTGCTTGCCGGCCTTCAATGCCGCCTCGGCCATCGGGCGATGCAAGCCGTTGGGCGCCGTGATCGACACCACGTCGACCGCGGGATCGATGATGGCATCTTCCCACCGCGTGGTTGAACGGAAAAAGCCGAACTGGTCTGCGAACATCTTGGCGGAATGTTCGGTTACATCCGCGAGGATTTCGAGCCTCGGATGCGCGCCACCAAAGACCGCTGCGACGTTTCGCCAGGCCATGGCATGGCATTTGCCCATGAAGCCCGTTCCTATCAGAGCCACACCGAGTTCTGTCTGCGGCATTGAAGTCGACATCTGTTCCCTCGTTTGACCGGCAGTCAGATCGTTCCGCCGAGCGAGCCTTCCAGCTCGGCAAGTTCCTGTCCGCCAGCCATCAGATCTTGCAAGTCGGAGGCACTGATTTCGCCTTTCCGTGCGGTTCCCAGCGTCTGGCCACGGTTGAGCACGGTGAAGCGGTCACCCACAGCCATGGCATGACGGACATTGTGGGAAATGAACACGACGCCAATACCCTGTTTTCGAACGCGATTGATGGTGGCAAGGACGTTGGAGGTCTGGCGTACGCCAAGTGCTGATGTCGGCTCGTCGAGGATAAGCACCTTGGCGCCGAAATAGACCGCCCGTGCGATGGCTACCGTCTGCCTTTCGCCACCCGACAACGTCCCTACCGCTTGATCAGGCCCCCGCAGGTTGATGCCCATCTTGCGCATCTCCGCCATGGTGATCTCGTTGGCCTTGTCGATATCGAAGCGCTTGAAGAGGCCCCTGCCCTTCACCGGTTCGCGCCCCATGAAGAAGTTGCGCGTTACCGACATCAGCGGGATCATCGCGAGATCCTGGAACACCGTGGCTATGCCTGCCTCCATCGCATCGCGGGGGCTGTTGAAGGACATCGGTTTTCCCTCAAGCGTGATCGAACCCTCGGTGGGTTTATGGACGCCAGACATGGTCTTGATGAAGGTCGACTTGCCTGCGCCGTTGTCGCCCAGAAGGCAGTGGCATTCACCGGCGGCCACGTCGAAGGTCACGCCATTCAGCGCGATGACATTGCCATAGTGCTTCTTGATGTTTTCCATGTGGATGATCGGTACGGTCATTTCAGCGCTCCCCGGTCACACGTCTGCGGATGACGTTGTTGAAGATCACAGCCAGGAGAAGCATTGTGCCGAGGAATATCTGGAACCAGTCCTGATCAAACCGGGTATAGGTCAAGCCGATCGTGACCATGCCGAAAATGATCGCACCGAAGAAGGCGCCGATCGCCGAGCCATAGCCTCCGGTCAGCAAGCAGCCGCCGATAACGGCAGTGATGATCGCCTCGAACTCTTTCATGAAGCCGCGGCGAGCGTCGGTGGAGCCGGCGTCGATCACGGTAATGATGGCAACGAGGGCCGCAGCCATCGCGGTCAGCATGAAGAGCGATATCTTGACGCGCCGGACCGGCACGCCGGAATTTGAGGCAGCGAGAGAATCTCCCCCCGTTGCAAAGATCCAGTTTCCGATCGGGGTGCGCAAAAGCACATAAGTGGCAGCCAGCGCGAAAAGAACGAACCAGATGATCTCCACCGGAATGCCAGGTATTTTAGGCGCGCCGGACTTGAAGGTCTCGATCATGCCGGCCGCGGCAAGCCAATCGAAAAGAAAGCCGAATGCGTCGCCGGAAAAGATTGGCGCGAGGAAATCGCCTTCGACGGCATCACGAACCCCGCGCAGCTGCGTGGAGCCGCCGGTAAAGATCTTCAGGCCGACAAGCGCCGCGCCCCGCAGGACAAAGAGGCCTGCCAGTGTGACGATGAAGGAGGGCAGACCTGTGCGTATCACAATGAGGCCGTTGGCTGCGCCCAGCGCGGCGGCAACCCCCAGAGTCAGTGGAATGGCGACGATGAGTGGCAGTCCGGCATTGACGGTCAATGCCGCAAAGACCATGCCGGCGAAAGCGACCATCGAGCCGATGGACAGGTCGAACTCCCCGCCGATCATCAGCATTGCAGCCGCAATTCCGAGAATGCCCAGCTGCGCAGCGGGCGTCATGAAGTTCATGATGCCGGACAGGGTGAACATCGTACGGTCTGCCGTCACCAGGAAGAAGATGGTGACAAGAACGACACCGCCAATGGCTCCCAATTCCGGACGTTTCATCAATTTGGTGGCAAGGGACTCGGACTTGATCCGCTCGTCCGGTTGTCCCAGCTTGGCAGTCGACATGGCGTTCTCCCGATCGGTAGCCGGGCCGCGTATCTATGCGGCCCGGATGATTGCTATGGTTCAGCGGATGCCTTGAGCGGAAAGGTCGATAACCTTGGCTGCAGTGTCCTTGGTCACGAGGTTGGGACCGGAGGCGACATCACCGCCTGGTATAAGGCCGTACTGCGCGTTGAGTGCCAGGAACGACACCGGCAGGTAGCCCTGCAGGAACTGCTGCTGATCGATGGCAAAGGCAGCCTTGCCGTCGGCCACATCCTGGAGGAAGCCGCTCGAAAGGTCGAAGCTGGCGATCATTACATTCTCACGCCCGATGGCCTGAGCGGCCTTGACGGCGGGCTCACCGACAAGCGAGGCGCTCAGTCCGAGTACCGTATCGACATCGGTGTCGGATTCGAGTGCGGCGCGGACCTTGGATTCGACTTCCGCCGGATCATTCTGGGTTGGGATGACCGTGACGGGATTGCCGAAACCTTCGGTGAACCCCTGGCAACGGAGATCGAGCGAAACGTTGCCCACCTCCTGATTGACGCATATGCCCTTCTTGCCGCCCATTTCCGCAAGCTTCTTGCCAGCGGCCTTGCCGGCATCGAATTCCGACTGGCCCACGTGGAGAAGGGCGCCCAGTTCATGGGCGACATCGGATCCCGAATTCATGGAAATGACCGGAATTCCGGCCGCGACCGCACGCTTGATCGCCGGCCCGAGAGCATCGGCGTCGGGGATCGATACCACGAGGCCGGCCGGCTCCTGGTTGACGGCGGCGTCGATCATCTGGCCCATCTGAACCATGTCGAAGGTTTCAGGCGAGCGGAATTCTACATTGACGCCGGTATCCTTGGCGGCCTTCTCGACTCCGTTCTTGACGACAGACCAGAACGGATCGTTCGCCTGGCCGTGGGCAACGACGATAATGTCGGTGGCGAAAGCCGGAAATGCCGAGGCGATGACCGCGACGGTTGCGACTGCTGCTAGTAAGTTCTTCATGTTATCCTCCCAAGTGAGTTCCCTGGACGTCACGTTCCTGACGTCCCTCCATCCGACCACGTAGGGCCGGAACTGAAAGCCGAGGCAATGCTCCCCCAATGCCGCGGCTATCTCCCGACGATGGCCCAAGGCCATCGCAAATATTTACAGCGGGGGTTCGACCGGTCGGCCCGAATTGCGCGATTGCGTTGCCGCCTCTGCCAACGCCAATGCTGCCACCCCGTCCCTCAATGTGATCGGCATGGGGGTGCCATCAAGAATGGCGGATACAAAAGCATCCCACTCCGAAGCATAGGCACGCATGTAGCGCTCCAGGAAGAAGAACTCAGGCTTTGCGCTTGTGACGCCCGCCTTCGTCGCCTTCGACACGGTGTTTTCAAGCACGTTGGCGGCCGACAGCAGTCCCTCGGACCCCAGCAATTCGATACGTTGGTCATAGCCATAAACAGCACGGCGGCTGTTCTTGATGACTGCGATGCGACCATCCGCATATGTGAGCGTTACAACCGCTGTATCCACATCACCGGCGGTGCCGATTTCCGGATCAACGATTGAAGTGCCGACTGCGTGGACGGATTTGGGCATCTCACCCATGATAAAATTCGCCATGTCGAAATCATGGATCATCATGTCACGAAACAGCCCGCCAGACAGCTTGACGTAGCTGATCGGCGGCGGCGCCGGATCAAACGAGGTAATCGAAAGCAGTTCCGGTTTGCCGATTTCGCCGGCTTCGACGGATGCCTTGATCGCGGCGAAATTGCTGTCGAAGCGGCGATTAAAGCCAACCATGACCGGCATCCCGCTACCAGAAACCGCTGCAAGGCATTTTTTGGCGCGGTCCAGAGACAAGTCAACCGGCTTTTCGCACAGTACGGCTTTGCCTGCCGCCGTTGCCTTTTCAATGAATTCCGAATGGGTATCAGTCGAAGTCGCAATCAGCACGGCGTCGATTGAGTTGTCTTGAAGCATCTCCTCGGAGCTGATCGCCTTTGCGCCGTAGACTTTCGCAAGGGAGCGAGCAGCGTCTTCGTTCACGTCCGACACGGCAACCAGTTCGCTTCTGGCATGGCCGGCAATATTTACAGCATGTACGCGACCGATACGCCCAGCGCCCAGCAAACCGATTTTCACCACAAATAACCTCCCGATCGCGGCTTGATCCCGTTCCTGAGCGGACTATCTCCATTTTTGCTCTCGCGAGCAAGATGAAAATGCTCCCGTGAGCAAAATTTTCTCGGGGCAAGATAAAAAGGCCCTATCAATTGACCGCGAACCGATACAAGACGGAGGTAGGAGAACAGAATGGCAGGTGAAAAAAAGCCCGCTTTTGCCGGCCACGTAACGGCAGACGACGTGGCCGTTGCTGCAGGGGTATCGCGCTGGACGGTCAATCGCGCCTTCCGGAAAGACGCATCCATATCGACCAAGAGCCTGGAGAAGGTCATGGTCGCTGCGGAACGGCTCGGCTACGTGCCGGACCTGCGGGCCGCAAGTCTTGCGTCCGACCGGTCGAATCTCGTGGCACTTCTCATCGACGACTTCGCAAATCCACACAAGCTGGTGATGATGGAGCACCTGACCCGCATATTGCGGCGTGAGGGATGGGATATCCTGCTCGTCAACACTCTTAACAGGGACGATGCCGGGCATGCGCTGCTGAATGCCAGCCAGCGGCGTGTCGATGCGGTGATCCTGATCGGCATCCAGTTTGACGACGAGGTCCTGGAGACCGCCCTTCATGCCCGGCGCTTTCGCAAACTGATTATTTTCGCCCGAACTTCGCGCAACCCGAACACCATTTCTATCGCCGTGGACGATGTGCATGCGATGAAGGAAATCGCCAACTACGTGCATGAACGGGGATATCGCCGACCGATGTTTCTGGCCGGGCCACGCACCTATTCAGCCCACCTCCTGCGCAAGGAAACCTTCGTCGAATACTGGCGCGGACATTTTGGCGTCGAGCCCGAGACGGTTGCAGTCGCCGCCTATGATCCGGCATTGGCCGCCGATATCGTCACGGATACGCTGGCCGGGCGCAATGCAGAGGCGCTGCCGGACATCATCGTTTGCGAGAACGATGCGCTTGCGATCGGAGCCATGGACGTGATCCGCCACAAGTTGCGTTTACGCGTCTCCGAAGACATTGCCATAACCGGGTTCGACGATGTGCCTCAGGCTGACAGTCCGAATTATCGGCTGACGACCTACCGCCAACCAATCTCCGATATGGTCGAGTACCTCGTCGAGGTTCTCGGAAGCTCCGAAGATCGGGATTTCGACCGCCTTTTCCAGGGAAAGCTGATTGCAAGGGAAAGCGCCTAGCTCCCATTAGGATGAGAGCGACTTCATTTCAGTGCTGAAATTTGCTGCCGGCGTCCGGATGCTCTGCATCGAACTTAAGGGAGATATGATCCTCACCCCATCCCCCACCTTCCGGCCGTTAAAATTACCAGAGGGCTAAAAACGAAAAAGCCCGCCGCGGGAGGAGGTGCGGCAGGCTTTTCCAAAAGAACCGAACAGCAGCTGGGAGGAGGAGTGCTGCTGTTCCTACAGGCGTCCCTGGGAGGAGGAGTGGGCCACCTGAAACACGAAGCTTTGCGGGAGGAGGTGCATCGCTTCGATGAAAACCATCATACCCTGATAGCGCTTATTTCAAAGAGCTTATGCTGCAGTGCAGCTATGCACCAATCGCGCAGCTAAGGCGGCCTTCGCCTCGGCTGCGCACGGGCCGTCATGTAGGATTGGCTCGTTTGTGCATGATTGACAGGTCGGCGCGGCAGGAATGGCGGCGGTTCCAACAGAATCCGGGCGCGCGCAAATGGCAAGGGCATTGACCGCCTGTTCCAACCGTTCCATAGCCCTGAGATAAGCAATCTCGCGAGGTCTAAATTTTGCCCGTTTGACCTAATTCAAAGCGTCAGCTCGCATCACTCAGCGATCTCCAGGATCATTCTTTGCTTAAGCAATAGCACTCTCACAGACGCTGCGCCCGCGCATGCAGATTTCAAATTGGATATGGAAATGGGAAACTTGAGCAGGATGAAGGCTCTCTCCAACGGATGGAAAGCGCTCTTGCTTAGTACTTCGGTTTTTGCAGCCGTGCCTGTTGGCGCCACGCCAGCCCTCGTGGTGGATGTAGCGACGCAGGCCGTCCTCCATGCGGAAGATGCCGGTGTCCCGTGGTATCCGGCCTCCACGACGAAACTCATGACTGTCTTTGTTGTCTTCGAAGCGTTGCGATCAGGCCAAGTCACGATGGACACGCCGGTGGTAATTTCGCGGCACGCGATGAGCCAAGCATCGCTTGAAGCCGGGCTCTCTGTCGGTCGCGCCATGACCCTGGAGGATGCGCTTTTCGCCGTCATCGCAGGTTCCACTAACGATGTTGCTGTAGCATTGGCTGAGACTGTGGCTTCCAATGACGCGACCTTCGTCGAACGCATGAACGATGCAGCCAAAAGACTTGGTTTGACGGCGACCCACTTCGCCAACCCAAATGGGCTCTTCGACCGGACGCAACATTCTACGGCACGAGACCTGGCGCTGCTGGGGATCCGTATCGACCAGAGCTTTCCCGAGTACAGGTACTTTTTTCAGGCAGCAGGAGTTGTCGTCGATGGGAAAGAGGTGGCTTCCTCCAATGAGCTTTTGGCCCATTTCCCGGGAACCACGGGGATGAAGACAGGTTTCATCTGTGCATCAGGCCGTAACATGGTTGCTTTGGCTCAGCGCAACGGCCGACGTGTTATGGTGGTTCTCCTGGGCGCAACGACTGAACGGGAGCGTAGCGAACGTACCGCTCAGTTTTTGACGCAGGCCTTTGACGGCACACTCGGATCGCACCTCGGTTCACTTGAAGCGCTATCGAACCGCCCAGATGTTCAACCCGAAGATATGCGCCTGCGGCTTTGCAGCGATCAGACTGCAGCTTATGAGGCCGGTCGGGAAGCGATGTACCCAATGGGCCTGCCAGGGCATCAGACATTTCTTGGACCCGAGATGCCTGTCAGCAAGCACATAATTCGCACATGGGCGATCGAGAACGTTGCGGACGTTCCAAAGCCGTTACAGAGGCCGCCCCTCCAGTAATGGGCCTCACCAGCCTAGACTTGAACCAGGTTTCGGCACAAAGGCTCGCCTTGTCTCGCGAACGGTATTCGATGCTCGAGACGTTGGACCAAGCGCTTCAGTGTCTCGCTACGCCGGTGCACAGCTGAGTGGCCGTCGATATCTGAATGCTCAGCGGGAAGAATGGCAAACGTGAAGAATAACCAGTCCACGCCACGAGCAGCCGCATGGATGGCTACGTCTATCGCCCTGCTTCTCCTTATGGCCGTTTCGGGCCGGGTTATCACGCGGGAGATTGACGTTTTCCAGGTCATGGAGATGCTGGAGTGCTCCCCGTTTCACCGGACAGGTCAGCTAGGTTGATTTAGCCCTGATGAACTGCCGAGGGGAAGCCATCTTGAGCGCGGAATGCGGATGGATTTCGTTGTAGTCTTCGATCCATCCGTCGATGAGCCGGAGCGCTGTTTCGGCGTCCGGAACCTGGGATATACGGACATAGTCCCGCTTTAGGGTTTTGACGAAAGCCTCGGACATTCCATTCGACTGGGGGCTCGCGACCGGGGTGAAGCAGGGCGTGAGGTTGAGCGCCTGCGCGAACAGCCTGGTGTCCCGCGCCGTATAAGCTGAGCCATTGTCCGAGAGATGCTCGATAGCGTGTGGGGCTCTCGTTGCACCAAAGCGCTTCTCGACCGCCTCCAGCATCATGTCGCGCACGTCCGAGCCGGAGATGCCTGCATTTGCGACCGCTGTCCAGGCGATGATCTCTCGGTCAAAGGCGTCGATGATGAAGGCGAGCCGGATAACCTCGCCATTCCAGCAGGTGAACTCCAGACCATCCGAGCACCAGCGCAGGTTCGAGCGCATGACCATGACCTTGCCATCGTGGATACGGCCCTTGCGAACGGCCGTATGCTTCTCCAGCAGCATCGCGTGGCTGCCCATGATGCGATGAACCCGTTTGGCGTTGACGACAGGCTTATCGGCGGCTCGCCTTTCGCGATTGAGGAGCGCGGCGATCCGCCGATAGCCATAGGTTGGCCTTTGATCCACCAGCCTGCGAATGGCGGGCAGAAGTTCAGCATCCTCGGCCTTATGGTAGGGACCGCGCGGCTTCGATCTGCCTTTCAACCGCTCGACGAGGTTTGAACGGGAAACACCGAGGGTGTCTGCGACGGTCTTCATCGGGAACCGTCCTTCGGCAACAAGATCGGCCGCGATATCCGTTTTTTTGAGTCCGCTTTGGAAAGGGCCTCGCGGAGGATTTCCACCTCCATCGTCTTGCGGCCGAGTATGCGCTCCAACTCGCGGACGCGGTCTTCCAGCTTCTTCACTTCCGAATTGCCGACAACCGGCTCGTCAGATTCCACGGCTGCAGCACCTCCCTCGCTCAAGAGCCTGCGCCACCGGTAAAGCAGATTGGGCGCAACGCCATGGCGGCGAGCGGTCGAAGATACCGTCTCGCCTGGCTCAAAACTCTGCTCAATGATTGTCAGCTTCTGCTCGGTTGTCCACCGCCTGCGGCGGACATCACCCGTCAGCAATTCAACGTGTCGGTACTCGTTAGACATAAGCCTGTCCTCAAGCATGTGCTTGAGCCTTTCTGCTTATGCCGACTGTTCGGTCGAAAGGGGGTGCAGTTCAGATGCGCTCCGTCATCGCCTTCTTCATGCTATTGCCACTTGTCTATCGCGAGGGCGGCATCAGGGCGATGCGGACCAGTATTCTACCCAGCCACATAGGCCGCAACGTCGCCCACTATGTCGGTCAGTTCGCATGGCTGATGGGCCTCACAATGATTCCCCTGGCCCAGGTTATTGCCATCGAATTTACTGCGCCGATCTGGGTGGCTCTCATGGCGGCGGCTTTTCTTGGCGAGCGACTGACATGGCGCAAGTGCATGGCGATCCTGTTTGGCCTTGCCGGCGTCCTGCTCATCGTGCGGCCCGGCTCGGTGCCACTCGATCCGGGGCATCTGGTCGTGCTGGGAGCCGCTTTTGTATTTGCCATATCGTTCATCATGACAAAAGCCCTGACGCGTTCGGACAGCGCGACGAAGATCATCTTCTGGATGCTTATCATCCAGTCTGTCATCGGACTTGTTCCGGCGCTGAAAGTGTGGATCTGGCCATCCGCCGCGGTATGGCCATGGATATTCCTCATCGCATTCTCAGGCACATTCGCACATTTTTGCATGGCCAAAGCACTGTCCTATGCCGAGGCTACGCTGGTGATGCCCATGGACTATCTGCGGGTGCCGTTGTCGGCGCTATTGGGTTATCTGTTATACACCGAAACCATTGACGGTTTTACGGCCTTGGGGGCGGCACTGGTTCTCGCTGGCAACCTTTTCAACCTTCGTCGACCGAACGGCGTTCGCCGGTCGTGTCCGTCTCTATAAAGTAGAGACCAGGCGGCGCCTGCCGGAATACTGTGCATGGCCGCATCACAACTTGCCTGGCATGCTAGCCTGATCCGGGCGCTGTAGCCCCCGCCGCATTGCACTCGATGCTAAGGCTGCGCTGGATCTCGTGCGGTGATTCTGGCGAAAAGCCTTCGGAGCTATCCGGATGCTGCCGTTCTGCGTCGATGTATTGCCGGGGCCTTATGGTTTCCACCGGTTAAGTTTTGTCGGAACCGTGCCAAAAAATCGTGCGTTTTCAGATGGGTAGGCCTCTGTCGGCGGCAGATTGTGTCGTGTGACTGGCGTCAACTGGGCCGTTCATTGTGGACGGTTCGTGCGAATCGTGGTCTATCTCTTGGCGGTCTTTAGTCGGCAAACCGGTCTTGAGCCGCTAAGAGGGAAAAATGGCGATAGCACGACAAGCAGAAGCGGTGGTTACTTCCAAGGAAGATGCCGGTAGTAAGATTACGCGCCACGCTACCCTCCTGTCGGGACAGTTGCAGCAGCTTCGAACTCGGATGTATCCGCCGACGGCGGAAAAGAGCTTGCGGCATTTCCTCACCAATGAAGTCTCCAAGCTGACATCTATACCTGACTCGACCCTCAAATTGATGTCCAGCGAAGGCCGTGGTCCCATCCCGGGCAGGCTCGAGAATAATCACCGGGTCTATACGCTCGCGCAAATCAACGAATTGCGCGAAATGTTCGCCGCCCAGAAGCCCGGCGATGCTCTACGCTTCTTGCCGAGGCGTCGGGGGGGCGAGCACCTGCAAGTACTCGCGATAGCCAACTTCAAGGGCGGCAGCGCGAAGACGACGACTTGTGTGCATCTGGCCCATTATCTCGCTTTGCAGGGTTATCGTGTCCTTGCGCTCGATCTGGACCCCCAGGCATCGCTTTCCGCCATGTTTGGTGCGCAACCGGAAGTCGACGTTGGTGCCAACGAGACGATTTATGCCGCATTGCGCTACGATGACGCCGATCGGCGTCCTATCCGCGATATTATTCGCAAGACATATTTCGACGGTATCGACCTTATTCCAAGCAATCTGGAGGTTATGGAATACGAGCATGAGACGCCTCGTGTCCTTGCCAATAAATCCAGCGATGGCGCGATCTTCTTTGAGAGGCTGAAACTTGCTCTCGCTGAGGTTGAGCAGGATTACGATATCGTGATCCTGGACACGCCGCCGTCATTGGGCTTTCTGACCCTGAGCGCAATCTACGCCGCGACGAGCATGATCATCACGGTTCACCCGGCGATGCTCGACGTCGCTTCGATGAGCCAGTTTTTGCTCATGATGGGCGACCTCATTAGCGTTCTGAATGAGAACGGTGCGCAGTTGGACCAAGACTTCATCCGTTATCTCATCACGCGACATGATCCAAATGATGCGCCGCAGTCGCAGGTCGTGGCGATGCTTCGCCATCTCTTCGGTTCTGACGTTCTGCTGCCAACGGCAATCGAGAGCACCGCAGTCGAAGCTGCGGGGCTCGCCAAGAAATCACTCTATGAACTTGAGATGGGGCAGATCGGCCGTGACACGCATAAACGCGCTCGCGAGGCAGTGGATGCGGTCAACGAAGGCGTCATACGCTTGATCAATGCAAGTTGGGGCCGGGAATGACAAAGAGCCCCAGAAAGTCGATTGTCGCCAGCTTCGGTCTGCTTTCCGCGGAACTCGAAGGCGAACAGAATGCGTCGGCTCCCGCGGAGCAATCTCCTCAGCCGGCAGGCGGCAATCGCGTCGGTGCGGGCGTGATCGGTGCCGCTCACAGGGCCATCGACGACATCAGAGCCGAGCGAGACATGCTAAAGGCACTGGTCGATGCCGGTGGCGTATCCGTATTTGAGTTGGATACGTCTCTCATCGATCCGTCCCCCTTTCCGGATCGCCTGCCAGATGACGACGGGGACGATTTCGACGTATTTAAGCATTCAATGGACATCGACGGGCAAAAGGTGCCGATCCAGGTGCGGCGTCACCCCAACACCCCGGGGCGCTATCAGATCGTATACGGTCATCGGCGCTGGCGTGCGGCCAAGGAACTCGGCCGAACCGTTCGTGCGATCGAAGTCGATATCTCGGATCTGGATCTGGTGGTCGCGCAGGGTATCGAGAATGCCAGTCGGCAAGATCTCACCTGGATTGAGCGAACATTGTTTGCATGGCGCATGGATGATGCAGGCATCAAGCCGCGTGACATCTATGCGGCTCTGGCAATCGATGACGCAGAACTAGCTCGTATGCGCAGCGTATACCGCGCGGTTCCAGCGGACCTCATCGAGGCAATCGGGCGGGCGCCGAAGGTGGGACGACCGCGTTGGGTGGAATTTGCCAAGGCCTTGGCCAGTGAAGCCGATGCCCTTGCGACTGTGCGGCGTACCCTTGCCGCGAACCGCAATAGCGCACTTGGCTCTGACCAGCGGTTTCAGCGGGCGTACCAGGCGGTCAGGACCGTCCCGACGTCTACCGGCGGAGGTCTCGGCGAGCTTACGGATGCCGAAGGCACCAGACTTGGTGCCTTGAAGCTCTCCTCAAAGGAAGTTCGGATTTCAGCCGAGGGATCGCTTGGAGCGGAGTTCGTAAAGTTCGTTGGGAAGGAACTGCCAGCACTCGTTGAGCGGTTTTCCCGAGAACGGAAACGCTGAAAAACCCTGACAGCTGTCAGGGAATACGCTGAATAGAAGACGAAAGGATCATAGCAAAAGAAAAAGGCCCCCTTAACGTTTCCGTCGTGGAAGCCTCTCTCTGGATTTAGCACTTCGAGAATCGCATTTCCACGAACATCAGTCAAGAGTCTTTGGCGCGGTTTTGGGCGAGCGGATTTCTTTTGCCTTTTGAGAGGTGAAGGAAAATGGAAAGAGGACATGTCACGACGCCCTTTGGGCGGCGGCCGATGACGCTCGCCTTGGTAAGGCAGCAAGTTGCGACGGCAGACATCAAGCCGGGTTCGTCGGTGGACAAGTGGAAAGTGTTTCGCGCGGCCTGTGCCGCGAGAGATTTCTTGAAAGTCCAAGATCGGAGCCTCGCGGTACTTGATGCCTTGTTGAGTTTCTACCCCGAATCTGAACTCCGCCAGGACGGTCAGCTAATTGTTTTCCCGTCCAACGAGCAGTTGATGGTGCGCGCCCATGGTATCGCAGCCGCCACGCTGCGACGTCATATTGCAGTGCTCGTCGATGCGGGCCTTATCGTTCGCAAGGACAGTGCGAACGGCAAACGCTATGCACGCAAGAGCCGTGCCGGAGAGGTGGAGGAGGCCTACGGCTTTGACCTGTCACCGTTACTCGCGCGAGCAGAAGAACTCGAGCAGTTGGCGCAGCGCGTTATAGCCGAACGTCAGGAGTTCCGCCGGACAAGGGAAGCTCTGACGATCTGCCGGCGCGACGTACGGAAGCTTATTAGCGCGGCGATGGAAGAGGGCGCCGACGGAAACTGGGGGCAGCTTGAAGCCATGTACGTGGAGCTAGTGGCACGGATTCCGCGCAATCCGAACGCTGGTGAATTGAAAGCACTGCTTGATGAGTTGGGATTGTTGCACGAGGAAGTCGTAAGCAGTTTGAACCAAAACAATTTTTCTGAAAATACCAGCGCCAATGATGCTCATTTTGGGCGTCATATACAGAATTCAAATACCGATTACCCAACTGAACTTGAACCCAGCTCTCGAAAAGAGCAGGAGGAAAAATTGGCGGGCAATCAGGGAACTCGCAATCCGATGAAAGCCTTTCCATTGGGATTGGTTTTAAGGGCGTGCCCGCAAATACTGGATTATGGTCAAGGGGGCGCCATAACTGGGTGGCGCGATCTGATGGCAGCGGCGGTCGTCGTCCGTACGATGCTTGGCGTCAGCCCCTCTGCCTATCAGGATGCTTGCGACGCAATGGGGCCCGAGAATGCAGCGGTCGCTATGGCATGCATGCTTGAGCGAGCGGGCCACATCAATTCCCCTGGGGGCTATCTTCGCGATCTTTCCCGAAAGGCCGAGCGAGGAGAATTCTCCCTCGGCCCGATGGTAATGGCCTTGTTGCGGGCCAATGGGCATGGAGACCGGCAGGTGAGTTAGAGGCCGCGGCGCCGATTTAGCTCGGCACCGCGTTCAGGTGAGATTACTTGCCGGTAGCTCTTCTTGGCTTGCAGGCATTGCGATCGGCGCTGACGCTCACAATGCTGACGGGGACTGCCGCCTTGGACCGAACTTCGGTTCGATTCACGAAATGTTCGACGCGGCGTTTTTAGTCGGCGTCGTCGTTCCGACCATTTTTTGGTGAGGCATGCCTAAGGGTTTTTTTGGGGGGTCTTTGCGGGATATAGGTCAAACACACGCAGAAATCTCTGCCCCCGTGAGGAAGTGCCCTGGTCGGGTAGCCAACGATCTGAACTTCCGGCCTGTTTTGCGGCGGTGTCGGAAATGACGCCTTAAGGCTCTTGTGTCCGCTTATTTGGAAATACTCCGCGTGGAGCGGAGGGTAGTTCGGATCTTCCTAGGTAAAGGGGGGCTCCGGTCAAATGAGATAAATTTCGACCTGTGCGATCACCCGACCGAGAAGCTATAGCGTCGCCGTTGGAGATCAATGCGATATTGCTGCTGTCCATACGTCGCTTGAGCATGGACAGGCGAACATTTGCATGCCGAAACTAGAGTTTGCCGACTATCGAGACGATTAAGCCAACACCGGCCCGGGCCCCCTGCCCTTTCCGACCATTCGACCGCATCTTCTACATCGGATGCGGATACCTCTTTGGTTGAGAGGCCTTGCGAGTCTCTGCCAAGTTGACGGCTGGGCCTGCGTAGCCGCTAAGGCCAAAATCTAGGTCGTGGCGCGCTACAGCTGGATGTTAGACGCCGTGAAACTGCTGCTGACAACTTGATCTCTGGCCGAACTGGCGTCTACGAAACACTGGTCGATCAGCGTTGAGCACCTCGAATCCCATCCATGTCTGGTGGAAGGTTTAGAACGTCGGCGTTTACATCCGCCGCTTGAAGGCCAGAACGTTTACGTCGGGAGCTTCAGCAGCTGTATGCTCAACGCAGCATCCTCTTCGGCATCGATCATGACCAAGTCACCATTCTGGACGGGCAATTGAGGATCGCCAATCCGGTTGCTTTCGACGCTGGGATAAAAGTCCGGCAATCTATGCCGGGATCGGCTCCAAGGCTGCGCAAATGAATCCTCTCCTCCCGACGGTGGTTACACTGCGCAAGTCGCTCTCAGAAATCACGAAGGCCCTAGTTGCTGCGAGATATAAATTCATTGGCAGGATATTGATCCCTTGGTGGGGTGGGTACTTGTTGCTGAGTGATGGGCTCTTGGCTGCGACGTCCCCAGATGGTCTGAATAATATAGCTAAGTAGAGGTACGTCTCCGGGGGAATGTTCCTAAACGCTGACTGCCTGCCAACACGCTGGGTGAGGTCCTCCCCTTCCCCATTTTGATCCAGGTGGCGGCGGGGGTAACGATACATGTGGAATGCGTTCGCGGAGGTATCGGTGAAGTTTACCTCGCTGGGTCAAACTCTTAGCCCTTGGATATCGAGACGGCCTGCGGCTGCGAGCGCAACATGTCAGAAACATTGATCGGTCTGATGGGTGCGTCCGAGCTGTGTGTTCGAGAGCTGGAACCTCTGCCGCATTGAGTACCCGTTCCGTGGATGACGATTGCGCAGTTCCAGGGATCTTGGGATGCAGTGCCCATCGGGCGTTCGTGTTCTGAACATAGCCTGCATTTCCAAGATAGTTGGTGCATTCTTCTAGTTGGTTTGTTGGTTTTCGCTAGTGTTCCGACGTGTCTCCATGTGTCTTTGATTGTCCGCTTTTGTGCCAATCGCATCCAGTGTTTGATCTTGGAGAATGCCTGCTCGATCAGATCAAGGTCTGGCCAGTATGGCGGAAGGAACCAGCGGCGTGCGCCGGCCGCGCCTTGATGGTGTCGCACAGGTGCTGCTTTGTGGCTGTTGTCCCCGATTTGAGAACGAGCATAAGTTGCTGTTCGCCATAGGCAAGAGACCATTAGCCGTGATCTGTCCATCGAAGATGCAAACGGTGGTCAACCGGTCGCAACCCACGGCGCCCAGAGAGGTCAGCGTCTGCCAGTGACCACGGAGCAAAAGCACGCAGCCGCTGACCTTTCGGCCCCCAGCCTCTGATCGGCGTGATATTCGTCTTGGTCCAGGACTCACCGATGAAGACGTGACGCTCGGGATCGAGGTGAGCCGCGTGACGCCAGCTCACCCTTCAAACCATGCACCGCCAGGTGCGGGTTCTCTGCGAGCCGCTTGATGGGGAATGCTCGGGGCGGTTCCGGAATGTGTTTTCGGTGGCAGCCCATCCTGCCGGAGTGAACCGAACCGGACGCGCGATGCGGTTGAGGCAACCTCACCACAGACGACACGGGAACTTGAAGCGTAAGGCCACCGTTTGGTGGCTTTCGCCTCTCAAGATAGCGGCGACGACGCGCTCACGAAGGTCATTCGATTAAGGCTGTTTCGTCGGATGCTGACCTCTTCCAAGCCAGAATCTTGAATCACATCAAAGTTGATTTGGAAACATCACGACCTTGGGAAATGAGGGTTTGCTTGTCTTATGACTTTCTGCGCCGAAGGGGTAAATGTGAACCGCTGCGTGAGGGTGACCGGGGACACGCCGACCTCCGTGGCGATGTGCTTGCCGGTCAGCCGCTGGCGACGAAGGCGCGACAATCCGCTCGACCAGCACCTGATTCGTCTGTCTCGGACTGGTTTTGGGCCGGGATGAAAATCCATCATCCCAGCCCGTCTTTGTATCCTGAACCACCTGACCCAGCGCGAGTTGATCTTTGCCGAGACGCCGTAGAGACTAGCAGCTTCGGATCTGGATAGACGTCCTTCGACAAACCTTAGACGCCATTTCCTCTCGATGGATCCGCGTCAAGCGGGGATTCATGTGGATGTTCATTCGGGACGATCCTCGAAAACTGTTGTGTGTTAGGTCCAGTCTCCTAACTCGGCCGCGAATGGCCAACCACCGTGAAGCTCACAGCTCACAGCTCGTGGCTCTTGCTGGCATCTTCGGCACAGGATGGTCTGCCAGAATGGCGCCGCGTTAGGTGACTTGGGCGTGCAATATCCTGAAGTTGGCCTTGCTTCTTCCTGGTTGGTCTCAAACAGCTGATGCTGGGTCCAAAGGGACAGGCCATGCGGAAAGGGTTTCATCGCGCCGCAGAGGTGGAGATCATTCGCGCCTTCGGCGACGTCTCTACCGGATGCCAGCGTGAATGGTAGAGAATTACACCCGCGGGAACAGAGAAATGGTCATGTACACTCATTCCGGGAGTTTTTCAGGTATTGGTTGCTTCCTACGTACGTTTGGAGATGGGCGGTATAATTGTCGATATGCGAGCCCATCAGTGCACGTGCGCGTTGAGCGTTGCCGTCACGTATATGCGAATAGATCTCTTCATGTTCGGCTTGAGCCTTTTCCAGCGTCTGGCGTGGTCCTGGCCCAGAAATGCGCACTACTCCAGCGATCAAGGCATTGAATTTGTTATATAATAATGAATAAATGTCGTTTCCGAGCGATTGTACAATTGCGCGGTGAAATAGCGTATCGCCTTCGGTAAATTGAAGATGGTTGTTTTCCCGGGCGGAACTGCGCATCTTATCGAGCGCGCTGCTGACACCCATCGACAGCCTCCCCTCCCCGGCCGCAAGTCGGCCGACGACGTCCAGTTCGATCATTCGGCGAACGTCCATGACCTGAACGAGATGGGAAGTGTCGCGGGTGATCAATGACCCAACGGAAGCCGCAAGTGTATCGATGAACAGGTCCAGATCGTCGCGCACGACCTCTGCCAATTCGCCATGACGGCGCCTTATAAGGCCCTTGGTCTCCAAAATATGTAAGGCCTCCCGCACGGAGCGCGTACTTACGTCGTACACGCGGGCAAGCTCCGCTTCAGAGGGCAGCCGCTGCCCCACCTGCAATTGACGCGACAGGACGCGTCTCTCGATATCCGAAACCACCCGCGTATTTAGCTTGCGGCGGTGGTACTCAGCCGATGACGATGTGTTTGCCATGGGGCCGTTCCATGAGGCATGGCGAGATTTTATCCGCCATGCGGGTGAATTTATAGGATGTAAAAAGTAAATGGAGCGCGCCGTGATGCTCGCTGGCTCCGACTGAGGCCAAGGGGGCGGTGGCGCTACGCCCCCCTGCTTCGAACTCCGTGGAAGACAAGGTTCAAAGCGGGGTGACCTCGGGACAGCATACCTTCGTTCCTTTGATGCCAGAGCGTTGTCCAATGGTCCCGGCATTTATAGATATGACATATGACATATCCACAAGATTGTCCATCGGTCGATACCTTCCGTCGAAAAGGAGACCTATGTTATTGTTTAGTGTCGCTGCAGCTGGATCTGCATTGGGTGAGACGTCGGCGTTTTCCGGCCTTGGATGGCAGGTCAATAGTGAAACGTTTTGATACCGCCCGCTCCTTGGCCTTGGCGGGGGATTTTCCGAACACGTCTCTTGCGCACTATGCAGAGAGTGCGCCAGCTGGTGGTCCAGCCGAAGCTATTTGCCTGAGACATGCTTGTTGGATGAGCCATTGGAACCTGGCAGGTGGACGTGTAGGCAGAAGGCGGCCGCAAGCGACATGAGGGTCGGGTGGTGTCGGTTGGGAGGGGCCCCCTCGCCGCTTCTCATTTCTTTGAATGCAATTGCGATAACGGATTTCTGCGATGGATTCGACAGAATGATTGTCAGCCTGCCCTTGAGATTTGTCCTCCGGTAACCTTTTCATTCCGGATTAAGGTTGCCTGCCGATCGGCGGGCATTTGGCGGGGCAATGTCGATGTTGGTAACGGTGACGGTGATGGGTGGCTGCGCATGCTCTTTTGGAGCTCCGCGTGCGCGTGTTGGTAAGGCGTCAGGTTCATAGCGGCCGTCGCCCCAAGAGTCGTTCGGGGCAAAATCCTGTCAGCTGACAGGATTCGGGGCCAGATGCCTGACTAGGCGTCGTTCAACGCCTAGACATAGTTTCTGCAGCTCCGATCAGTCGTGCCGGCGAAACCCTGTCAGCTGACAGGGT
>NZ_JAJAWH010000016.1 GCF_020531965.1 Pseudorhizobium xiangyangii | reverse complement strand
GGGCTGACAGCTGTCAGCCCCTTTTTTTTTGCGCGCGCGCGTATCGTCCGACCCTGAAAACAAGCTCACACTTGCGCAGGGATAGCTCTTCATGGCTGGCACCACGGACTTCGTCGGCGTTCGCGTCTTTTCTGACCTTCGCGCGACTGTCGCCAAGATCGACACCCGCGATAGCACCCCCATCGGCTTGGTCCTTCCAGCGCCTGCGGCCGACAACACCGCCTTCCCCCTCGACGAACCGGTTCGGATCTCGACCGACAATCCGGAGCAGATCGCCAAGCTCGGCGCCGGCATCGCTCGTGACACAGTCTCGCAGATCAATTCCGAGGGCATCGTCACCGACATCGCCTTCGTCCGGACGGAGCATTCCGACGCCGAGACTCCGGCCGCCAAGCTCGAAGCCGAGATCAATAAGATTGTCGGCTCCGCCGGCGCCAAGACCGGCGTATGGGCATTGCTCGACGCCAAGGCTCATATCGGCCTGGAACCCGGCTGCATCATCGCTCCGGGCTATATGTCCGAGCGGGTCGGAAATGCGGCCAACGCGGTCGCCACGGCCGCCTCGGCGGTTGCAGGCAAGATCATTGACTGCCTGGTAATCGCCGACACCCCGGTTACGAGCCGCGAACTGGCCGCCGCATGGGCCGCCGACTTCGCGACCGCCCTCAATGTCGTGGCCACCTATCCGCAGGCCGTCGTCAATCTCGGCTCCGGTAACGTCACGCGGGCACTCTCTCCTCACGTTGCTGCGGCCATGGTCCGTCGCGACAAGGAAGTCGGCAATCCCTACAAGGCGTTCTGGAACCGGCCGCTGCAGGGGATCCTCGGGCCATCGGTGCCGGTCGGTTATACCGATGGCGAGATCACGTCGGACGCCAACTTCCTCAACCAGGCCGGCGTCGGCACCGTGATCGAAGGCAAGCTGCTTTGGGCACCATTCACCACTGCAACCGATCCAACCGTCGCCTCCTGGCGCTCGATCAAGAAGATCCGCACCCGGCGTGCGATCGAGAAGGCAATGCTCCGGCCGCTCCGCCAGTATCTGTCCGAGGACATGCGGCCCGACACCGTCTCCCTCATCTATCGTGCCTGCGACCAGTTCCTTTCCGATCTGAAGACGCTCGGCGCCCTGATCGATTACGAGCTGGTCTGGTCGAAAGCGATGAACCCGGCCTCGCTGCTGGAGGCCGGTGCCTTGCGCGTAAAGCCTCGCTTCGCCGAGACGCCCGACCTGGTCGATCTGCAGATTTATGATGAGCCGATGCCAGAGGCCTTCGACGTCCTCGCCTCGGCGATCGCCGCCTCACTCTCGCAGCTCGGCCTCAACGGCGTCCGCGTGACCGCTTAAAGGAGAACATCCATGGACCGCATCATCCGAGGCGCCAACTGGTACTGCCAGCAGACGAACCAGCGGCAGCGCGCCGACGAGACCACCCTTCCCGCCCTCACCCGCGAGATGATCTCGATGGTCATGGGCGGCGGCTACTTCGCCATGGAGATGCCGGCGGAAATCCAGCCGCTCACCTGCGAGATGACCGTCAACGGCGTCCACGAGGATCTCAAGGCCCGCTTCGGCCGCGAGCCGGGCGATTGGACCGAGCTGCGCTACTACGAGAACCTGCTCAACGTTTTCCCGGCCGACACCAACGGCGAAGTTCCCACCAGTGGCGCACCGAAGCTGACCGGCCGCGTCGTCTTCCTGAAGGGCCTGCTGAACGGTTTCGAGCAGGGCGGCGTCAAGGGCATGAAATCCTCGGGTGCCACGCGCCTGCGCTGGTCTTCAATCGTCCTCTACCACGACATTTTCAACGGCCGAACGGTCCACAAGTTCGATGTCCAGAATAACGAGCTGATCATCGACGGCGTCAACTACACGGCCGAACACAACCGCATCATCGCGGCCTGACGGGGGCTAGGCTCCGCGACGATGGCCGACCGTCCTGCAGGCGGTCGGCTTCCCTTTTTGAGGAGGCTTCAAATGACACTCAAGGCACAAGTACAGACACCAATGTCCAAGGATGATCCCACCGTGGTTAAGGCCGAGGAGATCCCCTTGCCACCGCCCGAGATGTGGGGCGAGTTGGACAATGCCGGCAAAATCCCGCCAGAGGCTCCAGCCAAAACGCTAGCTGCGCCAGCACCGGCCAAGGAAAGACCTGAGGGCCAGATCCTGCGGTTCACGGCCGGCACACGTAAGAAGGTTGTGCCGCTGCAATTCTCTTTCGAGCTTGGCGGCGAGGAGATCTTGGAAGTCCACGTTCAGCGCCTGACGCTTGCCGACGTCGACCAGCTCCTGGCGAGCCTCGACAAGATCTCGACCTTCGACATCTACAGCGTGATGACCGGTCTCCCTCCTGCGGTTCTGCGCGGTCTGGATGATGACGACGCCGTCGCCGTCACGGAGGCCTGCTACGCTTTTTTGCCCCGACGCTTGAGACCGGCGAGCGAGCAGTCGGGGACTTCTGCCAATGGCGAAGCTACGTCGCTAACGTCTCAGCCCACCTGAAGTTTCGACCGGAGATGACAATGTGGTGGGACGAGCTTATGCTCTGGAATGAACAAGCCCGCCGCATCCACGCTGAAACCTATGGCCTTCTTCTGGCCGCTCTGACGCGAGGCGCGCAATGAGCAGTATCGATGTCGGCGTCAGGCTTCGTCTTGAGTATCAAAAGCAGAATGCCGAACAGGCAGAGCGCGATCTCAAGGAGATACGCAAGGCCGCGAACGATCTTGGCCGTACGAATGCAAGCGGCCTTGACCGCCACCTGGCCGAGGTTCGCAAGGAAGCAGGAAAAGGCGAACAGGCGCTTGAACGCCTGGGTCGGGAAGCCCGCCAGCTCAACAGTGTCACGACCAACGCTCTCGACCGGGAGGTGAAGCAGCTCGGCGCCAGTAGCCGCGCCGCGCAGCGTGATGTTGCCGCTCTCAAGCATGCGTCCAATAGTCTGGGGCAATCGCACCAGGGCCTTCAGCAACTCAATCGGCCTGCAAAAGGGCTGAATGGGACTATGGGGCTTTTGGCTGACAGCGCAAAAGGCGCCTTCGCCGGCATGGTCGCCTTTGCATCGGTGGACAGTATCGTTCGAGGCCTGGAGCGAGCCAGCGACAAGTTCCGGGAACTGAACCGAGCTGCGACCGATGTGGCCATCACCCTGGAGATGGCGACGCCTGAGACGGTCGCAAATATTACCGCCTCCAACGAGAAGCTTGGGATCCGCTACGGCAAGTCCCAGGAACAGGTAAACTCCGCCCGTCACCGGTATGCCGCAGCTGGCATCGGTCTCAATAGCCAGGAGGAGATCCTTGATCCGACCATGAAGGCTGCGATGACCTATCGCACCGAAGGCGAGACAATCGCCCAGGCGCTGATCGCCGCCAAGGAGAACCTTGGCATTAGCGACAGTGATGTCCCGTTGGCGCTCGACATGATGGCGAAGGGTTCGAAAAAGGGACGCTTCGAAGTTGGAGCGATGGCAAAAAACTTCCCATCGCTCGGAGCCTACATGTCCGGAACTGGGCGCCAGGGCCTGGACGGGTGGGCGGAAATGATCGCCATGTCTCAGATCGCCATGGTCACATCGGGAAGTGAGGACGATGCAGCAACCAACCTCAGGAATTGGTTGTCCAAACTATCCTCTCAAGACACGAACAAAAGGTTCACAGACGCGGGTCTTGACCTGGAAGGGATAAAGCAAAAGTCCGACCAAGACGGCACTTCCTATCCGAAAGCGGTTTTGGATGCGGTGATGAAGCACTCGAACGGTGACACTTTCCGGATAGGCGAATTGTTCGGAGATCAACAGGCCGGCATGGCACTCAAACCGCTTCTTGATAACCGCGAACAGCTCGAGCAGTGGATCAACGAGATCCGCAACCAGAGTGCCGGCGGGCTCGATATTGATGCAAAGAATGCTGGTCAAACATCGTATGAAAAGAAAGCACGCATGGACGCTGCCCTGGAGGTCACGGCATCGAAGATCGGCGAGAAATATGATCGGGTCACCACGCCGATAGTAGACCGGGCGGTGCGACTGGTCAGCCCCGAATACGATCGCCAACGTACGATCGAGGAGGAGCCGGAGCTTCTGAAAGAGAACGCAAGGCAACGCCTGGATCTCGAAAACCGTATTCTTCAAATGGAGGGTGAAAGAAAGGAAATGTCCGCAATGGGCGTCGACCTGGAGCCCGTTATTGCAACTTTAAAGGCACAAATGCAGAGCCTCCAGGTGGAGGATAACGCGATCATCGAACGAAGCCGCAATGCGGCCGCAGCTGATGCGCCAATAGCTGGGGCAGAACCTGCCCTCGGCAAGGACATGAGCGGCGCTGCGGATACCGCGATGGGTGGATATATCGACAAGCTCAACACAGCCGGTGATCGTGCCGTGGGTATTGCCCAGGACAAGGCCGCCCAAATGCAGCAGGCCCTTAATTTTACGGCCACACCGACCATTTCCCCAACCTTCGGTCCGCCTGCTCCAGCCGCCGGCCCCGGCGCCGACATTGGAAAGCAGTCCTCGCTTCAGCAATCTAACAGCGTGAGGCTGACCCAGAACATATCGTCACCGAACAGCAAGATGGCGGCGACCCGTGCGCGGCGGGAACAGGACCGCGCCATCCGGCAGGCGCAGGCTCGATCGCTCTACGATGTCGGCCGAGGCCTCGCATGAGTGCTTTCCAGCCCAACGGCGCGCTGCTCTCAATCGGGGGCGCCATCCTCTACACGATCGGGCTGAACCCGCAGCGGCTCTCCTATTCCAGCGAGGCCCGCTTTCCAGCCCATGCCGTTCCAGGGGGCCTTGTCTATCAGAAGACAGGGCTAGGCCCCGAGCTGCTCACGATCGAGGCGAAAACCCTACCACATGTCTTCGGTGGTCTGGACGCCTACGCGATCCTGAAGGCGCACCACAAGACGCAGGCAACGATCCCGCTGATCCGGCTGCGAGGTAACTACCTCGGTGAAGCAAGCGGTCTTTGCGTCATCGAGGCACTCGACGCGGATGAGGAGCGGCTTCATCCCTTCGACGGCATCGGGCGCCAAGTAGACGTGACGATCGGGCTGATCCTATTGCCGCGATCAATGGCAGGCTCAGCACGACAGTCAATCATCACACTGGGGGGCCTCTTATGACATCGTACATAGTGGCTTTTGGCGGCGAGCGCCTGGATCGCCTTGCCAGGAAGGTCATGCAAACAGAACGGCAGGGCACGGTGGAGGCCATTATGGATGCCAATCCGGACCTTGCCTCATTGTCCATTGAGGGTTGGATTCCAGCAGGGACGGTCATCCATCTTCCCGTCGCTTTCAATCCTGCGCCGGCAATGTCCTTCACGCTCGCTTGGGAATAGCCAATGAAGACGCCTGTAGTCCAAATTATCGGGCAGAGTGGTAGCGACCTTGTGCCAGGGTGGAAGCCAGCGCTGACGCGTGTTTCCTTCCGAGATAACGAGGGAGGCGAGCCGGACGAGTTGGAAATTGAATTCGCTGTCGAAGCGCCATTTCCCGACAGTCCCATCGAAGGCACCCGCTATCGACTCTTCTATGGCTGGGAAGGATCGCCGCTCCGCGATGGTGGCATCTTCACCTATCAGAGCGACAACTTGGATGGAGACGCCGAGAGCGGCTACCAGATGACCATCGTCGCGCGCTCGGCGGATTTCGTTGACACGGAAAAGACGGCCGATGTCGAGCACTACGAGGAAGCGACGGTCAGCGACATTTTCAGCAAACTCGCCGCCAATGCCGGCAAGGCCGCCCAGGTTCATCCGGATCTCGCCTCGATCCGCCTGCCTTATCGGCTGCGCTTCAACCAGTCCGCAATGGGCTTTGGTCAGGATCTCGCGGACGAGGTCGGTGCCAGCCTGAAGTTCGCGGGTGGGAAGTGGCTGGTTCTTCCACGCGGCCGTGGCGAGACGGCTTCAGGCAAGGCAATGCCGACGATCGAGATCCTGTTCAAGGACTCGATGCCGATCGGCATCTCAAGTGAAGGTCGGCCGAAGTACAAGGACGTCGAATCCTCCTATTTCGACCCGCTCGAAGGCGTCATGAAAATGGCGAAAGCAGCGGGCGTCGGCCTCGCCTCCCGCTACTTCGCCGTCCATCCCGCACGCTCGGCCGAGGAAGCAGATCACGCAAGTAAGGCGGACGCGGCCGAGTTGGCCCGCAGCTCCATTTCCGGGAGCATAACGATCGAGGGCAGCGACATCGCCATGGCCGGTGCGCCGGTGAAACTGTCAGGGTTTGGAGCCAGCCGAGATGGGCTCGACCTGGTCGCGCCTTCCATTCAGCACGAATGGACCTTCAACGAATCCGGTGGTTGGCTAACGACCGTGGAACTGGCGATGCGAACCTAATCGGGGTCCGTCCAATCGGGCGGCCCGGAGCGCTTGCACACTCCAGACGACGGCTCAGTGTGGCTACTTAACCCGTCCGACAGCACTTTCATAACCGTCGCACCCGCACCCCGAAGGGCAGTGCAGATGTGACCAGAATTGGTTAAAAGTTTATGGACATCACAGCGCTACATCCCGTAACACCCGCGCAGCCAGCAGCTCCCTACATTGGTGGGAAACGGATCCTCTCGAAGCAGGTCATCCAGCGGATTAATCAAACTCCGCATGAAATCTATGTCGAACCTTTTGTGGGCATGGGTGGCGTCTTCCTTAGACGCAACCCATGCCCACGTATGGAGGTCATCAACGACATCAACGGCGAGGTTGCGAACCTCTTCCGCATCCTTCAGCGGCACTACCCGCAGTTCATGGATACGCTGCGCTTTCAGGTGACGTCGCGAAGGGAGTTCGAGCGACTGTCGAGGACGGACCCGTCCACCCTGACCGACCTGGAACGGGCGGCTCGCTTCCTCTATCTTCAGCGCCTGGCGTTCGGCGGCAAGGTGGCTGGCCAGACCTACGGCGTCTCAATGTCCGGAGCCCGCTTCAATCTGCTGAAGCTCGCCCCACAGCTCGAAGATATCCACGAACGCATGGCCGGCGTCGTGATCGAGAACCTACCGTGGCAAAAGCTCATCGAGCGTTACGACCGGCCGGATGCGCTCTTCTATCTGGACCCACCCTATTGGGGTAACGAGGAGGATTATGGCAAGCAGGTCTTCGGCCGTGAGAACTTCATTGAAATGGCGGCGATCCTCGGCAAGCTTAAAGGACGCTTCATCCTGTCTTTGAATGCCGTTCCCGGGGTCTTTGAGACGTTCTCGGAATTCAAGATCGACGAGGTGGACTGCACCTATTCGATCGGCGGCGGTTCCAAGGGCAAGGCAGTGAAGGAAGTAATCGTCACATCGGATATCTAACTTTGGTATCCACTTCGCCCTGATCGTCAGCAAAGCAAGCTAACGAGCGAAGCTAAATTCTGGAGCGATGAAGCAGACGTGCTCATCGCTTCCTCTCACCCCGCTCGGTCCGACCGACATCATTCACACTCCAAACGCTTGATGCATTGAACCGGCGGCTATGGTCAGCGGCACTGGCGCCAAGCAAATGAAGGGTCTTTTCGTAGTTGCGTTTGCTGAAACTAATCGGATGCCGATGGTAACGCCATGTCTTGAAGTACAAACCCTCGGATGGGTTAAGATCGAGGTGATAGATGAGCCTTGCGATCTCGCCTGTTGAAAGGTTCTGTGCCGTGGCATGCCGGGGAATCGCGCCGTTTACAGTTGCTAGCCAGTCCGAAGGCTTTAGAGGTTGACCGCTATGTCCGTCGACATAGAGAACGTCACGCAGGTCCCCGTATTTCTCACCGAGATAGGCATTCTTTACCGTGTAGCTTTCATCGATGTGAAAAGTGTAGTGGAATCGCCTCTCACCCCGAGCAGTCATAGAAAGATAGAACGGCTTGTCGCGCACGGAGAACAAGCAGTCGAATTCGGCTACGCCTGTTCGGACGCGGAACTGCTGAAGATCCAGTTGGATCTGGTTCATGCTCGCGTGCAGCCCTTCAAGAGAAGTCATTTTCATTCAATATTCCCTCAATTGATCAGTCAGCTAAGCTGATTCTCAGGGTCGAGGGAATGTAGTCAGAACGCGACAATTGGACCGGCGTGTCTGGCGGTGGAAGTTCACAGAGCCCTGCTTGTCAATTAACTCCTGCCAGCCACGGCCAGCGATTGCTCATCGAATCCTCTCCATGTGGTCAGGTCATGTGGAGATGCTCGGATCGCAACGCGCTCTCAACGCGCTTCCGACATCAGGGTATCGGAATTTGACACCCATCTGCAAAATGCAAGAATTGCAGTTCTCGCTGTCAAAATTGCGAAAAGGCTTGTCCGGCTACAGGCGGTAATTGCCGGACCGAAACTGCCGGCTGTTTTAGTGGTAGCGGGAGAGGGACTTGAACCCCCGACACGCGGATTATGATTCCGCTGCTCTAACCACCTGAGCTACCCCGCCACACGGGACCCTGCCTTGGATTTCAGCGAACTGAACGGCGGGTCCGTTTGGATGTGCGGCTTATAAAACCCGCGTCACCGAAGTGTCAAGCGTGGTCTTTTCAAAACCGCTTGCAAATCCACAAGAGCCGGCAGGCCGCTGCTCAAGCGGCCACCGGTGTCGCCAAAAGCGCCTTGAGCGACGCCTCGGCTTCGGGGGCACGTTCCGGCCGCTCGATGAAGCCGCCGCCCCACACCCGCGCGTGCGGTCCTTCCGCAGAATACAACACGCAGGCCTGCCCGGGCGCGACGCCGGCCTCGCCTGCCAGGAGATCGACATACACGCCCTTTTCGTCGCAATGGAGCATCACGGGCGCCGGAGGACGGCTGGAGCGCACCTTGGCGAAACAGGAGAAACCGTCCTCTGCATCGTCCGCAAGCGAGCGGTCGCCCAGCCAGTTCACGTCGCGCAGGTAGACGCGGCGCGTGTCGAGCGCTTCCTTCGGCCCGACGATGACGCGGCGCCCCCTGGCATCGAGGTAGACGACGTAGAGCGGTTCGCCGGTCGCCACGCCGATGCCGCGGCGCTGGCCGATCGTGTAGTGGAGGATGCCTTCGTGCTGGCCCAGCACCCGGCCGTCGATATGGACGATGTCCCCGCCAAGCGCTGCGTTCGGCTTCACCTTGTTGATGATGTCCGTGTAGCGCCCCTGGGGCACGAAGCAGATATCCTGGCTGTCGGCCTTCTTGGCGACGACGAGGCCCATGTCTTCCGCAAGCGCCCTCACCTCCGCCTTCGACATTCCGCCGAGCGGGAAGCGCAGATAGTCGATCTGCTCCTGCGTCGTGGCGAACAGGAACCAGCTCTGGTCGCGATCGCTGTCGATCGGGCGGTGAAGCGCGCGGCGGTTCGGATTGTCCGCAGACGGGTTCGGCTGAGACTGGATATAGTGACCGGTGGCCAATGCATCGGCGCCGAGTTCCTTGGCCGTTGCAAGCAGGTCGGCAAACTTGACCGTCTGGTTGCAGGCGACGCAGGGAATAGGCGTTTCGCCCATGGCATAGGCCTCGGCGAACGGGTTGATCACCGCGTCACGGAAGCGCTTCTCGTAATCGAGCACGTAGTGGGGAATGCCAAGCGTTTCCGATACGCGGCGGGCGTCGTCGATGTCCTGTCCGGCACAGCAGGAGCCGGCGCGATGCACCGCAGCCCCATGGTCGTAGAGTTGAAGGGTGATGCCGAGCACGTCATAGCCCTGGCGCTTCAGCAGCCCGGCCACAACGGAGGAATCCACCCCACCCGACATGGCTACAACCACGCGCGTATCTTCCGGCCTCTTGTCAAAATCCAGCGTATTCACAGGAACTCTCTCAGTCACTCGAGCGGTCGGCATTTTCAGCGCGGACACTTTTCGCCACCGGCGGGATCGGCCGCAGGTGGCTTGGATATAGAAAGGAACGCGCTGCCATGCAAGGCACCGCCGCGTTCTCAACGATTGAAGGGGCGTTTGCCGGACGCAGAGAAAGGCCTGCCGCAACATTTCCCCGATCCGGGACGTTCTCTGGCAGGCACTGCGGCCAAAGGAGATGGAAAATGACAGAGGAGGATTTCGAACTCGAACGCTTCGTCTCGGCTCAGGCACAGGTCTACGACCGGGTCGCTGCTGAACTGCAGGCAGGCGCCAAGCGCTCCCACTGGATGTGGTTCATCTTTCCGCAGATCGAGGGGCTAGGCTCCTCACCGATGGCGCAGCGCTACGCCATTCGTTCGCGTCGGGAGGCGGTGGCCTATCTGGCGCATCCGCTTCTGGGTTCTCGCCTTACCGAATGCACGCGGTTGATGCTGAGCCACCCCGACAAGACTGCGCACGACATCCTGGGCTCCCCCGACGACATGAAGTTCAGGAGCAGCATGACGCTGTTTGCGGCGGTCAGCGAAAAGGGCTCGCCTTTCGAGCGAGCCCTTCAAGTGTTCCATGGTGGCGAACGCGATCAGAAGACGATCGCGCGGATCGGACCTTAGGCGGTCTGGATCGCCGAAAGCTGCCACTCGCGGGCCGGCTTGCGAACGAAGGTCCAGACCTCGACCGTTTCGGTCGTCTGATCCGGGTCGCCTTGCTTCACCTCGCCGGTGTTGCGGTCACGCATGACGTCGATGCTGGAATAGCGCATCGCAACCGTGGCAAAGTCCTGGCCATTCTCGCGCCAGGCTTCCGAAAGGTCGCCCTGCAGAAGCGTCACGTCGCGTACCTCGTTCTTGAGGCCGTTGGTGGCGTTCTCGCCGAGTTCCTCTGCCAGGTAGGACATGGCTTCCGGCGTCGTGAGGGCGCGCAGCGCAGCATAGTCTTCCGCCGCATAGGCAGCCTGGACCTGCTGCAGGAGCTTCTCGAAATGATCGAAATCACGGCCCGTCACGCCGATCTCGTCGGTCGCATCGGAGGCTTGACGCGGTGCCTGCGCAGCGGTGGCCGCAGCGGCACCTCCACTGAGCGAACCGATCTTCGGGATCTGGAACGACGATCCACGCTGCTGCACGTCATCATGAGCATTGCGCTGATTGACGCCAGACGGACCGGTGCCGGCTGTGCGCTGGTTGTTGAGGCCAGCCGGACCGGCAGCTGCCGTTTGCCGGCGGCGCGCGAAGAAGCGCATGGCCAGCATGGCAAGACCACCGATCAGCGCAACCTGCAGCAGCATTCCGAGGAAGCCTGCAGCGCCACCGAAGCCCGAGCCCATCATCATGCCGAACAGACCGCCGAGGGCAAGACCGCCGAGCAGACCACCTGCGAGACCGCCGAACATTCCGCGATTCTGCGGTGCATTCTGGGCACCTGCGGCATTCGGCGTAGCAGCATTCTGCTGTGTGCGCGGCGTCATGGTCCGGTCAACCGGTGCTGCCGGGGTCGGCGCAGTCCGGGTAACGGCGGGCGCGTTGAATGTCCGCGAACCGCGGCTGCCGAAGCCGCCGCCACGGCGGGCCTCTGCAAAATCAACGGCCATCAGGGACACCGCCATTGCGATCGCCGCGACCGCAAACACGTGTCTGAAACGCCGGATGGATGAAAACATTCTCTTCTCCTCTGGATCCGCACGCTTGCGGACATATCCTCATATAGCGACAGGCGCTTTGGAATTTAAGAGCTTTTCCATTGCATACGCTGAATTAAGGCAGCCCATCGATAACAAATGCGTCAGAAGGACCCTGCCGAAGGGCAAAAGAAAGCCCCGCGCGGACCTCTCCGCACGGGGCTTTCTCCATCAAGTCCTTGGGAGAACTGTCAGTCTACGTTGAACACCAGCGGCTTGGCCTGGCGGATCGCCGGGTTTGCGGTCAGCTTGTCCAGCACTTCCTGCGCGACCGGCGCATCGACGTAGAGCAGTGCGATCGCGTCGCCACCCTGCTTGTCGCGGCCCAGCTGGAAGTTGGCGATGTTGACGCCACCCTCGCCGAGCGTCGTGCCCATGAAGCCGATCATGCCGGGAACGTCGGTGTTGGAAATGTAGATCATGTTGGCGCCGACATCGGCGTCCATGTTGATGCCCTTGATCTGGATGAAGCGCGGCTTGCCGTCCGAGAACACCGTGCCGGCGATCGAGCGGGTCTGGTTTTCCGTCGTCACGCTGAGCTTGATGTAGCCGTCATAGACGCCCGTCTTGTCACGCTTCACCTCGGAAAGGACAATGCCCTTTTCCTTGATCATGATCGGCGCCGAAACCATGTTCACGTCGGAAACCTGGTTGCGGATGAGACCGGCCAGAAGCGCGCTGGTCAGCGCCTTGGTGTTCATCGTTGCGGTCGATCCGTCGTAGAGGATCTCGATTTCCTTGATCGGGGTCTCGGTGACCTGTCCGACGAATGCGCCAAGCACATCTGCCAATCGGATGAACGGCTTCAGGAGCGGCGCCTCTTCGGCAGTGATCGACGGCATGTTGATGGCGTTCGAAACGGCGCCCTTGACCAGATAGTCGGACATCTGCTCGGCAACCTGCAGCGCGACGTTTTCCTGGGCTTCCGTCGTGGAGGCGCCAAGGTGCGGCGTGCAGACGACGTTCGGCAGGCCGAAGAGCGGGCTTTCGGTTGCGGGCTCGACTTCGAAGACGTCGAAACCGGCACCGGCGACATGACCGGACTTGATGGCTTCAGCCAGAGCCGCTTCATCGACCAGGCCACCGCGGGCGCAGTTGATGATACGCACGCCCGGCTTCGTCTTGGCGAGGTTTTCCTTGCCCAGAATGCCGCGGGTCTTGTCGGTCATCGGCACGTGCAGGGTGATGAAGTCAGCCTTGGCCAGCAGCTCGTCCAACTCGACCTTGGTGACGCCCATGTCCTGTGCGCGCTCGGCGGAAAGGAAGGGGTCATAGGCCAGCACGTGCATGCCAAGGCCGATAGCCTTCTTGCAGACGATACCGCCGATATTGCCGGCGCCGATGACGCCGAGCGTCTTGCCGGTGATCTCAACACCCATGAACTTGGACTTTTCCCACTTGCCGGCCTGGGTCGAAACGTCGGCCTGCGGCAGCTGGCGGGCAACGGCGAACATCAGCGCAATGGCGTGTTCGGCCGTCGTGATCGAATTGCCGAACGGCGTGTTCATAACGATGATGCCGCGGCGCGAGGCGGCCGGGATATCGACATTGTCGACGCCGATACCGGCGCGGCCGATGACCTTGAGGTTGGTCGCTGCGGCGATTAGCTTCTCGGTGGCCTTGGTGGCGGAACGGATGGCGAGACCGTCATAGTTACCGATGATCTCGGCGAGCTTTTCCTTGTCCTTGCCGAGCTTCGGCTGGAAATCGACTTCGACGCCGCGGTCGCGGAAAATCTGGACGGCAGTTTCCGACAGTTCGTCGGATACGAGAACGCGAGGTGCCATTTTAGGCCTCCTGATAAGTTCAACGATGGAATTATGGGTGATTGCGGGCTCCGCCCTGAAAGGCGGAGCCTATGCGATCTGATCAGGCAGCTGCCTTGGAAAGTGCCGCCTTCTGGGTCTCGAATGCCCAGGAAAGCCACGGCATCAGCGCCTGCATGTCGGCGGTCTCAATCGTGGCGCCGGCCCAGATCCGCAGACCGGACGGAGCGTCGCGATAAGCTCCGATATCGAGGGCAACGCCCTCCTTCTCGAGGATCGAAACGAGGCCCTTTGCAAAGGCCGCCTGCGCGTCGGCATCAAGAGCCGCAATCGCCGGATCGACGATCTTCAGGCAGACCGAGGTGTTGGAACGGGTTTCGTCCTTCACCGCCAGGTTGGCGATCCAGTCGTTTGCCGCGACGAAGTCGAAGATGACCTTGGCATTTGCGTCAGCACGAGCGGTCAGGGCCTTCAGGCCGCCGAGGGACTTCGCCCAGTTGAGGGCATCGAGATAGTCCTCGACGCAGAGCATGGAGGGCGTGTTGATCGTCTCACCGGTGAAGATGCCCTCGATCAGCTTGCCGCCCTTGGTCATGCGGAAGATCTTCGGCAGCGGCCATGCCGGCACGTAGCTTTCCAGGCGCTCGACAGCGCGCGGAGAAAGGATGAGCATGCCGTGGCCGCCCTCGCCGCCCAGCACCTTCTGCCAGGAGAAGGTAACGACGTCGAGCTTGGAGAAGTCCATGTCCTGAGCGAAGGCAGCCGAGGTGGCGTCGCAAATGGTCAGGCCCTTGCGGTCCGCCGGAATGAAGTCGGCGTTTTCAACGCGGACGCCGGAGGTGGTGCCGTTCCAGGTGAAGACGACGTCGCGGTCGAAATCGACTTCGGCGAGGTTCGGCAGGAGACCGTAATCGGCCTCGAACTTGCGGACGTCCTTGAGCTTCAGCTGCTTGACGACGTCGGTGACCCAGCCGGCACCGAAGCTCTCCCAGGCGAGCATATCGACGCCACGCTCGCCGAGCAGCGACCACAGCGCCATTTCGACGGCGCCGGTATCGGAAGCCGGCACGATGCCGATGCGGTAGTCCGCCGGCACATCTAAAATTTCGCGGGTAAGATCAATGGCCTGCTTGAGCTTCGCCTTGCCGACCTTGGCACGGTGCGAACGACCGAGCGGGGCATCGGAGAGCGCTTCGAGCGACCAACCGGGACGCTTCGAGCAAGGGCCAGAAGAAAAATGGGTGTTGTTTGGACGCAGGTCCGGCTTTGCGGTGGCAGTGGCCATATGTATACCCTTCCAGGTAATTAGCCCTTCGTTGGGGAAGGGTGTCCCGCCGCCGTGGGTATTCCTCGCATCTGTCTTAGTCAAGCAAAGAAACGTCGCAAACGCAAAATTCCGGGCACGGTCGTTGCGCCACGCGGGTTGGCCAACGCGATGGCATGGAAGGAAGTGGCCGCCTTAGAAGCCGATATGGATGCCTGCACGGACTTCGTGGCGTCGGAAGCCGTCGTCGTCCGCATCCCCGTCGGCGGAGCGGAACATCGCGCCGCCGGCGATGTCCGAATATCGATAGCCCACATCCAGCTTGACGCGGTCGGTAAGCGCATAGGTCACGCCGGCCATTAGCGCATAGCTGAACCGCCAGTCGCTCTTGCCGCTGAAGGAAGCGGCATCGCTGCCGCCGCCACCACATGCAGCACCGATACAGGCCGAATCGGCAGAAAAGTCGTCCCAGACGACGCGTGTCACACCGACACCCGCGCCGACATAGGGCGTGAACCCCGCGACGTTCGCGATATCCAGATAGCCGTTCAGCATCAACCCGTAAGCCCGCACATCCGCCGCGCCATCGTAGGTGCACGTGGTTCCGGCCGGAGAGGACGCCGAGCAAGGCCGGGCGGCATCGAAGTCGCCCTCCATGTCGCTGGCGAAGAATTCCGCCGTCACATCCGTACGAAACATGTCGTTGATCCGGTAGCCAAGACCGAGAGCTCCCGCAAGCGGCCTGCCGAACCGCGATTCGTCGAAGCTTGCCCTGCCCGTTGCATCCCCCGTGTATTCCGGGGAACCGGCGCTTCTCCAGGGCGCATAGCCCACATCGCCACGCAGGTACCAACCGCTCTGCGCACCTTCTCCGTCGATCGTGATTTCCGGAGCATTCGACAACACGGCATCGTCGGACGCAGCCGCGATTTCGGCGCCCGGCCACACGGCTCCGGCGGCTATGATCAATACGTGAATTCGCTTCATCGGGATTCCTGCTCAGGCATACGGAGCCATGAGACGTTTCCCGTTAACTATGCCGGGCCCGGGTTAACCGACCGTTAAGCATGTCTGTTAACCCCTGACCAAAAAAGAAGGCGCCTCGGGGGCGCCTTTTAGTTTCTGGAGGTCTGATATGCTTATTGCAGGGAATAGCGCAGGCCGACCTTGAAGTCGTGCGATGTGATGTCCTTGAACTTCATCGCTGCCGGTTCCACGGCAGATCCGTCGAAGGTATTGATCGTACCCGTCTTCGCATCGCCCAGGTTCAGGTAGCTGTAGCCGAAATCGACGGTGAGGCGGTCGTTTACCTGATAACCGAGGCCGGCATGCAGCGCCCAGGCGAGATTCCACTGCGGATCCGAGCCGGCATAGGCGACGGCCGGGCGTGAAACGTCCACATCGGTGAAATTCGAGATGGTGTTGCGCGATGCGCCGACACCCGCGCCGACATAGGGAACGATCCCGTGGTAGTCACCGAGATCGACATAGACATTGGCCATGATCAGCCACTCGGACTTCTTGGCGTCGTATTCGTTGGGTCTCCACACGGCACCGTCCCAGTAGCGGTCGAGGGCCGAAAAATCCGCCTTGCCGCGGTATTCGACGAAGGCATCCGTCCGGAGCCACTCGTTGAACTGATAACCGACACCGACGCCGCCGATAGGAGCGCTGTCAAAGCCGCCAGCATCGAGGAACTCGTGGCTGTCAACGATGGCATAGCCCGGGTGGGACAGCTTGCCGAGACGCTGGTTGCTCATTCCCAGGTGTCCGCGCAGGTACCATCCACCAAAGGGGTCCGTAACGGAAATTTCCGGGGCCGGATCAAGATAAAGATCGGCAGCCGTCGCAGACGTCGCCAGAAGTGCGACCGTCATGCCGATCACCAGGGTTTTCATCATAGAACTCCAATATCCGCACTAGCCGCACAAGCCGGCAATTCATCAGAGCCACTATGAAAGATGATAGTTAATTGCCGATTAAAACGCCGAAAAGACGTTATACTTCAGACGGCTAATATTAACCTTGTTTAGATTACCACATCACCACATGCGGAAAAACGGCGACATTTCCGGGGCCGGTGGCCCACGCGTCATCCCGCACGCAAAAGAAAAGGCCGGCTACTTGGCCGGCCTTTTCTTTTGCGAAATCCATTGCTTGTTCAAGCGACGTTCTTGACGTCCGCAATCACGCCAACGAGCCCGTTTACGATCCGTTCGACCTGGCCCTGGTCGTCACCTTCCGCCATGACCCGGATCAACGGTTCTGTGCCAGAGGGGCGGATTACCAGCCTGCCCTTGCCGGCCAGCTCCGCCTCTGCATCGGCGATTGCCTGCTGCACGATGATGTCTTCAAGCGGCTTGCCACCGGAGAAACGGACGTTGCGGAGCAACTGCGGCACCGGCTCGAACCGGCGGCACAACTCGCTGACCGGACAGCCGAGCTTCTTGACCCGCGCAAGCACCTGCAGCGCTGCAACGAGACCGTCGCCGGTCGTACCATGATCTGACAGCACGATGTGGCCGGACTGCTCTCCACCGATATTGAAATCGTGATTGCGCATATGCTCGACCACATAGCGGTCGCCGACCTTGGTGCGCGCCAGCCCCAGGCCCTTGGAGGAAAGGAACCGCTCCAGTCCGAGGTTGGACATGACCGTAGCGACGATACCGTCACCCTTCAGCCTGCCGTCTGCCAGCCAGCTTTCCGCGATGACCGCCATCAGCTGGTCACCGTCAACGACCGCACCGGTCTCGTCGACGATGATGACGCGATCGGCGTCCCCGTCGAGGGCGATACCGATGTCCGCGCGAACCTCGTGAACCTTCCTCTGGAGGGCTTCCGGGCTGGTCGAGCCGCAATCGAGATTGATGTTCTGGCCGTCGGGTTCATTGCCAATGGTGACGACATCGGCGCCCAGCTCCCAAAGAACGGCAGGCGCAACCCTATAGGCTGCCCCGTTGGCGCAATCGATGGCGATCCGAAGACCCTGAAGGGTTACATCGCGGGGCAGCGTCCGCTTTGCGTGCTCGATATACCGGTCGTGAACACCGTCGATACGCTTGGCACGGCCAATGTCACTCGCCTTGGCGAGCTGGGCCGCGAGGTCCTGTTCGATGAGATCCTCGATCTGGGTCTCGAGCTCGTCGGAAAGCTTGTAGCCATCGGGACCGAAAAGCTTGATGCCGTTGTCCTGATAGGGGTTGTGGGAGGCGGAGATCATCACGCCCACATCCGCGCGCAACGAGCGTGTCAGCATGGCGACGGCCGGCGTCGGGATCGGACCCAGAACAAAGGCATCCAGTCCGGCTGCCGTAAACCCGGCCACCATCGCATTTTCCAGCATGTAGCCGGAAAGCCGCGTGTCCTTGCCGATGACGACCCGGTGTCGGTGGTTACCGTTGCGAAAGATCGTTCCGACTGCGATCCCGACCCGCATCGCCAGGTCTGGCGTCATCGGAAATACGTTCGAATGCCCCCGAATTCCATCGGTGCCAAAATAACGGCGTGTCATAAATACTCCTTCGTCACCGCTCCCGGGCGGCGCGTCTTCGCGGCGCTTGCCACGGCCTCTGCATGGCTCAACACCATCCAGGTGGCTGCGGTCATGCCACATTCTCCGCAAACTGACACGTAAATTAGCGTCAAAATCGATTACATCCCGTTACCAAGAAAAAGGGCTGCCCTTGGGGGCAGCCCTTCATCCACAGCTATCGAGAGAATGTCAGTGAGGCTGGGGCTCAAGCCCGCCCTCGGGCTCTCCGCCCTTCGGCTCGTCCTTCTTGGCGCCGGCGCTCGGAACAGCCGAACCACGGGCCGGCGCAGTATCGTCACCCTGATCGCGCGACGGCTTCTGCCCCTTGATAAGCGCCTTGATCTCGTCGCCCGACAGAGTCTCGTATTCGAGCAGCCCTTCGGCAATTGCCACGAACTCGTCATGGTACTTGGTGAGGATCTCGCGTGCCTCGGTGTAGGCCTCTTCGATCAGACGGCGTACTTCGCTGTCGATCTTCTGAGCCGTGGCTTCAGAGACGTTCTTCGACTGCGATACGGAATGACCGAGGAAGATTTCCTGCTGGTTTTCACCATAGGCAACCTGGCCGAGCACGTCGGAGAAGCCCCACTGCGTTACCATGGCCCGGGCAAGCTTGGTGGCTTGCTCGATATCGGAGGACGCTCCCGAGGTGATGTTCTCCTTGCCGAAGGTCAGTTCTTCGGCAATACGGCCGCCCATCATGATGGTCAGGCGCGACACCATCCACTTGTAGCTCATCGAATAACGATCGCCTTCGGGGAGCTGCATGACCATGCCGAGCGCACGACCACGCGGAATAATGGTGGCCTTGTGCAGGGGATCGGCAACGGCGACCTTCAACGCGGTAATCGCGTGTCCGGCCTCGTGATAGGCGGTGAGCTTTTTCTCGGCCTCGGTCATGGCGGACGAGCGGCGCTCGGCACCCATCATGATCTTGTCCTTGGCGTCCTCGAATTCCTGCATGGTGACGAGGCGCTTGTTGCGGCGCGCTGCCATCAGGGCGGATTCGTTGACGAGGTTCATGAGATCCGCACCGGAGAAGCCGGGTGTGCCACGAGCCAGGATCTTGAGATCGACATTCGGCGCAAGCGGTACGTTGCGGACGTGAACCTTGAGGATCCGCTCGCGACCGACGATATCCGGGTTCGGGACGACGACCTGACGGTCGAAACGGCCGGGACGCAGCAGCGCCGGATCAAGAACGTCGGGACGGTTGGTCGCGGCAATCAGGATGATGCCTTCGTTTGCCTCGAAACCGTCCATCTCGACCAGCAGCTGGTTGAGCGTCTGCTCGCGCTCGTCGTTGCCGCCGCCGAGACCGGCGCCACGATGGCGGCCGACGGCGTCGATTTCGTCGATGAAGATGATGCACGGTGCATTCTTCTTCGCCTGCTCGAACATGTCACGGACACGGCTTGCGCCCACGCCGACGAACATTTCCACGAAATCGGAGCCGGAAATCGTGAAGAACGGCACGTTGGCTTCGCCGGCAACCGAGCGGGCGAGAAGCGTCTTACCAGTTCCTGGAGGCCCTACGAGCAACACGCCGCGCGGAATACGACCGCCGAGACGCTGGAATTTCTGCGGGTCGCGAAGGAATTCAACGATTTCCTCGAGATCCTGCTTGGCTTCATCGACGCCGGCGACGTCCTCGAAGGTCACGCGGCCATGCGCTTCGGTCAGAAGCTTGGCCTTGGACTTGCCGAAGCCCATCGCTCCACGCGAACCGCCCTGCATCTGCCGCATGAAGAACAGCCAGACGCCGAGGATCAACAGCATCGGCAGCAGCGTACCGAGATAGCTCAGGAAGCCGGACGACCCATCCGTTTCCGGCCGGGCAACAATGGTGACGTTCTTCGACTGGAGACGCTCCATGAGCGTATCGTCGATGACAGGAGAGTAGGTCTGGAACCCGGCGCCGTTTTCGCCATAGGTGCCCGCCACGCGATTGCCGGTAACCACGACCTCGCGGACGCGGCCGGAGTCCACGTCGCTGAGGAACTGCGAATACGGAATCTCACGCGAGCTTGTCTGTGATGGCGCCGTTTGGAACATGCTGAACAACGCGATCAACAGAAGCGCTATGATCGCCCAGAGGGCGAAATTTCGAAAGTTTGGGTTCATCGAACTCCCCGGAACTATATGGCAAGCCCGAAAGCCAGCCTTGCTGGGGCTAACATAGGGTTGCACCATGCCCTTGCCAAGGCAAAGCGAGCGCACTGGTTACCTTTTCCGTATGGAATCTCCGAAGGGCGTAGTCGGAAAGCCGTCGCATCCGAAGAGTTTCGCAAGCGTAGCCGCGAACGTAAGGTCGAACTGCGGCAAAAAGCGGTCGAATGGCGCGAGGATAGGCTTACAGGAAAAACCTTGCTCTCCTCCGGCAAGGACTGGGTAAGGCATTACCTGTGACGCGCGCAGTGCGACCGATGCAGGCACTGCAGGAAATTGCTCGATCGCCTCTTGCCGGGTCGTCTCGACCGGCAACAACGAGACGGCCCCATTGCTTGTGTTGGCGACACGGAAGCGCCCGTCCCAGATCGCCGTTTCGCATGGCGCAACCTGCAATGCCGGGATACCCCTCCTTTCCCGGCAGAGATAAAGACCGTTACGGCGACTGTCGAAAACCACCCTGCCCGCGGTCATTCGTCCCGGCTCTCCGCTAAGGCAAAAGGACAGGACCCGCTGGAGATTGTCTGCCGCCAGCCCCTGTTCCCGTCCGCCAAGAACCGCTGCGGATACGGACAGGAGATAGCGGAGGACCATCGGATCGGCGCGAAAGGCATCGGCGTCGATATGCATTAATACAGAGTGGTGGACCTGCGCGTGCATGGAAAGCAATCGTGCCGCCGCTTCGGAGATTGCCGCGCGTTGGCTTGCGGCGGCATCGATTGCGGCGAGGGAAACAGCCTCCCCACCAAGATTTTGCCGGGTGCGCGCACGCTCCGAGCGGATATCGACATTCGACGGATCGTCGATCCATCCACGGCCAAGAGACTGAAGAAAGCTGCGGACATCCGCACGTCGGGTTCGCAGCAAAGGCCGCAACAACCAATGGCGGCGGTGCAGCAGCACGGCCTCGGCCATCCCTGCAAGACCCGGCGTATCCGGCTGACTGTTGCGCGCGGCACGCATCGTCACGGTCTCGACCTGGTCGTCCATCGTATGGCCGGTGAGGATTGCGGTAGCGCCGACTTCGTCTGCCGCTTCGCAGAGCAGGCGATAGCGGGCCTCACGAGCGGCGGCGGCAATACCGGAAGAGGGTTTGTCACCCTCCCAGTTCCTGATCACATGGGGAATGCCTACACCCCGGCAGATATCGGCAACGTGAAGCGCCTCGCCGGCGGACTCCGGCCTCAATCGGTGATCGACGGTCGCAGCAAACAGCTCGATGCCGTCCTGCCTGCCATTGGCAAGCGCCTGAAGCAGCCCGATCGAATCGCTGCCACCGGATACGGCGACCAGCAGCCTTGCCGGCCTTGGCAATCGCGCCAGCAGACGGGAGACAGCCTCATCAGGCGGAATTGAAAATGGATCGGCGGTGACCACGGCGCGCCGGATCAGCAGCGCAGACGCTTCTGCTCGGAGGAAACCTTCGAGAGTACCGCACGCGGCGCCTTGGGATAGCGCTTCGCCACCTCACCCAGCGTGGCGCAGGCCGTTTCGGAATTATCGAGAGCTGCGAGCGACATGCCGAGCTTCAGAAGGATCTCCGGTGCCTTGGCCGATTTGCCATAGGTCTTGTGGGCATTGAGGAAAGTCTTGGCGGATTCGTTGAACTTGCCTTGCGAATACTGCGCTTCGCCAAGCCAGAAGCTAGCATCTGCCGCGCGTGAACCTTCAGGGAAGTCCGCGAGGTACTGCGTGAATTCCTGTTCGGCCTGCGCATAGTCGCCGGAGAGGACGTGGTTATAGGCGACCTGGTAGACGTCGCTCTCGCTTCCGAGCGACGCTGTCTGCTCGGGAGCGCCGGCCGGTGTCTGCGCCTGCGGTCTGGATCCGGTATCCACGCCAGGCAGACCTGAGGAATTGTCGGCATTTTCGTTGCGGCTGGCAGTGCGCGGATTGCCGCTCTGATCAAAATCGATAGAGCCGAGAACAGTCTCAGGCGCGCCGGTGGTGCCCGTGGGCGCGGGACCGGTGCCATCAGCTGGGCCGGGTTGCGTTCCGATGATGCCGGCCACGTCGTCGGCCGGTCCTTCCGGGGTGTTGCCGGCATCAGGTCTGGTGGCATCAGGTCTGGAAGAGGCAACGGCCGGTTTCCCGGCCGCTCCGTTGTCGCTCTTTTCAAGTTCTTGGAAGCGGAATTCGTTGTCTTCCTGGGTCTTTCGCATCTGTTCCTGCATCTGCAGAAGCTGGAAACTCATTTCCTCGATGCGACCGTTAAGCTGCCTGATCGTCTCTTCCAGCTGCTGCACACGGATCGACGCATCGTTGGCCTGCGCCAACACCAGCGGAGCTTCTGTGCTCTGCCGCTGCTGCGAAGCCTGCGTATTTCCCTGAAAGAGTTTCGGCAACGAAAACGCCCCTGCGGACCCGCTCGTAACCATCAGCCCTAGCATTGCTGCCAAGACAAGTTTCTTCATATCGTCCGTCCTGCTCTGATCCGCGCCGATTTGACGCCGCTGGAGATTTTGCCAATCCGCGCCAAAAAGCAACCAAGTCGAACCTCTAAAATGATCCGAAGTTCGGCCAAACTATGGAAAAAGAAAAGGCGGCCCGCTGGACCGCCTTCACGATATCGTTTCCGGGCGACCGGAATTACATGCTGGCGCCGCCGAGGACCGTGACTGCACGGCGGTTCTGCGACCAGCAGGAAATGTCGTCGCAAACAGCAACCGGCTTTTCCTTGCCGAAGGAGATGGTCGTCATGCGGTTGGCCGGAACGCCGCGTGAAGCGAGGTATTCCTTGGTGGAAGCAGCGCGGCGGGCACCGAGCGCAAGGTTGTATTCGCGCGTGCCGCGTTCGTCGGCATGACCTTCGATGGTGATGGCATAATTCGGATAGCGAGCAAGCCACTGAGCCTGGCGGTCCAGCGTCTGCTGGGCATCGGCGCGGACAGACGTCGAGTCGGTATCGAAGAAGATGCGGTCGCCGACATTGACGGTGAAGTCCTGGGCGGAGCCCGGGGTTGCTGCTCCACCGGCGCCACCAAGGCCAAGTTCGCCGGCATTGTTCGGCAAGTTTTTCTTGTTGGCGCAACCAGCGAGCGCAAGCGCAAGCGTCAAGGCGATGACAGCCGGGTTGCGAGCGAGGGTCTGCATACGGCTTATCGCCGGTGTATGAATGCGGCTCATAGCCGGTCTCTCCTTAAGATCAAAGAATAGAGTTGCCAGACTCTAACCCGTTTCGGTTAACCATATCCAAATGCGTATGGTTAATCTCCGATTCGGCGTCCCTTAAACCGCTCCTTTTCAGGAGATTGGGGCGGCAAAGAGGCGGAAAACCGCCCCTTCCCTCATTCCGCCATTATTCAAGCAGCGGTGACCAGGCCGGGTCCGAAGCGAACGCGGGTGTCTTGATCGCCTGCTCGTTGTAGCCGGTCAGGTCGATCGAGTAGAGCTGCGGTCCGCCTGCACCAGCATTCTGACGGAAGAACATCAGCACGCGGCCGTTCGGAGCCCAGGTGGGGCCTTCGTTGTGGAAACCTGTCGTCAGGATGCGCTCGCCGGATCCGTCGGGCTTCATGACGCCGATCGAAAACTTGCCGCCCGACTGTTTGGTGAAGGCGATAAGGTCGCCGCGCGGCGACCAGACCGGCGTCGAGTATGAACCGTCGCCGAAGGAGATACGCGTCTGGCCGGAGCCGTCTGCGCCCATCACGTAGAGCTGTTGGCGCCCGCCGCGGTCGCTTTCGAAGACGATCCGCGCGCCATCCGGCGAATAGGACGGCGAGGTATCGATGGCCGCAGTATTGGTCAGGCGCGTCGTCGTGCGCGAGCGCAGGTCCATCGTGTAGATATTGGAGTTTCCTTCCTGCTGCAGGCTCATGATAACCTTCTGGCCATCAGGCGAAAAGCGGGGAGCAAACGTCATGCCGGGGAAGTTGCCGACGACTTCACGCTGTCCTGTCTCCAGCTGAAGCAGGTAGACGCGCGGCTGATTGCCCTCGAAGGACATGTAGGTGACTTCCTGCCGGCTGGGCGAGAAGCGTGGCGTCAGGACGATGTCCTTGCTGTTGGTCAGCTGACGGACATTGAAACCATCCTGATCCATGATCGCGAGCTGGCGCTGGCGCGCAGTCTTCGGTCCGCTTTCGGAAACGAACACGACGCGGGTATCGAAGTAGCCCTTTTCACCGGTGACGCGCTCGTAGATCGCATCGGCGATGATGTGAGCGACGCGGCGCCAGTTCTCCGGCTGCGTGAAGAACTGCTGGCCGGTCATCTGCTGGCCCGCGAACGTATCCCACAGACGGAACTCGGCGCGAAGGCGGCCGTCGCTTTCGCGGGTAACCCGACCGGTCACCAGCGCCTGCGCATTGATGACCTTCCAGTCCTCGAAACGAGGCTGCTGATCCGGGTTGGCGATCTTCTCGATGAAGGCGCCCTTATCCACCGGTGCGAACAGGCCAGAGCGCTGCAGATCGGCAGCGATGACCTGGCTGATCTGTGCCCCAAGCTCGTTGCCGGAGATAAAGTCCGTCACTGCGATCGGCAGCGGCTCGACATTACCCTTGTTGATGTTGATCTCCACCACCGCGTGGGCCGGAGCAAACATCATTGTCATGCCCGCGAACGCGATCATCAGGCGGATGAAAGTGCGTTTCATCATAGTGTTCAGCCTTTCAGCTCTTAAAGCATTTCGCTGGGGTCGAAGTTCACGACAACCTCGTTCCAGGCATCGTATTTGTCGACGGGGAGGTTCTTGAACGGCGCCGAGCGCATGACGGCTCGCAGTGCGCTACCCTCGAGAGTGCGCCGGGCGGTGGGAGAACCGCCCGAGGCTGTGACTTCCGGGCGGCCTATGATCGCGCCGGTTTCGTCAAGTTTCATCGTAACTGTAATGATCACGCCGTCGGCACCTTCGATGCCGGCGATGATCGACCAGTTGTTCTGGATCTGGCCGCGAAGCGCGTCCATCTCGCTCTGACTGAGCGTCGAGCCACTGGTTGTCTTCTTGCCGCCCAGGGCGGCCGTCTCCGTCGAACGCTTGGCGCCACCGCCGGCGGCGTCCTGCTTGTTGAGGAGCGCTGCAATCTCGTCGGCGTTGAAGTCGCTCTCCTTGGAAGAGGTGGACTTGGCGGTCTCCTGCTTCTTGTCGGCAACCTTCTTGTCGCTCGGCTTCTCGGCAGCCTTCGGCGTTTCCGGCTTCTTTTCAGCCGGCTTTTCCGCAGGCTTGGCCTGCTCTTTCGGAGGCTCGGGCTTCGGGCGTGCGGCGGGAACCGGAACGGAACTCGGAAGGGGAATGTCGTCGGCGACCGCTTCCTCCGGTGCCGGTTCCGGCGTCGGCTCAGGGGTCGGCTTCGGCGCGACTTCGGGCTTTGCTTCCGGAAGCGCGGCCACTTCGGTGGGCTTTGGCGCCGTTTCCTCCGGCACGATTTCCTTGACCTCGTTGGTCTCGGTCGTCGGGTTCGGAAGTGGATTGTCGGTCTTCTCTGGCGCGGCGGCGACTTCGGTCTCGACCGGACGCTTGGAAGGTGTCGGCGGCGCCTTCAGATCGACGTCGTTGTCGCCGGCATTCTCGGCGTTCTCGACGATATTGGGCTTGGCTGTCGGCACCGGCGCGGATTTCTCGGCCATCGGTGCCTTCTTGTCACCCTGCTGGATCTGGGTGATGGATTCGACGGGAATGATGTCGACCGGCAGCGCCTCGACATCGGCCACGTCGAAAGAGGCCGGCGAGCCCAGCGAAACGAGGGCAAAGCCGAGCAACATGGAATGAACAACCAGCGATGTCCCAAGACTGCCCTTCATCGCGACCTGATCACTGCTCCTGTTCTTGCAACGTCACAAGGCCGATGTTCTTGAACCCGGCTGCGGAAATGCGTGCCATGACCTTCATCACCACGCCGTAGGCTGCGGTTGTATCGCCACGGACATAAATGCGTTCGTTGTAACCGGTGGTCGCGATTGCCTCGAGTTTCGGCACGACCTCGTCGACGTTGATTGCAGTTTCCTGCAGATAGATTTCGCCCGCCGGGTTGACCGAGATCGTGATCGGCTGCGTGTCGGCATTCATCGCACTCGCCTGCGTTTCCGGCAGGTCGATCGGCACGCCGACAGTCATCATCGGCGCCGCGACCATGAAGATGATCAGGAGCACGAGCATGACGTCGACGAGCGGCGTCACGTTGATCTCGCTGACAGGGCCGTTCCTGCGGCCGCGCCGCCTGCGGCCCCCGCCGCCACTCTTGGCTCCTCCAGACATACCCATCGGACTGGCTCCTTCTGAACCTACTTATTGCGCCGCCTGACGCGGTTGCAGCTTCTCGTCGATCTGCCGCGACAGGATCGCGGAGAATTCGTCGGCGAAGGCTTCCATGCGCGCCTGCAGCTTGCCGGCATCGGCAGTGAATTTGTTGTAGGCAATAACCGCCGGAATAGCGGCGACAAGGCCGATCGCAGTCGCAAGCAATGCTTCCGCGATACCCGGTGCCACGACGGCAAGATTGGTGGATTTCGAACCGGCAATCGCCTGGAACGATGTCATGATGCCGATGACGGTACCGAAAAGACCGATGAACGGACCGGCCGAACCGATGGTGGCCAGCGAGCCGAGACGCGATTCGTAGGTTTCCGCCTCGCGGCCCATGGTCACTTCCATGGCCCGGTCGATACGCATCTGCAGGCCGATCGGTGACCGTGCACCACGCTCGAAGCTCTTCTTCCACTCGCGCATTGCAGCAACGAAGATCGCCGCAAGGCCGCCGTTCTGGCGCTCGGCAAGAGTGCGATACAGTTCTTCGAGCGACTGCCCTGACCAGAAAACCTGTTCGAACTGATCGAACTGGCGCTTGGCCTTTCCGAAGGCGACATATTTGTCGATAACGATCGCCCAGGTCCAGACCGACGCACCCAGCAAACCGATCATGACCAGTTTGACGATCAAACCAGCCTGCATGAACAACGCCCAAAGACTGACGTCGTGGGCCGCTGCAGCCAAACCTACCTCTTCCATCTATCCAATATCCCCGAATCCAAACGCCCGGCACGGGACCGGGCGGGTTCAAAAGCGCTCTCGCGATATTCCATGGCCGCTGGTTGCGCTTACCCCAAGGTGCCCTGAGCTTTCAGCATGGCTTCTCGCTGTCAATTTTGGTCAAAGGAAGGCGTGCATCGCACAATTTCCTCGCGTATCAGTAAGACATCATTATCGTTAATAATGCGTTACGACGAAGGGCCTTCAGTCTGTGCCGCAGGATGCCCCAGAAACTTTTCCGCGATCGCCTCCGGCAGGCGGCGCGGACGGCCGTTCTTGTTGATGACGGCGATCACCACCTTTGCTGCAATCAGCAGCGTATCGCCCCGGCGGATCTCCTGGCTCAGCACCATCTTGGCGCCTCCGGCTTTCTCCGTCCCCGTCAGGATCGTCAGTACGTCGTCCATTCTGGCCGGGGTCTTGAAATCGATCTCCATGCGGTGAACGACGAAGACCAATCCTTCCTCATCCGCGATGAGGAGATCGCTCTGCTGGCAGCCAAGGCAGCGCAGATAATCTGTCCGGCCCCGTTCCAGAAAATGCAGGTAGCGGGCGTGATACACGAGGCCGGAGAAGTCCGTGTCTTCGTAATAGACCCGCTGCACCAGCCGGTGCCCGCTTTCCACCAACTCACCGGATAGAAGAAAATTCTCGTTCGTCATCGTCATGCCTTAGTGGATTGTACTCAATCACCGCGTGGCAGAGGAACGGCCCTGCGCTATTGTCTTCTTGTCACATAGTTTCCCTATCAGGAAACCGGGCCTGACAACCAGCGGAGTTGATCCATGAAGATAGCAATCCTCGGCGGCGACGGTTTCGTTGGCTGGCCTACGTCCCTTCACCTTTCGGACGCGGGCCACGAGATCCATATCCTCGACAATCTGTCGCGCCGCTGGATCGATACTGAACTGGGCGTGCAGTCGCTGACCCCGATGGACTCGATCCAGGAACGGACCCGCGTCTGGCATGCCGAAACCGGTCGCCGGATCCATTTTCACCTGATCGACCTCGCCAAGGATTACGAACTGCTGAAGGGCTGGCTTGCCAGGCACCGGCCGGATGCCATCATTCATTTCGCGGAACAGCGCGCCGCTCCCTATTCGATGAAGAGCGACCGGCACAAGAACTACACCGTAAACAACAATGTCAACGCCACCCATAACCTGCTGAACGCCATGGTGGAGCTCGATCTCGACGCGCACCTCCTGCATCTCGGCACGATGGGCGTCTACGGCTATTCGACAGTTGGTGCCGCGATCCCGGAAGGCTACCTGCCGGTCGGTATAGAGACTATGGACGGGCGGACGGTTTCCCAGGACATCCTCTACCCCAGCAATCCCGGCTCGATCTACCACATGACCAAGTGCCTGGATCAGCAGCTTTTCGCCTTCTACGCCAAGAACGATGGCCTGCGGATCACCGACCTGCACCAGGGCATCGTCTGGGGCACGCACACGGAACAGACCCGCCGCCATGCACAATTGGTCAACCGCTTCGACTATGACGGCGACTACGGCACCGTGCTGAACCGCTTCCTCATCCAGGCGGCAATCGGCTATCCCCTCACGGTCCACGGCACGGGCGGCCAGACACGCGCCTTCATCCACATCCAGGATTCGGTGCGCTGCATCGAAATCGCGCTCAACAATCCGCCGGCCCGTGGTGGCCGCGTCGAGATCTTCAACCAGATGACCGAGACGCACCGCATTCGCGATCTGGCCGAGATGATTTCGAAAATGACCGGTGCGCAGATCGCCTGGCTTCCCAACCCGCGCAAGGAAGCGCCCGAAAACGACCTCGTGGTGAAGAACGAGAAATTCCTCGGCCTGGGACTGCAGCCAACGACCTTGGGCGAAGGCCTGCTTGACGAGATCGTCGACGTTGCGAAGAAATTCGCCTATCGCGTCGATCGCTCGCGCGTTCCGGCCGTCTCCGCCTGGACCAAGGATATCGCCGCCAAGGTCGAGCACGATCCGGAAGGCCTGCGGCTGAAGTCAGTCTCCTGATGGCCCCCTCCGCCAGCGCGCATGGCATCCGCACCGCCTCCCCTGCTCGTAGCGACAGGGCATTCGTGACGCTGGTCACCAATGCGGACTACGCCATGGGCGCGGCAGCGCTTGCCCGCTCCATCAACCACACCGGCAGCAGGGCCGACATCGTCGTGCTTCATACTGGCGGGGTGGCGGTGGACGCCCTTGCACCTCTGGCCGGCCTCGGCTGCCGTCTGGTGGAGGTAGAGCATCTGCCGCTCTCCGATGCATTCAACGAGCGCCACGCGCGCAAGAACATCCATGGCGCCGCCCCCTTCACGAAGGGCCGCAAGCCGGACTTCCACACGCCGCTCGACAACTTCTGCAAGCTACGGCTCTGGCAGCTTACGGAATACCGGACCTGTGCGTTTATCGACGCGGACGCCTTGGTGCTGCGCAACGTCGACAAACTGTTCGACTATCCGGAATTTGCCGCCGCGCCGAACGTCTACGAAAGCCTTGCCGATTTCCATCGGCTGAACTCCGGCGTTTTCGTTGCCAAGCCGTCGCTCCAGACATTCACGCAGATGCTGGACCGCCTCGACCAGCCGGATGCCTTCTGGCAACGCACCGACCAGACATTCCTCCAGACGTTCTTTCCCGACTGGCACGGCCTGCCGGTGTTTATGAACATGCTGCAATATGTGTGGTTCAACATGCCCGACATCTGGGATTGGAAGAGCATCTCGATCCTGCACTTCCAGTACGAGAAGCCTTGGGAGACCGATCATCCCAAGGCGGACCGGCTGCGTCCGCTGATCGACCTGTGGCATGACTTCCACGACGGACGCGACATTCCAGACATTGCTGCCCTTCCCAACCCGGGCTCCACCCGATGAAAGTTCTCGTCTCCGGCGGCTCCGGCCTCGTGGGTCGCTATATCGTCAACGGGCTGTTGCAGGCCGGATATGATATCGTGGTGGGCGGAAGGACGCCGGCACCACCGAGCTGGTTCGTCAAGCCCGCCGACTTCGTGCCGCTCACGCTCGATCCCGACAAAGACCAGTGCTCCGCCTTCAACGGTATGGATGCCTTCGTTCATGCCGCCTTCGACCACCTGCCCGGAAAATACCGTGGCGGCGAAGGCGGGGATCCCGCCCGCTTCCGCCGCCTCAATCTGGATGGAACGGTCAGGCTCTTCGAAACGGCGAAGGTGACCGGCATCGGTCGTGCCGTCTTTCTGTCGAGCCGCGCCGTCTACGACGGGCTGCCGCCCGAAGCGCTGCTTTCAGAAGATGCGGTTCTCCAGCCAAGCTCGCTGTATGGCGAAATCAAGTTCGCCGCCGAGCGCGCAATTGCCGAACTCGCCAGCCCCTCTTTCGTGACCGCCAGCCTGCGCTTGACCGGCGTCTACGGCGACCTTCGCCCCAACAAGTGGGACGGGCTCTTCGCCGACTATCTGGCGGGCCGCCCCATTGCTCCTCGCGCAGGCACAGAGGTGCACGGCCGTGACGTCGCGTCCGCGATGCAACTGATGCTGGAGGCCGACATCGGAGACATCAATGGCCGAGCCTTCAATGTCTCCGACATCGTGGTCAAAACGGCCGACCTCCTCCCGCGCGTTCCGACCCGTCGTGACGCTGCAGGGCAACCGGCGAGGCCCATGGACATCGAGCGGATTTCGACCTTGGGTTGGACATCCGGCGGATATCCCCTTTTGGAAAAGACGCTCCGGGAACTCTATCGAGCCTACCGAATAGATGACCGACCGGAAATTCTCGTTTTGGCTGCATTAAAAAATATAAAATAACCTCTGGTTGTATTTTCAAAATCTGATTAAACTCTCTGCGTGCGTAACGCGCACCGGCGCCGTGGCTGGTTCACGGTACTCGATAGGGAGAAGCATCAATGCCCATTGAAACTCTCAATCCGGATGTCTGGAAGCTGGTTGGCCACCTGGACGGCACGTGGACCGGTAACGGCGGGGAAAACTATGGTTGGGGAAGCGTGCCCACCAAGAACCAGACACTGACGGCCGCAGCAATCCTTGGAGTTTATAAACTGCAGCAAGGCGATCAAAGCCAACTCAAAGACTATTACCTGGTCGTGGGCGACACCTATCACGGCATTCAGGGATCTCCCGCCAACCCGTCCGCCAACTGGGTTTCGGTAGGGTTCTATGCCAATTACATGAACCTTGAGCTCCGATGCACCACACCCGATGCGAGGGTGCTGACATTCGGCCCCAACAGCACGGTCGAGCAGGCGACAATCAGTTTCTCGGTCGGCGGGGAGTTGAGCGGCGAGGGTGGATCGGAAGGAGGCAAGGGAGGAGGATCCCTGAGCGCGAGCGTCGGCGTGAGCTTCACGGCATCCGAAGTTTCGTTTGCTGCTCGCCCCGCGACGAGATCCATATCCTGGAACACGAGCCTTCCCGGCGTCGGCTGGATCAGCTCTGCCATCCCGCCGAACCCCGCCAAACCGTCCTATGCAGGCTACCTCTGGAACCCGGCGGTGATCTTTGAACTCCCCCAGGGAAAAATACCGGCGCTTGAAGGTACGTTTATCGTCGATTTCGAATACAACTGGACGCGAGGCATACGGAAGCGGTGGTTCGATACGCCTATCGCGCTTCGCTATCAGCCGGAGGAGCCCGCGATCGCTACAAAAGCGAAGCTTCCCACCATCCTTGAACGCCTGACAGAATTAGGTGCAACTCCAGGAACGCAGGGGCGCTCCGACACCTTCCTGGCCGCGCTCCGGAATTCCGGAGCCATCAAGGGCTTTGACGACAGCACCGTGAAGCTGCTCGTCATCGCCCCCACAAACCAAGCCATCGAGGGCTATTTCACCACCAACCCAGAGGTTGCAGCAGCTGCGGTCTCACCCACAAACGCTCGATGGCTGGAGGATTTTCTCGGTGAGAGGATCAAGCCTCTGGGCGGAGACACGCTGAGCCCGGACACCCTCGCCCGACTTCAGAAGGCGACCAAATCTCAGGGAGAATGGTTCGAATGCGCCGATGGCACGCTGCACCTCACGGATGAGTACGAGGTGGACGCAAACCTGTTGAGCGCAGCGGATGAAGTCCTTCATTCCAGCAAGTAACCTTCTGTCGGAGCGGCGCGCCGTTGCCGCTCCGGCACAAACACCGGCGACTTTCGCTCTTCGTCAGCGCCGGAAGGCTTTCCGCGATGCCTCGGAATCGAGATTATTGTCGTGCCAGACGACATGGCGGGTCGATGCCGGCAAGGTCTCTATTTCGTCAGCGATGAAGTAAGGCGGGATATCAAGAGCCTTCAAGGCTTCGGTCGTCGCCGGCACCCACTTGAATTCCAACTCATGCGTATCGACAACGCGATGGACGATATCGGTCGAATGAAACGGGAAGCTCTCGGGCAGCTCCATGAGATAGTAGAAGCCGAGTTCGTGCCAGTCACGGTCCTCATAGTGGAAGAAGTTCTCCACCACCCACAACAGCCGGCCGACGGTCACCTCGACGCCCAGTTCCTCGATCATTTCCCGATGCAGCGTCTGCGCACTTTCCTCGCCGAACTCCGCCCGTCCGCCCGGCAGGGTCCAGAACGCTTCGTGTCTCGCGCGATGTACCAGCAGATGGCCATCCCGAAACGCCAGACCCGCAATCCGCATCTGGAAGATGCGCTTCGGCTTCAGCTTCATCCGAAGTCGCAGGTCTTGCACCTTGTCCTTCTTACTCATCGTCGAAACTGATCCTGAACTGCGCCGCTTCGAGATCCTTGGGCGGCTGCAGGCCGAGGTGCTTCCAGGCATTCGCCGTCAGCACCCGGCCGCGAGGCGTGCGCTGGATGAAGCCCTGCTGGATCATGTAGGGCTCGATGATATCCTCGATCGCATCGCGCGGCTCCGAGAGACCTGCAGCGATCGTCTCGATCCCGACCGGCCCGCCACCAAAATTTACCGCGATCATGTTGAGATAGCGCTTGTCGAGCTGGTCGAAGCCCATGTTGTCGACCAGCAGTCGGGTCAGAGCCTGGTCCGCGATTTCCCTGGTAACCGCTTCCGCCCGCGCCACTTCGGCGAAGTCGCGCACGCGCCGCAGAAGCCGCCCCGCGATACGCGGCGTACCGCGCGCGCGCCGGGCGATCTCGCGGGCACCGTCGTCAGTCATGCCAAGGCCCATCATCCGCGCACCGCGCCGGACGATCAGCTCGAGCTCCTCGACCGTGTAGAAGGAAAGCCGCACCGGAATGCCGAAGCGGTCGCGCAGCGGCGTGGTCAGGAGGCCGAGGCGCGTTGTCGCCGCAACCAGCGTGAACTTCGACAGGTCGATTTTCACGGAACGGGCAGCCGGCCCCTCGCCGATGATGAGGTCGAGCTGGAAATCCTCCATCGCCGGATAAAGGATTTCCTCGACAGCCGGATTGAGCCGGTGGATCTCGTCGATGAAGAGCACGTCGCGCTCTTCGAGATTGGTCAGGAGTGCAGCGAGGTCTCCCGCCTTGGCGATCACCGGACCGGAGGTCGAGCGGAAATTCACGCCCAATTCCTTCGCCATGATCTGCGCCAGCGTCGTCTTGCCAAGCCCCGGCGGTCCGACGAACAGGACGTGATCGAGCGCCTCACCGCGGTTCTTCGCCGCCTCGATGAAAACCTTCAGATTGGCACGCGCCTCGGCCTGGCCGGTAAATTCGTCCAGCGACTGCGGGCGAAGCGTCGTGTCCAGGTCTTCGCCCCGCTTTTCCGGCGATATCAGGCGAGCGGCATCATTCATCAGTTCATTTCCGTTCGAAACTCTTGTCGATCAATACACGAAGGCGACTGCTTTGACACGTACGGCTCTGCTACCGCGCCAGTTCCTTCAACCCGAACCGGATCAGCTTGGCGCTGTCAGCCCCCTCACCCGCCGTCTTCATCGCAGCCGCGACGGCATTTGCCGCCTGATCGCGCGAATAGCCGAGATTGGTGAGTGCCGATACGGCATCGGACACCGGAGCGGAGGCGACGCCTTCGCCGAGTTCCTGCTTGAAACCAATCGTGCCGGCGGCATCTCCGGCAAACGCCGGCGCCTTGTTCTTTAGCTCGGTCACGATCCGAACCGCAACCTTCGGGCCGACACCCGGCGCCCGCGATACCACCGTCTTGTCCTGCAGCGCGATGGCGTTGGCAAGCTCCGACGGCGTCAGCGTTGACAGCACCGCCAGCGCCACCTTGGCGCCAACGCCCTGAACGCTCTGAAGCAGGTTGAACCACTCACGTTCCAGCGCCGACAGGAAGCCGAAGAGCTTCAGCTGGTCCTCGCGGACGTAGGTCTCGATGAAGAGGACAATCGCCTCTCCCGCTGAACCCATGCGCGACAGGGTGCGCGCCGAACAGAACGCTTCGTAGCAGACGCCATGCACGTCCACGAGGACGTAGTCGTCGCCGATCTCGTCAATGGTACCTTTGAGCTTGCCGATCATGGAATGTGTCCGCCAACTAGGAATTCAAGGGATGGGTTTCGGGAGTGATCAGGGGCACGTCCGGAAAATATAAGCGATAGCCCTTCGGATCACGTGTCAGGATCGCATAACCTCGAATGGCTGCATGGGCCCCGATCAAAAAGTCGGGCGGCACGCGGTCGCGCGCGCCTCCGCCGTTGCGGTACACTCGAAACGCGGCGCCCGCGGCAAATGCGGCGGCCCACGGAAGGCTTTCACGCCGAAATTCCCGCTCGGGCAACAGATAGTCCACTGCGTCGATATCGTCGTATCGAACTGAAAACTCTGCGTAGATAATCGGGTTGATCGTCAGCGGCTCACTGTTCCCAACTCGAGCAAGCATGCTGCGGGACCAGGACAGCCAGACCGGATCGCGCACCGCGATATCCACCAGCACGTTCGTATCGACAAGAACCGCCAAGGCTATCGATCCCGCGTCATGCGCATCAGAGCCTCGGCATCCATCTCCGGATCGCCCGTACCTTCCAGACGTTTCAGCGTCTTCATGAGGCCATCAAGCCGTTCGCGTTCCTGCTCTCGCCTCGGGTCATTCTTCGGAGCAACCGTCAACCGGCCGTTCTCGATGCTGAAAACAACCTCGGAATTGGGCTCGATGCCAGTCAATTCCCGCAGGTCGCGAGGGATTGTCACCTGCCCTTTCGATGTCACGCGCATGGCTTTCTCCTTCTATGTAAGAAATATCCTTACTTCCGGAACAAGTCAAGAACATCCTATGCGCCGGCCAACACCCTCCGCATCCGCTCGCCGCCGCGGTTGTGGGCGTGGCAGATGGCAATCGCCAGCGCATCGGCGGCATCATCGCCCTTGAACTCGGCCTTTGGCATGAGGATCTTCAGCATCATGTGGATCTGCTTCTTCTCACCGTGCCCGACGCCGATCACGGCCTTCTTCACCGCATTGGGCGCATATTCCGACACCCGCAGACCGGCACGCGCGGGCACCAGCATCACGACGCCACGGGCCTGCCCCAGTTTCAGCGTCGCCACCGCATCCTTGTTGACGAAGGTCTGCTCGACCGCCGCCTCATCCGGTTGATAGGCATGCACGACCTCGGCCAGTCCATCGTGCAGCTGGCAGAGCCGGGAGGCCAGATCCAGGTCTCCATCGGAGGTCACTGTGCCCGAGGCCACGAAGCGGAGGCTGTTGCCAAGCGTCTCGATGACCCCCCAGCCGGTGCGGCGCAGGCCCGGATCGATACCAATGATGCGAATCGCGTCTGTCATGCCGGCCACCCTATCCTTCAAGGAAAAGGAGTGCCACGCGGAAGTGAACAAAACAAAAACAAACCGCACTTCCGGCATGAACCGCCCGTTAACCCTAACGGCCGAGTCTCGTGCAAAAGCGCATACTCATGTGCAACACTCTTCCCGCTGACGAATTACGTCGTCAGAACCTTACGCATACGGAATCATGAGGAGGCCGACATGCGAGATCGAGACAGACTCGAAAGCGAACTGCTGGAACTTCGAGCCGTGGCCGATGCTCTCGACAGCAGTCTTCGCAGACTTGCCACTGGCGACATACATCAGAACCTGGACGCACCGTTTCCCCGGTCCCTCGACGGCATGAGGAAGGATTTCAACCGCGGCCTCGCATCGGTCAGCACGACGATCGACGGGATACTCAGCCGCACGCGTGAGCTCCGCGCCGAATCCGCAGACCTGCGGGAGGGACTGAAGCAAATTGCGGACGACGAGGAGCAACGGTCGTTGGTCGTTGCCAGCACCGTCGCCGGCCTGGCCGGCGCAGCGGATGCCAGCCGCACCCAATCCACCCATGCCGACCACATTTCGACAATTCTTCATAATGCCCGCCTCGACTTGGATCGACCGAAGCTGGCGGCCTTCAAGGTCAACAAGGACGTGCAGCAAACCTGCCAGTCCCTGGCTCAGTTGAAGGGTCTGGTTGAGGATGCGAAGTCGATGCTGCGGGAGGCATCGCTCATCGCCCTGAACGGAGGCGTCAATGCCGCGCACGAGGGTGACCCGGGCCAGGAAGCACTTGGTCACGCCAAGAGCCTCCATACCCTGACCCAGCAGATCGGCTCGACCGTCGAGGCGATCAGCGAAGCAACCGACCACGCTCTGGGATCTTCGGTATCGGCAGCGGAAGCTGCAGATCAGCTAAGTCGCGAATTCGACGCGCTGGATCTCTATGTCGAGGCAGCCGATTCCCAGGTCCAGGCGCTTGGCGAAATATCGCAGCGGCAGGAAGCTTTTCTGAATGCCCTTCGCACCGACCTGGCATCGACCACTCGCAGAAACACGGACGTGGAAACCGGCGACACGTCGCCGGGAACACATCTCGATGCGATCGATCGGGCCGCGGCGGAAATCGAACGGCAGGCGGGCCGCTTTACGCCAGTCAGGGTCCTTACCCCACCGACCAGCCCATCGCCGCCGGGCACCCGTTCGCACCTGCGGCTGGTGAAAACCTGATCCGACACGACATCGCCGCCCGGCGATGTCCACCTGGCTCTCGTATTGGCGGATCGAATGCCTACATGGGTAATTCGATCCGCCCGATACCCCTCAGGATTTCCCCATGATTCCCTTTTCCATTCTTGATCTCTCGCCGGTTCCCGAAGGGCTGGAGGTTCGTGACGCGCTCGACCAGTCCCGTCGCATGGCCATTCAGGCGGAGGCCTCCGGCTTTAATCGCCTTTGGCTCGCCGAACACCACGGCATGCCGGGCATTGCAAGTGCTGCAACCTCGGTGGTGATTGGTCACGTTGCTGCCGCGACGAACCGCATCCGTGTCGGCTCCGGTGGAATTATGCTGCCGAACCACTCGCCACTGGTGATCGCCGAGCAGTTCGGAACACTGGCGGCACTATTCCCGGGCCGCATCGACCTCGGACTCGGCCGGGCGCCCGGCACCGACATGCGCACGGCCCGGGCACTTCGCCGCAATATGGAGGCAGGTGCCGAGAATTTTCCGCATGATATCGTCGAGCTTCAACGCCTGCTGGGACAGCCGGCCGAGGACCAGCCGATCCTCGCTATCCCCGGTGCCAACTCGAACGTGCCGCTGTGGCTGCTCGGTTCGAGCCTCTACAGCGCCCATCTGGCTGCGGCTCTCGGGCTCCCCTACGCCTTTGCTTCCCACTTCGCGCCCGACATGCTTATCGATGCGCTGGCCATCTATCGCGAGCGCTTCCAGCCTTCGGATGTACTCGACAAGCCCTATGTGATGGTCGGCGTCATGGGTGTTGCAGCCGACACCGACGAAGAGGCCGCAAGGCACTTCACCTCGGCTCAGCAGCAGTTCATCAACCTTCGCCGCAACGTGCGGGGCAAATTCCCCCGTCCGGTCGAGACGATGGACGGCATGTGGTCGGACATGGAGCGGATGAACGTCGAGCACACGCTTCGCTATGCGGCGGTCGGGTCACCGGCGAGCATCGAAGCCAGGTTGTCGGATTTCCTGCGCGAGACCGGCGCTGACGAACTAATCGTCTCGATGCCGATCCACGACATCGATGCACGGCTGAAGTCGGTGGAACTGTTCGCCACCCTGCCGCTGATGGAGAAGGCGCTGTAGCGCCCTCTCCCAGACTTTATATCAGGCCGAGAGCTTGGCCATGACTTCGTCGGATACTTCGAAGTTCGAATAGACGTTCTGGACGTCGTCATCGTCTTCCAGCGTGTCGATGAGCTTCATCAGCGACTGAGCCTTCTCCTCGTCCACCGGAACGGTATTCTGCGGCTTCCAGACCGTCTTGACGGTCTCGGCCTCGCCGAGGCTCGCTTCCAGCGCCTTGGTGACTTCACCGAGGCTTTCGAACGCGCAGATGATGCTGTGGCCGTCTTCGTCGGTCACGACGTCATCGGCACCCGCTTCGATGGCGGCTTCCATAACCGCGTCCGCGTCGCCAACCGAGAGCTTGTAGGTGATTTCGCCGACATGGTCGAAGGAGAAGGAAACGGAGCCCGTTTCGCCGAGTGCGCCACCGGCCTTGGTGAAGGTCGAGCGCACGGAGGACGCGGTACGGTTGCGGTTGTCCGTCAGCGCCTCGACGATGACAGCGACGCCGCCCGGACCGTAGCCTTCGTAGCGGACCGCATCGTAGTTTTCTGCGTCAGCGCCCGAGGCCTTCTTGATGGCCCGGTCGATATTGTCCTTGGGCATGGACTGCGCCTTGGCGTTTTGAATTGCCAGGCGCAACGCGGAATTCGCGTCGGGGTCAGGCAGCCCCGTCTTTGCAGCGACGGTTATCTCGCGCGCAAGCTTTGAGAACATCTTGGAACGGATCGCATCCTGGCGACCCTTCCGATGCATGATGTTTTTGAACTGTGAATGGCCAGCCATGGCACCCCTGATCAGGTCTAATTTCGCGGAATGGGCGCGTTATAGTTTCGAAGGGGCTCGGATTCAAGCGGCTCTCACCGTTAATACCTTCGCTAACCGCGCTTACATGCCCAGCGGAACGATGATCGTCGGGCGTTTCGGCAGCGTCCTCATCGAAATGCGCAGCGTCGGTTCCCTCGCATAGGTCACGGCAAATTTTCCGCCCATCATGCCAAGGAACCGGTCGAGGCCGGATGGCTGGTGCATCGGCAGGATCAGCGATGACCTCAGCCGTTCCACGACCCGGCTCATGCTGTCCGCGCCCATCGTCAAACCCCCATCCACCGGCACCATCAGGATGTCGAGCCGGCCGATCTCGGTATAATGGCCCTCGGTAAGCTCATGGTGCAGATGTCCCAGATGGCCGATACACAGACCGGCCACCTCGAAGATGAAGATCGAGTTTCCGTTCTCCTCGAACCCGCCGCCCCAGGACCGTATGTCGGTGGTGACGTTGCGGATATAGGCATCCCCGACCACGACGTTGTGCCGAGCCTTTTCGCCCGGCACGTCGCTCCAGCCCGGCAGCACCTGATCGATGTCCGGGTCCGGATTGAATGTATAGTGGGTCGAGTGTGCCCTGTTCATCGTGATGACATCCGGGACGCGCGACGGCTTGTAGACGCCGCTGTAGTCGGTCGCGATGCCGATGCCGCCCGGGGTTTCGATAAAATAGGTCGAATGACCGACATAAGTGATGTCCACCGTCTCCCTGTCCGCAAGGGCTGATTTCGGGTCAGCCTGCGTAAGTACGACTGGAAGAGGAGTGCTGCCGGAGGAGAAACTTGCAAAACTCGCGCCGGGAACTGCCTGCGCGATCGCCTGGCACTGGCTGACCGTCATTGGCGCATCCTGCGCCTTGAGGACTGATGCCGTCATGCAGAAAAGAGCAAATACGACCGTCCGCAGCATCATGCCACTCCCTGATCCGTTGCAGGGCGGCAGGATGAGGCAAGCACAAGGGACGGTCCAGCGGGTTCCCCTTCGGAAACCTCACATTTCTGTCATTTGCCGGACCTGGGTGTCAGTTCCAGAACGACGGCACGGTCTCGGCGAGACGGGGCCCGATCCGGAGCGGCGCTATTTTCTCGGCTAGGCCCGAACTGTCGGAGATCTCGATCCCGAGCCCGCAGATGGTCGCCGGACCGCTCGCCGCCTCGAAACGGCTCTTCGGCATCTTCGAGATGAACCGGTTCAACGGCTCTTCCTTCTCCATGCCAAGCGAGCTGTCGTAGTCACCGCACATGCCGGCATCCGACATATAGCCGGTCCCGCCGTTGAGGATTTGGCAGTCGGCAGTCGGGACATGCGTGTGGGTGCCGACGACAAGGCTCGCCCGTCCGTCGACGAAATGACCGAAACACTGCTTCTCGCTGGTTGCCTCCGCGTGGAAGTCGAAGACAATCGCATCCGCCTGCTCCTTGAGCGGGCATGCCGCAAGGATGGCTTCGGCGCTCTTGAAGGGATCGTCGAGTTCCGGGTGCATGAAGACGCGGCCCATCACGTTTGCGACGAGTACCCGTGCGCCGTTGCGCGCATAATAAATGCCGGAGCCGCGGCCGGGTGTTCCGGAGGGATAGTTGGCCGGGCGCAGGAACTGGTCGTGACGCTCGGAAAAGCCGACCGCCTCCTTCTGGTCCCAGACATGGTTGCCGGTGGTGACCACATCGGCACCGGCATTGATCGTTTCGAGGAATATGTCCTCGGTAATGCCAAAGCCGCCCGCTGCATTCTCGCCGTTGACGATGACGAAGTCGAGCCGGAGGTCGGACACCAGGCCCGGCAATTTTTCCCAGACTGCCGTTCGTCCGGTCTTTCCGACCATATCACCCAGGAAGAGAAGTCGCATGCCTATCCAATCTACGTATCGACGATCCGAAACCCGCTTTCCGTCAGCAGCGACTGCAACCGGACGTCATGGGGTTCCGCGGGGACTGATGCCACTTCCTGGCAATCGAAAGCAATCCCGATCAGCCTGGGCTCCAGCCCTTTTTCATGAAGACGGGCGATGGCGCGGTCGTAATAGCCTCCACCATAACCGATCCGATGCCCGGCCAGATCGAACGCCGCCATGGGCACCAACATCACCTGCGGGTCAAGAACGGCGGCATCCGGCCCCGGAGCCGAGGTGCCAAAACCGCAATCGATCAGCTCGGCGCCGGGCACGAGCTCCCGAAAGACGATCCTTACCTTGTCGAGGATGACCGGCACGCATATGCGCGCTCCCCTGGTCCGAAACGTCGCCATCAGCGGCCGGAGGTCGACCTCCGACCGAATGGGCAGGAACCCGGAAATCACCGTGCCGGGATCGAAGCCCACGGTATTTTCGCCATATCCGGCGATGGCGAGACTCTTTTCGATCCGTTCGTCGGTCGGAATGGCGTCCCGCGCCGCAAGACGACCCGCTCGCAGCTCAGCCTTGAGCTGGCTCGCGGGTATCAATCCGACTTTCCTTCCGTCCTGCAGACCAGCAGCTTGTCGATTCGGCGACCGTCCAGATCGATCACTTCGAAGGACCAGCCCTGTCGCTCGAAACGCTCCCCGAGTTCGGGAAGATGCTTCAACTCGTCAAGAACGAAGCCCGCGACTGTCTCGTAATCGGGCTGGCCATCAACCCGGAAACCCATCTGATGGGAGAATTCGTCGATCGGCATCCAGCCGGCGACGAGGAACGAACCATCCTCGCGGGCCGTCACGGCGGGCTCTTCCGCGTCGTCTTCCTGGAAGACACCGGTGATCGCCTCGAGAACGTCACCGGAGGTGATGATCCCTTCGAAATGCCCGTATTCGTCATAGACGAGTACCATGTGCGACGATGCGCGCCTGAGCGACTGGATGACGTCCATGGCGCCCGTCAGATCCGACACCACCGTCGCTTCGCGCATGAGCGAGCGAATGTCTAAGCCCTTGCCGGTTGCCATGAATTCATAGGCATCCTTGACGAAGAGCACGCCGAGGATCTCGTCGGAACTCCCGTTGCGAACAGGAAGCCGCGAACGCTGCGTCAGCCGCAACTGCTCGCGGATCTCTTCCGCGTCGTCCTCGATATCGATGACCTCGACATCGCGGCGCGGTGTCATGAGGCCGCGCGCTGCCCGGTCTGCAAGCCGCATCACGCCGGAGATCATCGCCGATTCCTCGTTTTCGATGACACCTGCACTCTGCGCTTCCGCAAGAACGGTACGGATTTCCTCGTCGGTCATCCGATCTGCCGACTCGCCCTTCTGGCCAAGCAGGCCGAGGACGAAGCGTCCGGAGATATCCAGCAGCCACACCAGCGGCGCGCCGATCCTGGCGACCCATGTCATGGCCGGCGCCACGCGTGCGGCAACCGATTCTGGAGCACGAAGCGCGATCTGCTTCGGCACGAGTTCACCGACGATCAAAGAGAGATAGGTGATGGCAATCACGACCGTGACAACGCCGAGCGCATCCGACCAGTTGTCCGGCACACCCTGCAATTTCAGCCAGCCGGCAAAGCGCGCGCCCAGTGTTGCGCCCGAAAAGGCACCGGACAGGACACCCACAAGGGTAATGCCGATCTGGACTGAGGACAGGAAGCGGCCCGGATCTTCGGCCAGTTGCATGGCCATCCTGGCTCCCCGGTTTCCCTGGTCTGCCATGAGCTTGAGGCGAACCGGGCGGGAGGATACGACAGCGAGTTCAGACATAGCCAACACGCCGTTCAGAACGGTGAGGGCTAGGACGATTAATATCTCAGTTAACAAGAGGAACTCTCAGTTGGAACTCGGAGAACGCAGAGGCATCATTGGTTGAAGCCTTACGTTGGCGATCTCGCAGGCACGTAAAGCCTGGAGACTCAGACACGCATCCTTGTCGGGATACGCTTGAGGGGCCACGCGCCTTTACCCAAGCGGAAATGATAGGGGCCTAACTTCATATTTGCAATGGCTCGGCGGTCAGGAAGCCGTTGCCGCCTCCAGGTTGACGACCAGTTCGACACGCGTTCCGACAGAACACGGCTGATACTGGACCGCGGACCCCAGGGTCGTCGCCATGGATTTGACGATCCGGCTCCCCAGTCCGGTGCCCTTCGGGACCTCGCCGTCGCGCCAGCCGATCCCGTCGTCCTCAACGGCCAGCAGCACGCAGTCGTCCCCATGCCGCCTGAAAAGAACCCTGACTTCACCCTCCTGGCCCGGGGGATAGGCATATTTGATCGCGTTCGTCAGCAATTCGGTGACGATCATGCCGACGGAAACGGCTCGATCGGACGTCAGCGAAACAGAATCGGCCTGAAGCTGGATGACCGGCCCCTGCCGCTCGATATTGACGGAGTTCTGGACTTCGGTAACCAGCGTCCCGAGATATTTGTCCATTTCCACATGACGGACATCATCGGAGGTATAGAGGCTGCGATGCATGCCGGCGATCGCCGTTATGCGCGCCTGGGTTTCCGTGAGGGCACCCTTGACCTCGTCACTCTTGCTGTTGGAGACCTGCAGACGGATCAGCGCTGCCACGAGCGCAAGGCTGTTGGCGACGCGGTGGTTGACCTCCGCAAGCAGCACTTCCGCCCGCTCCTTGCCTAGTCGGATCTCCTGATCCGCCTTCTCCTTGGCCTTCCACAGCTCGGAGGTGGCGATCGCCTGACGAAGAGCACTCTCCATCAGCGGCCAGAACTCTTCTCCCACCGTCTTGATAACGTAGTCGGACGCGCCGTTCTTCAGCGCTTCGATCGCGATCGTCGCCTCGCTCGAACCGGTCACGTAGATGACCGGAAGCGCGATGTTCCGTTCCTTCAGCGTCCGCAAAATATCGAGGCCAGTTTCCCCGCGCAGATAATGATCGAGTACCAGTGCACTGGGCACGCAGTTGTCCAGCGCTGCCAAAGCCGACGAGGAGTCCGTTACATGGACTACCTCGAAGCCTGCACGCCCCAGATATTTCTGCGCCAGCCTTGCCAGCGCGAGATCGTCATCGACATAGAGTACGGTTTGCGGCATCAGTTCCGTTATTGCCCCGGCACTTGCATTACTGAGAAAAACAGACCGAGCTGACGGATGGCATGGGCGAAGCTGTCATAGTCGACCGGCTTTGTGATGTAGACGTTCGCACCAAGGTCGTAGCAACGCTGGATTTCCCGCTCGTCGTCCGTGGTCGTCAGGATGACAACCGGCAGCCGCTTCGCATGTGCGTTGGACTTCACCTTTTCCAGGATGTCAATGCCCGACATGTCCGGCAGGTTGAGATCGAGAAGTATTAGCAAATGACGATCTTGTGCCACAAGACCGGACCGGTCGCTGCCAAGGATATAATCCAGCGCTGCGTTGCCGTTGACGAAGGGAATTATTTCGTTGCTGACGCCGGCACGACGAACATTCTTTTCGATCAGGCGGGCGTGACCCTCGTCATCTTCAACCATGACGATGGTGACTTCTTTGGCCGCTGCCTTCATGACCTGTTACTCCTGACATACTGGGACAAATCCGCAGGCAGTCGGATGATGAATGTCGATCCGCCACCCAAGGTCGATGTCACGGTAATCTCCCCGCCTAAATTTCTCACTAACGAGCGAACATGGGCCAGCCCTATACCCTCTCCGCCCTTGTCCTGCACTCCGGACCTACGGAACAATTCGAAAACCCGCTCGTGGTCTTCCGGTGAAATGCCTCTTCCGTTGTCCTCAACTTCAATGCGCACCCCGTTGCGCCGCGCTGGCATGGCACGGATCGCTAGGCTGAGCGGACGGTCAGGGTGACGGTACTTGACCGCATTGTCGAAAAGATTGCCGAATATCTGCTCGAGCGAAAAGCGGTCCGACACGAGGCCGCGCGCACCGCCCACCGCAATCCTGATCTCCCCGCCGGCTTCATCGACCTGATGGTATATGCTGGCCGCGGTGTGTTCCAGCAACTCGGCCAGGTCGACAGGTTCGGGGCGCAGCTCCCGCCGACCGTCCCGCGATATCTTCAGGATCGCGTTGATGAGAGCGTCCATCTTCTTGGTCGAAGAGCGAATAAAGGAGATCGCCTCGGGAAGGTCTTCCTCGACAGCGAGGCGTGCATCCTGAACCTGCTGCTCCGTCAACGTCGCACCTTCGGCCAGCACGTAGGCCCGGATCGCGGTCAGGGTCGCATCGAGTTCGCTGGTGAACCCCATGATGTTCACCAGTGGAGCGCGCAGATCGTGCGACACGATATAGGCATACCGCTGAATCTCGCGGTTTGCCTGCATCAGGTCTTCCGTGCGCTCTTCGACACGTTCCTCGAGGCCCGAATTCAGCTCCTCCACGATTAAGCGCGCACGGGAGAGTTCCCGTACATGCTGCGCAACGACGAGGATTGCGCCGACGACGACCGCGATCATGACGATGCCTCCGCCGATCACAAACCATTGCATGGCGTTTGACGCGGAGCTCAGCTCTTCAATGCCGGCATTCAGGCGTGCATCCAGTGACCGAATGAGGTTCCGCAACAGCTCGCGCGCCTCGTCCATGACCTGACGGCCGTATTCCGCTCGCACAACGTCGATAGCACCGGCAACATCGCCGTTCTGCGCCATCTCGACGGTCTGCGTCAGCTCTTTCAGCTTTTCGTCGATCAACTGCCCGAGCCGCGGGAGAGAGCCCGCAAACGTCTGCTCCTCCTCAAGCGCAACTTCCAGCTGCTCCATCCGGTCCGCCACTTCCGTCAGGGCACGCCGGTAGGGTTCCAGAAAGCTCTCGTTCTGCGTCAGGAGATAACCGCGCTGGCCGGTTTCGGCTGCCTGCAACAGGGCAAACATATCGGACGAGGCGGATCGCGCATTGCGCAGTTCTACGACGGTCGCGAAATAGGATTGCGTCATCCTCGCCTGGAACAGCGATGACAGCACGATGCCAATAAGTATGATACCGCCGATCAGCAACATCAGGATCGATGAGCGGGCGAATGTTCCGGATGTGAGAGGCATATGTCCCCGAAGTCTATGAAGGTCGCGGGAAACTCGGGCGGCATCCCCGGAAAGTCAAGTGGAGCAGGGCAGGACGAGCGTGAAGAAGCGCGATCCACGGCAACCGATGGAGGTTTACGATCCTGGGTGCCTACAAACGTAGGTGGGCGCCATATGACCAAGCCCACGGGCCTGGTCAGGGACAGCTCCCTTTGGATCGAGTATGGCAACCATCTGTTTCTATATTTCTTTTCTCAGTCGCCATGCCGTTTCATCGCACTGATATCTAACCTGACACGCTCAGAAGTTCGGCTCCGGTTGAGATGCCAATGTTACAAGCGGTGTCAAAATCTGCAACAGCAAAATGCGCCTGTTGTGCGCGACCAAACAGTGTCTCCGCGTGAAATGCTTCGTATCCACCGGCACGGCATATAGAGCCTCTACCGTATCCCAAGGAGGCGGGCAGCTGCAGGTGACCCAATGAAAAGTCCTGTCGCTCAGTCGCTGATAAGTGTGACGCGTCCATGATCGCCAGCCTTAGAGGGTGCAAGATTTGCTTACTTGGCAGGACTTGAAGAATGACTTGGCTAATCTATTTCCGCCGTCGTCGTGAAGTTGGATGCATTCCCTACTCCCCCAGAGTTAAGTCGGATGCGTCCCCCTTCACGACCCCCTCTGACACCGCCCCGGCAGCACTTAAGGCGCGACTTGCCTGAACGATCTCTGGCATCGTCGTGGAGGTGGGCAGGTCGCCTACCCTTCGGCAACGGGTTCGCTTTCACGACAACCCCACGGTTTTCCCCAACGAACTTAGGTTCTGCTCGCGTTCGGCGGGTATCTGGCTTCCTGGAACCACGACTACTGGCTTAGGTTGCTTGTCAGAGTCGTGACAACGCATGAGCGTGTCTTGGAGGAAGAATGCGAAACTGGCTCAAACGTGCCAACTGGCTAATATTGGCTGGTGTATTGACAGTCGTCTATCTGGTCGCGCTTTTCTGGCAGATCGGATCAGATCGAATTTTCACGTTCTTTTCGGGCACAACCGAACTCAATGCGATAGGCGATTTCCTTGCCGGGGTGTTCGCCCCCCTCGCACTCATATGGCTGGTCGCAGCGGTCCTTACTCAACGACAAGAACTCAACGAAACCCGCGAACAGTTCGTTGAGAGCCGGAAGGTCGTTGATGCTCAATTGAAGACGATCAACAGCCAGAACGATCTACTTCAGCAGCAGCATCGACAAGCAGAAGAGAGCGCCAAGCGGACCTATCGGCTGAACCTTTTTGGCGAGCGATACAAAATCTACGATGACCTTAGAGCATTCTCGGCGAAACACGCTCCAAACCATTTCATGGGTCGTGCCCATGAGGATATGGACGGGCTCGCTCAACGGGCCTCGTTTGTATTTGGCGAAGGAATTACAGACTGGTTCGTTGAACTAAGCGAGAGCATTAGACAGATAAAAACGCTGCGTCAGAAGCACATCGACAAACAGTATGATGATTCTGGAAACTACATCGAATTGTACTCAAGCACCGAAGCGGCGCAAGAGATCTCCTCTGTGGAGAGTTGCTTGTTTGATCAACTCTCCCCAGCAGAGATACAGGACAGGCTGTACGTAGCTATGCGGGTTGGCGATGATTAATAATGGGCATTTGATTAAATACGAGATTTCGACACACGGGATAAAGGCTCACAGATGTTCGCAGACAATACAGTCTTCATTGTAGGCGCTGGAGCAAGCGCAGAATTCAATCTGCCGGTCGGTTCTGCCCTCATGGACACGATCAAGCAGAACAGCAACTTTCGGATTGAGTACGATCTTCGGGAAGGCGTTCGGGCGATTTATGACGAATTGCGGGAACGTTATCGAGACGGAAACGATCTCAGACAGCGATTTGAATCGATGGCTGAAATCAATCGGTCAATCGATCTTGCTGGATCAATAGATGAATTCATAAACCGCCATTACGACGATCCTATCATTGCGGAAACCGGAAAGCTTCAGATTGCCTACGCCATTGCCAAGGCTGAACATGGAAGCCTCTTAGCCCGGAACAAAAATAGTCGCGACCCCTTCCTATGGGACAACGTGAACGGAACATGGATCAAAACATTCACACAACTTCTGTTCGAAGGCGTGAGAAACGATGACGTCGAACAGGTCGGCAACAACATCACGATCATCGTCTTTAACTATGATAGATGTATCGAACACTATCTTACTGAAGCCATTATAAAAACGTTCCGTGGCATAGATCGGCAGAAGGCCCGTCAGATTGTCGATCAGATCAACATCATTCACCCCTACGGCAGTCTCGGCAGATTAGACGTCCATCCATTTGGAGACGAAGTAGCCTCTCACCGACTTAGGGCAATGAGCGAAAGCATCGTCACTTGGTCTGAATCCGTTGTGAGCGAGACAGCACAGCAGATTGAAGAGGCAATGCTTAGCGCCTCTACACTGGTATTCCTTGGCTTCGCGTTCGCACCTCAAAACATGGATTTGCTGGCACCAGACCGAATGAGGCATTCCAGTATGGAGCCAATGGAAATCTATGCGACCGGTTACGGCTACGATGACGTGATTGATCGGCGGTTAAAGAGGAGGATCATCAACCTCTACTCAATGCAAAGCGACATTACGAACGAAGAGTCCGTCCACATCCAGTACGAGATGAAGTGCGCCAAATTCATTCAGTCTCACAGCATGGCGCTGGTGAAATAAGGGCGTTTCCCCTCTCCTCCCGGATCACCCTTGGGCGGTTCATTACAACACGAGCCGTTCAAAGACAGTGACACCAGCCGTAAGCCATCATCCACGACGTTCTCCATCCGTTCTTATTTGATGGAGCTAATTGATCGGTTGGATTTTGACGAGGTGGACGGCGATCACGGATTAAGACCAGCATCAACAACACCGTTCGTCCCGATGGTGCCGATCAAAATTCCTACTGCATACAAGATATTGGCTGTATAGTAGCGAATGCTTAAATATCACTTCCATATTCGTGGTGAGAACGGCGAACTTGACCGTGACGAGCGGGGCGTAGAGTTCGAAACGCTGGATGAGGCCCACGCCGAAGCCGTTAGGACTGCGATAGAGATGGTGCTGGCGAGACCGGCTCATTTCCACGACGACGAGCGCGTGTTTGAGATTACCGATCCAGATGGGCTGGTTCTAAGAGAAGTGCCATTCAAGGACGTGTTTCGGCTGGAGTGATGTTGTCTGTAGACAGCAGTCCATCAGGCAATACTAAATCGCCCTTTTCTCAGTTCACGCTCGCGTGTTGCGACTGGCATGTATCGAGTTCACCGCACGAATGGAACTGTTTGAACCGGTACTGGTTTTAGCACTCCAAAGAGGAGCGCAAAGCAGATGCCCAAGTACTATTTCCATATCCGAAAGAATGACAAACTGAACGAGGATGAAGACGGCTTGGAATTCGGTACGCTCGATCAAGCCTATGAACAGGCGCTGCGGGCAATACTCGAAATGAGGTCACCGGACTTTCCCAATGTCGAAGATGACCGCGTTTTCGAGATCACGACTCCGGATGGGCTTGTTTTAAAGGAAATCGCGTTCAGCGAAGTCATCGATGTGGAGTGACGCATATAGTGGAGTGGCTATGTGAAGTTCCCAACTGACCGGGACATGAAGCCCATGATCCACAACCTCGATTGCCGATTTCCGGAGTACCCGTAAGGATTTTGTTCAACGCTAATCCCTGCTTCCGCCGCTGCTCGACCTTCTTTGAAGCAGACGTCGTCGCCATGAATGCGCACGAACGGATCACCGGTCGAGTGGTCTAAGCCGGAGTAGGAATTCGATGGAAGATCATCAACCGTGCTCACTTCGGTTGCTCCCTGCCCTGATCATGCGAGAATACGACGCAATTCAGGGGTAGTCCACGTCTGCTTCCTTAAGTGGCGGTTCGTAGTAATCCTTAGCAGTCCTTGGCAGTCCTTGGCGGGACCACATATATCGCCCCGGCACGGCAAACGCGCCAAAACCCCCACCGAGTTCCATAATAATGGAATACATGAGCATTATAGGAACTTAATCCTATATTAGCCGTCGTTTGCCAGTGCCCGGTAGACAGATGCCCTGCCAATTTTCAGTTCCTTGGCAATGTCGGTGGGGCGCATCCCGGCACCAATGAGCTTCATGACCTCATCGACAGCGATCTTCGGCGTCCGCCCCTTATAGACGCCGTTAGCCTTGGCTTTCGCTATGCCCTCAAGTTGCCGCTCTTTGCGAATGGCGGTCTCGAATTCGGCGAACACACCCAACATCTGAAGGAAGGCCCTTCCCGCTGGTGAACTGGTGTCGATTGGCTGTTCGGTCGCCTTCAGGTGGACGCCCTTGGTGGTCAATTCATCAACGATTTTGGACAAGTCGCCGATGGAGCGAGCGAGTCTATCGATGCGGGTGACTATGATCGTGTCGCCGGGTCTGGCGAACTCGATCAGCGTGGCGAGTTCATCGCGTCCTTTAGTGGTGGTGCCGGTTTTCTTTTCAGATCGGATCACCGTCGCTCCGGCAGCTTTCAACGCTGCTTCCTGAATCGATAGGTCTTGATCAGTGCTGCTGACTCGTGCGTAGCCGTAAATGTGGTTCACGATGAAAGTGTCCCATATGGGTTTAAGACCATTGAGTCATACTGTCTCGGTTGAGGAATAACAACCCTATTGAGACGCAAAAAGTGTATCAGGCGGTTGCGCTGTTTGGGTTTACCCTAATGAGACGGTGGGAGGACGGCAAAACGGGATGGACGGCAATAGAATGTCCCCTTGCTCCACTTCATCCGGTGCTTGCTGTGATGTCCCATTTTAGTCTCTATAGTATACTCTAAAGAATTAATTGGGACAAAAATCCATAAGATTCCATAGGATAGGAATCAGATTCAACCAGCTACAAGAATCTAATAAACCATGAATATAACCGACGAGCGAAGCGAGACGGTTACGGCGAAGCCGTTCCTAACGATCCATAGAAACCATTAGAATCCGTTAGAATCCATTGTTGGTTTAAATTCCAATCGTTTTCCATTTCATCTATTGATGTGTGATCTTACCCGTAGGGTGTGATGGGATTCAATAGATCAGATCATCACCTATTGGTTTCTATCGACATTGACTCCTGCCTTCGGCAGTTTCGTCCGGACGGCTTCGCCTTACCGAACTCAAGGACTAATGTTTTTTAAGATGTGATCTTACTTGATATGGTTCAAATCCCATTGGCATCCGATCAAATTCAATGGGGTTCACTCGGATAAGATCAACCCTATTGAATCCCATCGACATTGAATAACTGCCTTCGGCAGCTTCGTTCGGACGGCTTACGCCTTACCGAACTCACGGTTCATTGTATTGAAGATGTGATGTCACTCGGTATAAATCAATCCCATGGCTATCCAACCTATATCGACTGGATTCCAACTCACATCGTGAAGTGTAGCGAAGACCGGTTTAGGTATAGCAAAGAACCTGAAGTGTAGCAAAACGTTGCTGAATCTTCACGGTTCGTTCACATTTTTGTTTGACTTCCACCACGATCCATGATATTCTTTAAGAATCTTCAGCACTGACGCGCTTCACATCATCGACACCTGTTGCCACTGCTGATTTTCTCAAAGAAAATTCATCGCTTCGTACGATTTACGGCTATTTCGCCCGTCGTCAGCATGACGTTTCCCTAAATGCATTTGTTGAATGCAAGGTCTGGGCAGGACTGTAATTCAACAGTCCCTGTCGTCGGCTTTGCGCAACGAACCTCCTGAATAGAAAACGAAAAGTCTATCAAAGGTCCTCGTGTCATGCCCAGACGCACGAGGACTTTTTTCGTTTCTATTTCAAATTCTACGAGGTTTCATTTCAATGACGAAGACAATTCACATAGTAAGCGGTCCAATCGGTAGCGCAAAATCACGCTCTTTCAGAGAATGGCATGCCGAAAGGATCGCCAAATACGGTCCAATCCCGCTCACACTGGCAACCCCGACCAATAACCTCTCAAACGAGCACCACAGTCGTTTTCTGGAGCTTGGCGTGAAGTCTCATGTGATTTCACAGGAAATTTTCCGATCAGCATCAGAAGAGTTTAAGAGCCAGTGCGCGAAACGATATGACGGCGTACTAATTTGCAACAACAAGATTGCGCTCAACACTTCCACCGATACCGCGAACCGCATCCTCGTTTTAGACGAAAGCTTCTCACCGCTGGAAACCATCAAGATTTGGTTCAAGTCGGCAGAGGATGTTCAGGAACTTACCGTTACTGATAGCCATGTCGATGGATATTACGAAGTCGTCGCTACCCCAATGAATCAAAGCTGGAGCGAAGACAACGATTACAAATCGTACGGCAAACCTGCCCGCGAATTGGACGCATTCGTTAAGAACCAGCATCATCAAGTCGTCATCGATAAAGAAACATTCGATGCCGCCATCTCCGGTGAAGAGTTCGAAAAGAAGAAGAAGAAGGGCATGGAAAAAGTGCCGCTTCAGTTCACGATCTTCACACTGCCAACCATTGTGGATGCTCATAAAGAGACCATCGTTCTGGCAGCGAATTTAGAGCGTACGATGCTGGCGCTGATGTGGTCTCGCGACGTTGTATTCCAGTCTCACAAAGAGATTGAAGACAGGCTGGATTACCATGATCTAAGCCATCAAGCCGTGAACATCGTGTTGTACAATCTACCACTCAAGAACCTGTCGCAGTCCTTCTATGACCGCCTCCACAAAGATATGGGTGCTGAACTCTTCTATATCGCCTACGCCTCAACCGTAGCGACCACGTTCGGGCATCGACCGCATATCTTCTGTACGAACAAGAACGGCGACAAAGACTATGATTGGGCATTGGAATGCGAAGGGTTTGGCGAACGGGTCATGACCGCGCCGCACGGCTGGAACAGCCTGTCGCACCATACAATGGCTGTGTTTGGCGCTGCCATCAACCATGACCCGGTAACCCGTCACCGACTGATGGCATTTTACGGCATCACGGCAAAGCAAGCCAAGGCGGCACTATGCTACGAAATGGTTCAACAGTTCATCGGTAGAACCGCTGTCCGCAACAAGGACAACACAAGCACGATCACAGTCGTCGTACCCGATGAAGGCATCGCAGCATACATTCAGGAGCTTTATGGATGCGCTCCATCCACTCCCTTGGAGCTTGATCTATCGTACGAAAGGAAGGCGCTTGGTCGTCCTCAAGTCAATCGGACGGTGGAAGAGCAACGAACCTATGATCGGGAACGGAAGGCGGCGCAAAGAGCGAGGAATAAGGCAGCATCAGCCGAACAGCCGTCACTCTAAGGGCAATCGCTTGGGCAGCATATCCAGCCCCCTGCCCCATACTTGGGCTGTAGGATAGACAGGTTCACCACCGCCCTGGTGGCATCCGATCAGTAGCGTGATCGACTCCAGTCGATCTGCCAATCGCGCAGATCAACGGTGCCTGCAAGCAACTGATGAAGCGAGAATACGACTTGCTCATCATCGCCTCGCCGCTGACTCGTTGCCTGCCAAACGAAACAAGCTCGTTCAAGCTCGACGCTATCAATCTCTGTAAATGCATCCATCGCTGACAGCTTCGCCGCAGATCGGCGAGGGACGTAGAATATGATCTCCTGCCGCCAACTGCCAAAACCATTTGAGTTTAGGCTCATAGTCGAAGACCTCTCCTGATTCGCTCCTGACTTAGTTTCCTCCTGTAAACCGAGGATCGCTCCTTGGGATGATCAAGCCACCGGTCTGGTTTTCCTGGTTGCCTACCGTGCCCGCGTTCGGCGGGACGATGGTCATATCTCCGATCAGAAATTCGCTGGCTAACCACGCGAGGAAAACCAGAAAGATCGTAGTGCGGACCAAGAAGAAGAATAACTTTGTAAGCAAATCTCGTATCCATAGGTTGTGCGCACAGCCTTCGGCAGGCGCGGGCGCGCGGGTGAGTCAGCAAGACAAGAATATCTGATTTTTAGATATCTGTTTTTCAGATATATTGGAAGCCCCCAGTCGGAAAGTTTTGGGGGCACGCATGGAAAAAACGTTGCATTCGACCATGCATGCGGCACTGGTGGCGCTGCTCATTCAGAAGCGGAAAGCGTCAGGCATCACACAGGAACAACTTGCGACTGCGATTGGTGAGCATCAGTCATTCGTCGCCAGACTCGAAAGCGGGCAACGTAGGTTGGACGTTGTCGAGTATGCAATAATCGCTCGGGCTATCGGTTTTGACGCCGCGAAAGAGCTTCGCGCGTTGATCAATGGTATGTCGAATTAGGGAGTTCGGGTTGACATGCCGACCACCTCGTCAGGGTCGGAAGCGCAGATATGGAACGCTCCGATGTGTGACAGATCAAGGTCTCGATAGCTGATGGACTTTATGCCTTCATTTAGAGCATCAAGTCCGTAGCCATCCCCATAGACCCCATGCATAGCTTTTGGAGAATGCCCCTGCAGCTGATCCATGATTGCACTATCGACGCGACTATCGCGGTACGCTTGCTCGAAGGAGTGCCTGAGCGAGTGCCAAACCTTTTTCGGTCCCTTCACTCCGACACTTTCCAGAAGTCTATTGAACAGTTTTGAAGCGTGTCGATGACGCTGAAAAGAAGGTCCGACTGTGATGTCGCTGAACAAACGTTGCCCCCTTCCTACCGTCGAAGCGAAATCCAAAAAACCGAGTTCAATCAGTATTGGGTGAATTGGAATGCGCCGAACAGATGAGGCGGTTTTAACGCGCTTGCCTGATTGTTCGGCTCCGTCATCATTGATGTCAATGAACCAGATTTGGTCCTCGCAGCGAACATCCTCTCCACTCAACTGCACCGCCTCCATCAAGCGAGTCCCGGTAAACAGCGATAGCAGCGGCACCCAATACCGCCCGGTCTGGTGCATCTGGACCGGACCTGACCGAAGCCAGTTGCGCTCGCTTTCAACACCCGTAAACACTGGATGTTTGAATATCCTTTGCAACTCCTGGCTTGAAAAGCCCAGTCTCTTGTCCCGGCGGTTGCCAGTGTATGACGGTGGCGGAACCATTGGCTGCACGATATTTCGGAGGCTGTGATCGTATTCGGAGCGCGACCATCCGAACACGATGTTGGCAGATGTCATGATCTGTCTGACGCTTTCCGCCGACAACCCCGGCATGCCAAGTCTCGTCGCTTTTTCAGCAACCTGTGCCTTCGACAGTCCGGCAAAGATTTTCTGTCCGTAAGATCGAGGTGGGAGAGCGAAGAGGGTCGATTTGAGGTTCCGGATGTCTTCTTGAGTATATCGATTGAGGGGCTTATCTCCGCATATCTCGATGAACTGATCGATTTGCATCTTGCGAGTGGATTGTGTCTTCGCGCTCCATAGCTTCTCTCTTGCGACGGCTAAAAAGCACTCTGCCGCAATAACGGACATTGGGGGGAGATCGGGTCCTCCAAAATAGTGCGACCCGACCTCGGGCTGACGCCTTCCCAACTCTGCAGGAAATCCGACCATAGGACCGCGCGGGTCTGAAATGACCCCTACGCCAGAGTCAATTCCTTCGTGCCTCACGACCTCTTGGGACGGTGTCGGGGTATCATGTTTCTGTTCCATCAAGCCCGCCGCCCCACTGTCGCCGACTACAGCTCGGAGTCGAGCGAACTCAAGGTCAAACTCGACTATGACTTGCGGCAACAGGCGAACAGCGCAACGATAGTCGCGAGTCCGCAGCGACCTCTGCGCGATCTCTTTTCCATAAAGGTGTCTGATGTCGGCAGGGACTTTTACACGATGGTAAAATACGCCATTCGGATGAAGATACAGGCGATACTGGTCTGCCATTACGACTACTCGAATACGGCACCGGTGTTAAAGTCGGTGTCAAAATTGCGTTCGAGAGCCGAAAAGAAACGGAAAAAGACAAGAAAATCAGCGCGATCCACGGCAACCGATGGAGGTTTACGATCCTGGGTGCCTACAAACGTAGGTGGGCGCCATATGACCAAGCCCACGGGCCTGGTCAGGGACAGCTCCCTTTGGATCGAGTATGGCCCCAGGGATTGTGGTTCCTGTCGAGAGGCGCAGATCGCATCCAACATATAAGGCGGAAATCGTCGCAGCGCCAGTGGACACCGCGCGCAATCGGCAGATTGCCGATCTAATTCACCTGCGCCGTCCGGCCGGTCAGTTTTGCGGCCAGCGCATCCAGTCGCCCAGTGACTTCGCCAAGCGTCGAAACCAGTAACTGCTCGTTGTGCTGGTTGTTTTCCAGCGTTCCGTCCTGCGCCGATTGCAGCGCCGACATCTCCGCTTCCAGCCTGGCGACCTTGCGGGTCAGTTCCGACAGTTCATCCATCACCATGATGCCGGACATCACGGTTAACCGGAGGTCGCCGATCTCGCCGAACTGACTTTTCAGGTGGCTGACATATTGGTCGAAACGGGCGGCAAGGTCGGTGAGATGCCCTTCCTGCCCCTCTTCGCAGGCCATCCTGTAGGCCTTGCCGTCGATCGTCACAGTCACCTGGGCCATTCGAATTTCCTTGAACGGGGCAGCAGTCAGCGATCCAGCACTGCCCGGATTGTCTCCATCGCCGTCACCAGACGCCTGGACACTTCCCGATTGACCTCTTCGAGGCGGTTGGCACGAAACTGCGATTGATCGAGTTCCTGCGCAAGCTGCGCCCGGTCTTCGTGGACCCGCCGCACCTCGCCCTCGACTTCGCTGTTCTGGCGCTGGTGTTCGATCCGCATATCGACGGCATTCTCCAGTCCGCCAATGACGGCCCTGAGTTCCGCGAGTGCCTGATCCAACGTCTTTTCCGCCGGCATCCGTGTCTTCCATTTTCAACGAAGCGGAGACGCCGAATCGGCGCCATTCACCTTGCTTATTACAATCCCAGACTATGCAGCCCGGAAGGGTCGGTCAACAAATCCGCCGCCTTCGCCCACCGCTAATCTGTGAATCATCAGGGACGCTACATGCGAACCGACTTTAATACAGATGGCGGGCGATGTGTTGGAAATCTTGCCGCAGGAACGACCGGGCAAGGGCCGCTTTTGTTGACTTGCGCGTTGCACCTGCTAAGGATCAGCCGCTTTCAGGCGGTCCCTCGAAAGGACCGTGACCGACCCCCGGAAACAGCGGAATAGCCATGATCTCTCGCGAAAAACACAACCGGATGGCGAATGCGATCCGTTTTCTTTCCATGGATGCAGTGGAGAAGGCCAACTCCGGCCACCCAGGTCTGCCCATGGGCGCTGCCGACGTCGCGACGGTTCTCTTCTCACGGCACATGAACTTCGATCCGAAGAACCCGCTGTGGCCCGACCGCGACCGCTTCGTGCTGTCCGCCGGCCATGGCTCGATGCTTCTCTATTCGCTCCTCTATCTCACGGGCTATGAGGACATCACGGTCGAAGACCTCAAGCAGTTCCGCCAGCTCGGCTCCAAGACGGCAGGTCACCCGGAATACGGCCACGTTTCCGGCATCGAGACCACAACCGGCCCGCTCGGCCAGGGCATTGCCAATGCCGTCGGCATGGCGATCGCTGAACGCAAGCTTGCCGACGAGTTCGGTTCGGACCTGCAGAACCATTATACCTATGTGCTGGCCGGCGACGGCTGCTTGATGGAAGGCATCAGCCAGGAGGCGATCGCACTTGCGGGCCACCTGAAGCTGAACAAGCTGATCCTGTTCTGGGACGACAACTCCATCACCATCGACGGCGCCGTGTCGCTGTCCGACAGCACCGACCAGATCGCCCGCTTCAAGGCGGTCAACTGGAACACGATTGCCGTCGACGGCCATGATCCTGAAGCGATCGATGCTGCCATCACGGCTGCCCAGAAGTCCGACAAGCCGACCCTCATCGCAGCCAAGACCGTGATCGGCTTCGGCGCGCCCAACAAACAGGGTACGCACAAGGTCCACGGCAGCCCGCTCGGCGCCGAGGAAATCGCTGCGGCCCGCAAGTCTCTCAACTGGGAAGCAGAAGCCTTCAGCGTTCCGGCCGACGTTCTGGACGCATGGCGCCTTGCAGGCCTGCGCTCGAACAAGGTGCGCATGGAATGGGAAGACCGCCTTGGCGCAACCCCGACCGAAAAGCGCGCCGAGTTCGTTCGGCGCTTCGCCGGCGACCTGCCCGGCAATTTCGACAGCACGATCGACGCCTTCAAGAAGAAGATCGCTGAAAACAACCCGACCGTCGCCACCCGCAAGGCGTCCGAGGATGTGCTTGAAGTCGTCAACGGCCTTCTTCCGGAAACGATCGGCGGCTCCGCCGACCTGACACCGTCGAACAACACCAAGACGAGCCAGATGACGGCAATCACGCCGACCGATTTCTCTGGTCGCTACATGCACTGGGGCATTCGCGAACATGCGACGGCCGCTGCCATGAACGGCATCGCACTGCATGGCGGTCTCATCCCCTATTCCGGCGGCTTCCTGATCTTCTCGGACTATTGCCGTCCGTCCGTTCGTCTGGCCGCTCTCATGGGCATCCGTGTCATCCACGTCTGGACGCACGATTCCATCGGCGTGGGCGAAGATGGCCCGACTCACCAGCCGGTCGAGCATCTGGCCGCACTTCGCGCCATCCCGAACCTGCTCGTGTTCCGTCCGGCCGACGAGACGGAAACGGTAGAGTGCTGGCAGCTGGCGCTGAAGGAAAAGCACCGCCCCTCCGGCCTGGCGCTTACCCGTCAGAACCTCATGCCGGTCCGCAAGGAATACGAAGAGAAGAACCTTTGCGCCTACGGTGCCTATGATCTCATCTCCTCCAGCGAGGCAAAGGTAACGATCTTCGCCTCCGGCTCGGAAGTCGAGATCGCCGTCAAGGCAGCCGCCACGCTGGAACAGAAGGGCGTCGCAACCCGCGTCGTTTCGGTTCCCTGCGTCGAGCTGTTCATGCTGCAGCCTGCGGATTACCGCGAAGCCATCATCGGCAAGTCCCCGGTCAAGGTCGCTATCGAAGCGGCCGTTCGCGAGGGCTGGGACGCCCTGATCGGATCCGACGGCATCTTCATCGGCATGAAGTCGTTCGGCGCATCCGGTCCTGCCAAGGACCTCTACAAGCACTTCGGCATCACCGCGGAAGCGGTGGTGGCGGCAGCCGAGGCCAAGCTCGCCTGACATTGATCTGCCGCAAGGTCACCCGACCTTGCGGCATCTACTTCTAAACCTGCATCCGTTAGTTCACGGGAGAGAATGGAATGACTGTAAAAGTTGCCATCAACGGCTTCGGCCGTATCGGCCGCAATGTTCTGCGCGCCATCGTCGAGTCGGGCCGCACCGACATCGAAGTGGTTGCCATCAACGACCTCGGCCCGGTCGAGACCAACGCTCACCTGCTGCGCTACGACTCGATCCATGGAAAGTTTCCGGCGGACGTTAAGGTCGAGGGCGACACGATCATTGTCGACGGCGGCAAGCCGATCAAGGTCACTGCCGTGCGCGATCCGGCCCAGCTGCCGCACAAGGAACTCGGCGTCGACATCGCGCTGGAATGCACCGGCATCTTCACCGCCCGCGACAAGGCTGCTGCCCATCTGACGGCCGGCGCCAAGCGCGTCATCATCTCGGCTCCGGGCGAAAATTCCGACCTGACCGTGGTGTTCGGCGTCAATCACGACCAGCTCACCAAGGACCATCTGGTCATCTCCAACGCCTCCTGCACCACGAACTGCCTGGTTCCGGTGGTCAAGGTTCTCGATGACGTCGTCGGCATCGACCACGGTTTCATGACCACGATCCACTCCTACACGGGCGACCAGCCGACGCTCGACACCATGCACAAGGACCTGTACCGCGCCCGCGCCGCAGCTTTGTCCATGATCCCGACCTCGACCGGTGCCGCAAAGGCCGTCGGCCTCGTGCTGCCGCACCTCAAGGGCAAGCTCGACGGTACCTCGATCCGCGTGCCGACCCCGAACGTTTCGGTCGTCGACTTCAAGTTCGTTGCCAAGAAGGCGACCACGATTGCCGAGATCAACGAAGCCATCAAGTCTGCCGCCAACGGCAAGCTGAAGGGCGTTCTCGGCTACACCGAAGAGCCGCTCGTATCGCGCGACTTCAACCACGACAGCCATTCCTCGATCTTCGCCATCGACCAGACCAAGGTCATGGAAGGCAAGTTCGTGCGCGTCCTGTCCTGGTACGACAACGAGTGGGGCTTCTCCAACCGCATGTCCGATACGGCAGTCGCCATGGGCAAGCTCATCTAAGAGCCTGCTACATAAGCTGATTACAAAAACGGCGGCCGGCTTCCGGACCGCCGTTTTCTTTTGTCTCCTGCCCTTCTGTTGCCCGAATTCTTCCCGCCATATTAAATCGTTGTTTCGATTCGTCCGCTTGGCGGAAAATCCGACATACGATGAGGCCCAATGGGGCACGGCGCGTCGCTTTTGAAGCGAGCGATCCGGGAATGTGTGAGCCTGTTCAGGAGAGGCGGGAATGGTAGAGGCATTTTACATATTCCTGCTGGTCGGCACGATCCTGGTGTTGGCGGCCGCCTTTTCGAGCCTGATTGCCTTTCGCTTCGGCGCCCCGCTGCTTCTGATTTTCCTTTCGATCGGTCTCGTCGCCGGCGTCGACGGCCTCGGTATCGAATTCGAGAACTACGGGCTTTCCTACATGCTGGGATCCCTGGCGCTGGCGATTATCCTGTTCGACTCCGGCTTTGGCACATCCATCCATTCGCTTCGCGTCGCCGCATTGCCTGCCCTCGCCCTGGCTTCGGTCGGCGTTCTGGTGACGGCGTCGATTTTCGCCGTCGCCGCCATGTTCCTCCTCGACTTCACATTGCTGGAGGGCCTTCTGCTCGGATCCATCGTCGGTTCGACCGATGCAGCAGCGGTGTTCTTCCTGCTGCGCATTGGCGGCATCAATATTCGCGATCAGGTCCGTTCGACGCTTGAAGTGGAATCGGGAACCAACGATCCGATGGCGATCTTCCTGACGATCGCGCTGGTCGAGGTCATCGCGAGCGGAAAAGGAATTGCCGGGATCGATCTCGGGTTCCTGCTGCTCTTCATCGAGGAAATGTCGCTTGGCGTTATCTTCGGCCTCCTCGGCGGCATGATGATCGTCTGGGTTCTCAACCACATGACCACGGACCGCTCGCTGGCCCCGATCTTCGTCCTGGCGCTTGCGCTCCTCGTCTTCGCCTTTACGGGCGCTATCGGCGGCAGCGGCTTCCTTGCCGTCTATGTGGCAGGCATCTATGCCGGCAATCGCAAGATGTTCGCCAAGCAGGCCATCGCGCGCTTCCACGAGGGCCTGACCTGGCTGGCGCAGATCATCATGTTCCTCGTGCTCGGGCTTCTCGCGACCCCGTCGCAGTTTCTCGGCATTCTCGTTCCGGCAATCACGCTTGCCCTCTTCCTGGTCTTCGTTGCACGTCCGCTCGCTGTCTGGCTGAGCCTGCTGCCGTTCCAGTTCACCCAGCAGGAGACCGGCTTCGTCGCCTGGGTCGGCCTTCGCGGCGCCGTGTCCATCCTGCTCGCCATCATGCCCATCCTCGGTGGACTGGAGAACGGCACGGTCTTCTTCAACGCCGCCTTCATCATCGTCATGGTGTCGCTCCTTCTCCAGGGATGGACGATCAAGCCCGTCGCTCAGAAGCTCGGCCTGATCATTCCCCGGCGGATGGGAGAGGTCGACAAGGTCGAACTCGACCTGCCGGGCAAGTCGACGCACGAACTCGTCTCCTATCGCGTGATGACGGACAGCGCCGTTCTCAAGGGCGAGCGCATCCCCCGCTGGGCAATGCCCTCGCTGGTGATCCGTGATGGAAAAAGCGTGCGCTATCAGTATGCCGGTCGCCTGCAGGAGGACGATCAGGTCTATCTCTTCGTCAATCCGACCTACATCCGCTTGCTGGACCGTCTCTTCGCCAGCCATGCGCCGGTCGAAGCCGATGACGAGGACTTCTTCGGCGCCTTCGCCATATCGCCGGCGCGTCCGGCGCGGGAACTGGATGCGGCCTATGGCCCGGGCCTGCTTTCACCGACCGAGCAGAACATGACCATTGCCGCTCTGATGACCCACCGTCTGGGCGGCAAGGCGGAATATGCCGACCGGGTCAGATTCGGTTCTGTCGTGCTGATCATCCGGGAACTGGATGAACAGGACGAAATCCGCAGCCTCGGCGTTTCCCTGGAGCCGGTCGAGCCGGCCACGACCCTGCCGATCTTCATCAACATGCGCGAGATTGCCCATCGCGTGCGGGATCGACTGCGCAAGTACCGCGGAAAGCCGAACAGCAGGCCGGGCGCGACCGGCGGCTGAGCGCAATCGGCGCAACGGCCGCATCACACCCAAACGGGGAATGCCGCCTCAATCCCTTGCGCCGCCAATCAGGAATAGTATGGTCCGCTTCGATTTTCAGAGCCTGAGAGGATGCGGACTATGCCGGCTTTCAAGACCATTGACGACCTGACAAATATCGAAGGAAAGCGCGTTCTCGTGCGCGTGGACCTCAACGTACCGGTTTCCGAAGGCAAGGTGACCGACGCCACCCGCATCGAGCGCGTTGCACCGACCATCCTCGAACTGTCCGGGAAAGGCGCCAAGGTTATCCTTCTCGCCCACTTCGGCCGACCTAAGGGTGCACCGGTAGCTGACATGTCGCTGTCGCTGATCGTTTCGGCGGTCAACGAAGTGCTCGGCCAGAAGATCCTGTTTGCCGCCGACTGCATCGGCCCGGACGCCGAACAGGCGGTGGCCGCCATGAAGAATGGCGATGTCCTGCTCCTGGAAAACACCCGCTTCCATAAGGGAGAGGAAAAGAACGACGCGGACTTCACGGCAGCCCTGGCCAAGAACGGCGACATCTATGTCAACGACGCCTTCTCCGCTGCTCACCGCGCCCACGCCTCCACCGAAGGTCTTGCCCATCATCTCCCCGCCTATGCTGGCCGCACGATGCAGGCCGAGCTCGAAGCACTGGAAAAAGGCCTCGGAAAACCCGCCCATCCGGTTGTCGCCATCGTCGGTGGCGCCAAGGTTTCCAGCAAGATCGACCTGCTGACGAACCTGGTGAAGAAGGTGGATGCGCTGGTCATCGGCGGCGGCATGGCCAATACCTTCCTCGCAGCCCAGGGCATCGATGTCGGCAAGTCGCTTTGCGAGCATGATCTTGCCGACACGGCACGAAGCATCCTGGCCGAGGCGCAGACGTCGGGATGCTCGATCGTCCTGCCGATCGACGGCGTCATAGCCCGGGAGTTCAAGGCCGGCGCGGCAAACGAGGTTGTTGCCATCGAAGCCATCCCTTCCGACGCCATGGTTCTCGATGTCGGCCCGAAATCGGTTTCGGCGGTCAACGATTGGATCGCGAAGGCACAGACGCTGGTCTGGAACGGCCCACTCGGCGCGTTCGAGATTCAGCCTTTCGACAAGGCCACCGTGGCAGCCGCACGCTTCGCGGCGGAGCAGACCAAGGCGGGCAAGCTGACATCGGTAGCCGGCGGCGGCGATACGGTAGCCGCGCTGAACCACGCTGGTGCCGCGGATGACTTCACCTACATTTCCACTGCCGGCGGTGCCTTCCTTGAGTGGATGGAAGGCAAGGAACTGCCCGGCGTCGCCGTTCTGAGCAAGTAGACCAGATGGAGGGCGTGGAAATTAGGAGTTTCCACGCCTTCGTCCACAGGGTTTAAAATATTTAGTTTTTTAAAACGATTAAATTGAATTCAAACGTTTCAATAATTTAGCCTCGGATTTACTTCCGCCCTACATCTGGTATCGCCTCAAATATCAAGTGTTGGAGAATGATGATGACCGAACGTCTGGAAGATATTGCCGTCAAGATGGTGGCCGACGGCAAGGGGCTCCTTGCAGCTGACGAGTCTACCTCAACCATCAAGAAGCGCTTCGACAGCATCGGCGTGGAATCCACCGAGACCAGCCGCCGCGACTATCGCGAAATGCTCTTCCGCACGGAAGATGCCATGACGAAGTGCATCTCCGGTGTCATCCTCTATGAGGAAACGCTTTTCCAGAAGGCCGCCGACGGCACGTCCTTCGTGGACCTCATCAAGGCGGCCGGCAGCATTCCGGGGATCAAGGTCGATACCGGCGCAAAGCCGATGGCCGCCTATCCGGGCGAGACCGTGACTGAAGGCCTCGACGGCCTGCGTGAACGCCTCGCCAAGTATTATGAGGCCGGTGCCCGTTTCGCCAAGTGGCGCGGCGTGATCACCATCTCCACCGAAGAGAAGCTGCCGACCTGGGGCTCGATCAAGGCAAACTCGCAGGCGCTCGCCCGCTATGCCGCTCTCTGCCAGGAAGCCGGCATCGTGCCGATCGTCGAGCCGGAAGTCCTGATGGACGGCACGCCGGGCGCCCACAGCATCGACACCTGCGCCGAGGTGACGGAGCACGTGCTGCGCACCGTCTTCGCCGACCTGTATGATGCACGGGTCAATCTCGAAGGCATGATCCTGAAGCCCAACATGATCATCGACGGCAAGAATGCCCGCAAGGCTTCGGTCGCCGAAGTTGCCGAAAAGACCGTCAAGGTCCTGAAGGCAACCGTGCCGTCTGCGGTACCGGGCATCGCCTTCCTCTCGGGCGGGCAATCTTCGGAAGAAGCAACGGCGCACCTTTCCGCCATGAATTCCGGCCGCGACCTGCCGTGGGCACTGACCTACTCCTACGGCCGCGCGCTTCAGGATACGGCGCTCAAGGCTTGGGGCGGCAAGACGGAAAACGTCGCTGCCGGCCAGCGCGCCTTTGCCCATCGCGCCGCCATGAACACGCTCGCTGCCAAGGGCAGCTGGAAGCAGGACCTCGAAAAGGCGGCATAAGCCAAACCTTTCCTGAGGAGGAGCAAGGGTCGCGCCGGCAACGGCGCGGCCTTTTTCGTCTCCACCCGATCGACATCGGGAATGAACGGAATTGGTCGCGTGGCGTTCTCTTCGGTGTGGAGGAAGACAAATGTCCGAGATGGAAACCAGGATTCGCGATTTCTTTGACGATTATGGCCGAACAAGCAACGACGGGTTGCAAGATCCGCCGACAATCGATGCGGAGAAAACGGCAGACTTCTTTGCCGCTTATTTCGTCGGATCCACGCCACAGGCCGTGTTCGGCAGCGCCAACGACGCAAGCTTCCGGAAGGTCATTCCGCAAGGCTTTGCCGATTACCGGAAGGTAGGCGGCAAGCAGATGTCGATCACCGATGTGAAAGTCACCCCTCTCGACGACATCCACGCGATGGCGGAAGTAGGGTGGGATTTTGCCTATCTCAACAGCGCCGGCAAAAGTGGCAATATTCGCTTCACGAACTTCTATTTTCTCACGACTGCAAGCGGCAGCCCGAAGATTTTCGCCTACATCACCGCCGACGAGGAAAAGGCCATGAAGGATCACGGCCTGGTCTGATCGGCATCACGGCCTCAGCTTCCATGAGAAGCCGCTCAGGAGAAATCCCGGATAACCAGGGCGAAACTCCAGATCACGAAGGCCGCCACTGCAATCTTCCAGAAATCGGCGCGCCGCTTCAGACCCGGAAGCCCGAGTGGCCGAATGATGTGCACCAACATGGCAAGGAGCAACAGGATGCCGATTGCCTTCGACATGAATTTCTCCCCGAGTCCGCCTTTGTCACAGGCCGGACATCTTTGCTGGCCACCAATGCCTGAAAACCGAATCGGAAGTCAGTCGGAAACTTTTTACCCCCGGTCGTTAATCCTCAATTGACGACACAGGCAACATGTATTCCCCTGAGCCCCGCCAACGCCCTACTCTCAAGACCAAAGAAACCGGTCCTAGACATGCGACGTAACCTTCTGCCAGTCCTCGCACTTCTGACGAGCACACTCTTCCTGTTTCTCGGCAATGGCCTGCAGGGCCTGCTCCTCCCCGTCAGAGGATCCATGGAGGGCTACTCCAACGAGATCCTCGGCCTGATCGGGACGACATGGGCATCCGGCTTCGTCATCGGTTGCTTCGTGGCACCCAATCTCGTCCGCCGGATCGGCCACGTGCGCGCCTTCGCCGGGTTCGGCGCCCTGATCTGCCTCAATGTCCTGCTGACCGGAATCCTGGTGGACCAGACCGCCTGGCTGATCCTTCGCGCCGTTACCGGCTTCTGCACAGCCGGTACGTCCATGATCATCGAAAGCTGGCTGAACGAACGCGCGACCAACGAAAGCCGCGGCGCCATCTTCTCCTTCTACATCTCGATCACCCTTTTCGGCGTCGTCGGCGGCCAGATGATGGTACCCTTCGCGGATATTTCGACACCGATCCTGTTCATGATCTGCGGCATCCTCTACTGCGCGGCAATCATACCCACAGCAGTTTCACGGGCTGCATCGCCACAACCCCTGAAGCGCGTCAAGCTGGATCTCCGGGCACTCTATCGCACCTCGCCGGTATCCTTCGTCGCCATCCTGCTCATCGGCATGGCCAACGGCGCCTACGGGACGCTTGCCGCGGTGTTCGGCGCCCACGCCGGGCTGGATGAAGGAATGATCGCGGTGATGGTCAGCATCACCATCTTCGCCGGCGCCATCGCACAGTTCCCCGCTGGCCGCATGTCGGACACCATGGATCGCCGCTATGTGCTGGCGGCCTTGTCAGGCGTCGCGGCCTTGGCAGGCCTGTCGCTCGTCCTGTTCCAGCCGGGCAATGTCTACGCGATCATCATCCTCGTCGCCATCTATGGTGCGGCAGCCAATGCGCTCTACCCGATCGCCGTGGCGCATGCGAACGACCACGCCTCTTCGGAAGATTTCGTGAAAGTCTCCGGCGGCCTGCTGCTGCTGTTCGGCATCGGCACGATCATCGGACCGACACTCGGCGGCCCTGTCATGACTTGGCTTGGTCCGCATGCCCTGTTCTCCGTCACGGCGCTGGCCCATATACTGGTGACGGCATATGCCATTTTCCGGAGCCGCAGGAGGGCGCCGGTACCGGTGGATGAGCGGGAAAGCTATGCGGGCTCCCCTGCCCTCGCCCCGTCCCTGACCACGCCGGAGAGCCTGCTGCTTAATCCGCGCGCGCCGACCGACGGCGGAAGCGACCAGCCACAGGAAAGGCCATCCCCATGACGCTTGCCGACGACGACAGACCCAAGAAGCCCTCCACCCACGAGGTCGGCAGCGATCTCAGTTCACTTTCGGTTGAGGAGCTGGAGCAGCGGATCGTGCTCTTGACGCACGAGATCGCCCGCCTCGAGGCCGAGAAGCAGAACAAGGCTGCGGGCCGCCGCGCGGCCGACAGTCTGTTCCGTTCCTGACGAGCTGGCCGCGAAAAACAAAGTAAACCAATTCCATTTTTAATCGAATATTAATCATCAACATAGATGATGGTGGACATCCGGGCTTTCCCGGATTCAGACGGTTTCACCTAGCGGCGAATAGTTCTGACTTTCTCCCTGTTTTACCTTGAGAGCCGCTTTTGCGGCTCTTCTTTTTCCGCTGCGCGCTCAAAGGTGTGGGTATTAACCCTTCCTTAAGAAACGCCTTGCGGTTTCCCGCTATAGACATCATCTTAACTTCAAGAAATGGCGCCACGGAACTTTCTCCTCCCGCGGTCATTGCCCTTATTGTGATGCGTTAGCAGGATGATTTTCATGTCGGAACAGGGACTGAATACCGTCAACTTTGCGGGCCGCGCCGCAACCTCATCGCAATTCAAGGCGCTCTATGCCGAAGGAATGGCGTTGGTTGAGGAGACGGCAAGCTATCTGGACGGATCGGGTCGCGCAGCCTCCAAGGTTTTGCCGCGGATCGCTTCGGTTCTCTACGCTGCCGAGTCGATGCGGCTTACTACCCGGCTCATGCAGATGGCCTCCTGGCTGCTCCTGCAGCGGGCCGTCAACAATGGTGAAATGAGTCGCGACCAGGTCCTTGCCGAAAAGAACAAGGTCCGCCTCGATGGCTTCAACGTCGACAAGAATGCGCCGGGCTGGCTCAACCTGCCGGAGGGCTTCCGGGACCTCGTGGAGCGCTCGCTGCGCCTGCAGAACCGCGTGGCGCTCCTCGACCGCGAGATCTATCGCCCGAGCGATGCAGTGGTGACGCCGAACAATGAAAACGGCGTGCGTGCACAGTTGCATCTTCTGCGTACCGCCTTCACCGCATAGCCACTAAAGTTTCAGCAGCACCACCTGAAGCAGGCCATCGGCCTGCTTTTTTTGTGCCTCAGCACTGAAGAAGGCACAAAAAAACCCGGCCGAAGCCGGGTCTTTTCGAATTCTCTGGTCGGCTTAGAGGCCGAGACCACCGAAGCGCTTGTTGAACTTGGAAACGCGGCCGCCGCGGTCCAGCAGCTGCTGGTTGCCGCCGGTCCATGCCGGGTGCGACGTCGGATCGATTTCAAGGTTCATCGTCGCGCCTTCCGAACCCCAGGTCGAACGGGTTTCGTACGCGGTACCATCGGTCATGACGACCTTGATCATGTGGTAGTCGGGGTGGATATCAGTCTTCATGGCCCTATTCCTGCTGTCCGGGGTCCATATGTCGCAATTGCGATCGCAGACCCTCTCCAATAAATGAAGCCGCAGACCGGACGGCCACGGCTTCCCAATTCGATGCGGAGCCTATACAGGATGGGCGCCGGAAGCACAAGTACCGCGGGTCTCAGAAAAAAGAGGCCGATCAGGCTGGGGGTAAAGTGGCGTATAAAGAAGACAGACAGCCGAAAGGCAAGGCTATCAGACCGCTTGCAAGCCTGCTTCCATACCTGTCCCGATATCGCGGCCTCGTGGTCGGGGCGCTGTTCTCGCTCACTCTCTCCGCCGCCACGACGCTTGCCCTGCCGCTCGCCGTGCGCCGCATGGTCGACCATGGATTCGGGGCCGCAGACGGCTCCTTCATCAACAACTACTTCGGCATGCTCCTGACGCTGGCCGCGCTGCTTTCGCTGGCCAGCGCCATGCGCTACTACTTCGTCATCACCGTCGGAGAGCGCGTTGTCGCCGATCTCCGCGGCGACGTGTTCGCGCGCGTGACAGCCCTCTCTCCGGCCTTCTACGACGTCAACCAGTCGGGGGAGATCGTCTCGAGGCTTACCGCCGACACGGTACAGATCAAGTCCGCCTTCGGGTCGGCCGCCTCCCAGGCCCTGCGTAACACCATCCTCTGTCTCGGTGCGATGGCGATGATGGTCTACACGAGCCCGCAGCTCTCCGGCCTAGCGCTCGGCGCGATCCCGGTTATCGTCTTTCCGCTGGTCGCCTTCGGACGCTCGGTGCGCAAGCGGTCGCGTGCAGCCCAGGACACATTGGCACGCACCTCCGCCTTCGCTTCGGAAACCATCGGCGCGGCGCGCACCGTTCAGGCCTTCAACGGCGAAGCGACTGCCGCCGCCCGTTATGCCGCCACCGTGGAAGACGCCTTCGACGCCGCCCGTGCGGCAATCCGCTCCCGCGCACTTCTCACCGGATTTGCCATCTTCATGGTGTTCGGCAGCATTGTCGGCGTCTTGTGGTACGGCGCGCAGAACGTGTTGAGCGGGACCATGACGGCCGGTACGCTCGGACAGTTCGTGCTCTATTCGGTCATCGCCGCCAGCGCGCTGGGACAATTGTCGGAGGTTTGGGGCGAACTGTCGCAAGCCGGTGGAGCAGCCGAGCGGCTGACCGAGCTGTTGCACGAGGTTCCGGCTATCCGCGATCCGGCCAACCCGGTCGCTCTTCCCTCACCTGCCCGAGGCGCAATTGCGTTCGACGAGGTTTTCTTCGCCTACCCTTCGCGGGAAAACACGGTCACGCTCAACGGCCTTTCCCTGGAGGTTCGCCCCGGAGAGACGGTCGCCATCGTCGGCCCTTCCGGTGCCGGCAAGAGCACGATCTTTTCACTGCTGCTGCGCTTCTATGACCCCGTCTCGGGCTCTGTGCGCCTGGACGGCATAGATCTGCGCCAAGCCTCCCTGGCCGACATTCGCAATCGCCTGGCGATCGTTCCGCAGGACGTGACGATATTTGCGGCGTCGATCCACGACAACATCGCCTTCGGCTTGGCCAATGCCTCACGCGAAGACGTGCGCGCTGCAGCCGTCGCGGCGCAGGCGGACGAGTTCATCGTCAGGCTTGAGGACGGCTACGACACGCTTGCCGGTGAACGCGGCGTAACACTGTCCGGCGGCCAGCGTCAGCGGATCGCCATTGCACGCGCTATCCTGCGCAAGTCGCCCGTCCTTCTGCTCGACGAAGCGACCTCCGCACTCGATGCCGAGAGCGAAACGCTGGTGCAGAAGGCGTTGGATGGATTGATGAAGGATCGGACGACGCTGGTGATTGCCCACCGTCTCGCAACCGTCCTCAAGGCAGATCGCATTCTCGTCATGGACGAGGGCCGCATCGTCGAGGAAGGCACCCACCAGAGCCTCATCGCCCGCGGCGGCATCTATGCCAAGCTTGCGCGCCTGCAATTCCACGACCTCGAACGCGACAGCGTCAGCGCCTTGTAAAATCAGCGCTCGGTAAGCTTGAGCTCGATGCGGCGGTTCTGGGACCGGACGTCCGGCGTATCCCCTTGCGCGAGCGGCTGATATTCACCAAAGCCGGCAGCGACGAGGCGATTGGCGGGCACTCCACGGGAAATCAGATGCTTCACCACCGACGTCGCGCGGGCGGAAGAGAGCTCCCAGTTATCGCGGTAGCGGCCCGTGCCGGTCAGCGGTGAATTGTCCGTATGCCCATCGACCCGCAGCACCCAGTTGATCTCCGCCGGGATTTCCCGCGCCAGATCGAGAAGCGCGGTCGCAAGCTTGTCCATCTCGCCGCGGCCCGTATCGTCAAGGTCGCTGCCGCCAACCGGGAACAGCACCTCGGACTGGAAGACAAAGCGATCGCCGACAATACGGATGTTCTCGCGGTCCGACAGGATTTCGCGCAGCCGTCCGAAGAAGTCGGAGCGGTAACGGTTCAGTTCCTGAACCCGCTGCGCCAGCGCCACGTTCAGCCGCCGCCCGAGGTCGGAAATCTGCGCCTGCGATGTCTGGTCCTTGGCTTCCGACGCCTGCAATGCCTGCTCCACGGCAGCAATCTGCGCCCTGAGTGCCGCAATCTGCTGGTTGAGAAGCTCAATCTGGCTCATCGCGCGTGCGCTGACCTGCCGCTCGTCGCCGAGCTCCTCCGTCAACTGGCCGACACGGGCATTAGCTGCATTGCCGGCTCCGGCGCCTTGGTCAAGCAAGGATTGCAAGCGCGATCTCTCGCTTTCCGATGACGCGAGCGACGACTGCAGGTTCGCGAGCACGTCCTCGAGGTCCTGGGCATTGCCCTTTTCGAGCGCCAGCAATTCGGTCAATTCGGCGATCTGGGTATTCAGGCGGGTGAGAACTTCATCCCGGCCGGTAATCTCGCGGCTGAGCAGGAACTGCGCCAGGACGAAGACGGTGAGCAGGAACATGATGGCCAGCAGCAGCGTCGACAGCGCGTCCACGAATCCCGGCCAATAGTCGACCCCTCGCTCGCGACGGCGATTCTTGACGAGAGCCATCGGTTACTTGCTCCCGATCTTCTCGGAAAGGCGATCGAGCGTTCGCCGGAGAACCTTGGCCTCCTCCTGCTGCGCCTCGATCCAGTCCCGCAGCATCTGCTGCTCGTTGCGCATGTTCTTGACGAGACCCTGAATGCCTTCGGCCAGATTGGCCATGGCGGACAGGGATTTATCGTTCGGCGAACCGTCCTGCGCCTTGGCCTGCAATGCCGCAAGCTTGCGCAATTGCTCGGTCAGGGCCCGCATATCCTCCGACGATCCCATGGCCGGTGCCTTCGGGGAGAGATCCGAATCCATATCCGTAACCGACGACAGCCAGTTTTCCAGTTCCATGTGGAAGCGGTTCTGCGCACGGCCAGCCTGGATGTCCAGGAAACCGAGGATAAGCGAGCCGGAGAGACCGAGGAGCGAGGACGAGAACGCCGTTCCCATGCCGGAAAGCGGCGCGGTCAACCCGCTCTTGACGGTCGCGAGCACATCGTTTGCGTCGCCGCTGCCGGGATCGAGCGACTGGATGACGCCGCTGATCGACCCGATGGTCTCGATCAGGCCCCAGAAGGTGCCGAGAAGGCCAAGAAATACGAGAAGCCCGATGAGGTAGCGCGAGATTTCCCGCGATTCGTCGAGACGTGTGCCGATCGAATCGAGGATCGAGCGCTGCGACGAGGGAGAGAGAGCCATCGCCTGGCGTCGGCCGACGACGGCTCGCATCGGCGCCAGAAGTCGGGGAGCTCTCCCGACCTTGTCGGCACTGCCGGCCGCGCGGGACGCATTGAACCAGCGCACCTCCGGCATCAGGCTGACGACCTGATTGAATACCAGCACGATGCCGATGATCAGAACGCCGAGGATGAAGCCGTTGAGCCCCGGGTTCGCCATGAAGGCCGAGTGCGCCTGACGGTAGAGGATCGCCGCGACGAAGCCCACCAGGATCAGGAAGATGATCATCGTCCACAGGAAGTGGGTAGGATTGGAGAGCTTGTGGCTGTAACCGCCGCGACCCGTTTCCGACTCGTCCAGATCGTCCACTCTCGCATCCATCATGTCTTGACTCGGCCTCCGGTAACTTTTGCCGGAGGCTAGAGGAAAAATGCGACGAATTGAAGTGCGTAAGCGTGTGCAGCCAAGGAGTGCACAGTATGTCTGCGCCTATTAGCGGGTTGGGACCGGCCGGTTGGCAACATCGAGCAGCGCCTTGTGGATGTGTTCGTTGCCGGCAATGACGCTGCCGCTTCCGAAGATGTCCGTCGTGCCCTTCATGTCGCTGGCAAAACCGCCTGCCTCGCGAATGAGGATCAAGCCGGCCGCCATGTCCCAGGCGGACAGTTCAGTCTCCCAGAAGCCATCGAGCCTGCCCGCCGCCACATAGGCGAGATCGAGCGACGCCGCGCCGAAACGACGGATACCGGCGACTTCACCCATCACATGCCGGAGCTCCACGAGGAACTTGCCGTGATTGCCGCGGCCGAGATGGGGAGCACCACAGCCGATGACGCAGTCCGACAGGACGCGGCGCGCGGCGACGCGCAGGCGGCGATCGTTGAGGAAGGCGCCGCCTCCCTTTTCCGAGGTGAACAGTTCATCGGTTGCCGGGTTGAAGATCACGCCGGCGACGATTTCTCCGTTCCGTTCCAGCGCGATCGAGACGGCGAACTGCGGAATGCCGTGCAGGAAGTTGGTGGTGCCGTCGAGGGGATCGACGATCCAGCGATGAGCACCATCGGTACCCTGGATCTCTTCGCTTTCCTCTCCCATGAAACCATAGGTCGGGCGCGCCTTCAGAAGTTCGTCACGGACGATTTTCTCCGCCTTCAGGTCGGCCTGCGAGACGAAGTCGCTCGGTCCCTTCACGGAAACCTGCAGGTTCTGCACCTCGCCGAAATCGCGGGAGAGAGACTTGCCGGCCTTGAGGGCAGCCTGAACCATGACGTTGAGAAGGGCGGAACGTGCCATGCGGGAGGGTCCTTGAACTGCGGGATCTTGCCCCGCATTCAGTCTGCAGCGGGACGCATTCTATGAGCAATGTAGTGATCGGCCGGTTCAAGACCACAAAACCGCGCGAAATTCAAGTCAGTCACCAGAGGCAGCCCTTGCAAGGCTCCATTCCGTTCTGCAAAACGTACCGGTAATCAACCTCACCAGAGGCGCCCAAGTCAAAATGAAAATCACCCTGCCGCTGACGATAAGCCTTGTCCTGCTGACCGCCATGATCGCCGCATCGCTAGTCTCGTGGCTCGTTGCGGGGGTGAATGTCGATCTGCCGATCCATTTCACGCTCGAAGGCACCCCGACCCGTTACGCATCGGCTCCCCTCGCGCTGTCGATCATCCCGGCGGCGGCCGTCTTCGCGACCCTGGTCTTCGCCCTCACTCCGCGCCTTGATCCCAAGGCTTCGGCCTCACCAAGGCTTCACGCGGTCCTGTGGATGTTCGTGCTCGCGATACTTGCGCTCGGTCATGGCCTCATCGTCCACCACGCGCTTATGGCAGCCTGATCAGCTTCGCCTGAACCTGTTGGCGGCTTCGATGGCCTTCTTCTGCGTTTCCTCGTTGATACCGAGGAAGAAGTCCTCAAGCTGCACGTCCTGCAGGCCCGCGCGACGCGAAAGGACGTACCACTTCGCAGCTTCAATCGGGTCCGGTCGTGTACCGAGTGCGTTGACGTAGAGATGCGCCAGCTTGTTCTGCGCGACGACGTTGCCGCGCATGGCGGCGATCCGAACCCAGCTGAAGCCTTCGTCGTAGTCGCGCTCACCGCCGACGCCGTTCACCAGCCAGAGCCCCATGTCGAGTTGGGCCGTGTCGAAGCCGGCTTGCGCGGCGCGATGCAACCACGCGCGCGCGCGCGTTCTCTTTTCCTGTGGCAGGTCGTTCATGGCCACGTAGAGCTGCGCGACCGCATATTGCGCATCGGCAAGCCCCTGCCCTGCGGCCTTTTCGTAAAAAGGCAGAGCCAGCTTCAGTCCCTTGTCGCCCGGATTGTCCGATACGAGGATTTGCGCCCAGTTGAACTGCGCGGAGGAATTGCCCGCTTCCGCGGCCTTGCGCATGTATTCGTCGGCCTTGGCCTTGTCGCGCTCGACATTGCGACCGGCCATCAGCAAAAGGGCATACTGGAACATCGCCGGCGGATCGCCGCGCTCCGCGGCCTGACCATACCAGAAGGCGGCGGCCTTGGGATCGCGCTTGATGCCGAGGCCCTTCGTCATCATCTCGGCAACGAGCGTCTGGGCAGCCGCGTCGCCCTTTTCGGCGCGCGGCAATGCCTGCGCCAGGGCCGTGACATAGAGGCCGCGCTGATAGGCCCCGAAGGCTTCATCCACCGGGCCGTCATAGGGCTTTTCAGGCGGAACAGGCGGAAGGGTAGCACCCATCCGCTCATAAAGATCGACGCCACCGGAGGGAACGATGCGGTTCTGCTGCTCGCCGGTTTCGCCATCGGCGTCTCCGACGCGGTCCTTCTTCATCGGCTGGGCATCCGCCTCGGCCGGCCGCGTCATCATCCGTTGCGACTGCTGGCCTACCGCGGGCGAAAGCCCGCCGGCGAGCGCAGTAGCCAGCATCAATCTGCCGAACAGGGGGAAAGCAAGATTCGACCGCATGAAGCCCATCAAGCGCCAAACCGTGGCGCTTTTTCGTCCAATATCTGGTTGGCAGTCGAGACGGCGGCACCCGGTCCATCGGGATGCTCGAAAACAGCGCCCCGCAGCGCTACGAATTCCGCACCGCTTTCCGCAACGGCAGCGACCGACGACACGTCGTTGCCACCCATGACGATGCAGGGAATCTCCACCATGGAGGCCCACCATTCGCCGAGCGCCAGGTTCTTCGGATGCGGTTCCGGCTTGATGTCGCCGTCGAGCTTGCCGAAGAAGATGTAATCCGGCTGCAGTTCCCCGACTTCCAGTGCGGTATGTCGCTCTGCGATACCGCCCGCACCGACGATCATCTTCGGCGTGAACTTTTCGATCGCCTCCTGCAGGTCGGCACGAGCGCCCACCATATGAAGCCCGTCCGCCTTGGCGCGGCCCGCTATGCGGCTGTCGCCTGCCACGATGGCGGCAGCGCCGGCATTCTGGATGATCGGCATGACCTCCTCGGCAAGCGACTGGAATTGTTGGTCGTTAAGCCCGTATTGCGGCACGATAACCGTCGCGACATCGCCCCCGGCGAGCGCCGCTTCGAGCTTCTGCACGAGCGTCTGCGCATCATCCTCCTGCGGCAGGATCAAAACGAGGCGGCAGCGGTTGTCGACAATGGTCATGCTGTTTCCTGTTCAGCGAAATTGTGAGACGAGTAAGGTTCTCGCCTTCTCCCCCCGTTCGATAGACCGGACCGATAGTTGGATCAACTGCCCACCATGAATCTCGACTTTGCCTTTTTCGCTGCGGCAGTCCCCGCGGTCCTCCTCGTCGGCCTTTCGAAAGGCGGTTTCGGGGGCGCTTTTGCCCTCATGGGCGTGCCATTGATGGCGCTGGTCGTCGATCCCTTGCGGGCGGCGGCAATATTCCTGCCTATCCTGATCGTCATGGACATCGTCGCGCTCTGGGCGTGGCGGAACTACAACGACCGGCGCACGCTGCTGATGATCCTTCCGGGCGGCATCGTGGGCATCGCCCTCGGCTGGGCGACATCCGCTTATGTTTCGCCCGATGCCCTGAAGTTCGTCATTGCCGTTTCGACGGTGCTTTTCGCCTTGCGCTACTTCTATCAGGTCTATGGGCCGCACGCGGCCGGCAACCAGTCGCCGTTGCCGCACCGCACCGGACCCGCCACATTCTGGGGCATGCTTTCCGGCTATGCCAGCTTCGTCGCCCATGCCGGCGGGCCGCCTTTCCAGATCTACGTTCTGCCCATGAAACTCGATCCCAAGGCCTATACCGGGGCGAGCGTCCGCTTCTTCGCACTGGTCAACGCGACCAAGGTGATTCCATATTTTGCCCTAGGGGCGCTCGACACGGAGAACCTGGTAGCCTCGGCCACGCTGTTTCCCGTGGCGCTGGTCGCGACCATGATGGGCGCATGGATCATACGCCGCTTGAAGACAGACGTGTTTTATCCGCTGACATACGGGCTCGCACTCGTCACGGGATTGAAGCTGCTATGGGATTCTCTCGTCTGATCTGGTGCGGCCAACATTGCTGCGACGCACAAATCGGATTGCCAGCCGGCCATCGTTGACTTAATCTCACCGCCATGACGAACACCGATCCCTTCGCTGCGATCGCTGATCCGAACCGGCGGCACCTGCTGGAGGAGCTTCGTCGCGCTCCGAAAACCGTAAACGAGCTTGCGCAGGGCCTGCCGATCAGCCGGCCGGCCGTTTCGCAACATCTCAAGGCTCTGCTGGATTGCAATCTCGTGACGGTAAGCGTGTCGGGCACGCACAGGATCTATTCCGTCAACACCAGGGGCTTCAACAGGATGAACCTTTGGCTGGACCAGTTCTGGTCGTGAACCTTCAGGACACGACCAGACTCTGCTTGGGTGGATTGTCAGATTGCCGCTTGTGACGCCCTTTGAGGTTCCTTATGGGCCGCGGCGGGACTTCTCCTTAGCCTTTAGTGGCGTGTCGACGCCTTCAGACGTTGCAGCTCGTCCTTGAGACGCAGCTTGCGGCGCTTGATGTCGGCGATCTTGCGATCGTCGGTAGAGGGAGAGGCGAGAACGCTCTGTAATTCTTCTTCGAGAGCGCCGTGCTTCTTCTCAAGCGATGCAATATGAGCCTGAATGGTCATTGCGGCATGTCCTCCTTAGGCAACCTGCTCAGGCCATCCTTTAGCCGTGAGCTTCAGGTTTACAAAGGAATTGTGACACGATCCAAGACGTTTGTCGAAGGTCAAATCATGGTCTCACTGCGGCAAAAACGTGTCCCGGCGTAACTTCCAGTCAATGCCTTTTGATGGTAGGAGCTTGCGCACCTTGCCGAGGATCGGCAGACTTTATTGGAATGGGGACAGTGATCATGGCGGACCAGGACGAGGCGGACGTTCGGCTGGCACTTGCGAGACTTCGTCAGGAGCACGAGGACTACGATGCAGCGATCAACGCCATGACCAACGTCGGCTGCGAGGCACTTCGCATCCAGCGCATGAAGAAAAAGAAGCTGGCCATCAAGGACAAGATAACCCAGTTGGAAGACCAGATCCTTCCTGACATCATCGCCTGAGGAGATGGGCCGAATGTCCTCCGAGAGACCTGAAGTCGCCATCATCATGGGAAGCCAGTCCGACTGGGAGACCATGAAGAATGCCGCCGATACGCTCGACGCGCTGGACGTCGATTATGAGGCGAGAATCATATCCGCGCACCGCACGCCCGACCGGCTCGTGAGCTTTGCCAAGGGCGCACGCGACGAGGGCTTCAAGGTCATCATTGCCGGCGCCGGCGGCGCTGCGCATCTTCCCGGCATGACCGCCTCCATGACCCCGCTGCCCGTTTTCGGCGTTCCGGTCCAGTCCAGGGCTCTGTCTGGCCAGGACAGCCTCCTCTCCATCGTCCAGATGCCGGCCGGCATTCCCGTCGGCACACTCGCCATCGGCAAGGCCGGCGCTGTCAACGCGGCCCTGCTTGCTGCAGCCGTGCTCGCGCTCGGCGATGAGGACCTCGCCGACCGCCTCGACGAATGGCGCGCCGAGCAGAGCGCCTCCGTTGCAGAATATCCGATGGACGAAGGCTGATGACGGTAACCACGATCGGCATCATCGGCGGCGGACAACTCGGCCGCATGCTGGCCATGGCCGCCGCCCGCCTGAATTTCCGCACCATCATTCTCGAGCCGCAATCCGATTGCCCGGCCGCACAGGTCGCCAGCGAACAGATCGTAGCCCCCTATGACGATCCCGAAGCGCTGGACGCACTTGCCCGTGCCTGCCAGGTCGTCACATACGAGTTCGAAAACGTGCCCGTGACGGCGGCGCAGAGATTGCAGAGCACCGTGCCGGTCTTCCCGCCACCGAAGGCGCTCGAAGTCGCCCAGGACCGACTGGCGGAAAAGCGATTCCTCAACGCCTGCGGCATCGAAACCGCCGATTTCCGTGTGGTCGACAGCCAGGAAGACCTGGAGAAGGCACTGGCCGACTTCGATGGTCGCGGCGTTCTGAAGACATGCCGGCTGGGTTATGACGGCAAGGGCCAGCGGGTCTTTCGGTCGAAACAGGATGACCCCGCCGGCGCCTTCGATGCGCTTGGCGGAGTTCCACTGATTCTCGAGAGCTTCGTGCCCTTCGAACGTGAGATCTCGATCATCGCCGCGCGCGGCAGTGACGGCAGAGTGCTCTGTTACGATCCGGCGGAGAATGTCCACAGGAACGGCATCCTGCACACGTCCACCGTGCCGGCCCGCATCGCCGAATCGACCAGCGCCGCCGCACGCGAGGCGGGCCGCAAATTGCTGGAAGCCCTGAACTATGTCGGCGTCATCGGCATCGAGTTCTTCGTAATGCCGGACGGTGCACTGATTGCCAACGAAATCGCGCCACGCGTCCACAATACCGGCCACTGGACGGAGGCTGGCTGCGTGATCTCCCAGTTCGAGCAGCATATGCGCGCCGTCGGCGGCCTTGCGCTCGGTAATCCGCAGCGCCATTCGGACTGCGTCATGACCAACCTGATCGGCGACGACGTCCTGGACGTGCCGCAGTGGCTGGAAAAGCCGAACGTGCTTGTCCACCTCTATGGCAAAACAGAAGCCCGTCCCGGCCGGAAAATGGGGCATGTAACCGAACTAGGAGCGTGAAATGGTTGACACGGGCCAAGGCTCGGGTTATCTGCACGCCAACCTAAGAGCGCGCCCTTCTTCTCGGGAAAAAGCGGCGCGCTTTTGATTGTAGAGACAAGCGGGCCTATCGCTCGTAAAACTTGCGGACGAAAACAATGAAGATCAAGAATTCGCTGAAAGCGTTGAAGGCCCGCCACCGCGACAACCGTCTGGTTCGCCGCAAGGGTCGCGTTTACATCATCAACAAGCAGAACCCGCGCTTCAAGGCCCGCCAGGGCTGATCGACATTGTCTGGCTACGGCCCAGGCCGTTGCCGTTCACATTGTCGAGCAGGCGTAATTATCGGGTTTGACCTTCGGCGCATGCGGATTACATAATCCGCATGCGCCATTTTCGTTTCACCATTCTGATTCTCGCGGCTTCGTTTGCCGGTTCCCCAGCTTTTGCACAAGCGCCGGAACCTCCCGTAGCCGCACCTATCCAGACGGCCACTCCTCTCGAGGAGACAGACCCGCTGGAGCCGCTGTTCCATGCGCTGAAGCGCGAGCGGAACCCGGAGAAGGCACGCGGCATCGCCAGCCAGATCATGGCCGAATGGGACGATTCCGGCAGCGCCACCGCCAATCTCCTCATGCAATGGGCAACGACGGCCATAGGCGAGAAGCGAAACGCTGCGGCCCTGGATTTCCTTGATCAGGTGACCGTGCTGAAGCCGGACTATGCGGAGGCATGGAACCGCCGGGCCGGGTTGCACTACGCCATGGGCGACCAGCGCAAGTCGATGGCCGATATCAACCAGGTACTGATCCGCGACCCACGCCATTTCGGCGCACTGTCGGGAATGGCGGGCATTCTTACCGAGGCTGGACAGGATGAACTGGCCCTGAAGGCGTGGGAGCGCTACTTGGCCCTCTATCCTGCCGACCGCGACGCTCAGGAGGCGGCCACCAAGCTTTCCGAGAAACTGGCCGGCAGCCGCACCTGATTGCCCTCCCCATCATGGCCGCCCTTCCGATCGTCATTGCCGGTCTGCTTGCGGCAGCCTTCGGGTTCTCCGCCTGGAAGGCCCGCGCCATTGAGAACGCCTTCCCCAATCACGGCGAGCTGATCGATATCGGCGGCTTCCGGATGAACTCCCTTTATGTACCCGCCGGGCCGAATGCCGATCTCCCGCCAATCGTCTTCATCCATGGAGCAAGCGGCAACCTTCGCGACCAGGAGACGGCATTCCGCAAGGCTCTGCAGGGCCGCGCCGACCTTCTCTTCCTCGACCGCCCCGGTCATGGCTATTCCGAACGGGGCGGCGAAGAGAATGGCTGGCCGGACGGTCAGGCGGCGGCAATCGCGCGGTTGATGGAGCATCGAAACATCGGGCGGGCCATCGTCGTCGGGCATTCGTTCGGCGGCGCCATCGCAGCCAGCTTCGCCCTGAACCACCCGGACAAGACGGCGGGTCTATTGTTTCTTGCGCCAGCGACCCACCCCTGGCCCGGCGGGGTAGACTGGTACTATGACCTCGCAAAGGCTCCCTATGTCGGCTGGCTGTTCAGCCGCCTCATCGCCGTACCCGCCGGCCTCTCCCGGCTCGATACGGCTACGCACTCCGTTTTCCATCCCAATCCACGACCGGAAAAATACGCCAACGAAGGCGCACCCGCCCTTGTCTTGCGACCGAGGGCTTTCCGCAACAATGCGATCGATGTTGCCAATCTCAATGAATATGTAAAGCGCGTCGCACCCCTCTACCGATCGATCCGGACGCCGACCGTGATCATCACCGGCAACCGGGACGCCATCGTCGCGGAGGAAATCCACTCGGTGGGATTGAAACGGGATATCGAAAGTTCCGAGCTCGTCTGGATCAACAATCTTGGCCACAAGCCAGACTATGTTGTCACCGACGTCGCTGTGGCGGCGCTGGAAAAGATCGCCGGCTACGACCGCGACCTTGAAGAGGTCGCCCGCACTGCGGAGGCGCGCCTCGCGCATCACTGACGGCGCATTGGACGCCGTCAGCAAGGTTCACGTTTATGGGCGGTTAGACGCCGCTCAGGCCATCGGCACCGATATAGGCGATGCGCAGCATGTTGGTCGCTCCCGGCGTACCCAGCGGAACACCGGCCGAGATGATGATGCGGTCACCGGGCTTGCCGAAATCTTCCGACACGACGATCCGACAGGCGCGGTTCACCATGTCGTCCAGGTCCACGGCGTCATGCGTCACGACGCAATGAAGGCCCCAGCAGACCGACAGCCGGCGGGCCGTCTTGACACTGGGTGAGAGCGCCAGGATCGGCACCTGCGGCCGCTCGCGCGACGCACGCAAGCCGGTGGTCCCCGACGAGGTGTAGGTGACGATGGCGGCCAGTTTCAACGTTTCGGCGATCTGGCGAGCGGCGAGCGAGATTGCATCGGCACCGGTCGCGTCCGGCGTGGCGCGCTGGGCGTAGATGATGCTCGGATAGAGCGGATCCTGCTCGACCGTGCTGGCGATGGAAGCCATCATCGACACGGCCTCGACCGGATACTGGCCGGAGGCCGATTCGGCGGAAAGCATGACCGCGTCGGCGCCTTCAAACACGGCGATCGACACGTCCGAGACTTCGGCGCGGGTCGGGACCGGCGCGGTGATCATCGATTCCAGCATCTGCGTGGCGACGACGACCGGCTTGCCGGCGCGACGGCAAGCGCGCGTCAGCTGCTTCTGGATGCCCGGAACGGTTTCGATCGGCATTTCGACGCCGAGGTCGCCGCGGGCAACCATCAGGGCGTCGGAGAGTTCGATGATCTCGTCGATGCGCTCAAGCGCCTGCGGCTTTTCGATCTTCGACATGATGCCGACGCGGCCGCGCGAGATCTTGCGTACTTCGGCAAGGTCTTCCGGGCGCTGCACAAAGGACAAGGCCACCCAGTCGACATCGTCGGTTGCCAGCACGGCATCGAGATCCACGCGGTCCTTTTCCGTCAATGCGCCGACGGCAAGCAGCGTGTCCGGCAGGCTGACGCCCTTGCGATCGGAAATGCTGGTGCCGGCAACGACCGTGCAGACGATGCTCTTGCCGTCTGCTTTCTCGGCCCTCAGCGCCAGCTTGCCATCGTCGATGAGCAGCCGGTGACCGGGCTTCACCGCCTCGAGGATTTCAGGATGCGGCAGGTAGACGCGCGTTGCGTCGCCGGGCTCGTCGCGGTTGTCCAGAGTGAAGGTGTCGCCCGGCTTCAGCGTTACTTTCGTTTCCGCAAACTTGCCGACGCGGAGCTTTGGCCCCTGCAGGTCGGCAAGAATGCCGATTGGCCGACCGCAGCGCTTTTCAACGGCGCGGATGCGCTGGATCAGCGTACGCATCATGTCGTGGCTTGCGTGGCTCATGTTGATGCGGAAAAGATCGGCACCCGCCTCATGCAACTTCTGGATTACGTCTTCTTCCGAAGACGCTGGTCCCAGCGTTGCAAGGATCTTCACTTTGCGGTTGCGCTTCATTGATTCTGGCCTTCCTGCGTGTTCGGAGCGTCAGAAAGCTGCACCATCCAGCTTCCCTGCCGCCCCGTATCGTATTCCTTGAAGCCCATACGCTGATGACCACGGGCAAAGCAGTCCTCGACGCCGGCGATCTTGAACTCGTTTTCGGCAACGCACATGTTCACCTCACCGGTCCAGCGACCACCGCGCGCGGCGTCCTCAGCGTAGAGGTAGTAGTAACGGGACTGCAGCTCACCCTCGATGAGTGTGGCGCAGGTGGAGGCAGGCACTTGCCACCAACCCTCGGTCATCCACCCTTCTTGCGCCCGGTAGCCAATGGCCACTCCGACCAGGTTCTGCGTGCCGTTACACACACGGAAATCCGCATGCGCGGCCCCTGCGGCAAACAGCGGAACACAGAGAGAGGCAACGAATGCCAACGCCGGCATGACGTGCAGCGGGCGGACGACTGAAAAACGGGATGATTTCGACACGGCTTCCGATGGGACCCCATGGTTATTCGCGAAGCACTTTCTCGCTCGGCAAAGGTGGAAAGTCAACGCAACTCTAATCGATTATACCGGCGTGGTACCGGCAAAAATGACACCGAGCTTGCACCTGTAACCACTGCATGCGATCAACCCGAGCCCACGTCCAGCGCAACAGGATCACGTTTCCGTCATGACAGGCTTTGCCCCGTTCGAAATCCTAGAAGGCGATTACGACGCTGGAATGGTGCTGCTGGCCGACCATGCGATGAACCGGCTACCTCCTGAATATGGCAGCCTCGGGCTGCCCGAAAGCGCGTTCCATCGGCACATCGCCTTCGATATCGGCATCGAAGGCCTGACACGGCATCTTGCCGGTCGGCTCGGCATACCGGCCGTCCTTGGCTGCTTCTCGCGCCTTCTCATCGATCCCAACCGGGGTGAGGACGATCCGACCCTGATCATGAAAATCTCGGATGGCGCGATCATCGGCGGCAACTATCCGATCAGCGACGAGGAGTGGGAGCGGCGGCTGAATGCCTATCATCGCCCTTATCACCGGGCGGTCGAGCGTACGCTGGCGAAGGCCGGCGCCTCTGGCCGCGCTCCGCTTGTCCTGTCCTTGCACTCATTCACACCCGCTTGGAAAAACGTTGTCCGCCCTTGGCACGCTGCCGTGCTGTGGGACACGGATCATCGCGCGGTGACGCCGCTTCTGGACCTGCTGCGGCAGGATGAAAGCCTGTTGGTCGGAGACAACGAACCATATGACGGAGCGCTGCGGGGCGATACCATGTATCGCCACTGTATGACGTCGGGCACCCCGCATGCGCTTCTCGAGGTGCGGCAGGACCTGATTGCCGACGAGGCGGGGATCGCGGCCTGGAGAGACCGACTGGCGCCGATATTCTCCCGCCTGAACGAAGATCCCGCTCTGCATGAATACAAGGTATTTCCGTCCCGCACCGGGGCATATGCGACGTAGGCCGCGAACTGGAGGACATCGAGATGAGTGATCTGACCGAACAGCAGAAATTGGAGTTCGAAGCGGCCGCCTTCCGCCGCCTCGTGGCGCACCTGCGGCAACGGACGGATGTCCAGAATATCGACCTGATGAACCTTGCCGGCTTCTGTCGCAACTGCCTTTCCAACTGGTATCGCGACGCAGCCGTTGCGGCGGGCGTGGACATGAGCAAGGACCAGTCGCGCGAGATCGTCTACGGCATGCCCTACGAGGAGTGGAAAAATCTCCATCAGAACGAAGCGACGGGCGATCAAAAAGCCGCATTCGAAATAAACAAGCCTGTTGACCACTGAGACCGCCGTCGATTCGGCTTGACCTCGCCTGCACTTCGCGGCAGGTGACACCACCCGCAAATTTGTCGATCTACTTAAGGAGGCCCCGATGTCTGATGCTCATGGCGTCGCCCGCGACCAACTCCGCGCCTTTATCGAGCGCATCGAGAGACTGGAAGAAGAAAAGAAGACCATCGCCGACGACATCAAGGATGTCTACGGCGAGGCCAAGGCCATGGGCTACGACACCAAAATCATGAAAAAGGTCATTGCCCTTCGCAAGAAGGACGACCAGGAGCGCATGGAAGAGGACCTGATCCTCGACACCTACCTGCAGGCGCTCGGCATGATTGAAAGCGCAGCCGAGGCCGACGCGGCCTGATCGGGGGCCTCATCGGCAAACGATGAACCCGCTCTGTGATGGCGGGCCTGAACTGATCTCAAACCCCGGTGAACGCCGGGGTTTCTGATTCCTGGCTCGTCGCTTCAGCCTGACGGCAACGATGCGCCCGGAACGCGCTACGCCGTTCTATATGGCCTGCTTGGCAGGCTTTGAGCCTGGCTCCGAGGGCTCGGCGGGATCGATAGCGGCCTCGGCAGGGCTCGCGGTCCCGTCCATCTTTGCGTAGTGGGCTCTCTTCTGCTCGTACATCGCCAGATCCGCCCGCTTGATCAGCGTCTCCATCAGCTCACCTTCTTCACTGGTAGCAACCCCGACTGAAACGCTGAGCGGCGCGGTCGAATAGAACTGGTTGTTGATCTTCAGAAGCTCGTTGATGGTCTTGATCATTGTCGCAACCGCCTGCTGGTCGGCGCCGGGCATCAGAAGCACAAATTCATCCCCACCAAGGCGGGCAGCACAGTTTGGCGGGGAGATCACCCCGTTCAGCACTTCGCCTATGCGCCGCAGCAGTGCGTCGCCCGCATCATGACCCAGCTGGTCGTTCGCTTCCTTCAGGCCATTGAGGTCGATGATGATGGCGGACACAGGCCGCAGCGACTTGCGCTCCAGCCGGTTCAGTTCTTCGATGAAGAAAGCCCGGTTGTGGAGACGTGTCAGGACGTCGTGCTTGCCGAGATATTCCAGATAGGCCTCGGCCTTCTTGCGTGCCGTGATGTCGGCAAGGGCGACCTGGACCAGCGACCAGTCATGCTCGTAGCCGGGAAAGACCGAGAACTGCAGCAGCAGGTGGCGCTCGGAGCCATCCAGGGCGTAGTTCAGAACCTCGCGCTGATGGAACAGATTGCCATGCCAGAGGTCCACGAGCTGTTCGCGGAACTGTTTCTCCATCCCGTCCCGGAAGACGTCCCCCAACCGCCGCAGCAGCGTATTCCGATCAGGTGCTCCAAAAAGATCGAGCGTCGCGTGGTTGACGTCGATGACGCGTATCTCGCTCATGCACTGCTGGACGAACTCCGGATGCACGTCCATGAACACGCGGAAATCCTCGATGCCGCGTTCACGCGCTTCGTCAATCAGCTTCTTGATCGCGCTGAAATCCTGCATCCAGAGCGAAACCGGCGAGTGGTCGAACATTGCTTGCGCATATTGCCGGTTCGCCTGCTCCTGACGTCTCGCGTCCTCACGCGCCGTGACATCTTCGGTCGTCAGAAGAACACGCTCCAGAGACCGCTCGTAGCCGGGCAGAACGGTTCCCCGCAGCTGGATGTCCAGTCGTCGGCCGTGGAGAGTGTAGTTCACGGTGTTGCTGTAGAATTCCGTTCTGCCGTGCCACAGTTCGGTCAGTTCGTTGATATGACTTTCGAGCATGTCGTCTCTGAAGATCTTCGACAGATTGTCGACGAGATGATCGAGATCGCTTGCCCCGAACAGATCGAGGGTCCGACGGTTGACATCGAGTACGCGGATTTTCTGAGAGCATGCTGCGACGCGCGTGAGATCTTCCATGAGGTAGGCGCGGATATCCTCCACGCCCTCGGCGCGCCATTGCGAAAACAGGGTTTGAACATCACTGAAGTCTTCGACCCACATGGCGATCGGGGCCAGTTGAAAGATGTTGGCGCTGTCCGCGATGCTGCTCATTTTTGTTCTCGCAAAAAGTATGATCCAGGAGTGTCGGTAATGCTGCTCCAGTCGGGGGAGAACACTAGCGCCGATTGGTAAAGCAATTCAGATATGGCGGGCGCCAGAATCCACAACCGGGCCATTGTCACAGGCAAGTCGATCCGGTGCTCGGATGGCGCTGCGTCATCGCAATGTTCCCGTAGACATTCCGCCGAAAATCTATGCTACGCTTGTTGTGGCTGCGGTCATGATCGCAGGGGCGCCCGTCCAGGTTGCGCGTCTGCGGCACGATGGCTGCCATGGCTTGAGGGGGGGTATCGGCGTAGCCCACAGCGACGCCGCAAACAAAGCGGGAAGCCTGAAATGACTGTTTCGTTCGTTCACCGATTCCTACGTTCACTGTCCATTGTCGGCACGGTTCTCGCGATTGTCTTCTTCGCGGCCTCGCTGACGCCCAGCCTGATGCCCCGGTCATATCTCGTGCAGGGGCTGCTTTCCGGTGTGTGTGCGGCAGCCGGCTATCTGCTCGGCATCGGCATTGCGGCACTCTGGCGGTTTCTCGAACTGCCCGCATTACTGCGACGACACGCGGCATGGGTCGAGGCTGCGATCCTGTGCATCGGCCTGCTGGTGACCATTGCATCCCTTTGGAACGCCACGGAATGGCAGAACTCGATCCGCACGCTCTGGAAAATGGAACCGCTCGATTCGGCCGATCCCTATCGTCTTGCGGCCATCGCGGCAGTCACTTTCCTGGTGGCACTCCTGCTTGGGCGTTTCTTCTACTGGGTTTGCATAAAGTCGTCGCGGTTTCTTGCCCGGTACGTCCCGCAGCGCGTGTCGATCATCCTCGGTATCCTCGTCGCCTGCACGCTCTTCTGGTCTCTCGGACAGGGAGTGATGGTACGAATGGCGCTCGACGCGGCCGACGCATCCTTCAAACAGCTCGACGCACTGGTGGACGAGCCGGAAGCGCCCGGACTTGTCACGGGCAGCCCCTCCTCTCTCGTTTCCTGGGAGGGCCTTGGCCGCCAGGGACGCCACTTCGTGACCACCGGTCCGATGGCCGACGATATCAGCAAGTTCTGGAACGCCCCGGCGGAAGAGCCGATCCGGGTTTATGCGGGATTGAACAATGCCGACACGCCGGAGAGCCGGGCACAGCTGGCACTGCGGGAACTGCAGCGTCAGGGCGGCTTCGAGCGGAGCGCGCTGGTCATTATCACGCCGACAGGAACTGGATGGGTCGATCCGGAAGCCATGGATTCGCTGGAATACCTCCACCGTGGCGATGTGGCGAGCGTCGCAGTCCAGTACTCATACCTGACAAGCTGGCTTTCGCTTCTTGTCGAACCGGACAACGGCCGCGACACCGCAAGGGCACTTTTCATGGCTGTCTATGGCCATTGGCAAACCCTGCCGAAGGAGACACGGCCGGCGCTCTATCTCTATGGACTGAGCCTCGGCGCTCTCAATTCCGAGGCCTCCGCGGATATCTACGACATGGTCGGCGATCCCTTCCAGGGTGCCCTGTGGACGGGGCCTCCGTTCAGAAGCACCAGATGGCGCTCCATCACCGAGCAGCGCAATGAAGGTTCGCCCGCATGGCTTCCCCGCTTCCGGGATGGCTCCGCGGTCCGTTTCACCAACCAGGACAACCACCTCGGCGAAGCGGAGGCGCCCTGGGGGCCGCTCAGGATCATCTACCTGCAATATGCGAGCGACCCGGTCGTGTTCTTCGATGCGAACGCCGCATTCCGTGAACCCGCCTGGATGCAGAAACCGCGCGGGCCCGATGTATCGCCGGAGTTCCGCTGGCTGCCTGTGGTCACCATGCTTCAGCTGCTGTTCGACATGATGACCGCCACCGAGTCACCGCTCGGCTTCGGCCATGTCTACGCCGCGGACGATTACACCGACAGCTGGGTGGCACTGACCGATCCGCCGGACGTCGAGCCGTCCGACGTGGCCCGGCTGAAGGCCCTCCTGGTAAAACCGGAAACGGAATAGCCCCGACAACGGAACACGTCGACGACCGGGCGGTCGTCGACGTGAAAGTCATTAGAGGCTCTGGAACGGCGTTAGCGTTTCAGAGGCAGATTTGTGCTGAACCGGGTCGGATCGATGGAAGCGGTCTTCGACACCGGCTTGAAATTACCCGCCGTATAGGCAGCCGAATAATCCCTGCTGAGCGTCCAGGCCATGACGCGCGGCGCTTTCGCCGAAACAGCCTCTGAGGCCCGGTTGTTGCTGACAGCCCACTTGGTCAACAGATCGCCGGTCAGGGCTGGCGCCGCCACCGCAGTGGCCGATTTCGCCGCGCGGCCGCCCTTCATGGGAACGGCAACCTGCTGCGGAGCATCGAAGCCGTCTCCGAAGCGCATATCTTCGATCGGCGGCTTGTCGGCCTGCTTCGGGAGGGCGGCAACTTCCACCGGCTTATTCGGCGCAGCCGGAGCGGCAGGCGGCACCATGCTGGAACGGGCATAGGCGCCGCTCTCTGCAAGTGCAGCAATGACCGAAGGCGTAAGAGCCTGTTGTTCGTCGAGGTCCGCTTCGCTTTCCGGATCGGCATTGGTGGATGCCAGCAGTGCCTCCGCCCCCGACGGCCGGGCAGCCGGCAGCGGAATGGATACAAGTGCTTCCGCAGGCAGCGCGCCATCGGCAGATGCCGTCATGACACCCGCGTCCGCATCGCCCTTCAGGCCGCGTTGACCAAGCAGGGTCGGAACCGGGATGGCGTATTGCTGCAGATCTGCGAACCCATCCCCTTCCGGGGTCGATACGGGCCGGGGCTCAGGTGGGAGTGCGGCCTGCAATGCTTCCTGCGCGGTGTTGCGCGCCGGTGAATAGAGTGCTGTGGCCAAACCGCCCGGGCCGCTATCCTCTCGGAAAGCTGGACGCGACAGCGGAACCGGCGCCAAGACTTCTACGCCAGGCAAGGCGTCCGGCTGTGCATCGGGCTGCGCGGCAGCCACCATGACAGGCTCGGGTGCGCGGGCAGCCGGAGGAACGGGCGACGGGCGCTCGGTCGGGGCCGCAATGGCTTCTGCATCTTCGTCCTCATCGCCGCCGCCGAATAGCACGGCAAACAGGTTCGGGCGCTTGCGACCGGAGTTGCCGGAGGCGCTGGCAATCTCGATCTGCGTGCCTGAAGCCAGTCGCTTCTTGTAGGAGGCCAGCGCCTGATCGTAGCCGGGGAGCGGCTTGCCGTCAGCCGGCAGGTGAACTGTATTTCCGTTCGGGAACAGCCGGACAAGTTCCTGGCGGTTCATCCGCGGCCATGCACGAACCCCGCCGACGTCCAGATGCACGAAAGGAGAGCCGGAGGTCGGGTAATAACCGACGCCACCGACCTGCAGCTGCATCGCAATGCCACGGAGTGTCGAGATCTTCACGCCGGGAATGTAGAAATCCATGGCCTTGCCGAGCATGTGCTGGCTGGTCTTGGCGACGCCCTTGCTGCGCGAGCGCAGCATTCCGTTGGTGGCAGGAGAACGGTAGGCCGAGACCACGTGGATGTAATCCCTCGCACCGGCACGGCGATAGACTTCCCAGACGAGATCGAGCAGGCGCGGATCCATCTTGGTCGGTTCGTTACGACGCCAGTCGCGCAGGACCTGATTGATCTTCTGCAGGCCGCGCGGATCGAACTTGCCGTTCCGCTTGAAGACGATCTCGGCGCGTTCCTTGGTATGCGTGAAATAAAGCTTCAGGCTGCGGGTTTCCGCAGCCGCATGACCTGCCGAAATCGTAAGCAGCGGCATGGCGAGGCATGCCACTGCTGCACAGGACACAATGCCTTTCACAAGCGACTTGATAAGCCCGTGTTTCCTTACGCCGCAAGGCGTTTGGTGTGCATTCGGATCCGGCAAGGCTATCCCCGTCCTGTCGACAACGTCCCGTGTCGTCGTAAATGACTGTCAATTGCGGTGAGACGATGGCAAATTTGCCACACAATCACAAGCTTCTCTCGTAGAGTCAACATTTCGCTACCAAGAGATTGACAAAGGGTGACAGAACATCCTTGCGCGGAGGTTAACGGTCGCTAATAAGCCCCAACCTCATGCGGCCTCCCTTAGCGGGTTGTCCGGATCGATGCCGTAGTCCTTCAGCTTGCGGTATAGCGTGGAGCGACCTATCCCCAGTTTGCGTGCTACCTGGCTCATCTGGCCGCGATAAAATTTCAGTGCAAAACGAATGAGTTCCTCTTCCACGTCGGCGAGTTTGCGGACCTCGCCCGCCGTATCGGTGCTGACGATCACATTGCTGGAACTCGGATAGGCTGCGGCCAGTAGCGCGCGGGGATCGGGACGCGGCGGCTGGAGCGGCATTCCGATAAAGCCCTCGGGCACAGGCAGGTTGAACGGTGACGTTACCGTGCGGTGGGTCTCCGGAGCCCGCGAAATCGCGGCGGAAACGGCCGCTGCGGCACGCAGTTCGGCAGACCGGAATTCCGGCAATTGTGCGGCGATTTGTGGGAAATCCGCGTCCGACAGTTCCTCCGTTTGCGCCAGCACGACGGCACGGAAAATGGCGTTCTCGAGCTCGCGAATGTTGCCCGGCCAGTCATGCGCGGTAAGCAGGGCCATTGCCGCGGATCCGACGGCAACCGGCCGTGGCAGCTTCTGCTCGTGCGAGAAACGTTCTGCGAAGACGCGTGCAAGATGCGGAATATCTTCCTTTCGACGCCGCAGCGCCGGGATGGTGATCGGGAAGACATTCAGTCTGTAATAGAGGTCTTCCCTGAACCGGCCTTCCCGGACCTCCTCGATGAGATCCTTGTTGGTCGCGGAAATCAGCCGCACATCAACCTTCTGGGTCGTTGCCGAGCCAACCGTTTCGATCTCGCCCTGCTGCACGGCGCGCAGCAACTTCACCTGCACGTCGAGCGGCAGATTGCCGATTTCGTCGAGGAAAAGCGTGCCACCATCCGCTTCTGCGAACTTTCCGGTGTGTCGATCGGTCGCGCCGACGAAAGCGCCCTTCTCGTGTCCGAAGAGCACGCTCTCGACGAGGTTATGGGGAATCGCACCGCAGTTGACGGTGATGAAGGGCTTTCCGGCCCGGTCGCTCGCCGACTGGATGGCGCGGGCGATGAGTTCCTTGCCAACGCCGGACTCGCCTTCGAGAACGACGGGAATGGACGATTGGGCCGCACGCTGCGCGAGGTCGATGACCCGCAGCATGTCCGGGCTCGCCGAGACGATATCGTTGAACGTCGTCGATCCTGAACGCGAACGGCGTCCCGTCTTGCCGCGGCCTTCCTTGCGACCGAGCATCAGGGCATTGCTGACGGAAGCTGCGATCCGCTCCGGCGATACCGGCTTGACGACGAAATCGAAGGCGCCGGCACGCATCGCCTGCACCACGGTCTCGATGCCGCCCTGCCCCGTCTGAACGATAACCGGCGTTTCGATGCCCGCCTCGCGGATAGCGAGAAGGAAGCTCAGTCCATCCATCTCCGGCATCAACAGATCGAGGACGATCACGTTGATCTGGTCACCGCCGTGCTGAAGGAATTCCAGACCGATCAGGCCGTTCTCGGCAAGATGGACGACATGGTCATTGCGTTCGAGCGCGTTTTTCAACAAACGGCGCTGAATCGGATCGTCATCGACAACAAGGATTTGGGCAATCATGCTCGGCTCCCGACATCATTCATAATGTCCAACTAGTGCTAGGTCGTGTACTCAGGTACGTCGGCCGTTTTGCCAGAAAGCCTTGAACATCGTCTTTTGAGAAAGGCTTGCATTTTAACGGCTGGCGCGGAAAACAGAGCGACAACAAAGACAACGATAAGGAAGACGGTCGATGCATCTGTTCCAAACCGCCACGCCGGTCCCGCAATCCCCTGCCGAGCCCGCCGCCGACGATGCAGCCCTCGGCCTTCTCCCTGTCTGGAAGCTCTCACACCTTTACCCCGCCAGGGATGCGCCTGAATTCAAGGCCGACATGGAAAGAGCCACGGTCCTTTCGAAGGAATTCGAGGCAAAATGGAAGGGCAAGCTCGCCGCAGCCACCGGGAAGACGGGTGCCGAGGGGCTGGGTCAGGCGCTTGCCGATTTCGAGGTGCTGGAGGACCTGCTCGGCAAGATTGGCTCCTTTGCGGGCCTCACCTATTTCTCCGATACGTCCAGCCCCGAGAACGGCAAGTTCTATGGCGACGTGCAGTCGAAACTGACCGATCTCTCCGCGCATCTGCTGTTCTTCGCGCTCGAACTCAACCGCATCGACGACGGCGTGATCGACGCCTGCCTCGATAACGACCCGCAAGCGGCGCACTACGGCCCCTGGATCATCGACCTGCGCAAGGACAAGCCCTTCCAGCTCGACGACAAGCTGGAGCAGCTCTTCCTTGAAAAGTCGATGACCAGTGCGGCCGCATTCAACCGGCTGTTCGACGAGACGATGTCGGAACTGCGCTTCGAGGTGGACGGCAAGAAATTGCCGCTGGAGATCACCCTCAACATGCTGCAGGAGCGCGACGAAACGCTGCGTGCCAAGGCCGCGAAAGCGCTGTCTGAAACCTTCCAGCAGAATATCCGCGTCTTCACGCTGATCACCAACACGCTCGCCAAGGACAAGGAAATCGCCGATCGCTGGCGTGGCTTCGAGGACATCGCCGACTCGCGGCATCTGGCCAACCGTGTCGAACGCGAAGTCGTCGATGCGCTCGCCGCTGCCGTCAGGGAAGCCTATCCCCGCCTGTCGCACCGCTACTACAAGATGAAGGCGAAGTGGCTCGGAATGGACCAGATGAACTTCTGGGACCGCAACGCGCCGCTGCCGGAAACGCCGAATGCGCTGATCTCGTGGAACGCCGCCCGGGAAACCGTGCTGTCCGCCTATGCCGGGTTTGCGCCCGAAATGGCGCAGATCGCCGGCCGCTTCTTCGATGAGGAATGGATCGACGCGCCTGTCCGCCCGGGCAAGGCGCCCGGCGCCTTCGCCCATCCGACGGTTCCCTCGGCGCACCCCTATGTGCTCGTCAACTACCTGGGCAAGCCTCGCGACGTGATGACGCTCGCCCACGAACTCGGGCACGGCGTCCACCAGGTTCTGGCCGGCGGCCAAGGCGCGCTGATGTGCCAGACGCCGCTGACGCTGGCGGAAACGGCATCCGTCTTCGGCGAAATGCTGACCTTCCGCGCCCTTCTCGACAAGACGAAGGACAGCAAGGAGCGCAAGGCCATGCTTGCCCAGAAGGTGGAGGACATGATCAACACGGTCGTGCGCCAGATCGCCTTCTATGAGTTCGAGCGCAAGCTTCACACCGCCCGCAAGGAAGGCGAGCTTACCGCTGAGCAGATCGGCGAGCTGTGGCTTTCGATCCAGTCGGAGAGCCTCGGCCCGGCCATCCGCATCTTTGAGGGCTATGAGAGCTGGTGGACCTACATCCCCCACTTCATCCACTCACCCTTCTACGTCTACGCCTATGCCTTCGGCGACTGCCTGGTAAACTCCCTCTATGCCGTCTACCAGCAAGCCGATCCGGGCTTCCAGGAGAAGTATTTCGAACTTCTGAAAGCGGGCGGCACCAAGCATCACTCGGAGCTGCTGAAGCCTTTCGGCCTGGATGCCACCGATCCGTCCTTCTGGTCGAAGGGACTTTCGATGATCGAGGGGCTGATCGACGAACTGGAAGCTCTGGACAAGGCGTGATCCCACCCTCCCCACAAGGGGGAGGGCTTAACCCAGCCGCTGCTCCGAAATTCGATCGGGATGCAATCTGGGCAGTGGATTGCCGCGAATCTTCTCCCCCTTGTGGGGGAGATGGCCGGCAGGCCAGAGGGGGTCTAGGCTAAGAGAGACCACTTTGCGACCGGCGGAGAGTTGGACACCGAAATACAGATGCAAATGCCCGCCCCCTACGCCCTTTTCCGCGACGACAAACGGCAAGAGAGTCTGCTGTTTGGCCATCCCCGCGACATCGTGTTAGCAAGGACCGCCGACGAGATCCTGCCTGCCCTTGAACGACTGGAGCAGGCCCGGCGGAATGGCTTCTGGCTGGCCGGCTATGTTTCCTACGAGGCGGGCCATGTCTTCGAAGACAAGCTGCGCGCGCTGATCGTCGACAACCGCGAGACGCCGCTGATCGCCATGGGCATTTTCGATGGCCCGGCAGCCGCCGACAGTCCGTTGGCGATACCGCCTGAAGCGATCGAGACCGAACCGTTCCTCACCGATCCGCACGCAGCATGGGATTTTCCCGCCTACCGCAATCGTTTCGAGCGGGTGCATGACCACCTGCGTCGCGGCGATTTCTATCAGGCCAACCTGACCATGCCGATCACCGCCCGCTGGAACGGCGATCCGCATGCCGCCTTCTGGTCGCTCGTCGAGCGCCAGCCGGTCCATTACGGCGCCCTGATCGATCTCGGCGGCCCTGTGATCCTGTCGCGTTCGCCCGAACTCTTCTTTGAGGTCGGTTCCGATGGCTGGATCGAAACCCATCCGATGAAGGGAACCGCGGCGCGCGGCGCAAACCCGGTCGAAGACGAGGCGATCATCGCCGGCATGCTTGCGGACGAAAAAACGCAGGCGGAAAACCGCATGATCGTCGATCTCCTGCGCAACGACATCTCGGCGATCAGCGAGGTAGGATCGCTGTCGGTCCCGAAACTCTTCGAGATCGAAACCTACCCGACCGTCCACCAGATGGTCAGCCACGTCCGGGCAAAGCTCCTCGACAATATCGGCCTTCCCGAAATATTCCGGGCGCTTTTCCCTTGCGGCTCGGTCACCGGCGCACCGAAAATGTGGGCGATGCGTGCGCTTGCCGAGCTCGAAACCAGCCCGCGCGACGTCTATTGCGGGGCTATCGGCTGGTGCGACCCGCAGGGTCCGATGCGTTTTTCGGTGGCCATCCGCACGTTGGCCCTTTTCAATGATGGGCGAGCAGTCTTCAATGTCGGCGGGGGGATCGTGTTCGATTCTAATGCCGAGGCGGAATACGAAGAATGTCTTCTCAAAGCGCGGTTCGCGCTAAACAGTCAGGAGATCTCTCGCTGATCGAGACCATGCGCTGGGAACCCGGCACGGGTTTCTTGCGCATCGAGCAGCACATCCGCCGGCTGCACCGATCTGCCGATGCGCTCGGCTTTCGCGCCGCGCCACCCGACCTTATGGAGCAGTTGGAGGCCGCAGCCCTGGGCGAGGCCGCGCTACGGGTCCGGTTGGTGATGAGCTTTCGCGGCAAGGTCGAGATCACCACGACACCGTTCACGCCACTTGCCGAGGACACCGTCTGGCGACTGCGCATAGCAGAAACGAGACTTTCCTCCGACGACCCCATGTACCGCCACAAGATCTCCCGACGCGAAGTCTACGAAGCTGCCCGCGCCGAGTTTCCGGCCGAGGACGCGGACGAAGTGCTGCTGCTTAACGAACGCGGCGAGATCTGTGAGGGGACGATCACCAATGTCTTTGTCGAACAGGCCGACGGTTCGCTGATAACCCCGCCGATCTCCTGCGGGCTCCTGCCGGGGATCCTGCGCGCCGACCTCATCCGCGCGGGCCGCGCAAGGTCCGGCCTCGTGAAGCCGGAAGATCTTGCGGGGAGAAACCTCTTCGTCGGAAATTCCCTGCGCGGGCTGATCCGCGCAGAACTGATCGAGGCATAGGCCGGTTCTACTTCTCCCGGTAGAACACCATGCCGCCGTGGTGCAGCGTATTGGCGCCGACGAAGTCACCATCGGCGGTGAAGCCGGTATCGTCCCAGTATTCGATGTGATCCCCGGCCACTTCGTAGCGCCCCTGATAGGCGTGTCTGCGGTTGCCCCGCGCTTCGTCATAACGGCCGCTGGGCAGCAACTCCTGCCGCACGTGACCGTCCCCGGTCACCCACATGCCGAGATACGGGTGGTTATTTTGCAATTGAGTTTCAGCTTTCACGGACAGGCCTAAAAGCAAAACGGTCATGGCGGCCGCGAATAGACGCTGCATGGTCGGGTTCCTTCTGGACATTGATTGTACTGGATTGCGCGGTAGCCGGCGGGCGGGCGCACAATTACCCTGCCGCCGTGTCAAGCAAGCGGCAGGATGTGAAACTGCGGGGGGCTACTGGACCCGGGGCTCGTTGTTGTCGAGAACGTCCTGATAGGCGACCAGATCGAGAAACGCCTCAGCCTTCACGACAGCTCCGTTTTCCATCCGGAATATCCATAGGTATCGGTTGCTGTATGGATTTCCGGATGTCGTCGTGGATGATGCGTCGAAGCGGATGATCACCGTATCATCGACGGCCCAGATGTTGTGAACGTCCGGCATGAGCGGCTTGGTCAGGCGGCTGACGATCGGAACGGCCCCCCGCTCGACAAACTCTTCGATGCCGTTGTGGGTGGCGGCGATCGGGCCGGACCCATGGATGGTCCAGACGATGTCCGGCGAGAGAAGCTCGAAAACGCTTCCGCCCGCAGCCCATGCCTCGAACGCGTCGCGCACGATGGCTTCGTTCCGAGCCTCGGTGTCGGTATCAGGGTTGGCGGTATTGGCTTGTGCCGAGGTGATGCTCGCGACAAATGCCAAGGCGACAAGCAGCTTCCTGCCGCTGATGAAAGCTTGAGTCATTCGGTCATTCCTTTCGTTGAGAGATTATCCAAGGCAGACGAAACCGGCCTGCTCCTCAGTGTGGCGTTCTGGTCGGGCGGACGACGATCTCGTTCACATCGACGTCCTCCGGCTGCTCGATGGCAAAGCGTACGGCGCGACCGATGGCATCGGGCTGCAGGGCGATGGCGCGATAGGCTTTCATGCCTGCCGCAGCAACCGGATCGGTAATCGTGTCGGCCAGTTCACTTTCCACCACGCCGGGATGGATACAGGTGACACGCAGCTTTTCGTTCTCCTGCCTGAGCCCGTCGGAAATTGCCCGGACAGCGTATTTTGTGGCGCAATAGACAGCGGCTGTCGGCGAGACGTTGAGGGCGCCGATAGAGGCGATGTTGATGATCTGGCCGGAACCGCGCTTCGTCATGTCCGGCAGGACGGCGGCGATGCCGTAGAGCACGCCCTTGATGTTGACGTCGATCATGCGGTCCCATTCGTCCACCTTGAGCGAGGCCATGAGCGACAGCGGCATGATGCCGGCATTGTTGACGATCACATCGACCCGCCCGAACTCCTGCCGTGCAGCCTCGGCAAACGCGGAGACATCGGCGCGATCCGTCACGTCAAGCCTTCGGGTCATTACCTTGCCGCCCATGGCGCGGATTTCTCCTGCCAGCGCATCGAGCCGATCAGTGCGGCGGGCGCCGAGCGCCAGCGTCGCACCGGCGCTTGCCAGCTCACGGGCAATGCCCGCGCCTATTCCGCTTGATGCGCCGGTGATGAGTACGACCTTGTCCATCGGCATGTGGATCTCCTTTTTTGACTGTCACACCGCATTTTTTTGCGGTTGCCAGGAAGGTAGATCCGAAGCATTGTTACGATAACCGCCCATCTGCTTTACAAATTGGAAAGAATTACTAACCAATGAACACGGACCTGAACGCGCTCGCGATCTTCGCCTTGGTGGCGCAGGAGAAGAGTTTCCGGGCGGCGGCGGATCGCATGGGCGTGACCCGCTCAGCAGTCAGCCAGTCGATACGGCGTCTGGAGGAGGCGATGGGCATCGCCCTGGTACAGCGCACCACCCGCAGCGTCAGCCTGACGGAAGCCGGTGAACGCCTCTACCGCGATGTCGCACCGGCGCTGCTGGACATGACTGCAGCGATCGACGCGACACGTGATCTGCGTGGCGTTCCTCGTGGGCAGTTGCGGCTGGCGGTCTCGTCCATCGCCGAGAGCTTCCTGTCCGGCCCGCTGCTTGCTTCCTTCACCGAGGCCAATCCGGAGGTTCAGCTCGACATCACCGTCACCGACGAGGAATTCGATATCGTCGCGGAAGGCTATGATGCTGGCGTCCGGCTCGGCGAGGTCATCGCACAGGATATGATCGCAGTCACCGTGTCCGGCGACCAGCGGCAACTCGCCGTCGCTTCGCCGACCTATATCGAACGTTTCGGAATGCCTGGCCATCCGCGCGAACTGGCCCGCCGCCGCTGCATCGGCTGGCGGTCGGCACCGGGCATGGCGCCCTACCGCTGGGAATTTTCCGAAAACGGCGCGGAGTTCAGCCTTGCGGTCGAGCCGGAGGTCACCACCAACGACATGGCGCTGATGATCCGTCTGGCGGTTGCCGGGGCCGGCATCACATTCGGGATGGAGGAGAGCTTCCTCCCGTCGATCAGGCGGGGAGAGCTCGTGCCGTTGCTGGAAGAATTTTGCCCCCGCTTTTCCGGCTTCTATCTCTACTATCCGAGCCGCCGCAACGCCGCGCCGAAACTTCGGGCCCTCATTGACCATCTCCGGCAGTTCAGGTGACAAGGAGAAAGGCCCCGCGCCATGTCACGGCGTCGCAGTGGAAAGATGATGACCAAGCTCGCCTACACCCCCTATGACGGCTCCTCCACCCCGTTCACCATCGGACTGCAGCAACTGGATGCTGACCGGTGGATCGAGCCGGATGATGAACTCGCAGAACGACTGGCCGAGCGAAATCGGTTGCTGGCCGAACATGGCGAGCGGGTTTTCCGGGCGGAGCCGGGAACCGAGGCGGCCCAGCAGGAGGTCCTCGATCTGCTGGCGGCCTATCTGCCGGACCGGCACGCGCATATTTACCACCGCCACCGCGATCTCATGCGGATGGCGGGCCATGAGGTGGACCTGGCAGACCCTGCAATACCGCCGCTGCAGCGCGCAGCGCTGCTCGTCCAGGACGACCTCGTGCTGATGCGCAAGGGCGAAAATGGCTGGCGCCTTGCCGCCGCCTTTCTCGCCTTCCCCTCCTCCTGGCGCCTGGCCGACAAGTTCGGCCTGTCGCTGGACGACGTGCATTCCCCGGTACCGGGCTTTGATGGCGGCAGTCGAAATGCCGGGCTGATCAGCCGGATGTTCGACAATCTCTCGCCCGACCGCTTCGTCGTCCGGTGGAACTGGTCGGTCAACTGGCGCCATGCCTTCTTCCATCCAACGCCTTCGTTGCCCGAGGACGTCGAGCGGGCAGCTCCGACCGATGGCGTCATTCGGATCGAACGGCAGACGCTGCGAAAGCTGCCGGTCTCCGGCGACATCCTCTTCACCATCCGCATCTATCTCGATCCGCTGGCCGCGATACTCGCCCGGCCGAACGGCGCTGATCTGGCACTTGCGATGGCCGACCAGCTGGAAGCGATGACGCCGCAAGAAGCGGAGTACAAGGGGCTTCTGGCGAAGCGTGCGGAACTCGTCTCGTGGCTGCGAACGGCAAAGCCAGGCAGCAGATGACGATTTTTCCGGCCTCCGTCGCAACCTCTTTATTGTGACGAGGATTTATGATCTAGAGCGCCAAAATAGCGATCAAGCGCTCCCATCCGTTCCCCTGTTGACCAAGCGGTACAGCGGCGAGATGCCGTTGCTCTGAAGGAGAAGCACATGTCTGAACAGAACTACCCGGTACATGGCGACATCACAGGCCCGATCGTGATGATCGGCTTCGGTTCGATTGGCCGCGGCACGCTGCCGCTCATCGAGCGTCACTTCAAGTTCGACAAGAGCCGGATGGTGGTCATAGACCCCCGCAACGATGAAGCGGAGCTTCTCGCCAAGCACGGTGTCAGGCATATCCAGGCGCATGTGACGAAGGACAACTACAAGGAGCTGCTGAAGCCGCTTCTGACCGCAGGTGAAGGCCAGGGCTTCTGCGTCAACCTGTCTGTCGATACCGGCTCGCTCGACCTGATGAAGTTCTGCCGCAAGCTGGACGTTCTCTACATCGACACGGTCATCGAGCCCTGGCTCGGCTTCTACTTCGATGCATCGGCCTCCAACGCCGATCGCACCAATTACTCCCTGCGCGAGACACTGCGTCACGAGAAGGCCAAGAACCCGGGCGGAACCACGGCCGTCTCCACCAGTGGCGCCAATCCGGGCATGGTTTCCTGGTTCGTGAAGCAGGCGCTGGTCAACCTCGCTTACGAAACCGGTCTCACCTTCGAAGAGCCGGCCGCCGGCGATCGGGAAGGCTGGGCCAAGCTGATGAAGAAGCTCGGTGTCAAGGGCGTGCATATTGCCGAGCGCGATACCCAGCGCACCAAGAACCCCAAGCCGCTCGACGTGTTCTGGAACACCTGGTCGGTGGAAGGTTTCATCGCCGAAGGCCTGCAGCCTGCCGAACTCGGCTGGGGCACGCATGAAAAATGGATGCCGAAGAACGCCAAGAAGCACAAGAAGGGCTGCAAGGCAGCCATCTACCTGGAGCAGGCGGGCGCCAACACCCGCGTGCGCAGCTGGTGCCCAACGCCTGGCCCGCAATACGGCTTCCTCGTCACCCACAACGAGTCCATCTCGATTGCCGACTACTACACAGTCCGCAACAAGGATGGCGACGTCACCTATCGCCCGACCTGCCACTATGCCTATCACCCCGCCAATGACGCCGTGCTTTCGCTGCACGAGATGTTCGGCAATGGGGGCAAGGCTCAGCCGGTCCAGCACGTTCTCGACGAGGACGAACTGGTGGACGGCATCGACGAACTCGGCGTCCTGCTCTACGGCCACGAAAAGAACGCCTACTGGTTCGGCTCGCGCCTTTCGCTCGAAGAGACCCGCCGGATCGCCCCTTACCAGAATGCGACGGGCATGCAGGTAACGTCCGCCGTGCTCGCCGGCATGGTCTGGGCGCTTGAGAACCCGAAGGCCGGCATCGTCGAAGCCGACGAGGTGGACTACAAGCGCTGCCTGGAAGTGCAGATGCCGTATCTCGGTCCGGTCGAAGGCCACTACACCGACTGGACCCCGCTAGACGGCCGCCCGGGTCTCTTCCCGGAGGACATCGACACCTCCGATCCCTGGCAGTTCCGCAACATTCTCGTGCGCTGATTGCCCCACTGCAAGGGAAACGATCATCAAATTTGATCGTTTCCCTTGTTGAAACATGCGAAAGATGCTGTGAAACCGCTCAAGCTGCGTTAGATATGAGCGGATTGTTGGCGGCCTGCGAGAGGTCGAACTGCGGGAGAACATCATGAAGTTGAAAGCGAGCCTCGCGCTCATCGCTGTCGCCACGCTCTCGGCGTGCGTTTCCTCGCCGCCGTCCCGCGCTCCCCAGCAGCAGGCGCAGCCACGGGGCGTCGAAGGCAGCTGGGCCGATCCGAGCGGCATCATATCCACCTTCCAGGGCGGTACGTTCAGCACGCGTTCTACCGACAGCAACACGCTTCTGGCATCCGGAACCTACACCACGCTTTCCCCCACCCTGGTGGAGATCAACATGACTTCGCTGGTGCGCAACACCCAGGCGCGGGTCAACTGCTCGCTGGTCTCGCAGAGCCAGCTGAACTGCACGCAGGATAGCGGCGCTCAGTTCTCGCTCACGCGCCGCATCTGATATCCGGCTGGGCCATCTTTATGAAACCCCGCTTCGGCGGGGTTTTTTATTGCCCGCCGTTGCATCGGGCCGCCTGTTTTGCACTGCACATTTCCCTTGAAACCGCATCCCCTTGATGAAAACATGCCCGCGCACGCCCTGGTGGGACATGCGATCGGGCGGACAGCCGGAATATCGGCGGATCGGAAACAGGAGAGACAGACGATGACGAAGACGTTGAAACTGGGGCTGATGACGGCCTCGGCGCTAGCCCTCTTTGCCGGCACCGCGTTTGCCGATTACGAACTCAACATCCTCCACATCAACGATCTTCATTCGCGCATCGAAGCAATCAACAAGTACGATTCCACCTGCACGGCCGAAGAAGAAGGCAAGGACGAATGCTTCGGCGGGATCGCACGGGTCAAGACCGCGATCGACAGCCGGCGCGGCGAACTGCAGGATGCCAATATCCTCGTGCTCGACGCAGGCGACCAGTTCCAGGGTTCGCTGTTCTACAGCATGTTCAAGAGTGGCCCGATCGCGGATTTCATGAACGGCATCGGCTTCGACGCCATGGCGATCGGCAACCACGAGTTCGATGACGGCCCGGAAGAGCTCCTGAAGTTCATCGACGCCGCCAAGTTCCCGATCATTTCCGGCAATACCATTGCCACAGATGCAAGCCCGGTCGCCAACAAGTTCGAAGGCTATATCGTCAAGGAAATGGGCGGCCAGAAGGTTGCCGTCGTCTCGGTCCTGGCCACCGACACCGACGAAACCTCCTCCCCAGGCGACGCAATCAGCTTCGAGGACGAGGTCGAGTATCTGAAGAAGGTCGTTCCTGAGCTCGAGGGACAGGGCGTCAACAAGATCATCCTTCTCTCGCATGTGGGCTATGAGCGCGACAAGCAGATCGCCGCAGCCTTGGAAGGCATCGACGTAATCGTCGGCGGCCACAGCCACACCCTGTTGTCGAGCACCGACGACAAGGCGGCAGGCCCCTACCCGACCCTGGTCAAAAACCCCGCGGGCACCGACGTTCCGATCGTGACGGCCTATGCCTATTCGAAATATCTCGGCGACCTCAAGGTGGTGTTCGACGACAACGGCGTCGTGAAGTCCACCGAAGGTGCGCCGAAACTGCTCGACGGCTCGATCGTGCCGGATGCCGGTTTCGCCGCGAAGGTCAAGGAACTCGGCGAGCCGCTGGAAGAGCTGAAGCAGAAGGTCGTCGGCTCGTCCACGGATACCATTGTCGGTGACCGCAACGTGTGCCGGGTCGAGGAGTGCTCGATGGGCAATCTCGTCGCTGACGCGCAGCTCGAACGGGTCAAGGATCAGGGCATCACCATCTCGATCGCCAATAGCGGCGGATTGCGCGCCTCGATCGACGCTGGCGACGTGACGATGGGCGAAGTGCTGACGGTTCTGCCGTTCCAGAACACCATCGCCACCTTCCAGCTGAAGGGCTCCGATCTCCTTGCAGCGCTGGAAAACGGTGCGAAAGGGCTCGAGGAAGTTGCAGGACGCTTCCCGCAGGTTGCCGGCATGAAATATGCCTTCGACAAGTCGAAGCCCCCCGGCAGCCGGATCAGCGACGTGCAGGTCAAGGAAGGCGAAGGTTTCGTACCGCTCGATCCGAACAAGACCTACGGCGTGGTCACCAACAACTATGTCCGCGGCGGCGGTGACGGCTACGAGGTCTTCGCGACCAATGCGGTCAACCCGTACGACTTCGGCCCCAACCTCGAACAGGCCGTGGCCGACTACCTGACCGCCAACAACCCGTACAAGCCCTACACCGACGGGCGGATCACGGATGTGACGCCGTCAACGGAGACGGCCCAGACCGAGGCACCTGCCGCGCCGGCAGCCTCACCTGCGGCAGCGCCGGCGGCAACGGCAACCCCTGCGGCGAAGGAACCGCCAGTTTCTGCCTCCCCGACCCCCTACACGGTCACCCGCGGCGACTCGCTATGGAAGATCGCCGAGGCCACCTATGGCAATGGCGAAATGTGGACCAGGATTTCGGGCGCGAACGGCCTGCGCAATCCGGATCTTCTGGAAATCGGCCAGCAACTCGAGCTGCCGGCTCGCTGACAACGATTTGACTAGCATTCTAGGCGGCCCGGGCTTCCCCGGGCCGCTTATTGTTTCTAGATAGAACCAGACTTTTTGCGACGCCCTGTTCGCCTTAGACATATCGATATTGGAACCATGATGAACGCCATCGCCAGCCACATGCCGTCCGACCATCCCAAGGTACAGTTCGGCAAGGTGGGAGTTCTCCTCGTCAATCTCGGCACGCCGGACGGTACGGACTACTGGTCCATGCGGCGCTATCTTGCCGAATTCCTGTCGGACAAGCGCGTCATCGAATGGTCGCGCCTCTACTGGTATCCAATCCTCTACGGCATCGTTTTGAACAAGCGCCCGCAGAAGGTCGGCAAGGCCTATGAGGAGATCTGGAACAAGGATCTCGATGAAAGCTACCTGCGCACCTACACCCGCAGCCAGGGCGAGCTGATGGCCGAGCGGCTGAAGGACCTGCCCAATGTCGTGGTCGACTGGGGCATGCGCTATGGCAAGCCGTCGATCGCCGAACGCATCGACGCGCTGAAGGAAAAGGGCTGCGAGAGGATCGTGCTCTTCCCACTCTATCCGCAATACGCCGCCTCGACCACCGCGACCGTCAACGACAAGGCCTTCGAGCACCTGATGAAGCTGCGCTGGCAGCCGGCTGTGCGTACGGTGCCGCCCTATCACGACGATCCTGCCTACATCGAGGCGCTGGCCAATTCCGTCAATGCGACGCTCGCCACGCTCGACTGGGAGCCGGAGATGCTGATCACCTCCTTCCACGGCATCCCGCAATCCTACTTCAAGGCTGGTGACCCCTATCACTGCCACTGCCAGAAGACGGCTCGGCTGCTGCGCGAAAAGCTTGGCCGCACCGAAGACAATTTCATGCTGACCTTCCAGTCGCGTTTTGGACCCGAGGAATGGCTGCAGCCCTACACCGACAAGACTGTCGAGGCTCTGGCAAAGAAGGGCGTCAAGCGGATCGCGGTCATGAACCCCGGCTTCGTCTCCGACTGTCTGGAAACGTTGGAGGAAATCGCCGGCGAGGCCGGAGAAATCTTCCTCCACAATGGCGGCGAGAAGTTCGTCCACATTCCCTGCCTCAACGACAGTGTCGACGGCATGAACGTGTTGGAAACGGTTGTCCGCCGCGAGTTGCAGGGGTGGGTCTGACCCACCCGGTTGCTCACCTTTGGATCGGGTGAGCCCTCACCGCCTGTGACGAGCCGCGGTAACGCAGCAATCGAAAGGTTACTCCGGAACCGCCACCGCCGAACCTGCGTTTCCTCTGCGTCTGGAACATGTTACTCCACTGTCCAACTGTATGAGCTGGAGGAATAAAACATGGTTTTCGACGGTCTAGACGTTGTGGTCCTTGCCATCGTAGTGCTGGTCATCCTCGTCCTGTTTGCGGGGATAAAGACCGTGCCACAGGGCTACCGCTATACCATCGAACGGTTCGGGCGCTATACCCGCACGCTGGATCCGGGCCTTAACCTGATCACCCCGTTCATCGAGCGCATCGGCGCACGCATGAACGTCATGGAGCAGGTCCTGGCCATCCCGACACAGGAAGTCATCACCAAGGACAATGCCAGCGTCTCGGCGGATGCGGTTGCCTTCTATCAGGTGCTCAACCCCGCCCAGGCGGCCTACCAGATCTCCGACCTCAACAACGCCATCCAGAACCTGACCATGACCAATATCCGGTCGGTCATGGGCTCCATGGACCTCGATGAGCTGCTGTCCAACCGCGAAGTCATCAACGAGCGGCTGCTGCGCGTCGTTGACGAGGCGGTCGGCCCGTGGGGCATCAAGGTCACCCGCGTCGAGATCAAGGACATCCAGCCGCCGGCCGATCTGGTGGAATCCATGGGGCGCCAGATGAAGGCGGAGCGCGAGAAGCGCGCCCAGGTTCTGGAGGCGGAAGGCGCCCGCAACGCACAGATCCTGCGTGCCGAGGGCGCAAAGCAGGCAGCCGTTCTCCAGGCCGAGGGCCAGCGTGAGGCGGCCTTCCGCGAGGCCGAAGCCCGCGAGCGTCTGGCGGAAGCCGAAGCGAAGGCGACCCAGTCCGTTTCGCAGGCGATCGCGCTCGGCGACGTGCAGGCGATCAACTACTTCGTCGCCCAGAAATACACCGAGGCTCTGGCCGAGATCGGCAAGGCGCCGAACTCCAAGATCGTCCTGATGCCGATGGAGGCCTCGGCCCTGATCGGCTCGCTCGGCGGCATCGGCGCCATTGCAAGGGAGGTCTTCGGTGACGGAAACGGGCCGGCGCGCATCCGGCCGACCGTACCACAGCAACCTGCGCCAGTGACAGCACCGCGCGCAACGCCACCAGCTACGCCAAGGACAACGACACCTCCGGTCAATCCATTCGCACCGCGCAACGAGACGTGATCCCATGCTGCAGGACCTGCTTTCCAATCTCGGCCCGTGGAGCTGGCTGATCCTCGGCATCGTCCTCCTGGGTGCGGAACTGGCCGCACCCGGAGTTTTCCTGATCTGGATCGGCGCGGCAGCGATCGTGGTCGGCGCGCTGTCGCTCCTGCTTTGGAATGTCGCCTTCTGGTCCTGGCAGCTGCAGTTCTTGGTGTTCGCCATCCTGGCCATAGCCTTCGCCGTGGCCGGGCGACGCTTCTATTCCAGGAATGCAACGAGCGACGAGCCGAACCTTAACCGCCGGGGCAAGAGCCTGATCGGCCGCACGGCGACGCTGCACGAGCCCATCAGCGAAGGGCGCGGCAGGATCCGCCTGGACGATACGTGGTGGCCGGTCATGGGGCCGGATCTTCCGGCCGGAACGCGCGTAAAGGTCGTTTCCGCGGAAGGCCGCGACTTGCGCGTGGAGGTGGCCTGATCAGGCCACGCCGACGCGCAGGAGATCGTGGAAATGCACGATGCCGACGGGGCGCGCGTTCTCGTCGGTGACCATCAGCGCCGAAATGTTGTGTTCGTTGAGAATGCCCATGGCGGTGGTCGCCAGCGTCTTCTCGCTGACCGTCTTCGGGTCGCGGGTCATCAGGTCATCGACGATCATCGCGCTGAGATTGAGGTTCAGCCCGCGTGCGAGGTCGCCATCGGTGACGATGCCGCACAGGGAGCCGTCATCGTCGAGAACCCCGACGCAGCCGAAGCGCTTCTCGGAAAGCGTCATGACTGCCACCGGCAGAGGCGTGCCCTGCTGCACCAGGGGAATCCGGTCGCCGGCATGCATGATGTCGCCGATATGGCTGAGCATCGCGCCCAGCTTTCCGCCCGGATGGAAGACGCGGAAATCGAGTGCCGTAAAACCACGCGCCTCGAGGAGCGCCACTGCCAGCGCGTCTCCGACCGCAAGCTGCATCAGGGTCGAGGTCGTCGGCGCAAGCCCGTGCGGGCAAGCCTCCTGCTCCTTCGGCAGGAGCAAAGCAACCGTTGCTTCCCGCGCAAGCGTGGAAACCTCACCGGCCGTCAACGCGATCAAAGGAATGGAGAAACGGCGGCAATAGGCGAGGATCGCCTGCAGTTCGGCGGTTTCGCCGCTCCAGGAGACGGCCAGAACCGCATCGTCGCGCGAGATCATGCCGAGGTCGCCATGCCCCGCCTCGGCGGCATGCACGAATGAGGCGGGCGTTCCCGTGGAGGCAAACGAGGCGGCGATCTTTGCGCCGATATGCCCGCTCTTGCCGACGCCGGTGATGATGATACGCCCCGGACGCCCGAGGATCACCTCTACCGCCCGCGTGAAGGATTGGCCGAGATCATTCTGCAGGGAACGCTCGAGCGACTCGAGGCCCTTCCTCTCAATCTCGATGGTCCGAATGGCGGAGTCGATCACCGTCTTCCCGACCGGCTGCAATGCTCTCTTGTTCATGTCCGGCATGTATCGCTTTCGCAAAACGAAGTCCATTGCGCCGATGCCGCGAAATCCTGTGGCAAACCAAGTGTTAACCACAAAGCTTTACGTTCGCGTAACGGCCGCAACAGCCGCACATTAGGATGGCACGAATGGACAAGCAAGGTGGAAGGCAAGCCTCGCGCCGGCGGGCGCTGGCGCTTCTGCTTGCCTGCTCCGCACTTGCCGTGCCCGCACCGGGCACCGCGCAGAGCGTGTATCCGTCATCGCGAGGGTCCGACCGGGAAGCCGGTCTCGCGCCGGGTGGACAGATGTCCGGCCCAGCCACGCTCGCAGCCCCGGGAAACATGCAGTCAATCGTGGGCGATCCGCTCGATCCGGGCGAAACGACCGGTTCGATCGATCCGCGAACGGTTGGCGATCCTCCTCTTCTTTCCGACACGTCAGCCAATACGACGCCGGTGAATGACCCGCCCTATGCGGAAGATCTCAACCAGTTCTCCGATTTGCCACTCGACCCGGGCGCCGAAGGCATCGACGCCGGCGAAGCGCCGGTCCTTCCCGGTGATCCGACGGGAGTGCGTCTCGGCACGTTCATGTTGCGCCCCTCGATCAGCCAGTCGATCAATCGGGAAACCATTCGCAGCGATGGGACGAAGACCACCCGCGACTACCTCGGCACCACCATCCGCGGCACGTTGAACTCCGACTGGTCGCGCCATGAACTGTCTGTCGCCGGCGAAGGAACGCTGGAACGCGATATCGGCGGGCGCGGCGAAACCGAGCCGGCAGCCCGGATCGATGCGAACCTGCGGCTGGACCTGGCAGACGAGACCATCGCGAACATCACGGGCGGCTACACCTTCGAGCGCGAGGACAACGACGATCCGAACGCGGTCGGCGGCGCAACCGCCCAGTCCGGTGTCCACCAGTTCGACAGCGGCGTGACGGTGGAGCGGGACGCCGGGCTCATCAGGGGTCTGGCCGGTCTCGGCGTCAGTCGCGAAATCTATACCGACGCCAAACTCGAGGACGGTTCAAAACTCAGTCTCAGCGAGCGCGACAGGACAACCGTCGATGGCCGGCTCCGCCTCGGCTATGAACTTTCTCCCGCCCTGATCCCCTTCGTGGAAGTGGGCGGTGGACGGACCTTCTATGACGAAACCCGTGACTCCGCCGGCTACGAGCGCTCCTCCTGGACCTATGCCGCGCGCGCAGGCGTGGAATTCGATCTGAGCGAGAAACTGCGCGGCGAACTGGCGGCGGGATACGAGCGGGTCGATTACGACGACGGGCGGCTCGATGCGCTGGACGCACTGACGTTCGACGGACGGACAACATGGTCGCCACAGCGCGGCACGGATGTCGAATTGGCACTTCGCACGACGCTGCAGGATTCCACCGCGCCGGGGGCAAGCGGTTGGGTCGAATACGATCTCGTGGCCACCCTCGCGCACCAGATGCGGCACAATCTTGTCGGCCGCCTTACCGGCGGCGCTACGCTCCGCGATTTTCCGGATGCCGACAACGAGACTGTCTGGGTTGCCGGAACCGGCCTTACCTGGAACATCAACCGCTATCTCGACCTCACTGGCGACGTCGAATACGAGCGTAACAAGCGCACCGGCGGAGATACCGATACGTTTCGCGCCGGGCTCGGCCTGACGTTGCGGAAATGAAAGCGCCGGAGGTCGTCCGGGCGCTTTTTTCTAAATCTGAATGGACCGAAGGCTATTTAAGCCGCGCCACCAGATCCTTGAGAGGGCCCTCGATCGCCGGGCGGATGTCGCTGCGCTGCAGCGCGAACGCGAGGTTCGCGAGGATGAAGCCATCCTTCGCACCGCAATCGAAGGTCTCGCCGCGGAAGTGATAAGCCGCGAATTCCTGGGATTTCGCCAGCGCCAGCATGCCGTCCGTCAACTGGATCTCGTTTCCGGCGCCGCGCTCCTGGGTTTCCAGGATGCTGAAGATTTCCGGCTGCAGGATGTAACGCCCGTTGATGTAGAAGTTGGAGGGTGCCGTGCCCTTTGCCGGCTTCTCGACCATCTCGGTGATCTTGAACCCGTCGCCGACCGCCGCGCCCTTGCCGACGATGCCGTATTTATGGGCCTGTTCGGGATCGCACTCCTCGACCGCCAGCACATTTCCGCCGGTCTGCTCGTACAGATCGACCATGCCCTTCAGGCAGCTCTTTTCCGCCGACATGATCATGTCAGGCAGAAGAACCGCAAACGGCTCGTTGCCGACGATATCACGGGCGCACCAGACGGCGTGGCCGAGGCCGAGCGGCACCTGCTGGCGCGTGAAGCTTGCCGTGCCGGCCTTGGGCAGGATGTTGGAGAGCAGGGTCAGCTCGGCGTTCTTGTTACGCTCGCGCAGCATCTGCTCCAGTTCGTACTGGATGTCGAAATAATCCTCGATGACACCCTTGCCGCGACCGGTGACGAAAACGAAGTGCTCGATCCCCGCTTCTGCCGCCTCGTCGACGACGTACTGGATGACCGGCTTGTCAACGACCGTCAGCATTTCCTTCGGCACGGCCTTTGTCGCCGGCAGGAATCGCGTCCCGAGCCCTGCAACGGGGAATACAGCCTTACGGATTTTTTTCTGTGCCACGCACGAACCTCCTGAAGCACACTAATGCGCTAATTCACGATCGCGTCATTTAACGCGGATTTCCTACCGTTTCACCAACGATGCGTTGTCGCCACTAATATGGTAAAGAGTTTGTTGACTCTGTGCTGTTATTCATTCGTTAAGCCGGACATGACGCCCGGTGATGCATGAACTTGAAGAGCTACGGACACGACTGCTGATGAACATGTTTCGCACCAATCGCATTCGCGGTTTTATTTTCTCGCTGGTTGCAGGCGCATGCCTTGCGACCACTCCGATAGATGCCCGGGCTGACGCAGGTTTCAAGTCCTGGGTTTCCGAATTCTACGGCACTGCAGCCAAGAGCGGCATCAGCCGTTCCACCTATGACAAAGCCTTTGCAGGTATCAGTAGCCCGGATCCCAAGGTCCTTGAAAAGGCCGCGTACCAGCCGGAATTCAAGGCGCAGATCTGGGACTACCTGGATTCCCGCGTGAACCCCTACACGGTCAAGATCGGCCGCGAAATGCTCTCCAAGCATGGTCGCACGCTGGCATCGCTGGAACGTCATTTCGGCGTCGACAAGCATATCCTCCTGGCCATCTGGTCGATGGAATCCAATTACGGCGCCGTGCTGGAAAAGCCGGATCGCCTGCACCACGTGCCGCAGGCCCTGGCAACGCTTGCCTGGGGTGATCCGAAGCGCGCCAAGTTCGCACGCACGCAGCTGATTTCGGCCCTCAAGATCCTGCAGTCCGGCGAGGTGACCTCCCGTCACCTTACAGGTTCCTGGGCAGGCGCCATGGGCCACACCCAATTCATTCCGTCCAGCTACCTCCTTTACAAGTTCGATGCGGACGGCAACGGCCATGCGGACATCTGGAACTCCATACCGGATGCTCTGGCAACAGCCGCCAACCTGCTCAAGAAGAACGGCTGGCAGACCGGCAAGACCTGGGGATACGAGGCGGCCATGCCGCGCGGGGTAGCGAAATATGAGGGCCAGACCAAGACGCTCGCCCAGTGGGCGGCGCTCGGCGTCACAAGGCCGAACGGCAAGGGCTTCCCACGCGGCGGCGACCGGGCGGAGTTGAAGCTTCTGGCAGGCGCCAACGGCCCGGCGTTCCTGATGACGCGCAACTTCTTCGTCATCAAGCGCTACAATGCGGCCGACAGCTACGCACTCGGCGTCGGCATGCTCGCCGACCAGATTGCCGGCTTCGGCGGAATGCAGCAGCGCTGGCCGCGTCCCGACGGCACCCTCGACATCGTCGAAAAGTTCGAATTGCAGACGAAGCTCAAACAGCTCGGCTACTATGAGGGTGAGATCGACGGTAACTTCGGTTCCGGCTCCAAGGCGGCCATCTCCGCCATCCAGGGGCGGCTCGGCATGCAGGCAGATGGAGAGCCGTCGCAGTCCCTGCTCAACGCCCTGCGTTGACAACCATATAGATCTCGCCCCAAATCGCTTTGACAGCGAGCGGGGCGAGAGCACACGGCAAAAGCATGAGAGTTTTGCAACACATGGGCGGCGGACGCATTTTCAGCCGAGGGATGGCAGTCATCCTGATCATGGTGCTCGCTGTGCCCGCTCAGGTTACGCCCGCCTCCGCACAGGAACGGGTCCAGCGCCGTAATCTTTTCGACATGCTCTTCGGTGGCGGTCGCCGCTACATCGACGAACCGGCCGTCATGGACGTCGCACCGCGCCGTCAGCGCCAGCAGCAGCGCCAGCGGCAACGCAACCGTCAATCCGAGACACGCCCTGCGGCACGCCGTGCCGCCCCGCCGCCGGTAGCGCCGCAGCCCGCGCCGGTTGCCAAGCTAGAGGACGCGCGCAAGGTCCTCGTCGTCGGAGACTTCCTTGGCGGCGGCCTCGGTGATGAGCTGACCACTGCCTTCGCCAAATCGCCCGGCGTTGCCGTATCGGAAAAGAGCAATGGTTCATCCGGTCTGGTGCGGCAGGACTACTACAACTGGCCGCAGGAGCTTCCCGCTCTCCTCGACGAGGTCAAGCCGGCACTTGTCGTGGTGATGATCGGCGCCAACGACCGGCAGGAAATGAAGTTCGGCGGCGCGACCGAAAAATTCCGCACCGATTCCTGGTTCAGCGAGTACGAGAAGCGCGTCCAGGAACTCGCCGGCATCGTCACGGCGCGCAAGCTGCCGCTGCTCTGGGTCGGCCTGCCCTCGTTCCAGTCGCCATCCATGATGACCGACGCCGTCAAGTTGAACGGCATCTACCGAGCCCAGGTCGAAAAGCTCGGCGGAGAATTCGTCGATATCTGGGAGGGTTTCGTCGACGAGGAAGGCAAGTTCATCGTTACCGGTTCGGACATGAACGGCCAGCAGGCGCGCCTGCGTGGGTCGGACGGGATCAACTTCACCACGGCCGGCAAGCGCAAGCTTGCCTTCTACGTGGAGAAATACGCCCGCCGGCATCTCGGCGACATGGCGAGCCCGGAACTGGTCAACCTCGACGCGTCGAACCTGCCCTCTCTGCAGACCCTGCCGCCATCGCCGGCCATGGCCATCCCCGTACAGCCGATGAACCTCATGGACCCGGAGCTGGATGGGGGCAGTGAGCTGCTCGGTGCCACGCCGCCGCCGGAGCCTCTCGTTGAAACGCCCCGCGACATGCTCGTCAAGCGCGGGGAACTGCCTCCCGCACCAAAGGGCCGCCTCGACGACTATCAGCGCTCAACGGTTCGGTAGTCTTTTACGTCCCGCTTAAGAAAGCCATGCCTTGCCGGGTCTTTCTTGATGCAGCGCCTCAGGATGTACATGCCCGAAAGGTGCAGTGATTCCCGAAATGGATCAAACGAGAGCCCATCTGAAAATGCCTTCTCTGCAGACTCACCTGGAGAGAGGGCATTTTTGTCAGTGCGCTGGGCTCAGCGCGGCAGGACCGAGCTTCCCATCAGCGCTTCGTCGATAGCGCGGGCTGCCTGACGGCCCTCACGGATCGCCCAGACGACCAGCGACTGGCCGCGGCGAACGTCGCCCGCAGTCCACAGCTTGTCCACCGACGTGCGATAGTCGCTGTCATTGGCGACGACGTTGGTTGAACCGCGCCGGTCGACGTTGAGCTCGAGCTGACCATCCAGTTCGGAGAGGAGGCCTTCCTGGAGCGGGCCGGAGAAGCCGATCGCGATGAAGGCAAGGTCGGCCTTGATGATGAAGTCGGTGCCCGCGATAGGCTTGCGGCGCTCGTCCACCTCGCAGCAGCGCACGCCCGTCAGGTGCCCGTCCTCGCCGACGAACTCGAGCGTCGCGACCTGGAATTCGCGAATGGCGCCTTCGGCCTGGCTGGAGGAGGTGCGCATCTTCGTCGCCCAGAACGGCCAGACGGCCAGCTTGTCTTCCTTCTCGGGAGGCTGCGGGCGAATGTCGAGCTGGGTTACCTTGACTGCGCCCTGCCGGAAGGCGGTGCCGACGCAGTCCGATGCCGTGTCGCCGCCGCCGACGACCACGACGTGCTTGGCACCGGCCAGGATCGGGTCGGACGGCCAGCCGACGCTGTCGATGTTTTCGCGGCCGACGCGGCGGTTCTGCTGCACGAGGTAAGGCATGGCGTCATAAACGCCCTGGAACTCGATGCCGGGAATGCCCGCCGGACGCGGCGTTTCGGAGCCGCCGCAATAGAGCACGGCGTCGTGCTCGGCGATCAGTTCCGCGACCGGCTTGTCGACGCCGACATTGACGCCGCAATGGAACGTCACGCCCTCGCCCTTCATCTGCTCGATGCGGCGGTCGATGAAGTTCTTTTCCAGCTTGAAGTCCGGGATGCCGTAGCGCAGCAGGCCGCCAGGCTTCGTCTCGCGCTCGTAGACATGCACCTCGTGGCCGGCGCGACCGAGCTGTTGGGCAGCCGCCATGCCGGCAGGGCCGGAACCGACGACAGCCACTCGTCTGCCGGTGTGTACGGTTGCCGGCTGCGGACCGATGAAGCCGAGTTCATAGGCCTTGTCGGCAATCGCCTGCTCGATCGTCTTGATCGCGACCGGCGTGTCCTCGAGGTTCAGCGTGCAGGCTTCCTCGCACGGCGCCGGGCAGACGCGGCCGGTGAATTCAGGAAAATTGTTGGTGGAATGGAGGTTGCGGATCGCCTCTTCCCATTTGCCGCCATAGACCAGATCGTTCCAGTCGGGGATCTGGTTGTGAACCGGACAGCCCGTCGGACCGTGGCAGTAGGGAATGCCGCAGTCCATGCAGCGGGCCGCCTGCTTGGTCACTTCCGCATCCGACATCGGAATGGTGAATTCGCGGAAATGGCGGATACGGTCGGAAGCCGGCGAATACTTCATCACCTGCCGGTCGATCTCGAGAAAACCCGTTACCTTGCCCATGTGTAAACCCTCTTCAAAGCAGGGTGCCCTTCGGGCCCCAGTACCAGTAGGCGAAGCCGATGGCCGCCCCCAGCACGATGAATTCCAATGCGACGCTGCCGTTCGCCATGAAAGCGGCCGCCGGAACAGCGACCGCGATGACCACCGAAATCGATCGATGGAGGATCGGCAGCACGGTTACTCGGCCGCCACGCCCATGCGCATGCGCTCCATCTCTTCCAGTGCACGGCGGTATTCGACCGGCATGACCTTGCGGAACTTCGGCCGGAACTCGGTCCACCGATCAAGGATCTCCTTTGCCCGGTTCGAACCGGTGTAGTGCAGGTGGTTGGAGATCATCTGGTAGAGGCGCTCCTCGTCGTGGCGCGTCATGTCCTCGGAAACGTCGACGCGTCCCTTGTGCATGAGGTCGCCACCGTGATGGTGCAGCTTCTCCAGCATGTCGTCCTCTTCCGGAACCGGCTCGAGTTCGACCATCGCCATGTTGCAGCGCTTGGCAAAATCGCCCTGCTCGTCGAGCACGTAGGCGACGCCGCCCGACATGCCGGCCGCGAAGTTGCGGCCCGTCTCGCCGAGCACGACGACGATACCGCCCGTCATGTACTCGCAGCCATGGTCGCCCACGCCTTCGACGACGGCGATGGCGCCGGAGTTGCGGACGGCGAAGCGTTCGCCCGCCACGCCGCGGAAATAGCACTCACCGGTGATCGCGCCGTAGAGCACCGTGTTGCCGACGATGATCGCCTCTTCGGCCTTCAGCCTGGAGTTCTCGGGCGGGCGAACGATGATGCGGCCACCGGAAAGACCCTTGCCGACATAGTCGTTGCCATCGCCCACCAGGTCGAAGGTGATGCCGCGGGCAAGAAACGCGCCGAAGGACTGGCCGGCCGTGCCGCGCAGCGTCACATGGATGGTGTCGTCCTTGAGGCCCTTGTGACCCCAGCGCTTGGCAAGCGCACCCGAAAGCATCGCGCCGGCCGACCGGTCGACGTTCTTGATCGGCACTTCGAAGACGACCGGCTCCTTGCTCTCGAGCGAGGGCATCGACTTCTCGATCAGCTTGCGGTCGAGGACATCGTCGATCGGGTGCTTCTGGCGCTCGGTCCAGTAGGTCGCTTCCTTGGGAGCGTTGACCTTGTGGAAGATCTTCGAGAAATCGAGCCCCTTGGACTTCCAGTGGGCGATCATGTCGTCCTTCTCCAGAAGCTCGGATGCGCCGATGATGTCGTCCAGCCTCGTGTAGCCGAGCGAAGCCAGGATCTCGCGCACCTCTTCGGCAACGAAGAAGAAGTAGTTGATGATGTGTTCGGGCGTACCCTTGAAGCGCTTGCGCAGCACCGGATCCTGAGTCGCGACGCCGACCGGACAGGTGTTGAGGTGGCACTTGCGCATCATGATGCAGCCGGCGGCGATCAGAGGTGCTGTGGCGAAGCCGAATTCGTCCGCACCGAGCAGCGCGCCGATGATGACGTCGCGGCCGGTCTTCAACCCGCCATCCACCTGCAGCGCGATGCGCGAACGAAGACCGTTCAGCACCAGCGTCTGCTGGGTTTCGGCAAGGCCGATTTCCCAGGGGCTGCCGGCATGCTTCAGCGAAGTGAGCGGCGAAGCGCCCGTGCCGCCGTCAAAGCCCGCGACGGTGATATGGTCGGCGCGTGCCTTGGCGACACCGGCCGCAACCGTGCCGACGCCGACTTCCGACACCAGCTTGACCGAAACATCGGCTTCCGGGTTGACGTTCTTCAGGTCGTAGATGAGCTGCGCCAGATCCTCGATCGAATAGATGTCGTGGTGCGGCGGCGGCGAAATGAGACCGACACCCGGGGTGGAGTGACGTGTCTTGGCAACGGTCGCGTCCACCTTGTGGCCGGGCAGCTGGCCACCCTCGCCGGGCTTCGCCCCTTGCGCCACCTTGATCTGCAGCATGTCGGCATTGACCAGGTATTCCGTGGTCACGCCGAAGCGGCCGGAGGCAATCTGCTTGATCGCCGAGCGTTCCGGGTTCGGCGAACCGTCCGGCAGCGGCATGTAGCGGTCGCTTTCCTCGCCACCTTCACCGGTGTTCGACTTGCCGCCGATGCGGTTCATGGCGACGGCCAGCGTCGTATGTGCCTCGCGGCTGATAGAACCGAATGACATGGCGCCGGTCGAGAAGCGCTTGACGATGTCCACCGCCGGCTCAACGTCGTCCACGGATACCGGCTTGCGGCCGATCTTTTCCGCCGACTTGACGTTGAACAGGCCACGGATCGTATTCATCCGAAGCGCGGTCTCGTTCACCATCGCCGAAAATTCGCGGTAGCGGTCCTGGCTGTTGCCGCGCACGGCGTGCTGCAGCGAGGCGACGGCATCCGGCGTCCAGGCATGCGCTTCGCCGCGCATGCGGTAGGCATATTCGCCGCCGATATCGAGCGTGCGGGCCAGAACCGGGTCCTTGCCGAAAGCCGCGTGGTGGCGGGCAACGGTCTCTTCCGCGATTTCGTTGAGGCCGACGCCTTCGATCGTGGTTGCCGTGCCGAAGAAGTACTTGTTGACCAGTTCGGTCGATATGCCGATCGCGTCGAAGATCTGCGCGCCGCAATAGGACTGATAGGTCGAGATGCCCATCTTGGACATCACCTTCAGGATGCCCTTGCCGACCGCCTTGATGTAGCGGCTGACGATTTCCGAGCCATCGACCTCCTTCGGGAACTCGCCGCGCGCATGCATGTCGGTCAGCGTGTCGAAGGCGAGATAGGGGTTGATGGCTTCCGCGCCGTAGCCGGCGAGACAGCAGAAGTGATGAATTTCGCGCGGCTCGCCCGATTCGACAACCAGACCGACCGAGGTGCGCAGGCCCTTGCGGATCAGGTGGTGATGAACAGCGGCGGTCGCCAGCAGAGCCGGGATCGCCACGCGATCGGGACCGACCTGGCGGTCTGACAGCACGATGATGTTGTAGCCACCCTTCACGGCCGCCTCGGCGCGTTCGCAGAGCCGGTCGAGCATTTCCGGCATCCCTTCGGCACCGCGCTCGATGTCATAGGTGAAGTCGAGCGTCTTGGTGTCGAACAGGTCCTCGGTGTGGCCGATGGAGCGGATCTTCTCGAGATCGCCATTGGTCAGGATCGGCTGGCGCACTTCCATGCGCTTGGCGCGCGACGCACCTTCGTGGTCGAGCAGGTTCGGCCGCGGACCGATGAAGGAGACAAGGCTCATCACCAGCTCTTCACGGATCGGATCGATCGGCGGGTTGGTAACCTGCGCGAAGTTCTGCTTGAAATAGGTGTAGAGCAGCTTCGATTTCGCCGACATGGCCGAAATCGGCGTATCGGTCCCCATCGAGCCGATTGCCTCCTGGCCGGTCGTCGCCATGGGCGACATCAGCAGCCGGGTATCTTCGCTCGTGTAGCCGAAGGCCTGCTGACGGTCGAGCAGCGACACGTCGCGACGAAGCGCTCGCGGCTCCACCGGCTTCAGCTCTTCCAGGATGAGCTGCGTGTTGTCGAGCCAGGTCCGGTACGGATGCTTGGTCGCCAGCTCGCGCTTCACCTCCTGGTCGGAGATGATCTGGCCCTTTTCCATGTCGATCAGCAGCATCTTGCCCGGCTGCAGGCGCCACTTCTTGATGATCGTCTCTTCCGGCACCGGCAGCACGCCGGCTTCCGACGCCATGATGATGCGATCGTCGTCGGTAACGACATATCGCGCCGGGCGCAGGCCGTTGCGGTCGAGCGTCGCGCCGATCTGGCGGCCGTCGGTAAACGCGACGGCAGCAGGACCGTCCCACGGCTCCATCAGGGCCGCATGGTATTCGTAGAAGGCCTTCCGCTCGGGCGACATCGACTGGTTTCCGGACCATGCCTCGGGAATGAGGGTCATGACCGCGTGCGCCAGCGAATATCCGCCACGGAGGAGGAACTCGAGCGCGTTATCGAAACAGGCCGTATCCGACTGGCCTTCGTAGGAGATCGGCCAGAGCTTGGAGATGTCCGAGCCGAACAGCGGCGAGGAAACGGACGCCTGGCGGGCCGCCATCCAGTTGACGTTACCGCGCAGCGTGTTGATTTCGCCGTTATGGGCGACCATGCGGTACGGATGCGCGAGCTTCCACGACGGGAAAGTGTTCGTCGAGAACCGTTGATGCACCAGAGCCACGGCGCTTTCAAAGCGCGGATCGGAAAGATCGTTATAGTAGGCGCCCACCTGATAGGCGAGGAACATGCCCTTGTAGACGATCGTCGTGGACGACAGCGATACCGGGTAGAAGTCCTGCGCTTCCTTACCGCCGCCCTCGTCGTAGATGCGGTTGGAAATGACCTTGCGGATCAGGAACAGCTTGCGCTCGAAATCGGCATTGGTGGCCGCGTCGTTGCCGGCGCCGATGAACGCCTGGACGTGATAAGGCTCGGTCGCGGCGATATCCGCCGCCTTGGAGAGCGAGGAATTATCGACCGGCACATCGCGAAAGCCGATAAACTGCTGCCCCAGCTCGGCAACGACATCGATGATCACCTTCTTGTAATGCCCGATGCGATCAGGATCGCGCGGCATGAAGAAGTGACCGACGGCGTATTCGCCTGCCTTCGGCAGCGTAACGCCTTGGGCGGCCATCTCCTCGCGGAAGAAACGGTCCGGGATCTGCACCAGGATGCCCGCTCCGTCGCCCATCAGCGGGTCGGCGCCGACAGCGCCGCGATGCGTCAGGTTCTCGAGGATGAACAGGCCGTCCTTGACGATCTGGTGCGACTTCTTGCCCTTCATATGAGCGATGAAGCCGACGCCGCAGGCATCATGTTCGTTTTTGGGATCGTAGAGACCCTGGGCCGACGGAAGACCGGTGGACGCGATCGCCGCACGCTTGTCCGCACCCTCAACAGTCGAGGCAATGGCACCAGCGTGTGTTTCGACAGTCTTCGTCATCGTCGTCCTCCCTTCGGTCCCGCGGGACAAGGTAGTTGTTATCGGAGACGAGGCAGATGCCCCGAATTTCGCACCGAGACCGCCCGTAGGCCAGGAGCCCACTCGAGCGGTCGAAGCACCATTTCTTGAATAAATAGGTCAACTGCTCTGACCTATTTCCAATCGATGTATGACACGATCGCCCTTCTGCTTCAAGAGGGTCGGCATTCACAAAACGCGCGAACTTGTACGAACGTTGCCGCCAACCTGCATACTGCGCAATTTAATTACTCATTCGATGGCGATCCGTTCCCCTTGTTGCCGGTCGGCGTTTTTGCCGTACGCCTACGATTGATCGCAGCGCAAAAGCCGCTAGTTTCGGGGCACCCCGACTCCCAGGAGACACCGATGTTCTTTGCTTCCGACAATTGGGCCGGCGCCCATCCGGCCATCAACGAGCGCCTGCTGCGCGAATCCGCACGCTTTGCATCGGCCTATGGATCGAGCGAACTGGACCGCACCATCGAGCGGCGCTTCAACGAGATCTTCGAACGGGAGGTTGCCGTATTCTTCGTCGCAACGGGGACGGCCGCGAACTCGCTTGCCCTTGCCAGCGTCGCACGCCCCGGCGGCGTCGTCTTCGCCCACACGGAAGCCCATGTCATCGAGGACGAGTGCGGCGCGCCGGACTTCTTCAGCGGCATGCGCATGGTGCCGGTCGATGGCCCGCTCGGCAAGATGACGCCCCAGGCCCTGGAAGCAAAAATTGCCCGCTACCCGCAGGACGCCGTGCATCACGGCCGCGCCGCTGCCATCACCATGACGCAGGCGACAGAGGTCGGCAGCGTCTACACGCTCGATGAGATCGATACCCTGTCCAGCATCGCCAAGGTGCACGGCCTGCCGCTTCATATGGACGGCGCCCGGTTCGCCAACGCACTGGTGGCGCTCGAAACGACACCCGCCGAGATGACCTGGAAGCGCGGCGTCGACATCCTGTCCTTCGGCGGAACGAAGAACGGCTGCTGGTGCGCGGAAGCAATCGTCTTCTTCGATCCCGCCATGGCGAAGGAGTTGCCGTTCATCCGCAAGCGCACCGCGCAGCTGTTTTCCAAGTCACGGTTCATCGCCGCGCAGTTCGAAGCCTACCTGAAGGACGGGCTGTGGCTGGAGCTCGCCGGACATGCAAACACCATGGCGGATCGCGTCCGTGAAGGGCTTGCGGCGTCCAACAGCGCCCGTCTCGCCTGGCCGACACAATCCAACGAGATCTTCGCGATCGTTCGAAAGGAAGCTGCCGCCATTGCCGAAGAGAAGGGCGCCAAGTTCTACGACTGGCTGCAGCCGCGTGACATGCCGGAAACGGTTGCCGGCGACGAAATGCTCATTCGCCTCGTCAGCAGTTTCGCCACGAGCTCCGACGACGTCGATGCGTTCCTGAAGGCAATCACCTGAAAATAGTGCTCTTCAGACAGCAAAACGGCCCCTCGGATAGAGGAGCCGCCTTTGGCCTTGGGAGAAGGCAGGAAAGTTAGTTGACCTGCTGCGGAGCCACCTGGGCTTCAATGGTCCTGGCCCCATCGCCTGCTTCAGCAGCGATCGCGATACGGCGCGGCTTCATCGCTTCGGGAACATTCCGGAGAAGGTCGATATGGAGAAGGCCGTTCTTCAGCGAAGCCGACTGGACTTCGACATGATCCGCGAGCTGGAAACGGCGCTCGAAGGCGCGTTTGGCGATACCGCGATAGAGGAACTCGCTCTGCTCGGAGGTTTCTTCCTCGGACTTTTCGCCCTTGACGGTCAGCACATTCGCATGCGCTTCAAGGCTGAGTTCCTTCTCATCGAACCCGGCAACGGCCATCGTGATGCGATAGGTGTTATCGCCGGTCCGTTCGATGTTGTAGGGCGGATAGGTCTGGGCCTGTTCGGGCTGCCCACGGTTATCGAGCAGGCTGAAGAGACGGTCGAAACCAACGGTCGAGCGGTAGAGGGGGGAGAAGTCGACGTGACGCATTTTTGTCCTCCTAGGAAGCGACGTTGCGAGTTTTTCCAGTGCCCTCGCACCCCTTGATGGCGATGCGGTGAGCGTTTCGCGAGCCCTTTATGGCGCCCGCAGCATCAAGATGGGAATTGCCGTTTGCGGCTTCAAGCCCTCCGGTCGAGGAGGATTTCGGCCGCGTGAACGCTCGATGAACGACAGGTTTCGCACCCGTTCAGGATAGCGGGCCTAGAAAGGCATCCATCGGCGGACAACGCTCCGTCGTCGACTGAAGTCATGTCCCTTCTCTTCAGTCCGCTCGCCGGGACAGCAGGATGCAAAACCCGCTGTCCCGGCTTTTTCCCGGCTTCAGGTAGCAAAGACCACCAATGGCGCAGCAACCGGAGCAGCGTCGCAAGGCATGAGCAGTGGACCGACCTGGCTATGGCCTCGGGGCCACCTGGAAATTCAGGCATCGGTGACAAGGGGCGGCCGCGCCTGCTTCTGGAGCATGGTGATGAGTTGCTTGGCACAGATTTTCAGGGGCTCTACGCCCTGACAGGCTTTCGCCATCGCCATCGCCCCGGAATAGGTTGCGACGACCAAGGTGGCCATGGCCTCGGGATCGAGGTCGTGGACGGCGCCCGACTGCAGGTCAGCCCGCAGCTTGTCGGCGATGGCGCTGCGCCAGCGTACAAAGATTGCATCGATCTCTGCCTGGAAATCTCCATCCTGACGGGCCAGTTCCAGCGCCAGGTTGTTCAAAGGGCAGCCTGACACCGCCCCCTTCCCCTCCAGCTCGGCGACGATGGCTTCAAAGGCTGCGTGAATCCCCTCCGATGTCGTCGCCGCCAGTTGGATCGGCCTGATCCAGGCCTCCTCGACAGCATCTGCCACACGATTGCGGATGACGGCGAGCCCCAGCGCCTTTTTGGTGGGGAAATGATGGGAGAGCGCCCCGCCCGTGACCCCCGCGTCGCTCTTCAGGTTATGCATTCCTGTCGAATGGTACCCACGGATTGAGAACTGCGCATAGGCGGCATCGACAAGGCGCTGCTTTAGACCCTCAGGGTCGTTCGTGCGGCGGTACGGCAAGGTATTGTGCTCGGCCATGGATCGTCCCCTTTCACAGCAACTTAGCAGGGTTGACAAAACAGGACAATCATCCTGTATTGCAGAACAGGACAATCAACCTGTTTTGGAGAGATGCTTAATGACGAAGTTCTCGAATCAGATAGCCAGTGAGCAGGAAGCATCGGCGGAGGTCGCCGACGCCACGCCATCCTCGGTCATCGAACTGCGGCGGTATCGACTCCATCACGGGGCCAGGGAAAGGCTGATCGACCTGTTCGACCGGGAGTTTATCGAGTCCCAGGAAACGCTGGGAATGAGCGTCATCGGCCAGTTCCGCGATCTCGATGATCCCAACAGCTTCGTGTGGCTGAGAGGGTTTCAGGACATGCCCTCCCGCGCGGTGGCGTTGAACTCATTCTATACTGGTCCGGTCTGGGCCTCCCACCGGGATGAGGCAAACGGCACGATGGTCAATTCAGACAACGTCCTGCTTCTGCGCCCCGCATCGCCCGGCGCCGGGCTTCCGCCGCCGCGTGTCGCGCGTCCCGCGCTTGGCGCGACAGACCTGCCGCCTAGCCTTGTCGTCGCCACGATCTGTTATCTCGCACCACGCACGGAAGACGAGTTCGCGAAGTTCTTCGAGGTGACGCTGAAGCCACATCTTGAGCAGGCCGCGGCCACCGTACTGGCTACGCTGGTGACCGAGCGCGACCCGAACACCTTTCCCAGGCTACCCGTCCGCGAAGGCGAAACCGTCTTCGTCTGGCTCTGCGCGTTCCCGGATCTGAATGCGTACCAGGTCCACCTTGCCGATCTTGCGCAATCCGAGATCTGGATGACGGACACAGTCCCGGAGATGGAGCGGCGGACATGGCGGCAGAACGAAGTGTCGCGACTGAGACCGACAGCGCGGTCACTGCTACGGTGATGCAGAGCGGCGGGGCAGTTGCGAGGGTCCTCGATCAGTCCTTGAGGATCGGCGGCGTTTGCTGCCGAAAGCTGCTTTTTTCCTTGACCTCTCGCGATCAGCACCTATCGCTAAGGGATGCACGACATCCTGAACCTGACGCCCGAAAATCCAGCTCCCTACGACTACACGGCCGGCTATTTCACCGGGCACAAGGGCGTGAAGCTGCGTTACGCGATCTTCCGCTCGGTGATTTCTCCCGCGCGCGGCACGGTCGTGCTGCTTCATGGACGCAACGAATTCATCGAGAAGTATTTCGAGACGATCCGCGATCTGAACGAGATGGGCCTTTGGGTCGCCACGTTCGACCTGCGTGGCCAGGGCGGCTCCGACCGGATCCTGAAAGATCGCCAAAAGGGCCATGTCCGGCGCTTCAAGGATTACGAGCACGACCTGTCGATCTTCCTCGAGGAGATCGTCCTGCCGGATACAAGGCTGCCCTTCTTTCTTGTTGCCCACTCGACCGGCGCGCTGGTCGCGCTGTCGGCCGCGCCGCGCCTATCCAACCGCATCAGCCGCATGGCGCTGGCCGCACCCTATGTCGGCCTCCGCCACGAGACGCTGCCGACCGGCATCATCCGGCCGCTTGCGGCAGCCGCCTGCTGGACGGGTTTCGGGCGCCTGTCGACCGGGCATGATCGCAGCCGTCACTCCTCCCCCGGCAATCCGCTGACGTCCTCCGTTGAACGATCCGCGCGCACTGCGCGGTTCATCGAGGCGCACCCGGAACTTGCGGTCGGCGCACCGACGTTCCGCTGGCTGCACGAAACACTGAAGGCCGCCCGCCACGTCAGCCGTCAGGAGCACCTGACGCAGATCACCATTCCGACGCTGATCCTCGCGCCGGTCCTCGACGGCATCATTCCCTATTCGGCGATGGAGGAGCTGTCGCGGAATTTCCGGGCAGGCCAGCTGGTCACGATCAACGGCGGCCGTCACGAACTCTTCTGCGAGCGTGACATCTACCGGGCCCAGGCGCTGGCAGCGATAGAGGCCTTCATGCCGGGGCTGGACGGGGGCATGAACCTGTCCGAAACCGCCGCCTGAGCCAATCGGTCAGGCGTTGAGGATCGCCATGGCCTTGTCGTGCAGAACCTTGCTGCCGGCCGCGATGATGTTGCCGCCGCCCTCGGGCCGCCCGCCATCCCAGGTGGTGATTATTCCGCCGGCCTGCTCGATCAAAGGAATAAGCGCACCGACGTCATAGGGTTTCAGCGCACTCTCGATCACCAGATCCACATGGCCCGAAGCCAGAAGCGCATAGGCGTAGCAATCCGTGCCGTAACGGAAAAGCCGCACCTGACGCTCCACGGCCTGGTACCGGGTGATCTCGTCACCGACGAAGATATGCGGCGACGTCGTGAAGAGGATGGCGTCCGAGAGGTTTTCGCAGCCACGCGTCGCAATCTGCCGCTCGCCATCCGGCCCGCTGTACCAGGAGCGCTTTCCGTCGGCGAAATATCGCTCTCCCGTAAACGGCTGGTCGATGAGGCCCATCGTGGACTTGCCGCCGCTCTGGAAGCCGATCAGCGTGCCCCACATGGGCACGCCGGATATAAAAGCCCGCGTTCCGTCGATCGGGTCGATCACCCAGATATGGTCGCGATCCAGGCCGATATCGTCATGCTCCTCGCCGAGAATGCCATGCTCGGGAAAGCGCTCCTCGATCCGTGCGCGTATGGCGCTTTCTGCCGCCCTGTCCCCCTCCGTCACCGGGTCGAAACCGCCTTCGAGCTTGTTCGTCACATAGGCACCGGTTCGGAAGCGGGGCAGCGTTTCCGCCTTGGCGGCATCGGCAAGCGCATAGAAGAAGGCACGATCGGGAAGCATGGGGAACCTCGTGAGCGGATATGCGTCAGCGGTTTTAACCGGGACAGGCCGGGATGCAATGCGTCGGGACGAAATGTGGAAGAGATGCAACAGTTATGATCAATTTCTAATCATGGCTCTTGCGTGCTTGACAATTGTGCAACGCAATATTAGCATTACATCACAGTCTATGACTGCAATACCCTCCTTGGGTGTTTCCTCCCTAGACTAGCCGCGCTCAGGCGCGGTTTTTTTTTGCCCGCTCGGATTATGGGAATTTCTCACTCGGCAGCGAGCGCTGTCGTGCCGGAAAGCTCGTCTGCGAATTCCGAAAGCTGGCGCATGAAGGTGAACAAGTTGCCGGCCACCGCATCGAAGTCCGGCCGCTTCGCAAGCGTGACCTCATCGACGTATAGCCCCCTGTTGATCTCGACCTGCAGCGCATGCAGGCCACGCGCGGGCCGTCCGTAGTGTTCGGTAATGAACCCGCCCGCATAGGGCTTGTTGCGAACCGCCGAGAAGCCGAGTTCGGTCAGGATGCCGATCGCCGTGCGCGACAGTTCCGCCGACGCGCTTGTACCGTAGCGGTCGCCGATGATGAAGTCCGGCTTGATCTCCGATCCCGACAGGCGCACGTTGCCCGGCATGGAGTGGCAGTCGATAAGTATGCTGACGCCGAACTGCGTATGGGTGCGGGCAATCAGCCGCCGAAGCGCCGCGTGATAAGGCTTGTAGATCGATTCGATCCGCGACAGCCCCTCCTCTATGCACAGGCGGCCGCGGTAGATCTCGACGTTCTCGGCGACGATTCGCGGAATGGTGCCGAGCCCTCCGGCAACGCGCATCGAGCCGATGTTGGCATAGGGCGGCAGCGGCCCGTCGAACATCTTCGGGTCCAGTTCGTATGGCTCGCGGTTCACGTCCAGATAGGCGCGTGGGAAGTTGGCAGCCAGCAGTGGTGCGCCGAGATCAGGCGCCGCGGCGAAAAGTTCGTCGACGTAATGATCGGCCGATCGCCTGATCGCAAGGGAGTCGAGGCGTGTTTCGTTAAGGAATGAAACCGGGTAGCAGCGACCGCTATGAGGCGAGTTGTAGACGAAAGGAATGGTCTGGCAGGCGGGCTCTCTTACTTCGAATTGTTCGAATTCGCCTATCACCCAGTCCATTTAGCCTTTACCATGTCGTGAACTTCCCGAAGCAGCATGTTGCCAGTTGCACCCGGTGAAGTCCATACTATCTATGTCCTATCAGGATCAGCTTCCGCCGCCATTAAATGGATTTTTACCACGTTTTGGCTATGCTGGACGCTTCAAGAACGCGTAATCATGGAAAAACGGCCCTCGAATGATGCAGAAAATCCTTCTCGCCGAAGACGATAACGATATGCGGCGCTTTCTCGTGAAGGCGCTCGAAAAGGCGGGCTATAAGGTCGCTTCCTTCGATAACGGCGCCAGCGCCTACGACCGGCTGCGTGAAGAGCCCTTCTCGCTGCTGTTGACCGACATCGTGATGCCGGAAATGGACGGGATCGAACTCGCCCGCCGCGCCACCGAACTCGACCCGGACCTCAAGGTCATGTTCATCACCGGCTTTGCGGCCGTTGCGCTGAACTCCGATTCGAAGGCTCCTAAGGATGCGAAAGTGCTCTCCAAGCCCTTCCACCTGCGTGACCTCGTGGACGAGGTCAACAAGATGCTCGCCGCCGCGTGAGCCCAAACGGCGAAAATGCGGGGCTGTTAAAAAAGCTTCGCATTTCGCATCAAAATGCGGTTGACGGCCCGACCACTCTATGGTCTATGCGCCGACATCGGATGGGCGTGTAGCTCAGCGGGAGAGCACTACGTTGACATCGTAGGGGTCACAGGTTCAATCCCTGTCACGCCCACCATCCAAGTTTCTGTTTGAAAAGGCCTTTCGAGAAATCGAGAGGCCTTTTTGCATAGTGACCCGCAGGTTCAGAAAGCCCCCCGAGACCTCGGTAAACCACCAGCCGACAATCATCGAATTTTCTGGCCCGATGCGAAATCCGCGGCAGCTTCCAAGAGTCCGAATCAGCGCAGTTCGCCGCCTACCACCGGAACGAATAATCCGCCCTTACCGTCGCCGATCGGTCATTGGCTCCGAGATGTTCCCGCACCAGTGCCTTCACGGTCAGGTTCTGTCCCAGCTTCTGCTCCAGCCCGACGCCAAACGTCATGTCGCTGAACATGTCGACAGTGGAGGCCGTCGCAACAGCACTGCTGCCGGTCCTTGCGCGCGAGAGACGGAGCGAGTGGTTGGCTTCGAGCCCCTTCCACTGTGCATCGACGCCATTATACCGGACCGAATAGGCGCTGCGGCGCTCGATATCCATCGTCGGCGTCGCGATGTACTTCTCGTAATAATTCATGGTCAGGCTGGTGCTGCCGGTTCTCGGATCGATCCTCGCTCCCGCCTTGCGGGTCAGGGTGGATGCAGCGGTCCTGACCTCGCGTAGCTGCACGTCCCCCCATGCGGCCATCGGCATGTCGACCAGGGCTCCGGTGTCCGACGCCACGACGCCCATTTCGATCCCGGCGGCCGGCGCCAACACGGTCGGCATGCGGACGCCGATCCGCGCCGTATAGGACGTGTCGGAGTTTCTGGAAGGCTGCCAGATCAACGGCTTTTCGTCGGCAAGCACCGGCCGCAGCTGCAGCGCCAGAAATCCGAATGCGATAATCACGAGCTTGTTCATTACTTCACCTCGGCAATCGATACATGAAATAAGGCAGAACAGGGTTCTACTCGGAACCCGCTAATATGCGCCGCGCGTTCGCGGCCGTCTGCCACTCCACAATATGGAATTTGGATGAGGCACAAAACCCCTGGAACGGAGAATGCTTCGAATTCACGGCCAACTGTTGCGCATATGCAGCTCTGTGGGCCGCCTGGAACATTGTGCCCGGCGTTGCGTTTTCCGAGCTCAAGCCGAAGGAACACGCCATGTTGAAATGGGCTCTCATCTTTCTCGTCATCTCGATTGTCGCAGGATTTCTGGGCTTTTCCTCCGTTTCGGCTGCGACGGCAACCATCGCCAAGATACTGTTCTTCGTCGCGCTCCTGGTCTTCCTGGTCTTCCTCGTCCTCGCCATCATGGCCGGCAGCATGGCGTTCTAGCCGCGGCCCCACAGACGGGAGACGGGCCAGGGAGAGAGGGCAGTCGATGCGCCTGCACTACGTCGCAAGCTGCATCCTCCCGCCTCACCACCGTGAAGCGGGACATGTCATGTGCGCGGCGGAACTGCCCCGTCGATCCTATGGAACGACAAGCCGGCGCTGTCCGGGGCTGGCGCAGAGCGAGCCTCTGCTCAGTTGAACGTATGCACCTTGAGCTTCAAGCTGCCGTCTGCCTGCTTCTCGAATACGTGGGTTGCGAGCCCCGCCCAGGGCTGGTCCGCGCCCTTGTCATCCTTGCCGCTGGCGGACCATTTCGCGGTACCGATCAGCAGATTGCCATCGGCCTGCGCACCGATCAGCTCCAGCTTGTGGTCGGTGGCGCCCATGCCGAATATTCCACCAAAGAATTTCTCGACGCCGTCTGCCCCCTTGATCACGTCATGGGTGGCCGGCAGGAAAATGGCGTCAGCCGCGTAAAATGCCGCAACGGCTTTTGCGTCCGCTTTGTTGAATGCTTCGTCCCACGCCGAATAGGCGGCCCTTACCTCGTCGGCCGGATCGGCCTTGGCGGGGGTGAACGCCAAGAGACAAATGCACAGCATGCCAAACATCGAAGTCAGCAGTCTAACCATGTCATCCTCCCATCAGGTAGAGCGGCAGAGCTTCTCAAATGCCGCGCCCAAACCATACGCCCCGGTGGCTTCGTTGGGAACAGTGATGCGCTTGCCGCAAGGCGCTCCGCCGGGCGCGGAGGCGCCTGAACGGCAGCGCCAGGCAGCCTTGAGAAACTCGGTGGAACGGGATCAGCGCGGCGCATCGTTCCTCGTCCGGCCCTCGCTTCCCTGCAGGAGGTCGATCTGGATCTGCTGCAGTTCGGCAAGCCGGTCCCACTGGCGGGCCATCTGGTGGTCGATCTTCTCGTGCAGCTGGCGGATCTCCAGTTCGGCGCGCAGGTTCACCATGTAATCGTTTTCGGCGCGCTGCCGATCCTTCTCCTCCTGCCGCTTCTGGCTCATCATGATGACCGGCGCCTGCAGGGCCGCCACGCAGGACAGGAGCAGGTTGAGAAGGATGAACGGATACGGGTCGAACGGCCCGGAAAGCAGCCCCGAAACATTCACGGCCATCCACAGAACGAGAACCGTGCAGAAACTGAAAATGAAGCTCCAGGAGCCGCCGAAGGACGCCACAGTATCGGCCGCCCTTTCGCCCGGGCTTCGCGATGTCGGTTCCAATGCCGCGCGGGCAACCGACTGAACGGTCAGGACACCTTTTTCGAAGCTGTCGAGGACGCGTCGGTCAAGTTCGGAAAGCTCGCCACGCTCCTCGTTCAGCAGTTTCTCCACATAGGCCCGCCGATACTGGGCCAGATCCGCATCGCAAATCAGCGCGTCGTCGCCGACCGTCGAGACATTCTCGGCAATCAGCGCCTGAAGTGCTGGACGCAGTTCATCGAACCTGTGCAACTGCCGGGCCGGAAAGGTCTTTCCGCAGATTGCACATTGTGCACCGCCTCTATCATGCGCCTTCATGGTGCATCCTCCGCGTAGCTCGGGCTTCTCCCCTTAGTATAGGTCCGGTTTCTCTGTTTTATATTCTACAATCCATCCATGCCGCCTTGTTTCTAACCGGTTGCATCTTTCGCTTTCAGTCTCCGGCAGCAGCAGGTAGATGGTTTGCAACAGATTCCACGTATCGGCAGATAATTTCGAGGACAGGCGGACATGGCTCAGAAAATCGTTCCCGTGATCATGGCAGGCGGTAGGGGAACCCGGTTGTGGCCGCTTTCGAGAGCCAGCGCACCGAAACAGTTCATCCAGTTCGTCGGCGACCGCACGCTGTTTCAGGCCACGCTCACACGCGTTTCAAACCCCACCCTCTATGAAGCACCGATCATTGTAACCAACGAGGATTTTCGCTTCCTCGTCGCCGAACAGGCCCGTGAACTGGGTGTGACACTGGCCGCTACGCTTCTGGAGCCGGTCGCTCGCAACACGGCAGCCGCCGTTGCAGCCGCCGCCGCCTTTGTCATGGAGCGCAGTGGAGAGGATACTGTCCTCCAGCTGCTTGCCTCAGACCACGAGATCGCGGCGGACGAGAGTTATTTCGACGCCATCCGCATCGCCTGCGAGACCGCCCTTGCCGGAAAGCTGGTGACCTTCGGCATCCAGCCGACCGAGCCGGCCACCGGCTACGGCTATATCGAGGCCGGCGGGAAGCTGCCCACCGGGGCGCACGCGGTGAAGCGCTTCGTGGAGAAGCCGGTCCTTCCCGACGCGGAGAAAATGCTGGCGTCGGGTGGCTTCTACTGGAACTCCGGCATCTTCATGTTCACGGCCGGCCAGGTGATGCGCGAAATGGAGACCTTTGCACCGGATGTCGCATCCGCGGCGCAGGATGCGGTGCGCGAGGCGTCAAGCGATCTCGACTTCATCCGCCTCGACGCCAAGGCGTTTGCGAAGAGCCCCGATATCTCCATCGACTATGCGATCATGGAAAAGACCGGCAACGCGGCGGTAGTCCCATCCTCCTTCACCTGGTCGGACCTGGGAAGCTGGGATGCCGTCTGGAAGCTGGGAGCCCGCGACGAGGCCGGCAATGTGGCATCGGGCAACACGACGCTGCTCGACACGAAGAACTCGCTCGTCATGTCGCGCACCTGCCATCTCGCGGTTCAGGGATTGGAAAACGTTGCCGTCATCGCCAGCGAGGACGCGGTCTATGTCGGACGGCTGGAGGACAGCCAGAACGTCGGCAGGATCGTCAAGCGCCTCGCAGCCGCCAAGGCGACTTCGGCGCTGACCGAAACCCATCCGACCTCCTACCGCCCCTGGGGCGGCTACACCTCGGTCCTCAATGGCGACCGCTTCCAGGTGAAGCGTCTTTTCGTGCTGCCGGGCAAGAAGCTGTCGCTCCAGAAGCACCACCACCGCTCCGAGCACTGGATCTGCGTCAAGGGCACCGCCGAGGTGACGATCGGCGAAGAGGTGAAGACGGTGCGCGAAAACGAGTCCGTCTACATTCCGCAGGGCGAGGTCCATCGCCTCGCCAATCCCGGCAAGATCCTGCTCGAGATGATCGAGGTACAAACCGGTTCCTATCTCGGGGAAGACGACATCATCCGCATCGTCGACGAATTCGGCCGCAGCTGATCGCGCCTGCGCTCCCGGCGCGCTCGCGCCGGGACGCTCTTCCCTTTCCCTTTCCCTTTCCCTTTC
>NZ_JAJAWH010000015.1 GCF_020531965.1 Pseudorhizobium xiangyangii | reverse complement strand
CCTGTTGAACCTGTGCACCAGTTGGCTTCCGGCCGCGACGCTTGCCGGTGTATTTCGGTGCGCTTTCGGCAATTTTTGCGACGGCAGTGAGTTTCTTTTCGGCGCGTTTCCCACGTTTTGCCACGTCGGACTTAGCCGCTGGCGCCGTGGACGTACCGGTTGTTTCTTTGGAAATCTTGCTGCCACGCGGTGCACGCTGCTTTTTCGCAGCTGGTTGTTCGGCTGGGGCAGCCGTTGCAATAACTTCAGTAACGGCGCCGGTATTATTGTCTTCAGCCATCAGTTGTCTCCCTGTATAGGCAAATACCTTTTTGACCGAGCGTTGGGCGAAGTCAACACGGCTACGAAAAGTGGCACGACAACCTGCGCGGGTTCGACACCTGGCGATGACCGGGAGGATCCTGCACAGGATGCGGACCTTGGAATGGGAGACCTACTAGCCAGCAAGGGGCATCCCGGCATGAGAAACTTGATAAAGCGGAGAATCCCGCATGTGCAAGCGCGCTCAATCGGTCGCAGGCAGAAGCCCCTACGCCGACGGAGACAGAAACGCCATGAGCCCTAACCAACCCTCCTGGCCCGCAGCACGGCATGGAAGTCCACGTTGTTCGAAATCTCGACCGTCTCACACACCCGTGCGAGTCCAATGGGCCGCGGGACCGTGCCGTTGAATCCAATAGTGGACGTGGTTCTCTGAACGAGTTTTATTTCTAACCCTCTTTTCAACTGGAGCGGCCCCCGGCTCACCGCGTCCTAAAGGAGGGGAACGACCGGACTATTAGCCTGGCGACTTCATGCGCCGTGCACGTACACACCGGCCGAACCTATTGATATTCCTGGTATTGAGACGGGGTTGGCTGCCAATCCATCTCACCGCCATAAAATTTCAAGTTCTTTACATAATTGTTCGTCAGACTTGGGTGGGCGTAATCGTGTCGACGGGAACCTCCCCGTTAAGCACACCCCTCTGGAGGTCTTGTCGGCCGCGCTCTATTTCAATGACAGTGTAAGCCTTCTCATCACGGAACGCGCTTGCATGACGTGTCGTTACGTCTTCGGCAGGCAGCGCATCGATCTCTTGGAAATCAAGCTCACGCCCCGCCGCTACAATCCGCGCATCACCGGCGGTCCTTGCGGCCACCACAATCTCACCCATTGATGGTGCTTGATCCCAGCGAAAATCGGTCGACGGAGCAACCGGCACCAGTCGATAAACGTTCAAGATCTCGCCGGGGGTGGAACCGGAGGCGATCTTTTGCGCGTCCGCAATCTGCGCTTGACTCTCAACGGACTGGCCGAACCTGTTTTCGGTCACGCCGCTGTTATTTTGGTTAGCGGCATTGGACTGGATTGCATTTGACATCTCGGTTTCCTTTGCGCGTGGAGAGACCGTATAACCCCCCGCGCGCCATGGGGTTCCAGATCAGCCTTCGCCAGTACGATTGCGAGCCTTGCGTCTGTTTGGGCAAGTGCGATCAGAGCGGAGCACTTCGTATAGATGCCCGGAAAAGCGACTTTTAAGGGCATGGACGCGATCAGCGCGTAGCGGCTCGAACAGCGCAAAGAAGGCATTATCGGTTGGTTGATGGTCAAGAAATCCCAGGCGACGGCTTTTCGATATGTCGGCAACCGCTTCAATCGGCCGGCCGAGATCAGCGTCGGTATGCCATGGCGAGGAAAAGCTTAGATATTCGGCTCCACCAGGTCCGAACCGCGCGGCAATGTCGCGCCAAGTAAAATGACTGGCCAACCGAGCGCGTCGCGCAGATTTCGAACCATGGTCGAGTTGACCCGTATATTTTCTGCTTCAGTGCTTGCCGTGACCACCTGGAGAAGACACATGAGTAGGATCGACCTGATGTAGGCACCTGGTCAGCGGAGCAGGATCAAGCAAATTGCGGCAATAGGGACGACCCCGGATTGAATGGGCGGATTGCGGGCCAATCCCCAGACCTGCCAGCCCTTACTATTAAGGATTGGCCATTGCACTCCCGACGATCCCACTTGAACCGACAATCAGAACTTTCTTTTCTAAGCTCATGGGTCGCCTCCCACTATCTTTTGGTCCCAGTGGCAACAGCTGCCGAGAGCGCCTCCCTAAGCTGTTGCTGCGAAAATGGCTTCTGCAGTCGGCGCATCATAGTCCCGGGCTCCGGCAGTTCAGCATATCCAGACGCAATGATAATCTTAATTTCCGGGTACAGTAGGCGCACCTTCTTTGCCAATTCGGCCCCGGTTATGTGAGGCATCGCATGGTCGGTGATTATGACATCCGGTAAAGTGCCGTGCTCGAGTATGTCCAGTGCTCCTTGGGCCGAGTTGGCCGAAAGGACAGTGTGACCCAGGTCTTCCAACATGATGACGGTGTTCATGAGGACAAGCGCATCATCGTCTACTGTCAGAACCGAGACCTTCCTATCAGCAACTTCGACAGCTGGTTCAGAGGTTTTCACTGGAATAGATTCTGGCGCTGCAGTCGCGACTAGAAGCCATAGTTCGGCCGTCGTACCCACCCCCTTCTGAGACTTAAGCCTGAGACAGCCGCCTGATTGGGCCATCAGTCCCTGGACCATAGACAAACCAAGGCCAGTACCCTTGCCAACACCTTTTGTCGTAAAGAACGGCGTCGTTGCACCCTCGAGGGTCGCTGCGTCCATCCCCTCACCCTCGTCACTCACGGACAGGCAAATGTAGTCGCCCGCGCCAAGACCCGCTACTTCCCCGTCGCGCACGATCTTCCGCCGCGCTTCTATTTTTATCAGCCCCCCGTCGGTTATCGCATCGCGGGCGTTGACCACCAGATTTAGGAGGGCGCTTTCGAGCTGGTTCGGATCCGACAGTGCATTGGGCAGCACCAGTGGGTACGACGTGGTCAGCTCAACTGTCGGGCCGATCGTCCGCTGGAGAAGTTCAGCCATGCCATTTATGAGACGGGGGATGTCCACGGCCTCGAGCGCGAGTTCCTGCTTACGGGAGAAAGCGAGTAGCCGCTGCGTCAGCGAGGCCCCACGCTTCGCACCTTGAACCGCGTGATCGATAAGATCCACAACGTTTTCGCCGGCAAGGGCTCGCTTTCGCGCTATTTCCAGACTCCCGAGGACGGCCATTAGCAAGTTGTTAAAGTCATGGGCGACCCCTCCGACAAGCTGACCGACAGCCTCCATTTTCTGGGACTGGAAGAGGTCTAGCTGTGCCCGTTCCAGCGCGAGTTGCACCTCGCGCTTCTCGGTGATGTCGCGAGTGACCTTTGCATAGCCGATGAGGCTGCCGTCTTCAGCCTTTATTGCGTCGATAATAACGTTGGCCCAAAACCGAGAGCCGTCCTTGCGGACCCTCCAGCCTTCCTTCTCAAAGCGTCCCGCTCGAGCCGCAATTTCCAGCGCTTTGCCCGGCAGCCCGTCATCTTTGTCCTCAGCCGTATAGAACCGAGAGAAATGCTCCCCAATGATTTCCTCCGGATTGTAGCCCTTGATTCTCTCGGCCCCCTGGTTCCAGCTGGCGACGCACCCCCGCGGATCGAGCATATAAATGGCGTAGTCAGTGACCCCCTGAACCAGCATTCGGAACTGTTCTTCACTTCTCATCAGGGCCTCCTCGGCGATCTTTCGCTCGGAGAGGTCGCGCGTGATCTTGGCGAACCCAACGAGTTGCCCGTCCTGGTCTCGTATTGCGTCAATGACAACGTGCGCCCAGAAGCGGGTCCCGTCTTTGCGGACCCGCCACCCTTCGGCCTCAAACCTCCCCTCCGTGGCTGCCACTGACAGGGCGCGCTGGGGCATCCCGGCTTCCCTATCCTCGGGCGTGTAGAAACGGGAGAAGTGTTCACCAAGAATTTCGGCCTCGGTGTAGCCCTTGAAACGGTTGGCACCCGAATTCCAGCTGCTGACATGTCCTGTAATGTCGAGCATGTAGATTGCATAATCAGTAATGGCATCTACGAGGACGCGGTAGCGGTCATCGAGAGCCTTGCTCTGGAGCACGCTTACGTAGGCAGTCATGGGTCCCCTTCCGTGATTCTTGAATTTAGTGCCATGGGACGGCCGAGCAAGCAGCCCGAACGATATCAAGGTGTGAAAATCTTAAGCACAAATAATGCCCGGGGACATGAATTGCGACACATTCATAGGTCCTGTGCGATCAGCACGGGGACGTCAGGCTCAAGAACCAACGCGCCCTGGCGCCACTTCAAGCGACGGGGTCGCCGTCGAGGGACATCGCTCTCTCGATCGCCGCGACATCACAGGCAGAGTACACGGGTACGGGATCGCTCGCTATCGCCTCCAGCACCTCGCTCGAAAGCGCGCCGTTGCGTATCACATATTCGAGAGCTTCCCGGGTCTGCCGTTCCGCTTTCAGTTGTGCATAGAGAGCAACAATGAGGCGATCCCGTACATCGCGCCCCGGTGCCACCATGGTTGAGCCGGCCATTCTATCCATACATCTCTCCCTTCCGAGGCGAAAACTTCGCCCGGGAGCTATGGTTCCCTCGCCTCCGCCGTGTCGGAAGGTCACCCGTCATTTATATTAATACGGTGTAGCAATTTCATACCTCGCATGAGCTGCGTCGGGCCGCTGAAGCGAAGCCCAACGACTTCAAAACTTTCCAGACGCGAGTTCACGCGGCGCCTTACTTCACTCCGTGCCTTGATGCCACTTGGACCACACCCGAGGGGCGCAAGTGGCGTTGTCTAGTCGCAGAACTCAGCGTCGGCTTAACCGCTCCGTTGTAGTACGGTGACCGATGGGGAGCTGGCTACGGGCTTGAAAAGAAGTCGATGTTCGTCTTCGGGTATCCCATATGCATCCTTGGCAAACTCTTCCATGGCTATCCGATCCCTCATGAACACTCGACCCCGCTCATTTCGGAGAAAGCGATTGCCTTCCAGGACGTGGAGGGCCGTCGTAACACTTGGGCGTCGGACACCGAGCATTAACGCAATATAATCGTGCGTGATGGTCAACTCGTCCTGGCCAATGCGATCGTGGCACATCAAAAGCCAGCGGGCCAGGCGCTCATTCACCTGGTGGATGGCGTTCGAGAGGGCTGTATAGCTGACCTGGGTCGCAAGGTTGTGAGACGACTTCACCAGAAGTTGGTACAGTTCGGGGCACACGTGCATAAGCCCGGCCAGTAGCCGGATATCTAGCCGATGGCCATAGCCAGCAGACTGGATGCAGACTTCATGGAAGCTCTTGGTCGAACCCACCGTTGGAGGTATGGGAGCGAATCCCTCAGGGCCAAACATCCCCGCCTCAGCTTTTTGTCCCTCTGGCGAGACCGCAACGATCGATCCTATTCCCTCCTCGAGAAAATAGATGTGCGCAATGTCCTGCCCAGGCCCCACGATCAGAAAGTCCCGCGGAAGCTCGACCCACTCTAGGTGGGGCGCGAGTATGCGAGCTTCTTCAGCCGGAAGCTGGGACAATAGCTGGTTGTGGAACGTCGTTGAATGATGAGACATGGTTCTCTCGCGCGTGGGGCAAGAGCAGTCATCTCTCGGTCGTTCGCGCCCGGTCAAACCAGCGAACAATAGGGTCTCATACCACGTTTATACGCTCACACGCAGGCTTTCCGTCTCCTTCCGTACGATTCCACACTGGAAGTTGAAAATATGTATGCTTTTGGGATCAACGGAGAGCATCACAGCACCATGACTAGAAACCAACGCGTAATCCTGCTTCTTGAAGACCAGCCACTTCTTTCCTGGGAGATCGAGGAAACCCTTCGGGACGCCGGAATTGGCGAAGCAGTCTGCGTTCAATCCTGTTCAAAAGCGGCTAATTGGTTGAGCAACAACACACCGGATGTGGCGGTGCTTGACGTGCAGGTTGAAGACGGAGAGTCGACAGAAATAGCCGAAGTCCTAGTGTCCCGTGGTGTCCCAATCATCGTCCACAGCGGCTGCAATAACGGGAACAATGCAATCCCGGATGTCTTTGCGAAAGGTACATGGGTTCCGAAGCTCTCCGACCCAAAGGACCTGCTACAGGCGGTAACCTTATCCCTCCGAATGGTTCCTTAGGCAGGTCCGAGACTCTTCACGTCCGAAAGGGCGAAAACTGTTCGTTATCTCGACGAAGCGCAGCTCGGCGGCCTCGAGCAGATAGCCGCATGAGAGAACTAGCCGAAAAGCTTCTGCGAGATGATGTCATTTGAGGCGGGGGCTTCGAGGTGACAAATAAGGAGGGCGAGCGGTACAGTTATTGTCTCAAAAGCCATAGCATCGGAGGCGAGAACGGTCCCGCGCGCGCACCCTGCGACACCTGCCGGAAGCTTTGGTCAATGCACTCCGGCGACAGGTGGCGGGTTGACTTCCATCGCTTGATCTAACGTCTCCGGACAATGCAAAGCGTAGCCTTGCCCGTAATCTAATCCGAGCTCGCGAAGGTGCGGAAGCAATTCCTCATATTCAACGGACTCTGCAATCGTCTGCATGTTCATTGCACGGGCGACCTTAACGACCGCTTCGACGATAACGGGACCCGCAGGTTGCGATCGAATAGCCTTGACGAACTCACCGTCGATCTTAACGAACTGGACCGGAAGGTGGTTCAGATAGGAGAACGACGCCATGCCGCTGCCGAAATCATCGAGGGCAAAGCTGAAGCCCTTGTCAATGAGGCGACGCATCGCCTCAGCCGTGCGCGAAATGTTGGATATCGCGGCAGTTTCAGTGACCTCAAAACAAATTTGGGAAGGGCTAACCCCCGGAAAAGATTGCATCAGCTGAGCGATGAAAACAGAGAAGTCCGGCGCACTGAGGGTAATTCCGGACAGATTTATAAACAGGAGCTTCCTTGCCCGTTCGTCAACGGACAGTTGAAGAAGATGCATGAACGCTTTGGTCACGATATGATAATCGACTTCCTGGATCAGCCCAAACCGCTCCGCTGCGGGAATGAATGCGCCCGGGCCAATAATGGTGCCATCGTGATCTACTATGCGCGCCAGCACCTCCAGAAATGAGCGCTGGTCCTCGTATGGCTGCAGCGCCACGATCCTCTGACCGTAAAGGATTATTCGATCCTCACGTAACGCCTCTTTTAGCCGGGTGACGCCATCCATGTCGGTTTGCTGTTGTCTAACCTCGTCATCCGTCACGCTGCTTACCTTCACCCGGTCACGGCCTTTTTCCTTCGCGAGAAAGCACGCCGCATCCGCCAAGCCCAAGGCTACGTCAAAAGGCAGACCTTCATTGCCGCCGAACACCGCCACACCCGCACTGAGAGTGATACTGTGCGGCTTGCCTTGCCACACGAAATTGATGCCCTTGATCCCCTCTCGCATGCGGTCGGCGAGCTCAACCGCTTTGTCGAGTGTCGAGTCGCATCGCACCAGGGCAAACTCATCGCCGCCAAGGCGCGCAAGCAAATCGCCGTCGGAACACTGTTCTCGTAGCACTTGTGCTACCTGCGTGAGCAAGGCGTCGCCCGCAGTATGCCCGCAGCGATCATTGACGATCTTGAAATGATCGAGATCCGCATACACAAGGGCATGCGAGGCCTGACCGTCGATTTCACCCATCTTTCGCGCGAACTCGCGTCGGTTCAAAAGGGATGTGAGTGGATCATGGGCGGCCTGAAAGGTCACCTCCCTTGCCAACTCGTGGGCCTCCGTCACATCGTGACCTTGAACAAATATCCCACTAATCGTTCCGCTCGGATCGCGCATTGGCTGGTAAATCAGATCGATGAACCTCTGTTCAAGTTCTCCTTCAGCAAGCCTTTGCAACTGGATCGGGATTGCGCGGCCGATAAACGGCTCGCCTGTCGTGTACACGCGGTTGAGCTTGTCAAGAAAACCCTGTGGGATGACCTCCGGAAGCACCTCCGGCAAAGGGTGACCAATAATCTCACGATGTCCGATTAGCTGATGATAGGCATCATTTGCGAGCTCATAGATATGTTGCGGCCCCCGCAAAAGACAGATGAACCCCGGAGCCTGCTTGAACAGTTGCCGAATCCGGTCGCGCTCTGCATCTAAAGCATGCTGAACCTCATAACCTCCTCCCTGATAAAGCTCATCCGTGCGGTGAATCCAGGAAGTTTCCTCGTCATCCGCCCGACAATGAAGGACCGCCTCCAATGTGCCCCTGGGAGCGAAGATGGGGATGTTTATGAAGGTATTTTTTCTGACCCCCAACCCGATTTGATTAGGCTCCTGACCCGATTCAACCCCAATCGAGGGTAGTTCCTTTTTAGCAACGATTGCCTGAAATGACGCGGAGATAGCATCTCGGTCCTCTTGATCGACAGCCTCCAACAAAGGCCGCCCCGTAATCTCGTCTTCCTTCTTTTTCAAGGCCCGCGCAAACGCGGGGTTACAGGCCTGAATATTGAGGTCGTGATCGCAAAGAGCGGCGGGAAGAGGAATTGCCAGAAACGCAGCCTTGAAATCCATGAGTAGTCCTTTTTCCGCGCGCTCCCTGTCCAATGAGCACAAGCAACTTATATAAGGTCGCGCTTGCAGAAGCATATGTGGCCTATCTTCCCGAGGACAAGGATTTCGAGCGACAGGCCCTTGTCAGGATTGCCCATAGTAACGGGAGCGCGAAGGAATGGGTGGACGACGGTGAAGGGTATCGCGGTGGGTGTCGACGAAAGTGAACGGTTGGACGCGGTGCGCGGGCTTGGCCCAATCGGAATGGCTCCGACTCCGGGGCTGGACACGCTGGCGCAGCTCGCTCAGAAATTTTTCAGGGCACCCTATGCTGCTGTCAACATCATTGATGAGGAGTGGCAGAGGACGGCTAGCGAAAGCGGCATGGCACTAACTGAATGTTCCCGAGAAAACTCGATATGCACGCACGTTGTTCAAAAGCAAGACGTCCTGATTGTCCCTGATCTCCGGGCAGATTTCAGGTTTCTGAAACACGAGCGGACTCTTGGTCTTCCGCAGTTCCGCTTCTACGCAGGCGCACCCTTGGAGCTTGATCCGGGGATAATCGTAGGCGCATTTTGCATTCTCGACACGGAGCCAAGGGACTTTCCCTCTGAGCAGGTCGACGACCTCCGTGGATTTGCATCGATCGCTAGCGGGCTGCTGCGGCTACATCGAAGCAAGGTCATCATGTCGTTGGCCGAAAAGGAACTGCGTCGAGCAGCAATGACCGATCCACTCACCGGCTTTTACAATCGCAGCGCACTCGCTTCTCATGTGGACACCGCTCTTCAAGCCTCCTTGGCGGCGGGTGAGCGGTTCGGTGCGCTATACCTCGACATGGATGGTTTCAAGTCGATCAATGACCGCTTAGGTCACTCCGCCGGTGACGAAGTTCTCCGTCTGGCATCTGAACGAATAAAATCCGTGGTACGGTCACGAGACATAGTCGTGAGAATGGGCGGTGACGAGTTCGCGATCTTTGCTCCCAACATCCGGTCTCGGCAGTCCCTGGCGGATCTAGCCGAACGGCTCCTTGCGGCATTTCGAACTCCCTTTAAGATTGGGGATGACCATATCCGTGCTCAACTCAGTGTGGGCGCGGCGTTTGTACCAGACAATGCAAACGACAGAGTTGACTTGGTTCGGGTAGCCGACGGCGCGATGTATCGAGCGAAGGCAGGCGGACGAGACTGTCTACGTTTTGCGCGGTAGCGGGTGCTAGTCGCCCCACGCCGCATCTGCTCCTCCGCAAATACGTTTGCGGCAGATCCGGCTGCAGTTATTCTTCTTGTCTGGAAGTTTCGTAAACGGGGGGTCATCTTCAAGCTTTGATCGATATCGAGGTCGTTTAGACTGCATCATGAGGAGAAACGTGCGGTAAAGGAGTAACGCGCCCCTCGCTCCGCAGTCGCCACTGGGCGTTGACGCGGCTCCCAACGGTGGTGAAGTGCACCGATTGCTCTTGGGCACCGACGTGCCAACAACTGTGGCAGAAAGATATGGTCTGCGTATGCGCAACCACATTGATCGATCCTCCTTCCCCTGAGGACATATGGGCATGCCTCCGTCGCCACCAAATTCGAGGAGGTCTGCCTGTCTGATGGAGAGATTTGGAGTGATGACGCTTTATCTGCGCCCACCAAAGAAACCTGGATGTCTAACGTTTCGGCTGGAGAGTGATACGGGTGCCGTGGCCGTGGTAAGGGTGACCAAGTGGCTTGCGAGTGGCGGCGCCCCTACCGAGAGGGCTTGGAAGGCAGGTTCCGACAGGATCGTCGCTTACGAGATTTGAGATATGTCGCCTTCGGTTCTTTTCGTTGCGTCAGCCGAATGAAATACGCCGTGGAACGCAATCACTCGGCACGGGTTCATAGAGGGCGTTTCCAATAAGCTCGGAGTAAACTCAATGGCTGAAAAAACCCTCGACGATCTGTTCCTTGATACGCTCAAGGACATTTATTACGCCGAAAAGCAGATCCTGAAAACGTTGCCCAAAATGGCGCGCGCGGCGCAGTCCGAGGAAGGACGGCAAGCGTTCCTCAAGCACCGCGATCAGACCGAAGTTCAGATCGAGCGGCTACAACAAGTCTTCGAATTGGTCGGGAAGGCTGCGCGCGGCAAGACCTGTGAAGCCATCCAGGGCATCATCGCCGAAGGCGAGGAGATCATGGAGGAATACAAGGGCTCCGTGGCTCTCGACGCTGGTCTGATTTCCTCGGCCCAGGCAGTCGAACACTACGAGATTGCCCGGTACGGCACACTCAAAAGCTGGGCTGGTCAGTTAGGGCTTGATGAAGCCGTTGCGCTCCTCGATGCCAACCTTCAAGAGGAATTGCAGACCGACCTTTTGCTCACGCAGCTCGGTGAAGCGTCCGCAAACCTGAAGGGCACAAAAAAGAAAATCGCCTAAGCGATCCACGATTATATGAGATAGGGCCGCGTTGAACGCGGCCCTATCTTTTTTCGGTTCGGCTTCATGCCTGCCGCCGCTTTGGGACTCAGGAAATCCTTTGTCGTGGCCAAGCGCAGCCGGTTTCGAGCGGGAGCAAGCACTTGCTCGCAGCGCAGCCAAGACACTGAAGGCAACTTCGCTTGAGCGAGGCGATATCCGCGTCCCCCAATCCTTTTCCACCGCGACTAAGTCATTCGGACGAGGTCAACATCTCTCGTACCCTACGCGCAAGATCGTCTATTGCGAACGGTTTGGTGATCATCTCCATCCCAGGCGCGAGAAAATCTGACCTGGAGGCCGCCATAGCTGCATATCCCGTGATGAATAGCACTTTTATCGAGGGACGCGCGGTCATCGCAATCTCGGCAAGCTGCCGTCCATTGAGGCCTGGCAACCCCACGTCCGATATGAGAAGGTCAAGTCGCCCAGCGCCCTCGATGAGAGGCAGGGCTTCGCTTCCGTCGGCCGCTTCAAGCACGCGATATCCGAGATCCTTGAGCACATCGGTGATCAATAAACGTACGGAAGCATCATCCTCAACGACAACAATCGTCTCTCCTTCACCGCGAGGTGGAACATAATCTGAACCGATTGGATTTTTCTGGGCAGAGGCTTCTTCAAAGCTACGTGGAAGGTAAAGCTTTATGGTACTCCCAATGCCGAGTTGGCTGTAGATGCGCACATGGCCCCCGGATTGCTGTGCAAAACCGTAGATCATCGAAAGACCGAGCCCAGTGCCTTGGCCGATAGGTTTTGTCGTATAGAAGGGATCGAAGGCCTTTTCGATGGTCGCCTGCGACATTCCAGTCCCGGTATCGCTGACCGCCATAACAACGTAGCTACCCGGCTGGAGAGATTCTCCGCGAGCCAGGTCCGTTTCAGATAACACCACGTTGGTGGTTTCGATCGTCAGTTTACCGCCTTGGGGCATGGCATCGCGGGCGTTTATGACCAAATTGAGGATGGCACTTTCAAGTTGGTTGGCATCGGTCACCGCCTTCCACGTTTCCCCAGGCGTGTTGATCAGCAATTCCACTTGCTCACCGATCGTACGTTGGAACATATCCTCCATAGACCCAATGAGATGGGTCACATCTACGGGGCGGCGATCCAGCGACTGCCGACGCGAAAAGGCCAAGAGTCGATGGGTTAGGGCGGCTGCTCGATGAGCCGAGGACGTGGCGGCATCAATGAACTTGTCCAAATCGTCAACGCGTTGTGCCGCAACCCTTCTTTTGATGATCGACAGGGCACCGATGACACCAGTCAGCATGTTGTTAAAGTCATGAGCTATGCCGCCAGTCAGTTGCCCCACGGCTTCCATTTTCTGAGCTTGCCGTAGTTGGTCTTCGGTTTGCTCAAGGACCAACTTCTGCTGCCGTTCAATGGTGATATCACGACCGTACGCATAGATTACCCCCCCTTCTCGAGAGGTCATCCAAGAAACTAGGCGGAGGGATCCATCGACATGGGCGACGCCCACCTCGAATTCAGCATGGGTGTTGTCAATAGCCTTCTGAAGGGACTGGCGAACGCAGTCGCGATCGGCCGCCAGCACGAAGTCCAGAACTTTTCTGCCGATTATCTCTCGTGGGAGGCGACCGAGTATTTCACCACATGCCGGACTAACGTCGCGGACGACCCCGTCCATGCCGATCACGGCCAGCAGATCGCGCGAATTTTTCCAGACACGATCGCGTTCCAGCATACTCTCTCGTGCAATGTCTGAAAGGGCCTGATTCGCTTGCCGCAGGCTAGCCTGGGTATGCTTTGCCTCGGTGATATCGAAGATTACACCCATATAGCGTCGACCGCTCGATTCCGTGTCGTCGACATATTCCCCTCGCCGAGCCAGCCACCGTTCCTCGCCGTCGTCAGGACGCCTGACGCGAAACTCGATGTTCTGCCCGTTCTGGATCCCGTGGAGGTCGATGATCCGATCGTCATCGGGATGGATCAAGTCGTTAAGGGTCTGAATAGGGAGGACAGGTGTTGGATGTAGGCCGAAGAGCCGACAAAACTGTTCGGAGACGCCGATTGTCGCATAACCGACCGTATGCTCAAATGTGCCGATGCCCCCTGCGTGCTGGGCAATTCTGAGTTGCTCTTTCGCCCTTTTCTGCTCGGTAATGTCGACCAGCATTCCAACGAATCTTACGGCCTCATCATCCTCGTTAAGGACAGCACGGCCGCTGGCATGGACCCAACGGTAACCGCCATCCTTGCGCAGCAGTCGGTATTCCTTGGAAAAGACCTCAGAACCCGCGAGAATTCCTGCAACTGCGACTTTGACGCGCCTGACGTCGTCGGGATGAATTGCCTTAAAAAAATGGTCCGTAGTAACGCCGTCTGCGAGCGCCACAGGATCCTGGTGCGTGATGGCCGCAAATCGAGCGTCTGCTACAAGCCGCCGCCCAGCGATATCCCATTCCCATCCGCATGATGCACCAGCCGCATCCAATGTGAGTTGCAACCGACGCCGGGCCCGGTGAAGTTCCAAACGCAGGTTTTCCAGCTCCACGGCCGGGCTTTCGGCATCTTCAATCATGGTATCCGCCGATGATCATCCGTCTCGTTACTCTGTTTCCGTCATGACGCGATCGATGAACTCGGCGATAAGCTGCTTGAGCTTCTCCAGAGACGGTAGATCCATGATCATCGCGATATAACCGCGGATGTCCCGCTCGCGAACGGAAAAATTGATATACAGAAAGAGAACAAATTTCTCTTCGTTCATATTTCCCAAAGATCCAAACAAGACGGTGCTGTCCCCTCGAAGGACGTCAGGGAGCGACATCTTCAACGTATGCTGCAGCATATTGGCCATGGAACCGAGGCAACCGTTGAGAATGACGTTGCCGGTTTCCGCGAGCGCCTCCTCTTCCATATCAAAAAGGTCGGCCTCCTCCATCTCGTCCCCAACAATGGCGCGAACGAGTGACAATCCATTGCTTTCCGGAAAGATAAGCAGCGCGCGGCCCGAGAAGGGACCTTCGAACTGTTGTTGCACAGCGATGAGACTTTCGCTTTCGCGCTGGCCTATCAAAGCGGCGGCGGCCTTGCGTGTCACAATCTCAACGGAAGGGACAGACAGGATGACCTGCTTGTGTACCATCTTCCGCAGGCTTGCCGCAGCACGGCTAACACCGATATTGACGAGCTCAGTAAGCGCATCTCTTTCCAGTTCGTTCAGGGCTATCGGCTCTTCCCTCATACCCCGATCGCCCGGAGCCGAAGCGCCGCGCCCGATATAAATCCGCACAGTGCGTCTTGTGTAACAGGCTTGGGTACAAAGGTGGCGTTGAGTGCACGAACTCTGGCGATTATTTCGTCCTGAACATTTGCAGTGATCACCGCGATCGGCATCGCCGGATGGGTCGCGCGCAATTCCGACGCCAGCTCCAGGCCGTCCTTGTCAGGCATGTTGAAGTCGAGGATCGCCACATCGACCTGCTGCGAACCGACAATCGCCAGAGCGTCGGCTGCGTTGCCTGCCTCAACCCGTTTCCAATCGGGCTGCAACGCGGCAATCGCCTTCCCGGCTACGATCCGAGCCAGCTTGCTGTCGTCCACGACCAGAACAGTTACCGTCATATTATACTCCGAATGGCCGCCCGAGTTTGCCCGTGGCCGGCCTACTACCATTATTTGGATGATGAAGCCTTCGCAAGTTGCACTTCCCGCTTACCGATCTTTGTCGATGTAGGCCTTTAGCGCCGGCAGAAGCTTGCTTGCTATCAAAGAAGACATGGTGGAGCCGATAATTCTGGGCTTGAACACCATCAAGGCCTGCCAAAGTGCGGTGTGAACAGAGGTTGCCGCACTGATGTCCACAGAGAGATCGCTTCGATCTTCCAGATAGTTCACCAGTGCTTCCACATCCTCGACCCCGCAGGTTCCGGACAGGACAATGGTCTGGTTTTCCAAGCACACCGTCACTGCGCAAGTTCCTCCATGTCCAAAACCAGTAGGACCTTTCCATCGCCCATGAGAGCCGTCCCTGCGATCCCTGGTACATTTTGCAAAAGCCTCGAAAGCGGCCGTGTCAGTGTTTCGGACCTCTCTGCAATCGCCTCGACCACCACGCCAACAGCCTCCTCACCAGACCGCACGATCAGGACCGTAAGATTGCCGGAGGTGCCGGAGGCTAAACTCGAGGGGCGCATTTGCAGAAGCTCGCCGAGATGAAGCAAAGGGATCGTTCGGTTACGTAGGATAAATGCCCGGCCCGCTCTGACACACTGAATGTCGCATGTTGGAACCTTGTGTGTCTCAATGATGTCCGAAATAGGGATGCCGTAGCGTTCGCCACCAACTTCAACCACTAACAACTGCGTCAATGAGAAGGTGATCGGAAGCCTTATTGTGAAGGACGACCCCGTTTCGACGGCACTTTGCAGCTCGAGCGTTCCACCAAGCCTTTTAACCGAACTCTGGACAGCATCGAGGCCGACCCCCCGCCCAGACAGATCGGACACTTGGGATGCGGTTGAAAAGCCGGGGGCGAAGACAAACTGCAAAACTTCCTCGTCAGGAAGAGCTGAAGCCTGCATTTCAGATATCAGGCCTCGTTCCAGCGCGGTTGTGCGGATGCGTTGAGCATCTATGCCGCGGCCATCGTCTGCAACCTTGATCTCGATCTGATCGCCACGCTGCCGTGCGCTCAACCAGATCCGTCCTCGCACCGGTTTGGAAACGCGCAACCGCTCTGCTTCATCTTCGATCCCATGGTCGAGACAATTTCTTACCAAGTGCAAAAGTGGCTCAAACAGGCTATCTACAATCTCTCGATCGGCTTCAACTGTCTCTCCCTCAATGATCAGATCGAGAGACTTGCCGAGTTTTGCCGATGTCTCTCGCACCAGTCGCGGAAATCGGCGGAAAGTACGCTCAAGCGGGATCATTCGCGCTTGCGTAACTGCACCATAAAGAGATCCGACAAGGCGCTCGATTTCAAAATGGCTAGAAAGAATGCGTCTAGCGAGGTCGCCACTGCCTTGGCTGCGTGCCTCATGTGCGAGTGGGATAAGCCCGTCTTTCTCAGTAATCAGCTCGCCGGCGATCTCGAGTAGTTTGTCGATACGGCTTGGATCCACCCGCATAGTTGTCGATCGACGGCCTGCCAACGGATCCGGTGAGCCCTGCACCTCCGCGACGTCCGGGTCGCCAACGGATGCGCGCAAATGCACCAGCGTAACCTGGTCGGGGATAAGTCGGAACAAGGCCTGCGCCTCCGCGAGCGAACCAGCGGATAGGGCCTCGATCAGGAGGTCGCAGCGGAATGGATCGTAGTCTTGGGGCGAAGGTGTCGGGACCTTCACCGAGACGCCCAGATATCGCAGGTCTGTCAGGCGCGATATGGTTTCCAATGGATCGTCGCCATTAAAGAAACACTCCGGATGCGGATCGTACCGGATAGCAATTAAGGATGGCGATCGATCGGTTTCCGCAACGAGCCGATGAAGGGCCAGCGCCCAATCAGGGATGGTCTTCAGCATGCCAGCAATCTGACTGGTTTCGTGTTCCGCCATTTCTCCGGTCAGGAGGCCGCGAAGCCTTGGAGCCTGCATCTCCTGAACTTCAGAAAGACGCCCGGTCTGCATGATGCCTTCTATGCTGTCGTCGATCCATTCAATCACTGCCCGGAGCGGATCAATCAGCCCTGCCCCGACAAGGATCTGCCCCTCCCGTGCTTGTGCCAAGAGATCTTCGGCCTGGTGCAGAATCCCCTGCATCGGGCCGAAATCAAAAAGGCCAGCCGAACCTTTCAGCGTGTGAATTGCCCGAAACGCACTTTCAAGACTTTCCCGTTTCCCAGGATCGGCCTCCAACGAGAGCAGATCCTCGGAGGCTTGCTGGACGAGCTCGCGCGCTTCGATCGTAAATTGTGCGATCAATTCATCCATTCATTTCCGCCCCACATCTCGGTAGACGATGGCTTCAGGGAAGCGGACGGGTTCAAACGTCTCTGAAATACGCGACATAGATTCCGTATGGCCAAGGCAAATATAGCCACCGGGATGGAGAAGATCATGGATGTGGCGCGCTGCAGCTTCCCGGGCTGCCTGATCAAAATAGATCAGCAGGTTCCTACAAAAAATCACGTCGAAGCGCCCGAGTGCTGTCAAACTCTCCCGTTCAACAATATTCCCACTGGCGAAAGTCACAGATTCTCTCAAGTCGCTGATCAGGCGGCGTTGTTGATCCTTCTCCGGTTCGAAGTATCGTTCGCGGACATCCTCTGGGAGTTTCGATAGCGAACGCTGCCCGAATAATCCCTCCACCGCTTGCTTCAAAATGTCGGTGTCAATATCGGACCCGGTAATGTCGATATTATACGCGTCGACCAATGGCCAGTTCTCGAGGAGCCAGATTGCGATTGAATAGGGTTCTTCCCCACTCGAACACGGCATGGACCAGATGCGAATACGATCTCCAGGACCTTTCGAGCGGATGATGTCCGGCAGGATTGAACCACTCAGGCAGGCAAGTTGATGTTGCTCACGATAAAAATAGGTCTCATTGACGGTGAAGCTGTTGATCAGCAGCTCGGTCTCGCGTTGGTCGCCACGCAACATGGAGATGTAGTTCCGCACCGATTGTGCGCGTCGCTGATTGATGAGGTCCGTGACACGGCGCTCGATGTAGTAACGCTTTGTCTCGCCAAAGACCATGCCGCTGCGCTCATAGATGATCGCGCAGATCTCCTCTAGATCAGCTTGCGAAAGCGGGGCCGAGATGAAACCTGCCGAAATGCCTGGAGCGATCACCATTAGCAGACGAGACCTGCGAGCCAAGGTCCGATTTCGTCCACACGTCTGATCGCGCTTGCACCGTTAAGGCGAACCAATTCTCCGGGCATGCCCCACACAACCGCTGTTTCTTCTGACTCCGCTATCGTTCGGCCACCCGCCGCCTCTAAATCTGCCATAGCGGCCGCCCCGTCATTTCCCATTCCGGTCATCAAAACGCCGATCAGATCGGCTGCGGGCAGATGTTTCATGGCCGACCGTACCATGCGATCGACGCTTGGATGCCACCGGGAATTCGGGTCGATTGGGGCAGCCATCGCGACCAGAGAACCGGCGCGCGAGGAGATAATGATATCCGCATCTCCTTTTGCGATGTAGACATTGCCCGGTTGCAGCCTCGTCTGGCCGGTAACCTCGACGACTTCCAGGGGACAAATTGTGTTCAAACGGCGCGCAAGCGGTCCCGTGAACGAACCAGGCATGTGCTGTGCGACAACCACCGGCCAGTGGAAATTAGCCGGCAGATGGGCAAGCACTGTGTCGAGCGCCGGGGGGCCACCGGTGGAGGTGCCGATCAACACAAGACCGGGCCGGCCAGAGCCGCGATTCAAATTCGCCAAAGAGTTGTCGCGGACGCGCGTGGAATGTCGTTGCTGTGGTGGCGCAGCCGTCAGGCGAACACGTTCGGCGAGCCTTCGGCTACGCCGGATCTTCACCGCTGCGGCCATCCGTACTTTCTCAATCAGACGGGGAGTCAGTTCTTCAATTCCAAGTGAGATCGCACCGCCAGGTTTGGCGATAAAATCGACAGCGCCGATTTCGAGCGCTGCCAATGTTTCATCTGCCCCTTCTTCCGTCAGCGACGAGACCATGACCACAGGACAAGGATGCTCGAGCATAATTCGATCAAGACAGGTGAGCCCATCCATCCTCGGCATATGAATATCAAGAGTCACGACATTTGGCCGAAATTGCGAGATTATTTCCAACGCCTCTTCGCCATCATGGGCGAATTCAATCTCAAAATCCCCCTCGGCACTGAATATCTGACCAAGCAGTTTGCGCATCAGGGCGGAATCATCAATGACCAAAAGGCGAATCACCGGCATGCTGCCGGAGGCTGTTCGTCCCCTATCGCTGACACAATATCGCGTTCCGCTCGGGTAAGAAGTTCCTTCGGATCGATCACGAGGATCATCCGGTCCTCAGTTTCAATATAGGCAATTCTGTCGAACACCCCCGTTCGATCGGAGGAAAACTCCGGTGCCGTGGACAAGGCGGACACCGACACAGATTTCACCTCCGAAACACTATCAACGACAAACCCGGCCTGCAGGCTTCCAAGTGTCACGATGATCGCCCGTGCCCTTCCTGAGGGGGAGGTTTGCGATTGAAAACGGCTTCGTTGATCGATGAGCGGGATAGCTCTACCGCGAAGATTGATGACGCCCATTACAAAACCGGGCGCGCCGGGCACCCGGGTGACCTCACTCTGAACCCTGACAACTTCGTCTACAGAACCGATGGGCAGGCCGTAATTTTCTTCGCCTAGCTGGAAGATCAGGAACTGCTCGGACGTTTCATCCCTTGCGGGTGCCGCTTCCATCGATTTCGCTCCCGCGTTCTGCTCGATCAATTGGGTGACGGAATGATGACCAAACAGTTTCTCCGGTGACAGAATAGCGATCAGCCCTGCTCCGTTTGGAATCCGTCCTATCGCCGCGATCTGCGCATCGCCGCGCCCACGCTGCAATACAGCTGGCACCGAATCGATGGCCCCGTGTGGCAGACGATGTATGACGTCTAAGCCGTCCACCACTAGGCCAATCAGATCGTCGCCATGCGCAACGACGATGACGCGAGAGCGTTGACCCACCGATCGCTCGTCATCAAGGCCTAGTAGCGATGCAAGCGTTACCAGTGGCAAAACGCTGTGGCCCGTCGAAATAAGACCGGTCACTCCCGTGTCGGACGCTGGTGTCATCGCAAAATCTTCGGCGGCTTTAGCTACTTCCCGAATGTGATCAAGTGGTAGACCATAGAGCTGGCCAGCAACACGGAACGATAGAAAAGCGGTCGACTGAACTCCCGCATCCATTCCCATCTTTCTGTCCAGATGAGCACGCGGCACGACCCGGTCACCCCTTGTCAGCTTGAAAGCGGTATCCAGGAGATCATTCAGGTGAGGGACCGGATTTGCGCTGGCGTCGGCCGACGGTCGCACTACGTCGTCGACCAATAGCCCAATGGCGCCCCCATGGTCGTAGACAATAATCTTGCCACCCCGTTCCCGTGCGACACCCCCGCCATCCAGAATCTTACGCATGGAAATTACGGGGATCGGCTTCCCTCGAAGATTGGTTATGCCTGCCAGCGATTCGGGACCATGGGGCACGCGGGTGATGTGAGACACCCTGGCGACCTCGAGCACACGCGCAGAATCGATTTCGTGGCGCTGCTCTCCCAGCCGAAATATCAATCGCCGATGGTCCACGTTCGCCCTGGAAGAGGAGCCTGCCATATCGTTAGTTTCCGGACATCTGAAGTTCGTCCGCCAAAGAGGCTATTTCCTCGATGGCCGCCGCTAAATCCTCCGCCCCGCGCGATTGTTGCCGAGCAGTCATCGCGGCCTGTCCGGAGGACGCGCTCGCTTCCTGCGCGACCGAGGCAATTTGCTGAGTGCCCGCCTGAACCTGGCTTGCTGCCACGAGAATGGCTTGCGTCGCCTCCAGGATGGACACATTGCCGCGGACTAACAGATCGACATCCGCCTCTGCCGAAGCGAGACCATCAATGATGGACGTGCTTTTGACGATCTCGGCTTCGCACGTCACAACGATCGTCTCCAGTTCTTGCAGGACAACCGAGATTTGCACCTGGATTTGCCGGACGATATCCTTGACGGCGTCGATGTTTTCGGCGGCATCTTGCGCGAGTTTGCGAATATCGGTCGAGACTGTCGCAAAACCTCGTCCGGCGTCTCCCGCTCTCGCTGCCTCAACCGAGCCGCTAACCGCCAACATGTTGGTTTGCACTGCAACGAGGACAATTCGATCAACCGTGCGCTGAATTCGGGAAGCGACCTCAGCCATGGCTTGAAGGTCAGCCAGTGCGGCCCGCGTTTCGAGGAGGGAGGCGGAAATGCCGGACGCAATACTATGGAGACTGGTCTTGCTTCTGGTCAAAAATGCCTTGATCTCCTCACCGCTTCGGCCTGCTTTCTCGGCACTTTCTCGGGTCTGAGAAGCGTTCCTCTCAATCTGGGACATGGCTGCGTTGGCTTGCTGTGTAGCTGCGGCCTGAGCTTCGGCGCCTCGGCTAATCTGCTCGACGGCGATAAGTATTTCGCCAGCTGCGCCTGAAAGCTCCTGAACAGTCGCAGACAACTCCTCCGCAGCCGAACTCAGCTCCTCCGTTCGGGAAGCGCGGCTGCCGTCATTCATCAGGTCGTCGGCAAGGGTTGCCAATGACTGAGCCGTTTGCTGGCTTTGTTCGAGGGCTGCACTCTGTTGTTGGACAGCCCTTTGCGCCTCTGAGGTGGCCGCAGATTGCTCTTCCGCCGCCGCGGCAACGGCTTCCGCGCCCTTTTGAGCTTCGCGGGTCGCCACTTCCGCCTCAACAGCTGCAATCAAGATGACCTGACTATTTTGCGAAAGTGCGCTTAGACCCGATCGTATGGCATGCAGCTCCTCAGAGACAGCTCGACCCAATGCGGTCTGCTCCTGCGCCTTCGAAGCGGCGGTCTTGATGACATTGGCAATTTGTCGAACGCCATCCACGATGGCTTCGGCATGCTCACTCACGTCACGAGAGCTTCGCTCGGCAACTTCTGCCAGTGAGCGCACCTCGTCTGCGACGACGGCAAAACCACGGCCTTCGTCGCCAGCACGCGCGGCCTCAATGGCCGCATTGAGCGCCAGGAGATTTGTGCGATCCGAAATGTCGGCGATTGCGTCCGTGGTGGCTCCTATGCTTTCGGCCTGATTCTGCAACCTGTCGATGACCTCAACCGAAGCGATCTGACGTGACGCATTGGCACGGATTGCCGAGATGGATGCATCAATTTGAGCGGCAGACTCTAGTATGGAGGCTTGTAGTTCCTCGGTACGTCTGCGAGCTGACTCTGCTTCCGATCGAGCCTCGGAAAACCGGGATGAAAGATGAGTTGTGGCAGATAGCGACTGGTGGGCCGCGCCAGCGGCCTCCTCCGCACCGGCGGCAATCTGCTCCAGCGCACGGCGCAATTGTTCGGCTGCCGCAGCAGCCTCGGTAACACCGGTAGCAAGCTCTTCCGTTGCGGCTCCAATGCGCTCGGCTGCTTTCTGTTGACGAACACGGGAGCGATCGTGGGAGCGACGGGACGCAGCAGCCTTTTCGACAATATTCGCCACAGCAGGGGAGGCCTTGCTAACAACTGCCTTCGTGCCGAGCTGGGAGGTCTTTACCAATGCCATGGAAGGGTCCGATATCTAGGCCCAGTGACAAGCACATGAGGGCGGGGCTGCTGGTTCATTTCGATTTTTTATGAACCAAAGCTCGGCCCAAGGCAAATGCCCTCCCCCCGTTGGCCCGTCATGCTGCGGATATGGCTTACGACGCGATCCACTTCATAAGGCTTTGAGATAAACGGAATTTTCCATGGGAGATCGTTTTTGGATACTTTAAGATAGCCAGATGTTAGCAGAATCTGCATATCGGGACGGGACTGACGCACAAGCGTGGCCATTTTCAAGCCATCCATCGAGCCGGGCATATCGATGTCGGTAAAAATAACTTCGATTTGCGGGTGCTCCTCGATGATCTGCAGCGCCTCATCCGCCGTGCTTGCTTCGAATACACTCAGACCCGCGTCTTCCAATTCCTCTACAAGACTCAAACGGATCAGACCGTCATCCTCGACAACCAGAACGCAATTAGTGTCACCTGCCATGAATACGCAACCAGTCTGAGCTCGACTTCTATGATGTGGCCCTCTTAATGCGAAAACGGGGAAATGGTTCCATCTGTTTCGTTGGAACTTCCGTTCGCTCCGCTTGCAATCTCCACAACGCTTCCCGAGCGCAGTTGGGAGGTACCTTCCCGCAGTTGTGCGAGCGTGTTTTGTTAACGCTCGGCACAGAATATCTATCTCGATCAGATGTTGAAGAAAGGATATGCAGGCGGCGCGACAGGGAGATGGTCGCAACCCCTCCTGCCGCAACATGTTTAGATCATGATCTCCCCGCCTGTGACCGGGATGACGGCACCCGTCATGTAGCTGCCGAGATCCGATGCCAGGAGAACGTATGCGCCGGCGAGTTCAGCAGGCTGGCCCGCTCGCTTGAGAAGGGTCTGCTCGCCGAATTTGGCTGCTTTCTCGGCCGGCATCGTCGAAGGAATAAGCGGCGTCCAGATCGGACCTGGCGCGACAGCATTTACGCGGATGCGTTTTTCGGCCAGCATTTCCGCAAGGCCTGCAGTGAAATTGGATATAGCTCCTTTTGTGGATGCATATGCGAGAAGCTGCGGCGAAGGTTGCCGTGACTGGATCGAGGTAGTGTTGATGATAGAGCTACCGGCCTTCATGTGCGGAGCCGCGGCCTTTGAAAGGAAGAACGGTGCGTATATGTTGGTGCGGAAGGTCTCGTCCCACTCGTCGGCAGTGATATCGCTGATATCCGCGTAGGTACGTTGGAAAGCAGCGTTGTTCACGAGGATGTCAATGCCACCGAACTCGTCTACTGTGCGCTGCACAATAGTCTTGCAATGATCCTCCGACTTGATATCGCCAGGCACTACCATGGCCTTGCGGCCGGCCTCTTCAACCCACTTGGCGGTATCGCGCGCGTCCTCGTCCTCATTCAGATAAGAAATGACGATGTCGGCCCCTTCTCGCGCGAAGGCGATAGCGACCGCTTTTCCAATACCGGAATCAGCTCCCGTAATAAGGGCGACTTTGCCCTCCAGCTTGCGATCGCCCTTGTACGAGTTCTCGCCGTGATCCGGAACTGGTTGCATCAACGCTGTTTTGCCCGGCGGTTCCTGTTGCTGTTCCGGCTGCGGGGGCTCAGGGCGGCGGATCTTGGTCATAGTCTATCTTCTCCCATTCCGTGGTAGCATGCTAACCACCCCAGCGCAGGGAGAGTTCCGACAGCTCGGATGATTTTCGCGCGAACCCCTACATCAACGGCGCCGCCGCAATTTCCGTCACACTCGGCACCACTACAGGCATCATCTGCCCTGCGGGAGGCTGGCGAGTGCTTTAAGGATAATCAAGGCGTTATCCGTCCGTTGGTCATCCAAAATAAAAGGGCGTTGCCCCGACCGGTCATGAATGCGCCTTTGCCTCACAAAATTCGGTTGTTATGGAGTATCCGAAACTCGGCCCCGCCTAACCGGCTCGCCGAGCTTTTTGATTGCTGCTCCAGGGGTTTCGCCCATCGCAATAGTCGTGCCAAGCGGATTTTAACAGCTCCGAGTTTGTAGGACAAAAGGAGCTTGCGTACCTGGAAGCTGGAAGTCGCGGACTGACCATATGCGCGGCAATCCGCGCATGTGTGAGCCGACAAGTGGCTGGACCAGATTTCGCCTCATACTGCTCTGAAGCGACTCAGATAGCCCGGCCCTCAGCACTTCTGGGCAACAGCACCGGCTGTCTTCTCGCCCTGCTGCTGTGCTTCAGCGTCCTGGCCAGACGTGGCAAGATCGGGGGTTTCCCCCAAGGGCATGTTACTACCATCCTTTTGGGGTGATTTATCCGCTGTATCTGAGCTCGTGGTCGTGGTTCCTGTCGCCGGCCCCGGTTGCGCCTGGGTTTCGGCCTTACCTTCCATGGGAGCATGACTCCCGTCTTTTGATATCCCGGTTTTATCGACGGACGTAGTGACATCCACACAGTCGGCATTGCTAGGGGGCGGGGTAAGAAGAACTAGACCAACGGCCATCGCAAATGCATGAATCGCCTTCATCGCTTTTCCTCCTGAAAACCACCGAACTGCTCGCTCCTACTTATGTTCCTCGATTGCCCGGGAGCTATCCTAAAGGCGCGATCTGAATGCATGCTCTCTCAACACATAAGCGGAAATGGAAGTGGACGGTTCGACCGGACCATTCGGGACAACCAACTGATGGTGATCAATGGGTGCCCACCTGTGACTTAGCTGTTCAAGCCGTATGAACATCGAGGATTCCTTCAGATCCGAACCGAAGGCGACCTTAAGTTCCATATGTAATCCTAACGAAGGCCTCATTCCGACGTTGACGACGGCTCACACCCTCCTTGGAAAGGAATTCCTCGGAAAACAGCTGAACCATGTCTAGTTCCACCGGCTGGATGTGCAGGCGGGCGCTTGCTGGCTACGGTTCATCGTGGGCGACGGCATTCCGCTCTTCAGCGTCGATACAATGAAACCGAGAAAAGGCAGATTAGAAGCCAACCCGAGGGGTGCCGCATTTCTCACCACCCTGAATCACCTCATCAGGCCGGCGGTGCGTAACGCGTCTTCTATGATATTCTGAATCCCACCTTTGTCGGCGGGACGGGCTCGGTCGGGGCCACGTGTGCCGATACTAGGCGACTTCGCCTTTCGGGCGAACGAGGGCGTCAAGCCCCATCCACGGGCGATGTGTTCCGTCGAGGATATGCCAACGTCCAACATATGCGGTGCAGCCTGCCCGTATCCGCTCGTTGCATCAAGGGGTGTCCCGTGGCCTAGTCCGGTCACGCAGTATAACTCGATGACATCGCGGCCCGAGCCATCCGTCCACACGGAATGTTCCAGCCCATCGAGATAATTAGTCTGGTTCGGCCTTTTGCCAACACCGTGCACCTCGCTCCATTGACTGACGATCGCCTGCGCATTGGCTTTGTCGACCGTCTTGTCTTCTGTTCCATGCCAAACGGAAACCAAAGGCCATGGGCCGGTGTGGGGGGATGCGGTGCGAAGCTTTTCCTGAAGGGATCTCCCAGACGGTAGCGCGTGGCCCCGCATCCGGTCAAACGCCTGCGGGATAGTCGAGGCTGCGCCGTAGGGGAGGCCCGCAATGATCGCTCCGCCGGCAAACACCTCAGGGTAAACGACGAGCATGGCGTTTGCCATGGCGCCGCCCGCCGACAATCCCGTTACGAAGATCCGCTTGGGATCAATACCGTGATTGGAAACCATGGTGCCAATCATTTCGCGGATGGATAGGACTTCGCCCTGATCACGCTCGATGTCGCCATCGTAGAACCAATTGAAGCAGAGGTTCGGGTTATTCTGTCGTGACTGCTCGGGAAAGAGAACGGCGAACCCAAAATCCTTAGCCAGTGCCGACCACCCCGACCCATAGTCATAATCTGAAGCGGTCTGAGTGCATCCATGCAAAACCACCACAAGAGCAGGTGAGGAGTCCAGGTTGTCAGGGATGTAATGCCAGCCCGTCAGTTCGCCGGGATTGCAACCCAGGCTTTGTAGCTCCATAAGCCTGCCTCTCGGTGAGCCGTTATGAAAGAAGCTCTGGTGACGCGAGAGGCGTTTAATCGTGTCTGAAATTCTTCTCATATCGATTCCTCGGCGGGTCACGGAAAGCCGGCCGACTCCCGAGTGGAGAAGATAATGCTGCAGCGCACAATTTCAAGTAACCAAGCATGTCTTGCCACGCTTCGCATCACGAGCACATGGGAAGCACGGGATCCACCCTCCAAAAAGGCTCCTCTTATACGCCGGCGGGGGGGACAGTTTCTTCACTAGAGAAGCAGCCTCAAAGCGAGTGACAGATATCAGCCCTGGACAGTTTTAAACGAGCTCATCGCATACTCAGGGCCCTCTTTAGAAAGCTGGGCACGGACCTCCCCTTGGCCCCGCCTCACGGTGGCGGGGCCATTTTTAAGGTCTAAAATGTAGAAAAAACACGTGACGCCATTTTACGTCTAGTTACGCGAGTAGGGCGAGGAACACTGAGCCCTTTCACCCGCCCGTGGCACGTAGGTGTTATCCAATGCGCGATAGGTACGATAGCGATCCATGCACCATTCTACGTGGCGACTGGACGAGGCCTGGCCTGGTCGAGGCTGGTTCGAGATGGCGCCGCCAATGATTGCGCCAGCCCCGAAAGCCGCCAGCGGATACCACCAGCCATCACTGTGGCGTCTATAACCCCTACGATATTCCCGCGAACCGCGGTGGCCCCGATAACTTCCGCCCCGGTCGTCACGGTCTCTGTCGAAGCGGCTGCGGTCGCGGTTATCTCCTCGAAACTGTATCTGTTCCACGGGCGCTGCCTGTGGAACCTGAGCCTGGGGCATACCGAAAGCGCCGGCTGGATTAGTGCCAATGGAAGCGGAGAAAATAAGGGCACTCACAGCTGCCGCGGTGATAGACTTTAGGTATGTTTGCAATTCTAGATTCCTTTTCTGCAGAGAATTTAGAACGTTAGGAAATGATTTCGGTTCCGAGTTACGAAACGTATGGAGCGAGATCACGGCGAGCGATGGGCCACGAGCTCCTTGACAAATACGAACAGAGTTCGTACCTCGTAACCACAATGCATTCAAGTCTACAGGACCAGGTGAGCGCACGGTCAACCTCCAAGTCTGGTTCGGCAGGGGGATTGACACTCTTCATAGCCTCGTCACTGGCGGCCCGGGGGAGTGCAACTCTCTCCAGTCCTAAGATCATACCCCTGGAAGGTTAAATCGATGGAATCCGAAGAAGCTTCGATCAACATGACTGCTGCAGAACTCGCTCATCTACGTAGAATGTCTAAGATGACGCAGGCCCACATGGCGGAGGCTCTTGGTATCACTGTTCGCGGGTATCAAAAGCTTGAAGGGGGCGAGAGCCCGATCAAGCACCACTATTCGAGAGCAGCCCAGTTCACTGTCATTGAGCGCATCGCTGCGGGTTTTCCCAGCGACGATGCCGCGATCAACGATCTAGTACTTAGGGCATGGAAAGCTCTCGAAGCGAGCAAGCCAAACCCGGCAGCACCAGGGACAGCTTCCAGCGCACCGTTGGGGTGTGAAGCAGTCTTGATTGGTACTGTAAGGACATAGGTTATTTATAACTAGATCCGCCCTTCCATCATCGATCGGCGGGTCACACCTCCTTCCCAATAGTCGGGGCTCTCACCCCGTGACCACCGATCCACAGCCTTGGCCTCTTGAATTGGCTCCGCGAGGAACTTTGATCTCCCTCCGCTGTTAGCTCAAATATGAATAACTCAGACCGTGACACCAGGGTGGGTATGGCTAGGCTCGTCCTGACAGTGCTAGGGCTCGCCGCCATTTTCGCTGTCGCCTACCTCGTGTTTCTCAATCCGGGAGAACCTGAGCTAAGTCAGGCATCGCCGCATGCGATAGATTAAGAGAGCCAGTGATGGAAACGAAGGATAAAAGAACCCCGACAGGGTTGTCACCATCCGCAGATTCGCCCGAAAAAAAGAAGCGAAAGATTGTTGCTGGACGCGGCCTTGCGCTATTCATCGCAGGCTTCGGCCTAATGGCGTTTGCCTTATACCTCTTCATCGTCGTCTACGGTGTAACGACCAGCGAGTAGGTACTTGCCGACTTTCCCGGTTGTGGTCTAGGTAGAGCTCGACTACAGTCTCCCCAACAAGGGAAACAGTTATGCCGGACACCAACAAGACGCTGTGCGTCGTCGTACGTTCAGATGATCACGGCCACTGGGTGGAATGGAGCAACGATGGCGATACAGGATCGCTCGGGCCTTACCAAGATGCCGAAATGGCCAAGAAGGTGAGGACCGCCAAAGAGCGGGAATTTGCTGTTAATCAGACTCGCACCATTCAGTGAACAAGGCCCACGTCAGCCTTTTGCGGCATCCAGCGCGCTCTTACTAGGACCTCGTGGGCATCGCCTCGCTTATCGTCCGGCCATCGTCGAGGACGTCAAAGACGTCTTCAGACTGGCTCGCCCTTAAATATCGTGAGCCTCCCTCACGAACAGACGTCTTTCAAACAGGGTGTTCGCCGGTAACCTCCTTCCTTCAGAGCGCTTTGGCAAGTATTTGGGGAGGCCTGGCTTTGAAAGCTCTTGATGAGAAGCTTTGACATGGAACCGAGGAACCAAAATCGTTGTTAGGAATTATATCCCGCGAAAAATCGTGGAGGTGCCAATGCCCGAGACACGCGCATCGACATCAAAGCCCAGGTTTACAGCGATCGAATACGGCCTCGAAGAGTTTCGTGCCGCTTATGATTTACCTCGTGAGAAGGCTCAAGACCTTTTCGATCGGTTCGGTCCGTCTAAAGCCGAACTGGACGCCATGATGAAAGCCATCATCAACCGCGGCTCGGTCAAGTATTGGCTATAACGACGAGCGAGGAGGACATTATGAAGATTGCGCTGATTTCGACATCTTTGATTGTGTTCCTAGCCGCTTTGGGAGCAACGCAGTTACTTCCCACAAACAAGGAACGCACCTACGCCCTTAGTGACGCTGCCACTTTGACGCGATAGCCGCGGGAAACCTCGGGCCCAACTGGTATGTTTGCTACAGCCCATGGCTAGGATCGCCCCCATATACCAAGGAAGGGCAGATCTCGCCATGAGTGGTAACCTGGCGCAGTGCGGATAGTAAATGTGTCCGGGAGCTGGCCAGACATGGTTCGTCACCCTTGTCATTCTTACTGTCTGTCTGTTTGGGATGTCGCTGCTCTCAAGGGCGGGTGACCGGTGTTTGAAACACAAATAACACGTCGTCACGCGCCTTCCACACATCGTTAAAGATACCAGGGAACCAGCGCGGCCTAATCTGAGTTTTGCTTAAACAAAGATCGGCGTGATTGGAGAGGAGATATGACTAGTCCTAAGGCGTATTGGAGTGCCTCAGTCGACATCGACTTTGTCTCGACGGGGCGTCAGGAAGTTCGCGGACCTTTCGAGGCACTCGTTTGGCTCACCGATCACTGGCCATACCGTCAGGGTATTCGGTTTGTCAGAGCGAGAAGCGCTTGCCGCGGAGCCCTGGCAGGACACACTTCCTTAGAAGAAGCTAGGGCCGCCTTTGCCGTGGCTGTTGAGGAAGCACAAGATCACATGAACCAACCGCGGCCACTTGGACGGAAGCATGTATTCGGTACGCCGATAGTTCCGAGGGTTTGAGTTCATTCCGCCTGGCCCACATCGGATAGGCTTCATAGCGTGTCTGGCAGGTTGCCGGCAGAGGATGGAATACGTGGGTCATCAGCCAAGCTATCAATGGCTGAAATCCACGGCTACTATCGCGACGGCTGGCCTCACCCGCCGAACCTTCCCGAAGCCTCACCCGCCGAACCTTCCCGAAAGAGCGTGAAGCAAGTGGCAAAACCGGACGTTTGACGTGGCGTGGAAAATCATCACTTTCCCTTCAAATTACCGCATACCAGCTGGCGACATAAGGCAAACTCCTCGCGGACCTAAATACTGATCTGCAGATCGCAGTCTGCAGTCGTATCGTTTACATCCTGCGGGCCATCGCCTATTGGACGGCGCAGACGCATCCGAACCAAAAGCACAGACCCATGTTGATCAAGCAGAGCGACTATCACCGGATCTACAGGGTCATCAACAGCCTGCTCGTCAACGAGAGCGCAGACCCGGCCACGGCGTCCATGTTCTTCAGTACATTCGGCGCCTTCATCCTCAACCAGCACTTCAATTGCGGAGCTGCGCCAAGAGGTGGTCTGGCCTCATACAATCTAGGAGGCACGGTCATCCTGTTCGCGGATCATCGCGAAGACGGCTTTGTCACAGGAACCGGCGAAAACTTCCATTGCTGGGTCGAAACCGACAGCTGGGCGCTCGACTTCATGGCGCCGGCCTTCCCGCAGAGCACGCAAGAACTGTCGATGCCTGCACGTATGTTCCAGAAGCCGCTATCCGCGATGGCGGCATCGATCAACGATCTGAGCCAATCAGGGGAATTCTTCTTGCGCCACGAGCAAGACGCAACGGCGCGCCGCTTTGCCGACTGGCAGAAGCACGCAGCTCTCGGTGATCTTGCAGCCGTTGCTGCGAAATGGTTTCGCAAGTCTCCAAAGCAGATGCCGGCGTCGCTTTCAGTCGAACGACAGAATGGTGGGGTGACTATCGTACCGCTTGCGGGCAATATGCTGTCCGGGGCCTGGTAATAACAAGGTGGAGTTTCGGTGTCCCAGGCGACGGACTGCATCGCGGAACTTGGTCGTGCGGCCAACACGCTCGATGCCGTGACACCATTTGAGCGTGGGCGTCTTCTAGACAGGGGCATTAGTATCGTCCGGGCGCAGCGGGAACTGCTGCAACTTCAGGGGAACATCGTGCCCGTGAGGCCGGGCTTCATGCAGGACATGGGAACCTTGGCCGAGATGGCCGGCCGGGAAGACGGGATCGATGTCTTGATCGGCGCCGGCATGCTCATGCTGGCCGACGAGATCCAGCGGCTTAGGATGCTTTGCCGCGACCGCGATCTCTGAACCCCTCCCCTTTAAAGACCGCCCCTTGCGGCACGACTACCGACGGTCGGGAAATCGCGCATCTGCAATCTACACCGCGTGGAAGCCATTCGATGCCTGAGCAAGGTGCGCACCCTAGCCCTATCGCATTGAAAGCGCTGGTCTGGCGTCAAATGCCGGAACCCTCCGCCCCGTCACCAATTCCGCCGAGCTCCCGTAAAAATCCGGGTTGCTGACGGCAACGTGGCGAATGCCTGGCTAGCGCGGGAGGGAGAGAAGCCTCGCTGATGTCCTTTGCCGGGCCAGTCGCGGTGGACCCGCGTGCGAAAAGTGAAGGAGCCCAACATAAGCGTTCTTGACGACGGATCCGCCGGCGCTGTGAAGCCAATTCACACAAAGCTGCTGCCAGTGCTGTCAAAATCCAGGGAGGAGACCGAAGTCTGGACGCAGGCGCTTTGGGAGGATGCGAATGATCTGCCCCGTGGCCTATACACTAATAGTCGCGCGAGCCCTATGGAACAATTGTCATCTCGACAGTCGGCGAACCTGTGAAGGGCACAGACACTGCTCCATTTTCTTCAACAGTCCGTATACTTCTACCACGGGACAGCCGGAAACGAAAAAGCCTGCCGCGGGAGGAGGTGCGGCAGGCTTTTCGAAAGGACTGAACAGCGGCTGGGAGGAGGAGTGCCGTTGTTCCTCAGGCGTCCCTTGGGAGGAGGAGTGGGTCGCCTGAAACTCGAAGCTCTGCGGGAGGAGGTGCATTGCTTCGATGGGATAAACCTACCAGCTGGGCTTCGGACCACCAGCGTTCAAATCGCAGCTCAGCCATGCGTATGTTGCAATGCCGGATGAGACGAATGCTCATGTTTCCGCCACTGTGCTCACACCACCATCAGGATCGAACAAGCAGCACAGACTCAAAGCCGAGGGCCAATCGCTCGCCTTCGCAGATGAGCTGGACCAGCCACAAACAACTTGTAGATTTAAAGCTGAAGGATATCCGAGCCTCCAAGGGCCTCCGAGAAAAGCCATGTTCGCTCGCCATCCGGCGACCGCTGATGGTCACGCTCAAGGGAAGAAAGTGACCTTCGTTAGGCGTCACGAAGCTCGGCAAGAACTTGCTCGAACGTCGAGGAGCCCAGCGATCATGGGGCCAAGCACTCGTCACAAATTCCGCAACCATCATCATCCATGCTGGACGCGGGTCGCACCTTGCGACAGCACGGGCACGTGATCGCATCCACTGAGGACGCGCTTTCGCGCACGGGCTGAAGTATCTCTATTTTGCGTTCGGACAGCAAGTCGGCCGTGCGTCGGTCCATTGCAATGCTCCTTGTGGGATTAACCAGAGATAAGAAGCCTCAAATGCTGCGCAAGACGGCAAGCCGCAAGGATCCCTGCTGGAGAGCAGATTTGTCATGGAACAGGTGGCCTGTAACCGTGTCTCTCTGTCTCCATCAGAAGAGAAGGAACGACTATGGATCACAGCAATCACGTCCGTCTCACCACGACCGAATTAACGGCCTCCATTTTAGAAGGCGCGACTGTTTACGGCGCCGATGACCATAAGGTCGGCAAGGTAGATTACATTCACGGTGCAGGCGCTGGAAGCCAGGCCATTGTCGATGTCGGTGGATTTCTCGGCATCGGTGCCAAGCCGGTGGCCGTTCCCCTCACTGACCTCGATTTCATGCGTGATGAGGACGGCGACGTCCATGCCGTCACGTCCTGGACGAAGGATCAACTCATGAGCATGCCTGAGCATAGCCACTAGAGCGATGCAAAAGCCCGGCCATCGGGTCGGGCTTCTTCTTTTCCGGAAGCAGCAAAGAACCGGACAATTCCCCCCTAATGTCTTCCGGAATTATTGCGACGTCTAACCTGCGTTTGGACCAATCGGACGCGCGTAGACCTTTAGGCACGGACACTTACCTCGCCCAAAGGGCCGGCTCTTTCCGAGACTGCCAATCAGGATAACGGAAAATCGCGGCCACCAGCGATGCACCGACACGTGTCCAGTATTCTGACAGCGCCGACAACAGTTTGGGATCGTCCGGCGCGTACGTCATACCGATCTCCTTGGCTACACCCTCGACGAGAGTATGACTTTTCAACGCACAGTAGCGCTCTACGACGACGACCGGACCGGCGTCGGCATCGATACTTCATCCCTAAAAGCGCGATAAAGTTCACCTGTGGCCGTGATCTTCCCATTTATGCAACCTCCGGGAGATCTCCGATTACCTTGTCGAGCGTGATCGGATAATCCCTGACGCGCACACCGGTTGCGTTGTAAATCGCGTTGGCAATCGCAGCAGACACGCCGCATAGCCCCAGTTCACCGACACCCTTGGCCTTCATCGGGGAGGACATCGGATCCGTCTCATCCAGAAAAATCACCTCCTGATATGGAATGTCGGCATGAACGGGCACTTCATAGCTGGCCAGATCATGGTTGACGAAAAAGCCGCGGCGCGTGTCTACTGCCAGCTCTTCGAAAAGAGCGAGACCCACGCCCATCGTCATCGCACCGATCACCTGGCTGCGCGCCGTGATCGGATTGATGATGCGCCCTGCTGCGCAGACGGCCAGCATGCGCCGAACACGCGTTTCCCCGGTTGCGAGATCGACACCAACTTCAACGAAATGAGCGCCGAAGGTCGACTGCTGATGGGTATCGGTGAGATCACCCCATTCCATCGTATCCTCGCCGACGAGACCCTCGGCGCCGGCCGCTGCAGCCAGAGGAACAGACCGGTTGCCCGATCGTACCTCACCGTTTTCGAACACCACATCATCGGAGTTGAAGCCCAGCCTCATCGCGACCGCCTCCCGCAGCTTGACGCATGCAGCATAGACACCCGATGTCGCTGAATTGGCACCGAACTGGCCGCCAGAGCCTGCTGAAATCGGAAAGCGGGAATCGCCAAGATGCACGCCGACCTTATCCACGGCCACACCCATCATCTCTGCCGCCGTCTGCGCTATGATCGTGTAGCTGCCTGTCCCGATATCCGTCATATCGGTCTCAACGTTCACGACGCCGTCATTTCCAAGGCGAACACGGGCACCCGACGGCATGACGAGGTTGTTGCGAAAGCCGGCCGCCACACCCAGACCAATCAACCAGTTGCCCTCGCGACGTGCTCCGGGCTTTTTACGGTCGTTCCAGCCGAAACGTTCTGCACCAAGCTTGAGACAGCCGACAAGATTGCGGTGCGAGAACGGACGCTCCGGCTTTTCCGGGTCGACCTGGGTATCGTTGAGTATTCGAAATTCGATCGGATCGAGCCCGAGCTTTTCAGCCATTTCGTCAATTGCAATTTCCAGCGCCATCAGGCCCGGCGCTTCTCCGGGAGCGCGCATTGCATTGCCTTCGGGAAGGTTAAGCTCAGCCAGGCGCATGGCCGTCATACGGTTCTCGCCTGCGTAGAGCAGTCGGGTTTGCATCACAGCCGTCTCAGGGCCGCCCCCTGGCAGATCACCGGACCAGCTTTCGTGTCCGATTGCTGTGATCATCCCGCTCTTATCGGCGCCGATGCGGATCCGCTGGATGGTTGCCGGGCGATGGGTGGTATTGTTGACGAGGAGGGGCCGTGGCAGCGCCACCTTGACCGGACGGCCGGTTGCCTTGGCAGCAATTGCTGCGAGCACCGCGTCGGATCGCAAAAAGAGTTTGCCACCGAAGCCGCCGCCGATGAAGGGCGACATCATATGGATCTTTTCCTTGTCAATTCCCAAAGTGGTCGCGAGATCCGAACGCCACCAATCGATCATCTGGCTTGACGTCCACACTGTCAGTTCATCGCCGTGCCACAACGCAATCGAGGCGTGAGGCTCCATCATCGAATGCGACTGGTCTGGCGTCGTGTAGGTTTCATCCATCGAAACGGCCGCCGCGTAGAAGGCACCATCGAAGTCGCCGACCGCAGTATCCGGCGGGGCGCCATCGGTATCCTTCGGCTTGACGGCGCTCATCTTGGCTTCCGCCAGATCGAAAGTGCCGCTCTCTTCCTGGTACTCAACCTTGATCAGACTTGCTGCAGCACGAGCCTGCTCGAACGTTTCGGCAACGACGACGGCGATCGCCTGATGATAGTGCTGGATCTCATCGCCGCCGAAGAGCTTTGCCGTGTTGAGCTTGCCTTTGCCCAATTCGCCAACGGACAGAGTTGTCACGACCGACATAACCCCAGGTGCTGCTTCAGCAGCTGCCACATCCATCGACTTGATCCGCCCTTTCGCGATAGACGAACCAAGTGGATAGCCGTAGGCATAGTGTAGGTTCGGGTCATGCCACTCATACGCGTACATTGCCCTGCCCGTCGTCTTCAGTTCGCCGTCAATGCGGTGAATAGGCTGGCCAACAACTTTGAGATTATCGATCGGATTCGTTTTTGCTGGGGTCTCGAACTTCATAGCTCAACCTCTTGCTTCGGAGATCACGGCGCCGAGCGTGCGCTCGACGAGATCGATCTTGAACTTGTTTTGTTCGGTTGGACGTGAACCGGCAAGAAGCGCGCCGCTCGCAGCCTTTGCCCCCTTGGGTAGCTCCACATCCGCAGCCTCGAGACGCCAAGGCTTATGGGCGACACCGCCGACCGCCACGCGTCCCTTCCCATCCGACTGGATGATGGCGCCAACGGAAACGAGCGCGAAGGCATAGGATGCTCGGTCGCGGACCTTTCGATAGATGTGCCGACCACCGACCGGCGGCGGTAACGAGACAGCCGTGATGAATTCGCCTCGCTCCAGCACCGTCTCGATATGGGGAGTGTCACCCGGGAGGCGGTGAAAGTCCTCGATCTTGACCGACCTGATGGTCCCATCCGGTTTCACTGTCTCAACAACCGCATCGAGCGCCCGCATGGCGACTGCCATATCGCTTGGATGTGTAGCGATGCAGGCCTCGCTGACCCCCATCACACCGAGTTGACGGCTGATGCCACCAAGGGCGGAGCAGCCGCTGCCTGGCTGACGCTTGTTACACGGCTGATTGGTGTCATAGAAATAAGGACATCGCGTGCGCTGCAAAAGATTGCCGGATGTCGTCGCCTTGTTGCGCAGCTGTCCGGAGGCGCCCGCGACCAGTGCGCGCGAAAGCAGACCGTAGTCACGCCGCACCGTTTCATGGGCGGCAAGATCAGTATTGCGGACCAGCGCACCGATGCGAAGTCCGCCATCGGTGGTAGCCTCGATCTTGTCCAGTCCGAGGCCGTTCACGTCTATCAGGTGCGTCGGGGTCTCGATTTCGAGCTTCATCAGGTCCAAAAGGTTTGTGCCGCCGGCGATGAACCTAGCATCGGGATTGGACGCGACCGACTTGGCGGCCGCTTCAACCGAGGAAGCGCGTTCAAAGGTGAAGGCTCTCATGCTCGTGTCCCCGCAGCTTCAACAATGGCTTCAACGATGTTGGAATAGGCGCCGCAACGACAGATGTTGCCGCTCATGCGCTCGCGGATTTCCGCCTCTGAAATCCGCGTCCGTTCGGTCAGACTGACTGTGACGTGGCTCGGGAGGTTAGCCTTGATTTCCTCGAGAACGGCGACAGAGGAACAGATCTGTCCAGGCGTGCAATAACCGCATTGAAATCCGTCGTGCTTGACGAAAGCCGCCTGCATCGGATGCAAGTTATCCGGCTGTCCAAGACCCTCAATTGTCGTCACCTCGTCGCCATCGTGCATGACGGCGAGCGTCAGACAGGAATTGATACGAACCCCATTGACCAGCACCGTGCAAGCGCCGCATTGGCCATGGTCACAACCTTTCTTGGTGCCGGTGAGATGCAAATGCTCGCGAAGAGCGTCAAGGAGGCTCGTTCGATTGTCGACCTCAAGATCCCTGCGCTCGCCATTGACCTTCATCGATACGGTGGATGCATACGTCATTGAACTACTCGCAGTCCTTGCTGCCGCGACACCAGACGCGGCTCCTGTCACCGCAACTGTCGCGGCAGGCGAGATAAGCAAGCCTCTCCTGGAGATTTCGGGTTGATTGTTGGTAGGGCTTGTAGTGATCGGCAGCATCTGACCAATCGGGATTTCGCCCTATGTCGGATGTTTATGCTGCCAGCGTTCACCGGTGTGCGGTCGATCTGTCGCGACAATGCGGAAGCGGAGATCGATGCCGCACATATCGACCACGGCGTCTGTTAGACCCGGATGAAAAAATCCAGGAAGCGTAGATGCGCGCTCGCACCCCGAATGGGAGCATGGGAGCTGTCGATCGAAGCGAGTTCAGGCTAACGCTCCCTCCCCTCCCCCCATCTGACGCGCAGGCCTTCCCCTTGGATCGCCGGCCGAGATCCAGGCTCAGTCAATGAACAATATCGGGGAAACCAACATAGGGGCGGCAAGGGGCGCGGTTTCGGGAATTCTCGTCGCGTCAATCGTAGAAGATGGACAGCCGCAGGAGGTTCAGCATAGCGCCGGGCTAAAGTCCGGGAAGCGGGCCCGACTGTCCCTGCGAGGGACGTCCGCTTGAATGCGCGTTGGCGTTCCTTTCGACAATCATCCGCTCCCGCGGAGATCGTCCACCCCTCAGCCCGGCCTGAGGGGTGACAGATGCGTTGCTGCGGGACCAAGTGCAGCTCCAATCAGAGATCTTCGCCGCCAAGCGGCCGATAGCATGCTCTAGTGTCCGCTCTGATAGGTGACTTTACTGGAGTTCAGGGCGGCAACCAGCGGCATGATCTGCAGAGCGGCGGCAATACCTACCAGAATGTAGACAGTGCGGGACAACATCGATCCCGAACCAAAAATTGCCGCAACCAGATCGAAGCTGAAGAGACCCACCAAGCCCCAGTTCAGACCCCCGATTATGACGAGGACCAGTGTAACGACGTTAAGCGTCTTCATAACGTTCTCCTATGAATAGGCATTGGGAGCCCGCGCCTGCTTGGCGCGGGCCCCTGTCGACTGCCTCAACCTTCCGGGGGCATAATAACCTGATCAATCACGTGGATGACGCCGTTGCTGGCGGCCACGTCGGTAGCTGTGACGTTGGCTTCATTGACTTTGACAGCCCCGCCATCGACCTGGACATCAATCATCTTGCCGTTGACAGTCTTTGCCTCGTCGAGAGCCACCACGTCCGTTGCCATCACCTTTCCAGGGACAACGTGGTAGGTGAGGATATCGACCAATTGCTGCTTGTTCTCGGGCTTCAACAAATTATCGACCGTACCAGTAGGAAGCTTGGCGAAGGCTGCGTCCGTCGGAGCAAATACAGTGAACGGCCCATCGCCCTTCAGCGTGGATACGAGGTCTGCTGCCTCGAGCGCTGCGGCCAGTGTGGCGAAGTTACCGGCTCCAACCGCCGTGTCGACGATGTCCTTGTCGGCTGCGTGAGCCGGAAGAGCGGAAGCTATGCCCATCAGGGCGGCAGCGACGATGTGGTTCATCTTCATTTCCAAGAACTCCTTGTTTTGAACTATCCCTCATGCGAGCGGATGCGTTTTCATATGGAGCGAATGTTTTTTCATTCCAATCAAGTTTTCGTCATGGGAAACATGTTTATCTTGACATGACAATTACGTTCTGTTCCTTTTCCTAACGTGAAAAGGATGTTTGGATGTGACTTCGGAAACCCTGACGACGGAGCTCGAGAGGTACAGAATTGGACCTCGCATCAAGGCTCTGAGGCTGAAAAAGAAGCTGGGCCTTGTTCAGCTTAGCCAACATACGGGGCTCTCCACGGCCATGCTGTCGAAGATCGAGCGGGGGCAACTTTTCCCAACGCTTCCGACCTTGCTCAGGATAGCGCTGGTCTTCGGCGTCGATCTCGATCACTTCTTCAACAAAGGTGGGCCGCGCATTGCGGTAACGCGAAAGAGCGAGCGGGTGCGGCTGCCGATACCCGCCGGCACGACGCCCCCTTCCTACGTTTTCGAAAGCCTCGACTACCCCTTGCCGGAACGCAAGATGGAGGGATTTCTGGCGGATTTCCCTGAGGGCGCATCGTCCTCGGAGCCGCACCAGCATGGTGTGGAAGAGATTGTCTACGTACTTGTCGGAACGTTGTGTGTGACCGTCGACGGCGAGGTCACGACCCTACAGGAAGGCGACGCCATTTCATTCGACTCAGGCGCGGTGCACAGCTACGAGCGAGAGGGCGAAGGGCCCTGCAAGGCAATCGTGGTGACTGTTAGCTAATCGGCTTTTCACCCACCGTTTTAAAGACCGATGGCGTGAAGGGCCTGGCGCAGAGACCCACCTTGAGAATGATCGCCCGCAGCCCAAAGGAATGCGACACCGAGGCTCTGTTTCGGTATCGCCAGAGGCGGGTTGACACGATGGATGACAGCGTGTGCACCCGTAGCAACGTCATCCTCCAGATATCATCGATCGCCATTCGAGCTTACGGAAAAGGCAAGCGTTCCTGCTGGGTGGATCGCTCCTCAGTCCTGGGAAAGCCCATTCGCTACTATCCGGCATCTCTCCAGGTGGCCAATCGCCGGTTTGTTGATCGCCGGGTCCCCGCAATGGTGGGCGGTCTGCGATGTGGCGCACAGCTGTTTGCCGATCGAAGATCGCGCATCAGCGGCCCCAGACACGGGGGGCTGAGAACTGAGTGGATGTTTTTCAGTCCCTCTCGGCAGCAGGGCAAGCTCGGTCGTAGGTAAATGCTGCAATCCCTGTGACAAGGGGTGGACTTGGAAATTTCAAAGCCTATGTGAGGCCCGCTGAAATTGGTGGGAATGTCATGGGCACAGCAGCTTCCGAACGATATCAAGAGATCTTCATCGGGGATGGCGAAATGGCGCAGATGATGCGTCAGCACGACTGGTCAAATACCAGCCTCGGCATGCCCGAAGTCTGGCCGGTCTCTCTCAAAGTCGCCCTACGGCTGCTGTTAACCTCCCGCTTCGAAATGTGGCTCGGGTGGGGTCCGGATATCAATTTCTTTTACAATGACGCTTATCGTCCGACCCTAGGGAGTAAGCATCCCAACGCTCTGGCCGTCCCGACAGAAGTGCTCTGGGCGGAGATCTGGAATGACATCCGGGAGCGTCTTACCACGGTCTACGAGACTGGCCAGGCCACCTGGGACCGAGCGCTCCTTCTGCTGCTTGAGCGCGACGGTTATCCGGAGGAAACCTACCACACCTTTTCCTACAGCCCGCTGATCGGCGACAGCGGCAAAGTCGAGGGCGTTTTTTGCGCTGTGTCCGAGGAAACGGAAAGGGTCATCAGTGAACGGCGCATGGATACGATGCGCCAACTCGCGTCGGCGCTTTCAGCTTCGGACTGCACCGCAGAAGTCTACGAGGCCTCACAGGCCGTTTTAGGCGCTTGCCAGCGGGATGTCCCGTTCAGCTTGCTCTACATTTTCAACGAGGATGGCAGCGCCAGACGGGTGTGGGAAAATGGCATCCCGGGAAACCATCCCCTTGCGCCGACAACAATCGAAACCTCTGATGCACTGTGGAACCTAAGCAGCATTTGGAACCGTCAGGCACCCGAGCTGATCGATATAAGCGACCGCAGCGATCTTCCAACGGGCGCATGGCAGAGGGCTGCCAAGCAAGCGGCAGTCTTACCGGTCGTTGGTCAGGGGCGCGAAAGGCCGATCGGAGCTATCATCTGCGGGCTGAATCCTCACCGACGTGCCAGCGATGACTATCTGGACTTCCTCAAACTGATCGCCGGGCAAATCGCGTCACGACTCGCAAGCGCCGAAGCGTTTGAGACCGAGCGGCGGCGGGGCGCAGCGTTAGCAGAGGCCGCCCAATTGAGGGAAGCAGCAGCCCTCGCGCTTGAGCAACTCAATCGCCAGCTCGTTAGCGAAGTCGAAAAACGCACAGCCGAACGCGACCGCATGCGCGAGCTGTTTCAGCAGGCTCCCAGTTTCATGTGTATCCTGCGCGGGCCGCAGCACGTCTTCGAACTAACCAACGACGCATATTTGCAGCTCGTTGGACACCGGGAATTGCAGGGCATGACCGTTAAGGATGCTCTGCCCGACATCGCTGGTCAGGGCTTTTTCGAGCTGCTCGACGAGGTTTATCGATCTGGGAAAGCATATATTGGGCGGAATCTGCCGGTGTCGCTTCAGCGAACGCTTGAAGGCACCGCAGAAGAGCGGTTCGTTAATTTGATTTATCAGCCCATCTTCGATGGGGATGGACAAATCACTGGGATCTTCGTTGATGGTTTCGACGTGACTGACCAAAAACGTGCTGAGGACCAGTTGCAAGCTTTGAACCATACTCTTGAGCACAGGGTAGACCAGCGGACTGGCGAGCTGCGCGCGGCACTGCTGCAGCTGGAAAGAGAGTCGATTGATCGCGAGGCCGCACAGCTCGCACTCCGTCAGGCTCAAAAGATGGAGGCGCTTGGAAAACTGACTGGCGGCGTTGCGCACGATTTCAACAACCTTCTGCAGGTCGTCAGCGGCAATCTTCAGCTTCTGTCGAAGGACGTTACAGGCAACGCCCGGGCGGAGAATCGTGTCAAGAATGCGCTCGCTGGAGTATCACGCGGTTCGAAGCTCGCTTCCCAACTTCTGGCGTTCGGGCGCCGACAGCCACTCGAGCCCAAAGTCATCAATGTGCGCAAGCTCATCCAGAATATGGATGACATGCTCCGTCGGGCACTTGGGGAGGAGATCGAGCTCGAGACTGTCATTTCAGGCGGTTTGTGGAACACATTGATTGATCCGAGCCAGCTCGAAAATGCCATTCTTAATCTTGCAATAAATGCAAGAGATGCGATGGAGGGTATCGGTCGGCTCACGATCGAAACCGGCAACGCGGTGCTCGACGATGATTACGCTCGCTCTCACGACGATGTGCGGCCCGGGCAATACGTCATGGTCGCGGTCACGGACACCGGATCCGGCATAGCGGCCGAGATTGTCGAACACGTCCTTGAGCCGTTTTTCAGCACTAAAGGGGAAGGCAAAGGGAGCGGCCTTGGGCTCTCGATGGTTTATGGCTTCCTGAAGCAGTCAGGTGGACATCTCAAGATCTACACCGAAGTCGGCCTAGGAACGACGATGAAGCTTTACCTTCCTCGCACCACGCAGGTGGAGGACGCTTTGGTCGATCTAAACACGGTGCCGGCGAAAGGGGGTACCGAAACCGTTCTGGTGGTTGAGGACGACGATGGCGTCCGGGAGACATCCGTCGCGCTGCTGACCGATCTCGGATATCGGGTACTGAAAGCAGGGGATGCCCTCTCTGCCTTTGCGATTATAGAGAGCGGGGCACAAATCGACCTTCTCTTCACAGACGTGGTGATGCCGGGACCGATGCGCAGTACCGAGCTTTCCCGCAACGCAAAAGCTCTCTTTCCCGATATGGGCATCCTGTTCACCTCGGGTTATACGGAAAATTCGATTGTACATGGTGGTCGGCTGGATACTGGCGTGGAACTGCTTTCCAAGCCGTATACGCGCGAGGCACTTGCCCGAAAGGTTCGTCACGTACTGGGAAACGCGGCGCAACAGAAACTGGCTAAGGAGCGTACTGCGGCAAAACACCGCTCACCAGGCCAGACCTCCCGGGGGGATGTGCCAGTTCGGATTCTCGTGGTCGAAGATGAGCCTCTCATTTTGATGTCCACCGCCGACATGCTCGACGAACTTGGCCACTTAGTCCTTGAAGCCGGTTCTGCCGAGGATGCTCTTCTTGTGCTCAGCCGGGAACCGGCTGACGTGCTGCTGACAGACGTCAGCCTTCCCGGGATGTCAGGAACTGAGCTCGCCAACCAGGTGAGGGATCGGTGGCCGGCTATCACGATCGTCTTTGCAAGCGGTGACGACACCGCGCGAGCCCAATCCGGTATTGCGGACGCGCTTCACCTATCCAAGCCGTTTAACCAAAAGGACCTCGCGTCAGTGATGCTTCAAGCAATGGCCCACCTCGTTCCTAACTTCGGGGGCGCATAAACCGTGCCGTCGGAGCATTCGTGCCGACAGCTCCCGTTTCTCGAATGCGATCGTGACCTCCAACCCTGCTGGGGCGTGGATTCGATGTCGGGATTATTTTTTGCTGGTAAGCACCCTCTTGGACAAGTCTCCTCCAGGGCCAGTCAGCCTCGCGCAAGGCTCGCGGAGGATTGGATCGTCGCTACTTTTACCCGCCGCTTTGTGAGGCGGCTCGATCATGAGGATCATGCGATGCAGTACGATTGGACCGGGGTTAGAACTCGCAGGTATCAAAGGATGAGGGCGACCATGTACCTGGTGGGAGGTATGGTTGCCTTCGTGGGCCCGATCTTCCTTTTGCCGGGCATCGATCTCGATCCGCTTCTGAAATTTGTACGGTGAGGCTTCGACGGCACCGCGTGCTGGACTTCGCATTTGAACACGAACGCCACCAAAAGAGACAAGTATCCGATTCGGCTCCCCCGTCGTTTCCCGCCCCCGAGGGGATAATTCAGTCAGAGCCTCAGCAAGGGTGCAGCGATGAAGTCCTCCATCTCGAGCGTTCCAAGGGATTTCCACCCAGACAGGCGTGACTGGAGCGAGGTCGCCGCAATGGGAGCATCAGCCGCGATCCACCGGACTGACCCCGTGCCCAACTGAACGCCTCTGGCGCGACCGCTCCAAGCCACGTCCGGCCTTACCGCCAAGTCGGCAGGGCCGGGGCCATTGCACCGAGCGGCATCAGCCTTCCAGCGACGCGCCGCCCATATTGTCGATATTACGGCCCCAACAGAACAACACCGCCCCCGTCGGAACTATCCTGACTCATTGGGGTTATTGGCGCAGTCTTTTGGAGAAAAATGATGAGTGATCGCAAGGTAGTGGAGACGGCCACCGATGCCAGGCAGGGCCGCCGCGGTGGTCCCGTGCTATTGGTCCTGGTTGGTGGCTTGGCCTTGGCAGTTATTGCTTGGGTCGGTGCTGAAATTTGGGGCGAGTCGAGTGACGCTCCTGCCGAGCAGACCGCGACTCCACCCACTCAAGGTAATTCTCCTGCGACGCCGGCCCACCCAAGCAGCGACGTCTCCGCCTCTGCTCCGACCAATCAGACGCCACATGCGGATGGTGGAACCGGTGGCCAATCCCAGACAAATCAGCCAGCCGGCAGTACGAACCGGCCCTAGTGCCTGTCATTGCTTGTTGGGAAGCATACCAACCCCGCCCCGACGAAAATCTGCGGATGTCTGTACTCACCAGGCTAGCAAAATTGGCGTGATCTTCATTTCAAACTTCAGGCAAGCACGACGGCATGGCAGATCACGATGCAGGAGATGCTCCGCATGGTCGTCCACGACCTCTATCAATCCCAAGGAGAAGTCGAGAAGTCGCCTTCAAGACACATATCAGGCGCATCGAGGAGGGTGCGGTAGACAGCATCTACAGCGACCTAAGGCTGAGAGGAACGAATGAATGGACCGAAACTCTGGTGAAGGAAAAGGCGACAAATATTGTCACAACACTGCTGACGTCTTTCCTTTGGAGCAATCTGACCCGCGACCACATTCACTCTCGCGCGACACATTAGAGGTGACGGCCCAACCCTGCTGACGGGCGGTCGCGGCATATCATAGGTCCATGTCGCACAACCCTACTGGGTTGTGTGGGGCTAAATAGCGTAGCACCCGTCGAAAATTCAGCCGGTTTGATCAGTCCATCCCTCGCACAAAGCGGGAAACGCGCGCCGGCGCTTCTCCCTCGAGTTCGCACTTCTTGACACGTCCACCGTGAATTCTAATATTGTTGGCTGTCTCTTTTGTCTGATTGTCAGGAAGGAGGTAGCCATGAACAATCAGGATTTGCCTTGGAGAGCCCCAGTCAAAGTCCGCCTGCAAAGCGGTCTGGAGCGCATTTTTCTAACCGTCCCTGACGCACTAGATTTTCTGGAACATGAATGGCCTCTTAGACGAGGGCAGCGATATGAGCGCGCACTTCGGAAATGCCGCGCAGCCCTCAACTTCATGACGCCCACGGAGGTTGCTCGTGAAGCCTTCATCGCAGCCTGTCTCGAGGCCGGCATGCCCATGGTTATGACTGGGTCCATAAGCTTTTCCACTCAAAAGCCAGCATCAGCGGTGGCGTAGCCTACGGATCATCCCCGCCACCGGGGCGCTGCCGTCGGCGAGAAGTTTCCCTCCAAATTGACCGGCCTTCGGGCCGGCTTTTTCCCGTCCCCAGGAACACTTTTGCGCATCGGATCTAATGACGCCCTTCCCGTCTGCGCAAAGGTGCGACCACTCCATCGTCCCTCTATCCCAACAGAATAACCCCACATTCCGTTTAGGCCTTAAGCGCCAGCGCTCTGCCCGTATCAAGTCGATCTGCTCATCTGTGAGGCCAGCCCCGCGGTCCCACCTGCGCAACGAACAGCTGGTCTCGCTCGAGCATTATCGTTCGAACGACATTCGATCGGGTGCTTTTGAAAGCCATAATGACGCAGAGGTCAGAACCAGTATGCCGATCCTGGTGTCGGCATCTGCCCACGTGACTTACGAGCGTCGACCAAGGTTAGTGCCGCTTTCGTCCTTGAGCGCACTCGCTTCTTCGACAACGCGGTCACGGGCAGTGTTGAGCACATCCGCAGCAACCGTCGTAGCTTTCCCGTATATGTCAAATGCAACACCTTCGGCCTTATCGACGCTTTTCAAGACCTCGTTTGAGACCTTCGACTTTAAATCGTCAGACGCTTCTCCGAGCGCTTCATCTTCCACTTGGGTATGCGGCAGGGCCGCTCCTATGGCGGCGCCGACGGCAAAAGCGAGTGCACCACCCACCAGAGGCTGATCCTTGAAATGCTTAAGGATCGTATTGTTCAACTGGGAGCCAACATCGATCGCACTACGGCCGGCGCTGGTGACCTGCATTCCAGCATTTCCGGCAGAGCGGGTCATATCTCGCCATGTTTTGGAAACCCAGCCCGACGCATCGTCAAACAATTTGCCTGCTTCATCTCGGATATCGTGAATCTGCTTTCCAGAAGCGTCAGCAAATCCGCGGAACGTCTTTCCGCTTTCGTCGATGAAATGCCCGGCGCGGCGGCCCGTCTCGTCCGTCAGCGCCTTGAAGCGGCCGCCCTCGCCGTCACTGAAATGAGTATAGCGGCGGCCGCCATCGATCTGTACCGGTCCGGTGCGCCGAAGCCCCCCTTTAATTTGAGCAAGTGGATACTCCTCCTCTGTCTTCTCCAGGGCTGACGATGTCCGAGCCTTCGACCCGGCCATCATCCATGCGACGCTGACGCCCATTAGCGCCATCGGGATAGGATTGTTCCTAACCGCCGCTCCCAGGTTGGACGCGTACTCGCCGCCGCCCGTGGATTTGGCATAGGCCAACACCTCGTCCACTAACTCTCCGGGAGACATGCGTTGCTGGATGGCGTCCAGACGCTCTTCGATGCGACGTCGATCGTCAGAAATCTCGCGTTCGATTTCCGCGGATCTCGGGTTATCGCTAGTATAGGCCATCACGTTCTATCCTTTATAACCTGCGCATCACGCTGCAACGAGGCTGAAGTGCGGTCGAGCTTGAGATTTTCGCCTTTAAGAGCCGTGAGACCACGGGAAATCAATCCCCAGGCAAAAAGGGCCACCGCAACGCCGACGACGACGGACGACAAGGCTCCCGCGCTTGGCTCAGTCATCCCTTGAGTTATAAGAAATGCAGCAAGTCCCTTCACCAAGGCAGCAAGAAGCACGCCCACTGCACAGATTGCCAAAACAATCCCCGCGGCGAACGCTTCTACGCCAACGAGCGCATGTGACATCTTTTCCGAGGCCTCGGCTTTCGCGAGATTGAGCTCTTTACGAAAAAGTCCAGAGATGTCGCCAACCAACCCTGTGACGAGTTCTGGCAGCGAACGGTTTTCGAGCGGACTAACCATTGAACCGGCCCTCCGTGTTGGATGTGGGGTGGGGCGCAATTGAGCGGTTGGAGCCTACATGCATATTGGTAGCGGAAGTCATTTCCGCCATCGGGGGTTTGTTGACACCTCTGTCTTGGTGTGGGGCTGACGCGGTCAAGAAGCGGCTTGCTGCAAGTCCGGCGATTGCAGCGATGCCAAGAAATGCCAGCGGTTGCTTACGCCCAAAATCCTCCGCCATGCCAGCAATCTCACTAAGGCTGCGATCCTGGATATCGGTGGAAAACTTCCGCATGCTCGAGCCCACTGTTCGGGTGATCCGTCCAATGTCGCGGTTATCGCCCTGCTCCAGCTCCGCGGCCACCTTCTCGATCGCTTGGGCGACGCCGCGGATTTTTTCGGTCAGGAAATTCTTTTGATCGTCCGCAGCGTCCTTTGCCTTGTCAGACAAGCCTGCAACTTCCTGCTTTGCAAAATTCGTCGCGGAGCGAACGTCGGCGACGACTTTGTCCTTGAGGTCGGTCGCCGTCGCCGTGGCTTTTTCATTTTCCTTCGGGGCCTTATGCTGCCCAAGCGACGAGGGTCCGGTTTGGGACCTATCCGCAAAGGACGATTGGCCGACGGAAGGAGCGTCCTTATTTCGATCGTCCATTGGTCTCTCCCGAATTGTTAGATTGACTGGCTCAGAGGCATGTCTAACTAACGCATTCATGGAATGTTCCCTGGCGCCCCGTATCAACAACCAAAGCGGATGAGAGAGTAGTTCGGCCAAAAAACCAATACCGTCTCGCAACAACCTCAGGGCAGATCGGTTTCGGAACAGATCCGGTGAAAGCCGGTTCTTTTAGAAAAACAAGGGGGAACTGGATGAACCTCGTACGCACACGTGTTGTCCACGAAGGCGCAGGCAGCTGGATTGTTGACTTCCTCGGAGATGACGGGGAATCCGTATCGATCAAGGTCGCCGATGATGTTGGCAGCGATGAGGCCGATATCGTCGAGCACGCCAAACGTATTATGATCCAACTCGCTGATCTCGCCGCGCGCCAGCGCCGATCAAGGTAAATGGGCAGAGGGTGGGAAGGTGCATCCGTTTCATCCGCAGCGCTCCAAAAATCGTCAGAAGGACTTTGAATGGTAACGCAGACATCTAGCTAAGATGGATATTTCAGCATCCGATCCCGCTGAGCAGTATACGGACGGTCATCGGACTGCGACAGCGGCCGAAAACTTGTTCTATCCGGATTTTGGAGTACCGTGTTCATAAGGTATTCATTATCGGAGGGACGGCCGGGATGTGCAATCAATGCGTGATTGAAGACGTGAAGCGAAACATGCTGTCGCGGCGCCTGCTGTTTAAAGGCGCGGTACTAACAGGCGCGGCGATGGCAGCGGGCAGCCTGCCTAACCCGGTGCTCGCGCAGACGGCCAGACGGGTCGTCGATCTCACCCACATATATGATTCAAAGTTTCCGACATTCGATGGCAAGCCGGGCATCGAACTCGAATGGGCGGCGGAAATCGCAAAGGACGGCTATCAACTCCATAAGCTCACTATCTTCGAGCATACCGGCACGCATATTGACGCGCCACTTCACTTCAGCGCCGATGGAGCGAGCGTCGACCAGCTGGAGCCGCAAAAGCTTGTCGCACCACTGGTCATCATCGACATAACAGATCGCGCCAGGGAGGAGGCAAATTCGACTGTTGAAGCGGTTGATATCGAGCGCTGGATCAGTGCAAATGGCGACATTCCGGCCGGTGCTATTGTGGCTCTCCGCTCCGGCTGGGGAACGAAAGTACAAGGCCCGGCCTTCCGCAATGACGAGGCCGGAAAATTCGCCTTCCCCGGCTTCGGAAAATCAGCGACCGACTTGTTGCTGGAACGCGACACCGTCGCCATCGGCGTCGATACACTTTCGCTCGATCCGGGCAATTCTGCCGATTTCGCCGTGCACAATTCTTGGCTGCCGGCTGGACGCTACGGCATCGAAGGGTTGAACAACCTCGAAGCCCTGCCGGTAAAAGGCGCAACGATCGTGGTCGGTGCACCAACACATCGCGGTGGAACAGGTGGCCCGGCTCGTATTTTGGCGCTTGTCTGATAGCGGTATTTTTTCCACTTATGGCGGAATTAGGGTGCGGCGGCCGCTGCCTTAAACGTGATCGCGAACGCCGTGGTACCGAATACACGGACAATCTCTGACGAGGGTGACCTCAGCTTTCTTCGTGACCGCGCTCCCAAACCCACCAAGACAAACTCAAACCTGCAGTTTTTCGTATCACCGAGCCACGAGATTTGGAGGTTTCCTACCGATGCAGGCCACGGTGTCGAGATCTTAGCAACTGGGCGTAGACCTCACGCAGTTCACCGATCTCAAGCGTGCCTTCGATCCACTCCTCCACCAGGGCGCGAAAGTCAGCGTCACTTTCGAACTGGAATCCCTGCGCTTCAACGCGAGCCAGCATCGTATCGAAGACTTTTCTACGGGACCCAGGTGTCATGACGCATACCAGCTTAAGGGAATCAATAAAGAAACACATATCTGCAGGATGGCTCATATTCAACCGCGGTCGTACGAAGACACCCATCCCGTTTCTCAGCAATATACCCCTGCAAAATATGGCTATGGTGGCGTGGGAGGAGGATGCCCCATACATGGGCACTGACTGGCAGTTCGCCGACGTGCTGCGCACGGTGGATACTTGGCTCGTCGCACTTCTAAGAATAGGAACGACCAGTACCTCAGTATTGGGGCAAATCCTCCCCGCAAAAACTTCCTGTCGACGCCGAAGCCTTATCGTTTGGCAAATTGCCTTGAAAGATCGCCTGCGCGGAAAGACTCTTCCCATCAAGGACAAGTTCAGTCAACGCCCTCCCACTTCTGGGAGTAGCTAGTAGAGCCGCAGAACATCTTTGAAGAGCAGCGTCCCTACAACATCGCCATCTTCTCTAACTATCACAAATGCCTCGCCGTCGATGCCATGTTCTTCAAGCACCCACTCCGCCACAATTTCTTTGGCTGCCTGCCGCGCCTCTGCCAGAGCTTCCTCATCAGAGGCACAATCCGCTCCAATCTGGTCGTTGTCGGTTATCTCAGGGGTCTTTATATGAAAAAAATACTTTGGCATTTCGCATAAACACCGCGTGGCGTCCTGATGTTCCCTTAGGCTAGTCTCCAATAGCAGAAAGGCGGTCCGCACCGGCCCATGGACGACGACAAGGTGTTCGTCTGGCCGCACGGAGCTTCTTATTCTGTTACGCCCACTTAGCGATGGGAGGCAGCGCCACGGCGCCGCCTCTGCTCCCTGGGGAACGCAACCACCGGGAGGCCTCCCCAGCCCTCCCACTAGCGACGATACGTTACCGACGGGCTTATGCAAGAAGGATTGAATATTGCGGTTAATTCGGGATCTTCCGCCGGATCGGAGCTGGGAGCCCCGCCCTTGCTAGGGGGAGGGAAGTAACGGGACTCCCGGCCGTTCCCTATGCGGTCGGGCAACCGCGTAGATAGGCGCCGACCAGATGGCAGCCAGTGCTAAATCTCGCATATACTCATTGAACGCAACCCGCTTCAGTTTCAAGAGACGGGATCGTCGATAGCGCGATGCGCTGCTATGTCGGGACTGCAATTTTCGTTTGGCTCACTCTGGTCCGTTAAGGTCCGTGACGGGCCTAGGATAGATCATAGAGCGCATCCCTTTTCGGGGGAGAAAGCGGAGGTTGTTCAGACCATTGTGCCTCCGATGTTCGACAGCCCGTGTGACCTCACGTCGTGCTCCCCATCGGAGCGGAGGAGAAATTTTGAAGAGACCACGGCTATAGCGTCGCATGGCCAATCCGCGGGCTGCCAGTTCCACTCCACTGCATGAGTTATAGATCCCACCTCTATAACTCATGATTATATAGCTGCCCTGTCGCTTAGCCCGAGTGGGAGCGCGTTTCGGCTCAACCAAAGCATGATATCGAGGCACACCCACAACACTGGACAGGTGTTATTCGTGGTGGACGAGATCATCGATCGAAGGGGCCGTCCCGCTCCGCCACCCCCCTGGAACCTAGCGTGGTTCGCTCAACGAGTGGCTCGAAAGCTATTCCACGCCATCCATACCGCCAGGACAACAGCCGTTGCAAGTAATCCGGCCGACAATCCCGTCGATACGAAGACCCTATAGTCGCCTCCGGAAAACAGCATCGCCCGTCGGAAGTTCTCTTCCATTATGGGACCCAGTACGAAACCCAGAACCAATGGTGCCGGCTCGAAGCGCAGATATCTCAGCACTACGCCGATGGTCCCGAATATTGCAGTTAGATAGAGATCAAATACGCTGAAGTTCGTTGAGTAGACACCAATGCAACTAAACATCAGAATTCCGGGGAAGATAAATTTGTATGGCACGGATAGAAGTTTAACCCAGACCCCCACCAGCGGCAGGTTAAGTAGGACCAACATCAAGTTGCCGATCCACATCGAAGCTATCAACCCCCAAAACAGTGTCGGGTTTGTCGAAATGACGTTGGGCCCAGGCTGGATGTCGTGCATTACCAGCGCACCCAAGATCAGCGCCATAGTTGGGCTGCCCGGGATACCAAGCGTCAAGGTCGGGATGAAGGCGGTTTGGGCTGCCGCATTATTGGCAGCTTCTGGCCCTGCGACGCCCTCGATTGCGCCCTGGCCAAACTCCTGCCCATGACCGGAAAAACGCTTCTCGATGCTGTAGCTCATGAAGGAGGACATGGACATCCCCGCCCCCGGCAACACGCCCAGGATCGACCCCAGTCCCGTTCCTCTTAGTATCGCAGGCGCCATTCGCCGAATGTCCTCCATATTTGGAAGCATCCTCGACAACGACGCGTGCTGTGTGAGCGGCGGTTCCCGGCTGGACAGCGTGGAGACTATCTCACCGAAGGCGAAGAGCCCAACCGCAAGTACAATGAAATCCACACCGTCCCACAGTTCCTGGACTCCAAACGTGAAACGCTGTGTCCCGCTGTTTACGTCAGTTCCCAGTAGTCCCAGTGCCAAGCCCAGCACAACCATGGCGATCGCCTTTGCGATCGAGCCACTGCTCATGGTGACAGCACCTAGCAGGCCAAGGACCATCAGCGAGAAATACTCAGCAGGCCCGAAATCAATCGCAATCTTGGTCAGCGGTGTGGCAAATGCTGCAATTACAAGTGTTCCGATGCAGCCAGCAACAAAGGAGCCAACCGCGGCAGTAGTGATAGCAACACCCGCACGCCCTCTGCGGGACATCTGGTAGCCGTCGATGACTGTCACCGCCGAGGCGGTTTCCCCAGGGAGGCTCATCAAAATCGCAGTGGTCGATCCGCCGTAGGCCGACCCGTAGTAGATGCCGGCCAACATGATCAATGCAGACAGAGGATCCAAACCGTAGGTAAACGGCAAGAGAAGTGAGATGGTTGCCAGTGGCCCGAGACCAGGAAGGATGCCGATAAGCGTGCCGAGAAGAGCGCCCATCAAAGCGTAGCCAAGATTGGGAATGGTTCCCGCGGCCGAAAAGCCGAGCAGTATATTCTCTAGCATAGGATCACCACGGCCAGGCGCGGATCTGGAGGTCGAGTACGTACACGAACAAGATCACGCTGATTGAGGATAGGACGAAGGCGGTGAGGAAGGCTTCAAGCGGCCGCAGAAGACGAGACGTCATTCCCGCAGCAGACAGGACGACAAAGCATGTCAGGGCCAGGCCGCAAGTCTCCAGCAAGGCCGCAAAGCCCACGAACGTTGCCGCAACAACCACCAACGCCCAGAGGCTCCGGCGATCAAAAGACGTGGTCGTTTTTGCTGTACCCACCCTCCAGGATACGGCACCAGCTGCAATGAATATCCCTGTCACAAGCAGGACAATCCCGAGCAGCAACGGAAAGTATCCCGGGCCCATGTTGAAGGCCGTGCCGAGCTCATAGCCAAGCGACATTACGATGATACTGATGCCTGTCAGCACACAGACGAGCGAGGACAGCACCTCGCGAATGTCCCTAATATACATTCGTCTCCTCCTGTTTTCTTTGGCGGGCCGCTTACATCGGCGGTTCGACCACGACAGGTGTCCCAGTCGAACTCAAATGTCAGCGATTACTGAGCGATGCCCAGTTCATTCGCCAGCGCGGTCCATGTGTCGATTTCTTTGTGAACGAATGTACCGAATTCAGCGACGTTCATTGCTTTCACCGTGGCTCCGAACTTATGAGCGATCTCCTGCCCGGCCACAGTGGACATGGCTTCGTTCACATCGGCATTGATCTTTTCCACGATCTCCATGGGGGTGCCTTTGGGGACAAACACACCGAACCACTGGAACGCCGATGCGTCGAGCCCCAGTTCTTGCGTCGTAGGAACGTCGGCCAGCGCTTCGGAACGCGTTGCGCCAAGGATTGCAAGACCCCTGACCTGCCCGGCCTTGATGTTTTCGACTGCTGCGCTGACAGATCCGACGTAGATGTCGGAGCGCCCCGCAACCATATCAAGCATGGCTTCCGATGATCCTTTATAATGGATGGCCTTGGATTTAGCGCCCAGTGCTTTCAGGAAGAGTTCACCCGCAAAATGTGCAGAGCTGCCTAATCCTGCCGTGGCAAGAAAAAGCTCCCGGCTGCTTGCCAATTCTTTCAGATCATCCGAGGTGTTCGCCTGGAGCTTGGAGCTGCCCACGACAACATAAGGAGAGGAAGAGGTGATGGCGACGGGGATCAGATCCGTTTTCGAGTCGTAGTTGAGCGACTTGAACGTCGCTGCCGCTGTCGTAAAGGCGGCAGTTGTGAAGAGGATTGTGTACCCATCTCCTTTTGCCTTTGCCACTTCTGCGTTGCCGATGGTGGAACCGGCTCCCGGCTTATTGGAGACCACCACGGGCTGTCCCCATTTTTCCTGCAGCGCATTCGCCAGAAAACGTCCCACCGGATCGGTCGAGCCTCCTGGAACGAACGGGATTACCATAGTCACCGGCTTGGTCGGGAAGTCCTCTGCGGCCGCTGTCGCGGAAATGCACGCTAGTGCTGCAAATGCGGCGATTGCTGTTTTGATCATGTTCATGGTCTCCTCCATTGAATTCACGATTTACGGGCTGCCCTGGCAGCACGTGATTGGTTGAGCGTCAGGCTATCTTCTCGAGCTCCGGCAGTATCTCGAAGAGGTCGCCGACGAGGCCGTAGTCTGCGACCTGGAAGATCGGCGCTTCCTCGTCCTTGTTGATCGCGACGATGACCTTGGAATCCTTCATGCCGGCGAGATGCTGGATGGCGCCGGAAATGCCGACTGCGATATAGAGCGCAGGCGCGACGACCTTGCCGGTCTGGCCGACCTGCCAGTCGTTCGGCGCATAGCCAGCGTCAACCGCAGCGCGCGACGCACCGACGGCGGCACCCAGCTTGTCGGCCACCGGCAGGATCACCGCGTTGAACTTCTCCGCCGAGCCCAGCGCACGGCCACCGGAGATGATGATCTTGGCCGACGTCAGTTCCGGACGCTCGGACGAAGCGATCGCATCGGAAACAAAGCTGGACAGGCCGGAACCTGCCGGTGCCGAAACAGCCTCGACCGAAGCCGAACCACCGTCGCCTGCCGCAGCAAACGCGGCGGTGCGCACGGTGATGACCTTCTTCGCATCGGTCGACTGCACCGTCTGGATGGCATTGCCGGCATAGATCGGACGCTTGAACGTATCAGGGCTCAGAACCTCGATGATTTCCGAGACCTGCGCGACGTCGAGCAAGGCCGCCACGCGCGGCATGACATTCTTGGCCGATGCCGTGGCCGCCGCGATGATCGTGTCGTAGCTGCCGGCGATCGAAACGATCAGGTCGGCGAGCGGCTCGGCGAGGTTGTTGGCAAGCTCTGTGCTATCGGCAGCCAAGACCTTGGAGACGCCCTCGAGCCTGGCGGCGGCATCGGCGGCACCCTTGGCGCCCGAACCGGCGACCAGCACGTGGATATCGTCGCCGCCCCCCTTGGCAATTGCCTTGGCCGCAGTCAGCGCCTTGGCGGTCTGATCGGAAACGGTGGTGTTGTCGTGTTCTGCCAGAAGAAGAATGGCCATATCGTAATCTCCCTGTTCTTCCGACTTAAAGCACGCCGGCTTCGGTCTTGAGCTTCTCGACCAGCTCGGCAACGGTCTTGACCTTGATGCCGGCCTTGCGGCCGCCCGGCTCCTCGGTCTTCAGCACCTTGAGGCGCGGCGCGGTATCGACGCCGAAATCGGCCGGCGACGTCTTGTCGAGCGGCTTCTTCTTCGCCTTCATGATGTTGGGCAGCGATGCGTAGCGCGGCTCGTTGAGGCGAAGGTCGGTGGTGACGATCGCCGGCAGCTTGACCTCGACGGTCTGCAATCCGCCATCGACTTCGCGCGTGACCTTGGCAGAGCCGGCGCCGATCTCGACCTTGGAAGCGAACGTCGCCTGGCCCCACTTCAGGAGTGCGGCAAGCATCTGGCCGGTCTGGTTGCTGTCGTCGTCGATTGCCTGCTTGCCGAGGATCACCAGGCCCGGGGCTTCGGCTTCAGCGACACCCTTGAGGATCTTGGCCACAGTGAGCGGCTCGAGCGCCTCTTCGGTCTCGACGAGGATCGCACGATCGGCACCCATGGCCAGCGCGGTGCGCAGCGTCTCTTCCGCCTTTGCAGGGCCGATCGACACCACGACCACCTCTTCCGCCTTGCCGGCTTCCTTCAGTCGCAGAGCCTCTTCCACGGAGATCTCGTCGAACGGGTTCATCGACATCTTGACGTTGGCCAGCTCGACGCCGGAACCATCCGGCTTCACGCGGATCTTCACGTTGTAATCGACCACGCGCTTGACAGGCACCAGGATCTTCATTCGACGACCTCCTCATTCACCTCGGACAGCACAAAGTATGGAAGCGGGATCCCGTCCTCCGCGGTAATCTTCAGTTGGATCCTGGCATCGACAAGAAGCGCGTCAGAGCGGCAACCAACTATCGATGTCAGCATCCTTGGCCCCTCATCGAGTTCCACCACAGCTACGTTGTACGGTATGCGGGCCGCCAGATGGTCGGCATAGGCGGTGTGATAGACCACCCAGGACACGACCTTGGCAGTACCCGCTGCCGGGACGCGCTCCCAGTGGATCGACAAACAATTTGGACAGGCTTCACGAGCCGGAAGCCAAGCCTGATCACACTCTTCACACTTTTGAAAAGTGAGCTGACCCGCGTGGAGAGCCTCCCAATATGGCTGGGTCAGGGGCGAGAGAGTGGGCTGCGGTGCGCTCATTGTGGCTGTCCCAAAATTAGGGTTGCGTGCGTATGCATGGAGCCACCTTGGTTGGACACCAGCCCAAATCGAGGCGATGATACCTGCAGCCGTGCTTCCCCACGCATCTGGCGCACAGCCTCGATTATGAGTTGCAGTCCAGGGGTACCCGATTCCGATAAAAGTCCCCCGGCCGTATTGAGTGGCAACCAACCATCAACCCCTATGCCTTCAGACAAAGCGCGTGCACCGGCAGTGCCTCGCGGTGCGAGACCATAATCTTCGAGCGTCTGGAGGACGGTCACCGTAAAACAGTCATAGAGCTGCGCGAACGAAACGTCTTCCCGGCGGATACCCGCCATCCGGAATGCCGTTTCAGCCGAGTCGGCAGCCTTCGTGTGAAGCAGATCGGGGCGAAGGTGAACTTCCCAACTCTCCTGTGCCTGCCCCAGACCAATAATCGGGACAGCGCGGCTGCGCCCCAGCTGTCGAGCTCTCTTATTACTCATCAGGATGATGGCCGCGCCGCCGTCGGAAACCAGACAGCAGTCATCGCGACGCAAGGGCTCAACGACATACGAGCCCTGAAGATATTGCCCCATCGACAGGGGAACCCGCAGGTGAGCGTCTGGGTTGTTCGCCCCGTGCCTCCGCGCCGTCACCGCGACTATTCCAAAATGCTCGTCCGGCGTCCCGTAGCGTTGTCGATACGCCTGATGGATCATCGCATATCCGGCAGCGGTAGAATACCAGCCCATGACAGCGTCGTCGCCTCTCGGGCGGTGATAGACGGCACGCGAACCCGTGCGAGCGGTGTCGCCATAACAGACCAACGCTATGTCAATCATTCCGGCCTGAATGGCGAGCGCGGCGTAGGTGATGAGACTAATATTGGCCGCCCCGCCCTGGTCCAGCGCACAGCCGATCTTCGGCTGCAACCCCAGTGCCTCCGAGACTTTCTGACCATAGAGCACGGAGGGTGCGGCATTGGCGATCTTCACAAAGACGCCATCGACCATGTCTTTTGAGAGACCGGCGTCAGCCAGTGCCGTTCGTGCGGCCGCTACTATCAGATCGATCTTATCGCGATCAGGGTGCTTTCCGTAACGGGTATTTCCAACGCCTGCGATAACGGTTTGGCCTCGCATCAGATCACCCCTTCCTCTGCGAGCTTGGCAAGTTCTTGGGGGCCGATATCAATCGAGCCATAAATCCTTGCGTTGTCGGCAGCATATTTGGGGGAGCAGACATAGTCTCGCGTTTCGGTATCGCTGAACCTGAGCGCAGAGCGCGGCAGCGTCAGTCTTCCAAAGGTTGGGTGATCGACATCAAGCAGAGACCCGCGCTCGTGCAGTACCGGGTCTTTGATGACTTCGGTCAGGTCACGTACTGGGGCGTTGGGCACCTTGTGATCTTGCAGGTGCCGTGAAAGCTGCTCTTTTGGACGTTGCTGAGTGTATTGCGCTACCAGATCGTCGACGAACTCCATATGACTGACGCGATCACGCATCGTCCGAACCCGCTGATCGGAGGAAAGATCGGCACGACCCATAGCCTCCAGGAGGCTTTTCCAATGCTTGTCGTTGTTACAGATGATCGCGATGTAGCCATCCGACGTGGGGTAGACATTGTATGGACATAGAGAAAGCCCGCCGTGGCGATTCCCTGTACGCAACGGGATGTCATCGCGCGCGCCATGGATCATTCCAATATTGGATGCCATCGTCGGGTAAACAGCCTCGAGCATTGAAACCTCGACCCGCGCACCCACGCCTTCCACCGCACGACGGTAAAGAGCCGTGACGATCGCTCCGTAAAGGTGAACGCCACCAAAGAAGTCACACAGTGCGGCGCCAGATTTGGTAGGTGGACCGTCGGGATACCCGGTTACGCTCATGACTCCGGACATCGCCTGCACGGTCAAATCCATTGCCATGAGGTCTCGATAACCCCCGTCTTGGCCATAGCCCGAACCCGAAGCGAATACGATCTGCGGATTGCGTTCACGGAGAGTTTCCCAACCAATACCGAGACGATCCATAACGCCAGGTGAGTAGTTCTCAACCACCACGTCCACTTGCTCGACAAGCTTGAGAAACAGTTCGCGTCCTTTCGCGGACTTCAGGTTCAACGAAACCGAATCCTTGCAAGCATTCAGCATCGCGAAAGGCATGAACGCGCCCGAGCTCGCATCGCGTCGACGTAGGTACTCGCCGCCGATAGGTTCCACCTTTACAACCTCGGCTCCACCCATGGCCATGAGAAAGGTCGCATAAGGCCCGTTGTAGATCTGGGTCAAATCGAGAACTTTGACACCCTTCAGTGGCAACGCAGCCGGGGCCAATCGCTTCTCCTCCATGTCAATTTCCCTTAAACTGGGGCTGGCGTTTCTCGGCAAACGCTTCCCGGGCGAGGCGTGTGTCTTCGGAATGGTGGAGAATTCGATTGACGAACTGCTCCATCCGCAATCCGTCTGCGAGGCTCATGTCTTGCGACCGTATTGCCAATTCTTTTGCTGCCTGAACTGCAAGAGGTGCGTTTCGCTGGATTTTTCGAGCCATTTCCATTGCAGTGGATAGAAGGTCTTCTGGCTCAACGACGCGGTTAATCAGACCCCACCTTGCAGCGGTGTCGGCGTCGATCGATTCTCCCAGCAGCAGGATCTCCATGGCAATCGCATATGGGAGTTGCTTCATCACTCTCTGGGTCCCACCATTCGCGGCAATGATCCCGCGCTTCACTTCTGCCAGGGAAAACGTCGCACCAGATACGGCAACGCGAAGATCCGTGCCGAGGAGGAGGGTCATTCCACCGGCGACGCATGCACCGTTCACGGCAGCGATAACGGGCTTCCAGACTTCCAGTCCACGATTCAGCAGACTGTCTTTCTGAGTGAGCCACAGCTCGGAAAGAGGATTGTCGCGACCGACCCAGGACTTGAGGTCGGCTCCGGCACAGAAAGCCCTATCTCCCGCGCCGGTCACTACAGCCACCTGAATCCCTGCGTCATCACGCACCCTGCACCACGCATCAGAAAGAGCGGCGTAGTGATCCGCATCCAAGGCATTCCGCCGCTCGGGACGATTGATCGTGATCAGTGCAATGCAATCCTGAACGTCAAATTCTATCGACATCGCTCAACCCCGCAGAAGATGGCGTGCCAAGACCATCCGATGGACCTCGGAGGGACCTTCGCCGATCCGCTTGATGCGTAATTCGCGATACCAGCGCTCAAGCGGCAGTTCCCGCGCCACACCCATGGCCCCCAGTATCTGCACACAACGATCGATGACCCGGCCGGCAGTTTCCGTCGCAACCACCTTCGCAATCGACGCGTCAATCTTGATGTCTCGACCAAGATCGCCGTTCCAGGCAGCTTGGTAGACGAGAAGTCGAGCAGCACGCAGCTCCATGTCGCTGTCCGCTATCATCCATTGAATCGCCTGCTTGTCCGAGAGCCGGGACTTGTGGACGTGGCGCTCGCAGGCCCAATCAATGGCGATTTTCAAAGCCTCCTGCGCAATTCCTATGACGCCTGCGGCGTAAGGAACGCGGGCATGTACAAGCCATTTCTGGCAGATCGCGAACCCTTGGCCTTCTTCTCCAAGGCAGTTGGACGCAGGTACCCGCACATTATCAAAGTTGACTTCATAGGGAGCATAGGAGCGAATGACGCCGATCTCCTTGCACGTGATCCCCGGCGTATCACGATCGACAATGAATGCCGTGATACCCTCGCCTTTGCCGGCTTCCCCCGTACGCGCAAAGACTATGCCCCAGTCCGCCTTATCAGCGGCTGTGATCCACATCTTTGTACCGTTGATGATATAATCATCACCGTCCCGCTCTGCGCGAGTCTGAATCTTGTGGCCCGGGTCGGAGCCTCCGGATGCTTCCGAAATTGCGACGAAGTTTTTCTTCCCGCCTTTTATGCCCATCACGCCGTATTTCTGGCGCTGCTCTTCCGAGCCAAGCCATATGACCGACGGCGGGTCGATGCCGAATGCACCGCAGGCTGGAACGTAGGCGCCCATTCGGCATTTGGCTGCTTCTTCCGCTACGATGACCTGGCCCAGCAAACCGAGGCCGCCACCGCCATATTCCTCAGGCGAAGCCATGCACCACAATCCGGCCTCCCGTGCCTTCTGCTGTAACCGCGCCAGTTCCTCGGCAGGGAGGGCGTAGCTGTCGTGGGCCAGCTTCTCTTCAACGGGTCGTACCTCTGTTGTCATAAACCGAACGACGGTCCCCCGAAGCATATTGAGATGCTCAGGCATTTCCCAAGCGCCAGTCATTTCCCGATCCAGCAAAGACGCCTCCTTATCGAATAGTGATACTTGTTATCTAATATTGATCTTACATATCGAAGAGCGCCATGCAAGGGTATTTTAATATCTGACGTTGTATGTCACTATTCGACATTCTAAGGAGCTTCGTTCATGAGTTTGACGGCCAAGAAAGCACTGCGACTTCTGGAAGCTCTGTGTGCAGCGTCAGAGCCGCTGGGTATTACAGAGCTTGCCCGCCAGATGGAGCTCAACCTCAGCGCGGTACAAAGGCTCTTGGGAACACTGGTCGAGATGGGCTATGCAGAGCAAGATTCCGGATCCCGGAAGTACCGCGCAACCTTGCTTATGTGGGAAGTGGGATCACGGGTCCTCGCTGAGAACCACACGCGCCGCAACCTTCACCCTATTCTCCGCCAGGCAGCCCACCAAACAGGGTTTAATGCGTTCTTCGTCCTCAACAATTGCCCCTTCATTACATACTTCGACAGGGTCGAGGGCCACATTGGGCTGACATATTCCGCAGAAATGGGAAGCTCGCTGCCGATGACTCAGACGGCCGGCGGCATCGCGATTTCAGCCTTTCTCCCACCACTGGACCTTGAGAGGCTCTTTGCCCCTGCACATCGGGGAACCGTAGGCTTTCAACCAGCAGATCGCAGCAAGCTGATGGAGCGGATCGGGCCGGTCCGCGAGCGTCGCTTTGCGACGTCGGAAAGCGGTGTCAGACGAGGCGTCAACTCGATTGCCGCTCCTGTTTGGCAAAAAGACGGCTCAGTCTGCGGTTCCATCACGCTGACTGCAGACGAAAGCGATCTACCTGCGAGCCGTTTTGCCGATTTTGGTCAAAAGGTTGTCCGATGGGCGGAAGAGGCGACGGCGACCCTCGGCGGACAGCCGTTTCCGGCCTCATTTTATGAGCTAAGCAACTAGCAGGCGCTCGCCCTGTTTGCCGAAAAGACCTTGAAAGTTGCGACTGCAGTTGCAACCACTTCGCCGTCCTTGTCAGTAATCTGGCCTTCTACAAACCGGATAGAACGACCTTTCCGGACGCAGCGCGCGCTGCATAGAAGCTCTCCTCGGGCCGGGCTGAGAAAGTTCACGGTCAGGCTCAGCGTCGAACTTGCTGCTTGCTGATCCATTTCTCCTCGAGCTGCCATGCCAAGGGTGGTATCGAGAAGGGTAGCGATGACACCACCATGGATGTCCCCTTTGCGATTCTGCAGCACAGGCTGGGATGGAAGAGATGTCTGAACCTGGTCCTCACCCTGGTGAACGATCGTAACCCCGAGGAATTCCACGAATGGGGAAAAGTTCTCGTACTGCACTAATGACATGGCCGCTCCTTCAGCATCTGCAACCAAGCAAGTCGCATGGCAAACTGATTCTATGCCATAGGCAATGTGGGCTGTAGACGATTCAGCTGGAGCGGGACTTTTTGTTTCATGTTAAGAATGTAGAAACGTCGGACCGATATTGCCGCGTCGCCTTCAATGTAATGATTTCAAACGTCGACGACCACCCGCGAAACCACAGTTTGGCATGACCGGGATTCACGGGTTGTATCTCTCTGGGCTGCAATTAGGCACCTTGTGCCACACGATGGTCCGCGAACCAACTCCCGCTCGAGATTTCCACCGCTTTCACCCGACTCCGAGTGGTGCCTCGCAGTGCTTAAGATGTAAGAGCCGTACGGACGGCACCAGGGATTCCTCAACGCTCCGACACGCACCTGTCTCGCATGCAAGGTTCTGCCCCGATTGGATCAACCGTGCCGCGGGGGCCTTGTGCAGTGCAAAGATCGTTGCACGCATTGCCTCCACACTACCGTTTTAGTAAGGGCACATATTCATATGTGGCAACCGCCACGAAACCACCATAATCTTGAAAACTCAAGAGCACATCAAGGAGTAGGACTTGTCTGGGTCCCATCTCATATCCGAGCGGACGCTTTATGTCGCTTCGCTCGTCGTCGCCGCCCTTTTTCTAACCAATATCTATTACCAGCTTCACATCGCCCCCGGCTGGCAATGGGGACCCGCCCTGGACAAAATGCCCAAGCAGATGCTGAGCGACTTCCGCGAGGAAGTCTACGTCAACGCCAAGGGGGGATATGCCGCGGGCGAATACATCGCGCCCGATGCCGATTTCGACAAAGCGATCTTCCCCGAATTCGCTGATGGCGCAGAGGTGAAATCCGAACTGCTCCAGCCGCTCGTCGGTGATGGACGCACGGTCGTCACGGTCCACAAGCTAACGCAAGCCGGTGCCGAAAAGACGGTCGTGGACGTATACCATATCGGCCCGCGCGGCGGCCGTATCGACAGCATCAAGCGCCACGTGTCGCAGGAGTAAGGGAAATCATGTCCAAGGAAATCACTTACAACTGGAGCGTCGGAACCATCGTGAAGATCCTGCTGTCACTCGGCCGGCTCTATATCGGGGGCTGGATGCTCGTCTCGGGCGCATCTTACTGGCTGACCCAGGCGGGCTTGCCGGCCATTTTCCCGCAACCGGTTGGAAACACGCCGCTTTCCTCGCAGATGCTCATCACGATGATCGAAGTCGGCTTGTTTGACATCGTCAAGACGCTCGAAATCGTCTGCGGGCTGATGCTGATCTTCAACCGCTTCGTGCCGCTCGGCCTGCTGATTGCAATGCCGATCTCTGCCATCGTCTGGTATAATGCAATCATCCTTAACGGCCGCACCGACCGCTTGTTCAACCCGACGTATATGGGCGTGATGTGCTTCTATATTTCGGTCGCCCTGATGCTCGCCTATCTGCGCTTCTACGCGCCACTTCTAACCTGGAAGGCGAAAATGGGTGGCTTCGGCGATGCACGGAAACTGGTGGAAGCCGCCACAACCGAGGCTTAACCTCCTAGCCCTCCACAAAAGAACAGATCACTCCGGTATCCCGCTTTGGCATGCCGGGGTTTTCGTTTCGGGGTGCTCACCCCGGTTAGCTGAGGCGCGGCTTTCCGATAGTCTACTTTCCTTCCAGCGACCGCGGGAGCATGCAGGAGACAAGATTTCATTCGCACCTATCTCGAACGAGATATTCCGTTTCTGGAGCCGCCCATCCTCGGCGAGACGTTAAGAGGCTTCTGGACCATGCCGGCACACCACCAATCCGGGCTCCTCAACGCAGCCGAGCTCGCCCGCTCGGCGAAAGCTGATTTTTCCGCGCCGTAGATCAATTTCATCAAGCTGACAGAGCTGATGCACAATTGACCATGATGGCGGTTGAAAGCCTCGCGCACCTGCTGCGGCCGGTTCTTCACCGTAAATATGCAGATATTGGTATCCAGCATGTACTTCAGCATCAAAGCGCCTCGCGCTCCTGCAACGCTGGCTGATCACGCTCGCTCATAAAATCCGATGTCGCCGCCTGGCCATCGAACCAGCTGTCCCAAACTTCACCGGCGGGGGCGATAACCCTGGCGCGTCCGACCGCAACGATATCGACGCGCTTTACATCGTCCGGTAAAGCTACGGCCTTCGGCAGCCGAACGGCTTGGCTACGATTATTTCGAAAGACTGCACCCTGCTCCACCGGTAATCCTATCAAAATTCCATATATTAAATACTGCGGCGGTTGGGATATGTCATGGGATATGCCATTTTCAAGGCCACGCCGTGGCCTTATGCCTATGCTACTGCTCTCCAACCAAACCAAACCGCCGAGCGGATCGCTCACTGAATGCCGGGCTGCCTCACTCGAACACGTCCAATACATCCGCTCGGCGGCGAACATCGCGGCAACCGTGTCGAGATACCGTCCGTCACGGGAGATCGCCAGCATGCCGTCGCGGAAGGCTGAGACCTCGGGAATGGATGTGTCGAAGGCTGTGTGATCGATGCAACGTTCAGCAAAGGCCTTATCGAAATAAGCGATCTGCTGGTTGGCAAGCACATCCAGCACGCCGATCAGCCGGCGGTTCTGGGCGATCGTCCCGGCCTTCGACGCGGCGAAGGCGAATATCGAAATAGCGGTGTCCACGAAGGCGCCCTCGGATACGAGGTAGCACTCGAAGACCTCTTTCGGAGGCGGTCCGCCTTGATGTCCTCGACGAAACGGTGGCCCACCATCGCATCGAAAACGACCTTGTTTTCGTTCAGGATCTGCTCGGAAAGTGCCCCGTTCATCTCAAGCACCCACTGCCGGGCGTGCGGCTTCGACAAACGCCGTCACCCTGAGGGCTCGACGGGGTTCCACCAGACGCCATCTTCCTTGAGCGAGGAGGCGACGATGACGCCGTGATCGTGGCTAGTTCGTCTTTAGTCTTTTGTGAAAACACCTGATAGAGGACGAGTCTACTGAGCATCGTGCTGGACATCATGTTCGAAAATTACCGAAACGTTGGACCGAAACTGGAGCACTTAATGGGTTGGAAAACACCAAAGTTTGAACATGTGAATGGCTACAAGGTCGTCGAAGTCGACGGGCCTGCCTTTAAAGTTTACGATGGCGACCTTCAGCTAGGGGAAGATTTCCCCTACTCCGGCGAGGCTGCTGCCTACGCAAACTCTTTGCCAAAGAGAGAACATCAGCGCGCCACTAGGTGGTAAGCCTCCGAAAGCCACCGACAAACTCCGCCAACGAATGCGAAGCAAAAATTGACTAACTCCCATCTTCACTCAGCGTTGGAATTGCTTGGCTGGTCTGACTTCTTCGCGGATCAGGTCAAGCCAACCGAAGTGGACCTTGTGCCCAGGCGCGTCGCTTCGGTTCACCGGGCTCGCATTGAGGCGATCGACGTCACAGGGCAGGTGAAGCTGGAGCTTCCAGCCAATGCCAACACGGCTGACTTCGCAGTAGGAGACTGGGTGCTTGCCGATCCCCGGTCCGACATGCTGGTCAGCCGCCTCGACCGAAAAACTCTTTTTCAGCGCCGCCCGGAAGTCGGACGTGGCCAGCAACTTGTTGCCGCCAATATCGATACTCTGTTGATCGTGACATCGTGCAACGCCAATTTCAGTACTGACCGGCTAGAGCGTTATCTGATCATGGCCAACCAGGCAGGCAGCAATCCGGTGATCGTGTTGACGAAGGCTGACACCGCCGACGACGTTGGGCGATTTCAGGCCCAAGCGGAGGTTTTGCAGCGTGACCTACCTGTCGTTGCCTTGAATGGGCGCTCTGCCGATGCAAGCTTTGCTTTAAGGCTCTGGTGCGGCGTTGGGCAAACGGTCGCGCTCGTGGGCTCCTCCGGAGTTGGAAAGTCGACGCTGGTGAACACGTTGGCTGGACCTGCATCTCACGCAAAGCAGAAAACCGGGACTATCCGCGAATATGACGCCCAAGGCCGGCACACCACGACCGCGCGATCGCTGCATGCTATTCCAGGTGGCGGTTGGGTTATCGATACGCCAGGAATAAGAACACTCTACGTCAGCGATGTCACAGACGGGATCGACACGCTCTTTGCTAATATAACGGAACTGGCACCGCTTTGCCGATTTCGTGATTGTACCCATGCGCATGAACCGGGCTGTGCAGTACAGGCAGCCGTCAAAGGCGGCACTTTAGCCGCCGACCGCCTTGAACGCTGGCGAAGCCTGCTTGCTGAGAACCGCAATCGAACACCGGTCATCAGCGGACCACGCGGAAACAAGACCGTTCGCAAGAAGAAGTATTAAAGATCCGCAGCCGTGATGAGTTGAACTTGTCGCCACCACTTCCAAGATCGTTACTCGGCGACGACAGGTCCAGAGCGCTTAGTCCCAACCGGACAGGCCGCTACCCCAAGATTACGCCAGCGCTCAATTCCACCCATTGCAGTGGCTCTAATCTGTCTCCCTTCCGGCGATGGGAGTGCCTTCGTCCAATCCGCTCATATCCAATCCGCTCATATAACGACCCGGCGTAATGGAGCCTCTAGTTTAACTCTAGGCCCCACTTCAACAATAAAGTCGATAACCGCGCCGAGGCGGTCACGGCGATAACACAGTTTGGGCCGGCGTAGCAGCGGCTTGAGCAGATCGAAACCGAGTATTCTGTTTTCGAAGTTCGTTTTTGATACTTGATTGCGCACGGCCACTGCAAAACGAAAACTAAAATCGTGGGTGCTTAGCCGCGATGAACCCACCGGTAAGGCTTTGCTCCGGCGAGCGCAGCATCCAGCATCGCAAAAGGCGAGGTTCAAGCGGAGGGGATCGCCGCGACCCTTCTTCGCCTTTTCTGGAAGGGTCCTTGATGAGAGCTAGCTCGAGGGAAGCCGGCCGCCATGGGCTCTCTGTTGATTCTCACGCCCGAACTCTTGCGTAAACTTGATCTAGCTTCAGTCCCAAGTCGGTATTTTCTACTGCTACGGAGCTTCCTGCTGTGGGAGTGACCGGAACAACAACGAGAGCCCATCGTTACCCGATCACTCAACAAGGAGATGATTATGGCCCATCAAGAAGACGATCAAGCTAAGGTTTGGGATCTCGCTGAAGACATCGGCTTTTGCATGCTGACGACGCAGTCCGGCAACGACCTTCGCGCTCGCCCGATGTCGGCCCACGCCGAACGCGACACGAACGCGTTCTATTTCTTGACCGACGTCGCCAGCCATAAGGATGAAGAGATCGCGCTACATTCGGCCGTATGCCTCGCCTTCGCCAACCCGAAGGGCCAGAAATATGTATCGATTTCGGGCAAGGCTGAGATTCAGAACGATCGAGACAAAATCCGCGAGCTTTTTGCTATTCCCGCAAAGGCCTGGTGGGATAGCCCCGAAGATCCGTCGATCCGAATTCTCAAGGTAACTCCTTCCTTTGCGGAATACTGGGACAGCCCCGGGACTGTCGTTAGCTACATCAAGATGGCAGCGGCTGCCGTCAGCGATACGAAGCCAGATCTGGGTAAGAGCGCAACAGTCAAGATGTAGCCACGACGTTTTCGTGAACAGGCGGGCATGCGGCAGTGTCGGGTTACCGTCGCTTCTGCAATTGCATTCGGGACGCCGCCCATCGATCCGGGTGTTTAAGAGCTTTAAAACCGATGATCGGCTTCCCTTCTCCCGCCACCGAGTAAGAGACCCCCTGAAAAAGCGCCTTGGACGGCGTTACCATTCATGGCTGGGGTTCTCCAAGAACACGATTCTCGGATCTTCCGGTCCCAGTGCGGCGTGCATTAACTCGACGCACCGAGCACGCTCAATGACGAGAGCGTCGGCTATCATCTTGGTGACGTCTTTTTGCCCGCGCGTCAAATGCCTCGCCGCGATCGCCCAGGCGGTCGTCTGAATATCTTCGGGAAACCCATCACTCTCGGCGGTTGATCGCATCGAACGTTCTCCATTTCATGTCCGATTTATGACAGCAATTGTTGCGCGAAGCTGGAGTGGCTTCAAGCGTTCAAAGGGCAGGAGCGACACTGCTGCCAGCAACTGAGGGAAGACAATCAGCCCCCGCCACGACCCATTCTCCCACGAGAACGTAATAAGAACCCATGCGCCGCATGCGGTAGCGACCACATGAAATTAGACCACTGTCAAAGGCGCCCGGCGCGGAGGAGAAGCCGTGCCCGCAATTCCGATGCCGGGGGTTTACCGCCCGGTCGGCTGCTGCGCTTCCATCATCCTCTTAGATACACCGTACCACCTGTAGGCCGCTGGCCTGCTTGTTTCCGACTCCTGACGTCTCAATTGACGGGGATCGATTGGCGAACTGCTCAATGATAGTGCTACTACGCCCGGATATCTGATTGCGGTCGAGCTCGTTGCCCCGGACCTCCCGGCTCGGATCCGTTCGTTGTAAGCTCTGCCGGACGCCCCTGGTGGTGGTAAGTCTCATCCCCATGCTCTGCGGTATTGATTTCAAGAGAGCAACAGGCGTCCCCACCCGCCGCGGCGGTCCTCAGCGCTTGATCAGCATCATGACATCCGCCAAGATGAGGGGATGAAGCAGTGCGACAATTGCGAAGGAACCGAATGGGTTTGCGAAGTACATCCTCGCAAGCCGTGGGCAGGGCCAAGATGGTGCGGCTGTGGCGCTGCTGGCATGCCCTGTCTGCAATTCATCGAAGAGCCCAGATCATGACCCGGATGTATCTGTCGTGACTGATGCCCTGATGCGGAAGAAGCGATGAGCGCCTCATCCTGGTGACCGGTACCGGTTTTTTGCACCTCGACCGTGACTGCCTTTTCAATGATGGGCTGACCTTCGGCGTGGCGCTTATTTTCCCGCGCGAGGACAGACCGAACCTTGGCAGGCTTAACCAGCGTACGGGTTGCCGTAGTGGCCCACGCCCTCTGTCGTTGGCAGAGAGACCCACTCCTGCGCTAGATTGTTGATCATACCATCTTCCGACAGCGGACCGGCGAGCTACTTATCTATTCCGCTCAAGCCAAGGAGATAGTGTGGAGCTCCGCGCCGTTGGAGGCATCAATTCCCGTTAAGCACAAACCATAGCCCCAGAGACGGCGGATGTGGACTAGCGTCGCGTCGCGTTGGCTCTCCTCCAGGAGGATGCCATTCTTGACGATGTGGTGGAGCTGTAGGCGCCGGTCGCCCAAAAGGTCAACGTCAACCACCTGAATATCCGGCCGTTGGGCAGCGGGATCATAGCTGCGCGCAAGGCCCGAGCGAATGGAGGAATAGCCGCGCTCGTCATGGATGGAGCCGACCTCGCAGAAGCCATCGACAGCTCGGTCGCTAAGGTGAAAGAGACGAAATTTTCGGATCAACGCTGGACTTAGATATTGCAGAATGAAGGATTCGTCGCGGTGGTTTTCCCACGCATTCATGAGCGTGCTCATCCCATCGCCGTTGCCGGCGATGTCAGGAAACCATTCGCGGTCCTCTGCGGTCGGCTGGGTCGCGATGCGCTCGATGTCTCCCATCATCGCAAAGCCGAGCGCATAGGGGTTGATGCCGAAAAAGCGCGGATCGTCGAAACTCGGTTGAAAGACTACATTTGCGTGGCTCGCGAGCAGTTCCAGCATGGAGCCCTCGCTCATCCGGCCTTGGTCGAAGAGCCGATTGACGATCTTGTAATGCACGAAAGTCGCGCAGCCCTCGTTCATTACCTTTGTCTGGCCCTGCGGGTAGAAGTATTGTGCGATCACGCGGACTATCCTGAGGATTTCGCGCTGCCAAGGCTCGAGTATCAGGCTATGCTTTTCGAGAAAGTAGAGCAGATTTTCTTCCGGGAGGTGGAGAGACTTCTTGCGCTCCAACGCCTCCCGCTCAGCCTCCTCGATCTCGACAGCCCCGACCGGCGCCGGTAGGGTGCGCCACAGGTCGCTGTGGGCCTGCTCCTCATATTCCAGCCGTTCACGCGCCCGTTCCGTTACTTTGGCCGGAGAAAGCCGCGGCGGTCGGCGAAAGTGGAAGAGACCCTGGTCCATCAGTGCATGGGCTGAATCGAGTATCTCCTCCACCGCCGCAAGGCCATGCCTTTCCTCGCATTTTGCGATGTACTTCTTGGCAAAGTCCATGTAGCCGAGGATCGCGCTGGCGTCCGTCCACTGGCGGAACAGATAGTTGTTTTTGAAGAAATGGTTGTGGCCAAAGGCGGCATGCGCGGTTACCAGCGCCTGCATCGCCATGGTGTTTTCCTCCATAAGATAGGTGATGCAAGGATCGGAATTAATCACCAGCTCATAGGCGAGTCCCGCTCGCCCCTTGCGATAGCGATGGCTTTCGGATGCAAAACGCTTGCCAAACGACCAGTGTTGGTACATCAACGGCAACCCGATTGAGGAATAGGCGTCTAGCATTTGCTCTGAGGAGATGATCTCTATCTGGTTGGGATAGACATCCAGCCCCAGCTCGCCGACAGCGATCTTTTCGATGGCCTCATAGGTCCGCGAAAGCGTGGCGAAATTCCATTCGGAACCGTCGAATAGCAGGGTGGCGCGGCGTGCCATGGCCTACCCCTTCAGCTGCTGGCCAGAGGCTGAGGTTTGCTTGACAAAGAGTTTGCGGAAAACCGGATAGATATCGGCCGGTTTCGCGATACGTGTCATCTGAAAGCTCGCAACCGCGCCATTGACGGTACGATAAGCGCGCCACAGCGCAGTACCGTTGTCCGTCGTTCCGAAGATTTCGCTTTCCCGCTCATCGATGATTTCGACATAGGCATAATACTGGATGAGCTTCATCAACTCATTGCGAAGAAGTCGAGCGCAGCGCTCGGAATCACCCGTTGCGTTGTCACCGTCGGAGGCCTGCGCGACATAGATATTCCAGGTGCTCGAGGGATAACGGTCAAGGATGATGCGCTGCATTTCCTCCAAAGCCGAAGAGACGACCGTTCCACCGCTCTGCTTGCTGAAGAAGAAAGTCTCCTCGTCCACTTCCCTGGCTTCATCCGTATGACGGATGAAGACGACATTGATCCGGTCATAGCGCCGCTTAAGAAAGAGGTGCAGAAGAACGAAAAAGCGTTTCGCCAAGTCTTTTTCCCGCTCTCCCATCGATGCCGAGACATCCATCAGGCAGAACATGACGGCGTTGGCATTATGGAGGGGCAGACGTTCGAAGCGGTTGAAGCGCACGTCAACCGGATCAAGAAAGGCAATACGTTTGCGACGCCGTTCTAGGACCTCCAATTCGACACGCAACGCGGTAAGCCGCCGGCGGTGCGGCGGCGAGAGTCGAGGTTCCGCCTCCAGGGCGGTGACCTCGTTTGCGATTGCCTGGTATTCCTTTTCGCTGGGGCGCCTCAGCGCTATTCGCCTCCCCAAGCTGTTACCCAAGGTGCGCGCGACATTGATATGGCTTGGTGTACCCGATGTGGCGAAACCGGCACGATGAGGCTTGTAGGTCACGGTCTCCCTCAGACTGAGCTTGACCATGTCGGGAAGCTCGAGGTCTTCAAAGAAGAGATCGAGCACTTCATCGCGTGAGAGTACGAAGAGAAAGTCGTCTTCATCCTCTCCGCGTCCCGCGGCCCGATCGGCACCCTGGCCGCCGCCGGGGCGCTTGGCAATACGGTCGCCGGCCGAAAAGCTATGGTTGCCGGGCAGGATGTAGTGCCTCTCACCGCTGGCGGCGGAATTGCGAAACTTTGGCTCGTCGGCACCGCGCTTCGGCACCGGCACGCTGTGTGACGCATCGACATCACAAATCCTACCTTCCTTGACCTGTTCGCCGATCGAACGTTTCAGGTCATCATGAACGCGCTTCAAGAAGCGTTGCCTATTGCTGAGGCTACGGTCCTTGGGGTTTAGCCGGCGATCAATGAAAATCGGCATGGGCGAGCCCCCACAAAGGCACTTCATCCGGCCTTATTGACACGCATGTACCAGTCAACCAACCGCCTAACCTGCCGCACTGTGTAGCCCCGTGCGGTCATGCGATCCACGAAATCAGCATGCTGCTTCTCGATGGCACTATCCTTCTTCGAGCCAAAGCTGATGATCGGCAGAAGGTCTTCGACCTGGCCGAACATGCGTTTCTCAATAACCTCGCGCAGCTTTTCGTAGCTCGTCCATGAGGGGTTGCGTCCACCGTTGCGGGCGCGAGATCGCAGGGTGAACTTGACCACCTCGTTGCGAAAATCCTTTGGATTAGCAATACCGGCGGGCTTTTCGATTTGCGATAGCTCGCTGTCAAGCACCTCGCGATTGAGCATCTGGCCTGTGTCCGGATCCTTGAAATCCTGATCTTCCAGCCACGCATCCGCATAGGCAATGTAGCGGTCGAATAGATTTTGACCATATTCGCTGTAAGATTCCAGATAGGCCTTCTGAATCTCATGGCCGATGAATTCGGCATAGCGGGCACCGATTTCAGAGCGGACGAAATCCAGATAGTTCACTTCGATATCTTTGGGAAATTGCTCACGGCGGATTGCTTGTTCGAGGATGTACATAAGGTGAACCGGATCGGCTGCCACCTCCTTGGTGTCGTAGTTGAACGTCTCTGACAGTACTTTGAAGGCAAAGCGCGTGCTGACACCGTTCATGCCTTCATCGACTCCACCGGCATCCCGGTATTCCTGGAGGGATCTGGCCTTGGGATCAGTATCCTTCAGATTCTCGCCATCGTAGACGCGCATCTTCGTATAGATCGGAGAATTCTCGTGAGGGGTAAGGCGCGTCGCCACCGTAAAGCGGCTGAGATTTTCCAGCACTTCGGGCGCGCACGGACTGTCGGAAAGCTCGCTCTCCCGCAGGAGCTTTTCGTATATCATTCGCTCCTCGGTGACGCGCAGACAATAGGGTACCTTGACGACGAGGATGCGGTCCAGGAAGGCCTCGTTGTTCTTGTTGTGCTTGAAATTCACCCATTCCGACTCGTTGGAATGGGCAAGCACGATCCCCTGATAGGGAAAGGCGCCGAAATTTTCGGTACCGTTGTAGCTGCCCTCTTGCGTGGCGGTCAGTAGTGGATGCAGCACCTTGATCGGCGCCTTGAACATCTCGACAAACTCGAGAAGGCCTTGTGTCGTACGATTGAGGCCACCACTGTATGAATAAGCGTCGGGATCCGCCTGGCTAAAGTTCTCGAGTTGGCGGATATCGACCTTGCCGACAAGCGCTGAGACATCCTGATTGTTCTCGTCGCCCGGTTCGGTCTTCGCAATTGCAACCTGGCGCAGCCCGGAGGGCATCAGCTTAACAACGCCGAACTTTGAGATGTCGCCACCGACCTCATCGAGCCGCTTCGTGACCCATGGCGAGATAAGGCCCGTGAGCCGCCGTTTCGCGATGCCGTATTTTTCCTCTAGCAGATCGCCCATGCGTTCACGGCTGAAGAGCCCTAGGGGCGATTCAAAGACCGGGCTCATCTTTCCGTCGATGGCGAGTGTATAGATCGGATGCTCCTCCATCAGCCTTTTCAGCCGTTCAGCGAGTGAGGACTTACCACCACCGACCGGCCCCAAGAGATAGAGGATCTGCTTGCGCTCCTCGAGGCCTTGGGCAGCGTAGCGGAAATAGCCAACGATCCGCTCGATCGTATCTTCCATGCCAAAGAAATCGGAAAAGGACGGGTAGAGCTTGATCGTGCGATTAGCGAAGACCCGGCCCAAACGCTCGTCTCTGCTTGTGTCTACAAGTCGAGGCTCACCTATGGCCGTTATCATACGCTCCGGTGCAGTGGCGTACATGCTTGGATTGTCGCGGCAGCTGAGCAAGTACTCCTGTAGACTCAGCGTCTCTCGAGCTTCGCTGGAATAAGACTTTGAAAAGAGGTCGAAAACGTCACTGCTGTCGGTCCGCACGGAACACTCCCACAGTCGTTGGACCAGCCCGCCGCATGGTTTGGCGGCCTCTTATCAGTATACGGAGGAAGCACGCGTTTGTTCCCCTCATTGAAAAAGAAATCAGAATGTCCACGCTGCGGGGCATCTGCACGGCCACGCTGGTTCCGATACGACACGGGGCTCGGCAGCTGGTCAATGATGAACTGGACTACGGGCCTTAGTGCGCATCGTGGCATCACGTGCTTCGACATGCCGTCTCTCATCGTGCTGCAGCAAAGAGGCCGTCCTTAGAACCGCCTACGAATTATCGAGCAATGGGCCCAGGGCACCGACCTAAAATGGTGCCGGTGACAGAGGCGACTTTACGTCGCGACCCCGCCAGATGGGCGGCTCATCGCTCTCCCGGGTGACCTTTTCGGTTGGTACAACCTTCGGTTAACGGTCCCATATCGTCATCCCGTACTTTATCAGGCAATCGGCTAGGTTCTCCTGGCGGTTCGGTTATCAGCGGGGCGACACCTTCCCAGAGACGAAACCGTGCTATCATCATAATGTGAAACAGAGAAAGGCTCATTATGGTTGGCAGATGGGACTTCACTTACGAGGAATGGAGCGTCCTCTTGCGGCTCTACCGACACGAAGGCGCTGCGCTCACGGACGAGATTGATCAACGACTTCGTAAGCTCGGCTTGAGTGAGGGGGCGGAACTGACCGACACAGGAAGGCGACTTGTTGAGAATGAGCTTTTGATGGAACGTCGGGACCGTCTTCAGCTATGAAGTCGTTGGTCGCGCACCTGCCGCTGCCCTGAAGTAGGCTCGGTGGCATGCGACGAGCCTTCAACAACGTCTCGTCCCCGGGATCTACAACGGGCCTCCGAGCCTTGACCCAGTGCTTGATTATGATTGCGTATAAGGAGCGTATTTGTGCTCGTTCCAGCAGTGATCAAACTGGCGCAGGTGCGCCACAAGGATACAAAGCGTCTTGATGCGACCTCAATTGGAGCGCACGGCGCCACATCTTCCCCTCGCCGCTTTGCGCCAAAAAGCGGTCGTCAAGGCAGAACGCTATACGGCCGACGCAAATACCGTTGGCGGACTACATCACCCTCTCTCCAAATGTCCGCGGGGAAGAAGCCACAGCACTCATACAGCCGCCTGGCGGCGTCCGCTCCGGGACTACCGGCAACGAAGGTATCCACATATACAGAAGACTCGGGGGGGGTAGTCGAAATGGCAGCCTCGAGAAGTAACTTGCCGATGCCGAGCCGATGAAAGTCGCAAAATACGGCGAGCCAGCGGATGGCATACTCCTTACCATTTCCACCTACAATAACGCCTCCTAAAAAGCTGCTATTTTCAGCATCCCTCCTTGCGCAGTGAGCCTGCCGCTGAGAGATCTTCCGGGTAAGAACTTCCTCGAAGCCGGGCACGGGGCCGAACAACGGCGCCACTTCCTCAGCCAGCCGAAGCCAAGGTGCTATATCATCATGCTGTGCCAAGCTGATCCGAAATCGCATTCACCGCCTCGTCATGGCCTGAACCACACTCCCTAGCAGGGAAATGTTGGTTTGTCCGCTTTGGGCCGAAAGCTGCCTTCAATGAAAATTGCGCGACTTCACCTTCAACGTGTCGATGTGGAGGTCCGGAATGTATATGTCTCGTGTCTGCACCGCTGGCTTCGCGCTATCGCGTGGATCAGGCCCTCCACCATGCTTAACCTGGTCGCCACGCCCGTGCGGTAGCGGGAAGTCGCCCCCGCGCTCGCCCAGGTTCGAGAGATCGCTTGAGAAATCGAACAGCTTCTGGGCGACGAGATGCACAACCTCGCCTTCTCGCTGTATCTTTCCGTGAATGCCCATCATGCTGGCCGTCATGAGAACACGACGCTGCTTCTCGAATAGCGACGGCCACACGACGGCATTGACGATCCCCGTCTCGTCTTCCAGGGTCAGGAACATGACACCCTTGGCCGATCCAGGGCGTTGTCTGACGAGAACCAACCCCGCCGTCCATAGCCACTTCCCATCGCGCTCACCCATCGCCTCGGAACAGGTAACGATCCTCTTTGCCTTGAGATCCTGGCGAAGGAAGGACATCGGATGCGCTCGCAGGGTCAGCCCCGTGTTCGTGTAGTCCTCGACGACCTCCCTGCCCTCGGTCATCGACTTGAGTTCGACTTTGGGCTCCTGCATCTCGGGCACGGTGTTAGCTTCGCGCTCGGCCGCGGCCGCCCATAGTTCGAGCGGCTCGTCACGCAGCGCCTTGATGTCCCAGAGCGCCTGACGACGCTCCAAACCCAAAGACGACAGGAATACGTCAGCATTGGCGAGCTTCACCAGAGAGGCGGTCGGTACGCCAGAGCGTCGCCACATGTCATCGGCGGTTTCAAACGGCTCATCCGCACGGGCAAGAACAATGCGGGCGGCATCGATCTCGGGGAGACCTTTGACGACACGCATGCCAAGACGGACGGCAAAGCGATCCGAACCCCCGATCCTTTCCATGGTGCAGTCCCACCGGGAGGCGTTCACGCAGACGGGCCGAACCTCGACGCCATGTTGGCGTGCGTCTGTGACGATTTGGGCGACCGAGTAAAAGCCCATCGGCTGACTGTTGATGAGAGCAGCGCAAAAGACGTCGGGGTGGTGGCATTTCACCCATGACGAAGCGTAGGCGATCAATGCGAACGAGGCCGCATGGCTCTCAGGGAAACCGTAAGAGCCGAACCCTTCAAGCTGGCTGAAAGTCCGCTCGGCGAACTCGGCCGTGTATCCGTTTTTCACCATGCCACTGACGAGCTTGTCCTTGAACTTCGAAACGCCTCCCGTGAACTTGAACGTCGCCATGGCGCGCCGCAGCTGGTCGGCCTCGCCTGCGGAGAAGCCCGCGCAGACCATGGCCACTTTCATAGCGCTCTCCTGGAAAAGTGGGACACCAAGCGTTTTACCGAGGACGGCCTCCAGTTCTGGCGTCGGGTACTCGACCTTCTCCTTCCCTTCACGACGGCGAAGATAAGGATGCACCATGTCGCCTTGAATAGGCCCGGGCCGGACAATCGCCACCTGGACCACGAGGTCGTAGAACGTCCTCGGCTTCAGTCGTGGCAGCATGGCCATCTGGGCGCGGCTCTCGATTTGAAACGTTCCCAGCGTGTCCGCTCGGCGGATCATTGCGTAGGTCTTGGTGTCTTCCTGCGGGACGTCAGCCAGCCCCATCGGCACGTTCTTGTGCTCGGCCAGCAACTCGAATGACCGCGCCATGCAGGACAGCATTCCGAGCGCCAGGACGTCGACTTTCATAAACTTGAGAGCTTCGATGTCATCCTTGTCCCACTCGACGACTTGACGATCCTTCATGCTCGCCGGCTCGATAGGAACCAGGTCGTCGAGACGATCCTGAGTGAGCACGAAACCACCTGGATGCTGGCCGAGATGTCGCGGCGCGCCCATGAGCTGACCAGCGAGATCGAGCGCTAATCGCAGTCGGTAGTCCGACGTGTTCATGTTGTTTTCGCGGAGTTGCTTCTCACCGACACCTTCGGACCATCCCCAGACGCCTGACGACAGCTGTGTGATCAGGTCTTCTGGAAGCCCCAGTGCCTTGCCGACGTCGCGTAGAGCGCCTTTGGCACGATATCGGAGAACGGTCGAACAAAGAGCGGACCTAGACCGTCCGTAGGTCTCGTATATCCACTGAATGACCTCCTCGCGGCGAGAGTGTTCAAAGTCCACATCGATGTCGGGTGGTTCGTCTCGCTCCCTGGAGACGAAGCGTTCGAACAGGAGGTCCGAGGTCTCGGGATTGATGCTTGTGATCCCAAGGCAGTAGCAGACGGCTGAGTTGGCAGCCGACCCGCGCCCCTGGCACAGAATGTCCTTCGATCGCGCGAACCTCACGATCGAGTAGACGGTCAAAAAATACGGGGCGTACTTCATGACCCGTATCAGCTCGAGTTCATGGAGGATTGCCTTGCGGACCTTGTCCGGGATGCCCTCGGGATAGCGGTCGGCCGCGCCTTCCCAAGCGAACTTGGTCAATGACTGCTGGGCGTCCAGCCCTGGGACGATGGCTTCATCGGGATACTGGTACTGGAGTTCGGACATGTCGAACTTGCAGCGATCGACGATCTCCCGGGTCCGCGCCAACGCTTCCGGATACTCGGCGAACAGGCGGTGCATCTCCTCGGGAGCCTTGAGGAAACGGTCTGCGTGCCTTTCCCTGTCGAAGCCAACGCTATCGATGGTCGTTCGATTGCGGATACACGTCACAATGTCCTGCAACTGTCGGCGTGAAGGGTCGTGGAAGAGGACGTCGTTGGTGACGACGGTCTTGACCTTATGGCGGGCGGCCATATTCGAGAGGTTGTGAAGGCGGAGCCTGTCGTTTGGTCGACGGCGGAGGCACAGAGATACGTATGCCCTGTCACCAAAAATGGCGGCTACCTTTCGGAGCTGGCCAGCGCAGATATCATCGGCCTCGTCCGGGATCAGAAGCGCGATCAGGCCTTCGCTGTAAGCTTCGAGGTCGTTGATATCGAGGATGCACTTTCCCTTGCCGCCCCGGCCCTTGCCCAACGACAGCATGCGGGTGAGCCTTGAATACGCTGGACGATCCATCGGGTAGACAAGGATCGACATCCCGTCGGCAAGATCGAGACGGCAGCCTACGACAAGGCGGACGCGCATGGTCTTGGCCGCCTCCCAGGCACGGACTATGCCCGCCAAGCTGTTCCGATCCACGACGCCAAGGGCGTCGATGCCCATCGCGGCCGCCATGGCGAACAGTTCGTCGGCGCTGGATGCTCCCCGAAGAAAACTAAAGTGGCTCGTGACTTGGAGCTCAGCGTATCTCATCCGAAGACTCCATGGAGGAACCATCGGTGCGAGCCGGTCCCAGCGTCGACGCCGTCGCCCGAGCGATACACCCAGAGCCGCTCGCCCTGTTCGTCCTCTACGACGAAATAATCACGGACGGCTTCCATTTCGATAGGCCTCTTCCACCATTCACCAAAGATGCGTTCCGGCCCGTCGGCGCGGACGATCCGCCTGCGCTTGCCCCGCCAGGTAATGACGACGGGCGGCTGGTCCGGAAGGACGGCCATTGTCTCGATCTCTTCCGGGCGGGGCAGCATGCGTGACGGCCGAGGCCACTTCACGCCCCAGTCGACCCCGGTCTCGTCCGCTGTGGCTGCGATCCTTCCGACCGAGCGTTCCGGGACATCCGACGCGACCGGGGTGCTGCGATAGAGGCGCTGACCTCGGTTGCCCAAGATGTCGATGAGAGGCGTGACATCGACGACCTGTTCCTCGATCAGGGAGGACGCTACCTGCCGCTCTTCCAGCGGCTCCGCCATCACCGCGACGAGGACCATCTTTTCGATTCCAAAACCGGGATCGACCTTTTCGATCTGATCGCACAAAAGCTTTGACAGGCGAGCGGGATCGCGGACGGGCTTCTGGAGGCCAGCGCGGATCGACTGCCTCGTGTTGTCAACGCGATATATGAACAAGTCCGACCGACGGACCCCGAGGCCTCGCTCCTCTAGCTTGGCCGTCAGCTCGCCGACCAGGCGACGAAGGTATTTCGCGATGGTCTCGGCCGCCCCAATCGGCTCCTGGAAATTCTTCGATACCCCCACGAGTTCCGGCGTCCGCAAAGGCTCTATCGGTTCTGCGATCCGACCGAACAGCTGGTCGAGCCGCCGACCGACCTGCGGCCCAAAACGCAAAGTCAGCGGGGCGCGGGGCATCGCCGAAAGCTCGCCGACAGTTTCCACACCGAGGACACGCAATCCCTGGATCGTCTCTGGTGGAAGGCGCAGACAATGAATTGGGAGACCAACAACGGCCTTGGTCGTCCCCCGGGCAGGAACGACGGTCGTCTCCGCCCCCGTCAGCCTCGTCAGCGCATGCGCAGCTCCCCACGTGTCCGCAACGGCGGCCCGTGCCGTCAGACCGCGCCCGCGGAGCGAGTTCACGAGACCGGAAATCATCATCTCCTCGCCGCCGCGGAGATGCTCGGCCCCTTCGGTATCCATCACCACGCCGTCCGTGCCGTCTACCGCGACGACGGGGCTGTATTGCCGGAGCGCCCAGATGGCCAGCCGCTCAAGCGCAGCCGCATCCGCTGCGGGGTCGGCATCGACCATGGTCAGGTTCGCGACCACGGCCTGCGCCTTGCTGGCAGCCATCCCGACACGCAGACCCACCTTGCGAGCCGCCGTATCGGCCGCTGACACCCAGCGCTTCGCGCCGGATCGAGAAATCACGACAAGAGGTTGATCAGCTGGCACGGCTCCCTCGCCATGACGTCTGATCCTGTCCGTCGCGAGAAATGGGAAGTAGACACACACCACCCTTGGCATCACAGGCTCCTATTTCGAACTCAGCACTCTCGCCTGCTTTCACTCTCATCAACTCCGCCAGCCATCTCGCTCGTCCTACGCCTGCCGTTGGTAATGGCTCTGACGGCAGCACGCTGATCCGCCACCTTGTCGTTGAGGCCGTCGGATTGCCGAAATCAGACGCTTCTGTCTGCCTCCGCCATCGCCTGACGACGAGTCCCATCGTCCCCGTCTTTTCGGCCGCAAGTTGAAGGCGGCGGGATGCCGTCATTGGCAACCTGACCAGTTCACCTACGACTGCCGCGAGGCCGCCGAACGACAGCCCCTCTTCCATGGAAGCCAGAACATCTTCTTCACGATCGCTTTCGCAAAAGATCACCCGGTCAGGATGCAGTCCGGCTTGCGACAGGGCGGGCGCGAAGAGGTCCGGTCTGGTCAGGCACCAAAGCACCTTCCCCTTTGATCGCGCCGCCACACCAGCCGCGAACAATGTCGCAGCTGCCCCGTCCACCGTGCCCGATCCGCCTCCCGCAAACTCATGGACCGCCCCGTAAGCAAGGCCGCCTCCGGGCAGTCGCTCGTCCATCCCCGCAACGCCAAACGGGAGTACGACGGTCTTACGAGCTATCGAGCCCTCAAGGTGGGCTATCCGTTCGCGTAGATCGTCTATGACCTTGGAAGTCTGGGCGTGCGTCATCGTCCGCGGACCTCCTGGCTCGCGCTGAAAAGTGGACTTCATGTCCTGAATATGATGTTCTACATCTGTTCCCTATGGTATTCAGAGTCAAGCCAGCCAGAATCATCTTTTTTAGACGGCGCTAATGGGCAATCGGCGGAATCGCGAGACGAATCAGAGACCTAACCCCGATCTTCTAAGTTGCCGGCTCGATTGGTATTTTTGGGTTGCAATATTCCAGCTTACCGGGACCGGTTCCGGCCCAAGGTGCGAACCCCAAGATAAAGGAACAGCGATGCTAAAGCCCACCAAGAGGCCGGAGTTGCCCAACCAGGTTGATATTCAGGCTCGCTTTCCGTCCTCGCGACTTGGGTTCAAGCTACATCGCCGCTGGAAGATCCAGGCCGCTATCGATCAGCCGCCTCTTCGCCGAGAATGCACCGAAAAGTATTCCTCCCGACGAGCCTGATACGGCTCACCTATGACCCAGATCACGGAAGCGGAACGCCTAAGGGGCAGAGGCCGCACGTCTCAGGCTCGCGCGACCAGCGAGACGGCAGCAGAGCATGATTTCCCCGGCCTTGACCGGAAGAAGACTGAAATCGACACGCTGGAAGAGGCAACGGAACTCCTGAAGCAGGCCAGGAGCGGTACCTTGAACGAGAATGTGACTTTGCGCTCTTTCGGGGGAGCTACGATAATCGTTGAGTGTGCCAGGTGCGGCCTCTTCGGTAAACTGGACCGGAAAGACGTCGTCCGACGCTTCAAGGCGTCTGCGTCGATCTCCCGGGTTCGCCGGGGGATCATCGGCAACTGCGATCGCATGTGCGTTGACGGTGTTGACAGATGCGACGCCTGTCTTCTGGCATCCGCTTCAACGGACCAAGAAAGCGGTTAGCGGTACGGCGGTTGCCCAATCACCTGATAGCTGCATCGATCTCATCGAGAGATCTGTCTCCGAGTAAGGCTAATTGCCGAAACCGCGGCTGTCGGAGAGAAACTGAATGGGGACCGCACATAGCGGTCGCCATTCGACATTTTGCCCTGAGATTTTTTCAGAGCTTCAGTTTATGCGCCGCGTGCTTGCCTGACTTTTCGACACTCACCGACGGCGGGGCCCTTTATGTTGTGTCGGGCGTTTAATCTTGACAACCTGGCCTTCGATCCTTCCTGGCTTGTCTCCCAGCTGAGTTTGTCGCCCTTTGACGTCCGTGGTCAAAGATCTTTCTACTCAATCCGAGCTGATTGCAGACGCCGGCTTGAAGTCCGTTGCAGGCCCGGGCTCTTTGCCATCTGTGCCCAACTCGCGGTCGGCTTCCTCCCGCCTCACTTTCGTGACGTCTTCAGATTGCTGATCGCTAGATTGCTGATCGGTCCGCTCCTGCTCCTCCTCAGCGCGCTTCCAGTGGACGTCGTGAAGGCCATCCTGCCGACCCTCATCTTCCCAGATTTTGTATGCACGCTCGCGCTGCTGTAGTTCCTTGTCGGTCATTGTCATCCCTCCTTTTTGATTCGGAATAACTCACCCCACAAACAGTCGTTCCATATCGGAGAAGTCTATTTCGCAGGCAGAGGAACTTCGAGTAACCGAGGTCGTTTTCAGCTCATCATCCACCTGAGGACACCACAATGGCAGGTAACAAATCTCCAGCGGTTCAAGCACTAGAAAACGAACAGGCCATGGACCGTGGTCGATCGAACGAGCTTGATGAAAGGCTGCAGGGCACATTCCCGGCATCCGATCCGGTTTCTGCTACCAGATCGGGCGCTCCTGATGAGATATCACGGTTATCGAGAAACTCTGCTCTGGCCTCTGATGCCCCGCGTGTCGATGAAGCCTTGGCGTCGATACTCGAACACCGGAACGACCCTTACGTCGAACCCCGTGAGAACATTGCCGCCTTGAGAGACGAGGCTGAAAGCCTCAGCTACCGTGTCACGAGTGACGTCAAGAGCAGGATTCGGAGCAATCCGTGGCAGGCGGTTGGGGTAGCCGCTGCGCTTGGCTTTGTTTTTGGACTCACTCGCTAGTCTCACGGAACAATTGCAATCGTGCCTGTTCTTGACCGGAGGCCATTGGAGCCTCCGTGCCCTACTTAACGGTTCAGGGAAAAGGTTGCTTGCGTAGGGCGTGGGATTTGCAGCGAAGCGACCGCTGGCCGAGCGTTTGACGAGGAAGCAAAGATTCGCTCGGCCATGTACTTCAACATTAAGGTGCCTCGCTCCTCTGTTTCTTCGTGCACTCGCCAGTATACTCAACAGCCCACGATTCTGCGACCGCATGACGGAATATTGGACCGGCAAAGTGAGGGCTGTGCTTAGCTTGCTGAACAGGAAATCTGAGCGGCCGGTCTGCTGCGGTGGAACTTTCGATCCCTTCTAAGGTTCACTGCGAGCATACGAAAATGGAAAATCGGGGCCTTCAATTATGAAGCCGCAGGTGAAGCAAATCGCAAACTATCTGGACGTCGGGGCGAAGCTCGAAGTACATATCCCCGAAACCGGGGGCTAGATCGGTATATGGCATATCCTCACGTCTCGGCAGTTTGGATGGTAAAGCCTCGCCATCGCCACAATTGTGAGGAGAGTCTTCATGTCACCACCAAACTGGCGCCATCTCTGCATCGACATGCAGCGGATGTTCAACGAAGACACGCCGTGGCATGTCGATTGGATGAACGCTGTGTTGCCGATGATTGACGAAGTGGCCGGACGCTTCCCATCTGAGACGGTTTTTACTCGGTTTGTTCCTCCCCACCATGCGTCACAGGCGACTGGTGCGTGGCGAGATTATTATGAGAATTGGGGATCCATGACACTCGACCGGCTTCCTTATGAGATGATCGATGTTGTTGATCCTCTGAGGAAGCATATACCCCCGGCTCGGGTATTTGATAAGGCAACCTATAGCCCTTGGGTCGACGGACGCCTCCATTTAATGTTGATCGAGGAAAAGGTGTCGTCGATAGTGGTTTCAGGCGGTGAGACCGATGTCTGTGTTCTGGCGACAGTATTAGGCGCGATAGACCTCGGCTACCACGTGACTGTCTTATCTAATGCAGTCTGCAGCGGAACGGATGAGACCCACGATGCAGCTCTCACTCTCCTCAGAGACCGGTTCTCTATCCAGCTTGATGTAACGACCGTGGAGGCATTTCTTCGAACTGCCAACTGAGCAGGGAGGGGCGCCCCGGCCCCTCGTGATCATGCTTAGCTATGTTTTGAAGGGGTGGGGCGCAACGATATGAGCCCCCCACCACTAGGCTAGCGCGAGTTCTTGTAGAGCTTCTGCGCGATCTCGAACATTTCCTCGGGGGAATAGTCGGGAGTAAATGCCGAGGGAACACCGACGAGCTGTTGAATTTTATGGCCTTCCGGCATGCCATCGATGACCTCAAGTTCGCCCGGGGGATCGGTGGGCAAAGCGACTTCGCCATTCCCCCAGATGCCCGACATCTCCTGGTAATCGCTCGGGCTAAAGGTATAGAGACGACGATGTGAGCCCTCGTCCAAGTACTTTTGGCTCTCGGGTATCTTGCTCAAGGGGATGTTCGGCGTGGGGAGGAATTTTTCGATCTCGACACCAGTAATCTTCTTCAGCGCTAGCGCATATGCGTGTGCGTGAACGGATCCACGAACCAGCAAATAGCCGCATACTTCTCGGCCCGTTGGATCGCTCAGGGTCTCGTAAACGCGAAGTTTATGGAGCCGTGCCCCACACTCGAGGTGGAAGTTGTGAAGGAGGTCCAGAACAACGTTTCCCGTGGTCGTGATAAAGTCATTGTTCCAAGAGACCCCATTGCTATTGACAGGCATCGCTCCGCCTCCGCCGGAGAGGAACGCCGCCGCAAGACGGATATCGGTCATGTCCTCGAACGGCGCGCCCGAGATATCGCCTCCATCGCCGGCATCGCCATCTGGGATATCCGGGCCATTGTTCAACATGGCAACGCCATTGCTGACGAGTTCCACGTGACCGAGTTCTTCGGCGGTGATCGCCGCTACAAGGCTGTAGAAAGGCCGCAGTTTCTCTTTCGATCGAAAATTGAAACTTTGGAACATGTAGTTCCCAAGGGTGGACATTTCCCCGTATTTTCCGCCGAGCAGCTCCTGCAGGGCTGCGGCGGCATTTGGATCGGCACGTTTCGGGGGCGGCAGGTTGGCCTGCAACTCATCGACTCGCATGAACATGGATCATATCCCTTTATTGGAGGTCCAGTTGAAACCACCTGGAGCCGTCAAAGTTCCGCATACTTGCAAAGACAACCGGCGTTCATATGCCCCTCTGTTGTTCGAAATGTCAGGTCCCATACCCCCAAGGACGTGGAAGGGCGCGGCGTAAATCACATCGTAATTAGATAGGTCTGCGCGCTTCCAGTTCCTTGACCTGCGTGGAACTCTTTCCCCCGCGGTAAGTTTGTGAGCGGGAAAACAAGGAGAAAAGCTATGAAGAAGATTCTACTCACCACTGCGCTGGTGCTTACTGCGGCCGGCGCATTCGCCCAGTCTGCCACTGAATCCACCGGAGTGAACTCGGCGCTTGGCGTTGCGCCAAAGACCGAAGACTTCATCCTGCAAGCGTCGGCAAGCGATGTATTCGAGATCGAGTCCAGCAAGCATGCACTGCAGAAGGGCGACGAACCCATCAAGGCGTTTGCCCAGCAGATGATCACGGAACACGAGAAGACGACCGCCGAGCTCAAGGCGCTCCTGACAACCGGCAAAGTCAAGGGAAGTCCTGTTGCGGCCCTGACAGAAGACCATAAGGAAGTAGTTGATGAACTCGCCAAGCTGAACGGTGCCGAGTTCAACGAGCAGTACATCGACGACCAGGTTGAAGCCCACGAAAACGCCGTTGACCTATTCAAACGCTATGCCGAGGAAGGCGAGAACGCTGATCTGAAGTCTTGGGCCGCGAAGACGCTTCCAGCCCTTGAGCATCACTACAAGATGGCTCAGGATCTCGACAAGTAACCGAAGTCGTTGCGGGGAGGCGACGTTTGCCTATCCGCAGCTCATCGCCGTTACGCCGTCCAATCACGAACCGGGGCTTCCGAGCGGAAAGTCGAGCTGGACGAAACGATCGCCTCCGCGCTCCGGCTCCTCATCGAAGAAGCTGCCAGGTGGCCACGATCTCATCATTCGATGATGACCCTCAGATCCTCGCCTGTCAGTCATTCTTCTGCCATAGCGTCCTTGTGCTTGTTGGCATGCACAGGAAAGGCACTCTGTGCCGGGAGCCAAGAACGGAGAACAGAACTGAGCTTGCGCCCCTCCTGGAACGAGGCGATCAAGATCGCGACCGCCTCGCTCCACTTTTTCTCCGCTCTTCGCAAAACGCGGCGGCAATTTCATTCACCAGCGGCAACGTCGCCAACTCCTCGATAGGCACCGACAGCTTAGGCTTCCAGTTGGGATAGCCGTCGCTGGTACCAGGAATATTTGTTGGGCGGTTTTCGCCCGTCATGTCCGCCAACCGGACCGCAGCCAGTACCGACGGCGTCTTGGCAACAAAGCGGTGAGCGCTGACTACCAAGTCTGTCAACTTCTCGTCGCTCGCCGTTTCGGTTGGCAAGCGGTCTGGTGGGCCGGCGCCTGCTTCATCCAGCGCAACCTTCAGGTCCTGCCGTTCCTCCTGGCGTCGTTCAATATGTCTCTCGCTCACATCGGGGGGAACGATCCCATGTTCTGCCCGCGCCTTGATGTCGGCGCCACGCCACCACCCCGCCAGTGTCTGGTGGTCGTGCGTCGAAATGCAAGCAAGCGACAGCCGGGGATAGGCGTCCACGGGCTTGAAACCATCGTCTTCGCGCTCGTAGGAAAGGATACGGTAAGACAGGATCCGAGCTTGAGCCAGGTCGTCCTGTAGCCCTTCCGGGAGCATCCCCAGATCTTCCCCGATCACGAGACAGCTAAACGTCTCGGACGCCTCCGCCAGTATTCGCAGCAAATCATCCTGCGGGTAGTTTACGTAAGCGCCGTCTTCGGGCGCACCGTCGATGGGCACGAGGAACAACCGCCGCAACGCCGCAGCATGATCAATCCTGACGGCGCCGGCGTAGCGCATCGCGGCAGTCACCATGCGCCGATACGGGGCATCCCCGCCCGACGCAATCGCTGTCGGATGGAAAGGCGCCAGATGCCAGTCCTGACCTTCGGTCGCAAAGGGGTCAGGAGGACTACCGACCGTCGCATCGGAAATGTAAGCGCCTGGCTCGCTCCAGGTGCCCGACCCATCGATGGCTTCTCCGACGGCCAGGTCGAGATAAAGGCCTACCCGTAACCCTGCGTCTCGGGCAACGTCAGCCGCGTGGGTCAACTGCGAATGGGCGAGCCATTGCAGCCACATGTGAAATCGGATCGTGTCCGCATGATCATCGGCGAATTCGGCTACCTCCGCACTATCCGGTCGCTGATACTCGGCGGGCCACGATCTCCAACCTGTGCCGTTGTTTCGGTCACCCATGAACGATGACAAGGTTTCGAACAACGCGTGTCGCCGAAGGACCTCTCCACCCTCTCGGACGAAGGCTTCGTAATCGTGTCCATCAATCGAGGCATTGGCAACCGCCTGCCATGATCGCCAAAGGCGGCGCAGCGTTGCCTGTTTGGTTGCCGCGACGCCGACGTAATCCACTAGGTCGGTTTGCCGCAGTGCCTGCAAACGGCTTTGCAGCTCCGGCCCGCCCTCGAAGCCGGGCACTTTGTCGACCGCGATATAAAGGGGGTTCAGCATCTGGCGGTTCGAGGGCTCGTAGGGGCTGCACCGATTAGGATCCGCCAGAAACGGTGCATGTAGCGGGTTCAACCCGACAAAATCCGCCCCCAGAGACTGGGCAAGGCGGACCATTTCCACCAGGTCCTCGAAATCCCCAATCCCCCAGTTACGGCCGGAGCGCAGCTCGTAAAGCTGCAGACTGATGCCCCAAACACGCTTCCTTTCGAGATACTGCGGAAAATAGGATTTTGGGATATCCTTCTTATGTGTCCCTCGCGTCATTCGTTGTTGCTCCCGGGAAGCGGTTGCGGCATCGACCCCTAAAGCAGAGAGGAGATGGTGTTTCGTCGCGTCGGTGATTGGTACCTGGCCATTGTCCGGACTCGGTCTCGTGAGACTGATCCCATTGGCTACAGCCAGACGGTCGAGATCCGATTTCATGTTGGCATCCTCCTATCGACTAACGTCGGCCCTCAAGGTTAGGCCTGACGAATGCTTGCAATGACCGACCACGGAGCGAGAAGATCTTTGCTGTCGGAATTGAGGCTGAAAATCTGTTCGGCCGCATGCTGTTTTGCGAACTTGGCTGGCTGATTTGATAAGTTTAATAGCAGATGAAGCTTCGTGCCCGAGAGTGTCCACTCCACCGAAGTGACATTTCCGTCATGGTGGAAGGAACCGTGAGTCCCATTCCGGCCCTTTAGCAGCGGCACGATCCGCTGGTGTCGCACGGCGAGGATCGACTTGTAGAACGCAAGCATTTCTGCCGCCTCGGCTCCGTCAAGCTGTGACCAGTCCAGCTTCGCCATCGCAAATGTTGACTGCGCGGTTGGATCCAGTAGGTCGTCGGCATCAAAGCCCGGAAGTCTCGACAGCTCCTCGCGTCGTCCCATTCTCACCTTCTCGTTCAGGTCTTCGTCGAAATCGCAGAAATAAGGGAACGGCTCGCGTGCTCCCCATTCCTCACCCATGAACAGCATTGGGATTTGTGGGGACAGCAAATAGATCGCGGTCACGGCCTTGATCGGCTCCAGTGGTCGGTACGTAACCATACGGTCCGCAAACGCTCGGTTGCCGATCTGATCATGATTTTGAATGAAGGAGATGAAAGCGGTAGGAGGCAGCTCAGCCGAGGGTTTGCCGCGGTTCCCGCCACGGTAAGGCATGTGTTCGCCCTGGAACACAAAACCCTCAGCGAGGGCGCGGCCAACGTTGCTCGCATCACCGGCATAGTCCCGGTAATATCCAAAGTTCTCGCCGGTCGCCGCAATATGTAGTACATGATGGATATCGTCATTCCACTGGGCAGTGAAAGACACAACGCCACCATCCTCGTCGCGTTTTAAAAGATCAGCATCGTTGTCTTCGTTTTCCACGATGAGGTGAACGTGCCGCGCGCCTGCCACTTCGCGAACGCGGCGGGCGAGCTCGCTGAGGAGATGTTCCTCGCTGTCGTCCTTGATCGCATGCACCGCGTCAAGGCGCAGACCGTCCAGCCTGAACTCCCTGATCCAGTAAATCGCGTTCTGGATGACGAATTCCCGGACCGCCTTCGAGCCGCCTCCATCGTAGTTGATGCCATTGCCCCACGGCGTCTCATGATGCTCGGTGAAGAGCGGCGCATAGGTCGGGAGGTAATTTCCATCCGGACCGAAATGATTGTAGACGACATCGAGAAAGACGCTGATTCCGCGCTCGTGGGCGGCGTCCACAAAGGCCATTAGATCTTCGGGGCGACCATAGCTGCTATCAGGTGCGTACGGCAGGACGCCGTCGTACCCCCAGTTGTAGCAACCGGGAAAATCGCTGACTGGCATGATCTGAATTGCTGTGACGCCGAGTTCCGCCAGATGGTTCAGCCGTGAAACTGCAGCCCGGAACGTACCCTCCTGAGTGAACGAACCGACATGCATTTCGTAGATGACGCTTTTTTCCCACGGACTTCCGGACCAGGATGACGTCCTCCATGTGTAGGCTTTAAGATCAACGACCTCGCTGGGACCGTGAACGTCATTGGGCTGATAGCGCGACCCCGGGTCGGGGACTTCCGAACCATCCGCCAATACAAATTTGTAGAGGCTGCCAGGCCCAATGCCGGCTACCCGGCAGAGATACCAACCGTCTTCCGTTCGTTCCATCGCTCGTAGCTCGCGGCCGTCCACTTTCAGGGACACAGTGAGCGCGAGGGGAGCCCACAGCCGGAACTCGACCCCGTCATCCAGTAAGAACGGACCAAACGCATATTTTTCCAAGATATCACCTCTGTGATTGCGTCATACAATGTACTAGCGGAGCAGCCCCTGCCCGCCATCGACCCAGAGCGGGGATCCGGTGATGTGACGGGATTTGTCTGACGCCAGGAAGACAATTACGTCTGCGACATCTTCGCTTCTTCCGGGACGACCTCCGGTTATAGGCACCTGTCCTTCAGGCCATATGACGGGAATTGCCGTCTGCTTTTCGTTCCGCAGACTGGTGTTCGACTCAATGTTGGTGTCGATCTCGCCGGGGCAAACAGCATTAATGCGGATATGATGACGGGCAAGCTCTAGAGCGAGCTGTTGAACCATCGCGACCTGACCCGCTTTGGTGGCAGTATAGGCGGTCGCGCCCGGCGTGGTGAATGTCCTGGTTCCATTGATGGACGAGACGACGACGATAGAGCCGCCCCCTGAGCGTTTTAGTTCGGGCACCGCTGAGCGAATTGTCAGGAAGGTACCGGTCAGATTAACCGAAATCGTTTCATTCCATTCAGAAAGCTTCAGGTCATCGATCGGAGCCCACACTCCGTTGATGCCGGCGTTGGCGACAACCACGTCAAGCCGACCAAACTGCCTGACAAGGTGCTTAATCCCTGCGTTCATCTGACGTTCGTCTGATATATCGGCAAGAAGCGAAAGCGCCTCCCCGCCCCCTGCTACGATCTCCGCCACAACAGCGGTAATCTCCCGTTGCGTGTGCCCTAGTACCCCGATTTTGTACCCGTGCTCGGCTAATGCTAGTGCGGCTGCTTTCCCAATACCCGAACCGGCTCCAGTAACGAGGGCGACGGGTGACTTCATGATGATCTCCATATGTTCGGCGAGTGGACGAACTTCCAGATTTCATGGAAGTTCCAGACGCAGGGCGTTGAGTGAGGGGACAATGAGGGGGCATCATCCCACATGGACACACGGAAGACTGACAGCTGACCGCTATACGTTAGTGTTTACTGTGCCATAACGACCGCAACGAGCGGCGCTCGGAAAGCGGCTCACTATCCGGCATCGGGCGACACTCTATCTTGCTGGTGTGTGCGTGGGGAACGGCGATCAAATGCCACGGAGCTGACCCAAAAAGGCACGCAGTAATCGCACTACCTGCGAATATCTCCGGGTATGCCGTCAGCCCCGCATTCGCCATGGCGGCCTTCTGCCGAAAGACCCGTGATCTGATACGGTCGCTGCTTTTTCATCGACGATTGGACATCATCTCTGAGAGCCGCTGCGCGTTTTTGATAGAGTGACCGTCGCGGTCGTTGTTAAAGTAGATCCATGCAGTTTTGGCGCCGCTTTCAGCAATCCGCTCCACCCATATGGCAAGTTCGGCATCGCTATAGTCATGTCGATACCATTGCTTAATGCCGTGGAAACGGATGTAAATGTCGTCTGCGGTCTTCACCAAGTCATCCGGCAGCCGGGGTCCACTGCATGAGCAGAAGATCGCGCCGACTGCTTTGAAGGCCGTGTAAACATCATCGTTCCACCAGCTTTTGTGACGAAATTCAACGACGTTTCGGCGCCGGCCGTCGAGTTGCGAGAGAACTGCATGTAAGGTTACGGGGCTGTATTGAACACTAGGCGGCAACTGGAACAAAAAACATCCCATCTGCGGCCCGAGCAGGTCGGCGATATATCCAAAGTCTTCAATAAGGTCACGGGTATCTTCGAACCGTCTGATGTGTGTGATTAACTCGCAGACCTTAATGGTGTACACGAACCCGGGGGTCGCCTGACGAATCCATGTCTTCACTGTGCCAATTGTCGGCCAGGAATAGAAGGGCGCGTTGAGTTCAACGGTTTGAAAGCAATCCTGGTAGATGGCGAACCAGTGGCTCGACGGGACATCTGCTGGATAAAAGTTCCCTTTCCAATGCCAGTAGTACCATCCTGAGCAGCCGATATGGATTCGCCCGGAGATGTTGCCTTCTATCGGCGGTTGGACCTCCAATGGCTTGGCGACACGAAGTTGGTGCATCTTGCCAGCGCGATCGACGTTCGCATCGCGTTGCTTTTGGCGGCGCTGTGCCCTTCTCGCTCTCCGGACTGCCAATTCTTCAGCTGAAAGTTCCGACAACCCGGCTCTCCTCGTATCGCCATGCCGGTCGACGTCTGCCGGTCTCCGTCGATGCTCCGGACCTCCGGAGCGTCAAATTGCATTGAGACTCTAGATGGCGCTGTAGCTTAGCGGGGCGTTCACGGGTTTTCCTCATTACTAGCTCGACCCAGAAGCCTGACCGCAAGGTGAATAGCACCACCGTCGGCAAAAGAGATGCTCGATACCAGTACTGGATCGATAGCAGCAAGTCGCCCGTAATGTCCGACTGCGCATCAAAGCCAGCAAGTCTCTCCCGAACGCCTGGGTGCCCACCCGTCATTAACGCACACTTGGGCACGGTAGCTTCAGAAGAAAGGAAGGATGCGCCCCTGCTCGGACGTTTCCGTTGATCTTGCCTCGACTTCCCTAAGCGCATTCGCTCGAGCTAATCGCCTTCCGTATTCATTCCGCGTAAACTGAGAAGAAGCTGAGAAGTTCCGAGCGCCGAATATGACGCGGGAAGCAAATGCCCCTGCATTGAAAGCGATGCCGTTTACCGTCCAAACGCCATATCTCTTCAGGTGGCCGGGTAGCCGGTAGAGTTACCACGACGCCCAGGGAACAAACGATCAATGAACCAACATTGCTGACAGGCGTGCCTCGTGAGCCGATCAAAGGACCACGACGGATCACATCGTGAAGACTGCTCTGATTTCGACATCCTTGATTGGGTTCTTAGGTCCTTGGGTAGCACGCAGCTACCTCCCCTAAACAAGGAACGCACCTACGCCCTTAGTGATGCCACCACTTTGACGCGATATCGCGGAAAAACCTGGAACCCCCTGGGAAATTGGCCTACAGCCCTACGGCCAGGATGGCCCATATAGCAAGGAAGGTTAGACCGATCGCTATTGCGGCGGCCCTCCACACTGAACCGTCCGGTACGATGCGGGTCGAGGCCTCCAGCGTGAGCCATGCCGCGGCAAGTAGCGATGCTGCGACTGCATAGTCCTCCCGTCGCCACGCAACTTCCCTCGTTAAAAGCATCGCGACAGCCGGCGCGAGCAATATACACGCTGCAAGGAAAAGGTACACGTATCTCCAGGTCTTCATCGGGAACAGCCGTTGTTTCTGCGAATATACTCGCGTGGGGCGAAAGTTGGTTTCTTCCAGCCTGGCGTCGATTATTCACTTTCTCAGGAAGGTGCGATCGGCCCACAAACATCGCGCTAAAGAATTTCGAGCCATCTCGCGCTCGGCAAACCTTTGTCTCGTTAGCCATGGGTTCAGTTCATTTCTAACCAACACGCGCCCCGGTAACATCGTGAGATGACAAGGAACCCGTGCATCCAGCCGTAGCGGCCGCCGCTGTTGGGCGTGTAGTCAATGTACAGTGGGCTCCTCAGGATTAAGCAGATTCTCCAGGCCTATTTCCCTCACACCTTCTTCAAACTCCTCCCATGCAGCTTCCTCGCTTTCGAAGGGCTCCAACCACACCACCGAATTGCTTTCCTTGTTCACGAGTTGCAGGCTCCAGTCACTCGAATGTTCAAAGCGATAGATATGGACGTCCACCTTGATGTCACCGCTTACAACCGTGCAGGAGCGGGTCGAGACGACAATTTTCGGCGCTTTTTCTGACATCCCGTTCTCCGTTTCCGGCCATTTTGACGGCTCGACGTCTCCCCGAGGCATCCGGGAGGAGCGAATGTCTCCTTTGGCCAAGGCACTCCGCTCTATAGGAAAACGTACTCGTACTGACGTGTGTTCCCAAGACGAACACCGACGCTAGGCGATAGTTTCTTGCTCAGCTACTTCCCACTTGGCAAATTCTTTCGACATTGCAACCAATGCTTTCATGATGGCTACACGGCAGGCCGCCGGTCAGAAGCGCCGACCATCATCGTCCGTCATGCCAGACCCTTTTTTACATCATCCTGTGGAACTGCTGACTTCTTGATGTGTTCGCACCGGTCTTTTTCAACAATGGAGCGCGACAATGCCGAAACAGATCAGTCGATCAGACTGGCGCGCCTGCGGATCGGCAGGTTTGCTGATCGGGGTGGCTATTGCGGGGTTTCTCGATGGCATCTTGCTCCACCAAATCCTGCAATGGCACAGTCTTTTCAGTTCGTTAGACGGCGTGATCTACGAGGACCTCCGGTTCCGTATGCTGACGGATGGGCTTTTTCATGCAGCCATGTATGCGATCGGCATAGTCGGTCTCTACCTTCTTTGGCGCGCACGCGTTGAATTTGCATCGGCGGGGTCCGGACAACGCTTCGCGTCCAGGCTGCTGGTGGGCTTTGGCGCTTGGCACCTCACGGATGCCGTCGTAAATCACTGGCTCCTCGGTCTCCATCACATCAAGGACGACAGTCCGAACTGGCTGTGGTGGGATGTCGCATTTTTTGCTCTCGGGCTGGTAAGTATTGGTCTGGGCACCCAGGTGGGCCGGTCGGACCGAAAAGGCCGATCCCGCCTGAGCAAGACAATCGCGTCCGGCATCGCAATATTCGTTGTGGCTGCCGGTGCGATCGCCGCGTTGCCATTGTCAAACGCCGGCCCCGTGACTGTGGTCTTCAGGCAGGGGGTCAGCCCTGCCTCGGTGCTAGCTGCCGTGGAAAGTGCCAGGGGCCGAATATTCTGGAGCAACTCTGACGGTGATATTTGGACTGTGGCACTCGAAAATCGGTTCGAGGGATGGCATTTTTATACGCATGGAGCGCTTTATGTAAGCGGTTCTGTTCTCGGGATGGGATGTTTCGGCACTACTCCAACACCATTGGCTCAGGGGGTTTATGCTCCATATGAGCGAGAGGGCGATAGCAATGCCTGGTGGGCTTCAGACCCAAGTTGGTGGACATCGTGATCGCGCGCTCGTTTTGGAACAGTGAATCCGCATGTGCCGGGAACGTAACTCTGTGTCAGAGGTTTCACCTATTCAAGGGGAGACAAGGCCATGGGTCCGGTTAATGGGTTTGCGGAAAAAGAACTTCTCGGACATGTTCAGGCGCTTCGCAGTTTCGCTCGGCGCTTCCATTCGTCGCCGAGCGATATCGACGATCTGGTCCAGGAGACATTGACCAAGGCCCTTGCGAATGCCGAGAAATTCCAAAGAGGCTCGCAGTTGCGGTCTTGGTTGTTTACGATCATGCGCAACTCATTCTGTACCAAATTCGGACTGTCAAAACGTGAGCACGTTGGGCTCGCAGATGACGCAGCCTTACTAGTGTCAGTTCCTGCGGTGCAGGAATGGAAGATCAGGGGGCGTGAGTTTGAAATGGCTCTTGCCGACCTCTCGGAGGATCATCGGAATGCGATTGAGTTCATATTTATCGATTGCATGAGTTACGAAGATGCGGCTTCACGATGTGGATGCGCTTTGGGAACGATGAAAAGCCGGGTGAACCGCGCTCGCATGCAGCTATGGACCGCCATCAACAGTGATTGAGCATTAGTTCAACGTCGGATCGGTCTCGTTCGCGAACAAAGCCGCGGCGATTTTACCCAATTCAGTAGGCTTTTCGCAAAGCGCAAAGCCGGTGAATTTTACAGGGATTATCGACGGGTCGTAGCTCGTCGCGAAGACGAACGGTATGTCTCGGCGTTCCAGTTCCTCTGCCACCGGAAAAACGAGTTCGTCACCGAGATGCACGTCTAAGATCGCGGCGTCGACTGGAGAAGCATTTATCAAATCCAATGCGTCCTGAACGCTGCCGGTGGGGCCAACAACAACGGCGCCAATCATTTCGAGCTTAAGCCGCGTCTCATCGGCGAGGAAATATTCGTCTTCCACGACAAGGACAGATTTGCCTTCAAAAAGGCGCAGACAGGTTGAGTTTTCCAATATCACCTCGATGCGACTTTCGTATCTCTAACCGGCCCTACGTACTTGTGGTCACGAATGCACGCTTCTAGCGAAGAGCCTAGCCCCCCGATCTGGCATTGCCATGAGGCAATAGGACGAGCGCCTCCAACAGGGGCTGAATCCGAAAGTTCCGCTGGTCAACAATAAATCGATGAAGCGGGAACTTCTCCTTCGACCTCCAGTTCGCGGGCTGCGCAACACTAGGTGGATATGTCCGTACCAAATTCCTGCGGCTGTTAGTCGACGAAGTCGGCGTTTCTGACCTTCGTGTTTGTCGCCGCCATTAACGATCGTGCCAGGGCACGGATCATGACCGATATTTGAAGGAGACACACATGAAGGCTCTCTGCTGGCACGGCAAAGGCGATATCCGATGCGATACCGTCCCGGATCCACAGATCGAAGATGGCCGCGACGTGATCATCAAGATGACGGCCTGCGCGATCTGCGGATCGGACCTGCATTTGATGGACGGGTATATCCCGTTCATGGAAAAAGGCGACATTCTCGGCCATGAATTCATGGGTGAAGTCGTCGAGGTTGGACGCGACAACAAAAAACTCAAAGTCGGCGACCGGGTCGTCGTTCCCTTTACCATCTGCTGCGGCGAGTGCTCGCAATGCCTCAAGGGCAATTGGTCGGTCTGCGAAAGGTCCAACCGCAAGGCCGAAAATGCCACCAAGGCTTTCGGCTACCCGACCGCTGGCCTGTTTGGATACTCACACCTGACCGGCGCCTATGCCGGGGGCCAAGCGGAATATGTCCGCGTCCCCTACGCAGATGTTTCGCCAATCGTTATTCCCAACGGGATGACAGACGAGCAAGCCCTGTTCCTGGGTGATATTTTCCCGACTGGGTGGATGGCGGCCGCCAACTGCGAGATCGAACCCACAGACATCATCGCCATATGGGGATGCGGTCCTGTTGGGCAGTTTTGCATCAAGAGTGCCTTTATGCAGGGGGCGGCCCGCGTCATAGCGATCGATAACGTTCCGGAGCGCCTCGCATTGGCTCAGGCGATCGGCGCCGAAATCATCAATTTCGACGACATCGACGGTACGATACCCGACTATCTCAAGGAAATGACCGGTGGCCACGGCGCTGACAAATGTATCGATGCAGTCGGTGCGGAGTCTCATGCAACGGCTTCCTTCGACGCGATCGTTGACAAGGTCAAGGCCGCAACCCTGCTCGGGACAGATCGCCCGCACGTGTTGCGCACCGCAATCATGGCCTGCAGACCAAGCGGGATCGTCTCGGTGCCAGGCGTTTATGGTGGTTTCCTCGACAAGATCCCGTTCGGTGCAGCGATGAATAAGGGGCTGACGATCCGGAGCGGCCAGACCCACGTCAATCGCTACTCCCTCGACCTTCTGCGCCGCATCGAGGAGGGGGAAATCGATCCGAGCTTTATCATCACCCATCGCGCCAAGCTCGAAGACGGGCCGGGGCTTTATGAGACTTTCCGGGACAAGAAAGATAACTGCATCAAGGTCGTATTGACCGCTTGACGCCCAGATCTGAGGTGGCTCGCATTCGTTGTCATAGGGGAACTTTCGAGGCCGGCTCCAGTTCGGGTTGGCCGAATTGAACGGAGAAGGAGTAAACATGGCCGAGAAGACATTGGACGACCTGTTCCTTGACACACTCAAGGACATCTATTTCGCGGAAAAGCAGATTTTGAAAGCTCTTCCGAAAATGGCCCGTGCTTCGCAATCGGAAGAAGGCAAGGCAGCGTTCCTCAAGCACAAGGACCAGACTGAGGGTCAGATTGAACGCCTCCAGCAGGTGTTCGAATTGATTGGCAAGCCTGCGCGTGGCAAGACTTGCGAGGCCATCCAGGGCATCATCTCCGAAGGTGAGGAAATCATCGAGGAGTATAAGGGATCTGCAGCGCTCGATGCAGGGCTTATCTCTTCTGCCCAGGCCGTTGAGCATTACGAGATCACCCGCTATGGCACTCTGAAAAGCTGGGCCGGTCAGCTCGGTTTGATGGACGCCATTCCGCTTCTGGACGCCAACCTCCAGGAAGAGCTGGAGACGGACGCGTTGCTGACGCAGCTTGGTGAAGCATCGGCAAATCCGAAGGGCTCGAAGAAGAGCGCCTGATTGCGAATGGCCGAGCCGCCCGACACGGCTTGGCCACACCCTCAAATCACAACGCAAATTGGAGGACAGGATGGGTATCGACCGCGAGGAATGGATCTCGAAGCGGGCCTATGAGCTTTGGGAACAAGCTGGTCGCCCGGATGGAAAGGACGATGAGCAGTGGAGCGCCGCCAGCGCCGAATGGGAGGCCAAATCACGCGGCGCCGCAGATCATTCTCCGGTGAGCGCCACATTGGATGACGAATCCTGATGCATGCGAATACCGACTTCTTTGCACCGCCTCGCGTCTCTGGCGGTGCCAAGATCCTAAAATGTCAAACACTATGGGGAGATACAGTCTCTCAGGCGCTAGGCCCATCATGGGTCCCGTCGGCTTCACTGCAGATAGCATCGATCTCACGACGGAAATCACGGCCCGCGGTCCGAGGCGCCAAACGACAGATTGAGCCTTGGCGAGTAACGATACTGCCCGCGAGGGAGAGGGCTCGCAGGCAGTAGGTGCGGGTGATGCACCAGAACTGCGCCCCCGAAACCACCACGGTTCGGTGTCGCAACGACTCGGCGTGTAATGCATCTGTCGTAGCCGAACCTGCCCTAAACCTTTGCGGTCTGCCCAGCTTCTTTGAGATTGGCGAATTTGATCGTGGTCGGCCTCAGATTGCTCTCGAGCCAATTTGCCATCGCGATCTCCTGATCCAGGTTCATCTGAAGCGAACCGACGACGCTGGAAAATCCTCCGAGTTCGGCGATCGTGATCAACGATTTGTAGGCGGCGATCTCGAAATTCTCGAACGCAAAGTTGGCCATACTGTTTTTGAGGATCTCGTCGCCGGCGACGGAATGGCCAAGCGCTGCCATTGAACCCGTGAAGGATAGCGCGAGGTCTTTCAAGGATGAATGGTCTTCCGCCAGTGACGTCAGGATTTCTTCGAGCCGGACAATTTGGCCTTCAGTCTCCGTGATGTGCTGTTCGAGTTTGGCGGCGATATCAGGATAGTTTTCGATCCGTTTGATCTGCGGTTTCATGATGGACAGCGCCTGGTTTTCCATTGCATGGGCATTCTTCAAACCAGTCACAAAAATATCGCGTGTTACATCTTCAGACATGAGATCTCTCCTTTGCTACAGTGCGCAAACCAGAAGCGGCATCGAAAGTTCCGCCAATAGTCTTGGGCCTATCTCGTCGTCAGGTACCTTCCCCCACCGGTGCAGAAACAAGGAACTATCTGCCACTTTTCCAGTTAGCCGCACCTAACATCAGGAGATTTGACCATGAGCATGACTAAGCCAACCCCCGGTGCACCAGGTACGACTGACCAATCACCGCGCTGGGAGGGACCCGAAGAAACACGACCACGCGGCTATCTCCCGGCCTCTCCCGGCCCAGGACGATCCCGACACAGATCGAGACGCAGTGGGCGAGACCAACCGGGATCCCTCGCGGGAAAAAATTTCCGACGCCGGAAAGATCAAAGGAGACTGACCAAGGGTAAATCCGCGACGACGCCAAAGGCCCATTTGCACGATCGCGGACCGATCGTAAGGCAAGTGGCGTCACGGCGCCAAGGTCAACACCGATTCGGAAGACGCCACCCTGGATCGCCGTCATCATGCCCTTGAGGTGGATTGCCGGGGCGCCGTGGGCGTCGAACGGTGATTGCGAGCCGCGGCATCCTGCAACTCCCATCAGGACGAAGAAAAGAAGAGTAGCGACCACTCTCATGGGCTCGGTCCCTGGTCGGGATGAACACGGGTCGGGACTGGCTCGAAGAGGATCGCCGCGGGCGCGCGGTTTTCAGCCGGGCGCGTTTGTCTGCCATCACTACGGCCAGGCGCTGCAACCTTGGCCCGATAGGCTCCAATCGACTGGACATATCCTGCCAGCTGCCAGATCTGCTCGATCGGGATCTTGTCCTTGTAAGGTGGCATACCGTGCGGTCGCCCGTCGCGGATAGAGGCGACGATCGACACCATTTCTGGGCCGTAAAGCCACCAGCCATCGAGGAAGGAGGGTCCTCTTCCGGCCTGACCGTCCCCGTGACAAGTGGCGCATCCGAACCAGGAGTAAAGGCGTTTGCCTTGGGCAAGATTGTAGGAGGCGGTCTCATAGGGCTGGCCGAGCGCGAAATCGACATTCGGCGGCGCCCCGCCGATGCCGTTCGGCATCAACCGGATCTTTTCCAGCTCCGTGGTAACGGGGGGATCCTGCCGCAACTGCAAGGGTTTTCCCGTATAGCCGAGCAGAGCGGCCACTCCCAGGCACGATGTGAAAGCAGTCATGATGCCAAGCCACTCACGCGTCTTAAGCCCAGGACCGGAAATCGCGGCCTTGTGCAATTCCGGTCCCGAACCACGAATAGGCGTGCGGTCGTCGGGCCTCGGTCCCCTTTTCGAGGTCCGCGCCGATATCGCCATCGCAACAGCAGCACCTGCCGTGATGGCCAACGACCAGAATACCAAATTCAACCGCCTTTTGCGCATACGCGATGACATCCGCCTGGGCCAAGCAGGTCAATCGTGAGGCAATTCGGAAGACGGTGTAACGAGGATGGGAAGAAGCTTGTAGGAGGGCGTTTTCGACTGGGCGTCGTGATGGTCAAGAGGAAACAGCGGGTTTGTCTCAGGGAAATACGCCCCGCACGAGCCTCTCGGGATATCGTATTCGACAACGCGGAAGCCAGTGACTTTGTGCTCCGTCTCCTCGTCGATCGCCGTAGTGAGATCAACGCTCAAGCCGTTAGTCAGCCCCAGCGCGGCTATGTCTTTGCCGTTCATGAAAACCACTTTCCGTGTCCCCTCCACACCGCGGAACCGGTCGCTATACCCATAGATCGTCGTGTTGAACTGATCGTTCGAACGTAGTGTCGCAAGATGAAGCACGTCGGTTCTGCCGGATGTCGACAGATCCGGGAACAGCCTGTCCGGCGTGATGAAGTTCGCCTTGCCGCTGCTCGTCACCCATTTGCGCTCCCGCGCCGGTAAGGGCCGCGGGAAGCCGCCCGGCTGGAACAATCGCTTATTAAAGTCCTTGAACGTCTCCGGATAGGTTGCCTCGATCGCATCCCTGACCGTTCCGTAGTCGCCCACCCATTGATCCCAGGGCACACGGGTTTCACCGAGCGTCGCCTTGGCAATGCCCGCGATAATCGCCGGCTCGGACAAGAGATCAGGGCTGGCCGGTTTGGTTTTCCCGCGCGACCCGTGAAAGTAGGCGATTGAACTTTCCATCGACACGGCCTGGGGACCCGAGGCCTGCTTGTCGATCTCGATCCGACCGAGACAAGGCAGGAGATAGGCGACCTCGCCATGGAGGACATGGCTGCGGTTGAGCTTGGTCGCAATCTGTACCGTCAGGCGCAGTTTGCGCCAGGCTTCTTCCACCGCATTCGTTTCGGGGATCGCTTTCAGGAAATTGCCGCCGAGGCTCACAAAGGCGCGGCTTGAGCCATCGATAATCGCCTTGCAAGTTTCGACGGTGGAGCGCCCCGTCCAGCGCGGCGGCTCGAACTCATAAAGTTCTGCAAGCCTGTCGAGCGGCGCGAGTCCCGGCTTCTCGGTAATGCCGACCGTTCGCTGCCCTTGGACATTCGAATGGCCACGCACTGCACATATGTTTGCGCCGGGCTTGCCAATATTGCCACGGAGAAGGGCAAGGTTCACCACCATATGAACGTTCTGTACGCCCATCAGGTGTTGGGTCAGCCCCATCCCATAGATCGTCAAAACGGCGTTAGACTTCGCATAGGTCGCCGCCGCCTTGGTCATTTGTACGCGGGTCAGGCCGGAAATACGCTCGAGCTCCTCCCAGCGATGTTCGCGAGCAGCTGCTGCAAAGACCTCGAAGCCAGACGTATGCTCCTTAATAAAATCATGATCGAGAACATGCTTCTTATTGGCGGCGGCCATTGAGGCGGCAAACGCCACCATCGCCGCGTCCTCGGGATCGGCAGGCTTGTCGTCATCGCCTGCAACCCGCGAGACATGGGCTGCCGTCAGCGCATCGTCGGCTTCGATCAGTGCCTTGCACACTCCGAACAGAGCCGCGATGTCGCCGCCGTTCCTCACCTGATAGTAGTCGGAGGAAATCGGCGTCTCGTGACCAGTGAGCATCTGGGTCGGAGATTGCGGATTGATGAACCGCTCGAGACCTCGCTCCCGCAGCATATTGAAGGTGACGATCTTCGCGCCCCGATCGACTGCATCCTGGAGATCATGTAGCATCCGAGGCGACGACGTGCCGACATTTTGGGCGATGTAAAAAATGCAGTCAGTATTTTCGAAATCGGATAGGATCGCCGTACCAACCGACGCGCCGAGGCTCTCTGGAAGAGCCACCGACGAACTTTCGTGACACATATTTGAACTGTCGGGCAGGTTGTTGCTGCCATACATCCGGGCAAACAACTGATACATGTAGCTGGTTTCCAGAGAGGCGCGCCCTGACGTGTAAAAATCGACCTGCTCGGGCGCCAGCGCCCGCAACTCCCGGCCGATCTCCGCGAAGGCTTGCTCCCATGACACCGGAACGTACTTGTCTGAAGCGGCATCCCATTTCATCGGGTGGGTCAACCGGCCCTGCTCTTCCAGGTCATGGTCGCGCCCGCTTTCCAGCTCGGTCAGTGTATGGGCGTCAAAAAACGCCCGGTCGGCGCGGCGGCTGGTTACTTCCCAAGCCGTTGCCTTTGCACCGTTCTCACAGAACTCCAGTGGATGGGTCTTAGCCGGCTTCGCCCAGGCGCAACTCACGCACATATAGCCTTCCGGCTTATTCTGGTGGCGCAGCAGACTGCTGCCCCTGAGGGGGATATGTTCGCGAACCAAGATTTCCGTAACGGACTTCGCCGAGCCCCATCCCCCCGCGGGACCGGTATAGGTTCGAACTGTAGGCTTGGTCGTGCTACTGCTCATGACGAACATTCCGGTTTGCAACGTCTCGGCCCTCAAGTCGGTCGGCAACCCCAGAAATGATCATCTCAAGACCGGGCCAAACATTCGATTCCGAAAGCTCTGCGGACAGTTTCGGTCTCCGTTCGGGGAAAATTTCCTTGGAGCCGGGAACATTGGTCGGTGAGGTGAGCAAGCCTGTCGGCGAATTCACTATTTCTCCAGTTTGGCTCCGACCTCAACTCGTAAAGCCGAAGGGACGAGCCGCAGACCGATTCCTTCTGTAGAAAGCCAGGCGGGAACCAGATCGAGGAAACAGGCGCCTCAGATGGACGCTGCTTGAATACTTCCAGTGCCGGAACGATCGATTCTCGGCCACTTCTCGAAAGCGGAACGTCCTGCCTGGCCGCCGATGGCGCTTCCGGCTCGATATAATCGCGGATGTCTGAAGTGCGACTGCTATCAGGTTGATCTGTTCGATCCTGCCCAGTATCACGCGTCATGGGCATACCTCCAACGCGTGACCCAAGATGGGGGAGGTTAATGCCAGCAAAACGGCCGCTTAGTAGAATGTTTTTTGTTTTGCTCATGAACACGCTCCGCTGGACCGAACATCGGATTTCGCAGCATCTAACCAGACCATCGCCGGAGAGTTCCCTTGGATCGTGACAATTGGAACCAAAGCCCGTCCCCGAGGTTGTTAGTGCCGCAATCGGTGGGCCGGACATGACTTCGTTTATCGTACGAGTGGTTTCGAATGTGAGTTTAGACGTGGGATGAAAACTTTTTTCACAACGACATTCGGCCCAACTGAGCTCATGATTATTGAAGCCGTTCTGGAGCATTGGTGCAAAAAGCACTCGCTTGCCAAAGATACGCCGGAGGTGGATTTGGCCGGGGCCGTGATGATCAATCTTTTTAGGGAAGGACATGACACCGTTCCAACTCTTTCGCGAGCGGTAGATAAACACAAAGGTCTTCGTGATTTGATTTAGTTTCCTTCCCTGCGGCTGGCTTAATTCGTCCTTGACGGCAAAGGACAAGCTCCTTCTCGCCGAAGGCACAATTTGAGCGAAAAACGCGGCTTCAAGGCTAATAGGCCGCTCTGCAATGCCTGGAGTCCAAGGATTTCGTGACGATGTGCTGGATCGCGGTCGAGAACGCTCAACCGGTCGCAGATCTGGCGCGCCGTGGAAGTGACCAAACCTGAGACGTTACCAGTGCCCCAAGGGGAGGGTGTCACTACAGAGCCAAAAATGAACGCCGGTCGGTCTTGTCGCATCCGCCAGTTTAGTGGAGTTTCACGGCACCGGCCTAAGGTCTCATCCACGGCAACAACCTCCGAACGGAGTGAAACGTGCGCTCCTGCTCAAAGAGCACACCATGGTCCGTGAGGGCCGGGCCAAACGGGAAATGGCAGGACAAGAGTCACATACCCCCATTCTTTGTCGGAGCAACGATTAATTTCGGACTGACCGGCTCCTCCCGGCTTGTCAGTTGAAGCCGGTTCTTGGACCACAGGGCGAGAACCGGATCGGACTGCCATAAAGTTCCTTCACGGAAACTGGAACTACATGGCGCGCTCCCTGTTTGACTCGATGGGCACTTACTGAGCCATGGGCCAGACCCCCACCGTGAACGCCAATATCGAGCATCCAAATGCCGCACCTCGATCACGAATTTTTTTGACCGCTACCACCTACGCTGACTTGTGCAAGGGAGGACAAGTGATTGAGCCATCGTACCTTTGCATTGCAACTTCGCTCTGCAGCAAATTTGGTGGAAGATGTGCCGGCTCAGGACCTCAGGGCCTTCCTCCGGCGCGCAGCCATAAGGTTGGACAATGTCGGGGGGCCTGTCCTTGCTCCCGACGTTGAGGAGGCGGTGGCTCTCGCTGCTGCCGATTTCGGCCTCAGCTGTGAGGATATAGTGGCAATAATCCTCCGGCATTGGCTGGGCCATAATCGGTACATGTCCCCATGGCATTTTAATCTCGGATTGCCCTGGGGTACCGAAGCGGTGCAAAAGATGGAGCAGCCATGAAAACGACGTTTTAAGCCGAATATTTTCAAGACCCGGTGATTGCCTCCGCCGCTTCAGGCTGACCGACGGGTGCCGAGCCATTTTCATAACACCTGTCCTTTATGCCTCGAGCGGAAGCTGTATTCTTAATAGGGCGGCAGTGGGCCCCGGTGTACGAGCAGGCCATGTCGCGTGGGAATCCGACGCCGCGCCAGCACTTGGGAGGTCAAGAAAAAGAACCTTGCGCTTTCTACCCGAGTTTAAGCTTCAAGCGGCGATGCCTATGCCATACCATAGGTCCCCAGCAGTGCGGTTTTATCAGATGCCATCGTCGTGAAACTTTACGCCTCAGAGATCAGATCCGGGGGTACGTCGCAAATTGGCCGATCCGCCAGAGAACGATACCATCTTACCTGGCCAGGAGATGGAGCCCGAGGCCCCTTTGACTTGCCGCCACCCACAGAGAGGGTGAGGCCTAAATTGTCGTGCTGTCGTGTGTTTCTCGGTCACCTTCAGTGGTGGGCAGGATTGGAAACCTTGGCGGGTCAGGTTGTTCTTGCTCTTGCGCATCAGGATCGACGTCAGCCGTCGGCTGGAAAGGCCCAATGACAAGCGAGGTCCCCCTAGTGCGTTATCCAGGCGGGGCTTTGGCCGGAGGTGTCGCGAAGTTCTTTATGCCCCGCGAAGGGGTAGAGGTCGGTGAGGGTATCCCAGCTCCGGCGAAAGCTAGCGTAGAGGAGAATGTGGTCCCGCTCGTTCCCTCCATCCAGTGCGGCGGTTTCATTCCCAACCTGAGAATGCCACGAGAGGTAAGGTGTGAAGCTAAAACTCAGGTCGGCCCCGCCTCGACGAAATCAAGCGCTAGTCGACCCTCGCGTTATTCAGGATGGGTCGGAACTTCCTCAAGCGGCAGGTGTTCGGCGCTTGTACTAAATGGGTAACGCACCGGAGCATCCGGCACCAGGAGGAACCAAGCATGCTGACCAAACTTCTTACGATTTCTGCATTCACCCTTGGCCTCGCCACTAGCGCGATGGGACAGACCGGTGGTGGCACCTCGGATAGCGGCGGAACCGGTGGCACTGGAGCCGCTGGCGGAACCGGTACATCCTCAGATTCTTCAACTCCAGGCACTGACACCGGCACCGGCTCATCGGCTGACACCGGCTCCACCACCGACGGCACAGAAAAAACCTCTGACGACGATCAGTGCACGGAAACCAGTGCCGAACAGTCCAGCTCTACCCCAAGCGGCTCCGCGCCGACAGCTGCGTGCCCGTAAAACCGCAGGCGACCCAAGAGCCGTTCGGACCTTGGGTCGCTTTGCGAGCGAGAAGCATTCAGGACACAGCGGGGGACCCGAGATAAATGATCCAAATGCCTCCCACCTTAAACTGCTGATTGACTTTGAGAACCTCCTCGCCGTCGAATACGCGGCTCCTTGGCGAGCCGCCTCCGTCTCGGAACACCAAGCTGCTGCTACCCGCAACCGTACCCCGCCCACTATCCGGGATGGGAACTAACGACGTGTCGCGAGGTTCGAATGTCGTGCCAACGCGACCGAGCGCCGGGTGCGCGGCCAGCTAAGGGTATCATCCAGGGCAGCCGCGTACTCGTTTGTTGTCACGCGATGTCGGGGCAAAGCCCCGCTGCGACCAGCAACACGAACTGATCCGTCAGGCTACCGAAGCCCGACTTGCGCAGTCAGGGATTCGCTCAATCCGGGAAGACGACAGATGCGCCATCCCATTCGTTGATGCGGGCTTGCCCGAGCGGTCTATTATCGGAGCCTTCGGCCTACCTTCTTCCGTCTGTGGACCTACTGCACCGGGCGGGGCCACGTAATCCGGCCACTGACGATCGGCGTGCGGGTATCGGCGGGTGCTCATATTGCAGCTCCGGATCGAGCTTCTATACCTGATGGCGATCGCTTCTGAACCTCGACTAGGACCCTCTTGCAGCCCCAATGAGGGGGGTCCGCTCCCCCAAGATGTCCATGGCGCGCTGCCGCGAGATTGCAGCACGGCAAAGGCTGGAGCTATGCCAAGGCGGCAAAGACGACACCCTCTGCGGAACCCTCGCTAGGGCAGGTTGTTTAACTGATGTGCTGGAGGATAAAAAATGGCACTTCATTCGTTGATGGCAGAAATCACCGGCGGGCTCCCTGTAACGGACGATGCAGCCGATGGCGTGCCGCACAAGAGACTAGTCGTTATTTTCGAGGACACCCTTGGCGCCCTAAGAGCGTGGCAAAATGAGCTGTTAAAGATCAACAGTGCCAGGTTGCGCAGCATGGACATCTGCGTCGCGTGCATCCCAAATGATGGGTGCGGGCCTTTGCTGAACGGTCGGCCGGCCGCCCTGCCCGTTGCAGACCTAAAGCTTCAATTCCAGGGAACTGACACCGGTAAGTTTGAAGTGCTTCTGGTTGACTATGACGGAAGCATCATGCTTCGCTCGGACGGCCCGGTGACCATCGAACAGTTGCAAGATGCCGTCACGGGGCTCGGCAATGCGGATGAACAATCGGAACGCCAGACACCGTGAATCTGACGCCCACCCGTAACGTCGAAATGCGAATAATGGACTTGCACGGCGCCCATCAGCCTTCCCGCCGCTGTGAAATGGCTTCTGGTGCGATCAATTATGGTTCTCGAAACCTTGCATCAGACAGGCCCGAGCGAGTAGAGCCCTGCGGTTCAATGGTTTGAGAAGGGCGCTGCAGCTGTCGAAAATGTGCCTTCTCCCGTGCAGCATATCAGACAAGACGCGCTAGGCTGCTTCCTGTTGCATAACGCGACAGCGTGCAACGCCATATCGCCAACGATAGTTCGTGCTCTCCAGACGGCTTTGATAAATCAATATGAGGTCGTCCTGATCGATGAGAACCGTCGAGTGGCCGTTCTCTCCCGCGTGGGGCGGATCCAGTACAGGACCGACGGAAACATATGGTCCCTGCACTTCATCGGCGATAGCGAAGAAGACACGCTGCCTTTGGCCGCGCGGACCGGACGGCAGGAAGCAGGTCGCGTTGAGCAGAATCTTGCCGCTGGGAAGCTGCACTAGCTGTGCACCTTCGATGCCCCATTCATAGTCGGGATCATCTTTCCTGTTGTGATGCGGAAGATCGTGGTGATCGAGGATCTTTCCAAGGCGCTCCCAAGGACCGAACCAGCTATTCGACGCACTTCGCGCAAGATAGATGTCGGGCTGGGGAGCCCGCTCGAATGGCTGCATCGCGGAATAGACGAGGTACTTCTGCCCGCTAAGCTCGGCGGGATGGGGATCGTAAATGCCATGCTCCTCGCTGCCAGGTACCGCTATCAGAGCCGGGTGAAGTACGACCCAATCGAATCCGTCATTCGACACAGCATGCTCTATCCGTCCGTGCGGCTTCATGAACTCCGTCTGGACGAACATGTGGAATACGCCTGCCGCATATATCACACCGGGTGCAGCTATGCCCGTCCCGGTAATCGGAAGCTGGATGTGCGGCTGCTCTGCCCAAGGACCCTCCAAGGCGGCGGCCGTTGCGTGGAAGATAGTCCAGGTTTCGGTTGTCACAGTGCCGCCAGAACCGAACATATGCCAAAGCGTGCCGTCAAAAACCGGGCACGGATCCTTAACGTCATCCAGCTCGTACGGATCAAACAAAGGAAACAGGTTGTTGTGAAATACCACTTCCATGAATGCCTCGATCGGTACGACTATGGACAAGAAGAATCGGTCAGCGCGCATCGCGCGGGCCTTTTATCACAAAATTGAGATATAACAAATCCGTCTGCCCGGCCGCCTTGCGTTAAATGTCGGCCAGATGCGGCACGCTGGGCATCAGGAAGAGGCGTGAGGCGTGGAACCGCCGGGATCCTCCGTAGTTAGATGGCAGCTGAGCGACCGTTCAGCTCACACCGGCGCCCTTAAAATGCCCCGGATATTGGGAGCCAATATGGCCACTTTCCGTAAAACCGCCGCCATCGCGTCTTCGCCGATCCTCTGCTTCTCCCATCTCCGTTGGAATTTCGTCTATCAGCGTCCTCAACATCTTTTATCCCGCGCAGCGGAGGATCATGAGGTGTTCTTCTTCGAGGAACCCGTCTTCGCTGAGGGAATTCAACCGTTCGTCCAGAGGACGCGGAGCAATGAAGGTATCACTGTCCTTGTTCCAATGCTTCCGAAGGCTATGAATGGACCTCAGATCACCCGGGCACTGCGAAGTCTCGTCGACACGGTAGTAGGCGGTATCGGCCGCGCGGATCTTGTGCTGTGGTACTACACGCCGATGGCACTTCCGTTCAGTCGTCATTTAGCAGCTTGTCTTCGGGTCTATGACAATATGGATGAGCTGTCAGCATTCTCCGGTGCGCCGCCCCGGCTGATCGCCATGGAGCGCGAACTTTTTCGAAAAGTTGATGTCGTGTTCACAGGTGGCCAGAGCCTATATGAAAGCAAGAAGAAGCGCCACCCGAACGTTCACGCCTGTCCCAGCAGCATCGATGCCTCGCATTTTGGAACGTCGCGGGAGGCGAGCCAGCGCGAGCCTCACGATCAGGCGAGCATCTCTGGCCCGCGGGTCGGGTTCTTCGGTGTCATAGACGAGCGCATGGATCTGGATTTCCTTGCCAAGGCGGCGGCAATAAGACCCCAATGGCAGTTTGTGATGATCGGGCCGGTAGTCAAAATTGACCCGTCCTCCCTGCCTCAGCGCCCCAACATCCACTGGCTCGGGCCGAAAACCTACGCGCAGCTGCCCGCCTATCTTGCTGGATGGGACCTCGGCTTCATGCCATTTGCCTTGAACGAAGCGACCCGCTTCATCAGTCCCACCAAAACCCCGGAGTTTCTGGCCGCAGGCATTCCCCTTGTGTCTACGGCAATAGCAGATGTTATCCGTCCCTACGGGGAACTCGGTCTTGTCGAGATCGCCCACAGCCCGGAGGATCTCGTCAACTTAGGTACCGCACTGCTCGCCCGGCCGACTCTTCCCTGGCTGACGAGGGTCGACCAGCATCTTGCCGGCATGTCTTGGGACCTAACATGGGCGAGCATGCACCGCATAATGCTGAAATCACAGCCGCAGGCTGGTAGGACGGTGAGCGCTTGGGACGAGGCCGTAAGCCATGTTTGATTGGCTCATCGTTGGTGCGGGATTTGCAGGCAGTGTACTTGCTGAACGTCTCGCTCGGGAGAGAAATGATAGGGTGCTGATCATTGATCGACGGCCGCACATCGCCGGGAACGCGTTCGATCATTACAATACCGATGGGATCTTGGTTCACCGATACGGCCCGCACATCTTCCATACCAACTCGGCACAGATCTTCGACTACCTGTCCAGGTTTACCAGTTGGCGGCCCTACGAGCATAGGGTCCTTGCCGAGGTGGATCGAAAGTTGGTCCCAGTCCCGATCAACCTCGATACAATTAACCAGCTCTACGGCCTTGATCTGACGAGCGAAGAGCTTGCCATGTGGTTTCGGGAGAGGGCCGAAAAAATTGACCCTGTAGTGACGTCGGAAGATGTCGTGGTCAGTCAGGTCGGGCGGGAGCTGTATGAGAAGTTCTTCAAGGGTTATACCCGCAAGCAGTGGGGCGTGGATCCGGCCCAGCTCGATAAATCGGTTACAGCGCGGGTTCCGACTCGCACTAACAGGGACGACCGCTACTTTGGGGACTTACTCCAATTCATGCCTGAACATGGGTACACGAGGATGTTTGAGAATATGCTCAACCATCCAAACATCAAGGTCATGCTCAAGACGGATTTCGAGGATATCCGCGACGAGATCCGTTTCCGTCGGATGATATTTACAGGGCCAATTGATGGGTTTTTTGGGCACCGCTTCGGCAAACTCCCCTATCGCTCGCTCAAATTCCATCACGTCACGCTTGAAAAGGAGTGGCACCAGGCCGTTGCTGTGGTCAACTATCCGATGGAGCACGACTACACCCGGATCACCGAGTACAAGCACCTTACCGGCCAGAGCCACGCCAAAACGAGTCTCACCTACGAGTACCCTTCAGACGACGGAGACCCCTACTACCCTGTTCCACGACCGGAAAACGAGGCGCGCTACAAGCAGTACGAGAACCTGGCAAGGCAGGAACCCGACGTTTGGTTCGTAGGGCGCCTTGCCACGTACCGCTATTATAACATGGACCAGGTTGTGGGTCAGGCATTGGCAACATTCCGGCGGATCGACGCCGCTCTGCCCAGTTTCGCCAACGCGCAGATCAAGGCCCCCTTCCCTCGTCCCGGACGGGCGAACTCGTGACCCCTGATCAAGACAAAGGGCCGCTGGAGCTTTGGGGAGGCGTGGAGTGTACCATTGCCCGACTGGGAGATGAGTACAGGGACCAGATTCGCGAGACCGGCCACGACGCCCGGGTAGGCGATCTCGATGCAATCGCAAGCTTGGGGATTAGGACCATCCGCTACCCGATCCTGTGGGAAACCGTATCTCCGGACGATCCCGAAGAGGCTGACTTTAGCTGGCATGATCGACAGCTTGCGCGCCTGAGGGAACTCGGTATCGAACCGATCGTCGGACTTCTTCATCACGGAAGCGGTCCGCGCTACACGGATCTGCTGGACCCTGCTTTCCCCGATCTCTTCGCTCGCCACGCCAGAAGGGTTGCTGAAAGATATCCCCATCTGCAGCACTTTACACCCGTCAACGAGCCACTCACGACCGCTCGCTTTTCAGCCCTTTATGGCTTCTGGTACCCGCACATGAAGGACGTACGGGCCTTTGTCCGCGCGTTCATAAATCAGAGCAAGGCTATCACGTCGGCAATGCGGGCAATCCGGGGCAGGCTGCCGGATGCGCAGCTCGTTCAGACCGAGGACTTTGGCAAGACATTCAGCGGTCCCAAGCTGAAGTATCAAGCTGACTATGAAAACGAACGGCGCTGGCTGACATTCGACGCACTGTTTGGCCGTATCGTCCCCGGCCATGCCTGGTACCGGACCTTCCTCGATCACGGGATTACGCCGCACGAGCTTGACGAGCTGGCGGAAATGTCCTGCCCGCCTCAGATCATAGGAATCAACCATTATCTGACCAGTGAGCGGTTCCTTGAACATGACGAACGATTGTGGCCACCGGAGGCACAAATTGGAAGCAACGGCCGCCATGCCTATGTGGATCTGGAGGCCGTGCGCATGCGCCTTCCACCGGACGAAATCGGCCTCCAGGCACGGCTGAAGGAAGTGTGGCACCGTTACAGGACCACAATCGCTATTACGGAAGCCCACCACGGATGTACGCGTGAGGAGCAGTTGCGCTGGCTCTCCGAGGTCTGGGAGGGGGCGCGTCGTGTCCGGATTGAGGGATGCGACATCAAGGCGGTGACGATCTGGTCCATGTTCGGCGCAGTCGACTGGAACAGCCTCCTACAGGAGAAATCTTCTGCATATGAGCCTGGCCCCTTCGACGTCAGAGGGACAAGGCCACGCCCCACCGCGCTCGGTGCGGCCGCAAAGGCTATTGTCCGTGATGGTCATTTCGACCACCCGGTACTCGACATACCAGGCTGGTGGCGACGGCCAGACCGATTTTACCACCAGCACGCCTCGACAATGGCAAGCGTCTCCCGGGGTCGGCGGCTGCTCGTCGTGGCGAGTGGCGCCGGTGGGATGGCGCTGCAAGGTATCCTTCAACATCGCGGACTTGCATATTCAGTCCTGCGCCAATCCGATACGCGGCTCACGAACATCGCTGATATTCGGGATCTTTTGGACGAGATGGGCGCTTGGGCTTTTGTCCGCCTTTCCACGGGCTCAGACGAGCGCCTAAGTTTCCTGCTAGGCCAGGCCATGAAGGCGCACAACTTACGCTCCCTCGCATTTCAACTGCCACCGGGGACCTCCGATAAGTCATCTCCCTGGGCCGCACCGAACCGAGGGGAGCCATACTCCTCGAGGTTCTCCGACTTGGCCCTCACGATCCGATGCCCATCCGCTTTTGGCGCCGGGTGCAACCACACTGATATCTCAATCCTATTGCGGGAGCTGCGGCAGGGGCGGCGGGTTCAGCTTTGCGCACATACGAAAGCAGTCGGAGCCTATCTTCCGGACCTCTTTCATGCGGGCCTGGATCTTCTGATAGATGGAGCGGCCGGTGAATGGTGGCTCGCCAATAGCGGAGACATCTCATGGCTCGAGTTCGGCCGAATGCTCACGGGAAAGCCAGATGTTCGCGAAAGAGGTCAGGCCGATACATCAGAAACAGATAGCAATCGCGGCTCTCTCCTGACGAATGATTTCAGCCTTATGCCGAGCCTACTGAATGCAGCCGGACGGTACTTCCAAGAACTGGAGCATCACCCATAGCCGGTTGAAAAGTTCGCGCGCGTAAGCAGAATGAGCACCGGAACGCGAGTTCGGAGAGCTTTTCCCGCCCGCTGGAACAGGAGAAGCGGGCGACGCTCAATGCAAGCCGGCAATCATAGTATACCCGTATGCCGCTACAGGGAGTGTTCAGCGGCGTTTCAACCACTGCTAGCGGTGCCTCGAGTTGACTCTTCCCGCCACCGACAGGACTGCACATGCGGCATCGGGGGATTTAATTGCAAGCGGAATGGATACGCGAGCGATCCTGGTTAGAGGTCGAGATAAAAGCTGCATTGGCGCAGTCAATCCGACGAGCCAGGCTCTGACATCTTACGGTGCTGCTCGGCCAGCATCCCTGCTGGTGTTACGTTTGCGACAGCAGCTTGAAGCTTGTTTTTCCAACCGCTGACAATGTCTCCCTCACCGTTCAGCATCGCCTTAAAACCGGCTTCAGCTACGTCCGCCGGGTCATCCTTTTTTTGTGCCCCGACAGCGGTATCAAGCATGTCGGCCCTGCGAAAGAACTCGGTCTCTGTAGCACCAGGCATCAAACAGGTGACAGTTATCCCGGTGTCTTTCAGTTCGTTTCTAAGCGCGAAAGAGAAACTGTTGATGAAAGCCTTCGTGCCGTTGTACACCGCCTGGAAGGTACCCGGCATGAAACCCGCGATGGAGCCAGTCAAGAGAATGCGCCCCTCCCCGCGCCCTCGCATCAGATTGCCGATTTCGTGAACGAGATAAATCGTGCCGGTAATGTTCGTATCGACGACATGTTGGACACGCTCAAAATCTTGGTCAAGAAAGCCGTGACCCAATCCGCAGCCCGCGTTGGCCATCAGTAAATCAACCGGCCAACCGGTTGACTGGATGTACTCCAGCAGCCGGTTTACTCCTTCAATTGTCGAAAGGTCGGTCTGGACGGTGTCGACCGAAACCCCTGCTACTCGGAGCTGAGCAGCAGCATCCTATTTTGGGTTCATCAGCCGCGATGATGAGATCGTAGCCTGCTTCAGCTGCACACCTTGCTAGCTCGAAGCCGATCCCTGTAGAGGCCCCTGTGATCACCGCGATACCACTGTGGGATGAGCTAACTGTCACATTGCCTCCTCGGCTGTCAGCCAGATTGGACCGGGCCGAGGGTGGTCTCGCCCGACATCAGTTATCTCATCGACTAACCGCTTCTCGGACCGGATGTTCCCGGGGGCGAACGACCAACGTCCGCCAGTCCAGTATTTAGATGGCTACGGCCTACATCCTTCCTGTTGCCCCTAGGCGCTGGGACGGCCGCTTTGGGAAAGCTGGGCGGAACTGCGCGCTAGATAACCAAAATTCAAAAATGCGCCACGCTAGCAAGGCCTCACTCTGATCGGCCGTGCCCGAGGCATAAGGAGTTACAAGGACAAACGGCCAATAAAGGCGACGTATAAAGTCGTGTGATGACATCAGACCCGAACATCACTGCAATGTTCTATGCTGGCCGTTTCCAGCTCGGCGTGTAGTCAATGCACTGTCGGTTCCTCAGGATTAAGAAGATTCTCCAGGCCTATGTCCCTGACACCTTCTTCGAACTCTTCCCATGCAGCTTCGTCGCTTTCGAACGGTTCCGTCCACAGCACTGAATTGCTGTCCTCGTCGACGAGTTCGAGGCTCCATTCACTCGACTCTTCCAACCGATAGATGTGGACCTCCACCTTGATGTCGCCGCTTACGACTGTGCAGGAGCGGGTCGAGACGACAATTTTTGGATCTTCTTCGGACATCCCGTTCTCCTTATTCCGGCAGTTTTTCTGCTCGCCGTGGCCATCCAGTTGGCGCAGAAGTGAATTGCGGACGCGAATGGCATAGCTCGGGTCCGACAGTCCTGGCGCTCCGCCCATACGAAAAACGAGCTTGTGCTCAGATCTGTTCCTAGGACGCACGCGGGGCGCCACCTCTCAATTGGTGCCCACAGGGTGGACCCGGATTTTCGAGACGACAATCAAAACTTTTTCATGTTCATTCGTTTTCTATCGGCCTATCAAGATACGCAGGTTGTGCCACAAAGCGTCCTTTCGGGTTGTGCCTGACTCGGTATAAAAACTGTGAGCAGGCTCATCCGATCACGATGGCGCGAAAGACTGCACCACCGACGCGGGACTGAAGTCTTTTAGAGCAAGTGGCCACGCCAGTGTGCCGTTGCGCGGCTTGCCAGAAATTTCAAGAAGATGCTTGCCCGGCGGAGATGGAGGCGGAGGCGGATACCAGGTCATGCGTCTCGTTTACGGCACATTCCCCAAGGGTCGATTCACGCTCACACCTGCTAGCAGGTCGCTTATCGCAGCATCGCGAGGGTACTTGATGATTCGATCGTCTCTTGTCGAACTCGCTTGTGGGCAGTTCAACCCGGAAAGAGATATATCACAATCAATGCTGCCGCAGCAAAAATTCCGGCAACAGCGATTGCAATCGTCGACCGATTTGAGAAATCCTTATAGACCGCGAAGCCGTACGCGGCGCCGATAGCAGCCGCGCCTCCAACAATAAGTAAAACGCCAAGACAGGTCTCCATAGGCGTTTGCTACTCCCCCGTCTCCAACTGGTTCCACCCTCGCTGAACCTTGGTCTTTGGATGATCATTGCCACCCTTCGGAAAAGCCTCTGCAACAACTGCCTTTTGATTTTGTTCCTGTCTGGGCGGATTAAAATCAGGATGTGGTCAAAGTCCCCCCCGCAGTGTCTCGCCCTAAAGAAGGTCCTATTATATATGATTGGCTGCCCAGGGGGTCACCATGGGGTGGCCAAACGAGCCCGCTCGTCGCCCCTGCGAAAATGACGCAGCGCGTCTACGCAAAGGTCACGTGGCGATCCCGTTAAGCAGATACCCATGTCGTCTAAAAGTAACGGAACTTCTGAACGCTGGAGCTGTTCTAGCAAACACCTTGAGGACATTCGTGATAAAGCGAACATCATCAAATTCGAAAGATGCACATCCGCGGACTGCACAAGCCGAACCCGAGTCGGCGGTCCTGCCATGGGGCCAAGATAGTTCAAAGCATTGATGGATACTGATCTCCATGGTCACCCAAGGTCAGGTGGAAACAGAATCCGGAGGAACACACGGTGAAAAGAGGACACGGATATGGGCATTAAGAAAGATATCATTGAACAAGATGCCAAAGGGCAATACGCAAAATCAATCGGCGACAGAAGGGCTACCGGCGTAGCTAGCGCCAAGCCAACCGTGATCACCGGTTCGGAAGATGGAACTGCTCACAAGATGCCTCCTGACGCCAAAGGTCGTGTGCCCGAGAGTCCCGACCACCATGATCCTGCAGAAAGAAATGAAGACACCTTGCGGCGCTCCCGTTAACGTATTTGTTTGGAGAAGTATCGGGGCACTCCGTTGAGTTTTCGTTTAACCGTCGTTTTCGCGCTCAACGGGTCGAGGATGAATCTCGATACGATCCATTCTCGAGCATACAAGCTCCGCGACCTGGTCGAACAGGAACTGGCTGACGCCTGTGTTCCCTTCGCCGAGCGCTCCGACCTCCCTCAGCGTATGCGATGACTCAAAATCTGAAGACTTGAACGAAAAGGCCCTTGCCGTCCTCGCTGGTGATGGAGGAGACACCAGGACTGCGAAGTCCTGAATCGTCCGCTAGCTCTTCGTCAATCCCCGATTCACCAGGGGAAACAAATGAAAGGCCTGCCGCGGGAGGCAGGTGCGTGTTTTACGAAAGGAACCGAACAGTTGCTGGGAAGAAGTGGCCCGGCGGGTTGGCCTCCAAAACTGATCTTGATTGCAGAAGCGGCCTGCCTGTTTCGATCGAATGGAACAACAGCTGCCCAATCGAGTTCGTACCACACCTTTCGGAAGACTCCGCCCTCCAGCGCACCCGGCGGTTTTGAGCGTCCGTTTTGAACCTTGTACCTGGGTGCAGCCCGCCTTTTGGAAAAGTCATGACCGTCCCGACCGCCACTTACCGCATCCAGTTTCGCGAAGGCATGACCTTGGACCGCGCCGCGGAGCTGGTGCCGTACTTGAAACGCCTCGGCATCAGCCATCTCTATGCCTCCCCGATATTTACCGCCACCACCGGTTCCACCCATGGGTATGACGTCACAAACGCCAACGAAATTGAGCCGTCCATCGGAGGTCGCGCAGGTTTCGACCGTATGGTCCAGGCTCTGAAATCCGCTGGCCTCGGCCTCATCCTTGATATCGTACCGAACCACATGGCGGCCTCGCTGGAAAATCCGTGGTGGCGCGACGTGGTCGAGAACGGCGACAATAGCCGTTACGCCAGACATTTCGATATCGATTGGTCTCGCAGGTTGACCCTCCCCTTCCTCGGTGACACCTTTGAAAAGGTACTGCAAGCCGGCGACATTTCGGTGAAGCGTGATCCAAAGAGCGGCAAACCGGCGCTCGCCTATTACCATACCTTCTATCCAATGGCACCGACGACCTATGCCGGTCGCGAGGCGGAAGTCCTGAGCCTGACAGACAAGGTCGGATTGGCAAAGCTACACGACCAGCAACCTTATCGGCTGATGTCGTGGCGGGATGCAGCAAGCGACCTCTCTTACCGCCGTTTTTTTGAGATCACCGGCCTTGCGGGCGTCCGTGTCGAAGACAGCGCGGTATTCGATGATACCCATCGGCTCATTCTTGAACTTGTGCATTCGGGCGCGGTAGATGGCCTGCGCGTGGATCATGTCGACGGCCTGGCCGATCCGAAAGCCTATTTGGAGCGCCTGCGCCAGCAGGCGGGCCCTGACTGCTATATTACCGTCGAGAAGATCCTTGGTGAAGGGGAGCATATCCCCTCCGGGTGGCCGATCTCCGGGACGACCGGCTACGAGTTCATCTCCGCGATCAGCGATGCGCTGGTGGATGGTGAGAACCTAGATGAACTTTGCACCGCCTATGAGATGGTCGCCGGCCGGCCCGTGGATATGGAAGCAGAGCTGCGCGCCGCCAAGTTGCTGATGGCGGACCGGAACTTCGCCGGCGAGGTCGCGACGCTGCTGAAGCTCGCGCGACAGATCGGTCAGGCCGAGGATCGTGAGTCCGGCAGGCCGTATGATGAGCTCAAGGGGGCGCTGCGCGAACTGCTCGTCAGCTTCCCCGTTTACCGGACCTATGGCACACGGTACGGCCTTCCACCTGAAGGCAGGCAGATGCTTGCTTCGGTCGTGCACAAGGTGCGCCATGGACCGAACGCGCCCCCGCCTCAGGCTCTCGCCTTTTTCGAACGCATCCTGGTCGGTGATGTGGAACAGTCGGTCACTGGCCTCGCCTCCGCCTTCCGTATTCGCTTTCAACAGCTGACCGGCCCGCTGATGGCGAAGTCCGTCGAAGACACGCTGTTTTACCGCCAGCACATGGCGCTCGCCTTAAACGAAGTCGGCGCTGAACCGCTTCCTCGTGCTTTTTCTCTTCAGCGTTTCCACAAGGAAATGCAGGCCCGTCTCGAACACCAGCCGGATGGGCTCTCCACCACCTCGACCCACGACACTAAGCGCGGGGAGGACGCTCGCGCCCGGCTTTACGCAATCACGGAGGCGCCGCAACTCTGGTCCAATGCGGTTAACCGATGGCGGGAGATGAACAAGGCCCAAGTCACGACGCTCGAAGATGGCCCGGCCCCAGAGCCGGCGGTCGAATGGATGCTGTATCAGGCGCTTGTCGGCGTCTGGCCAGCGGACCTCCAGCCAGAAGATGCAAAAGGTCTGAAGGCGCTCGAGGAGCGCTACGTCTCATACGTCGAGAAGGCAGTGCGCGAAGCAAAGCTCAGGACCGACTGGGGCGACAGCAACGAGGCCTATGAGGCGGCCGTAACGGACTATGCTCGTCATCTGCTCGCACCGGACAATCGGGATTTCCTTGCCGATTTCACTGGCACAATCCAGCCTTTTGTGCGTGCCGGCCTCGTGAACGGCATTTCCCAGACGATCGTCAAGCTCACGGCTCCGGGGGTAGCCGATATTTACCAGGGCAGCGAAGGTCTCGATTTTAGCCTCGTCGATCCAGACAATCGCCGACAACCGGACTTTGGCATGCTGAATAACAATTTGCTCAAGACCGAGCTGACGCCTGACGAAGAAGACGAATGGCGCAGCGGTCGTCTAAAACAGCATATGACTGCGGCCCTGCTGCACCTGCGCCAACAAAAGCCATCGCTCTTCGCGAGGGGTGCCTACATACCGGTTGTTGCCAGTGGTGCACGACCCGAACTTGTTATTGCCTACGCACGCGCAGACACTACCGACGCAGTTATCGTGATAGCTGGGCGCCTTGCCTTCCACGACAATGAACCCCTCGTTTTGAAACATTGGCAAGGGCTGACGATCACGTTGCCAGACGTCCTTCGAACCCGTCGTTTCGTTGACGCGTTCACAGGGCGGGACATTGATCTTGACGGCGAGATAGACGTTGAACTTGCCACCTCCGGCCGACACTACGCTGTCTTAAGAACCGTTTGAACCGGTGTATCAACAATTCGCTCCACCTCGAAAGGCAACATGTTCCAAAGCTCGAGATTCACGCTATTGTCCCGCCATGGGGCCTGCTTTGGAGCGAGCCCTGACGGCGAAGATCAGCACCTCCTCAACAAGGGCATGAAGAATTTCTGGGGCTACAACACCCTCGGCTTCTTCGCCATGAGTCCGCGCTATTAAGGTCCACACGGCAGCCAGGGGCGGTCGCAACATGGTGGGGTGGTTCCACTATACCGGTATCGAGGTGATCCTGGACCCGGTTTACTTTCACGCGTCCCCGCGCGCCGCAGCTTGCCAGCAATTCGCTGCGCTATTGGAAGTGTGCCGGTCATTGACCTGCCGTCCCGAGGAAAATTATCACAAAGTTACTTGGCCAGAGGCTCCTCGGAACTCATGGCGAGTGCTGCCCATTCAGTCTTTGGATTCCGCTGCTTCAGTGGACCCTTGGCTCAGTCTCAACACCGTTAGGACCACCCATGTCGAGTGATCAGATCTGGCTCTGCCTATCCGGCGGTAACGCGCTGGGAGCTTATCAAGCTGGCGCATACGAAGCGCTCAGCGAAAGTGGTGTGCAGTTCACCCGTATAGCGGGAGCATCGATTGGCGCAGTGAACGGCGCCTTGATCCTCGGAAACCGCCCTGAGGAGCGGGTGGCGCGCCTACAAGAATTTTGGCGCGTGGCCGCTGACTCTTCGACTGCCGCCGTCAATCTCGGCGGGTTTGCTCATATGGAACGGATGCGGTCATCGATCATGTCACTGTTGGTGGGAAAGCCGGGACTGTTCCGGCCGTCGTTCCCCGGTCCTTGGTCGGCATTGCCCTTCGTAGCATCTGATGACAGCTTGTTTAGAACGGAGCGGCAACGAGAGACGCTAAAGCGATTGATTGACTTTGAACTTCTCAACCAGAGCGGAGTACCGTTCCAGGTGACCGCTGTCGATATTGAGACCGGGTCCGACGTGGCGTTTGCAAACTCTGATGTCCAGCTGTCGATCGACCATATCATGGCGAGTACCGCATTCCCCATCGCATTTCCTTTGGTGAAAATGAACGGGCGAACCTATGGGGATCCAGGTCTTTCCGCCAACCTCCCCCTTCGAGCACTGTTCTCACGCTCCCCTCAACAAGAGGTAGTTTGCATCTGCCTTGACCTTTTTCAAGGTCCGGGGGTTGTACCTCGATCGCTGGAGGAAGCAGTCGGTAGGACCTCCGACCTTCTGTTCGCAAGCCAAACTCGACACGCGATTTCAGAGGTACGCAATGGGCTTCAGGACGCAAATGGCCCATCCGTGACTTTGATCCACGCTGCTTATGGCGGAGACGAGGAGATAGGGCTAAAGGCAGTTGACTACTCTCGCAGCTCCCTTGCCCAGCGTTGGAAATCGGGACACCGCGACGGGATTAAGATTGCAGAATTCCTCCAGAATCCACCGACGCGGCGGCGCGGACGTTTCGACCTATGGCGCAAGTCAGTGACCGGAGTGCTGGAATATGATGGTTGATCTTGCGCGGCTTTGAAGCGCTGTCGCCCTCGGATTGTGCGGAGCTGGAGAAAAGCCAGAATGAGCGGATCGCGACCACCGCAGCTACAGGACGGACCGAACCGGGTGGCCGTGCAGGCAGCGCAACGCGCCTCCCTCTGTCTATCCGGTGGATTGACCGGCCAGAAGCATGGCGCCCTTTTATGAACTGTCGATTGAGCCGACCTTATCTGGCGATGTCGTACTGAAGTGAAGTGGGGCGGGATCACTCGGGGGGGCCCGAACCGAGTGCATCCTCCCAACCCTCGTGAAGGTAAAAGCGCTTTTTCGTCTCAAGGGCCGTTAAGGATGGCGTCGAGAACACCTCATGCCATCTCCAGCCCGATCGCCTAGCAACCAAACGCTGGAAAGAGTGCTCCCGCCCGGAAATATCGCTGCACTCTGACGGACCGTGACTCAGCAAATGGGTTCCGAGCTCCAACGGGGCGCGAAATGCCGGAGCCAATGTCCTCGCGGCGCTGTCGAGCCGGAGGTAGCTGCCTGCCGGTGCAGATGGTCGCAGCACCCCTTGCGGCCTCGCAAAAGGGAACTCTCGCGCGGCTTCCGGGTTTGACGGCCCTTACAGGGAGGATGACCTATGAGTGACAAAGATCCAAAAGCCAAGAACACCAGCGGCGGCGGTCACCTGGGCGGGACCAAGCAGGGTCAGGCGCCAGATGCCAAGACTTCGTCGACAGTCGAAAAAGACGGCGACAAGGCCCGGCCCAACAACGGCAAAAGTTGACGCCGCTCCAGTATGAAGCCCGGACCATAAGGCCGGGACGTGGCCCAGCATGGCTCGTTGAAGCGTGCGCATTTGCAGCGGGAGTACCCGATAGCGGTGCGATCGCGCGGACGGGTCCCGACCGAGGCTTCCGTCGGGAAAATCTAAGCTTTGTTCAACGAGTTACACCCATCAACCGGTAGCCGGGAACTTTCCATCTGCCCTCAAGTTCTCTGCAGAATCCGGAGCGAATGTTCAGAGGGTCGCTCCATTAACGAGTGGGGCCCCGCCGATGCAAACGACATACGACGGATATCCAGCAGGGCCGCTCATTGCTTTAGGCACGGTGCCAATCATCGTCAACCAGCAGGCAGCGCTGAGGCCGAATTCGCGGGAGGAGTTGACATGTCAACCTTAGACACACCTATCGACGCTCCGCGCATGCCGACAGACCTTCGCCGGTCGATTTCTAATACAATCAAAGGCTCGGCCGGCAACCTGATCGAATGGTATGATGTTTATGTTTATTCCGTCTTTGCATCCGCGTTTGAACATCATTTTTTTAGTGCGGCCGACAAAAATGCCGGAATTTATATCTGGGCCATCTTCGCAGTGACCTTCCTAATGCGCCCGGTCGGCTCATGGTATTTCGGCCGCTTCGCGGATCGCCATGGGCGCCGTGCGGCGCTGACCATCTCGGTCTTGATTATGTCGATCTGTTCTTTCGTTATTGCCATCACTCCGACGCAGCTCACTATCGGAGGATTTGCAGCAGTGATACTGATCGCCTGTCGCTTGATTCAGGGCTTTGCCACCTGGGGAATACGGGACGTCGGCGACCTATCTCACCGAAGCGGCCGTGCCACGGCATCGCGGTTTCCTTGCGTCTTTCCATTACGTTACGCTGGTGGGCGGACATGTTCTCGCGCAGGCACTGTTTCTGATGCTGTTGCTGGGAACGTCATACGAGGCTATCGGCGAATGGGGATGGCGCCTGGCATTCCTGCTTGGCGGCGTGGGTGCCTTGGTCGTCTTGTGGATGCGACGCACAATGGATGAATCCATGAGCCCCGAAGCGCTACAATCTGTCAAGAAAGGCGCGACGACCGGTTCCGGTTCTATGGCCGAATTGTTCAGCAGTTACTGGAAGGAGCTGCTGGCCTGTTTCCTGGTGACGATGGGTGGGACGGTCGCCTTCTATGCCTATTCCATCAACGGCCCAAACATCGTCAAAGCCACGTTCTCCGACAGCAGCCCGATCACGGGCTCTGTGATTTCCCTGACCGCGCTGATCGTTCTCATGGTGCTACAACCCGCCCGCGGTTATATCTCGGACCGTGTGGGCCGCCGTTCCCTGCTGGTTTTCTTCGGCGTCGGCGGCGTGCTATTCACGTGGATACTCTTCTTCGTGCTGCCGGGCGTGACCAATGGCTTCCTGTCCTTTGCCATTCTCACGCTAGGTTTCATCATTCTTACCGGATACACCTCCATCAACGCAGTGGTCAAAGCGGTGATGTTCCCGACTCATATCCGCGCACTGGGCGTCGGTGTCGGTTATGCAATTGCCAATTCGTGCTTTGGTGGGACCGCGCCGTTATTCTACGCGGCGGCCAGAAGCAGCGGACACGTTCTGTTGTTCGTTATCTACGTCACCACGCTTATTGGGGCATCACTGCTCGTCTACCTGTTCCTGTTAAGGAATCATGGCGCAAACTGGCTTGATGCTCCTGAAGAGATGCGCCGGCGCAGGGATAGCAAGGAACACCGGACATTCCCGATGGGAGTGTGATTTCGCAGACATCATAGGTTCACACTCGCGAGATATGAAGATGCCTTCGGATGCACTTCTCTGACAGCCTCAAAAAGCTTCTTAGGGCGCATCTTAAGCGGCGCCACTTCCGAAACCGTCGGAGCGAAATTTCTCGGACATGCTGGCTCGAGTGTTTGTCTTCCTCGACGGCAAGTTGATGTACAATTAAGCCCGAAGAGATTGAGAGTCCGACCCATCACTCGTGATGAATTAGCGGGGACTATCGAGCTTGCTCCCCGGAAGTGCCGTGTTGGGGACTGCTGATAGTCTCCTTACCTGGAGTAGCAGGCGTATACACGTAGAAGTATAGGCCAGCTAGTACGACGGCTAGTCCGAAGATACAGCCAACGAACACCAGCATGCCGCGGCGAGCCGACTTATCAGTATCCATGGGAATTCCTCCGTTCCTACAGATGGTCCTGACGAAAACATTGGTAACGAGCCATAGTTCCCGCGCTAGTATAGACCGGCTGGATAAGGGAGGCCCAGCCGTTGTTAGGCGGGAGTTGCGCCGGGACTTGGGACTCGCCTTGTCGCGGGCCCTTGATAAAGGGGAGCCCACGGTAACCCCACCGACAGGCGTCGCTTTCGACCAAGGGAGGCGACGAACGCGAACCAGTGTGCTTCTGTGTTTTCTCATAAGTGACTCGTTGACGACACCACTTCAACGTACCGCAGAAGATGTCAGGTATCTCGAAGGTGCATGGGTTTCGATCTTGCGGGAGCACCATCTAAATCAGGTCGCCCCTGACACCGCGCAACTTCCGCAGCAACGCTTCTCCTGTCGCGCGTTGATAGCTGCGCCCGGGTTAGAGGGCACTCCCTGGACGGATTGAGCGCCCTCGGTATGATTGCATTTCACGCGCCATCAGGTCGGTTTAGTGGAGCTACTGCGCCTGCCGTTGCGTCTCTTTCGACTTGCCGCTCGTCGAACTGGTCGGAGTTCCTCAATTGTCGGCTGCCACCATTTCGCTCCCGGAGCCGGAGCCGTTTTTGAAGGCCACGCACGCACGAGCTCTTCATACGTAGGGAGCCTCCAAATTCCCCAAACGTGGTCGTCGGTGAGGCCGTGATAGAATTTGCCGACGACCTCCAGATCGACGAGTTCTCCGGTGATCTCTTCGAAGACCACGAGTCCATAGTGGATCGCGACAACGCACCCAACCGGGGGCAGGTCGTCGCTGGTCAATGGATAGCGTCGTCGATTTCGTTCGACCGTTCGCGCTCTCGACTTCGCCTCCTCCTCGGTCCCCTTTCTCGCTTCGGCACGACGTCGCCGTTCCTCTGGTTCGTTGCGACGTGCCGCCTCTTCAATTACCGGCCAATGATGCCGAAGGTCTTCAAAGGATCGGTAAGGAACGTGCCACAGCTTGAGGTCGCCATCCCATCGCGAGTACGGAACCTCCCGAAGCCTATCAACGACGGTCCGCGAATAGGGAGTCTTGATCCGGAATCCCGCTTTCCCAAGTTCGAGGTAGACGCTCTCAATCGGTTCGAATTCGAATGAGTCCCTGCCCTTCGCGTCCGCGAACGCGTCGGCTTCCGCCTCAAGGTCTGCAAGCCATCGAGTGAATCGACGCGACGCAGTTCGGCCCGGAACGAACCAAGCTTGACGAGAGTCGCTCCACCGGGCGCGAGGAAAGCGTTTCCTGAACTGTTCGACGGTCATTCTGTCGAACGGAAAGCTGACGTCGGCGCCGGGCCTCGGGCCCTCTTTAGCCATCCGTTCAAGGTTGTCTGATTTGGCTTCCTCGCTCATGGGAAGAGAACGTTCTTGGCGCGAACAGGTTGCCCACAAGACTACGTGCGCGACGTCATCCACTATTCTGTTCAGCCTCCAGAGAACCGTCTCGGTGTCGGCCGCGTTCTGATAATCGTCCAGCTTGATGTGGTATAACGTCGCCGTTCAGCAGTCTGCTCTTCGGGAGCGCAAGGCACCGCTCGACGCGCACGGGCATCTGGTCGAACGGTAGTGTCGGCTGCCGGGCGATCACGCATCCGGATCCGTCCGCTTTTTAGCGGGGATGAATATCGACCAGTAGAGGCTTGGCGGGCGCGCTTGGGCATGTCGTTACTCGTTCCAGGACCAGATAGCCCCGACTAAGGTGCAAGGCAGTCGTCGGAACCGGCATCGGCTCAACACGGGGTATTTGACCAAGTCGTCAGCGAGGCTTGCGTTGGTTGCGTTGTCCATCTCGATGCTCCCGGTCGAGGTCTGGAGTCGAGTAGTAATGTACGCACCAGCGCGAGATCGGCGCCCCGAGTGACGGCGGTTGCACCAATCTCTGGATCAATTAGTACTCCAATGAGTTCGGCTTGGAGAGAACGGTGTTTTCTATGCACTCACCAAAGGTCGACCGGTCCGTGTCTTCGCAGACTACCATGAGATCCTGAGCGGACAGCCCGTGCGGGAGGTTGTCCTAGAACGATGACGTGGCCACCAGGCAAGTACGGACGGTCCAATCGAGCTTAATTACGCTGGCCGATGCATCGACGGGTCCCCGCGCACACTACGGAAGAAGGCGAGCAACTTCTCGCATCATTACTGAACTTAAATTTGAGCAACGACTGGAGGATGAAATGGTAGAGCAGAAAACAAGCCCGGAGAGCGATGCGGCCCGATCCGAAGGTAAGCAGGCGGACGAGAACCGTGACCTGCTGAAGAAGAAGGCCGAACAAAACCTGAGAGCTGCTCGTGGCGATCCGTTAAAAGATGAGTCATGATCATGGATCGAAAAGCTCGCTCGGGATGGATGACATTCGTCACCGTGGCATTCGCCGTGGCGCTCGTCATCGCCATCTACATGATCATCTTCACTACCGGCCAGCCCGAAGGGGAGCAACCATCGCCCCATGCGATCCAGCAGAGCAATTGATCGTTGCCCATCCGTGGCCACCACGGCCCGGATGTGCGCAATTCACCCTATCGAGCTGTATTGGAACGCGTTCCCGCGCGACGGACGAGGGTTCGCTCGTAACGAGGTTCGCAAACGAACCACAACCTCACCGAGGTTTTTCGAAGCCTGCTGAGAAGAAGAAAGTTGCCCAGGTTGATATCGCAACGAGCTGGTGACTGCGGGTAAGCGGCACAAAACTGTTTTGGTCGTTTTAGTTGAAAAGGAATGAGACCATCCATAACAAACTACCCAGACGGCCTCGACGTGGGCGAGGAAGGCGAACCTGAAATCGTCTTACAAACAGGCACGATCGGCGACTTCAACTGACCCGGATGGCACCATGCGCTACTTGATCGAGATCCTGCTTCCTGTTGGCAACGACGCCCAACCTGTGCTGACAGATGTCCGCGCCAAGCTAACGGAGACCTTTGGAGGCGTGACGATGCATATCAACGCTCCGGCGGAAGGTCTGTGGGTGAACGGTGGGGATATCGACCGGGACACGATCGTGGTCGTTGAGGTGATGACAGAAGACCTCGACCCGGCTTGGTGGGCGTCCTACCGCAAGGATTTGGAAGACCGACTTGACCAGGAAGAAATCGTTATCAGGGCGAGCGAGATCCAGCGACTGTAGATCCTTCGAGACAGCGCTTCCCATCCAACATAGACGGCTCTTCAACTTGCGAAGACCGGGCGAAATCGGATCGACCCTCCTCGTGTTGCCTACCCCGCGTGAAAGTACATCCTTGGTGACGCGGGAGGCAACGGAACAGGCAGACGCGCTGCTGTCGAATGGTTTTCCAAGCTCCCGCTAGCCTCCGGTGACGAGGGCCGTTTTGGCTTCAGGGACGTAAACTTTCGCCATAGGAGCTGGATCCTGCAGAAAGACAAGGGAAGCGACCATCCCCGCCATTACCACCGAGATACCGAATGCAAAACCGCGCATGCTGCCATTCCATTGTCGAGCGGTCGGAGATCGTCCGACCGCTCTTGCATTTAGTCGATTACCTGGACGACCCGGCGGGACGAAGGCTCGACGATGACCCGTTGCTCATTGACGACAGCGTAGGCGTAGTTCGGGTCTTCGGGAATCTGCTGGACTACGACGGTTTGCGGGAGAGGTTCGCCGACCACGATCCGCTCCTGAACGACAACCCGCTCAGCCGGAAGCGGAGCCTGTTGGACGTAAGTGACCACGCGTTCCGGCGGCGGATCGATCGCGGTTCCGGCGATGGCGCCCACTACACCACCAACCGCTGCGCCGACGGGGCCACCAACGACTGCTCCGGTGACTGCGCCACCTGCGGCACCGGTCACGGTAGAGTTCTGAGCAAAGGCTGAACCGGCGACGAGAACTGCAGCGCCTACAAGTACAAGACGTTTGACTGACATTTATATTCCTCCACTGGCGCTTGAAGCGCGCCAATTAACGCGCCGAGTTGTGGGTGGTTCCCGCAATGTCTCCAAGATTTGGCTACGGTAGCAACGACCCGTGCGAGCTGACTGAATCATACTCTCAAGTCGGATCGCTAACCCATTGAAAAACGATTCATTTCGAGTCGGAACGAATCACTGAGATTCCGATTGAGTCGCTGTTCTACGTGATTCGGGAGTAAAGCGGATGGCAGCCCCCAGAGCCCAGTGGAAAGGCTTCGTGAAGTTCGGCGAAGTGAGTTGCGGCGTCGGTCTCTACACCGCTGCCAGCACGTCCGAACGGATTACATTCAATACCATCAACACGGCCACCGGTAACCGGGTCAATCGTATCTTCGTCGATAGCGACACAGAGGAGCCGGTGCCGAAAGAAGCGCAGATGAAAGGCTTCGAAGTCGAGAACGGTCAGTACCTGCACATCTCCCCGGAGGAGATCGCGGCGACAATCCCGCAGAGCAATAAGACCCTTGAGATCGAGGCATTCATTCCCTGTCGCGATGTCGATGACGTCTACTTCGACAAGCCCTACTATCTCGTTCCCGACAAGACGAGCTCAGATGCCTTTGTGGCTCTGCGCGATGCCATGAAGAAGTCGAAGGTCGCGGCGATCGCCCGGGCAGTTCTCTTCCGTCGGGTGCGAACCGTACTCATTCGCTCTCACGGCAAGGGTCTGATCGCGACCACCCTCAACTTCGACTATGAGGTTCGGTCTAGTTCTGAGGCGTTCGAGGAGATGCCGAACCTCAAAATCGAGGGTGAGATGCTCGAGCTGGCGAAACACATCATCTCGAAGAAGAAGGGCGAGTTTGACCCGTCTGCCTTTGACGATCGGTACGAGTACGCGCTTGCGGAACTGGTAAAGGCCAAGATCGAGGGAAAAGCCCTTCCTAAACGGAAGAAGGTCGAAGTCTCCAAACCCAACGATCTGCTGGCAGCTCTGCGCGAGAGCGCTGGCATGATGAAGACCGCCGAAGAGAAACCAACGCGCACTGCCGTCAACGCGAATGCTGGCAGGCAGCGCGCCGCGCGCGGGGTGGCGTCGAAGACCGCCGCTTCGAAAGCCCCGCAGCGCAAGGCAAGTTGAGGAGATAGCGAGTGCCCCGCCCCTATTGGAAAGGCTACCTGAAGCTGTCGTTGGTAACGTGCCCGGTCCACATGACCCCGGCGACTTCGGAGAGCGAAAAGGTTCGCTTTCACACGCTGAACAAGGAAACCGGCAACCGTGTGGTCTCGCAATACGTCGATTCCGTCAGCGGAAAGCTGGTGAAAGACGAGAACGAGGCCAAGGGCTACGCGCGCGGCGAGAACGACTATGTCGTCCTGAACGAAGACGATCTCGACGCGGTACAGCTCGACACTGTTAAAACCATCGACATCGAGAAGTTCGCTCCCGCCGACAGCATAGAGTGGGTTTATCTCGAGAAGCCACACTACCTTATGCCGGACGATCCGGTTGGCCAGGAAGCGTTCGCAGTGATCCGCGATGCCATGAAAGCCGACGATGTGGTCGGTATCTCAAAATTGGTGGTCGGGCGACGCGAGCGGGCGGTCGTCCTGGAGCCACGCGGCCATGGCATCGTGCTCTGGACCTTGCGGTTTGGCGACGAGGTCCGGCCGGAGGAGAGCTACTTCGAGGATATCGACGACAATGCTGAGCCGGAGCTTGTCACGATGGTGCAGCGGCTGATCAAGCAGAAAACAGAGAAGTGGTCGCCGACCATGGTGGCGGACCCGATCCAGGAAGCTCTGCTTTCGATCATTACCGAGAAAAAGAAGGCTCTGAAGCCTGGAAAGAAAACGCGAACGAAGAACGACGATGCCCCGGCCAAGAGCAATGTCATCGACATCATGGCAGCCCTGAAGCAGAGCCTTGTGGCCGGTACGAAGAGCAGAAAGGCAAGCTGATGGATCACGCAAGGGAAATTGAACTCTGCGAGCCGGCGCCATTTCTATACTACGAGAATGGTCAGCTTGCTGTGACGGACGGGATGACCGTCTGGCTAGTGATCGTGACCTGCGAAGCCATCAAGGCGACGGCGCGCCCGCCCGAGAAGTCTCTACGAAGGCTCGCCCGGTTCGCGGGCTTCTACCGTGATCTCGCGGCGGCGGCGATTAGCCGTGGTGATGACGTCAATGGCAAGGTGTTTATCCGGGAGTCGGACATCCTTTCTGCAGTTCGCCCCCTCCCATCCATAGGGGCTGCATCACCCTCGGGCTTTCGGCAGCAACCTCACAGGCGCGGGACAGCCTGACGAGTTTGGCGAATCTGATGTATGTCTCGGTCGAGCCATTGGTGGATGCCATACGACAATATTGGGTTCTCCTTCCAGGCTTCATGCTGTACTCGCGCTGGCTACGTCTATGTCCTGTCTGGCAACGTGACGGCGACAGAGCGATTGTCTTCGGCCAGAATGCGCCGTCCTTGCCGTAATCATCAAGGCCGTCTTCAGGATCGGCAGCAGCGCTCAATAACAGAGCACTGGTCGCAATAGCGACCGCAGCTTTCGTTGGCGCAGGACATCCATTCCTGCGAATCCGCCCGGAAAGCCCTTCAGCCGCTGATCAAGAAAATGTGGGCTAGCGCGAAGCCGATGCGATTGGCGCCAAAACGGTGACGCTCAAGGTGAATCAACCGCAGCACGACGGTACCGGCACCCGATGGTCGGCGATATGGAGGAGGTCGTCGATCTACTGGTTATGAGGGGCCCGATGTCGGAATTCACCTTGATGGTCAGGATGGCATAGGCGCACGACAAATCCGGAGAGCCCGGCTGCCAGATCCCCCCGACCTGGAACCAATCATTGCTGGCATCCGGCAGCGATGGGTGAAACGTCTTAGATTCAGAGCGAACGACATTGACCGTGCGCGGGCCGCAATTCAGTCGGGCGCAGCCCCTAGGCAGTTCGACCATCTCCACATCGCCGACTTGCCGTCTTATGACGACGCGTCGCTTCGTCGAGAGGGGCCGTGACTGGAAATCATTTGCGTTCGTCATATATAGAACACAACGGGAACTGTGAGGAGCAAATGTGCAACGATTATCGGCTAATGGTGGACGTGGCCTCGATCGTCGGAGATTTTGCCCATCTCAAGATCAAGATCCGCTTTGGTGAAGGTGTACCGAACGTTGAAGCACGCGAAGACATCAAGATCACCGATATGGCGCCGATCGTCCGGGGGATTGAGGGAACGCGCGACGAGGCGGACCTCGTCCAGCGCCGATGGAGCTGGCCGGACCGGAATAAGCGACCGGTCTACAATTTCCGCTCCGATGGCCGCGAGTTCATTTCTAACCGGTGCCTTATCGTTGCCGATGGCTTCTACGAATTCACCGATCCAACGGAAAAAGGGAAAAAGCGCAAGGACAAGTGGCTGTTCACCAAGAAGAACGAGCCGATCTTCTGCATCGCCGGCATCTGGCGCGAAACGGATGATGTCGGGCAAGCCTTCACCATGCTGACGATGGAGCCTGGCCCCGATATCGCTCCTTACCACGACCGGCAGATCGTCATCCTTGGGCGGGATGCCTGGGCTGACTGGCTCGATCCATCAGTATCGGCGAAGTCTCTGATCAGACCACTCCCCGCCGGCACTCTCAATATCGAGCAGGTCGGCTGACGCGCGTTCTGTTTCCATCATTACATCTCAACAGGGTGGAACAAAATGCGGGCTGGATGCTTGTCGGTTCCTAGGTCAACCGGACGTGACAGGGATGATGAACGCTAGGATTTTACGAGTCGAGCGTCCCACCTGTCCGGCCCGCGCCTCAGCTCTGTCGTCATTCGACGCGGGCGGATCTGTCCCGAGGACTTGCGATGGTCAGTGACAAGCTCTCAACCTACAAGCAGAAGCGCGATTTTCAGAAAACGCAGGAGCCGAGCGGCCGGACGAAGCTGAAGGCGTCGAACCGCCGTCGCTTTGTCATCCAGAAACATGATGCGACGCGATTGCATTACGATCTCCGTCTTGAACTCGATGGGGTCTTCAAATCCTGGGCGGTGACCAAGGGGCCATCTCTCGATCCGCACGACAAGCGTCTTGCCGTCGAGGTCGAGGATCATCCGCTCGACTACGGCGACTTCGAAGGAACCATCCCTAAAGGTCAGTATGGCGGCGGCACGGTCATGCTATGGGACCGCGGCTATTGGGAGCCGGAAGGCGGCAAGAGCCCTGAACAGGCACTGGCGAAAGGCGATTTCAAGTTCACGCTGGAAGGTAATCGCGTGCATGGCAGCTTCGTCCTTGTGCGGATGCGCAACGATCGCGACGGCGGCAAGCGCACCAACTGGCTGCTGATCAAGCATCGCGATGATTTCGCCGTCGAGGAAAACGGCGCGGCAGTGCTGGAAGAGAACGCGACCTCTGTCGCGTCCGGCCGGACGATGGAAGCAATCGCCGCCGGCAAGGGAAAAAAGCCGAAGCCGTTCATGATCGAACGTAGCGACATGCAGGCCGATGCGGTCTGGGACAGTAACCACGGCCTCGCGGCCCAAGAGCGCAAAGCCGAAACCAAAACCAAGAAGAGGCCGGAGCAGACAAAGGCAGCCAAGTCCGCGATGCCCGACTTCATCGCGCCGCAGCTCTGCGAAACGCGCGAGCGACCACCCTCGGCGGACGGATGGATCCACGAAATCAAGTTTGACGGTTACCGCATTCAGATACGGATCGAAAATGGCGCCGCAACGCTCAAGACCCGTAAGGGCCTCGACTGGACAGGCAAATATCCTGCGATCACAGCTGCCGCCGCAAAATTGCCTGATGCCATCACCGATGGCGAGATTTGCGCGCTTGACGAAAATGGGGCGCCAGACTTTGCTGCTCTGCAGGCAGCGCTATCGGAAGGAAAGACCGATGCGTTGGTCTACTTTGCCTTCGACCTGTTGTTCAAGGGCGACGAGGACCTGCGGCAACTGCCACTCACTGAGCGGAAGGAACGCTTACAGACATTACTGGGCGATGCAGGTGACGATCCACGCCTGCGTTTCGTCGAGCATTTCGAGACCGGCGGCGACGCGGTTCTCAAGTCGGCCTGCCGCCTGTCGCTCGAAGGCATAGTTTCCAAACAAGGTGATGCGCCCTATCAGTCAGGTCGAACCGAGACTTGGGCCAAATCCAAATGCCGGGCCGGCCATGAAGTCGTCATCGGCGCCTATGCCAAGACGAACGGCAAGTTCCGTTCGCTGCTGGTCGGCGTGAACCGAGGCGACAACTTTGTCTACGTCGGCCGGGTCGGTACGGGCTACGGCGCCAAGGTCGTCGACACTGTTTTGCCGAAGCTTCGCAAGCTGGAAACGATAAAGTCACCGTTCACAGGCATCGGAGCGCCCAAGAAGAGCCTTGATATCGTCTGGCTGAAGCCGGAGCTTGTTGCCGAGATCCAGTTCGCCGGCTGGACGGCCGATGGCCTTGTCCGCCAGGCAGCATTCAAAGGCCTGCGAGAAGATAAGCCTGCCGGAGAGGTGGTCGCGGAAAAGCCGGCTCCTCCGAGCACGGCCGACGTGCCCGATCCTGAGATCAAGACCGAAAAGCCAGCGCCGCCCAAATCTTTTCGGAAAGGCGGAAAGGAAAATGTGATGGGCGTGTTGATCTCCAATCCAGAGAAGCCGCTGTGGCCTGACGCTGGAGACGACGAGGCGGTGACCAAGGTCGAGCTCGCCACCTATTACGAAGCCGTCGGGCCCTGGCTCATCGACCACATCAAGGGCCGGCCGTGCTCGATCATCCGAACCCCCGATGGCATCGGCGGCGAGCAGTTCTTCCAGCGCCATGCCATGCCCGGAACGTCGAACCTGCTGGAACTGGTGACCGTGTTCGGCGACAAAAAGCCCTATCTGCAGATCGATCGAGTCGAGGGGCTGGCCGCCGTCGCCCAGATCGGTGGCGTCGAACTGCATCCGTGGAATTGCGAACCGAAACTGCCCGACGTTCCGGGTCGCCTGGTGTTCGATCTCGATCCCGGGCCGGACGTCCCCTTTTCCACCGTCGTCGAGGCTGCCCGCGAGATGCGCGACCGGCTTGAAGAGCTTGGGCTCGTTAGTTTCTGCAAGACCACCGGCGGCAAGGGGCTACACGTGGTCACGCCTCTTGCCGTGGCGAAGGGCAGGAAACTCGCATGGCCGGAGGCAAAAGGTTTTGCCCACGACGTCTGCCTGCAAATGGCGCGCGAAAACTCTGAGCGCTATCTGATCAAGATGGCGAAGAACCAGCGGAACGGCCGCATCTTCCTCGATTATCTGCGCAATGATCGAATGGCGACGGCGGTTGCGCCGCTGTCGCCGCGCGCCCGGCCCGGCGCAACGGTGTCGATGCCTCTCACCTGGAGCCAGGTGAAGAGGGATCTCGATCCCAAGCGTTTCACCATTCGTACCGTGCCGGCGCTGCTTGAGAAGACGAGCGCTTGGCAGGATTATTCCGACGGGCGGCGATCGCTCGAACAAGCGATCAAGCGGCTTGCCAAATCGATGAAGCAAGCCACCTGACCAGCGTCAGATACCATAGCACCGATAGAGTTCCCTGAGGGCACAGTGCACTTTATTGACCGAGAATGGCTCTGGTATTCCCGGCGGCCGACGAAGCCGATGCCCCGGGGGCGAGAATCTTGCTTTGACGGAAGAGCCGGCGCTTTCACGACGTTGATCAGCCGAAGAAGCTGCATACGTGAAGCAACGGCTCGCCCCGCCGCTATCGCATGTTGGGGGCCTCCTCCAACACGTCGGGCATCGGCCTGCCTCATCGCACGTGAGGGTCCCGGTCGCGCCGCAGGCGTGAGGTGGCAATCAGATTGCTGTCCGGTGCAAGCAGGTCATGTTTCTCCGCGAAGGCGGCAAACAGTCCCCGCGCGGTATCTGCTTCGATCTCGCCGTGCAGCGCGGCAGTGCAAGCCTTGAGCGCCACCGAGTGCGCGGGGTCCCTCAGCGAGGATGGCCACTCGACGAGATGCCGGTAGGCGTCCATCACGCTTCGAACCTCTGCCGGAAAGCCGAGGCCGACAAGAATGGAAACGGGCTGTCTGAACATATCCGGTTTCATCGCTCTCTCCTTCCCAACCCGGAATGTTGATGGGCGCCGTCCCGACGGCGCCCATGTTGTGCGGATATATGGTCTAAGCCGCCTTCTGCGCGTCGATCTGTGCCGGAGCAGCCGACTTTACAGTGGGCTCGCTCTGGATCGAGATTTTGCGAGGCTTCAGCGCCTCCGGGATCTCGCGAACCAGATCAATCGACAGGAGACCGTTGCTCAGATCAGCGTCGTTCACCCTGACATGATCGGCAAGCTCGAACCGGTGTTCGAACGGACGGCCGGCAATCCCGCGATGCAGGTAGCCCTCGGCGGATGTCTCCTTCTTCTGGCCTGTGACGATCAGAAGGTTGGACTGGAACGTGATGTCCAGATCATCTTGAGCAAATCCAGCGACCGCAATAGAGATCCGGTAGCTGTCATCGCCGGTCTTGACGATGTCATAGGGCGGCCAGTCGCTGATCGAGCGGGCACGCTGGGCATTTTCCAAAAGGTTGAAGACCCGGTCGAAGCCGACGCTCGAGCGGAACAGCGGTGCATAGTCATAAGATGTTGCCATAGCCATATCCTCCTTGAAGCAACATGGGTACGGAAGCGCCGAAATCGACGCTCCCTGCAGCGCCAGCCCTGTCATCAGCGGCTGGCGTCAATCGATTTGGTTTTCACCAATTTTGGATTCAAGAGCAGGGCCAGAAAAATTCTTGCTTTTTTTGTCTTCGCTAGCGCCACTCAATCTAGCTCGTAAACCGCGGCATTATCCTGAACTTCGCGCAAACCTTTGTATGAGGCATGGCGCAGCTTACCCTCGTCTGTCCAGCCGCGGAATTCGATCTCCGCGATCAACGTCGGCTGCGCAAACACGTAGTTCTTGCCTTTCAACAGCACGGCCGGCGTCCTCGTTTTCAGCATGTCGAGGGTCTTTTTCAAATACGCGGCATCTTTTTCCTTAAAGCCCGTGCCCACGGCGCCGACATAGACCCAGTCATGCCCGCGACGGCCAGCAAGCAGAAGACTGCCGATACCGCCGCGCGCCGCGGTTGACTGCTCGTAACCGACGATCATGAAACTCTCGCTCTGGACGCATTTGATCTTCAGCCAGTCTCCGGTCCGCCCGGAGCGGTAGGGGCTGTCGCGGTGCTTGGCGATAATCCCTTCCAATCCAAGAGAGCAAGCGTTGGCCAACAACCCCGTTCCGTCCCCTTGAAGTTCCTCCGAAAGCTGGATGGCGCCCACGGCGCCTTCCAACAAATCTTCGAGAAGATGCCGCCGGACTGAAAGCTCTGTTTTCGTCAGATCATGCCCGTCGAAATACAGAAGGTCGAAGGCAAACAAGATGGATTCCGTCGAGGATCGTTTGCCGCCGCGTCCGCCAAGTGACCGCTGTAGCGCTCCGAAGTCGGATCGGCCCGCAGCGTTGAGGACGACAGCTTCCCCATCGAGGATCGCTGTCCCGACTCCGAGTTCCTTGGCCGCCGCGGCAATCTTGGGAAAGCGGTGTGTCCAGTCGTGGCCGCCACGGGTGATGATCCGCACGCCCTTCGGCTCGATATGGATGGCGAGCCGATAGCCGTCCCATTTGATTTCATAAGCCCAATCCGGCCCGACCGGCGGCGCCGTCTTCAGCAGTGCCAAGGAAGGTTCGACGCGATCAGGCATTGGGTCGAAGGGAAGGTTCGGCTGCGCCGGGTCGCGTTTCCGTCTGGGTTTGGATCTCGCGGTGAACCCATCGTCTTGGAGTAGAGGCTTTGCGCGTTTGCTCATGTGCCAGTACGCGTTTCCGCAGCGACCGACTTTGTCAATGCATCGATGATGTTGATGACGTGGCTCGGTGCGGACGCTGAGGCTAGCGCTTTGGCCTTGCTCTTGGAGGGCTCCACCGGCACCTTCGTCTTGGACTCGATGATATCGAGGAGCCGGTCCTGAACCGGGTCGATGACTATCGTCGGGTTCCAGTGCTGTGTCTGCTTTTTGATCAGTGGCTGGATCAGCGGCATCATGTCGGAATCCGCTCTATAATCACCGGTGCCCTCGAAATAGGTCTTTTCATCACGCACCTCGTCACCATGGCGCAAAGTCCAGAGAGCGATACCCTTGCCGCATGGCTCTAACATCGCGGCGCGCTCGCACCGCGTGATTACCAGACTCGAAATGCAGACCATATCCTGAGGTTCCATCGCGTCGTCTAAAATCGAGAACGCCTCTTGGCCAACCAGATCTTTCGCAGACCGGCGTTGATTTCCGAGCAGGTGATGAACGCGTTGATCTTCGGGGTGGTATCGCCTTTCGGAAGCCGCCGCAGCACACCTCGTCCAGTTCGAGAACGATATTTGGCCGCTTTCAGTCTCGTAGCCTTTGACCTGGTCACCGCGCTCGACGGAATTGCCCCTTTCGCCATCGACGAATTCTCGATTCATCGGATTGCCGGTATTTCGATTAAGCGTATGAAACGCGATGCGCTCGGACGGGGAGGCTGCGGTGTATTGCGCTGTCTGACAGGTCGTCAGCCCTCCGAACTTGGTGAAGCCTTTCCGATCGCTCTTGGGGAACCTATGACGCCGAACTCCTGATAGACCCGGTGCGGGTCGATTAAATTGACGTCCGATTGTTCCGGGCCAAAACGCATCATTTTCAATATCTTTGCAACCCGCTGGGCCCGTTTCACCACTCTCGGCTAGGCTCCGATTCACAAGCATCCTTTGGATGCGACCCGCGTTTATGGAAGCGGCAACATAAAGGAGCCCTGCCATGACGAAACGCGAACTGATTGATACGGGGACCGTCAAGCGGTATTCGCGCCGCGATGAAGAAGGCAAGTTCAAGGAGGGCTAAGACGAGCATCACCAACACCTCCATTCTGACGGTGCGGTTCAAAATTGCTACTGCTTTTCCGTGCCACTGGCGGTATAGTAGCGCATGCTTAAATACTACTACCATATTCGTGAGGGCGGCAATCTTGACCGTGACGAGACAGGCGTAGAATTTGAAACGCTGGATCAAGCGTACGAGGAAGCAATGAGGGCCGCGGTCGAAATGGCGTTGGCAAGGGACGGTCTCTGTCTGGACGACGACCGGGTGTTCGAGATCACGAGTCCCGAAGGTGTGATCTTACGTGAGGTCGCGTTCAGGGATATGTTTAGGGTAAAATGACGCGGAGCCCAATATGGATGCATTATGGGACTCCATTGAGAATGTTGAAGACGAACGCGGCGGGTCGTTCACATCATTAGAATGGCGAGACCAGTGATAAACAATTCGCCTGTAGCATCCGCTGGGTCGCCTAAATGACAGAGCTGACAAGCGAAGTGAAGATTCGCCCCTTTGGCGAACGAAGAACCGCCCCCTTCATTTGATCTGCGGTTTCGTGAGACCGAGCACTCTTTGATATGCCGATCAATTGCATGCTCCGGGGGCGCGACTTTCTCCGGCGAGATGTCCGCCTTAGGAGCCGTGACGGCATGAGCTAGGCTACGTTGCCGCCACCAGCTCCCTTGTGCATGATCCCTTTGCGCTGTTACCTTCCACACGATGCAATCCAACAACTGTCGCGTTGCGATCGACGTCCGCAGCCGAGCCTCGGAAGACGCTACTTTGCAGGTTTGGGTATACCTTCAACGAGGCAAGAGGTCTCGCGACAGGCTGGGCGACAAGTGACAAGGAACTCGCCCAAAACTAAAAGTTGACATCCTGCCCCTTCACCTCTATCTATGGTTTATCGATCTTTTCTTGCTGAGCTTTGGTTACCGCGTGATTGGCACCGCGCCTGAACGAACCTTTCCTTTAAAATATCGCTTTCACCATCCACGATGTCACCGACGTTGTGGTCGATCACTATTGCTTTGAAAGGGTTCATCA
>NZ_JAJAWH010000014.1 GCF_020531965.1 Pseudorhizobium xiangyangii | reverse complement strand
AAGCGCCGGCGCTTCTCGCAGCAGGAGCTTCGTCCGTCCGGGCACGGCCATCGCATCGAAATACGCCGACGCACCCTTTAGCAACGCGTCGCGCGCCGACGCGGCATTGGCGGACCTGGCCTCGATACCCTCCGCTACCACGACAGCCTCCCGCAGCACGACTGCCTCGAACAATGCCCGCTTGTCGTGGAAATGGTGGTAAAGCGCACCCCGCGTCACCTGTGCCCGCGCAACAATTTCCGGGGTGGAAGTCTCCGCGTATCCGCGCTCGACAAAAAGCGATCGCGCTGCATCCATAAGGGCGGTGCGGGTTGCCTCCGTGCCTTCCGGCGTATTTCTTGCCATGCGACCTCTTTACATACAAACAGAATGTATCATTATATAAATACAGAATGAATGTATCCTGTTTCTTGAAGGGGAAAAAGCATGAAAGCTACCAGCTACTATCCCGTCATCATGACCGATGCGGTGGAGCAGACCGCCAGCTTCTATGTCGAGCATTTCGGTTTCGAACCGCTGTTCGAGACGGACTGGTATGTCCATCTGCAATCGAAGGAGAGCCCGACAGTGACGCTCGCCATCCTCGACGGCAGCCACGAGACGATCCCGCAGGCGGGACGCGGCAAGGTGTCCGGCCTGTTGTTGAACTTCGAGGTGGAGGATGTCGATGCAGTTTACGGGCGTCTTAAGTCTGCAGGTCTGCCGATCCTGCTCGATATCCGCGACGAAGATTTCGGCCAGCGCCATTTCATCACCACCGACCCGAACGGCGTGCTGATCGACATCATCAAGCCGATACCGCCGAGCGCGGAATTCGCCGCAATGTACGAGGCCTCGGCGCTGCCGACCTGAGTTGTGCACGCCCTGAATATGGAGCGGCGGCGTGGGCCTGACCCCTCGTCGCCTATCCCTCGTGCGTACGAATAGCCTCGATAAAATCGTCGCCGTAGCGTTCGAGCTTCGACTGGCCGACACCAGAGATAGCGAGCAGCGCCTCGTGGCTCGTCGGCCGGTTGGTGGCGAAGGCAACAAGCGTGGTATCCGGAAACACGACGTAGGGCGGCACTTCGAGCGACTTGGCGATTTCCAGCCGGACGCGGCGTAGCGCCTCGAACAGCACCAGATCGTCGCCTGCAAGCAGTGCGCGGCTGCCGGCAGCGGCAGAGGAGCCCGATCTCGATGCCTTGCCGGCCTTCGGGCGATCCTTGCGGAAGCGCACCTCGCGCTCACGCTTGAAGACGGAACGCGCATCCTCGCCGAGCTTCAGAGCGCCGAAGGCTTCATGATCGACACTGACGAGGCCGGCCGCGAGGAGCTGGCGATAAACGGACTGCCACGTCTTTTGCGGCAGGTCCTTGCCTGCGCCGAAGACCGGCATGTCGACATGGCCGAAGCGGCTCGTCTTGTCGTTCTCGTTGCCCAGCAGGACATCGATCAGATGGCCGGTGCCGAACCTCTCCCCGGTGCGGTAAATGGCGGCCAGCGCCTTGATCGCAGCCTCGGTGCCGTCCCATGTCTCGACGGGTTTCAGGCAGGTATCACAATTGCCGCAGCCGCCCTGATGCGCCTCGCCGAAATGCGCCAGAATGGCCTGCCGCCGGCAACCCGCGGTCTCGCAGATCGCCAGAAGCGCGTTCAGCTTGGCGCGCTCGACGCGCTTGATGTCGTCGCCCGAATTGCCGCTGTCGATCATCCGGCCGCGCTGGATGACATCGGCCATCCCGTAGGCCATCCAGACCTCCGACGGCAATCCGTCGCGGCCGGCACGCCCGGTCTCCTGATAATAGGCCTCGACCGAGCCCGGCAGATCGAGATGGGCGACATAGCGCACGTTCGGCTTGTCTATGCCCATGCCGAAGGCAACAGTGGCGACGAGGCAGAGATCCTCTTCGCGCAGGAAAGCGTCCTGGTTGGCATCCCGGACGGCGCGATCCATGCCGGCGTGGTAGGCGAGCGCGTTGATGCCCTGCGCGTTCAGCCATTCGGCCGTTTCCTCCACCTTGGCGCGGGACAGGCAATAGACGATGCCGCTCGATCCCGTGTGGCGAGAGAGAAAACGCAGCAACTGCTGGCGCGGCTGGTCACGCTCGACCAGCTCATAGGCGATATTGGGCCGGTCGAACGAAGTGGTGAACACCTCGGCCGAGCGCAGCGCCAGCCGGTCGATGATATCCTCGCGGGTGTGCGGATCGGCCGTGGCCGTCAACGCCACCCGTGGCACGCCGGGATACATCTCCGCGAGATGGCCGAGTTCGCGGTATTCCGGCCGGAAATCATGCCCCCACTGAGAAACACAATGCGCCTCGTCGATGGCAAAGAGCGCGATCCGCAGCGATCCGATCATGGACCTGAAGCCGGGCGTCACGATCCGCTCGGGCGTAACGTAGAGAAGATCGAGCTCTCCCTCGGCAAGCGCGCGACGGATGGCGGCGAACTCCTCCGGGGAATTCGAGGAATTGAGCGCAGCGGCACGCACTCCGAGCTGTTTCAGCGCTTCCACCTGGTCACGCATGAGCGCGATCAGCGGCGACACCACGATGCCGACACCATCCCGGCAAAGCGCCGGGATCTGGAAACACAGCGATTTGCCCGCGCCGGTCGGAAACAGAACGACCGCGTCACCCCCCGCTATGACCCGCTCGACCACCCCTGCCTGCTTGCCCCGGAATGCATCGTATCCATAGATCTGCCGCAGTACCTTCAGCGGATCGTTTGAGCGCTCGGCATTGAACAACGGCGCGGTGATGTTACCGGATTGCGGCATAAGACGGCTTTCGTGGAAGGGAATGTCCCGTTCTCCCATAGCTGACCCGACCGTTGCAAGGGATCAGGGCCGAGCAATCAACAGATCATCGATCCGCAGCGGCCGGCACGATCTGGAATGCCGGGTCGCGGCGGGAAACTTTCTTGTGCAGATGCACCATGAGCCCCGCCGCAAAGAGCGGTGTCAGCAGGTTGACGATCGGGATGGCCAGAAAGCCGGCGATCAGCAGGCCCGCGAGAAACACCGTGGTGTGGTGCTTGGACCGGAAGGCCCGCGCCTCCTGCGGCGACCGGAAACGCATGGCCGCAAATTCGAAGAATTCCCGTCCGAGCAGGTAGCCGTTCACCATGAAGAAGGCGATCAGGTTGACGCCCGGAATGAAGAGCAGCAGCAGGGCGATGATGTTGCCAACGATAACGACGCCGAGGAATTTGATGGAACCGGCGATCGCCTGCCCGAACGGCAATGCCGTTCCGGGCGGATCGTTGGGGTAATCCCGCTTCTCCACCACCTCGGCAACGTCATCGAGAAACAGACCGGCGATCAGCGCGGTAATCGGTGCAATCAGCAGAGCCAGCGCCAGCGCCAATCCGATGCCGGCGAAGATCGCGGCCACGAATGTAAGCCATCCGGCCCAATCCGGCACGTCCGGAAGGTACATGCCGAACCATGGCCAGAGAACGGAGACGAACGTCTGCCGCAACGCCAGCCACAAGCCGACGAGCACGAGGATCGTAAGCCCCAGCACCTTCCAGAAAACGGAACGCGTTTCCGGCGCGAAGAGGTTCCCAAGGGAAAGGCGAGCAGCTTCAATGATCATGGAAGGTCTCCGGTTGTCGCGGAGATGTAGGTTTTCCCAACGGGCGGGGCAAGCTCCTGACCAAGCCCGCTAATTCTGCGCACCGGTTTCCAGGGACGCTCCCGGCAGGTAGAGAGAGATCGGTCTGATCTCATAGACAGCTGTCGGGTTGGCACGGCGAAGGTCGCGCGCCGCTGCGATAGCAGCGTCGATATCGGGGAAATCCACGACATAAAACCCGAGCAGTTGTTCCTTCGTCTCGGCAAAGGGTCCATCGACGACCATGCCTTCACCTTTACCACGCAAGGTCACGGCCTGTTGCGTGGAACCGAGGCGAGCGGCCGGTCCCAGCGACTTTTCCCGGACGAGGCGGTCGTTGATCTCAAGCAGTTCGGCCATAAGCGCCGCATCTTCCTCCTCACTCCAGGATTCGACAATTCCCTCCGCATGATAGGCCAGAATAGCGTAGTACATGGATCGCTCTCCCACAGGTGCCGCGTCGATGCAGCGGCCAGCTAGACGATGCTGTGTAACTCGTCCCGGTGCCGCACCATTGCCAGGAACCGGCGGTAGTCGCGGTCATATTGCCCGGCCCAGAGGGTGTCCGGCAACTGTACGCGACCGTCGGCAGCCATTGCGCGTCCGGCCGCAACCAGCGTCGGATGGATACCGCCGGCCGCAGCGGCGGTCATTGCGGTGCCGAGAAGCACGGCATCCTCTGTCTGCGGAATGACGACCTTGCAGCCCGTCACGTCCGCGTAGAGCTCGAGAAGGAGCGGATTGTGCACGTGACCGCCCGCGACGTGCAAGGTCTCGAACCGGTACCCGTACCCTTCCATCGTCTCCAGGATATGCCTGATGCCAAGCGCGATCGCCACACAGGTGCGCCAGTAGAGACGGCAAAGACCGTCGAACGAGCTATCTAGCGTCAGGCCGCTGATGACCCCGGTCGCTTCAGGGTCGGCAAGCGGCGAGCGGTTGCCGTGGAAATCCGGCAGGACATGAAGGTGGGCTGCAAGGCCATCCGCCTGCTCCGCCCGCAGCTCGTTGACCCGGCCGACAATCCGACGGATCAGCTCGGCGGTCGGCTCACCACCGCTGGCGTGCATGCGGACGATATGATCGAGCAGCGCGCCGGTTGCCGACTGTCCGCCCTCGACCAGCCAGCGGCCCGGCAGTACCGCCTCGTAATAGGGTCCCCAGAGGCTGCGACCGGGCTTGGGCTCCGAAGGGAAGGAGACGATACAGCTCGACGTGCCACCGATCAGCGCAACGGCACGCTCCAGTTCCGGTCCTTCGCTCATGCCACCCAGCACTCCGAATGCGCCGGCATAGGCATCGATGAGACCCGCGGACACACGGCATCCGGTATCGAGTCCGAGATCGCGAGCAGCGGCAGTCGTCAGGTGGCCGACGCTTTCACCGACGCGAGCGGTTTTCTCCGAGAGGCTTCCACGTTCAAGCAGGTCCTCCAGACCGGCAAGCGACAGGAAATCCGCCTGCCAGCTCGGGTTCTCGTGGGCCAGGTAATTCCATTTCGCTGCCAGCGTGCAGCGGGATCGGGCAGACGAGCCCGTCGCCTTCCATGTCATGAAATCGGCAAGGTCGAAGAAGTACCCGGCGCGCTGCCACGTCTGCGGCAGGTGCCGCTTCAGCCACATCAGCTTGGGCATTTCCATTTCGGGAGACAGGGAGCAGCCTGAGAAGGTGAGAGCATGGTGGCCACTGGCCGAAAGTTCGCCCGCCTCACAGATGGCACGGTGATCAAGCCAGACGATCGTGTCGAAGCGCTTGTCACCACCGGTCGAGACCGTGATCTGCGCGCCATCAATATCGCGCACGACAAGCGAACAGGTGGCATCGAAGCCAATCGCCGCGATCCGCTCGGGCCCCAGGCCCGCCGCGCTCATGGCATCGCGCACGGCCGCGCAGGCAGCACGCCAGATATCCTCTGAATCATGTTCCGCGTGGTTTTCCCGGGGACGCTGCATCGCGATGGGATGCTTGGCCTTCGCCAGCGATCGCCCTTCCCGGTCGAAGACACCGGCGCGGGCGCTTGCCGTGCCGATATCGACCGCAACGACGTGATCACGCATCAGGATCTGTTCCCTGCCCCATCGGGATTCCGTTCAACGCACCCTGTCGCGCCTATACTGCGCTTTGGGGAAGACGTCCTCCGGGACCCTCCATATGTTTGCGGACAAGGTGTATCAATTCCGGCATCGCGTCAAACACGGCATCGGGCACGAGAGCGGTGACCCTGTCGCGATAACCGGGCACGCCGGAATGCGAGCCTCCGACAAAGGCGAAGACAGTCATACCCGCCCGTTTCGCCGCTTCGATGCCCGCCGGGCTATCCTCGATGACGATGCAGGCAGAGGGATCCGCGCCCATCTCTTCCGCCGCATGGAGGAACAGGTCCGGCGCGGGCTTTCCCCTGGAAACCATGGTGGCGCTGAATATATGCGGCTCAAGACGGTCGAGCAGGCCCGTCAGCGAGAGAGACAGGCGGATGCGTTCCGGTTGGCTGGACGAGGCAACACATCGCGGCCAATCCATCGCGTCCAGGGTTTCGGCGATTCCGGCGACAGGCTTCAGTTCCTGGCGAAACCTGTCGTAAAGGTCATGGCGCAGGTCGTTAAGAAAGGCGGCGTCGATGCTGTGATCGTAGTCGTCATGCAGGATTTGCGCGACAGTAGAGAGACTGCGGCCAAGAAACCTCGCATACGCCTGCGTCTCGTCGATCGCGACGCCCTTGCGATTGAGCTGTTCCACCAGCACCTTGACGGACAGGGGCTCGCTATCGACGAGGACCCCGTCGCAATCGAAGATCACCAGTGGTTGCGCCCTTACCACCACAAGCCCTACCCCGTCATTTGACCAGCGTGTTCTGCAGATAGAGTTCCAGCGTCTTCGCCGTTCCCTCGCTCCAGAGCGTTCGCAGTGCATGCGAGAACCGTCCGCGGAACAGCTCCGACTTCGCTACCTCGCCGAAAATCTCATCGAAGACAAGGAAGGCATCCGGTTTGTCCCTGGCCTTTTTCGCGGCCGCTTGCAGCCGGTCGGCGCTCGTATCGTTGAAGGTGATCGGCTGGCCGCTGTCGGTCGTTCCCTCGAAGTAGCGGCACCACAGTGCGGACACGAGGGAGAGCCCGACAATGTCCTTGCCCTGCGCCAATCGGTCGGCCGTGGACGGCAGGATGAACTTCGGCTGCCGGTTCGAGCCATCCTGCGCCAGCCGCGGAATGGTGTCGCCGATCTTCGGGTTGGCGAAGCGCCGCGCGATCAGATCATAATATTCGTTCAGGTCGGTGTCCGGCACCGGAGGGACAATCGGGATGATCTCTTCCTTTTCCAGCTTCTCCAGGAATGCCCTGATCAGCGGGTTCTCCATCGCCTCGTGAACGAAGTGGATGTCGAGCAGGGCTGCGGGATAGGCGATGGCCGCATGTCCGCCGTTGAGGATGCGGATCTTCATATGCTCATAGGGTGCGACGTCCGCCACGAACTGGACGCCGACCTCTTCCAGCGCCGGTCGGCCGAGAGGAAACTTGTCCTCCATCACCCACTGCTTGAACTCTTCACAGAAGACCGGCCAGCTGTCCTCTATGCCGAACGTGTCACGCAGGAAGCCGATCTCGCGCTGGCCGGTGGCGGGCGTGATGCGGTCGACCATGGAGTTGGGAAACGCGACATTGGCGGCGATCCAGTCCGCGAACGCCGGATCGGACAGCGTTGCCAGTCCGACCACGGCATTTTCCGTCACCTCGCCGTTTCCGGGAATGTTGTCGCAGGACATGATGGTGAAGGGTGGAATTCCCTTCGCCTTGCGCCGCTTCAGCCCGGCAACGATCAGGCCGAAGACCGTCTTTGGCCGATCCGGGTTCTGGCCGTCGTTGAAGATCGCGGGATGTCCCGGATTGAAGACCCCCGCGGCATCGACGAAATAGCCGCCCTCGGTGATGGTCATGGAGACGATGCGGATGCGCGGATCGGCAAGCGCCGCGATGATCGTCTCCGTATCGCCCGGCGCGATGATGTCGATCATCGGCGCCGTGACGCGCGCCGCGGTCCGGTTGTTGTCCTGTTCCACGACCGTCGTCAGGAAGTCCTGAGAAGCGAGCTTCTCGCGCATGACGGTATCGGACGGCATGACGCCCGCGCCGATGATCGCCCAGTCATGATCGTGTCCCTTGTTGAACAGATCGTCGAGGTAGACTGCCTGGTGCGCTCTATGAAAGTTGCCGACACCGAAATGCAGGATTCCCGGAGACAGCATGATCGGATCGTAGGCGGGCACGGCTGCGGTATGGGCAATCTCGCCAAGCGCGGTGGAGGAAAGTTTCACAGTCATGGGATTACTCCACGCCGACCTCAGATGGCCAGGCCTTGTTCATTGAAGCGGTGCAGCTTCGTCTCGTTCGGCGTCAGGAAGATCCGGTCGCCGTGACGTGCACCGAACTCTCCGTCGCAGCGCGCGTTGATGTGTCCTATCCCGTCGACATCGAGGTGCAGGAAGGTGTCGGATCCAAGATGTTCGGCAACCTTCACGGTGCCACTCCACAAACCGCTGTCACGCGACAGCGTGAAGTGTTCCGGACGTATGCCGACCGTCTTGGCACCCTTCGAACGAGCGTAATCGTCCTCGATCAGGTTCATCTTCGGCGAACCGATGAAGCCGGCGACGAAAATGTTGCGCGGCCTGGAATAGAGATCCAGCGGCGAACCGACCTGCTCGATATTGCCGCGGTTCAGCACGACGATCTTGTCGGCCATGGTCATGGCCTCCACCTGATCGTGGGTGACGTAGACCATCGTCGTCTTCAACTGATGGTGCAACTGGGTGATCTCGAGCCTCATGGTCCCGCGCAACGCCGCATCGAGGTTCGACAGCGGTTCGTCGAACAGGAAGGCTGAAGGTTCACGGACGATCGCCCTACCGATCGCTACGCGCTGGCGCTGGCCGCCCGAAAGCTGGGACGGACGGCGCTCCAGATAATCGGTGAGGTTAAGGACGCGGGCGGCATCGGTGACCTTCTGGTCGATCGCCGCCTTGTCGACCTTCGCCATCTTCAACGGGAAGGCGATATTATTGCGCACGCTCATATGCGGATAGAGGGCGTAGGACTGGAACACCATGGCCAGTCCGCGCTGTGCCGGCGCGTTGTCGGTCACATCTTTGCCGTCGATCATGATCTTGCCGCCGCTCACATCCTCGAGCCCGGCGATGAGGCGCAGCAGCGTGGACTTTCCGCAACCCGAGGGACCGACGAAGACGACGAACTCGCCATCAACGATTTCGAGGTCGATCGACGGGATGACCTTCGCTTCGCCGAAGGACTTCGAGACCTTGTTGAGCGTAATGCTGCCCATCATCGTTTCCTTACTTAACCGCGCCGAAGGTGAGGCCGCGAACGAGTTGCTTTTGGCTGAACCAGCCGAGAATGAGGATTGGCGCGATCGCCATGGTGGAGGCAGCCGACAGCTTCGCCCAGAACAGCCCCTGCGGACTGGAGAAGGAGGCGATGAAGGCCGTCAGCGGCGCCGCGGTTGTGGTGGTGAGGCGGATCGTCCAGAAGCTTTCGTTCCAGGCGAGAATGATGTTGAGGAGAAGCGTCGAGGCGATGCCCGGGACAGCCATTGGCGTCAGCACATACACGATCTCCTGCCAGAGCCCTGCCCCGTCCATCCGTGCCGCCTCCAGGATCTCGCCCGGAATTTCGCGGAAATAGGTGTAGAGCATCCACACGACGATCGGCAGGTTGATCAACGTCAGCATGACGGTGAGACCGATATGGGTGTCGAGCAGTCCGAAGTCGCGGAACATCAGGTAGATCGGCACGAGAACGGCAACCGCCGGCATCATCTTCGTGGACAGCATCCACATCAGCACATCCTTGGTGCGCTTGGTCGGCGAGAAGGCCATGGCCCAGGCGGCAGGAATGGCGATGATGAGCGCTAGGATCGTCGAACCGACGGCAAGGATCACCGAGTTCATGAACGGGCGGATGTAGTCGTTACGCGTCTGGACGGTGATGTAGTTCTCAAAAGTGCCCGACGGGATCAGGCTGAAGCCGGCAATCGCTTCCGGCTCCGTCTTTAAGCTGGTAATTATCGTGTAGAGGATCGGGAAGAAGATCAGGAAGGCAACCAGCCAGGCGGCGATGGTTGCAATGACCTTATGTTGTCTGGTGACTACGCGCGCCATGATGTCCCCCTTATCTGTCGAGGTTCTTGCCAACCGCCCGCATCAGGAAGATGGCGACGATGTTGGCGAGGATGACGGCGATGATGCCGCCCGCAGACGCACCGCCGACATCGTAGCCGAGAAGCGCGGTGCGATAGATCAGGAATGCCAGGTTGGTCGACGCATAGCCCGGGCCGCCATTGGTGGTGACGAGGATTTCCGCATAGACCCCAAGCAGGAAGATCGTCTGGATCAGGATGACGACCGTGATGGCGCGGGCAAGATGCGGCAGCGTCAGGTAGATGAAGCGTGAGAATGCGCTCGCGCCGTCCATTTCCGCAGCTTCCTTCTGCTCGCTGTCGAGCGACTGCAGCGCGGTCAGGAGGATCAGCGTGGCGAACGGCAGCCATTGCCAGGCAACGATGATGACGATCGACAGCAATGGATACTGGGCGAACCAGTCCACCGGTCTGAAGCCGAACAGCCGGCTGATATCGGCGAACACCCCGTAGCTCGGGTGCATGATCATATTCTTCCACACCAGTGCCGCGACCGGGGGCATGACGAAGAATGGCGAGATGACCAGGATGCGGACGATGCCCTGTCCGAAGATCGGCTGATCGAGGAGAAGCGCGATCCCGATACCACCGATAACGGTGATGAGCAGCACGCCGCCGACGATGACCAGCGTGTTCCAGATCGACTGGAAGAAGGCCGGATCGCTGTAGAAATACTGGTAGTTGAACAGTCCGGCGAAGCTGACATTCCCCGGATTGAGCAGGTTGTAGTTCTGGAACGAGAACCACAGGGTCATCGACAATGGCACGATCATCCAGACCAGAAGCAGGATGACGGAGGGCGCCATCATGAAACGGGCCAAAGCTCTGGTGTTTTGCGTTGCCATCTTCGCGCTCCCTCAGGATCGCCGCAACCGCTTGCCACAGCAAACGGGGCCGGCTTTATCACGTCGGTAGAAAAACGGTTGGGGGAGAACCCGCCCGGGCAAATGGCCGGGCAGGTTCGTGTGCTCGGGAGGAGCTTACTTGATGTAGCCGGCGCGCGTCATTTCGCGCACGGTGGCGGACTGGGCCTGGGCGAGTGCATCGTCCACAGAGGACTGACCGGCAACCACCGCCGAGAACAGCTGTCCGACATTGGTGCCGATCGCCTGGAATTCAGGGATCGCCACGAACTGGCCGCCCGTATAGGGGACCGGCTTCACCGATGGCTTGGTGATGTCGGCAGCCTGCATCGCGGCCAGTGTCGGTTCTGCAAACGGCGCAGCCTTCTTGTATTCCTCGTTCTCGTAGAGCGAGGTGCGCGTACCCGGAGGAACGTTTGCCCAGCCTTCCTTGGAAGCGACTAGCTCGGTGTATTCCTTGCTGGTCGCCCAGGCGATGAACTTCTGCGCAGCTTCGGCGTTCTTCGAGCTTGCCGGGATGGCGAGGTTCCAGGACCACAGCCAGTGACCGTGGTTGTCTACGCCTTCCTTCGAGGGGAAGAGCGCATAACCGACCTTGTCAGCAACGGTCGAATCCTTCGGGTTGGAGACGAACGACGCCGCAACCGTGGCGTCCATCCACATGCCGCACTTGCCCTGCTGGAAGAGCGTCAGGTTCTCGTTGAAACCGTTGGAGGAAGCACCGGCCGGACCGGCATCCTTCATCAGGTCGACGTAGAACTGGAGAGCTTCCTTCCATTCCGGCTGATCGAACTGCGGCTGCCAGTTTTCGTCGAACCACCGTCCGCCGAAGGAGTTGTTCAGCGCGGTGACGAAGGCCATGTTCTCGCCCCAGCCAGCCTTGCCGCGCAGGCAGATGCCGTTGATATCCGCGTTTCGGTCGGTGATCTTGCGAGCCGCGTCGGCAATGAACTCCCAGGTCGGGCTTTCCGGCATCTTGAGTCCGGCCTTTTCGAAGAGGTCGGTGCGATACATGATCATCGCGGATTCGCCATAGAAGGGCGCCGCGTAAAGTTTGCCATCGACCGAGAGACCGCCTCGGATCGCCGGCAGCAGGTCGTCCACGTCGTAGCCGTCACCGAGCGCGTTGAGCTCGGCCAACCATCCCTGCTTTGCCCAGATCGGCACTTCGTAGTTGCCGATGGTCAGAATGTCGTATTGGCCACCGCCGGTGGCGATGTCCGTGGTGACGCGCTCACGGAGCACGTTTTCTTCAAGCGTAACCCACTCGATCTGGATATCCGGATTCTTCGCGGTGAAATCCTCGGTCAGACCCTGCATGCGGATCATGTCGCCGTTGTTGACGGTGGCGATTGTGAGGGTTTCGGCCAAAACCGGGCCGGAAAGAACGAGGGCTGAGCAGGCGCCCAGCAAAATTGTCTTCAATGTCATATCTTCCTCCCAGAAGATGGAAAACGAGCATTCGCTTTGCCCATGGGCAATTACTCACCTTCAGCTAGAGCAAGTCAACTGGAATTCATCGCTGCATCGCAACGAAAACATTCAAACGATTGATTTGGAATGCGAAATTTTACTCAGTGACGGAGCAGATATTCGGCGGTCGCTTCGTCTGTAATGAGCGCATTGAGCAATCCGCCGCGCAGAGCGGCTGAAATTGCCGTAAGTTTGCGCTGTCCCTGAGCCAATCCGATCACGCAGGATGTCTCCCTCGAGGGGATTGGAACGCTCGCGACGCGGTCATTGATGGAATTCTGCAACAGCTTTCCATCCCGGTCGAATATCCAGCCGCAGATTTCGCCGGCGGCACCGCCTTCGACAAGCTTTATCATCTCGTCCTTCGCGAGAAATCCGTCGACGCAGAGCGGGCCTTCCGGACCGAGTTCGCCGATACCGACGAAGGTGACATCGGCCGTGGCGCCGAGAGCCAGCGTCGAGCGCACCAGCGCCTGCTCATGGAGCGTGTCGCGCTCTTCGGCCGACGAGCACAGCACCGGCAGCGGCATGGGAAAATGGCGAGACTTGATGGCATCCGCCATCGAGAAGATGACGTTGTAGAAGGCGGCCGAACCGTCGGGACCGATGTTGCCGGTGAGCGAGACAATGCGATGCTGCGGGCATTCCATGGGCGGCAACTGATCGACCGCGGCCTTGAGCGTCCGACCTGTGCCGACAGCCAGGACAATCGGTTCGGGCCTTTTCAGCCAGCGTTCTATTTCCGCCGCCGCCGCTTCGGCAATACCGACAGTCGTCGAGCCTCCCGCGGGATCGCTCGGCACCACCTCGACCTGGCGAAGGCCATATTTCTTCTGCAGGGCATCGGCGAGTTCAAGACAGGCCGCGATGGGATGATCCAGGCGAACCTTGATCAACCGCTCGGAAACCGCCAGCGAAACGAGCCGTTGTGCCGACTGCCGCGAAATCCCCATGGCGGCGGCAATCTCGTCCTGCGTACGGCCCGCGACATAGTAGAGCCAGCCGGCGCGCGCCGCGTCGTCAAGTCGCGCCTGGGAATCGGACCGTTTCGCCATGAGAAATCCTCCGGCGCCGTTGCTGCCATGTTTCCCAATCACCTGTCAAACGACAGGCGGGGAACGGATGCCGGAGGGATCAGTTGACCTGGACCAGGTGGCCCTCGGAAACCTGCCGGTAGTGCCGGGCCGGCGGCACATAGTCGACAGGCCGGATGGGGCTCCTGATCTCGTCGGTCGACATGTTGCGCTTGAGCCCGCGCCGTGCGGGATCGGGGATCGGGACCGCAGCCATCAGCTTTTTCGTGTAAGGATGCTGCGGATTTTCAAACACCGCGGCACGCGGCCCGATCTCCACGATTTCACCCAGATACATCACCGCCACGCGATGGCTGACGCACTCCACAACCGCCATGTCATGGCTGATGAAGAGATAGGCGAGCTTCAGGCTCTGCTGCAGGTCGAGCAACAGGTTGCAGACCTGGGCCTTGATCGACACATCCAAAGCCGAGACGGCCTCGTCCGCGACGATGACTTTGGGATCGAGCATCAGCGCCCTGGCGATCGCAATACGCTGCCGCTGCCCTCCGGAAAACTCGTGCGGGAAGCGTCGCATCATGTCCACCGACAGGCCAACCTTCTCCAGAAGGTCGGCGGCCTTTTCACGCGCCTGTTTCCGGCTTCCCAGATCGTGCTCCAGATAAGGCTCCATCACCGCAGAGCCGATGCTCATGCGCGGATTGAGCGAGGCATAAGGATCCTGGAAGACCATCTGGATGGACCGGCGCATGGTCCGCAATGCCTGCTTGTCGAGGCGCATCACGTCGTGGCCGTCAATCATCACATCGCCGCTCGTCGGCGTGACCAGCCGCGTGATCGAACGGCCGGTGGTGGACTTGCCGCAACCGGATTCGCCCACCAGCGAAAGCGTCTCTCCCTCGAAAAGGTCGAAGGACACCTTCTCCACCGCATGGACGGCACCAGTCTTGCGGCCGAAGAGACCGGTATGGATATCGAAGCGCGTGGTGAGATCCTTGACCTGCAGGATCGGCGTCTTTCTCTTCGCCACGGTGTCCGTGACGTCGATCTGGATCTGCTGCTCACCGGTTTTCACGTCGATCAGCGCAAAGCGTTGCGGCAATGCGCGCTGCACCATCGAGCCGAGCCTCGGCACCGCCGACAGCAGCGCCCGCGTATAGGGATGCCTGCCGTGATGGAAGATATCCTCGGTGCGCCCCGTTTCCACCGCCTCGCCACGGAACATGACGATAGTGCGGCTGGCAACCTCCGCGACGACCCCTATGTCGTGCGTGATGAAGAGGACCGACATGCCGTCCTCTTCCTGCAGCGTCTTGATGAGGTCGAGGATCTGTCCCTGGATCGTGACATCAAGCGCGGTGGTCGGCTCGTCGGCGATCAGAAGTTTTGGCTTGGAGGCGAGCGCCATGGCGATCATCACGCGCTGTCGCATCCCGCCGGAAAACTGGTGCGGGTATTCGTCGAAACGATTGCCGGCATTCGGAATGCGGACCTTCTCGAGCAGCCGGATGACCTCCGCCCTGGCCTCCGCCTTCGAAATGTCCTTGTGGACGGTGAGCGCCTCCGCGATCTGTTTGCCGATCGGGAAAATCGGATTGAGCGACGTCATCGGCTCCTGGAAGATCATCGAGATGTCGTTGCCACGCACCTGCCGCATCTGCTCGTCCGGGAGCGTCAGCAGCTCACGGCCGGCAAGCTTCACGCTCCCTTCGATGCGGCTCGAATTTTTCTGCAAGAGCCGCATGATGGAGAGTGACGTGACGCTCTTTCCGGAACCTGATTCTCCGACGATTGCCACCGTCTCCCGGGGTGCGATATCGAAGGATACATCGCGGACAACCGGCCTCCACTCATCCCCCACCTTGAAGGAGGTTGTCAGGTTTCGAACTGAAAGCACGGGCTGGGTTACACCACCCGCCTCGTCCGGTCCCGTTCCGGAAATCAACATGGACTTCTCCCTCTTTTCGGATCGAGATGTCAGGCGGCGAGAGCGGTCTCGGCCAATGTGACCCAGTAGCTGATGCCGTAAGGCAAAGCCTCGTCATTGAAGTCATAAGCAGGATTGTGGAGGCTTGCGGTGTCGCCGTTGCCGATGAAAATGAAGGCGCCCGGCCGGCGTTCCAGCATGTAGGAAAAATCTTCCGCTCCCATATGGGGCGCCATGCCCATGTCGACGGAGTTCGGGCCGCCGATCCGGCCCGCGACACCCGCGGCGAAATCGGTTTCGGCATCATGGTTGAAGGTGACGGGGTAGCCGCGCCGGTACATCACGTCGGCCGCCGCGCCATGCGCCAGAGCCGTCGCCTGAACCAGTTCCTTGAGCCGCTTTTCGGCAAAATCCCGGGTTTCCGGCAAAAGGGTGCGGACAGTGCCGGACATCTTCACCGTGTCGGGAATGACGTTGTTGGCGCCACCGCCATGAATGGAAGCTACCGTGACGACCAGCGATTTCAGCGGGTCGGTTTCCCGCGAGACGATCGACTGCAAACCAACCACGATATATCCCGCCGCCAACACGGGATCGATCGACAGATGCGGTTGGGCCGCGTGACTGCCACGACCGGCGACGGTGATCTCGAACGTGTCGGCAGCCGCCATGACGGAGCCCTTGCGGATGGCAAACTGGCCGAGCGGCAGCCCCGGTGCATTGTGCATCCCGTAGACTTCTCGGATGTCGTATTTCTCGAGGAAGCCGTCCTCGATCATCGCCAACGCACCCGCCCCACCCTCTTCCGCGGGCTGGAAAATAACGGCCACGGACCCTTTGAAATTCCGCGTCTCGGCAAGGTGCTGCGCTGCCCCGAGCAGCATGGCGGTGTGGCCGTCATGACCGCAGGAGTGCGCTTTCCCCGATGTCCGGGAAGCCCAGGGCTTGCCGCTCGTTTCAACGATCGGCAGCGCATCCATGTCCGCACGGAAACCCACCACCGGACCGCCCCCCTGACGTCCCTTGATGAGGCCGACAACACCGGTTCGGCCTATACCAGTCTCCACCACGTCGCATCCGAACGACCGCAGCTTGTCGGCGACGAAGGCAGCCGTCTCATGCACGTCGTACAGGATTTCCGGGTTCTCGTGCAGGTGGCGCCTCCACCCTGCAACCTCCTCCTGCATTTCGGCGGCACGGTTGAGTACTGGCATGCATTCACCTCGTCGTTTTTATGAATTCCCACTCTGTCAGGCGGGATATTGCGACGCCATTATCAGATTTTGCAAGCTTCAATTTTCGCGCTTGAACGAAAAATAGGCCTATGCTTAGATGGCTCAAAATTTGGTCAGGCACAACTGGGAGTGCTGAGCCAGAACTGTGGCCGAACGCCTGTATTCAAGGAGGATCGAAAGAGAGTCTTCTGCGAAATCAATACAATACGAGATAGCCCTTCGCAGAATCTGCCTTGCCGCCCGACAAAATATTCCGAGGTAAGAAACAACCTTAACGAGAATAACAAGGGGAACAGCAGCATGAAGAAATTGAATATCCTGCTTGCAGGTACAGTGGCTTGCGTGGCTCTTTCAAGCTCACTCGCACATGCCGAACGGGGCGCCGACGGCGACCTGAAAATCCTGTTCTGGCAAGCCGTTTCGACCATGAACCCGTATCTTTCGGGCGGCACGAAGGAGGCCCTCGCCTCGTCGATCGTCATAGAGCCGCTGGCGCGCTACAACGAAAAGGGCGAACTCGTACCCTGGCTAGCGACAGAACTCCCTACGCACGAGAACGGCGGCATCGCCCAGGATATGCTCAGCATGACCTGGAAGCTGAAGCCTGATGTCAAATGGTCCGATGGCTCAGCGTTTACTGCCGAGGACGTCATCTTCACCTGGAAGTATTGCACCGCGCCGGATGGCGGTTGTGCCCAGGCAGCTCAGTATGAGGGCGTCAAGAACGTCGAGGCAATCGACCCGCACACGGTCAAGATCACCTTCGAAGAGCCGAAACCTTACCCCTACAGCGCATTTGTCGGCGCCCAGTCGCCGATCATCCAGGCTGCCCAGTTCAAGGATTGCCTCGGCGCCAAGGCGCCGGGCTGCACAGCAGCGAACTTCGCCCCGGTCGGCACCGGCGCCTTTGTCGTCAAGGACTTCAAGGCGAATGACGTGGTGACGTTCGAAGCCAATCCGAACTATCGCGACGCAGCAAAGCCCGCCTTCGCATCCATCAGCCTCAAGGGTGGCGGCGATGCTCCGTCGGCGGCGCGCGCCGTGCTCGAGACCGGCGAATACGATTACGCCTGGAACACGATGGTGGAGCCGGAAATCCTGGAAAGCATGCTGGCGGCCGGCAAGGGAAGGCTGGAATCCTCGTTCGGCACCCAGGTCGAGCGTATCAATCTCAACCACTACAATGCCGACCCGGCCCTTGGCGACAAGCGTTCCACCAAGGAGGCGGGGCCGCATCCATCGCTTACCGACCCGGCAGTTCGCCGAGCCCTGGCCCTTGCCATTGATCGCGACATCATTGTCGAGGCCGGTTTTGGCGAAGCCGGACGCCCCACCTGCAATATCGTTCCCGCCCCCGAGGTGGTCGCCTCGACCAAGAACGACAGCTGGTGCCTGGCGTCGGATATCGAGGGTGCGAACAAGCTGCTTGACGATGCGGGCTGGTTGCCGGGTCCCGACGGCATCCGCGCCAAGGACGGCGTGCGCCTTTCCTTCCTCTACACGACGTCCACCAACTCCGTGCGTCAGGCCACGCAGGAACTGGTAAAGGCCATGTGGGCGGAAATCGGCGTGGATGCCGAACTGCGCAATGCCAGCGCCTCGGTCTTCTTCGGCGGCGATCCGGCAAGTCCGGACACCTTCCAGAAGTTCTATGCAGACGTCGAAATGTACACCAACAACTTCGACGGCACGGATCCGGAAAAGTACCTTGCCGAATGGCTGTGCGACAAGGTCCCCTCACCGGAGAATGGCTGGCAGGGACAGAACATTCCGCGCTACTGCAACCCGGAATTCGACAAGCTCCTCGGCGAACTCTCCAAGACCGCCGATATCGAAAAGCGCAATGAACTCGCCAAGCAGCTCAACGACATGCTGACCGAGGAAGGCGCACACATCCCGCTCGTCCATCGCGGCGATCTCTCCGCCTTCGCCGCCTCGCTCGATGGAATTCTCATGAACTCCTGGGACTCCCAGATCTGGAACATCGCCGACTGGCATCGCAAGAAATAATGGTGGCTGCCGGGTCTGGTCCCTGGGTTGAGCGCCCGGACCCGGCAAACCCTTTTCTCCGCGCTGGCGCGTCGCCCGGATCTGCCCGGCGATGGTCTCCGTTTCAGAAACCTGCAGTGGCTGCGAACACCCCTCCCAGGGCCGTGGCACTGTAGTCTGGGGAGCTTTGATGTTCACATACACATTGCGGCGATTGTTCTTTGCAATCCCGACCCTGCTGGTCATCAGCTTCGCGATTTTCGCGTTGCTGGACCTCGCCCCAAGCGACCCGACCGGCAACCTTCCACTCACCATTCCACCGGAAGTACGCGAACAGATCCGGGCCTCGCTCGGCCTCGACCAGCCGTTTTTCATCCGCTATCTGAAATGGCTGCAGCAGTTCTTCATCAATGAACCGCTCAATATCCTCGAAAGCCTGACAGGCTGGCAATTCGGTGATGGCGAGCGCATGCGGGTGCTTTCCTGGGCAACCCGCAGCCCGGTGGTCGACCTGATCGTCCAGCGCCTGCCGCAAACGCTTTGGGTGGTCGGTCTCGCCTACCTGTTCGGCATCCTGCTGGCGATCCCGATCGGGGTCATTTCCGCGTACAAGCAGTATTCGATCTTCGACCAGATAGGCACCTTCATCTCGATGGTCGGCTATTCGGTCCCGACGTTCTTCACCGGCGTGCTGATGATCGTCATCTTCTCCTCCCACCTGCAATGGTTTCCGTCGGTCTATGACACCAACCTCGAGGTCACCGATTTTTCAAGCTTGATGGCGCAGATGAGGCAGATGGCCCTGCCGGTCGCGGTTCTGGCGCTATACAACGCTTCGCAGATCACCCGCTTCGTACGCGCCTCCATGCTGGACAATCTCCACCAGGATTATGTCCGCACCGCGCGCGCCAAGGGCGTCAAGGAAAAGACCGTCCTGCTCGTCCACGTCCTGCGCAACAGCCTCATTCCGGTTGTCACAGTGATCGCGCTCGGAGTGCCCACCATCTTCTCAGGTGCGATCATCACCGAGCAGGTCTTTCGCGTGAATGGCCTCGGCCAGTTGCTGATCACCGCAGTGCAGGGAGCCGACATACCTCTGGTACAAACGCTCACCTTCATCTTTGCGGTCCTGATCGTCCTCTTCAACCTGATCGCCGACGTTCTCTACGGCATTCTCGACCCGAGGATTCGATATGACTGAGGCCACCCTGAGCGTCGCTCCCCCCGCGAAAGCCAGCACGCCCGCCAGATCCGCCATGAACGACATGTGGCGCCAGTTCCGCGCTCACAGGGGCGGCGTGGTCGGGTTGTGCGTCTTCGTCTTCATCGTGCTGGCGGTTTATGTCGGCCCCTATATCCATACCGTCGCACCAAACCTCATCAACATCCGCGCCAAGAACCAGTGGCCGTCGTGGGCGCATCCGTTCGGCACCGACAATCTCGGCAAGGATATGCTCGCGCAGGTCTTGGCCGGCGGACGGATCTCTCTCGCCGTGGGCTTTACCGCCATGTCGCTGGCGCTCGTGCTGGGTACGATCGTGGGCGTTCTGTCCGGTTATTTCCGGCGACTGGACGGACCGTTGATGCGGCTGACGGATCTCTTTCTCGCTCTTCCGCTTCTGCCGCTGCTGCTAGTCATCATCATGCTCTTCCGTGATACGCTGCGGGCAGCTTTCGGCCCGGAGAGCGGAATCTTCCTGCTCGTCGTCTTCGTCATCGGCATCACCAGCTGGATGCACACGGCGCGAATCGTGCGTGGCAACGTTCTGGCGGTGAAGAGCCAGGAGTTCATCCTGGCGGCGCGTTCAAGCGGCATGCGGGAGCACCGCATCATAGTGCGGCATATCCTGCCGAACGTGCTGAGTTCGATCATGGTCTCTGCAACACTCGGCATTGCATCGGCCATCATCACGGAATCGGCGCTAAGCTTCCTTGGGCTGGGCTTTCCGTCGGACTTCCCAACCTGGGGGCGCCTGCTTTTCGATGGTGCCAACTTCCTGCAGTTGACGCCTTCGCGGGTGCTGTGGCCGGGACTGGCCATCTCTCTAACCGTGCTGAGCGTCAACTATATCGGCGACGCAATCCGGGATGCGCTCGATCCGAGGACACTGAGGCGATAGGCCTTCAAAAAGGGCGTGAAAAAAATCTTAAGTTTTTTTTAATTCGGCTGGAACGTTTTCTGTAGCACCTCGTTATATCAAAGTCTGGAGGCACCCCCCGTCCCCCGCCCTACAAAAGCTTCCGGACATACTCTTCAGTCCCCCTCGAAGAGATGAGTTGGCTCGGTTCCCAAAGAACCGGGCCAATTCTGCGTTTGGATGGCAGAATAAGCGCAATGGCGCTTCTGACTAATCCGTGCTCGGATCCAGGGGGAACGCCAGATGATAGGTGATCCGGTCGTGAGAAATCACGTATTGAGCCTTGCCGTTTACCGATGCGGGAACGACGCGTTCCAGAACCGTGCTGCCGAAATGCGCCTTGAGTTGCTCTGTTTCGTCCTGCCGGCACTTGCCGGACTCAAGCGGCTCGAGCCAAACCAGCTCGACCGTATCCTGGCCATCGACGCGCTTGCGCTGGCAAGTCACCTCAATCGGAAGACCATTGCGCAATAGCGACCCGTGACTGACGGCGTTGACGATCAGTTCATGCAGGGCGAGCCCAAGATGCAGGGACGCATTCGGACTGAGAAGCAGATTGTCGCCACTGACTTTTACGAGATGACGGTTCTCCGGCAGGTATTTTTCGGTCTGCTGCTGAACCAGTTCGAAGAAATAGGCGCCGCGCCAGCTCGAATCCGTGATCAGATCCTGCGACTGGGATAACGAATAGAGCCGCCCGCGGAATTTGTGCAGGAACATGTCGAGCGACCCCGAGTAGCGGGCCGTCTGCAAGGCAATGCTCTGGATGATGGCGAGCAGATTTTTCGAACGGTGACTGACCTCACGCAGAAGGGCACGCAGCAAGCGCTCCCGATGCCGCTCCTCCGACCGGTCGATGATGGTCGTGACGAGATGGACGCCACCTTGCGCAACTTCGAATGTCTGCATCCGGAATTCGAAGAACTGTTCGGCACCGACCATGACCTCCAGCTGAGCCTTCCTGCCCGGGTCGATCAATTCGGATTTCAGGGCACCAAGACGCGCAGCCACGTCCTTTCCAAAAAGCCCTTCATCCGATGGAACTTCGGAATGTCCATTGGTCCACACCTCCGGCAAATTGGTTACCAGAAGATAGTTACGCTGCGCATCCTGGATAATCACGCTGGCGCCCAGATCGACCAGGGCCGGCATAAGGAACTCTCGTAACTTATCATCATTTTGACCCGCTTGCTGCCATGTCAGCGGATGCCCCAATTTTTTCACTCCGTTTTACTTTGAAAGGAAATGCGGCACCGCGGACTACGCTCAGGGCCTTCTTCAAACGCTTATAGAGAGTCGCGCCCGGAGCAACAACCGGATAACTCGACGCCTAAAAATGGGTTAAAGCCCGGCGTCGAGCCTGCCTCCCGTTCATGGGAGGCCCGGCGGAGGAGCCAGGAAGCGGGGGGTCGAGCATGTCATTCTCCACTGCAGCAAGAACCACGAAACGTAGCTCGCCCCCATTGGTTCCTCTTTTTTCTCGTCAGGCAGCGGCCTTGACAGTTTCATTGAAGAACAGAGCCTGGCTGATAAGTGCCTTCACCATGTCGGGATTGAAAGGCTTCGTCACCAGGAAGGCAGGCTCGGGCCGTTCGCCCGTGAGCAGGCGCTCAGGGAAAGCCGTGATGAAGATGACCGGCACGGTCGATGCCTTCAGGATCTCGTTGACCGCATCGATGCCGGAGCTTCCGTCAGCAAGCTGAATATCGGCCAGCACCATTTTCGGGCTAGACGTCTGGAAGAGTGCCACCGCTTCCTTGTGAGTGCGGGCGATGCCCGTAACACGGTGACCGAGCTCCTGGACCATCTGCTCGATGTCGAGCGCGATCAGCGGTTCGTCCTCGATGATCATGATGTCGGTTGCAACCTGGCGCGAAATTTCTCGAGAAGCTTCGTCGAGAAGCTCGGTCGCCTTTTCAACGCTTACGGCCAGAACCTCCGCTGTTTCCTCGATCGTGAAACCTTCCACCGAGATCAGCAGAAATGCATGACGGGCCATCGACGGGAGGGAGGAGAGATTGGCTGCAGCGCGCTGTTCCCAGGCAAAGGGAGATTCGATCGGCCTGATCTCTATCGAGGTGGAACCAAAGATTGCGACGAACAGTTTATAAAGTGAAACACGGTCCTTTGATGTTTCAGGAAAGATCGAAACATCCGCGATCAAGGCCTCCAATACCGCAGCCACGTAGGCATCGCCGGAGGTCTGGGACCCGGTGACGGCACGAGCATATCGGCGCAAGTACGGAAGGTGAGACGCAACGCGTGTAGTGAGTGACATTCATATACTCCCCTGATGCCCCGGTGGGCAAATTAACATGGTGAGAACGTGGTGCTGGAAAAAAAGTTCCGCAAGAGGGTGGAACTTTTTTCGGCCTACGGCATTGTCTCGTCACGATATCGCAACAGGCTGCCGAATGATGAGTGACGACAACAGAAAAAAGCAGGACATGATCATCTCCCACAATGAAATCAGGCCCGGATCGGTGCAGCCCAATGCATCGATATCCCGAAAGCTTCGCGACTTTTACGATGCGGTGCAGGAGGAGGGTATTCCTGACCGTTTTCTGGATCTTCTGGAAAAACTGGAAGAGGCTGAACGCAATACCAAGTCGGTGAAGGTAAAATGACGACAACCGAGGACGACGATCGCGGCTTCAAGCGCGACCTACTCGCATCCTTGCCCAATCTGAGGGCCTTCGCGGTTTCGCTGACCGGTCGCCACGACAAGGCAGATGACCTGGTCCAGGACACCATCATGAAGGCTTGGGCCAACCAGACAAGCTTTACGGCCGGCACGAACATGCGGGCATGGCTATTTACAATCCTCCGCAATGAATTCTACAGCCAGATGCGCAAGCGCGGGCGAGAGGTGCAGGATACCGACGGCCTGTTCAGCGAGCGCTTTTCCGTGCACCCCGAACAGTACGGCAGGCTTGACCTCCAGGACTTTCGCAAGGCGCTCGACAAGCTTCCCGATGACCAGCGCGAAGCGATCATCCTCGTCGGGGCGGCGGGTTTCGCCTATGAGGAGGCTGCGACGATCTGCGGATGCGCCGTGGGTACGATCAAGAGCCGCGTAAGCCGGGCGCGTACGCGCCTCCAGGAACTGCTTGGCGTATCCGGCGAAGGCGACTTCGGGCCCGATGCCGGTCACGCGGCCATCACTGCGAGAGCCTTTGGCGGCTAGGCCATATCCAGACGGAGGGCGAGTGCCGCGCGCACCGCCTCCGTCAACTCTTCGTCGTCGAATGGCTTGGAGACAAGCTTGACGCCCAAGAAACCTTCGAGATCGTCAAAGAAGTCATTGGTGAATGCGGTGAACACTATGCCGGTGCCTGCAAGCTGATGACGCATGAGAAGATCATGCCGCTCGCCCTTCACCAACAGGCCTTCCATGACCACCACATCGAACGACGTCTCGTCGAGAACCACCTGGCACTCACGCGGCATGGCGATCTGGACCCTGCATTCCAGGCGATCCGTCAGAATACGTTCCGCCTCCATGGCGACAAGATACACCGGATCGACAACGAGGATGCGGGCTTCTGGGATCTTCATTTGCTAAACCTAAAAATCCCGTAGATCATTGCCCCGCGCGCCGGTCATTTAAAAAAGACACAACCATCATCGGTCCAGTGCGCTAAACGATGTCGTTCCTCTCTGCTGACTGAGACCAATGGCGAATCCCAGACCTGTCGTTCCGCCTCGCATTTCCTGCGAATACTGTCCCTTGCGCCAGCGGAGCGCATTTCGTGAGTTCACTTCCGAGGAACTCTCGTTTGTGTCCAGGTTCAAGGTTGCCGAGATGCCGGCCGCGCCGGGGATGGCCATCATGGTCGAGGGAGAACGCAACCCTTCCCTTTACTCTGTCCTGAGCGGCTGGGGCTTTCGATACAAGATCCTGGAAGACGGCCGGCGGCAGATCCTAAACTATGTCCTGCCTGGTGACCTGATCGGCCTGCAGGGCAATGTGATGAAGGAAATGCAGCATTCGGTGGAGGCGTTGACGAAAATGACGCTTTGCATCTTCGAGCGGGACAAACTCCCGACGCTTTTCCGCGATCAACCGACTCTGGCCTTCGACATCACATGGATCGCGGCGCGGGAAGAATCGATGCTGGACGAACACCTGCTCAGCATAGGAAGACGCAACGCGCAGGAACGCGCGGCATATCTGCTTGCTTTCCTGGATGCCCGCGCTCAGGCGACCGTCGGAGGGCATCAGGAGCATCGACAGCTGCCACTGACGCAGCAGCACGTCGCCGACACGCTGGGATTGTCGCTGGTCCACACGAACAAGACGCTGCGGAAACTGGCCGAACAGGGACTGGTACGGTGGCTGGACCGAGGCTGCGAGGTCGTCGAAATTGAAGGGCTCTACCGCCTTGCGGGGTGGAGGCCGCCCAACGAGACCGGGCGGCCCTTTATCTAGCTTATGGCTGCGCAGGCGGTTCAGCGGGGTACCGGCCCGCGCCGCGACCCCGCCCCGGCGCGAGCGTGTCGATGTTCTTCATCGCCAGGAAGCCGAGCCCACCGGCAAGCGCGAGCAGTGCGATCGGCCGGGATTTGATGAGGACCGGCAGTGCAGAGATTGCTGCAGTCACCATCAGTGCCCGGCTTCCACTGCTTGCAGCAGCTTCCCGCTTTCGCTTTTCTTCAGCCCGCGACATCCCGCGCGCAATGAGGAACATGACCAGCGCCAGAAACAATGCCCCCCCTGCGACCGTGAGAAGAGCGCCTATCGCTCCCATGCGCTGCGCGATCGCGATTGCCGCCGCCGCTACGAGCGTGCCGTAAGCTGTGAGGACAAACAGCAGCATGAACGCATAAAGGATGGCATTGCGCCGCGCACGTTGGATGAATGCATTGGCATCCATCGCTGCCAGCGACGCGAGAAGCGGAGCCAGTCCGGCAAGCATCAGCGACGTGCCAGAAGCGCGATCACAAAACCAACGCCGGCGGCTATCGCCACGGCCTGCAGCGGATTTGTGCGGATCTTGCGTTCCAGATCCTTTTCAAGGGAAATCGCCTGCTCTCGTGCAGCCTCGACCATCTGCAATGAAGCGTCAGCAGCATCGTTGGTCGCCTTGCGTACACGCGTGCGATAGTCGTCGGCCTTTTCCGAGCCGACAGTCGCGACGCTGCGTGCAAGCGTTGCAATATCGTCGCGCAGTTGCTGGATCTGAAGCTCGATATCGCTTGTGGCCGCAGCCGCAGTTGCCGTCGCCCTGCGCACCCGCGCATTCGAACCTGGATCTTGTGCCATCATCATTCTCCCATTCTTGTTCAATCGATAGTATCCGCGATCGCGGGTGGATTCCTTGAGTTACCTCAAAAGAAACAGGGGATCGGAAGTCCCGCGAGCCAGCGAAGGAAACACCTCATCGTCGCTCTCCAGGGCCGGAGAAACAGACGCGCAGTACGGGCCGCCCCTTCCATGCTGCGAGCAATGAACGGCTCGCGCGGGAATTTGTTCCCGTTTTTATGGCGAGGGAAGATCAGCGCGAGCGGGGATCGAGCATGTCACGCAGCCCGTCGCCAAGCAGACTGAACCCGGTGACCGCAAGAGCGATGGCCATGCCGGGAAGGAGAGCAAGCCATGGCGCCTGCCCAAAGAAGGTCTGGGCGTCGGCGAGCATCCTGCCCCATGTCGGCGCAGGAGGCGCCAGTCCGAGGCCAAGGTAGCTTAGCCCCGCTTCCGTCAGGATTGCGAGACCAAGCTGGATCGTCACCTGCACGACGATCTGGTTGGCGATATTCGGCAGGACGTGGACGACAGTAATCTTGAGCGGCGACCGTCCCATGCCGATTGCGGCATGCACATAGGCGCGCGTCCAGATCTGGAGGGCGGCCGCAAGCGTCAGCCGGGCGAAAACAGGCACCATGAAGGTCGCAATCGCAATAATCGCGGTGAACCGGCCAGCACCGATGAACGCCCCAAGCACCATGGCCGAGAGGATCGGCGGCACGGCGAAGATCACGTCGCAGGCGCGCATGACGAGCATCTCCAGCCAGCCCCGCCGCACGCTGACCACCAGCCCGATGGCAGTACCGACCGTGGCTCCGATAAGGACCGCAGCAAACGCGATAGACAGCGAATTCCAGGCACCCGCCATCAGCATGGAAGCAACGTCACGACCGAACTGGTCCGTGCCAAGCAATCCTTGTTCAAGAGGCGGCTTGAGCCTCTGCAGGATCTGGATCTTCGTCGGCGGGAAAGGCGTCCAGAAAAGAGAGAGCAGAGCCACCGCCGTGAGGAGCGTGGTGGTGAAGGCGCCGATCATCAGCACCGGACGGCGACGCAGCGCTCGGATCATTGCTCGGCCGCCCGCAGCCGCGGATCGACGACAAGATAGGCAAGATCGACGATGAAATTCATGATGATGACGATGGCCGCGAAGAACAGCACCACGTTCTGCATGACAATGATGTCGCGTTGAGAAAGTGATTGGAAAGCAAGACGGCCAAGGCCCGGCAGATTGAAGACGTTCTCGACCAGCACGGCGCCGGCGACCAGAAAGGTGAACTGCAGACCCAGCATGGTCAGGACCGGCACCAGAGCGGCCGGCAGCGCATGTCGCCAGATCGCAGTCGTCTCCCCCAACCCCTTGGCCCGTGCCGTCCGCACGAAATCCTCGTTGATGTTTTCCAGCACCGCCGATCGCGTCACCCGTGTCAGAACGGCTGCCTGCGGTATCGCCAGCGCTACGGCCGGAAGAGCTAGTGTTTTCAGGGCAGCGCCCAGACCTGCACCCCAGCCTGGAAAGCCGCTGGCAGGCAACCATCCCAGCGTCGTCGCAAACGTGAGGATCAACAGGAGCCCGATCCAGAATGCCGGCACGGCAATGCCCACATAGGAAAACAGGCTTATGGCGACGTCGATCGGGCGGTTGTGATGGCGGGCGGCCTGAACTCCCAAAGGCACCGCGATCGCGACCGACATCAGGATCGCCATCAGCGCAAGCGGCAGCGTTACCGCAAGCCTGTCCGCGATCAAGCCCGCAACGGGGACACTGTAGGTGTAGGAGCGACCGAGATCGCCCTGAAGAGCGCTCCCCAGCCAGGACAGATAGCGCACCGGCAGGGACTGATCGAGACCAAGCTCGCTCCTCAGCGCCGCCAGCGTGTCGGGACTTGCCGAAGTGCCGAGCATGATGGAGGCCGGATCTCCCGGCAAAAGACCCATAACCAGGAAGATCAGGGCTGAAACGACGAGAAGGGTAACGAAAAGACTGACGGTGCGGCGCAGGAGTAAGGAGATCATATTCCGCCGAACCCTCTCTGGCCTGCCGGACATCTACACATGGGGGAAGAGAATATGCCGCGAGGCCCTATTTCCCTTCGAAAAACAGTCAATGTGGCGTGGCAGTACGGCGGATCAGACCCCTCCCCGTTATTGGGAGGGGTTGGGGAGTGGAACGCAATCACTCCGAAAACCTCTGCATTCACTCCTCCCAATGGACCTCCGCCAGCACGTTGGACGGAATGGGCTCGTTCTCCCAGAGCCCCTTCAGTTTCTTGTCCCAAACGCCGAGTTTCGGCATCACGAACAGGTAGAGCGCCGGAACATCATCGGCCAGGATCTTCTGTGCTTCACCGTACAAAGCCGCCTGCTCGGACGGGTCGGCCGTTTGCTGGACCTTTTCCAGCACCGTGTTGAACGCCGGGTTCTTGTAGTTGAAGTAGTAGGGATCACGCGCGTAGATGTCGATATCCATGGGTTCCGCATGGGCGACGATCGTCATGTCGTAGTCGCCAGCCTTCAGTACGTCCGACACCCATTTGGCCGGAAACTCCGTCGTCTCGATGTTCATCGTGACGCCGATCTCGGAGAACATGGCCTGCATGACCTGTGAGGTCCGCTGCGCATAGGCCATCTGCGGCGCCTTGATCGTAAAGCTGAGGCCGTCCGGATAGCCTGCCTCGGCAAGAAGCGCCTTCGCCTTTTCCGGGTCATAGGTGTAGGTGCCCGTAAGATCGACATAGCCCGGATCATTGGGCGTGTAGTGGCTGCCGATGGATGTGCCGAGGCCTGACCACGCCCCTTCCACGATCATGTTCCGGTCGATCGCCATCATCAGTGCCTGGCGCACGCGCTTGTCATCGAAAGGTTTGCGGGTGTTGTTCATCCCCGCCACGACCTTCAACTCGGTGTGGCCGATGACCGTGGCAAGGCGCTCATCGCCCTCGAAACTCTGTATCAGCTCGGGCGCGGCAAATTCCGGAAACGCATCGACGTCACCGGCCTGCAGGGCGGCGGACTGCGCCTGCGGATCCGACATGAAACGGAAGACAGCGCCTTCAAGCTTGGCCGCAGCTTGGCTGTTCCAATAGTCCGGATTGCGGGCCAGTTCGACCTTCTCGCCCTTTGCCCAGTTCACGAACTTGAACGGACCGGTACCGACGGGCGTGGTCTTGTTGTTGTCGGCTGACCGGGTTCCAACCATGCTCGATGACGGCCAGGCCAGCCAGTAGAGGAGACTGCCGGTCGGCTTGCCCAACTTCAGGACCAGTGTCTGTGCATCCGGCGTTTCGATGCTTTCGATGGACTGGAAATAGCGCTTCTGCGGATTGACCGACGCATCGCCCCGCGCGCGGTCGATCGCAAACCTGGCCACGGACGAGTCGAATGTTTCGCCGTCGTGGAAACTCACGCCTTGGCGGAGCCTGAACGTATAAGTGAGGCCATCATCGGATATGTCCCAGCTTTCGGCCAGTTGCGGCTGCACCTTCCCCTGGCGGTCTATGGTCGTGAGGCCTTCGAAAATGTTCTGCCAGGTTACCTGGCCGATCGCCACAGGTGCAGCAATGGTCGGGTCAAGCCCGATTGGCTCCACCGACATACCGATTGTCACGGACGTCTTCGCTGCCGCGAAAACAGGCCCCGCGAAGCCTGCGGCTGTCACGGCGGCAGCGGCAAGAGAAGCACGAAGCAGGAAAGCGGCATGCGGAAGAGACGGAATGCGCATCTTGGACCTCATCGATGGTCTGGGGCCTCACGGGCCATCAACGCGGATATGACATTTCGCCTGCGAACACACAATAGATAAAAACAAAAGCCAGCGTAGCCGAAACAGCTACACCAAAGACGACAGTGCTACACCTGCCCCGCCGAGCGACGCATGTAGTCTTCGATGAATTCAGCCAACGTGTTGGCCGCAAACGACAGTTGTCGATCGGGCGAGACGCAGAGATCGACTGCCGTACGGACCGCCTTGTCATCGGCCACGGGAACGGCAGCCAGCGTGCCGGCTTCAATTTCGCGCTGGACGGAAAGCGCGGGTAGCAGCGTCACGGCGGCACCGCGCAGCACCAGCTCCTTCAGCATATCCAGCGAACTGGTGGTAAATACGGGATCGACATCCAGCTTTTCTCGGGAAAACATCTCCTCGATGGCCTGCCGCGCCGCAAAGCTGCGGTCAGGTAGTGCCAATGGCAGTCGCGCCAGTTCCTCAAGCGATATGTGCCTGGTGGAGGCAACCGGCTCTTTTGGATTGATGATGACGTCATAGAGGATTTCCGAGCGAAGCCGCAGCTTCACGCCGGACATTGTCGATGCAAACAGCGTGACGGCGATATCCGCCTCACCGGTCGTCAATGCCTCTATCGCCTCGCGTGCACTGCCGATCGTCACTTCGAAGCGCAGTTTCGGGTAGCGGAGGCTGAATTCGGCCAGCACCGGCGCGATGACATTGGCGACGGTCGCGCCGTTGGCGTAGAGCACCACCTTCCCGCTCTCGAGGCCCTGCAGGTCCTCGATCAGCTGATGCACGTGCTCCAGTTCGCGCAGGGTGCGCCCTGCCCTTTCGGCCAGCAGCCGGCCGGCCGCCGTCAGCTTGATGCCCCGGTTGGTTCGCTCCACCAGCTGCGCGCCGAAATGCTCCTCGAGATTTTCGATCTGCCGGCTGACAGCAGTCGCCGCGACGTTAAGGTTTTCCGCCGCCGCCCGCATCGAATTCGTGCGGACGACCTCGTCGAAATACATGAGCGCGCGCAGGTTCATCCAAGCATCCCGGCCTATTGGCCCCAACCTAGTCTCGACGGAAGCCCTCGCTGGCAACCAGCAACTGGCGGGTATAATCAGCGGAAAACTGCCGCTTTTCCAGTGCGTCGGCGGGCAGGATCTCGACGATTTCGCCGCTTTTCATCACCGCCAGCCGCTCGCACATATGGCTGATGACACCAAGGTCATGACTGACCATGACGAAGGTAAGGCTCCGGTCCCGGCGGGCCTGCTCGAGCAGGTTCAGAATTTCCGCCTGGATCGATGCATCGAGCGCAGAGGTCGGTTCATCCAGCAGCAGGATTTTCGGCTCGACGATCAGCGCACGCGCGATGGCGATGCGCTGCCGCTGCCCACCGGACAACTGATGGGAATAACGGAAGCGAAAACCGGACCCGAGGCCGACTTCATCGAGCGCGCGCGCAATGCGGGCATCGACATTGTCGAAGCCGTGGATCGCGAGCGGCTCCAGCAGCAACCGGTCGACCGTCTGGCGTGGGTGCAGCGACCCGTACGGATCCTGGAACACCATCTGAACCGTGCGGTAGAACTCCCGGTCTCTTTTCCGGCCGTTGAAGTTGCGGCTATCGACCGTGAGACTGCCCTCCTGGAAGGCGGACAGGCCCGAAATCGCCCGCAGGAGCGTGGACTTGCCCGACCCGGATTCGCCGACGATACCGAAGGATTCTTGATGCTGAACATCGAGGCTGACACGGTTCAATGCCGCAAAGTCCTCGTAGACGACCAGCATGTCGCGAACAGAAAGCGCGGTTGTCGTCATAGTGCCCACTCCGGCTTTCGTTCCAGCACCGGAAGCGGATGGCGATCAGCGCCGATCTGCGGCAGGCAATTCAACAGACCCTGCGTGTAGGGATGCTGCGCCTCGTGCAGGTTTGCCGAGGATAGTTCCTCGACCACGCGTCCCGCATACATGACGAGAACGCGATCACAGAAGGTCGAAACAAGCCGGAGGTCGTGGGAAATGAAGATCAGTCCCATGCCACGATCCGCGACCAGCTTGTCGAGGATCGACAGAACTTCGAGCTGCACAGTCACGTCCAGCGCGGAGGTCGGCTCATCGGCGATCAGCAATTCGGGACCACAAATCAGCATCATGGCGATCATCGCGCGCTGCCCCATGCCGCCCGAAACCTCGTGCGGATAGAGATCGAAGACACGCTCGGGATCCCGGATCTGCACTGCCTCCAGCATGGAAAGCACCCGCGCCCGCGCCTCGCTGCGGCCGACACTCTCATGCGTCTTCAAGGTTTCGATGATCTGGCGTCCGATGGTCATCACCGGATTGAGGGAATATTTCGGATCCTGCAGGATCATCGCCAGTCGCTTGCCGCGCAAATCACGACGCTGCCTGGCAGACATCGTCAGCAGATCCGTTTCTCCGAAGGCAAGCTTCTTGGCTCGGATCTCGGCACTGGGCGATGTCAGCCCCATGATCGCCCGCCCGGTCTGGGACTTTCCCGAACCGGATTCGCCGACGATGGCAAGGCGTTCGCGACCGAGTGTGAAGGAAACACCGCGGACCGCCTCGACCTTGCCGGTGCGAGTGGGAAAGCTGACGCGCAGATCGTCGACCGTCAGGAGCGGCGTCATTGGCCCGCCTCCTTCGGATCGAGTGCGTCACGCAGGCCATCCCCCAGGAGATTGAACCCGAGGCTGACGATGAGGATGGCAGCGCCGGGCATGGCCGCAACCCACCACTGATCGAGGATGAACCGGCGGCCCGAGGCAATCATTGCGCCCCATTCCGGCAGCGGCGGCTGGGCACCGAGACCGAGGAAACCGAGGCCAGCAGCCGTCAGGATGATGCCTGCCATGTCGAGCGTCACGCGTACGATCAGCGACGAAAGGCAGAGCGGCATGACGTGACGCAACACGATGCGGAAAGGCGATGCACCCATCAACTGGACCGCGGATATGAACTCCGAGTTCCGGAAGGTCATCGTCTCGGCACGGGCGATGCGCGCATAGGGTGGCCACGAGGTGATGGCAATCGCCAGGATGGCATTCTCGATGCCCGGCCCGAGTGCCGCGACCAGGGCAAGAGCGAGAACTAGCTTCGGAAAGGCGAGGAAGATGTCGGTGATGCGCATCAGGACCGCATCCACCCACCCACCGGCATAACCGGAAACGGTGCCGACGATCAGCCCGACAGGGGCGGCGATCACCGCCACGAGCACGACGACCAGCAACGTCAGCCGGGAGCCATGGATGAGACGCGAGAGAATGTCGCGCCCTTGGTCGTCGGTGCCGAGCAGATAGCCATCCGACCCCGGCGGCAGGAGGCGCGCATAGCGCAGATCGCCCTGCAAGGGATTGTGCGGCGCCAGCACGTCGGCAAAGGCCGCAACGAACAGAAGTCCGATGATGATCATCAGGCCGAAGAGTGCCAGCCGGTTCTCTGCAAACCGCTGCCAGATCACATAGGCTCGGCCGATGCGCGCTTGCTTTCGAGACGTCGGACGGTCGGACAGCAGCCATTCCCGGCTGTAGGGTTTGAGATGTTGTTCCACGACGCTCATCGGCTCCGGGTCCTTGGGTCAAGCGTCCGGTAAAGGAGGTCGGACAGGAGGTTGATGCCGATGAAGACGGAGCCGATCACCACCGTTCCGCCGAGCACGGCATTCATGTCGGCGTTCTGGAGCGAATTGGTGATGTAGAGGCCAAGCCCGGGCCAGGCAAAAATGGTTTCGGTCAGCACGGAGCCTTCGAGAAGGCCGGCATAGGAGAGCGCAATCACCGTAACCAATGGCACGGCAGCGTTGCGAAGCGCGTGGAACCAGATGATGCGCGCTTCCGACAGCCCCTTGGCCCGTGCTGCCACAACGTATTCCTGGCTAAGCTCGTTCAGCATGAACGAGCGTGTCATGCGACTGATGTAGGCGAGCGAGAAGTAGCCGAGCAGCGACCCCGGCAGGATGATGTGGCGGAACAGGTCCCATACCACGTCCCACTGGCGCTGCATGACCGCATCGAGAATAAAGAAGCCGGTGACGGGCGTGAAGCTGTATTCGTAGATGATGTCGACGCGGCCGGGATAGGCGACCCAGCGGAGCTTCGCGTAGAAGAGCAGCAGCGACAGCAATCCGAGCCAGAAGATCGGCACGGAATAGCCTATCAGCCCGATCACCCGGACAATCTGGTCGATCAGGCTTCCGCGCTTGACCGCAGCCAGCACACCGAGCGGCACGCCGAAGACGGCGCCGATGATCGTTCCGACGGTAGCAAGCTCGATGGTGGCGGGAAACACCCGCTTTATGTCGGCCAGTACGGGGTTGGTCGTCAGAACCGACGTGCCGAAATCCCCGCTCAGCGCCTGTTTCAGGTAGATCCAGAACTGCTGCCAGAGCGGCAGATGCAGTCCGAGTTCCATGCGGACGCGCTCGACGACGTGAGCCGGCGCCCGGTCTCCGACGATAGCAAGCGCCGGATCGATCGGAATGACGCGGCCGATGAAGAAGGTGACGGCCAGGAGGCCGAGGAAGGTGGTGACGACCGTCAGCAGAAAGCCGAGGATCGCCATGCCGCGACGCCTGGCGCGGCTTTTGCCGCGCCAGGGTTTCGCATTCGTGTCAATAATTGCCAACGATCCGGACCAACTATTCCTTCGAGACCGAAGAGACGAAGTTGGTATCGAAGCTCGGACCAAGCTTGTAGTTCTTCAGCTTGTCCGAATGCCCTGCCACTTCGGTCTGCTGGAAGACGATGACATAGGGTCCGTTCGCCAGGACTTCCTTCTGGAGATCCTGGTAGATCGCGGCACGCTTGTCGCTATCCTGTTCGAGGAGAGCGGCCTGCGTCTTCTTGCTGAGTTCTGCCGGATCCCAGGCATTACGCCATGCGAGCGTCTTGTTCGTGCCTTCGTCGGAATTGTCGGAATTGAACGTGAACGTTTCCGCATTCGAATTCGGATCGAAGTAGTCCGAGCCCCACTGGCCGATATAGATGTCGTGTGTGCGGGCACGATACTTGGTAAGCGTCTGCTTGCCGTCGCCCGGAATGATCTCGAGCTTGATGCCGGCCTGCGCCAGCGTCTGCTGGACGTTCTCGGCGATGCCGGTGACCGGCTGGGTGTTGCGGACGTCCATCGTCACCGTGAAGCCCTCAGGGACGCCGGCCTTGGCCAGCAGTTCCTTCGCCTTTTCAACGTTCAGGGTGTAGGGCTTGTCATCGAGTGCGCCGAGCTGGCCGGCGGGCAGGAAGGTCTGGCGGATCGTGCCGATGCCCTTGATCAAGGTCTCACCGATCGCGTCATAGTCGATGAGGTATTTGAACGCCTCGATGACTTCCGGCTTCGCAAGCGTCTCGTTCTTCTGGTTAAGGCTGTAATAGTAGATCGTGCCCTTCGGCGCGGACGTCGTCGCCATCCCCTCCTTGCCGGAGATCGCCTCGATGTCGCCTGGCTCGAGATTGCGGGCCACGTCGATATCGCCGTTTTCCAGCGCCAGGCGCTGTCCGGCGCTTTCCTTCATATGGCGATAGATGACGCGGGCAAGCGTGGGCTTCTCGCCGAAGTAATTGTCATTGCGTTCCAGCACCACCACTTCGTTGGCGCGCCATTCGCGGGTCTTGAATGGGCCGGAGCCGGCATAGCCGGTCTTCAGGAATTCGTTGCCGAAGTCGGTGTCGTACTTGTAGTCGTCGTTCGGCGTGACGGGTTTCGCATTCTCCGTTACCAGCTTCTTGTCCACGACGGACGCCACGGTGGACGTCAGCACGTTGAGCACGAAGGTCGGCGCATAGGGCTTGTCGACCGTCAGCACGAACGTGCTCTCGTCGGCCGCCTTCGCCTTTTCCGTCACGTTGTCGCCCGACAGGCCGAACTGAGTGAGAAGGAAGGCCGGAGACTTGTCCAGCTTGATCGCACGTTCGAACGAGAACGCAACATCGTCGGCGGTGATCGGATTGCCGGACGCGAATTTCAGGCCGGACTTCAGCTTGAACGTGTAGGTCAGGCCATCGTCGGAAACAGTCCAGCTGTCGGCCAGTTCACCCTTGACCTTCGACGTATCGGCCTGATCGAGGCGTACGAGCAGGTTATAGGTGTTGGCAGTGACCTCCGCAGTCGAGAGCTCGAACGCTTCCGCCGGATCAAGCGAAATGATGTCGTCAAATGCAAAGCCCAGAACGAGCGTATCCGCGGGCGTTGCAGCAAACGCCTGCGGAGCTCCCGCCAGCAGCAGCGCCACGGCAGCGCTGGAAGCCAGCAGACGCACGCGTTTATTCAGCAAGTCGATCATGTTTTTGTTCCCCTGTTGATGAGCTGTTTTTAGCTGCCCAGCGGCTATTCGCGCAAGGCAGACGCCAGGATCCTGAGCCAGTTCTCCCGGCAAATCTTCCCCAGTTCCTCGTCAGCGTATCCCGCGTCCCTGAGGGCCGCAACCAGATTTTGATTGCCGGCGGCGTCCTTGATTCCCTCTGGAATCGTGGCTCCGTCGAAGTCCGATCCGAGCGCCACATGATCGATGCCCATGCGCTCCACCATATGGTCGATGTGGCGGACCATGTCGGACAGCGGCGTTGCCGCATTGTCCCTGCCGTCGGGGCGCAACATGGTCACGGCATAGTTGAGGCCGACCAGCCCGCCGCTCTCCTTGATCGCGTCAAATTGCCTGTCCGTCAGGTTGCGCGCCACCGAGGTAAGCGCATGCGCATTCGAATGGCTGGCAACGAGCGGCTGGTCCGTCGTCTTCGCCACGTCCCAAAAACCCTGCTCGGTGATGTGAGCAAGGTCGACGAGGATGCCCATTCTGTTGCACGCCTTGATCAGTTCGAAGCCAAGGTCGGTAAGACCCGGCGCTGTGTCGGGAGACATGGGATAGGCAAACGGCACGCCATGGCCGAAAATATTGTGCCGGCTCCACACGGGCCCGAGCGAACGCAGACCTGCCGCGTAGAAAACCTCGAGGTTTTCGAGGTCGGGATCGAGCGCCTCGCAGCCTTCGATGTGCAGGACGCTCGCGAAGATGCCATCCTCCATCGACTTGCGGATATCTGCCGTGGAGCGGCATAGACGCCAGGCTCCCGCCCGATCGAGGCGCAGTGCTATCGCTGCTTTCTCAAGCGCAATCTCAAGCGACGGTTCGAGGGCCAGAGGCGCCGAAAGCGGCGTCTCGTAGTGACCGTTTGCGTCCGGCTCCTTGAGGATAAGATCACCCGAAGGAATGTAGATGGCGCAGAACCCGCCCGCGAGCCCGCCCTTCTTCGCACGGGGCGCATCGATGTGACCTTCGGAGATGCCGTCCATGAACTCAGCGACCGGATCGCCGCCGGATTTCATCGTCCGCCAAAGCCGCAAAAGCACATCATTATGGCCGTCGAACACCAATTCCATTCGCATATCCTGATTGTGGAGAAAACCGCTTGAAGTGATTTGTGGCGATAATCCTAGCGGCCTCGCCCTCGACCGCAAGGGAGGAATGCGCATTTTCCGCATCGCCCTCCAACGGGCCTGCTACGTCATAACGACGCACATGCTGTCCTACCAAGCCATCACTTCACCGCCGCGGTAGCGCTCGACTTCCTCCAGCAACCAAGAGCGGAATGCCACGACCGGCCGGAAATCGGTCTTGGTCAACGGCGCCACGGCATAGTAGGCGCTGGGGCTTCGGACCTGATGAGGATAGGCCTGCACGATCTGCCCGCTCGCCAGCTCGGAATCGATGAGGAACAGCGGCATCAAGGCCACGCCGAGCCCGGCCGCACAGGCCTGCGCGACATTGGAAAACTGCTCGAACCGCATTCCCTGCGATGTGGCACCCGACAGCCCGAGGCTCTGGAACCAGTGGCTCCACGCTCCCGGTCGGGATGCCATGTGCAAGAGCGGCAATGCCAGAATGTCCCGTGGCTCCTTGACCGGATGGCTATCGAGAAAGGCCTGACTGCAGACCGGCGCCACCATCTCCTCCATCAGAAAGGTGCAGTCGGCTCCCGGCCAGTCCGGCTGGCCGATGTGGATGGCAATGTCGATGCCGTCGCGGTCGAAATCGAAGACGCCGATGCGTGTGGCGAAGTTCAGCGTGATCTCCGGGTGCCGAGCCACGAAACTCGGAATGCGCGGCATCAGCCAACGCGTGCCAAAGGTTGGCAGGATGGCAAGATTGAGCGTATCGCTATGCCGTTTGGTCATGGCCTGCAGCGATGCCGATCGGATCTGCGACAGCGCCGCTCCGACTGATTTCGCATAATCCGCGCCTACCGACGTCAGTATGACGCCACGGCTCGTCCTTTCAAAAAGCAGAACGCCCAGAAGCTCCTCCAGGCCCGAAACCTGCCGACTTATGGCCCCTTGCGTAAGTGCGAGCTCTTCGGCCGCCACGGAAAAACTGCGCAGGCGCGCAACCGACTCGAAGGCGGCAAGCGCGGCGGTAGACGGCAGGAGACGGCGGCTCAGAGTGCTCATGGTCTATTACTATCAATCATGCCCTAATGAGTAAACGCGCCTTGCCGATAGACAAGACGTCATCGATAATCGAGCTCCAAACTGGAGGCATACTTGTGAGCGGACGCGCGGCATTTTCCTGGAACGACCCCTTTCTACTTGAAGAGCAGCTTTCGGATGAAGAGCGGATGATCCGTGACTCGGCCGCAGCCTTCAGCAAATCGGAATTGCTGCCACGTGTGCAGGAAGCCTATCTGAACGAGGCGTCCGAGCCGGAACTGTTCCGGCTGATGGGCCAGGCCGGGCTTCTCGGCGTAACGCTGCCGGAAAAATACGGCGCCGCCGATGCAAGCTACGTCGCCTACGGCCTCGTAGCGCGCGAAGTAGAACGCATCGATAGCGGCTATCGGTCTATGATGAGCGTCCAGTCGTCACTGGTGATCTACCCGATCTACGCCTACGGCTCCGAGGAGCAGAAGGACAAGTACCTGCCGGGTCTCGTTTCCGGCGAACTGATCGGCTGTTTCGGCCTGACAGAGCCGGATGCCGGTTCCGATCCGGGCGGCATGAAGACGCGCGCGGAGAAGATCGAGGGCGGCTACCGCCTGCGCGGCGCCAAGATGTGGATCTCCAACTCCCCGATCGCCGATGTCTTCGTCGTCTGGGCGAAGTCCGAAGCCCATAACAACGAGATCCGCGGCTTCGTGCTCGAAAAGGGCATGAAGGGCCTGTCCGCCCCCAAGATCGGCGGCAAGCTGTCGTTGCGCGCCTCGATCACCGGCGAAATCGTCATGGACGGCGTGGAAGTCGGCGAGGATGCGCTGCTCCCCAACGTTTCAGGTCTTAAAGGACCTTTCGGCTGCCTCAACCGCGCCCGCTACGGCATTTCCTGGGGCGTCATGGGCGCGGCGGAAGACTGCTGGCTCCGCGCCCGCCAGTACGGCCTCGATCGCAAGCAGTTCGGTAAGCCGCTTGCAGGAATGCAGCTCTACCAGAAGAAGCTCGCAGACATGCAGACGGAGATCGCTCTCGGACTTCAGGCGTCGCTCCGCGTCGGCCGCTTGATGGACGAGCACAAGATGGCTCCCGAGATGATCTCCATCGTCAAACGCAACAATTGCGGCAAGGCCCTGGATATTGCCCGTCAGGCCCGTGACATGCACGGCGGCAACGGTATCCAGATCGAGTACCACGTCATGCGTCACTCGCAGAACCTCGAGACGGTCAACACCTACGAGGGTACGCATGACGTCCATGCTCTCATCCTCGGCCGCGCGCAAACCGGCATTCAGGCGTTCTTCTGATCAATCCGTGGTCGGCCTATGGTCGGCCGCGTTATCGCGGCCGACCATTCTTCACAGCAATTTCTGCGTTGTCTGACAACTGCGTCTTGGATCATCGGCGCCGGCGTCCTACATAGGACATGCGAGGCATCTCGCTCCTCCCGCTTCAAACGGCGGTCAAAATTAGTCCCTATGTTCCCGGCAGCAGCGGCAGCGTTCTCCCAAGCACCGACGTTGCAGCCGCCCGTCCAGGCGCCAACCAGATATGACGCCCACTCGCAATGAAGGTCCATTCCATGCACAGCTATCCCGACGTTCAGCTTTTCATCAACGGCACGTGGCGCGATGCCATTGGCGGCGAGACGCTGCCGGTCATCGACCCGGCGACGGAAGAGGTAATCGGCAAGATAGCGCATGCCCGCAAGGCAGATCTCGATCTGGCGCTGGAGGCTGCTGACAAGGGCTTCAAGATCTGGCGCGAGACGTCTGCTTTCGATCGCTCCAAGATGATGCGCAAGGCCGCCGACATCCTGCGCTCGCGAGTCGATGCGATCGCCTACGTGATGACCCGCGAACAGGGTAAGCCGCTGGGGCAATCCAAGATGGAAATCATGGGTGCGGCCGACACGATCGACTGGTTCGCCGAAGAAGCACGCCGTACCTATGGCCAGGTCATCCCATCGCGCTTCAGCGGCGTGTCGCAGATGGCCATCAAGTTGCCGGTCGGCCCCGTTGCCGCCTTCACACCGTGGAACTTCCCGATCAACCAGATCGTCCGCAAGCTCTCCGCTGCGGTTTCCACCGGTTGCTCGATCATCGTCAAGGCACCGGAAGAAACCCCGGCTTCGCCAGCCGAACTGATCCGTGCCTTCGCCGATGCGGGCGTGCCCGCAGGCGTGGTCAATCTCGTCTATGGCATCCCCGCTGAAATCTCCGAATACCTCATCTCGCACCCCATCATCCGCAAGATCTCGTTCACCGGCTCGACCCCGGTCGGCAAGCATCTCGCGGCACTGGCCGGCAAGCACATGAAGCGCGCCACGATGGAACTGGGCGGCCACGCGCCGGCGATCATCTTCGACGACGCCGATCTGGAAAAGGCGATCGAGGTTACCGCGGGCTCCAAGTTCCGCAATGCCGGCCAGGTCTGTGTCGCGCCGACGCGCTTCCTCGTTCAGGAAGGCATTGCCGACAAGTTCCTCGAAGGCTTCGTGAAGGCCGCAGAAGCTCTCAAGGTCGGCAACGGACTGGAGGACGGCATCGGAATGGGCCCGCTTGCCAACGACCGCCGCATCCCGGCCATGGAAGACATGATCCACGACGCGGTCAGCCACGGCGCCACGCTGAAGACCGGCGGCAAGCGCATCGGCAACAAGGGGTACTTCTTCGAGCCGACGGTACTGGCCGACGTTCCCACCTCGGCCAAGATGATGAACGACGAGCCCTTCGGTCCGCTGGCGATCGTCAATCGCTTCTCCAGCCTTGAAGATGCACTGGAAGAAGCAAACCGCCTGCCCTTCGGTCTCGCATCCTACGCGTTTACCGGCTCGGTGAAGACCGCGCATGCGCTCAGCCGCCACATGGAGGCCGGCATGCTCACGATCAATCACAACGGCCTGGCCATTCCGGAAGTGCCGTTCGGCGGCATCAAGGATTCCGGCTACGGCACGGAAGGCGGCTCGGAAGCGGTCGAAGCCTATCTGGAAACTCGCTTCGTCACCCAGATGAACTGAGTTACCGGTACAAACTAAGAGGCCGGCGGATCGCTCCGCCGGCCTCTTTGTATTTATGCGCTTGCCTCACAATCAGACAGCAAACACCTGTGCGCGACGCAGGCTCACATAACCCTGCTGCCCCGCGCGCACCGAAAGCTCGGGCTCCACATCAAACTCCAGATGATCGCCGTCCGTGGTGATGGTGATCACGCGACGCCCGCCCGGACGGTCCAGCACGCGGGTGATGGATGCCGCAATACCTGGCCCTTCCTGCGACCAGGACAAATCGCCCGGCCGCGCATAAAGCTCGGCGGCACCGTCGGCCAAATCACCGGCGGCAATGGACGCGCCTCCCGCATAGGCTATGCCGCCACGAACCTCAGCCGACAGCCGGTTGGCGTCGCCGAGGAAGCGCGTGACGAAGGCGGACTTCGGGTCGCGGCACACCTGCTCCGGCGTACCCTGCTGGACGATCTGGCCCTCGTTCAGGATAACCACCCGGTCAGCGAGATCGAGCGCCTCTTCCTGGTCATGCGTAACGAACAGCGTGGTAATGCCAAGCTCGTCGTGAATCTCGCGCAGCCAGCGGCGGAGATCGCGTCGTACATTGGCGTCGAGAGCGCCGAACGGCTCGTCGAGCAGAAGCACTTTCGGGTCGACTGCCAATGCGCGCGCGAGAGCCACACGCTGCCGCTGCCCACCCGAAATCTGCGCGGGAAACCGGCCACCCAGCCCCTCCAGTCGGACAAGGCGGAGAAGGTCCTCCACGCGCGACGCGATCTCCGCCTTCTCACGCTTCACCTTGGAGACCTTCATGCCGAAGGCAATGTTTTCCGCAACCGTCATGTGCGGGAAGAGCGCGTAGTGCTGGAAGACGAAACCGACACCACGATCACGAACCGGAATGTCGGTGGCATCCTGCTCGCCGAAGTAGATGTGGCCGCCGTCGGCATATTCGAGACCGGCAACCATGCGCAGAATGGTGGTCTTGCCGGAGCCGGACGGCCCGAGCAGCGCAACCAGTTCACCGCTCTCGATATCGAGCGACACGTCCTTGACGGCGCGGAAGGTGTTGAACGTCTTGACGACGCGGTCGAGACGGATCTTCATGGCTTGGTCTCCGAAGCAACTGCAACCTGGGTAACGAGCGCAGGGCGAGGCACGCGACCCGCGCCCTGACGCTCCAGCGCCACTTTCGCAATGATGGTAATGACGGCGAGGATCGCCAGGATGGATGCGGATGCGAAAGCCCCGGCAGCCTGATAGTCGTGGTAAAGAAGCTCGATATGCAGCGGCAGCGTGTTCGTCTGGCCGCGTATATTTCCGGAGACGACGGAAACGGCGCCGAATTCGCCCATGACGCGGGCATTGCAGAGCACGACGCCGTAAAGCAGCGCCCATTTGATGTTCGGCAGCGTGACGGTCAGGAACGTGCGCCATCCCGATGCGCCAAGCGACGTTGCCGCCTCTTCGAGATCACGACCCTGCGCCTGCATCAACGGAATGAGTTCACGCGCAACGAATGGAGCCGTGACGAACATCGACGCGAGAATGATACCTGGCAATGCAAACAGGATCTTGATCTCGTAGGTATCGAGAACCGGCCCGAACAACCCCTGCAGCCCGTAGACGAAGAGATAGGCGACGCCCGCGACGATCGGAGAGATGGAGAACGGGATTTCGATCAGGACGAGCAGGAAGCGACGCCCCGGAAAATCGAACTTGGTGATTGCCCAGGCAGCGGCGATTCCGAAGATCGTGTTGATCGGAACGGCGATCAGCGCCGTGATCACCGTCAGAAGGATGGCGTGGCGCGTATCCGGGTGGACCAGCGTGGAGGCATAGACGCGCCAACCATCCGAGAACGCCTGAAACCCGATGAGGATGAGCGGTGCGAGAACAAGGATGGCGCCGACAATCAACACGATGCCGATCAGCAGCCCCCGGAAAAGCGGGTTGTCCCCGACACGCGGCGGCTTTCTACCCGTACGAATGGCGCTCATCGTCAGCTCCTCACCGTATAGCGCAGGGCGCGGGCCTGCAGGATGTTGGTGACGGCCAGCATGACGAAGGCGGTGATCAAGAGAACGGAGGCAATCGCTGCCGCTGCCTGGTAGTCGTACTCCTCGAGCCGGATGAAGACGAGCAATGCGGTGATCTCGGTCGACATCGGTTGGTTGCCGGCGATGAAGATGATCGCGCCGAATTCACCGAGCGAGCGGGCGAAGGAAAGCGACAGTCCGGCAAGAATTGCGGGCGTCAGCAGCGGCAGGATGACCTTGCGGAAAATCGTCCAGTCGCTTCCGCCGAGCGACTGCGCCGCTTCCTCGAGCGCCGGGTCGAGATCTTCAAGAACCGGCTGGACCGTCCGCACGATGAAAGGCAGGCTTGTGAAGGCCATCGCCACCATGATGCCGAGCGGAGTGTAGGCAACCTTGATGCCGAAATCGGCAAGCACGGAACCGAACCAGCCGTTGCTCGCAAACAGCGCGGTCAACGAGATGCCGGCCACGGCAGTCGGCAGTGCAAATGGCAGGTCGACCATAGCATCGACGAAGCGCCAGCCGGGAAAGCGGTACCGTGTCAGCACCCAGGCAAGTGCCAGCCCGAAGACGAGGTTGAACACCGTTGCCCCAAGGGCGCACAATACCGTGACCCGATAGCTCGCCACGGCGCGCGGTGAGGAAATGATCGCCCAATAGTCCGACGGGCCGAGGCTCGCAGCCTTGAAGGCAAGCGCAGCCAGCGGCAACACGACGATCAGGCCGACATAGAAGAGCGTCACGCCGAGTGACAGAGGCAGGCCCGGCAGCACATTACGTTTCAAGCGTAGATTTCCAGGTCCATGAACAGCAGGACCCGGCAGACTTTCATCCGCCGGGCTTCAATCTTGACAGGGTGCGATTACCGGCTGCCGTAGATCTTGTCGAGGGCTGCACCGGAGGCGAAGTGTTCTTCCTGAACCTTCGGCCAACCACCGAAGACATCCTCGACAGTCACCAGCCGGATTTCAGGGAACTCGTCCTTGAATTCGGTGGAGATTTTTTCGTTGTGGACACGATGGCCGAATTCGGCTGCGATCCGCTGGCCTTGTTCCGTGTAGAGGAAGTCGAGGTAAGACTTGGCGAGGTCACGCGAGCCGCGCTTGTCGACCACCTTGTCGACAATCGCCACCGGAAACTCCGCGAGCAGGCTGACGGAAGGAACGACGCTTTCAAACTTGTCGGTGCCGTACTGCTTGGCGATCGAGCGGGTTTCCGCTTCGAAGGTGACGATCACGTCGCCGATCTCGCGCTCGACGAAAGTCGTCGTGGCCGCACGACCGCCGGTGTCGAAGACCGGAACGTTGTCGAAGATCTTCGTGATGAACGCCTCGATCTTCTCCTCGTCACCGCCGAAGGCCTCCTTGGCAAAGGCGACCGCAGCGAGATACGTGTAGCGGGCGTTACCGGAAGTCTTGGGGTTCGGGAACACAACCTTCACATCGTCGCGGGCAAGATCGTCCCAGTTCTTGATGTTCTTCGGGTTGCCGGCGCGCACCAGGAAGGACGGGAAGGAATAGAAGGGCGACGCGCTGTTGGCGAAATCCTGCTGCCAGTCGTCGGTGACGAAGCCCTGCTTTACCAGGAAGGAGATGTCGGTGACCTGATTGAAGGTGACGACGTCCGCCTCCAGGCCTTCGACGATGGCGCGAGCCTGCTTCGACGTGCCGGCATGCGACTGGTCGACGGTAACGCCGGGGTGCTGCTTGATGAATGCCTCATTCTCGGCGGCAAAGACTTCGCGCGCGACATCGTAGGACGCATTAAGCAGAGTGGTCGGTGACTGCGCGAATGCAGGCGCGGCAAACAGGGCGGCAAGTGCCGTACCGAGGATCAGGAAGCGGTTCATGGAAGGCTCCGGTAAATCGTTGATGCCGCAAACCTATCCGGGCCCGGGACCGGCGGCGAGAAACCGCCAACTCTGGAGCTGAAGCGCGTTAGAATTTCTGTTCCTTTTATGGAGCCAGACGCAACTCTTTTCCCGAGCTAAAGCCGATGGTCCGGGAACAGAGTGCCGTGCCTGCCGCCGAGATAGCGGTCGATGCTCTCGCTTTGAACATCTGCCAGGGTGGCAGGCGACCACTTCGGGTTCCGGTCCTTGTCTATGATCGCGGCACGCACGCCCTCGTAGAAGTCGTGGTTACGAAGGATTTCGAGCCCTGCCGCGAATTCACGCTCCAGGCATTCGACAAGACCGGAACTCTCGCGGCCGGCCCGAATAAGTCGCAAGGCGAGCTTCAGGCTCGTCGGCGACCGTTTGAGGATGGTTTCCCTGGCATGCCTTGCAAAATCATCGTCCTCGCCTGAGAGCGCGTCCAGCACCTCCTCTACGGTGTCGAAGCCAAAGCAGCGGTCGATCAGTGCACGGTTCTGCTCCAGGGTGCCTTGACCGGGAGAGATTGCGAAGTCCGCGATGACCGCCTCGACACCCTTGTCTCCCGCTTCGGCATTGAGCGCCCCAAGCGCCTCGATCATGTCCGGCAACCGCCCGGATGAAACGCAGGCGTCCGCGAGACCCGCGTAGATCGCGTCGGCGCCATTGATTTCCAGTCCAGTCAGACCCATCCATGTTCCCACTTCGCCCGGCGCCTTTGGCAGAAGCCAGGTGGCACCCACGTCCGGGAAATAGCCTATGCCGGTCTCGGGCATGGCAAGCCGTGTCCGTTCCGTCACGACACGATGGCGACCATGGGCAGACAGGCCGACGCCACCGCCCATGGTGATGCCGTCCATCAACGCCACGAATGGCTTCGGATAGTGCGATATCGCATAGTTGAGCGGAAACTCCTCGCGCCAGAAACGGGTGGTTTCCGGATCGTCAGCCTTGCCCATGTCGAAGAGCACCCGGATATCGCCGCCGGCACAGAAGGCTCGGCCTCCCTCTCCCGCCAGAACCACGGCGGAAATGGAAGGATCGTCGGCATGATCGTCGAGCGCGGCACGTATGGCCTGGACCATCGGCAGATTGATGCTGTTCAGCGCCTTCGGCCGGTTCAGCCGGATGACGGCAGCCGATCCGACACGATCGAGAATGACTTCCTCTGTGTTGCCGGCCAGATCACTCACGCTCATCTCCTGTATGTCGCCCGCCATTATCGGCTATCGGCCAGAATCATCTCGGCCGCCTTCTCGGCAATCATGATAGTCGGCGAATTGGTATTGCCGGAAACGATATTGGGCATGATCGAGGCATCTGCCACCCTTAACCGCCCGAAGGCCCGCAATCGCAGCCGCGGGTCGACGACGCTTTCCGGGTCCGACCCCATCCGTGCCGTTCCCACCGGATGGAAAATCGTGGTGCCAATGTCGCCGGCAACCTTCTCGAGATCCGCATCGGTTTCGTATTCGGGGCCGGGCTTGTACTCCTGCGGGTGGTAGCGCGCGAAAGAGGGCTCCGAGACTATTTTCCGTGTCAGCCGGATCGAGCGCACGGCCACGTCGCGGTCTGCCGCTGTCGAAAGGTAGTTCGGCTGTATGGCCGGCGCGGCGGCAAAATCGGCGCTCTTCACATGAACCGATCCGCGGCTTTCAGGGCGCAGGTTGCACACGCTTGCCGTCATTGCCGGGAAGGCGTGAACGGGATCACCGAACTTGTCGAGCGAGACCGGCTGGATGTGATATTGCAGGTCCGGCGTCTCCTTGTCCGGCCCAGAGCGGGTGAAGATGCCGAGCTGGCTCGGCGCCATCGACATCGGGCCGGAACGGCGGAAGGCATATTCCAGGCCGATCGCTGCCTTTCCGAGCAGGCGAGAGGCCTTTTCGTTGAGCGTGGGCACCCCGGTCACCTTGTAGATCATGCGAAGCTGCAGATGGTCCTGCAGGTTCTCTCCGACGCCCTTCACCTCGCTGACCGTGTCGATGCCGGCGTTTTGCAGAACATCGCCACGGCCGATGCCGGACAGTTCCAGGATATGCGGAGAGCCGATCGAGCCGGCGCTGAGAATGGTTTCGCACGAGGCGTAGGCGCGCTTTGCAACACCTTCGTGCTGAAATTCGACACCCCGGACCTCGCCCTCTTCGATGATGAGCCGGCGGACATGCGCCTTGGTCAGCACCCTTAGGTTGGCACGCCGCTTGGCGGGCCGCAGGAAGGCCTTCGCCGTATTCCAGCGGATGCCGGACCGCTGGTTGACGTCGAAATAGCCGGAGCCTTCGTTCGTGCCGCGATTGAAGTCTTCGGTGATCGGAATTCCGGCCTCTTCGGCCGCCTTCTGGAACGCTTCGAGGACGGCCCAGCGGACGCGCGCCTTCTCCACCCGCCACTCACCGCCCGATCCATGCATCTCGTCGGAACCGCGGTAGTGGTCCTCGGATTTCCTGAAATACGGAAGGATGTCGTCCCAGCCCCAGCCCTCGCAGCCCATCTGCCGCCACAGATCGTAATCGCGGGCCTGTCCGCGCATGTAGATCATGCCGTTGATCGAAGAGCAGCCGCCGAGAAGCTTGCCCCGAGGGTAAAAGAGCGAGCGTCCGTTCAGCCCCTGCTCTTTCTCCGTCGTGAAGCACCAGTCGGTTCGCGGGTTGTTGATGCAATAGAGATAACCAACGGGAATGTGGACCCAGTGGTAATTGTCCGTGCCCCCTGCCTCCAGAAGCAGCACGCGATTGCGCGCATCCTCGGACAGCCGGTTGGCGAGCACGCACCCGGCGCTCCCCGCCCCTACCACGATATAGTCATACCGCTCCATCTTGCCTCCAAAGGCCGGCCGTTGCCGCAGGCGCTCGCCTGCGATCCGATCCGCCTCGACTTGTTCATGTTCGACGCGCCGCCCGACGCGTCTTCCCGTGCTAGTGCCGGTGTTCGAAGCCCAATCGCCGCCCAAGGCGGGATGCGTAGAACTCTCCGATGAGGCCGCGCCGGAAGAGCAGCACGCAGGCCATGAAGACGACACCCGTGATGATCGTGACCGGAAAATCCGATGTCGCCAGATAGTTCTGCAGCGTGACGACGAGGCCCGCTCCGAAGATCGGCCCGATCAACGTTCCTATGCCACCAAGCAGCGTCATCAGGATCACCTCGCCAGACATCTGCCAGGTCACGTCGGTGAGCGTCGCGAACTGGAAGACCAGCGACTTCACGCCACCGGCAAGACCTGCCAGCGCAGCCGACATGACGAATGCACCGAGCTTGTAACGGGCCACGGAATAGCCGAGCGAGGTTGCCCGTGCCTCGTTCTCGCGGATCGACTTCAGGATCATCCCGAACGGCGAGTTGATGAAACGCCAGATGATCACCATGCCGATCAGGAAGACCGCCAGCACGAAATAGTACATGTTCGTCGCCACCGAGAGATCGATGAAGCCGAAGAGGTGCCCGCGCGGCACCTGTTGGATGCCGTCTTCGCCCCGGGTGAATTCCGCCTGAAGGCAGAAGAAGAAGAACATCTGCGACAGTGCCAGCGTGATCATCGCGAAATAGATGCCCTGGCGACGGATCGCCACGAAACCCATGATGAGGCCAAGCGCTGCCGCACCGGCGACGCCGAGAAGCACGCCGAGCTCCGGCGTCAAACCCCATTCCTTCACGGCGTGAGCCGTAAAGTAGGCCGCACCCCCGAAGAACGTCGCATGGCCGAACGACAGCAAGCCGGTATAGCCAAGCAAAAGATTGAAGGCGCAGGCGAAGAGCGCGAAGCACAGAAGCTTCATCAGGAATATCGGATAGAAGAAGAGCGGCGCAACGACGAGCAGTGCGAGCCCCGTCAGCAGGAAGACGGCGTAGGTAAGCGACGCTGACTGCGAGCGCTCCGATCTCTTGCTCGATGATGCTTCGGTGTGAGTGGCGTGGCTCATGTCAAACATCCCGTCCAAAGAGGCCAGCGGGCCGGATGAGCAAAACGATCGCCATGATCACGAAGATGACGATGTTGGATGCTTCCGGGTAAAACACCTTGGTCAGGCCCTCCGCGATGCCGAGCATGTAGCCGGTGATAATCGCCCCCATGATCGATCCCATGCCGCCGACCACGACGACCGCAAACACGACGATGATGAGGTTGGTGCCCATCAGCGGTGAGACCTGGTAAATGGGCGCCGCCAGGACACCGGCGAATGCGGCAAGCGCGGCCCCAAGTGCATAGGTCAGCGTCAGGAGCATCGGCACGTTGACCCCGAAGGCCTGCACAAGCACCGGATTCTCCGTCGCGGCTCGGAGGTAGGAACCGAGCTTGGTCTTCTCGATGAGGAGCCAGGTTCCGATGCAGGCAACCAGCGAAATCACCACCACCCAGCCGCGGTAGTTGGGCAGGAACATGAAGCCGAGATTGGTTCCTCCGGCCAGTGCGGCGGGGACGGAATAGGGCTGGCCGGCAGCACCATAAAGGTAACGGAACGTTCCTTCGATCGTCAGCGCCAGACCGAATGTAAAGAGCAGTCCGTAGAGCGGGTCCAGCTTGTAGAGACGGCTCAACATCGTGCGTTCGATGGCGGCTCCCAGCAGCCCCACGATAATGGGGGCGAGGATGAGGGCGAGCCAGTAGCTGACGGCGAAATACTGCAGCAGCAGGAATGCGACGAAGGCGCCGAGCATGTACTGGGCGCCATGGGCGAAGTTAATGACCCGCAGCAGGCCAAAAATGACGGCGAGGCCAAGGCTGAGCAACGCGTAGAACGACCCGTTGATGAGGCCGATCAGCAATTGGCCGAGAAACGCCTGGACAGGGATGCCGAAGATCATCGTCATCGTCAGACCCCCAGAACCTTATGGAGCGTATCCATACGCGACGGCAATTCGCCGACCGGGAAATCTGCCACCATCTGCCCATGCTCCATCAGGTAGAAACGGTCGGCGATGCGGCTGGCAAAGCGGAAGTTCTGTTCGACCAGAAGCACCGTCATGCCCCGTTCCTTGAGTTTCTTCAAAACTTCTCCGATACGCTGGACGATGACCGGCGCAAGGCCTTCCGTCGGCTCGTCGAGGATCAGAAGGCGGACACCGGTCCGCAGAATGCGCGCTATCGCCAGCATCTGCTGCTCGCCGCCGGAAAGCTTCGTTCCCGGGCTCGAGCGCCGCTCGAGCAAGTTCGGAAACAGGTCGTAGATCTCATCGACAGGCATGCCATTGCCCGCCACGACAGGCGGCAGCACGAGATTTTCCTCCACGGTGAGCGTCGCGAAGATCCCGCGCTCCTCCGGCACGAAGCCAATTCCGCTATGGGCGGTCCGGTGGAGCGGCACCCCCATCATGTCCTTGCCGTCGAAAGTGATCTGACCCTTTCGCTCGCGGATGATGCCCATGATCGTCCGGAGCGTCGTCGTCTTTCCGACGCCGTTGCGGCCAAGGATGGTGACCATCTCCCCCTCGCCCACAGTCATGTCGACACCGTGCAGCACATGGCTTTCGCCATACCAGGCATTGAGGCCTGAAACCTGAAGCAGGGGTTTCATCTCAGTCGTCCTCCGTGCCCATGTAGGCGGTGCGCACCCGTGGATCCTGACTCACGGTCGCATAGTCGCCTTCCGCGAGGATTTCCCCGCGCTGAAGAACCGTCACGTGGTGGCAGATGTTGGCGACGACGGACAGGTTGTGCTCCACCATCAACACCGCCCGCTCCTTCGCGACATCCTTGATAATGCCGGAAACGGTTCCGATGTCTTCCTGGCCCATTCCGGCCATCGGCTCGTCGAGAAGCAGCACCTTGGGGTCAAGCGCCAGCGTCGTGGCAATCTCGAGCACCCGTTTGCGCCCGTAGGAAAGATCGGCCGCGACGGCATTGCGCTCGTTGTGCAGGCCCACCGAAACGAGAAGCTCTTCCGCCCTGTCGTTCAGGCGATCGAGCGACGACATGGGTAGCCAGAACTGGGTCGACAGATTGTTCGGTCGCTGCAAGGCAACGCGCACATTGTCCAGAACCGTCAGGTGCGGAAAGACGGCGGATATCTGGAACGAGCGGACCAGGCCCATCCGGGCCACCTTGTCCGGTGCGGTCCTGGTGATGTCCGTCCCAAGCAGGTTGATGCTGCCGGCCGACGGTTGCAGGAACTTGGTCAGCAGGTTGAAGACGGTCGTCTTTCCCGCTCCGTTCGGTCCGATGAGTGCATGGACACGGGCGTGATGGACATCGAGATCGACATCCTTCACTGCCGCGAACGACCCAAATCGCTTGGTGAGACCACGGGCGGAAAGCACCACCCGCGGCTCCACTTGCGTCTGTAACGACGACTGCGCCATGATGGCTTACTTCACCAGATCGCAGCCGCTCTTGGCGGGATCGATGTACGCTTCCTTGCCGGGGATCGTGGAAAGCACGTTGAAGTAATCCCATGGCTCGTCGCTTTCGCCCGGCTTCTTCACCTGGAGAAGATACATGTCATGGATCATGCGGCCATTGGCACCGACGGTGCCATTGCGGGCGAAGAAGTCGTCCACCGGCATTTCATGCAATGCCTTGGCGACGGCCTCGGTCTCGTCGGTGCCGGCTTTCTCGATCGCCTTGAGGTACTGCAGGACGGACGAGTATGTCCCGGCATGAACCATGTTCGGCATCCTGCCGGTGCGCTCGAAGAAGCGCTTGCCGAACTCTCGGCTCTGGTCGTCGAGGTTCCAGTAATAGCCTTCCGTCAAGGTCAGGCCCTGTGCTGCCTCGACGCCGAGACCATGCACTTCAGCCAGCGTGAAAAGCAGCGCGGCAAGGTTCTGGCCGCCGGCCGTAATTCCAAACTCGGCAGCCTGCTTGATGGCATTCGACGTATCGAGACCCGCATTGGCGAGACCGATAACCTTCGCACCCGAAGACTGCGCCTGCAGCAGGAAGGACGAGAAATCGTTGGTGGCGAGTGGGTGACGCACTGCGCCCGAGACCGTACCGCCAGCAGATTTCACAAACGCGCTCGTCTGTTCCTCCAGGGAGTAGCCGAAAGCGTAGTCGGCCGTCAGGAAGAACCAGCTGTCGCCGCCCTGCTTGACGAGCGCACCGCCTGTGCCGACCGCGAGCGCGTGTGTGTCATAGGCCCAGTGGAAGCCGTAGGGGCTGCACTGCTTGCCCGTGAGTTCCGTTGTCGCAGCGCCGGTAACAATGTTGATCTTCTTCTTTTCCTTGCTGAGCGCCTGAACAGCGAGGGCCACCGACGACGTCGTCAGTTCCATGATCGCATCGACCTGCTCGGTGTCGTACCACTGGCGCGCAATGTTGGATGCGATGTCGGCCTTGTTCTGGTGGTCCGCATCGACGAGCTCGACCGGCAGGTCCAGCACCTTTCCGCCAAAGTCCTCGATTGCCATCTTGGCGGCTTCCACCGAGGACTTGCCGCCGAAGTCTGCGTAGACCCCGGACTGGTCGTTCAGAACGCCGATCTTGACCTTGCCGTCGGATGCGCTTTGAGCAAGAGCAGCCGTGCTCCCGGCCAACAGGAATGCCAGAGACGTAACGAGATTCATTCGCATAATGTTCTCCTCCCAGAGAAAGCCAGAGCGCGAGTCTGTTCAAATTTGGGAGATCGCCCTCCTCAAGGCGACCCTTACCGCCCGCATGGTTTCGGAATTCCATGATTGACGCAAGGCAATTTCACTAACTAAATGCAAACAGCCTCTGTGCATTTTTGAACAGAACAGGATCCATGAAGCCTAATTCGAACTTTACCTGGGACGACCTCCAGTACTTCCTCGCGGTGGCGAGGACCGGACAATTATCAACGGCGGCCCGCCACCTGCGCACCAGCCACGCAACCGTCTCCCGGCGTATCGACCGGCTCGAATTCGCGCTGAAGGTGAAGCTGTTCGAGCGCAATCCACGTGGTTATGTGCTGACCTCCATTGGCCAACGCTTCATAGAGACTGCCGAAAAGATCGAGGCGGAAACGGATCGTCTTCAGGCCGATGTCGCCACCGGCGTTACGGCGCAACGCGGCGTCATCCGCATGAGCGCGCCCGAAGGCTTCGCTAATTTCTTTTTCACCCAACGCATGGGAGCATTCTACGCTCAGCATCCCAATATTTCGCTCGAACTGGTGACGATCCAGCAGATCATGTCCCTCTCCCGCAAGGAGGCAGACATCGCCGTGACGCTCGATCCGCCCAAGGCGGGTCCATACAGCACCGACAAGATCACCGACTACAATCTGAACGTCTATGCCTCTGCCGAATATCTCGCAAAATCAGGCCCGATCCGCCGTCGGGACGATCTCCTGGCGCATCCCTTTATCGGCTACATCGAAGACATGATCTTTGCCCCTGGACTGGATTATCTTGGTGACGTCCATCCCGGCATAAAGCCGCGCTTCCAGAGCTCCAGCATCTTTGCGCAGCTGACGGCGACGAAGAACGGCTTCGGGCTGTGCGTCCTGCCCCATTTCATCGCCCGCGCGCAGCCGGATCTGACGATCGTGCTGCCGGAGGAAGTTACCCTGACGCGCAGCTACTGGCTCGTCTGTCATCGCGACCTCAGCAGCGTGCCACGGGTTCGGTCCGTCTCCGACTATATCTACTCGGCCGTGCGGACCAATCAGGAAGCGTTCCTGCGAGCCAGTACCGGCGGCTGACGCCGCCGGGCCCTATTCCGCCGCCAGATGGATATCCGCCGCGCCACCTTCATGGTCTGAGTTCGCCGGCTGAACGCCCTCGTCGGTCTTCGGGCCTCGGCCGAAGAACAGCGCGTAGCCCGCCGGCAGGACCAGAATTGTCAGGACGGTGGCAACGAGGATACCGCCCATCATCGAGTAGGCGAGAGGCCCCCAGAACAGGCCCCGAGAGATCGGGATGAGAGCAAGAACCGCGGTCATGGCCGTCAACATGATCGGGCGGAAACGGCGCACCGCCGCTCCGATGATTGCCTCCTGACGCTCCATGCCGGCAGCGATGTCCTGGTCGATCTGGTCGATGAGAATGATCGAGTTGCGGATGATGATCCCCAGCAGCGCGATAACTCCGAGGATAGCGACGAAACCGAAAGGCGCGCCGGTCACCAGCAGCGCAAGTGCTGCCCCGATCACGCCGAGCGGCCCGGTGGCGAGAACGAGCATCGCCTTGCCGAAATGCTGAAGCTGGATCATCAGCAGAGCCAGAATGATCAGCAGCATGATCGGCGCCTTGGCGGCAATCGACGCCTGGCTTTCCTCCGCATCCTCCGCACCGCCCTGGATTTCGACGCTGTAGCCTGCCGGCAGGCTTTCACGAAGGTCGGACATCTCGGCATAGAGGTGCTTGGAGACTTCCGTCGGCTCCACGCCATCCGGAAGCGTGGCTTTGACGGTTATGGTCGGCAGGCGATCCCGTCGCCACTCGATACCCTGTTCGAGGATCGGAACCACTCTGGCAATCTGGGACACGGGCACGAAGCCGCCGGTGTCCGTGGGAATATAGACGGAATTGACCGCAGAGAGCAGATTGCGCGTCGCATCCGGCTCACGCGCCACGATGGAAACGGTCTCCTCACCGTCGCGGAAGTCGCCAAGCGGTGCGCCGGACACGGCAGCATAGAGCATCTGTCGAACACGCTGCGATGTGACACCGAGTGCCCGGGCACGATCCTGGTCGATCACCAGCTTCATGGCCGGCACCGGCTCCATCCAGTCGTCGTGGATGGCACCGAAGAGCGGGTTCGCTTCATAGCGCTGCTTGACGGCATCGGCGATGCGGCGAACTTCGTCACGATCAGGACCGGTTACACGCATCTGCACCGGCCAACCGACCGGCGGCCCGAGGAACAGACGGTCTACCTTCGCCCGCACCGAGGGGAAATCCTCGGCAAGGATTTTGCGCAGCTTGACGATCAGGCGTTCGCGCTCTTCGAGCCCGTTTGCCATCACCAGAAGCTGGGCATAGTTCGGATTGCGAAGCTGCTGGTCGAGCGGCAGGAAGAAACGAGGCGCACCTTCCCCGATGAAGGTCGCAACGAAATGCTTGTCGGGATCGGGCAGTATCAGCTCCTCGAGCGCCTTGGCCTGCCGCTCCACTTCCGCAACGCTGGTCCCCTCCGGCAGCCACATGTCCACAAGGATTTCCGGCCGTGAGGACTGCGGGAAGAAGCTCTGCGGAATGAAGTTGAAGGCAAAGAGGCTACCGCCGAACGCACCGAGCGTCATCAGGAGGACAATGACGCGGTGGCGGACGGCCCAGCCGATGGTCGCGCGAAGGCGGTGATAGAAGCGTGTGTCGTAGGCATCATGATGCGTGCCGGCGTGCGCCCGCTGCTTCAGGATCATGTATCCAAGCCAGGGCGTGAAATAGACGGCGACGAACCATGAAGTGACCAGCGCGATGCCGACGACGAAGAAGAGCGAGCGCACGTATTCGCCGGCAGTGGAATCGGCAAAGCCGACCGGGATGAAGCCAGCGGTCGTAATCAGCGTGCCGGTCAACATCGGGAAGGCCGTGGAGCGGTACGCAAAGGTCGCCGCCTCGAGCCGTTCCAACCCCTCCTCCAGCTTCCGCTCCATCAGTTCAACGACGATCATGGCATCATCGACGAGGAGCCCCAGCGCAATGATCAACGCACCGAGGGAAATTCTCTGAAGCTCGATGCCGAGATAGTACATCATCGCGAATGTCGCGGAGAGAACGAGCGGAATGGTGATGGCGATGACGATACCGGAGCGCCAGCCGATCGAAATCAGCGAGACGATCAGGACAATGAGAAGCGCCTCGACGAGAGCCTTCGTGAACTCGCCAACCGCCTCGGTGACGACCTCCGGCTGGTTGGAGATCTGTTCCACGGAGACGCCGAACGGCAGCGACTGCGCAAACTGAGCATAGGTTTCGTTCACCGCGGCACCCACATCGGTGACCTTGAACCCCTGGGCCATCACGACACCGATCTGGACGCTGTCCCGGCCGTTGAAGCGGAACTTTCGCTGGAAAGGATCCTCGAGGCCGGAACTGACGGTCGCTATATCGCCGAGCCGGAAGACCTGATCGCCGGAGCGCAGGCGCAGTTCCCGCACATCTTCCGGCGTGGTGACGCCGCCCTCGACCGAAATCCGAACGGAGCGCTCGGCCGTGTTGATGGCGCCTGCGGGATCAATCGCGTTCTGCCCCGACAGCGCATCACGGATATTGTTCAATGTCAGGCCGCGTTCGGCGAGAACCTTGGATGAAACGTCGATGTAGATCTTCTGCGGCTGATCACCGAGAACCACTGCTTTCTCGACGCCGGGCGTCGCCAGCAGCATGTCGCGGGCCTGAATGGCAAAGTCCTTCAGCTCGGGATAGCCGTAGTCCTCGCCGGTGATGGCATGCAGGGTAATATAGGTGTCGCCGAACTCGTCGTTGAAGTACGGCCCCAAAAGGCCTTCAGGCAATTCCTGCCCGATGTCGCCCATCTTCTTGCGCACCTGATAGAAGGCGTCGGCCACCTCTTCCGCGTTGGTGTCGCCCTTGACCTGGATGGTGGTGATGGAGGTGCCGGCCCGGGTGAAGGACTTCACCCAGTCGAGATGCGGTGTCTCCTGCAGTTTCCGCTCGATCTTGTTGACGACCTGGTCCTGCATTTCCTCGATCGAGGCGCCGGGCCACACGGTCTGCACAACCATGACGCGGAATGTAAAATCCGGATCTTCCTTCTGCCCCATGTTCATGAGCCCAAGGGCACCCATGACAATGATGAGGCCGAACAGGAACCGGGCAATGCTCGGATGTTCGATGGCCCACCGCGACAGGTTGAAGCGATCTGTTCCCTGGGGGTCGATGTGGTTGGAAGTCATCGTCCCGTCCCTCCAATATCAATCAGCGCAGCGCGGCGTCGTCGTTGCCTTCCGGCGCCGATGAGACCAGTTCAAACTGCTCCGGAAGCTTGACCTTCATGTCGTCCTTCATGAACTGCGTTCCGGCGGCGACGACCACGTCACCGGTTGAAACGCCTTCCGACAGGCGCGCACCATGGTCTGAGAAGTCCGACACGGTTACCTTTTTCGCGTGAACTAGCGATGTGCCGCGATCGACGACCCATACGATCGTGTGACCGTCCCTCTCGCCCAGCGAAGCAAGTGGCACGTCGTAGGTGGACAGCTTCCGTTGCTCCACGGCTTCGACGGTCGCAGTCATTCCGAGAAGTATCTGCGGATCCTCTGGAAGGCTGACACGGACCGCAAAGGTGCGCGACTGAGGATCGGCGCTTCCCGACACTTCGCGGATGGAACCTTCGAGCTCGAGATCGGAATGCGACCAGAACCGGACCTTGACCGTCTTGCCGACTGTAAAATGGGTAATATCGGTCTCGGGCACAGCGATCTGCGCCTCTTTGGCCCCATCAACAGCAACGTGGACGACCGGCGTACCGGACGCAACGACCTGCCCGATGTCCGCACCGATCAATGTCACGATACCGCTCATGTCGGACTTCAGTTCGGTGTAGGCAACCTGATTGCGCGCCTGCTCTAGGCTCGCCTCGGCGGCCTCGCGGGAGGATATAGCCTGGTCGTGGGATAGCACCGCCTGCTCGAGTTCGGAGCGAGAGGCAACATTCTTGCTGGCAAGGGTCTCGGCGCGACGACGTGCAAGTGCAGCGATTTCCTCTTGCTTGCGCGCGGCACTCAGGTTCGCCTCGGCGCTGCGAACAGAAAGACCGTAATCCGTCGCATCAAGCCGCGCCAGTACGTCACCCGGCTTCACATGCTGGCCCACGTCGACGAGACGTTCGGTAATCTTTCCGTTGACGCGAAAGCCGAGAGCCATCTGGGTTCTGGCCTTCACGGAGCCGGAATATTCCATCCGCCTGCCGGTATCGGGCTCTGTGACTTCCACCACCTTGACCGGACGCACGGGCTCGACTGCGACTGCAGCCTGCTCATCCGAGCATCCGACAAGGATGGCAAGGAGACTGACGACACCTATAGCCCGAGAAAGCCGGAAGCTCTCCAACGCTGCTTGAACCGACACCATGATACCTACTCCCGGCAATACGCCCAACGGCGCCGCAGATTTATTTCAGGCCCCGCAGGGCAAACTCGACCACCTGTTCAGGCGTGCAGATCTTGAACTCGGATACGCAGGTCGCCACCATTTGCGGATGACAGAGGGCAGCCGTCGCAGACATGAAGCAATCTGCGGCTACCTCCGGATCCGTATCGCGGAACTCACCGGCCGCGATCCCCTCTCTGACGACCTCGGTAACGAGAGTCCTCAGGCGCCGCAGGTGCGCGTCGATCACCGGCCATTGCTGTTCAATGGCGATGACCACCATTTCGTGGACTTTCTGCTCGCTGATCATCGTTTCCAGCGTCATCTGGAACTGCTGCAAGATATGCTTTCTGAGCCTATCCGAGGCATTGCCGGGACCGCTTAGCGTCTCTGCCGCAAGCTGGTAACCCGCATCGAGCATCCGCTGCGCCAGCGCTTGATGGATATCGGCCTTCGATCCGAAGAATCGATAGATGTTCGCCGGAGACATGCCCAGGTCACGGGCGATGTCGGCGACATTCGTTTTCGTATAGCCGTAGTGTTTGAAGAGACGCTCCGCCGCATCAAGGATACGGGTTACGTTCTCTTGTCTTACAGCCTCAGAAGCACCACTCGCATCCATGGCGGGCACTTTCGATTTACGGGTGACGTTTTTCATATTTCGTCATTCGTAAGCCGAGATCATCGGATTGTCAATCCTGCGGGACCGTTGCGGAGGGAGTTTGAAAGAGTAAGGAACTAAATAAGGAAATGCGGATTATATGATCTCGACTGCTTAAGGCGAAGCAGGGGGACACATCAGCTTTATGCAGACTCATTCTCAGGTCACGCTCGTGCAAGAAGAGCGCTATCGGCTTCTCGTAGACGCCATCACGGACTATGCCATCTATATGCTCGACCCGGAAGGAAGGGTCAGCAGCTGGAATCCCGGTGCGCAGCGCTTCAAGGGATATATGGCTCACGAAATCCTGGGAAAGCATTTCTCGCGTTTCTACACCGAGGAAGATCGCGCCGAAAACCTGCCTGCAAGAGCATTATCAATGGCTCAGACAGAAGGTCGCTTCGAAAACGAAGGCTGGCGACTGCGCAAGGACGGGAGCCGGTTCTGGGCACACGTGGTTATCGATCCGATCTGGAGCCCCAACGGCACCCTCCTGGGTTTTGCCAAGGTCACGAGGGACCTGACCGAACGCAAGCGGGCAGAAGCAGAGCTTGCAAAGAGCGAGCAGCAATTTCATCTGCTGGTTCAGGGAGTGACGGACTACGCCATCTACATGCTGGATCCAAATGGTCGGATAACCAGCTGGAATGCCGGCGCCGAGCGCATCAAGGGCTATAGCAGCGCGGAAATCATCGGCTCGCATTTTTCACGCTTCTATACGGAAGAGGATCGCAGCGCCGGCGTGCCGGAAAAGGGGCTGGAGACGGCCCGTCGCGAAGGACGTTTCGAAAAAGAAGGTATCCGGCTGAGGAAGGACGGCTCACATTTCTGGGCCCATGTCATTATCGACGCCATTCGAGACGATACCGGCGAGCTTCTCGGCTTTGCAAAGGTTACCCGCGATATCACCTCGAAGGTCGAAGCCCAGAAGATCTTGATCCAGACACGCGAAGAACTGTTCCAGGCGCAGAAGATGGAGGCCATCGGTCAGCTGACCGGCGGCATCGCTCATGATTTCAACAACCTGCTCATGGCGGTACTCGGCAGCCTGGGCATTCTGAAGAGAAGACTACCTGACGATCCCTCGTTGATGCCGCTTCTCGACAACGCGATTCAGGGGGCCGAACGGGGCGTCGCCCTCATCCAGCGCATGCTTGCCTATTCCCGGAAGCAGGATCTCAACATGGCTCCTGTCGACATTCCGGACCTCGTGTCGGGCATGATGGAACTTGTCCAGCGCTCCGTGGGATCAACTATCCAGATCAATGCGAGCCTCCCGAATGACTTGCCCTGCGTCATGACCGACGCCGTTCAGCTGGAAGCGGCACTGCTCAACCTCATCGTGAATGCACGGGATGCGATGCCTCAAGGCGGCACGATTACCATTCACGCCGAGCGGGCGAAGCCATCCGGCAAGGATAGCCGGCAATTTGTACGTCTGTCCGTGACGGACACAGGCGAAGGAATGAACGAAGCTACCGCCCAGCAAGCAACCACCCCATTCTTCACGACGAAAGGCGTCGGCAAAGGAACGGGACTTGGATTGTCCATGGTGCAGGGACTTGCAGAGCAATCTGGAGGCAAATTGACGATAGAAAGCCGCACGGGCGCAGGAACAACCATTTCCCTTGTCCTGCCTGTCACCGAGAGCGATCCCGCCACCTTGTCTGTCGAAGAGGACCACAACGCGGAAAAAATGGTACCGATACAAACCTCCCTGACCATACTCGCGGTCGACGACGACGCACTTGTGCTGATGAACACGACATTGATGCTGGAAGACCTGGGTCACAAGGTCATCGAAGCCTACAATGGCTCACAGGCGTTGCAGGTACTGAAGGATGGAACGCAGGTCGATATCGTCCTGACCGATCATTCGATGCCTAAGATGACCGGTGCCGAGCTTGCAAGCCATATCCAGGCCGAATGGCCGCATATTCCGGTGGTTCTGGCGACAGGATATGCCGAACTCCCGTCAGGGGCCGGTGCGCAACTGCCGAAGTTGTCAAAGCCATTCTCACAGCAGCAACTGGAAGACGTGATCGCCACCGCCATCCAATGAACGATCGCCCGACGTTTCGTTACGGCGGGCAGGATTGCAGAAGCTGAACATATGAAAGAAGGCCCGGACAGCATATGCCGCCCGGGCCTTCTTTCATTACTTAGTTCCTCGGCAGCGCGTATGCGATGACATAGTCGCCGGGCTTGGTTCCGACAGAACCGTGCCCGCCAGCCACCATGACCACGAACTGGCGGCCATCCTCGACTGCGTAGGTCATCGGTGTCGCTTGCCCACCGGCCGGCAACCGCGCCGTCCAGAGAATATCGCCCGTTGTCAGATTGTAGGCTCGCAGATAGTCGTCGACCGCCGCCCCAAGGAAGGCGACGCCCCCCTTGGTGATCATCGGCCCGCCGATCCCCGGCACACCGACCTTGAACGACAGTGGCAGCGGCGTCATGTCGTAGACGGTACCATTGCGATGCTTGTAGGCGATTTCCCCGGTACGCAGGTCGGCACCGGCGACATAACCCCACGGCGGCGCCTGGCAGGGAATTTGCAGCGGTCCAAGGAATGGTCCCATGAAGACGCCGTAGGGCGCACCGTCGTTCCGGTTCAGGCCCTGCTCGCTTCCCTTCTCGTCCTGCCCCTTCGGCGGGATATCGGCACGTGGTACGAGCTTCGCCGTGAACGCGAGGTAGGTCGGCATGCCGAACATCACCTGTCGCTCGGGATCGACCGCGACACTGCCCCAGTTGAACGTGCCGAAGTTACCGGGATAGACGATCGTGCCGTTGAGCGACGGCGGCGTATATCGACCCTCGTAGTTCAGCTGGTGGAACCGGATGCGGCACACCATCTGGTCGAACATGCTGATGCCCCACATATCCTTTTCCTCGAGAGGGTCGGGCTTGAACGTCAGTGCAGACGTGGGCTGCGTGGGTGCGGTGAAATCCTCCGGTATTGCGCCACCCGGAGCGGGTTCTTCCGTCACATCGATGATTGGTTGGCCAGTTCGGCGGTCGAGGACGTAGATGTCACCCTGCTTGGTCGGCCCCACCAGGGCCGGCACGACAGTACCGTCATCCCGTGTCAGGTTGAACAGCACCGGCTGGGCCGGGACGTCCATGTCCCACAAATCATGATGGACGGTCTGGAATACCCAGCGATCGGCACCGGTGTTCATGTCGAGCGCGACGATCGATGACGAGTATTTCTCGACGGACTCGCTGCGTCCCATGCCGAGCTGGTCGGGCACCTGGTTGCCGAGCGGAATGTAGACCAGCCCCAGTTCCTCATCGACGCTGAAAATCGACCAGCTATTGGGCGAGTTGGCGGTGTATGTCTGTCCTTCGGCCAACGGTGTCGTCTGCGTCGGATTTCCGGAATCCCAGTTCCACAGCAGTTCCCCGCTATTGACGTCAAAGGCGCGAATGACGCCCGACTGGGACTGCGTCGAGTAATTGTCGTTGACGGCGCCACCGATGATGATCTTGCCGGCGACGATGACAGGCGGAGACGTCGAGTAATAGTAGCCCGCCGGGTTGTACGGCATTCCGGTCTCGAGCTGCAGCGTTCCCTCGTCTGCAAACGAGGTGCAGATTTGCCCGTTCGCCGCATCGAGCGCGATCAGCCGCGCATCCGAGGTCGGCAGGTAGACGCGCGAGGCACAGGGAGCGCCCGGTTGGGCCGCAGGGTCGACATGGTAGGTCACGCCACGGCACGTCTGGTGCTGCCGGTCGGGATTGAGGCCGGCATGCGGATCGAACTTCCATTTCTCCTCACCGGTCGTCGCATCGAGGGCGATTGCCCAGTTGTGCGGCGTGCAAAGAAAAAGGCTGTTTCCAACTTTGAGAGGGGTCACCTGGTAGGTCGTCTCGCCGACGTCCTCGGGAAGTTTCACGTCGCCCGTCTGGTATCTCCAGACCTCTTCCAGATCGCCCACATTCTCGACGTTTATCTGGTCGAGCGGCGAGTAGCGCTGACCGAAAGGCGTGCGGCCGTATTGGTGCCATTCACCCGGAGAAAAGTCGGCGCCCAGAGCGGGCGCCGCAGCGACGGACTCTTCCGGCAGCTCGCCGTCGATGTCGTGCGGGTCCATGAACATCGACAGGACCGCGATAACGATCGCGAGCCCGACAGCGGCGGCCAGAGGCGTGGCATTGACCGGATAGCGCATGCCCGTCGGGCTTTGGAAGCCGAGCGGTCGGCGCACCCAGGGCGTCAGGAGCCAGAGCCCCAACAGAATGATCACGCCGCCGCGTGGTCCAAGCTGCCACCAATCGAAGCCGACTTCCCACAAGGCCCAACCGAGCGAGCCCAGGATGATCAACGCGTATACGATCAAAGCCAGCGGCTTGCGCATGAACATGAGGATGGCGGTGAGAACGAAGGCGATGCCCGTGACGAGATAATAGGCGCTTCCACCCAGGGCCACGAGCTGCCCCCCACCGACGGCAAGCGCCAACCCGATGAGTGTGAATACGATCGCGGTAATTAAAAGAGCCATTTTCTCAAAGTCCTGTCCCGACTGCCGCATCGGTCCGCGGCTCACGCCGCGCACCCCCGCCCGTCAACACACTGCCGCTGCAAAAGTTCCAACGGCAAAGTTCGCTGAGGCCGATCGATTGTTCCGTGGGAACTAATGACCCGACATGGCGGTTTTCCCGCTCGGGCTGGCGACGGAAACAGAGGAGCACAGATGACCTACCAACTCTATTACTGGGACGGCATCCAGGGTCGCGGCGAATTCGTCCGGCTGGCTCTGGAGGAGGCCGGGGCCGACTACCGCGACGTCGCGCGTGAGAACGGCGGCGTTGAAAAGATGATGGCTTTCCTGGAAGGCAGGGGCGGACACATGATCCCCTTTGCGCCTCCATTCCTGACGGATGGCAGCGACGTCATTTCGCATGTCGCAAACATACTTCACTATCTCGGACCGAAGCTGAACCTCGTCCCGGCGGATGAAACCTCCCACTTTTTCGCTCATGGCCTTCAGTTGACCATCACCGATTTCATCACCGAGATCCACGACACCCACCATCCACTGGGCACCGACGACTACTACGAGGACCAGAAGCGCGAGGCAAAGATCCGCGCTGGCCGTTTCCTCAAGTCGAGACTACCGAAGTTCCTCGAATATTTTGAAAGCATTCTGGCGCACAATCCGACCGGCCCGGCACACGCAATCGGCGGGCGTCTCAGCTATGTCGATCTGTCGCTATTCCAGGTTCTGGAAGGCCTCCGCTACGCCTTTCCCAATGCACTCAAGCGCCATGAGCCGTCTTATCCCAATCTCCTCAAACTCCACGCCATGGTGAAAGAGCGCCCGAACATACGGGCTTACCTTTCATCGAGACGAAGGCTGGCATTCAACGAATCCGGCATCTTCCGGCATTACCCGGAACTCGATCAGGACACGTGACGCAGCAGGCGGGAAGATGTACCGGTTAATGCTGCAATGATCGCTGGTGCGTGCAGTTTCATCAGATCATTTCGGAACCGTGTCCTCGCCCAGCTCATGCAGGATCTGGTGGCGGGCGCGATTGAGCCGGCTTTTGACGGTGCCAACAGCACAATCGCAGATCTCGGCGGTCGCCTCGTAACTTTCACCGAGTATCGCTACGAGTGTCAGGACTTCGCGATAGTGCGGCGGCAGCTTCAGCAGAGCTCGCTGCACTTCCCTGGTACGGGCGCTTAGCTCCTGCGTGGCCGGCATCGGGGTATCCCCGGAGACTGGCTCGTCCGTGCCCGGCGCCTCGCGCCCCAACACTTTCGATCGGGTGTAATAAGTGTTGCGCATGATCGTGAAGAGCCACGATTTGAGCTTGGTGCCTGGCTCGAACTTGTCGAGGTTGGCCAGCGACTTCATGAGCGTTTCCTGCACGAGATCGTCCGCATCTGTCGAATTCCGGCAGAAAGTACGGGCAAACGCACGGAGAGCGGGGATAAGCCGAACTATGTCTGCACGTGCGGGATCACGATTCAACTGTGATTCAGACACCGTTGCCTACCTCTTCGATGGTCGATGGTGGGAATGACGCTGGCAAACGCGCTTTTCACGTCTTTGGTTCCCCTGTTCGACTGGAACGATCTTCTAAGTGAGCGGTGAACGGAAGCGACGGAACAAAGTTCCCCAACCCATGTTGATAGAGCGTTTCAGGGAGTTGTGTCGTGGCACCGCGTGCAAACTGGAAGGGTTATCTGAAGGTCGGGGAGCTGAGCTGCCAAGTGGCGCTCTATACGGCTGCGTCGACCTCGGATCGTGTGAGTTTTCACATCATCAATCGCGATACCGGTCATCGCGTCCACCGGCAGATGGTGGACGTCGATACCGGGCGCGAGGTCGACAAGGACGACATCGTCAAGGGTTACGAGGTCGCCAGTGGCGAATACGTTATTCTGGAGCCTGACGAGATCAAGTCAGCGGCTCCCGAAAGCGACAAGACCCTTAATCTGGAAGCCTTCATACCGTGTGGTGACGTGGACACCATCTTTCTGGACAGGCCGTATTATCTTGCGCCTGCCGACAAGGCCGCAGCAGATGTCTACGCGCTGATCCGAGAGGGCCTTCAGGAAAAGAATGTCGCAGCACTTGCGCGCACTGTCCTCTTCCGTCGGCTTCGCACACTGCTGATCAGACCGACCGACGAAGGCCTGACCGCAAGCACGCTGAACTTCGACTACGAGGTCCGGTCCGCGAAGGAGGTCTTTTCCGACATCGCGACGTTCAAGATCGAAGGCGAAATGCTGGATCTGGCGAAACATATCATCGGCACCAAGAAGGGCGCGTTCGATCCGACCGAGTTTGACGACCGGTATGAAACCGCGCTTGCCGAGTTGATAAAGGCCAAGATCGAAGGACGAAAACTGCCGAAGAAGACCAAGCCCGAGGTCAAGAAGGTTTCAAACCTTCTTGATGCGTTGCGAGAGAGTGCGGGCGCAAAGGCCAGCAGCGGTAAAAAAGCCGCGACGGCCAAGAAGACCACGCGGAAGCCGAAAACAGCTGCTCCCCAACGGAAGGCCGGCTGACGATGGCCCTCGAGACCTATAACGAGAAGCGCAATTTCAATGCGTCTCCGGAACCGAAGGGCAGGACGGCGAAGACAGGCGGCAACAGCTTCGTCATTCAGAAACATGCGGCACGGCGGCTGCATTATGATTTTCGCCTGGAGATGGACGGCGTACTGAAGAGCTGGGCCGTCACCCGCGGCCCTAGTCTTGTCCCCGGCGACAAGCGGCTTGCGGTGCATGTCGAAGACCATCCGCTGGACTATGGGGGTTTCGAGGGCACCATTCCCGACGGCAACTACGGTGCAGGCGCCGTGCTGTTGTGGGACCGGGGCACCTGGGAGCCGATCGGCGATCCGCACAAGGCCTACAAGAAGGGCCATATGGAGTTCGAGCTCAAGGGCGAGAAGCTTGAGGGACGCTGGCATCTTGTACGGATGGCGAACCGCCAGGGCGAGAAGCGTGAAAACTGGCTGCTCATCAAGGGCGAGGACGAGTTCGCCCGCAGCGAAAGCGATCCCGACATTCTCGAAGAGCTGCCCAACTCGGTAAAGAGCGGTCGCGTGATCGAGGAGTTGCAGGGTAAGAAGGTGCCGAGGATCCGGAAGGCCAAGGCGCTGACCAGGACGACCGATCCGGCGCCGACCGCGGAGGCGCTAAACGTTTCAGCGGACCTGAATCTCGGGACGATCAAGGGGGCGAAACAGGCCCCGATGCCGGATTTCATCACGCCCCAGCTTGCTTCCTTGGCCAAAAGTGCGCCTTCCGGCAAGCGGTGGATCCATGAGATCAAGCTGGACGGCTATCGGCTCCAGGCCCGGATCGACAACGGAAAAGTCCGCTTGCTGACCCGCACCGGCCTCGACTGGACCCATAAGTTCGGCGACGGAATATTGGGCGCATTCAAAGGATTGCCCATCACCCAAGCCATCATAGACGGCGAGGTCGCAGTCAATGCCGGGTCGGGAGCCACAGACTTCTCGCTTCTGCAGCAGGATCTCAGCGAAGGCCGGACGGATCGTTTCGTGTTCTTCGCGTTCGATCTCATTTACCTCGACGGGCTCGACCTTACGAGTGCCAAGCTACTGAGCCGCAAGGAGGCATTGGAAACCTTACTGTCCGGGGGGAGCGAGGTACTTCGCTACAGCGAACATTTCGGCGAGGAAGGCGGGCTCGTGCTGAAGCATGCCTGCCGCCTGAGCCTGGAAGGCATCATATCGAAGATCGAGGATGCACCGTACCGCGGTGGTCGCGGGCGTGACTGGATCAAGTCCAAGTGCTCGGCGCGACAGGAGTTCGTCGTTGCTGGCTATGTTCCGTCCTCGGTATCCAGGGGCGCGATCGGCTCGCTGGTCATGGGCTACTACGAAAACGGCAAGCTGAGGCACGCCGGCCGCGTGGGCACGGGCTATAGTAATCAGGTAGCGCGATCTCTCTTCGGGCAACTGGAAGAGTTTCGCGTCGAGAAGAGTCCGTTTGACGAAAAGCTCTCGGGGATCGAAAAAAAGGATGTTGTCTTTCTGAAGCCGGACCTGGTGGCTGAAGTGGAGTTCCGCGGCTGGACCGCCGATTCTCATATTCGTCACGCAGCCTATCGGGGCTTGAGGGAAGACAAGCGGGCAATAGACGTCGTGCGCGAGGGCGGACCGATGAAGACTGCCGATGAACATACCGAGGAGCCCGCCAGGCGAAGCGTGAACCTGACACATCCCGATCGCGTCTACTGGCCGGACGTCGGTGTGACCAAGGCGGGGCTCGCCGACTATTATATCCAGGTGTGGCGCCTGATGGCTCCATATGTGGTCAACCGCCCACTTGCCCTGGTCAGGGGACCCGAGGGCGTGGGCAAGCCACTGTTTTTCCAGAAGCATGCCTGGAAGGGCATGAACAGCCAGATCAAGACCGCCAAGGATCCGGCAGATCCGGCAGAAGAGGATATCGTCATCCAAGACCTGGATGGTCTCCTGGGACTGGTTCAGGGCGGCACTCTTGAGATCCACCCATGGGGATCGACCATCGAGAGATGGGAAAAGCCCGACATGGTCAATATCGACCTTGACCCCGGCGACGGCACGACCTGGGAGGACATCATCGTGGCCGCACAAGAGGTGCGGGAACGGTTCGAGGCGATGGGTTTGACCGGTTTCGTGAAAACCTCCGGCGGCAAGGGGCTTCATGTGGTCGCCCCGGTGAAGCCAAAGGCAGAGTGGCCCGACGTGAAGGCCGCCATGAAGGCGTTGGCAGACGGAATGGCGGGAGACAGTCCGGACCGTTATGTCTCGACGATCACCAAGTCGAAGCGCAAGGGAAAGATCCTGCTCGACTACCTGCGCAACGGGCGCGGCGCGACGGCGGTCGCTCCCTACTCGACGCGAGCCCGTGCCGGTGCTCCGGTTTCCATGCCGATCGCATGGGAAGAACTCACCGACGCCATCGGCCCCGCCTACTTCACGGTAAACAACGCGACAGTTCGACTGGAACAGCTGGCCAACGATCCGTGGGCGGACTTCAGGTCGGCCGAGGCAGAGATCAAGGTGGCCTCCAAAAGCCGGCCGAAGCGTTAGAGGCTATTTCTGCGGCGACTTTCGTTCCGCCGCCAGGCTCTTCTTGAGCGCGCTCATGATGTCGATGACATTGCTCGGTTGTTCTGCCACTTTGGGTTCGGGCCGCTTCCTGCTGGTCTTGCCCTTCTTCCGCTCAGCAATGATATCGAGAAGACGATCCTGCACCGGATCATCCGCCATAGATGGCTTCCAGTGCTCGGTTCGCTCGTCAATCAGCTTCTTCATCATGGTGAGGTGCTGGGATGTCGGCTTGTCGCCGCTGGCATTGTCGAAATAATCCTTGGCGTCACGCACTTCGTCGCCGTAGCGGAGCGTCCACACGACAATACCCTTATCCTTCGGCACAAGCAGGACAGCACGCTCGCGTCGGTACATGACGAGGCGCGCAACGCCCGCGGTGTGGGTCGTGGCCATGGCCTCTCGAATGACGGAAAATGCCTCCGCGCTGACCTCGTCGTCCGGGGCCAGATAGTGCGGCCGATCGTACCAGATCCAGCTGATCGAACCCGCAGGAACGAATGTGTCGATATCAATCGTCCGTGTGCTCTCAAGCCCCACGTCCTCGATCTCGTCATCCTCGAACATGACGTAATCGTCTTCGCCTTTCGGGTAGCCCTTGACCTGATCCTCGTCTTCGACCGCCTCCCCCGTGACCGCATCGACGTACTGGCTAAGCACCCGATTGTGCGTCTCGCGATTGAGATTGTGGAACCGCACCTTCGCGGACTCGGATACTGCCGGCGTCATGCTGACGCGGCATGTGACGAGAGACAGCTTGAGATAGCCCTTCCAGAATGCGCGTGGTGCCACGGCCCTGGCCTCCGTTGCCTTTGTCCAAAAACGGGTAGTTCCCGCGTTGGTTCCTCATCCCACGGGAACTATCGCGATACGCCGGCGTTTTTCTAAGCAAACTTGAAAGAGGGTACGAAAATGAACGTGAGCGAACAGGACAAGGAAAAGCTGCGGAAGGACCAGAAAACGACGCCGTCGGCGCGGGAGCGGAATGACGCTGCCGAGCTGGAAGAGCAGCTGGACGAGGGTCTTGAAGACACGTTTCCGGCGAGCGACCCGGTCTCGACGACGATAACCTCAATCCCGACAGGCAGTCATCCTCCATCCCGCCGCTGAACGGTTCTCAAGGTCCAATCATGGCGGCCGCCGGTCTGCGGTCGCCATTTCATTTGTGCCCTGTGACATTTTCGAGTTTCCGAAGTTTTAGTTATTGCTGTAAGGAGGACTGAGGTAAGGTCGGCACCACAAGGTGGAGCGATGACCAGAATGACGTCGTCAGAGGTCGGAATGGCGAAAAAGAGCGATCAGGGTACAGATTCCGAACTTCGTTTCGGACGGCGTGTCAGCCGCGAAGTATCAGTCCTGCTCACCGAGATTGAAAAAGAGCCGGTACCAGACCGCCTGCTGGACCTAGCTCAGCAGCTTCAAAAAGCGCTATCAGACAAACTCGCCAACGAGAACTGATACTCAATCGACCTGAGTTGGCACGATATTGTCCACCCGGACTTGGCCATCGACAACCATTCGCGACCCTTCCACGGGAAATCGGCCGCTCTCGTCAAGAATAACCGTATAGAGCTTCTCGTTTCGGAAAGCGCTCGCCATCTCAGTCGAATTTCCCTCCGCTGGAAGCGCATCGACCTCTGTGAAATCCAGTTCTGCTCCGCTGGCTACCACTCGCGCATCGCCGGTGGAGCGTGCACGTACGGTGATTTCACCCTGTGAGGGACTGTTCTGCCAATTCGGGTCATCGGGGGCAGCCGTCGGCACGAGCCTGTAGATTTTCATTTCTTCCTGCATTTTCTCAACCTCCATCGTTCCGGCGATTGAAACGCGTGTCTCGGCGCGCAAGTTCCCTTCGATGGAGCCGCAGAACAGATCCGCCAAGGAGAGATCAGGCGAACGACTCTGTGACGGCCGAGGAAAGCAAGACGGATGAAGCGCTGACCAACCTCGCCAAGACAGCTGTCAATTCCGCTGCCCAAAAGGCTGCTTGAGGACGTCTGGATTGCGGGCGCCGTGGCGGCGGCTCCCACAGAAAAGCCCGGTCGAGTGACCGGGCTTTTCTTTAAGAAGCATGAGCTTGGATTCAGCCTGCAAAAGGCGCCTGACGGAATGCGACTGGGCGAACAGGAAGCATGTCGCCGTTCAGCTCACGGCGGCGGAAGACCCTCTCGCGGGTCTCCGTGGCGAGCTGGGATTTCGCGGCCGCTACTGCGAGTTCATAAGTATGGAACGCGCACTCCGATTCAACGCCGTTGAGGATGTACGTCCATCCGTCAGCATGCGGGACAATGTCGCAATAATTCTCCATGAGAGACGTCCTCCTTTTCCCGCGCAAGAACTTTCCTGGCGTCAAAAGGTTCCTTGTGACGAAAGAGGAAAATGCCTGCCGAATAATTTGTGTCGTCGGTGGGGAACCACCGCTTCCAACACGCGTTTCATTTCGGGCGAATGGAGACGAGAATGGCGGAAAACGAGGAAGAGTGGGTAAGGAAACGTGCATATGCCCTCTGGGAGGAGGAGGGCTATCCATCCGGAAAGCACGACGACCATTGGGAAAGGGCGAGGCGGGAATTCGCAGCCTTTGGATCAAGTCCGGCCAAGCGCACCCCAACGCCACGAACCGCATCGTCTCCTTCCAGCAAGTCGTCCCCGCCGGCCGCAGAACCGACTGCCAGCAAGCCGGCGACCAAGCGTATAAAAAAGCCCACTTCCGGAAGCTGATTTTATCTACCCGTTTTGTCGTGCCGCGGCGCCTGCCGCGGCTTTTACATTTTGCGTGGACCGGATCCAGTTGCGTGCCTGACGAATTGAAACCGCTTTTCTCGTGGAACGCCACAACCTCTCTGGCAGTTTGGTAGAGGGAGCCAAGGTGGAGGCAGACATGTTGAACGCTTACTTTCCGCTGACCAATTCCGGGGCGGACCGGGAAGAAAAGGCGGAAACTGGGACCGTCAAGGGAAAGCAGCCTATCTTGCCAATGAAGGTCCTCTCCGTAACGTCTGAAGTGTTTCCATTGGTCAAGACAGGTGGGCTTGGGGACGTCACCGGCTCTCTACCGAAGGCATTGGCGCGGACCGGGGTGGAGACCTCCACTATCGTTCCGGGGTACCCTGAGGTCATGCGGAAGCTGTTCAATGCGCCTCCGCTTCTTGCCTTCGATGATCTGCTGGGTGAGCGCGCATCTCTCCTGCATGTCCGCAAGAATGGCCTGAGCCTCTTTGTTCTCGATTGCCCGGCGCTCTATGATCGGCCCGGCGGTCCTTATGTCGATGCCGCGGGTAATGATCATCCCGACAATTGGAAACGTTTTGCCGCATTAAGTCTGGCAGCGGCGGAGATCGCAGCCGGCGCGTTGCCGGGTTGGGTGCCCGACCTCGTCCACACCCACGACTGGCAGTCTGCGTTGACTTCTGTCTACATGCGGGAAATGGGTCTCTCGACCCCCGTGGTCATCACCATCCACAACATCGCTTTCCAGGGGCAGTTCCCCGCCACGCTCCTTCCGGCCCTCGGCTTGCGCGCAGATCTGTATTCCACGGATAGCCTGGAATATTTCGGCGACATCAGCTTCCTGAAAGGCGGACTGCAGACCGCAGATGCGATTACCACCGTCAGTCCCACCTATGCCCGTGAGATCCTGACGCCCCGCTTCGGCATGGGAATGGACGGGGTTCTCAATGAGAGGGTTGCCCTATTGCGCGGGATCGTCAACGGCATCGATCTCGATGTTTGGGATCCGTCCACCGACCCTCATCTCCCGGTCACCTATGATGTCACATCCCTCCGGCGCAAACGCGAAAACCGCGCCGTCTTGACGACTAGGTTCGGACTGGACGATGGCGATGAAGGCCCGATCTTTTCTGCCGTCAGCCGCCTTACGTGGCAGAAGGGGATGGATATGCTTGCTGAAACCGCCGACGAGATCATCTGGAACGGTGGCAAGCTTATCGTTTTCGGGCAAGGCGATCATGCAATCGAGCAGCAGCTCCTGGAAGTCGCCGGACGTTACCCGGGCCGCATGGCCGTCCATATCGGCTACGATGAACCGACAGCACATCTGATCCATGGCGGCTCGGATGCGATCGTACAGCCTTCCCGCTTCGAGCCATGCGGGCTCACGCAGCTCTACGCGCTTCGGTATGGTTGTGTCCCCGTCGTATCCCGCACCGGCGGTTTGTCCGAGACGATTATAGATGCCAACGATGCGGCGATGTCCGCACGCGCGGCAACCGGCTTCCAGTTCCATCCCGTAACGACCGACGGACTGAGGATGGCCCTTCGCCGTGCCCTCCACGTGTTCGCGGATCCCAAGCAATGGGCCAGACTGCAGAACCAGGGAATGAAGGCGAGGTTCAGCTGGGATCGAAGTGCCCACCAATATGCAGCCGTCTATGCCAGCCTTGTTCGCAAATCTGGCGCGGAGCCGATCGCCGGCCTTCGTCGCGCTGTTCCATAAGACGGCCTCCCGGCAGAACGCCTAAAGAGACCCGGTCTGAGAGCCGGGTCTCTTTATCGATGCCGGTTGATCCTAAGCCCGCCTGAGGATGACGAGGCAGCGTCCCTCGAGATCGAAATCCTGATCCTCCTCGATCTCAATGCCCTTGATGGAAGGGTCGGCCGTCGTCAGTTCCAGAATCCATCGGCCCTCACCCATCGGCGGAACATGGAATGGAATATTGCCTTCGAACGGGTTGAAAAGGACAAGGACATTGGACCAGGCGCCGTGCTCGGTGTCGAGATCCGGGCGCTTGAGATTGAGCGCTATCGTCGACCCCTCGTCCCATTGCTCAGGCAGTTGCTCGCCGCCACCGGCATTGAACCACCGAACCTCCATGCCGTCGCGCCAGCTCTCCCGCCGGAAGATCGGCTGCGCCTTCCTCAATTCGATGATCTGCCGGGTGAAATCACGCAACTGCTCGTTGGTCTCCGGAAGCCCTTCCCAGCGCACCCAGGAAATCTCGCTGTCCTGGCAATAGCCGTTATTGTTGCCTAGCTGGCTGCGGCCGAACTCGTCGCCGGCGAGCAGCATCGGCGTTCCATGCGAAAGGAAGAGAGTGGCGAGGAAATTGCGCTTCTGGCGTTCACGGACAGCGTTGATGCCCTCGTCGTCCGTCGGCCCTTCGGCACCGTAGTTGTAGCTGCGGTTGTCATCGTGGCCGTCGTTGTTGTCCTCGCCGTTCGCTTCGTTGTGCTTTTCATCGTAGGAGACGAGGTCGTTCAGGGTGAAGCCGTCATGAGCAGCGATGAAGTTGACGCTCGACCACGGACGGCGACCGCGCAGGTCATAGATATCGCCGGAGCCAAGCAGGCGCGCGGCAAAATCTGCCGGCACGTTGTCGCCCTTCCAGTATTCGCGGACCGTATCGCGATACTTGTCGTTCCACTCCGCCCAGCCGGGTGGAAAACCACCGACCTGATAGCCGCCCGGCCCGATATCCCAGGGTTCGCCGATCAGCTTCACGCGCGAGAGGATCGGGCATTGCGTAATGGCGTCGAAGAAACCGCCGCGCTGGTCGAAGCCTTCCGGCTCGCGGCCCAGGATGGTTCCGAGATCGAAGCGGAAACCGTCGACATGCATGTGCTGCACCCAGTACCGCAGGGAATCCATGATTAGCTGCAGTACTCGCGGATGCGAGGTGTTGACGGTGTTTCCGGTACCGGTGTCGTTGATGTAGTAGCGGTGCTGGTCGGGCATCGTGCGGTAGTACGAGAAATTGTCGATGCCCTTGAACGACAGCGTCGGTCCGAGTTCGTTGCCTTCGGCGGTATGATTGTAGACGACGTCCAGGATCACCTCGATCCCGGCGTCGTGGTAGTTGCGGACCATCTCGCGAAAGCCCTCGAAACCCCTCGGGCCATAGTAGCGTGATGCCGGCGCAAAGAAGCCGAGCGTGTTGTAGCCCCAGAAATTATGCAGCCCCTTGTCCAATAGATGCTGATCGTCCGGGAAATAATGAACGGGCATCAGTTCCACCAAGGTGATGCCGAGGCTCTTGATGTAATCCACGCTGGCGGGATGCCCCATGCCATCGAACGTGCCGCGCAACTCCTTCGGGATACCCGGATTGAGTTGCGTGAAGCCCTTTACATGAGTCTCGTAGACGATTGCCGACGACCAGGGGATGTTGGGGCGTGTCGCGTCATGCCAATCGAAGCCGGTCGGATCCAGCACCCGGCATTTCGGCATGAAGGGTGCGCTGTCCGTTGCATCGAATATCAGATCCTTGTCTTCGTGCAGAAGATCATAGGCGAAGTGCGCATCATTCCACTCCACATCGCCGACAAGTTCCTTTGCGTAAGGGTCGACAAGAAGCTTGTTTGCATTGAACCTATGGCCGTTCTCCGGGTCGTAGGGACCATGAACACGATAGCCGTAGAGCGCACCGGGCTTGAGGCCGGGCACATAACCGTGCCAGATTTCGTGCGTATATTCCGGAAGCTCCAGCCGTGCGATTTCGGTCTTGCCGCTGCTGTCGAACAGGCACAGCTCGATGCGTTCGGCGTGGGCCGAGAAGATGGCGAAGTTTACCCCATCACCATCGAAGGTCGCACCGAGTTGCTCCCAGCTCCCCGGCTGGATGATATAGCTGTGGGATTTCGTGTCCATGCATAGCCCCTGTGAAAGACTCTTTGACAATGGGGCGTTGAGATATTCGTTCCTTTGAATTCCGGGCCTTTGTCGCTTTTCCCTACCGACTTCGCTTTGGACGCACCGACATTGTTCCCCTTTTCAGGAGAGCACCTATCTACTCAAAGCCAAGGCAACAGATGGAGGAATTGAATGAGCGCGCTGTCAGCTGAAGAACTCGAAGGCCGCCTGAACGCTCACCGTGAGCTGATGATCGATATGCTTGCCGCAATGATCGGTGGCGAGGTAACGATCACGCAGTTCCTGCAAAGACTGCGCGACGATGCGACCTTCAAGGATAATGAAGAAGACCCGGGCGTGATGCCGGGTGAAGGCTTTGCTATCGAGAATGCAACCGCCCGGGAACTGAGATCCATCCTGGAAGCGGCGCGCGCCAGGGCCGCTGCCGACAAGGGCTAGCGACATTTTCACATTTAAGGCAGCTTTGTCATCTTCGTGTCCATTCTGTGGAACAGTATGGCCATGTCATCGTTCACTGCTCGAATAGCAATGGAGGTAGTCGTGGTCAAAGAATGGGTGGAAGCCGCTGGTTTCGTGATGGTGGTTGCGGCTTGCTACATGATGGTCGTACCGATCTGAGATTACACGGCCTCACTTGGCTTTCGTGGCGAAATAGGCGCTCGCCGCCGCAATGTCGTCTTCTTCCAGGTATTTGGCCGCCTCCGTCATGAGGTGGTGATAGCGGGTTCCCCCACGCACCCCATCCTTGAACAAGGTCAACTGGCGCTCCAGGTACGGTTGGGCCTGGCCTGACAGCTTGGGATATACCGGATTGGCGCCGGGCTTCTCATGGCAGGAAAGGCAGGCGGGGATCTTGTCTTGCGGACGTCCCCTTTCCGCAAGTTCCCGTCCTCTCTCAATCAACGCCGCATCTATCGATTGAACGGGTCGCTCAGGCCGTGATTGACCTGCATAGTAGCGGGCGAGGTCCGGCAATGCTTCCTGCGGCAAGGTTCCGACGGCCACGCCCATGACGCCGCTCGCTCGCCTGCCGCCCGCATAGGCTCGCAGGCTTTCCAGCAGGTATGCCTCGGACTGTCCGGCAAGGCTCGGGATCAGGCTTCCGGAATTCAGCTTTCGCTCGCCGTGACAGCTTTCACAGGTAATCGGCATGGGGGAAACCTCACCTTCCATGGGTGGCTGGTGAAGCCCCGAGACATCGTAGTATTTGGCCGCATCCATGTCCGGCAACTTGCGCAAAAAGGCCGCCATCGCCCACGCTTCATCCGGCCGCACCTGCGTGGGCCAGGCGGGCATGCCGGTGTAGCGAACGCCATGCTGGACGATCTGGAAAAGCTGTTCGTCTGTCCAGGAAGGCACCACCGCCTGGAGGTCTGGAGGGGGAGGCAGCATGGCAAGAACGGCGTCGGAACGGGGCTGTGCCGGCGAGCCATGGCAAACGGCGCAGGCCGTTTCGTAATGACCTGCGGCAAGCGGCAGAAGCGCCGGATCATCCAGTGGCGGGGCCTCCATCGAAAGCGCCGCGGTCTCGACGGAGTTTCGCATCACCCAGTGCAGAAACCAGTCGGTGACGGCCCAGTGCCCACCACTCGCACCGATACCGATCAGCCCCGTCCAGCCGACGAACAGGCCGACGATCGGCACAGCCACGACGGAGGCAATCGCATGCTTCCAGCCAATGTTCACAAGCGCCCCCCTGAAGTCTCACGCGGTTCCAGTGCCGATGCAAGAAGGACGACGCCACCGAGCAGGTAGACCACGGCTCCGACGAGCAGCATCACCACTCCCCCGGCCTGCTGATCGGTGACGGCGCTTAGCGGAATGCCGAAACAGGTTACATCGCCGCTGCCGTAAAGCGGTCGGAGTGACAGTGCCAGCAACGCACCGAGCAGGGTCATATGCATCGACGTGAACAACAGACCGAATGTGCCGGCAAGCCGGCGGCCTTCCCGGCCATCCGCAGCCCCGCCCAGGCATGACAGCCAAAGAAGCAGCCCTGCCCCCAGGAACGTCACCTGTTCAAGGGCTGTAACGACCCAGGATGCCTCCGCAGCAGCGCGGGCGGGGGGGAGATGCCAGCCCCAGACAGCCGCAAGTTCCACAACCGAAGCCACCACGGGCGTGAACCAGGGCCAGTGCATGGTCACATCGTAACGGGTGCCGGAAGCGAAGATCGCAACCAGAGGCGCGACACCGGCAACGACACCCATATGGACAACCATATGGACGGAGAAGGATTCCCGCCCCGCCAGCGGCAGGACCAGCGCCCACAGCACGACCAGCAAGATGATACCCGCCATCAGGGAAAGCATCTTCATTGTTGACACCCCGCGATGAAGATCAGTGGGATGGCGACATAGACGACCGCAACGAAACTCAGCCCCGACAGGAGCAGGGTCGCAAAGCCCTGGAACCGCTTGCGGTCCTGATCTGTGGCGCCGTCATGCGGCGGATCGCCGGCCCCGAACCCCCATTGCCGCCAGGCGAGATATGCGGACAGGACAATCATCGCCAGCGCAAGCAGCGTGAAGATGCCCAGGGCTGTTCTTACGTTACCGAAATCGACATCCCAGACGGCAGCTTTCTCGCAGTAGATCGCGACTGCGGCATAGCAGACGACGAAATGCGCGGCCCACACCACAGGCGCTGTAAAAAGAGTCCAGAGGCTTTCGATTTCCGGCGGCAAAAGGTGTTTCATGCTCTCACCTCACCAGCGGGAACAGGCCAACGACGCCGAAGCTGACGACCGCGGTGATCGTCAGGAAGTGCCAGTACAGCGTTACGTTGACGATATCCTGGTCGTAGCGGGCCGTCATGATGCCGGCGAAGCTCCGCGCCAGGCAGTAAAGCTGCATGATGCAGCCGACCACCGCGTGAACCACGGCCCATATGACAATGATCCATACAATAGCCGGGTAGACATGGGTCGTTGGCTGCATGTCGTAGACATAGGGTCCGAGCAGGCCCGCGACAGAGCCGCCGAGCGAAGCGGCCAGAGAAAAGATCAAGGCCAGACGAGCGCCCGCGATCTTGTCGCCCCGGTTGAGATGGCGCGCCGCCAACATCAGCCCCCAGGAGACGATGAAGAGAGCGATCGCGACAGAGGGCCAGAATACACCCGGACCATTTAGTCCTGCCGTGAAGTCGTCGTGGATCGTCCAGTAGAAGAAATAACCGAACATGAGGCTGGCGAATGCCGTTCCGTCTCCGACCATCGTGATGAACATGGCCCACCAGCCGACAGATGCAGGCCCGGAGACATAGATCGGCAGGCTTTTCCCCAGACCGACATCCATCTCCGGCGTGGGCGGTATCTCGGCGGTACCCGTCCACAGCCAGTAAAGGATCGCCATCAGCGTGATGACCGCGCAGACTATGGTTGTGATCCACCAGTGGAACGTCAAAGCAATAAACACGCCGCCCAAAGCCAATGCAGCGACGATCGTCACGTAGGACGTGCCGCCCACGCGAAGGCACTGGATCGGCTCGGCATCGAGAACCGACGTCACCAGCGTTTCGCGCCGTCCCGATTGCGCATCGGGAAGATAGTACCTGCCCGCTTCGATGTCCCGCTGAAGGCCGGGTTGATCCCAAAGAGGATAACGGCTGCTGATGATCGGGACGGAACGCATCCCCCAGCTCTCATCCGGATTATTCGTCCATTCCAGCGTTCCGGAGCGCCAGGGATTGAGATCGTTCAGCTTCGTCTTCGGCCGGAAGATGTCGACAACCACCGTCAGTACGCCAGTCGCGAAGATAAAGGCGCCGATGGTGGAGATCAGATTGAACCAGTCCCAGCCGACATCGCCCGGATAGGTGAACACTCTTCTCGGCATACCGCGCAAGCCGGAGAAATGCATGGGAAAGAAGGCGATGTTGAAGCCCACGAACATCAGCCAGAACGCCGCCTTTCCCCAGGCATCGCTTAGCTTCTTGCCGCTGAAGAAGGGAAAATAATAGTAGATGCCGGCAATGATCGGGAAGAGCATGCCGCCGATCAGGACATAGTGCAGGTGAGCAACCACGAAATAGGTGTCGTGCGCCTGCCAGTCGAAGGGTACGAGCGCGACCATGACGCCCGTCAATCCACCGATCACGAAGACGACCAGCCCTCCCGCGCCAAAGAGCATCGGCACCGAAAAGATCACACGCCCGGCGAGCATGGTGGCGATGAAGACGAATATCTGTACGCCGGTCGGGATCACAACCGCTTCGGAGGCCGCCGAGAAGAAGGCGAGCGATATCTGCGGCAGACCGGTGGTGAACATGTGATGCACCCACAGCCCGAAGCTCAGGAAGCCGGTCCCGACCGCAGCCAGCACGATCCACGAATAGCCGACGATGGGGCGCTGCGAGAACGTCGGCACGATCATTGCCATCAACGCAATCGCGGGCAGGAAGATGATGTAGACTTCAGGGTGCCCGAATATCCAGAACAGATGCTGCCACAGCAGTGGATCCCCTCCTCGCTCGGCATCGAAGAAGGGCCAGCCAAACATCCGTTCCATCTCGAACAGGATGTCGCCGGCGATCAGCGGCGGGAAGGCGAACAGGATCATTCCCGCGACGATCAGCAGGTACCAGGCGAACATCGGCATCATGTTGATCCGCATGCCCGGCGCCCGGCATTTCATGATGCCGACGATGATCTCGACGGCGGCCGCAATCGACGCAACCTCTATGAACGAAAGCCCCAGCAGCCAGATATCCGCGCCAATGCCGGAATATTCCTTGCTGGTCGCGAGCGGCGGATACATGAACCAGCCGGTGCTGGGGGCCGAGTTGAAGAAAATCGAACCGCAGACGAAAACGCCGCCGAGCAGGAAGCTCCAGAACCCAAAGGCCGACAGGCGCGGAAATGGCAGTTCTCGCGCGCCGAGCATCGAGGGCAAGAGGAAGATCGCGATCGCCTCGAAGATCGGCACCGCGAACAGGAACATCATCACCGTGCCATGCAGCGTGAAGGCCTGGTTGAAGAAATCCGCCGTCAGCAGATCATTGTTCGGCACGGCAAGCTGCAGCCGCACCAGCAGTGCCAGAACGCCGGCAAAGAGCATGAAGCCGAATGCAGTCACGCCGTACCAGAGCCCGATCTGGCTGTTGTTGACCGAGGTCCAGTAGCGCCAGCCCTTTGGTGTCTCCCATGCCTTCCGAAGCCGCTCTTCCTGAGCGGCGCGTTCGTCCGGTGAGAACTCGCCGAGTGCTGTCGTCATTTCAGTCCCTTCAGATAGGCAGCAATTTCCTCTGCATCGCCCTCGGGGATCATGCCGAACGAGGGCATACGCGCCTGCGGCTTGATTTCGGAGGGATGGCGGATGAAGCGGGCGATATGTTCCTCGGTGTTGGGAAGGGTTCCGGCCCCCACTGTGCCCCTTGCTCCGAAGGCGGAAAGGTTCGGCCCGATCGTCCCCCGCGCGTCGGTACCGTCGATCGCGTGGCATGCGTTGCAGCCGTGCCGGAGAAAGAGTGCAAGTCCCTGCGAACCCGGGTTGCTAGCCGCGTTCTGCCGGCCGGAAAGCCAGGCTTCGAATTCACCGCGCTCGAGAGCTTCGACGGAAAAAGCCATCAGCGCATGAGACGGGCCGCAGAATTCGGCACAGACACCGCGATACGTTCCCGGTTTGGAGGCCTCGAGCGCCAGGCGGTTTGTCCTCCCCGGAATCATGTCCATCTTGCCGCCAAGCGAAGGTATCCAGAAGGAGTGAATGACATCCGGCGACTTCAGGACGAAGAGCACGCGCTCGCCCACCGGCATCACGACTTCGTTCGCCGTTTCGAACAGCACGTTTCCTTCGGGATCGAGATACCGGACCCGCCACCAGAACTGCTCCCCCGAGACCTCAATCTGGCGAAGCCCTCCTTCCCCGCCTGAAGACCACGGCCGCATGTTCGGCATCAGCCAAACCGCATAGGACAAGAGGGCCGCAAGGACGATCACCGGGATGATTGCACCACACCACAGAATAACGAGACCGGCGGTTCGCTCGGAGTAAGGCTCCCTCGCCCTGCGGCCTGCGTGGAACAACGCACCGACAACGCCAAGCCATATGACAACGCCACCAATCAGCATGACATGAAAAAGCGTGGCGACGTCTGAAGCTTCCGGCCCAGCCGGATCGAGCGCCGACTGAACTCCGGAACAGGAGGAAAGGATCACAGATTGCAGGATGATCGTTCCCGCGGTCAATGCCGAGCCACGCCACGAACTCGTGCCGCGGCAAGCTCCGCGACAGGGGGTAAAGCGCACAAACGAAACTGAACTGCCCGTCAACTGACCCTCTCGTCGAGACTTCGATGGGTGACCCGGCCCAACACTGGCGGCCACGGGCATTCGAAATCAAACTCCACCGGGGGAATTTAGTTCCAAGAGGCGCATCACACTTATCATCGCACCTACAAATTCCGGGAACGAATGAGGCTGCCGCGTGTTTCAGGATAACGGGCGGAGGCCCTTTCCAAGGAAAGGAATAGGACGATGCAGACGTTATTCCAACGTTTCTTCGGCAGGTTCGGCGCGGCCGAGAAACCCATCCCTGAGGCCGGTCACCCGGAGGAGGTTCAGGTCCTGGTTCCCGAACAGGTGAAACTGCCGCTTCCCAAGGCACCTTACGAAGAGATCTGCGTGCCTGCCTCGATCAACGGGCGGGATCTGCAGAGCGGACAGCTGTAGGCGCAACCGACGAAACGGGCACGCACGCCGCGCGACCTGCTCAGACCTTTCCGGCTGCGGCTTTCAGCTGTTCGGTCAGCGTGGCCGCAACCGGCTCCCCGGCTGCGGATTTCAGAAAGCTCAAAAGGCGCCTTTCATCTGCCCTCAACCCTCGTGGTTGCGAGAACTCCGCGTTTGCAGAAAAGATCCTTTCCAGCGGTGAGATGTCTTCCGCCAGCGACAGAATTGCGGGATGGACGTAGCTGGAGCGGCAGACGGCAGCCGTGTTGTGCAGACGATCGGAGGCGGCCTGGCAGATGGCCTTGATCCTTGGCTTCCTGCCTTCCTTTGCAACCTGAAGGACGGCTGAAAATCCAGCAAGACTGCCACCCCAGGTCCTGAAGGTTTTCGCCGAAAGCGGAAAACCGGCAATCTGCGCCAGATACGCATTGAGCCTGCCGGAATCCACCGGCCGAGCAATGCCGTCCTCGTCAGGCCACGAGAACAACTGGCGTCCCGGCAGATCCGCGATCTCCTCGAAAATCCGCTGAAGGCGCGGATGCTTGATGGTGTGGCTGACCCTCTTGCCGCCCTTAGCTGTAAAGCGCAGGACCACAACCTCATCCGAAAGGCTCATGTGCCGCTTGAGCAGGGTCGTGGCGCCATAAGTTCGGTTTTGCTTGGCATAGGCTCGGTTGCCGACCCGGAGATGCGCTGTGTCCATCAGTGCGATGATAGCCGCAAGGACGGTCTCGGGATTGTCCAGCTCGAGGGCAAGATCTCGTTCGATCCGCCGACGGATGCGGGGCAGCGCCTCGCCAAAGCGCACCAGTTGGTCGAACTTCAACTCGCTGCGCAGGTTCTGCCAGTCGGAATGATAGCGGTACTGCTTGCGGCCGCGTGCATCGTAACCTGTTGCCTGTAGATGTCCTCTTGGATCCATGCAGATCCAGACGTCGTCATAGGCGGGCGGCAGCCCCAGCGACGCGATACGGCGCTTCACATCGGGGGCCGAGACGAGTTTGCCGTCCGGTAGCCGGTAACAGAACCCCCGCCCCTTGCGGAGCCGCCGTATGCCAGGCTCGGCGTCACTGACATAGGAAAGGCCGGCGGCCCGAAGTGACTGTTCATCGAAAACGGAAAAGTCTGAGACAGCATCCATGCGCCGTAAAACGGCATCGACGCTTCTTCGTTCCGGAGCGGCAGTATCAGCCGATCAGTTCTTGCAGAGTTTCGCCGGCACCGCGTTCAAATGCCTCACGCGGCGCCGTCAGCGTCCACACAAGACCGGTGGCACGGTATTGGATATCGACCTGCCCTCCAAATGCAGCCGCTGCGTGCCGTTTGATGATTGTCGTGCCGAAACCTGTCTCGGTGGGCTCTGTCGCCGGAGGCCCGCCGATTTCCTCCCAGCTGAGATGGAGCAGCGAGGCCAGATCGTCCGGGTCGTCCTGCCGCCAGGAAATACGAATGCGACCTTCCGGAACAGACAGGGCACCGTACTTGATGGAGTTGGTGGCAAGCTCGTGAAGAACGAGGCCGAAGTTCTGAACCGCCTCGGCGCGCAGCATGAAATCTTCCCCCTGCAGTTCGACGCGGTCTGCCCCTTCTGCGAAGGTTTCCAGCTGAATGAAAACGAGCCGCTTGAAAGGAACACCGGCCCACTGCTCGCTCGCCAAGGCCTCGATCGATTTCCCCAGTCCCTGAAGCCGGGTCGAAATTGCCTTCTGAAACTCGTCCATGCTCGTTTCCTGACGCGCCAGTTGGCGTATCATGGCCTGGACCAGCGTCAGGATGTTCTTCGTCCGATGGACGAGTTCGTGCAGGATAAGGTGAATCCGGTCTTCCGCCACGCTACGGTCGAACGAAGCATTGGAGAGAGCGACAGCGATCTGGCTTGCCTCGCGGATACGGGTCTCGACAGGAGATACGATCTCCCCTTGGCCGATGCGCTCCGCCATGCCGGCGATCTGCCGGATCGGTATCCTGAGCTGCCGTGCAATCAGATAGCCACACAGCATGCCGATACCGAGGAAGAGCAGGCTGCCGACGATCAGTTGGCGTGATGTGGTGATAATATCCGCCTGCGCAGTCTCGATCGAGCCCCAGACCACCGCCTTCCAGGGTGAACCAAGGACCTGCGCATAACCATACATCTGCATCGGTTCGCCACCCACGTCCTCGATCGTCCCGTTGACGCCCGACATCAACTTCAGCGTCTCCTCGGGAAACGAACTGATGGGAGAGGCATTGCTGGCGCCGTTCGAGGCGATGATTTTTCCCCCGCCGTCAACGATAGCGACTGACCATCCCGGCGGCAGGCCCTCGGTAGAGATCAGCTTTCCGAGGTCCGCCGCATTCTGGCTCATGATCAGGGCAACAGCGCCGGAAGATTCGGCCACAGACTCGGGTAGCGGCATCGTTACGTTGAAGACGAACTGGCCACTGGTCGCCCCGAAGAATACATCCGAAACCTGGGTAACCCGGTCTTCCAATGCCGCTTGCAAGGACGCCGGATCGGAGATCCGACGCAAGGGCGTGCCAAAGGGAAGACGGGTGTTGAGCAGCTGTTGTCCATCCGCATCAACCGCCAACACATACAGCGAATTGGAGAGAAGGCTGTTCTGCGTCCGATTGTGAAAGGATCGGAGATCGCCCTTTTCGAGTTCGGGGGACGTGGCCAGCACTCTCAAAGTCGTTGTCATGTCCTGGAGCGCACGATCGACCGAGCGTGCCACCATCTGCGCATCTTCCGCAGTGCTTCCCGCTAGAATCTCCCGATCGCGGTGCTCCAGCTCCATCATCAGGAACAGGACGAATACGACCAACGGCAGCGCGACAACGGCCGACAGCGCCACGAGGTACACGCCAATCGACGCCGTTGGAAAAACGCGGGACAGCCTGAACAGATCCCGCACTAGAACATCCCCTCAGCGGCCAAACATTTGGCTGCGCCGGCAGAAAGCCTCATTTATCCCGCCCTTTGCTAAAATAGCACGAGGACGTTTTAGCCGCTTTTCCAAAATGGGCCAACATTTTGATTGTCTACGATGAAAATTCGCCCACACCGGGGTAAAGGCATTTTTCTACAGGAGAGCCACTTGTCTCCTTATGACCGGATCGGAGGAGATCTGGCCCAAGACGAGACAGCCACGAGAGGTTCTGGCGATCGGCCGTTGAGCGTTCGCCCTCGTGCGGCTCAGACGAGACGTAGCCCGGAAGAGGGATCGAAGAGTACCGCCTTGTCGAGATTGAAGACGAACGTGAACCGCTGGTCCGGAGCAATTGAGACGTCTGCCCGGACCCTCCCGACAAAGTTCGTTCCGTCAAGTTTTGCGATGACGAACGTGTCCGATCCTGTCGGTTCGACCAGCGTAACGTCCGCTTCGATCTTCGCCATCGAAACGACAGTCGGATCGACAAGGCCCTCGTCGGTGATCCCCTCGGGGCGCAGGCCGAGGATGATCTCCTTGCCGTCGGGAAGATCCTGATCGGCAACGGAAGAAGGCATCGCCACACGGGTATTGTTGTCGAGGATTTCAATCTCGCGAACACCGTTGGTCGTCACCACCGATCCCTTGAACATGTTCATTGCCGGGGAACCCATGAAGTCTGCGACGAACAGATTGGCGGGTCGGTTGTAGATCTCGGCGGGCGTGCCGACCTGCTGGATCACCCCTTCTTTAAGCACGACGATTTTGGTCGCGAGCGTCATGGCCTCGATCTGGTCGTGCGTGACGTAGATGATCGTCGCGTGGGTTTTATGGTGCAGACGTTTGATCTCGGCGCGCATCTCGACACGAAGCTTGGCGTCGAGGTTTGAAAGCGGCTCATCGAACAGAAAAACGCGCGGCTGGCGGACGAGTGCGCGGCCCATGGCGACACGCTGGCGCTGACCGCCGGAAAGCTGGCTCGGACGGCGGTCGAGCAGATGCTCTATCTGCAGGGTCTTTGCAACGTTGCGGATCGCCGCGGCGCGAGCTGCCTTTTCTACGCCGCGCATCTCGAGGGCAAAGCCGATATTCTCCTCCACAGTCATGTTCGGATAGAGTGCGTAGCTCTGGAAAACCATGGCGATATCACGCTTGGAAGGGTGAAGGTCGTTGATCACCTGGCCATCGATGGAAATCTCGCCCGACGTCAAGGGCATCAGGCCAGCAATTGCATTAAGCAGGGTCGACTTGCCGCAACCGGAGGGCCCGACGAGCACCAGGAAGCCGCCCTTCTCCAGTTCGATATTGATGTCCTTCAGAACGTCGTTGCTGCCGATTTTCTTGTATAGATTTTTGACCTGAAGAAAGCTCATTGCGATTATCCCTTGACTGCGCCGGCCATCAGGCCGCGCACGAAATAACGTCCGGCGACGATATAGACGAGCAGCGTCGGCAGCGCCGCGAACACGGCGGCCGCCATATCGACGTTGTATTCCTTGACGCCGGTGGAGGATGAAACGAGGTTGTTGAGCGCTACCGTCATCGGTGAGGCACCGCCTGATGAAAACGAGACGCCGAACAGGAAGTCGTTCCAGATATTGGTGAACTGGTAGATCACGGTGACGACGATGATCGGCCCCGAATTTGGCAGCAGTATCCTCCAGAAGATCTTGAAGAACCCGGCGCCGTCGATCATCGCCGCCTTGACCAGCTCATCCGGGAACGCCTCGTAGTAGTTTCGGAAGAAGAGCGTGGTGAAGCCCAGACCGTAGACGACGTGGACGAAGATCAGGCCGGCCGTGGAGTTAGCCAGGCCGAATATGCCGAGCACCCGCGCCATCGGAATGAGCACCGCCTGGAACGGAATGAAGCAAGCAAACAGCATCAGTCCGAAGACGAGCTTGTGCCCGGGGAACCGCCACTTGGTCAGGACATAGCCGTTAAGTGCCCCGAGGATCGTGGAGATCGCCACGGCCGGCACGACCATCTTGATGGAATTCCAGAAGTAGCCCTTGATCCCTTCGCAGGTCACTCCGATGCAGGCCTCGCCCCAGGCCTTGTACCAAGAGGCGAGCGATGGCTGGCGCGGCAGTGCCAGCATGTCGCCGGCCCGGATCTCGTCCAGCGGCTTCAGCGAAGTCGTCAGCATGACGTAGAGCGGCAGGAGATAGACTGCCGCCAGTACCAGGAGCAACGCATAGATGACGATGCGCGCGGTGCGGGCAGAACCGCCGCTGACCGTTTCGGTGGCAGCACTCATGAGCGCTTCTCCCGCAGCTCTGAATAGAGATAGGGGACGATGATCGCCGTGATACCCATCAGCATCATCACCGCACTGGCCGAACCGACCGCCATCTGGCTGCGGGTGAAGGTGTAGGAATACATGAAGGTCGAGGGCAATTCGGTCGCGTTCCCCGGCCCACCGCCAGTCAGCGCGATCACCAGGTCATAGGATTTGATCGCCATGTGCGCGAGCACGATGATCGCCGACAGGAAGACCGGACGGAGCAGCGGAATGATGATGCGGCGATAGATAGCGATGGTGGGCGCGCCGTCGATCTGCGCTGCCTTGATGATTTCGCCGTCGATCCCGCGCAACCCGGCGAGGAACATCGCCATGACGAAGCCCGACGCCTGCCACACGCCGGCGATCACGACGGTGTAGATCGCCATGTCGGTGTTGACCAGCCAATCGAACTTGAAGCTTTCCCAGCCCAGATTGTGCATGGTCTTCTCCAGGCCGAGGCCCGGATTGAGAAACCACTTCCAGGCAGTGCCGGTAACGACGAAGGACAGCGCCATCGGATACAGGAATATCGGCCGCAGGATGCCCTCGGCACGGATGCGCTGGTCCATCAGGATGGCGATGCACAGGCCGATGGCGATGCACAGGCCGATGTAAAGAACGCCGAAGATCGCCAGGTTCTTGATGGCCATGTACCAGTTCGGCTGCGACCACAGGCGATAGTAGGCGTCGAAGCCCACCAGTTCGTAGACCGGCAGGATCCGCGAGCGCGTGAACGACAGATAGACCGTCCACAGGATGAAGCCATAGACGAAGATCAGGGTAATGGCGAAGGAGGGAGCCAGCACGATCTTCGGCAGCATGGAACCCAGCCGATCCACAAAGGAACGCCGATGTTGTCGTTGCTCCACGATGGGAACCGGTTCTATCGTTGTCATGCGCCACCTCCGGCCATGGTCCCGAATAATGATTCTGGGGTCCTGAGTTAGAAATGGCCGGGAGAGCCCGGCCATTTCACGATCCTGGGACGACAGTCTTTACTGCGCGGCCGCGATGGCCTTCGGCAGACGCTCCAGCGCCTGATCCGTCGTCAACTGGCCGTTCAGGTGCTGCGTGACGACGTCGAAAACGGCTTCCTTGACGGCAGACGGCTGGGCATGGCCATGCGCGAGCGAGCCGGCCAGCGTGCCGCCGGAAGCAGCATCAGCCAGATCCTTCATGCCCTTCTTGCCGCAATCATCGAACTCGGTGTCCGGTACATCGGTGCGTGCCGGAACCGAACCCTTGACCGTGTTGAATGCGATCTGGAAGGCCGGATCCTCGACAGCCGAAGCCATCTTGAGCTGCGCGTTGCGCTTTTCTTCACCGACATCGAACATCACGAACTGGTCGGAGTTGAAGAGAACCGATCCCTGCGTGCCGGGGAAGCGGATGCAGACAAAGTCCGTACCCGGCTTCTTGTCGGCGCGCAGCCATTCGCCCTTCGACCAGTCACCCATCTGCTGGGCGCCAGCCTTGCCCTCGATCACGAGCGCGGTGGAGAGGTTCCAGTCGCGACCCGAGAAGTTGGGATCAAAGTACCCACGCAGCTTGGTCATGTTGTCGAACACGGTACGCATGGTATCGCCCGAAAGCGCCTCGGTATCGGCGTCGATCACGGCCTTCTTGTAGAAGTCCATACCGCCAACCGACAACACCACGGATTCCCACAGCGTCCCGTCCTGCCAGGGCTGACCGCCATGAGCAAGCGGAACGAGGCCCTGCTCCTTGAACTTGTCGAGCAGCGCGATCAGTTCGTCGAACGTTTCCGGCGTCTTGCCACCCGCCTTGTCGAGGGCGGCCTTGCTGAGCCACAGCCAGTTCGTCGAATGGACATTCACCGGTGCCGCGATCCAGTTGCCTTCGTACTTCGAGAAGTCCTGCAGGGCAGCCGGGATGACCTTGTCCCAACCCTGTTCGTTGGCGAGATCGTTCAGGTTGCCCAAGACACCCATCTCGGCCCATTCCTTGATGTCGAACCCGAGCATCTGCACAGCAGTCGGCGGATCACCTGAGGTGACACGGGCGCGAAGCGCCGTCATCGCCTGCACGCCGGAGCCACCGGCAACCGGCATATCCTGCCAGGAGATGCCTTCCTTCTGCAGGTTTTCCTTCAGGACGTTGAGTGCCGCAGCTTCGCCACCGGAGGTCCACCAGTGGAGGACTTCAACGCTTTCCTCAGCCTTGACCGCCCCTGCCGTGAGCGCGATGACGGCAGCGCTGGCAGCCAGCTTCGTAACTGTTCTGATATTCATGAGACTCTCCCTCTAGATCCGGGCTCCTCTCCGGATATGAATTTATAACGATATAAATGCCGGAGCTGTCAACCCCGTCCTATTGGCGCCCCAGGCTTCCGAAAGGAAGCTAACGCATTGGATGAGCTGATAAAAAAATTGCCGGCGAAACCCTCAAGAATTGCCAGTGGAATTTATAACGATATAGTGGCAGCCCTAAACTCGGTACGGGTTGGGACGAGAGGAATCGTGGATGGCAGGCCGAGGGCGGCAAACTGATGTGGGCGCAACTGCTTCACAAAGAGGTTCGCACCTCACCGGAGACTCCAAGCCAACTCTGAGGACGCTTGCCGAACTGACAGGGCTTGCCGTCACGACCGTTTCGCGTGCCTTGGCCGATGCCCCGCAGATTGCTCTCGAAACACGGCTGCGGGTTCGTCAGGCCGCGGAAGAGATCGGTTACCTTCCGGACCGGGCCGCGCAAAGACTGCGCACGGGCCGCACCAACGTCATCAGTCTGGTTCTCGATCCGCACGAAGAAATTCTCGGCTACGCCACGTCGATGATCAACGGACTGACGGAGGCATTGCGGGGCACAGCCTACCATCTCGTCATTACTCCGCATTTTTCCGACACGCCGCAGATCGATCCGGTGAGCCACATCATACGCAATCGCATGGCAGACGGGATCGTGTTCACGCGAACCGAGCCGTCCGACGAGCGTGTGAAGCTGCTTCTGGAGAAGGACTTTCCGTTCATCTGCCATGGACGTACCGAACTGGCCACCGCGCATCCCTATGTGGATTTCGACAATTACGAATTTGCCTACCAGGCTTCACGGAAGCTGATCACCTCTGGGGCGCGAAAACTGTGCATCATCCTGCCCCCGGAGCGCTTCACCTTCGCTCACCACATGCGGCATGGATTCATGGCGGCAGTGCGTGAAGCCGGCATTCCTTATGACATTCCCGCTGAGGTTAGCCTGGACAGCAAATCGGACGAGATCCGTCAGGCCATCCACCGCCGTCTGGCATCGCCGGACCGCCCGGATGGCTTCGTCTGCGGCGGGGAAGTATCGGCCCTTGCCGCGATCGCGGCGACCTACGACCAAAACCTCGAACTGGGTCGCGACGTCAAACTCGTGGCGAAACAGACGTCGGGATTGTTCGATCAGATCCGGCCGCGCGTCGAGACAATCTATGAGGATCTCGCTGAAGCGGGGGCCACCATGGGCAGGCTTCTCCTGCGTCGGATCGCAGAGCGTCCGCCGGTGACAGAATTGCAGGCGCTCCATTCGATTTGAAGCGCCTGCAATCGAAGCTTAGTCTTCTTCCTGGAAGACCTTGTCGCGTTTTGCCCTAACGCTCGGCAGGAACACGACGACCAGCACGACAAAGGCGATGAACAGCAGGGTAGCGCTGATCGGCCGCGTGACGAAGGTCGTCGGGTCGCCGCGCGACAGGATCATCGCGCGCCGGAGGTTTTCTTCCAGCAATGGCCCGAGAACGAAGCCCAGCAACAAGGGTGCAGGCTCGCACCGCAATTTCACCAGGACATAACCAATCAAGCCGAAGAAGGCGACGGCGTAGAGGTCGTAGACGTTCGAGTTTACGCTGTAGACCCCGATCGAGCAGAAGGCCATGATGATCGGGAACAGCACGTAATACGGGATCGTCAGTAACTTTACCCATAGTCCGATCAGCGGCAGGTTGAGGACGACCAGCATAAGGTTGCCGATCCACATCGAAGCGATGATCCCCCAGAACAGGGCAGGCTGCTCGATCGCCACATTAGGCCCCGGCACGATACCCTGAATGATCATGGCGCCAATCATCAAAGCCATGACCGGGTTCGCCGGGATGCCGAGGGTCAGCAGCGGAATGAACGAAGTCTGCGCACCCGCATTGTTGGCCGATTCCGGCCCGGCCACACCGGCAACCGCCCCATGGCCAAACTCTTCCGGTCTGTCCGAAATGCGCTTTTCCACGGTGTAGGAGGCAAACGAAGCCAGGATCGCACCGCCGCCAGGCAGGATGCCGAGCGCCGAACCAATCGCGGTGCCGCGAAGGATCGGCCCGATCATCTGCTTGACGTCGTCCTTGCTCGGCAAAAGGCCGCTCACCTTCGCCATCAGCAGTGATCGCGTCTTTTCCCCCTCGAGATTGCGCAGGATTTCGGCGATACCGAAAACCCCAACGGCAACCGCTACGAAGTTCAAGCCATCCGAATACTCCCGGATGCCAAGGGTGAAGCGTGGCGTTCCCGTGTAGATATCGGTGCCGACAAGGCCGAGCAGAAGGCCGAGAGCCACCATGGCGAGTGCCTTGATGACGGAGCCGTGAGCCAACGCGATGGAGGATACAAGACCGACGATCATCAGCGAGAAGTATTCGGCAGCGCCAAACCGCAACGCGATTTCAGTGAGCGGTGGTGCGAAGATGGCGACAAGGAAGGTGGACACCGTGCCGGCGAAGAACGACCCTATCGCAGCGATTGAGAGGGCTGCACCCGCCCTGCCCTTCCGGGCCATCTGGTAGCCGTCGATCGCAGTGACGGCAGACGACGATTCACCGGGCATGTTGATGAGGATCGCAGTCGTGGAACCGCCATACTGCGCACCATAGTAGATGCCGGCCAGCATGATCAAGGACGATACCGGCTCGAGCTGGAAGGTTATCGGCAGCAACATTGCAATCGTTGCCGTCGCGCCGATACCGGGAAGAACCCCGATGAGGGTGCCGAGAAGCACGCCTATCAGGCAGAAAAAGAGGTTTTCGATCGAGGTGGCGGTCGAAAAGCCCAATGCGAGATTGCTCAGGAATTCCATCTGCCTCTCCTAAAACTCAAGCCAGGGGCCGAAACGGCGGAATGGCAGACCTAGCCCGTAGCTGAAGACGAGCACCGAAAAAATCGTCAGGCCCGTCGCCAGCACAAGAGCGGTGAGCGGACGCATTCGTCCCGACGCAAACGCAGCGATCAGCGCGGTCAGGAACAATGACGGCACGAAACCGAGCCCTCTTACGGTCAGGCCGAAGAAGATGGGGGCCGGCAAAATGAACATGATGCCGCGCCAGGCGATAGGACCGATCCCCTCCCCCGTCACACGGATGGACTGGAAGAAGATGATCGCGCCAAATAGTATCAGCGCGCAGGCAAGCACAAAGGGGAAATATCCCGGCCCCATGCGAAAGGCCGTGCCCAGATCCAGGCTGAATGCCTGGAGAGCAAAGAAGATGCCGAGACCTATGAACAACAAACCGCAGATCAGGTTTGTGCTGTCGAACTTGAGGGATTTCATGATCACTCCGCTAAGCAGGAAACGGCGCGTCAGTGCGCGCCGCAAAGCCGGTCCTCATCGCCACTTGCGACAAGGACCGGTACCAGCAAGATGTATGCCTTAGTCGGCGTACTGACCGGCAGCCTCGATAACGGGCTTCCAGCGAGCAATCTCGCTTTCAAGCTTCGCCTTCAGCGCATCCGACGTGGCATCGTTTTCAGGCGACGGCTCGGTGCCGAGTTCGGCAAAGCGTGCAGCGACATTCTCGTCCTTGAGGGCGACCTGCAGCGACTTGGTCAGACGAGCCATCGCATCCGCAGGCGTGCCCTTCGGCGCATAAACGCCGTGCCAGATACCGACCTGGAAGTCCGCAAGACCACCCTCGGCAGCAGTCGGGACGTCCTTGAGAACATCGAGACGCTCAGGAGAGGTCACCGCATATGCCTTGATCGTGCCACCCTGGATCTGCTTGGTCGTATTGGTGGTCTGGTCGCACATGATGTCGACTTGACCGCCGAGAAGATCCGTCATGGCGGGACCCGTACCCTTGTAGGGCACCGTCACGAGCGGTGTCTCGATCGCGCTCATGAACAGCATTCCACACAGGTGGGAGGCAGCGCCGATACCGGCGTTGGCAACGGTCACGGTGTCCTTGTTTGCCTTGGCGTATTCGATCAGACCCTTGAGATCCGTCGGTTCGAGATCCTTGCGCGTTACGATCGTCATCGGGACGTCGGTAACAAGGCCGACATACTCGAAAGCATTGAGCGTATCGTAGGGCAGCTTGCGGTACAGCGTGGCGCTCGTTGCCATGCCGATATGGTGCAACAGAATGGTGTAACCATCGGCGTCAGCGCTGGCCACGCGTGCAGCACCCAACGTACCACCGGCGCCGCCGACGTTCTCGACGATCACCTGTTGGCCGAGATCGTTGGACATGGATTCAGCGACGAGGCGGGCTACCGTATCGGTCGGACCACCTGCGGCGAACGGCACAATCATCGTGATCGTCCGCTCGGGATAGGTCTGCGCGATGGCCGCGACGGAAACGAGGGAAGCAGCCGCAAGCGCGGTAGCGCCAAGAATGGCGTTCAGTATTTTCATCGGTCTCCTCCAAGATGAAATATGTCGGTCCGCACAAGCTCCTCTAGCGCAAACCTCAACTGGACCTTGTTGCCGCATTCGCGCGAGACGCAATTCCTCCGAAAGCGAAAGACGCACGATTAACGACATCGCACCGTAGCATGGGTGGATTTGGAAACAACGCCCTTAACTATTGTGTGGGAATCCACCCAGTAGTTAAGGGTCCGGTGAAATTCAAATGTCCCGATCTTCATAAAGGACATGATCCGGGCCGAGCATCTTCTTGTCCAGGCCGTATTTCTGCATTTTCTCATACAATGTCTTGCGGGAAATACCGAGTGTCTCATAGACCGGTCTCAACGCTCCGCGATGCGCAGAAATTGCACCGGCAATGATGCCGCGTTCGAAGGCGGCAACTTTGTCCGCAAGCCTGCCGCTGTCCTCCCGGCCAACCGCTGCGCCGGTCTCGCCAGGTCCCCAATCCAGCCCCAGAACCAGCCGATCAGCGGCATTGCGCAGTTCGCGAACATTACCGGGCCAGTCTCTCTGCGCGATATTAGATATGACATCCGCGGAGACTTCATTGTCCTCCTTGCCGTAGCGCGCGGCTGCCTCTCGTACCAGTTGCAGGAAGAGAAGCGGGATGTCCGTTCTGCGCTGCTCCAGCGACGGCACGTGGATCGTCGCTACATTGAGGCGGTAAAGCAAATCGGCGCGGAACCGGCCGGCTGCCACCTCCGCCTGCAGGTCGACCTTGCTGGTCGCGATGAAGCGGACGTCGAGAGGAACGATCTCGTTCGAACCAAGGCGGGTTATGACCCTTTCCTGCAGGACACGCAGGAATTTTGCCTGCAGATCGAACGGCAGCGAGCCGACCTCATCCAGCAAGATCGTTCCACCTCGGCCATGCTCGAACTTGCCATAGCGCGCCCGGATCGCGCCTGGGAACGCGCCAGCTTCATGCCCGAACAATTCGCTTTCGATGAGGTTTTCCGGAAGGGCGGCGCAGTTGATGGCAATGAATGGACGGTTGGCGCGCGGGCTGATGTCATGCAGCGCGCGCGCCACGACCTCCTTGCCGACGCCTGTATCGCCGATGATGAGCGTGTCGGCCTCGGTCGCTCCGATAGCCCTTATCCGGTACCGGAGTTCCACCATCGTCTGCGTCCGCCCGGGCAATCGCGCCTCCAGATCGTCACGCTTGCCGGCGACGGCTCGTAGCCGGCGGTTCTCCAGCACCAGTCCACGCCGGTCCATCGCCCGGCGGATGACGCCCGCAAGATGTTGTGGCGTAAACGGCTTCTCGATGAAGTCGTAGGCACCTTCGCGCATCGCCTTGACGGCGAGCTGCACATCGCCATGCCCCGTTACAAGAATGACCGGGATTTCAGAATCGATTTCACGGATTCGATGCAACAGCGTCATTCCGTCTATCCCCGGCATGCGGATATCCGTGACGACGACGCCATTGAAACTGTAGCCGATCAACTCGAGGACATGGTCCGCGCTGGAGAAGGCCTGGACGGTAACCCCGAACAGCTCCAGAGCCTGCACCGTCGAAAGACGCAGTTCTTCTTCATCGTCTACCAGGAGGACTCTCTGTTCGCTCATTCCGCAGCCTTAAGGGCAACTTCAGAAGCGACGTCAAGCTCGATGCAAAAGACAGCGCCCCCTTCAGGGTGGTCCGAGACCGTCAGGCTGCCTCCGAAATCCTTCACGATGTTATAGGAAATCGATAGACCAAGCCCGAGCCCCTTGCCGACGCCCTTCGTGGTGAAAAAGGGATCGAATATCCTTTCCCGAATGGCGGCGGCAACGCCCGCACCGCGGTCGCGGACGAGGATCGCAACCCTGCCCCCTTCTCGCTTCGCAGACAGCGCGATCGTGCGTTCGTCCAGTCCCTCGATCGCGTCGGCCGCATTCGTGATGATGTTGACCAGGACCTGCTGCAACCGGATGGCACCTGCCCGCACCGGCGGCAGATCCGGCGCAAGATCCACATCGACAATGGCGTCGGCGGCGTTGAGCCGCGCAGCCACGATCTCCAGCGCATCACGCACGACCTCATCGAGCGCGACCGCCCCGAGCTTTTCATTCGGCTTGCGCGCAAAGTTCCGCAAATGCCGGCTGATCGACGCCATGCGGTCGATCAACGCGGAGATCCGCCGGACATTGTCGCTCACCTCGTCCAGACGACCACGCTCGATCAGGACGGCGGCGCTCTCCGCGTAGGTCTTGGCTGCAGCCAGCGGCTGGTTGAATTCATGCGAGAGCGCAGCCGACATCTGGCCGAGCCCCGCAAGCTTTCCCGCCTGAATGAGATCGGCCTGGGTCTGGCGGAGGCGCCGTTCCGTCAGACGCCGCTCGGCGATCTCTTTTTCGATCCGGCTGTTGACGCGGGCAAGGTCTGCTGTTCGCTCGTCAACACGTCGCTCAAGCTCGTTCTTGGCTTCCGCCTGCAACTGGATGCGTTCGTTGAGACGGACGCGACGTTGCAGGATGATGGCGCAGAAAAGCGCCGCAAGGCAGAGGAAGAGAAGGATAGCCGTGATCGTCGTCTTCGTCTGGGCGCGGACGGTTCCCGTGTCCATCAGCACGTTGACAGTCCAGCCAGCATCCGGCATCGGCGCGGAAACGACAAGGTATTCCCGCTCTGCCGTACCATCGACAATCGTCATGCTGCTATGGCCGGCATAGACACCGCGTCTGAACGGCAGTTCGCGAAGCCAGGCGTCGGCATAGCGGCGGGAAACCTCCGTACGCGCCAGACGCTCAGGCGTCAGTGGCTCGATCGCCGCATAGAGCCATTCGGGGGACCCGGTCATGAAGATGATGCCTTCAGGATCCGACACGAATATGCGGCTGTCCCCGCCGCTCCACGAGCGCTCGATCGCATCGATATCGACCTTGAAGACGATGACGCCACGAACCTCACCGTTCATCCGGATCGGAGAGCCAAAATAGTAGCCTCGTTTCAGGGACGTGGTGCCGAGCGCGTAGAACCGTGACTGCTTTCCGTCGGCAGCATCCTGGAAATAGGGGCGATAGCTGAAATTTTCTCCGACGAAGCTTAGCGGATCGTCGTAATTGCTCGCCGCGATCGTCTCGCCGTCGAGCGTCATCACGTAGATGTCCGACGATGTCAGCAGCGCATTGATCTCCTTCAGGTAGGCGTTCGCCTGCGCCCTGAGTTGCTCATCGCGAGGGTTTTGGACCAGCTCCTCGATATTCTCCTGATCGGCAATCAGCGCGGGAAGCGCTTCGTAGCGCTTCAGGTGCCCTTCCAGTGCGGACACGGCAAGCCGGAGCGTTGTCTGCGCCTGGGTTGCGGCCTCGTCCACGTAACTGCGCGCAGCAATCCGCCCCCCGCCGAAAATTACGGCGATGGCCAGGACAAGAAACAAAATCAAAACAATCAAATGACGGCGTCGCACGCGGCGCTGGCTCCTCCAACCACGACGCGATCATAGATAAAGCCGCGGCGGTTGCCTATCCTTTCGCTGCTGCAGCAATCTCCGCTGATATTTTTCATGAAGCAGGCGTGTAACGACAACGCTCACCTTTGTTGCTTGACTCCTGCGATAGGCATGCATTCATCCGAGTTGCATCTCGAAAATCATTTTCTCCGGGGATCTTCATGATTTACTTGCTTGCATTTCTCATCGGAATAATCGCCGGCCTTCGCGCCATGACAGCACCTGCCGCAGTGAGTTGGGGAGCCTATCTTGGCTTTCTCGGACTAACCGGGACATGGCTTTCGTTTCTCGGCTCGATCTGGTCGGTCATGATCCTGACCTTTCTCGCCGTTGGCGAGCTCATTACCGACCAGTTGCCTTCCACGCCCAGCCGCAAGGTTCCGATGCAGTTCGGCGCGCGAATTGCATCGGGGGCACTCGCTGGAGCAGCGATCGGCGCCGGCTTCGGTCAGTGGCAGGGCGCGCTCGCCGCTGGCGTGGTGGGCGCCATCGCCGGCACTCTGGGCGGCGCTGCCTTGCGCTCGACTATGGCCAAAGCCTTTGGTCGCGATACGCCGGCCGCATTCATCGAGGATGCGATCGCAGTGATCGGGGCATGGGTGATCATCAAAACGCTGACCGGGCTGATCGTGTCATGAAGCATTTCGACGCGATCATCATCGGCACCGGACAAGCCGGCCCGTCTCTCGCCGGGCGTCTGACGGCGGCCGGAATGTCCGTTGCCATCATCGAGCGAAAACACGTGGGCGGCACCTGCGTCAACACGGGCTGCATGCCGACCAAGGCCCTTGTGGCAAGTGCTTACGCCGCCCACCTTGCCCGCCGCGCATCGGACTACGGCCTTGCAGTCGATGCGTTGCGGGTCGACATGCCGAAAGTCATGCAGCGCTCGCATCAGGTGACGCTGAATGCGCGCAACAACAACGCGACCTGGCTGAAGACGATGGAGCGCTGCACCTTCATCGAAGGTCACGCGCGCTTCGAGGATCCCAAAACCGTTCGAGTGGGTGACGAGCTTCTCCACGCTCCAAAAATATTCCTGAATGTCGGCGGCAGGGCAACCATTCCCGACTTTCCGGGGATCGACGAGGTTCCGTTCCTGACCAACAGCAGCATCGTCATGCTCGAACAGGTGCCACGCCACCTCGTCATCATCGGGGGCAGCTATATCGGGCTCGAATTTGCGCAGATCTATCACCGGTTCGGGGCAGAGGTCACGGTGGTCGAGAAAGGCGATCGTCTGATCGCCCGTGAGGATCCCGACGTATCGCAGGCGGTGCGTGAAATTCTCGAAAAGGAAGGCATCCGCATCCGGACCGGAGCCGAATGCCTTCGCTTCAGCCATCATCCCGAAGGCGTCGGGGTTGGCCTCGATTGCACTGAAGGAAGTCCCGAAATCATCGGATCCAACGTTCTGCTGGCAACTGGTCGCCGTCCCAACACGGATGATCTCGGTCTTGAAAAAGCAGGCATCGAGATCGATGACCGCGGATACGTCCGGGTCTCGGATGACCTTTCGACGAACGTGGCGGGGATCTGGGCGCTCGGCGACTGCAACGGCAAGGGCGCCTTCACCCACACGGCCTACAACGATTTTGAGATTGTCGCCGCCAATCTTCTGGATGGAGAAAGCCGCAAGGTCTCGGACCGGCTTCCCGGCTACGCCCTCTATATCGATCCACCGCTCGGGCGTGTCGGAATGACCGAGGCCCAGGCGAAGAAATCCGGAAAGAAGATCGTGGTTGGAACGAGGCCCATGAGCCGCGTCGGGCGCGCCATCGAAAAGGGCGAGACGCTCGGTTTCATGAAGGTCATCGCCGATGCGGACAGCCGCCAGATCCTGGGCGCCGCCATCCTTGGCACAGGCGGAGATGAAGCCATTCACGGCGTGCTCGACATGATGAATGCGGGTGCCACGTTCGACGCATTGCGATGGGCCGTTCCCATTCACCCGACCGTCTCGGAACTCTGGCCGACCGTCATTCAGGACATGAAGCCCGTTTAAGCTGCCGTTTACCGCGTTTGCGTTCCCGCGGTGGTCGCTCCGGGTCTTTAACCGCAATTGCATGGCTCCCTCATATGGTCTGCCCCGTGGATGGGGTTGGACAGGTATGTGCGGATTTGCGGGCTTCCTTGGCGAGGCCAATCTTGCAGATGGGCCAGAGCGGCTTCTGAGAGACATGACGGACGCGATAGCCCATCGCGGGCCGGACGGGAGAGGCACGTTCGTCACGCCTGGCGTAGGCTTGGCCCATGTCCGTCTTTCGATCGTCGGCCTGGCCGACGGCCAGCAGCCGATGGCCAATGCTTCAGGCGATATTGTCATCGCCTTCAACGGCGAAATCTTCAACTATGTCGAGTTGCGGGAGGACCTGAAGGCACGTGGATGCCGGTTCCGCACAGGAAGCGATACCGAGGTCCTGCTGCAACTTTACGAAACCTTCGGCGACGACTGCCTGAACCGGTTGAACGGAGACTTTGCCTTCGCGATCTGGGACGGTCGGCGTCGGCGTATGCTGTTGGCACGCGACCGAATGGGAGTGCGCCCTCTCTTTTATACGGAGAAGAACGGCGTCATCTATTTCGCCTCGGAAGCGAAGGCCCTGCTTGAAGTTCCAGGCGTCGAGGCCGAGATGGATCCGATCGCTCTGGACCAGATATTCACTCTGTGGGCGCCGATTGCCCCCCGCACGGCATTCAGGAATATTTTCGAGCTGGAGCCCGGCTGCGCGCTGACGATCGAAAACGGGCGCATGCATTCCCGAGCTTATTGGCACTTCCAGTTTCCCGCGAAGGGCGAACGATCCGGCGGGGACGATGAACGCCAGAAAGTGGAAGAACTCCGAGCTCTACTGACCGATGCAACGAGATTGCGCATGCGTGCGGACGTTCCTGTCGGCGCCTATCTTTCCGGCGGTCTCGATTCATCCCTGATAACTGCACTCGGCGCTCCCATGGCGCCGAATGGGCTCAATACGTTCTCGGTCACATTCGACAGCGCCGAGCACGACGAAAGTAGCTTTCAGCAAATGGCGGCGCGAGGCCTCGGCACGCACCATCGTTCGGTCGCTTGCGGTGCAGAGGACATTTCCTCGAGCTTTCCCGAGGTCATCCGTTTCACCGAACGACCGATCCTGCGCACCGCCCCGGCTCCCCTCTTCCATCTGTCCGGCCTCGTTCGCGAGGCAGGCATGAAAGTCGTTCTGACCGGCGAGGGTGCGGACGAGATCTTTGCGGGATATGACATCTTTCGCGAGGCACGCGTGAGACGTTTCTGCGCGCGTCAGCCGGAATCGCCGTCCCGCCTGCACCTCTTCCGCAAGCTCTATCCCTATCTGCCCGGCCTGCGCCACCAGACGACGGAATACCTCGCGGCGTTCTTCGGCACCGGCAACGATTTCCTCAACGACCCGCTATTTTCTCACCGTCCGCGCTTCCGCAGCACGGCGGCGACCAAGATCTTCTACTCGGACGATCTGCGCTCCACCCTCTCCGGCTACGATGCGATGGAAGACCTTGCATCCCGCCTGCCTGCTGATTTCGGCCGCTGGCATCCTCTCCATCAGAGCCAATACCTGGAAGCACGCTTCCTGCTGCCCGGTTACATACTGTCCAGCCAGGGCGACCGGATGGCGATGTCCCATGGGATAGAGGGGCGGTTCCCCTTCCTCGATCATCGCGTCGTCGAATTCGCGAACAACCTGTCCCCGGACATGAAGCTCAGGGGACTGCGTGAAAAGCACATCCTGCGACGCGTGGCCGAGGGACTTGTGCCGACGGAGATCATCGAGCGGCCGAAACAGCCATACCGCTCCCCGGACAGCAGTTCCTTTGTCGGCCTTGGTGAAAGCGCCTATGTGCGGGAACGTCTCGGCGAGACAGCACTCGCATCGACCGGTCTATTCAATCCAAGAGCGGTGTCCAAGCTGCATCAAAAATGCCGGGCAAACCCGGTTTCCGGCTTCCGAGACAACGCCGCATTCGTGGGAATATTGTCCGCGCAACTCTGGATGAAGAGTTTCACCGAAGGGCGGCCAGTGGCACGCCCGACGGATCTGCCAGTGGCATCCGCGGCAAAGCGAGGGACCGGCCACCAGTCCTGCTTGCAGCGCGACAACGACCAATAACGTCTGCGTGAGATTCCGCACCATTGTGCGGTCTGATTCGTTTTAAGCTTTCACGGCCCTTGCAAGCGGTCGCGGAAGTAGTAGGCTTGGCCATCCATCATGGAAAAGGCACTTTCATCCGTTGGGAACGAGAGGCCTTTACTCCGGATCTAGCGGAGGGCACGACATGCATGAGAATTTCATCACCAGCACTTTTGAGCCGCAGGATTTGGCATTTCTTCAAAAGGTGTTCACGACGGTATGTGCCGAACGCGGCCTCAGCGGCGATAGCGATGCAGCCAGCGATCTTGCCGGCCAGATGTTCCAGCTCTACCAGCAGGGTATTCGCGAAGAAAAAGACCTTCAGGCACGTCTTCGCAACTAAGCGATCATCCGACAGGCGATATGCGGCTTCTGCCAGGCTTACCGGCTGGCCTGAAGCTCCCGCTCGTCTCGCAGCAGAAACAGGCGGGTCGTGTCGTCGAGATTGGACGCCAGCCAGTCGGCCATGGCGACTTCCTCTTCGAGTATCCACTCGAACGTCGCCTTGGCCTCCAGCTCGCCCAACTCGTCGGCCGCCGCAATGAGAACCCGGTAAGCGCCGATCTCGGCATTTTCGAAGGCATATCCAGACAGGGCTCCCTTGATGACCTCGTCACTGTTGAGAGCGCCGCCCAGTCCTTGTGCCGTCGCGGTCAGCTTTCCCGCCAATCCCTTGATGCGTGACGGACCAACCGGGAGCCGGTCCAGCAGTCCCTGCAGGGCTCGCACGTGCCCCTGCGTTTCCACCAGATGCTGGTCGATCCGCGCTTTCAGCTGAGGATAGTTTTCGATCCGCTTCGATTGCGCCACCAGCATGGTCAACCCCTGCTCCTCCATGGCGTGCGCGTCCCGAAGCCATTTGACGAAATGATCCTGCATATGGGCCATGCTTTTCTCCCTGAGAGGCGAATGGATGGTCAAGCCTTCTCCAACTCTCCGATTTCCGAAGTGGTTCCGCAATCGGCGGGGTCGGAACTCCGGAATGCGGTGCAGATCTTTGCTCGAACCGGATGCTGCGGTTCTGCTTATTCCGGCAGCGTGGCGAATTCAGGGAACGATTTTCGCCTGACCGCGGTTCTTGTTGCAACGGAGAACGATATGCCAGATCCAAGAGAACCCGTCGAGAAGCCACCGGTGCCACCTGACGTGCCGGCGGAGCCGCCCATTGATGAACCGGAACCCGACCGGCTGCCCGACGAGGTACCGACACCCAATCCGGATGAGACACGGAATCCGCCGGCCTATGTTTAGCTGAGCAAGCGTACAAACGGGGCAAAGGAACCAGCATTCATCAGATGCGGCCGCTGTGGAACAAGCGGCGCGGTCGGACGTTCACTTGCCGCTGCAAGCAAGGGGGCGCGTAGGTGGACGTGACGATAACCAGAACTTCTGACGAAACCAGGGTTAACCCCATCATCAAGCCGGGCCGCAATGCCTGGCGCAGCGCCATTTCCGAGAAGGTCGCCTTCCTGATCGATGGAGCGGATTATTTCCGCAGGCTCGATCAGGTTATCGGCGAAGCGCAACATTCGATATTCATCGTCGGTTGGGACTTCAATCCGCTGGTTCAGCTTCGTCCGGACGATCCCGAGTGCCCGACACTCGGTGAACGGCTCCGCTCTCTCGTGGACGACAGACCCGATCTGTATGTCCGGGTGCTCGTTTGGGGCATGGGACCTGTCTATTCGGGAAAGAGCCTGAAGTTCTTCGGAAAGATGGAATGGGCGGATCATCCGCGCATCATTCTGAAATTCGACTTCAACCACCCTCTGCGTGCCAGCCATCACCAGAAGATCGTCGCGATCGATGACAAAACTGCGTTCCTGGGCGGGATAGACGTCACCGCGCGCCGGTGGGACGACCGAAAGCACAGCGTGGACAATCCGCTGAGGAAATCCCCCGACGGAACACCATACGGCCCGGTCCATGATGTCCAAAGCATCGTCACCGGCCCCGCTGCAGCGCTGATCGGCGAGGTGGCCAGACGCCGCTGGAAAAAGCTGGAGGGTGAAGAGCTTCCGCCAGTCGATGAGCTGCCGGGCGATAATCCATGGCCCGACGACCTTCAGCCTGCACTCACGAACTGCAGAACGGCGGTTGCGCTGACCGAAGCCTGGAATTGGAAGGGCCGCCGCGGGCATCGGGAGGCCATCCGCCTGACGCATGACGCGTTGCGTGCCGCAGAACAGCACATCTACATCGAGACCCAATATCTGGCATCGTTCGGCGTCGCCAGGACGCTTGCGAGAAAACTCCGAGAACGCAATGGCCCGGAAATCGTGGTGATCGTGACCCGCGAGTCCCACGGCTTCCTTGAACAGGTCATGATGGGGCGCAACCGGACCCGTCTGATAAGGCGACTGAAGCGCGTCGATCGGTACAACCGCTTGCGCGTATTCTATGCCGTGGCACCGGACGGCAAGGGCGGGGAAAGGGAGATCGTCGTCCACTCCAAGGTGATCATTGTGGACGACCGTTTCGTCCGCGTTGGATCATCCAACCTCAACAATCGCTCCGAGGGACTGGACACTGAATGTGACCTTGCCGTCGAAACCATGACCGACGAGGGGCGACGAGCCATTTCAGCCTTTCGTGATGATCTTCTCGCCGAGCATATGGACGCTCCTCCCGAGAAGGTCGCCGAACTGATCGGGCACACCGGATCGATGCTGGCGGCAGTCGATGTGTTGAACACGTCGCTGCGCGGCCTTCGGCCGTTCGACGTCGATCCACGGGCCGGCGATACGGATTCCATTATCGGCACCGGCATTATCGACCCCAACCAGCCGTTCTGGCCGGTCCGGCCGATGCTGGTCTTCGCCAAACGGGCGCTGGGGCGTCTAGCTCGCCGCATGTCGTGAGACGGGGAACGATCGCTGACGGCGGAAGTAGGCCTCGCTGACAAGAAATGTTGGGATGCCGATCAGCAGGGGAATGAAAAAGTAGATCACCCGAAAGGCAACCAGCGCACCGATCGAAGCCGCACCCGGCAAGACACCAAGGATGGTAGCCTCAAGCACACCAAGTCCGCCGGGGACATGGCTGATCAGTGCTGCAAGATTGGCCGTCACGTAGGCCGTAGCGACATCCAGGTAAGTGACATTCGAAAACCCTTGCATCAGCTGGTGGATGCATCCGGCGACACAGGAAAAATTGAGCGTACCGATGACGATCTGCCCGACAGCCAGGCGAAGCGAAGGCGGATCGAACCGCCAGTTGTAGAGGGCTACGTAACGCCTCACACGCCAGCAGAGCGTCAAATAGACCGCGGCCGGCAGCAGGCACGCAAACCCAAGTATCAGTGACATCGGGCCACTCAACCCAAGAAGATCTCCGCGACCTCCCTGTGAGGCGATGAGCGAGATGCCGGCAAGCGTTGCAAGCCCTAGGCCCACGGTAAAGCCGCAAAAGATGATTACCTTTGCCACCTGCTCTGCCGTCAGCCCCCAGCGTGAATAGAACCGGTATCGAACGGCACCGCTGCTCAGAGCGGCCAGACCGACATTGTGCCCGATGGAAAGGCTTGTAAAGGAGGCAAGCGCCACCCGCCTGTAGGAAAGCGGACGCCCCGCATATCGGACCGCGAGCCAGTCGAAGCCCGTAAGGCAGACGTAGGAGGCGATCACGAACCCGAAGGCAGAAACCAATCTCCAGCCGGAGATAGCAAGAAGCGACTCTTCTATCTCATCCCACGTATAGCGCCCAAGACTGCGGTACACGAGCACTGCGGCGAAGGTGACGGCAGCCACGATCAACAGTTGGAAAATGCGCTGCCTTATGTTCATGCCATCCCTCTCAAAGTCTGTAGGATGGGAACGAAAGTGAAGGAAACGGGTTCCCCGCGTCATGGCAGACACGAACCAACCGCAGCCCGCCAAGTCGGGACAGATCCTCAAAATACTCAGTTACAATGTCCACAGTTGCATCGGCACCGACCGCAAGCTGGATTGCGCCCGGATCGCCGAGGTGATCGCGGACATTGCACCGGATATCATTGGACTGCAGGAACTGGATGTAGGGCGCCGACGAACCGGCGGCGCCGATCAGGCACATACGATCGCGTCAGTTCTCAACATGGACTTCCATTTTCATGCCGCATTGCACGTGGCGGAGGAACGCTATGGAGACGCAATCCTGACAACCCTGCCGATGAATTACGTCAAGGGTGACATGTTGCCATCGTCGGGCGAGCAACGGGGCGCTCTCTGGACTGAAATTTCAATAGACGAAAAGGCGGTCCAGGTCTTCAACACCCACCTGGGGCTTAGAAACAAGGATCGCGTGACGCAGATGACGACGCTGCTTGGTCCTTCGTGGATGGGCAGCCCCGCCTGCGCCGACAAGCCCCTTATCCTGATCGGCGACCTGAACTCCATTCGCCGATCCGCCTCCTACAGGCTGGTTGCACAGCACATGAAGGACGTCCAGCTCCAGAGCGGCGGCCCGCCCCGGGCGACGTTTCCCTCCCGCTATCCTCTCATGCGTCTCGACCATATCTTCGTGTCAAAGGAAATTGAGGTGCTCGACGTGGAGGTGTTTTCGACACCGCTTGCACGGCGGGCCTCGGACCACCTCCCGCTGCTCGCGACGGTGCGCATCTAGACCCTGCGGCAGACGTCCCGCCGGTGCTCGCACCGTTTTTGCGTTCTTCGAAAATGAAAAACCTGACCCTCAGTCGGAACATTTTTTTCCCCCAGCGGTTGTCGCTGGGTCGAAAGCCTCCTTTGTGCTGACGACAGCGTCATATATACCCTCCCCACCTGGCGCTTCCTGCGGGAAGCGCCTTCTTTTTGCATTGGGATGTCCCCCTCTGCTGCTGAGATGAGAGGGCAGCGCTGCAACAGCGCGGATAACCGTTGCAACGTGTTGCATCCTTGTTATCCATCCCTATAATTATTGCAGCGACCTACTGGGTCGCGACTTCCTTGAATTCAGGACACGATGATGCCGTCAGGCCCCATCATTTCACCATTGGGGTCGAAGTGAGCACACGTCGCTCCTATCACCGCGCGAGCGAGGCCGAACGACGCGAGGACCTGATCGGCGCGACGCTGGACTGCATCGCCGAGTTTGGTATCCAGGGTGCGACCGTCAGGCAGATCGCAGCGCGAGCCGGCGTGACGGGCGGCTTGATCCGCCACTATTTCGCCAGCAAGGACCTCATGTTGCAGGCGGCCTATCGCCAGTTGATGAACGGGATCACGCAGACAACGAAGAGTGCAGCCGAAGGGGCCGACGCCCGCACCCGGCTGCGTCGGTTCATCGTGGCAAACGTCACTCCGCCGGTGACGGACAGCCGCACGCTATCGCTCTGGGCCGCGTTCATCAGCCATATCCCGCTCGATCCGGCTTTTGCGGCAATCCACCGGGAAAGCTACCTGTCCTTCCTGGCGGAACTGGAGGCGCTGCTGCTGGCATTCTTCGCCGAGCGCGGACGCACCGTGGACACCGGGGAGTGTCGCTCTTACGCGATCGCCCTGAACGGATTGATCGACGGACTGTGGCTCGAAGGAACGCTCGCACCGGACATGTTCAAGGAACACGAAATTGCTGATACGGCAATCGTATCCGTGGAGGCACTGCTGAGGCTGGCCCGCGGCGAGTTGTCGTGAAGACGAGACAAGCAAAGGGAAGACATCATGCGTTATGCCTCCATCACCGACCGCCTGGCTGATCTCGGCTCGGGTCGTTGGGCCGTCCATGCTGAGGCACGCCGCATGAAGGCAGCAGGCGAAGACGTCATCGAACTCACCATCGGCGAACCGGATGTGGCTCCCGACCGGGCTCTGCTCGATGAGGCCGCGCGCGCCATGCATTCCGGCCGCATCCGCTATTCCAACGGACGCGGTGAGCCATCCGTACTGAAGGCCCTGGTGGATAAGTATTCGAAGCGCCGACCCGGCGTGACGGCAGAGAACTTCCTCTGCTTCCCCGGCACCCAGGCCGCACTCTACATCGTTATGGCAGGTCTGGTGGAGGCCGGTGACGGTGTGCTGGTCGGCAATCCGCTCTATGCGACCTACGAAGGCGTCATCTCCTCGAGCGGCGCTCACCCGGTATATGTGCCGTTGCGCCCGGAGAACCGCTTCCACATGCAGGCGGACGATCTGGAACGTGCCATTACCCCGGAATGCCGCGTGGTCATGCTGAATACGCCGCACAACCCGACCGGCGCCGTTCTCAACGCCGCCGAGATCGCTGCAATTGGTGAGGTTTGCCGCAGGCATGACCTCTGGATCGTTTGCGACGAAGTCTACGAGCAGCTGGTGTTTGACGACACCACCTTTGCCTCGCCGTTCTACATGCCTGAACTGGCGGACCGGACGATCGTCGTGTCGTCGATCTCGAAATCACACGCAGCGCCCGGCTTCCGAAGCGGCTGGGCAGCCGGTCCAACCGAGTTCTGCCAAAAGCTTCTGCCGGTATCGGAGACCATGCTCTTCGGGGTGCAGCCGTTCATTGCCGACATGACCGCCATGGCCCTGTCGCAGGATTTTCACATGGCGCCAACCATGCGGACTAACTACCGGCGCCGCGCGGAGCTTGCCGGGCAGACTTTTGCAGGCACCAACCTGGTGAAGCCGATGCTGCCCGAAGGCGGCATGTTCATCTTGCTGGACGTCTCGGCGACTGGCCTGACAGGTCTCGAATTCGCCTGGGAGCTGCTGCGGCAGGAACGGGTGGCGGTGATGCCGGGCGGCTCCTTCGGCCACGAGGCGAATGGCTTCCTTCGGATTTCACTGACCGTCCCGGATGATGTGCTCGTAACGGCGATGAACCGGATCGGCGCGCTTGCAAGCCGTCTCGTCGAGACAAAAAGGCGCGCGAGCGCTTAAGACATTTGCGAGGCGCCGCCCGGCGCCTCGACCCTCTTCAGTCCAGAGTCTGCCATGACGGTCATGCCGGCTGAAAATTCCGCAGCCGTTCCTCGAGCAGCCCCATGGTCGGGACGTCGGCATTGGCGAACGCGAAGCGCAGATAGCGCTCCTGCCCTTCACCGAAATACATTCCCGGGATGCAGATGACACCGGCCTGCTTTGCCAATCGCTCGGCCACTTCAGCGGAATTCAGCGACGGGAACGGGTGTCGGACAAAGGCGAAATAGGCGCCGATGGAATCGATGCGCCACTCCGGAACCTTGGCAAGCACCGTCTTCAGCGCTTGCGCGCGGCGGCCAATCTCCTGACGGTTCTGTTCCCGCCAATCGGCAAGCGCCGGCAGGGCCTGGGCAACGGCCGCCTGTGCGGCGCGCGGCGCACAGATCTGCAGGTTGTCCATGATCTTGGCAATCTGCTCGACCGCCTTTATCCCCGCGGTGATGGCGCCAAGCCGATGCCCGGGAATGCAGAAAGACTTCGAGAAGCTGTAAAGGCCGATCAGCCGGTCCTGCCACCCCTCTTGCGCAAACAGGTCGTGCGGCGCACGCCCCGCGTCGGGCAGGAAGTCGCGATAGGTCTCGTCAAGGATCAGCCAGATGTCCCTGTCGCGGCAAAGCTCGAACACCTGCAGCAAGAGATCGGCGGGATAGATTGCCCCGGTCGGATTGTTAGGCGAAACAAGCGCCAGTGCGCGCACGTCCGGCGTGATGGCTGCGGCGATAGCCTCGATATCCGGCACGAAACCGTTCTCGGCCCGACAGGCGACAGTGCGCATCTTGACGCCCATCATCGCAAGCGTCGTATCGTGGTTGAAGTAGAACGGATTGGTCATCAGCATGGTCTGACCAGGCCCCACGACCGCCATGGCGGCACTAACAAAGGCTTCGTTGCAGCCGGAGGTGATGTGGGTGTTCCCGGCTTCGATCTCCGCGCCGTAGACTGCGCTCAGATGCTCCGCATAAGCCTGCCGCAAGGCGGCGTCGCCCTTGATCGGACCGTAGCCGCAATAGGCCGTGGAGGACGCGGTCTCACCCAGAAGCGAGAGCATAGTGGGATGCGGCGGGTAACCCGGCACCGCCTGGGAGAGGTCGATCAGGGCACCACGCGAGCCGTCATAGGCGCGTCCCCAGGCGAACACGGAGGGGACTGGCGGAGGTGCAAGCGTTTCGACGAGAGGATTGAAGGCAGGCATGGGCATTCCGGGAATTGGGCAGTAGCTGCGTAGGAATTGATTTGCCCACTCATTTACCAGATTATCGCCGCTGGCAAGGGACCAGATTGCTATGGAAGGACTGGACATGGCCGACGAGCCCATGCAGCCGGAAGACACCAAGTTGACCCGAACCAAGCGAAAATGGGCGCAGGAAGGACGCTTCCTCACCGGCCGCATTTCCCGCCCTGACGCCGACAGACTGCCACCCGGCCAGCATCTGGTGACCAACTGGCCGGTTCTGGATTTGGGGACACAGCCACAGGTAACGACTGCGCGATGGCGGCTGGACGTCCGCGGGCTCGTCAACAATCTCCGTACCTTCGACTGGAATGGTCTACTTGCGCTACCGCAAACCGAGATGCGTTCGGATATCCACTGCGTCACCACCTGGTCCCGCTACGACAATGACTGGACAGGCGTTTCCACCCGCGATTTCCTCGATGCCGTCGACCCGAAGCCCGAAGCGAACGCGGTCATGCTGACCAGCTACGACGGCTACACCACCAACCTGCTGCTTTCGGACTTCGCAGCAGAGGATGCGATCATCGTCCACCAGTGGCAGGGCGAGGCGTTGACGGCGGAACATGGCGGCCCGGTGCGGCTCGTGGTGCCGCACCTCTATTTCTGGAAGAGCGCAAAGTGGCTGAACCGCATCGAATTCCTGTCCGCCGACCGCGCCGGCTTCTGGGAACAGAACGGCTACCACATGCGCGGAGACCCCTGGGTCGAGGAGCGGTATTCCGACGACTGAAGTTATCCTCGACCGTTGTCGCGCAGGAAGTTGATCAGTCCGGAGAAGTCGTCGCCGCCGTGGCCCAGTTCGTTGAAGCGGGTATAGAGATCGGCGGCGTGAGCCCCCATTTCAGTGGTTGCGCCCGACGCCTTTGCCGCTTCCTGCGATAGCATCAGGTCCTTCAGCATCAGTGCTGCGGCAAAACCGGGCTTGTAGCCGTTGTTGGCCGGAGAGGTAGGAACGGGGCCTGGCACCGGGCAATAGGTGTTGATCGACCAGCACTGGCCGGAGGACGTGGAAGCAACATCGAACAACGCCTGGTGCGACAGGCCGAGCTTCTCGGCCAGTACGAACGCCTCGCAGACGCCGGCCATGGTGATGCCGAGGATCATGTTGTTGCAGATCTTGGCGGCCTGCCCCGAGCCCGCGTCGCCGCAGTGGACGATCCGCTTGCCCATGGTCTGCAGGATAGGTTCGCCTCTCGCGAAGGCTTCATCCGCACCGCCAACCATGAATGTCAGCGTGCCGGCGGCCGCGCCGACCGTCCCGCCCGACACCGGCGCGTCGAGCGACAGGCAACCCGCCGCCTTTGCCAATGCGTGCGCCTGACGGGCGCTTTCCACGTCGATCGTCGAGCAATCGATCAGTAAGGTTGCGGGCTTCACGGCTCCGGTCAGCTCGGTCCAGACCGAGAGGACGTGCTTTCCGGCAGGAAGCATTGTGACCACAACATCGGCATCCCTCACCGCATCGACGGCACTCGACGTCACGGAGACGCCGGCCGCGATGGCAGCCTCGCGAGACTCTGTCGAAAGGTCGAACCCCTTCACGTCGTAACCGGCCTTGACGAGATTGGCGGCCATCGGACCGCCCATGTTTCCAAGACCGATGAATGCGATGCTGCCTGCCATGTTTTCCTCCCGTATGCGGACAGAAGCATGGCTTGGCTCCGTCCGGAATTTCAAAAATTCTAAAGGTCGCCTATCTCCGCCGCCCGAGCACCGACCGCGCCACGATGACGTTCATGATCTCGTTCGTCCCTTCGAGGATCTGGTGGACACGCAAGTCCCGGACGATCTTTTCGACGCCGTAATCGGCGAGATATCCATAGCCGCCATGCAGTTGCAGCGCGCTGTTGGCGACATCGAAGCAGCGGTCCGTCACCATGCGCTTTGCCATGGCGCAGAGCATGGTCGCATCATCGGTCTTCGCTTCGAGCGCAGCCGCGGCGCGCCACAGGAAGGTCCGGCACACTTCCAGATCGGCCGCCATCTCCGCCAGCTTGAACTGCAGGCCCTGAAAATCCGTCAGAGGATGACCGAAGGCCTTTCGGTCCTTCATATAGACCACGGCCTTGTCGAACGCCGACTGCGCGCCACCAAGGGAGCAGGCGGCAATATTGAGCCGGCCGCCGTCGAGGCCGGCCATGGCGATCCTGAAGCCATCCCCCTCATTGCCAAGGCGATTGGCAACCGGCACCCGCGCCCCATCCAGAATAACCGCACGCGTCGGCTGGGCATTCCATCCCATCTTTCGCTCATTGACGCCGAATGACAGGCCGGGCGTATCTGCCGGTATGACGAGTGTCGAAATTCCCTTGGGACCGTCCTCGCCGGTACGGACCATCACCACGTAAACGTCCGACGCCCCGGCCCCTGAAATGAACTGCTTCTGCCCGGTCACCACGTAATGATCACCGTCGCGCACCGCCTTCGTCTTCAGAGCCGCCGCATCCGAGCCTGACCCTGGCTCCGTCAGGCAGTAGCTCGCCAACCTGTCCATCGTCACAAGTTCGGGCAGCCAATGCCGGTGTTGTTCATCGCTCCCGAAGCGGTCGATCATCCAGGCGCACATGTTGTGAATGGAGACATAAGCCGACACGGCGGGGCAGGCTGTCGCCAGCGCCTCCATGATCAGAGCGGACTCGATGCGGCCCAGGCCCGAGCCGCCGGCGTCCTCGCGGACATAGATTCCGCCCATGCCGAGTGCCCCCACCTTGCGGAGGGTATCTACGGGAAAATGCTTTTTCTCGTCCCATTCCAGCGCGAAGGGGGCGATCTCGTCGTCCGCAAAACTCCGGGCCATTTCACGAATAGCCTGTTGCTCCTCGTTGAGGGCAAAATCCATTCTTTCTCCTCCCTTGGCCTTGCAACCAAGCTCCACCGCGATGTTTGACACAGACGGCAGGCCTCCGCCAGCCTGCGATCAACGCATCGACCATGCCGATATAGGGCTGCCTCCTCAGCGCTCCAGTGCCACCGACTTGATGACGGCGTAGACGGGTTGGCCGACAGTAAGGCCCAGGCGTTCACGGGACAGGCTGGTGATCCTTGCGAAGAGCTGGTTGCCGCCGCTCGAAAGCTCGACGCGGATTGCGCCACCGCCCTCATCCTCCACGGCGGCAATCTCGCCTGGCAGGATGTTGAGTGCGCTGAGACCCTCCGGCCTGACGGTGGCGATCATCACGTCCCGCTCAAGCACATGGAGCCGGACATGCGTTCCCTGTGAAAGATCGGCGTCGGGAATGACAATGGATACGCCGTTCAGCTTCACCGTGGCCAGGCCATGCTGCGGATCGATCATCTCGACAACACCGGAGAGGAGACTGCCGGCTTCCCTCCGGTCCGTAACCGTCAGGGCACGCCCCTTCAGAACGTCCGCAGGAGACCCGACTGCCTTGACCTGACCATCCTGCATCAGCACGACGCGGTCCGCGAGCCGGGTAACCTCGGCAACGGAGTGGCTGACATAAACGATCGGCACGCCGGCTTCGTCCCGCAAGCGCTCCAGATAGGGCAGGATCTCCGCCTTGCGCTCCTCGTCCAGCGCGGACAGCGGCTCATCCATCAACAACAGGCGCGGGCTGCTGAGGAGTGCACGGCCGATGGCTACGCGCTGGCGCTCGCCGCCGGAAAGCGCGCTCGTCTCCCGATCCAGGAGCGGACCGATGCCGAGCATCTGCACGATCCGGTCAAACTCTTCGTGCTTGGTCGACAGCCCGGAAAACCAACGACCGTAAGCAAGATTGCGCTTCACGCTGAGATGAGGAAACAGCCGTGGTTCCTGGAAGACGTAGCCGAACCGGCGGCGATGCGATGGAACGGAAAGCTTCCGCTCCGTGTCGAGCAGAATATCGCCATCGAGCACCACGCGCCCCTGATGCGGACGCGCAAGGCCCGCGATGATCCGTATCATCGACGTCTTTCCCGACCCGGATCGACCGAAGAGCGCCGTCACGCCTCCGTCGGTGGAAAAGGCCGCATCGAGATTGAACGCGCCGAGGACCTGTCTTGCTTCGACGGTGAGCGTCATGGCGCCGTGTTCCCCCGCGTAACAAGCCGCGCCATGGCTTCGGACGCCAGCAGTGCCGCGAACGAAATCACGATGGCAACGATCGTCAGCCGCATTGCACCGACGTCACCCCCCGGCACCTGCGTAAACGTGTAGATCGCGGCGGACAGTGTTTGCGTCTCGCCCGGAATATTCGAAACGAAGGTGATCGTCGCGCCGAACTCGCCCATGGCCTTTGCGAAAGAGAGGATCATGCCCGCGATGATGCCGGGAAGGGCCAGCGGCAGCGTCACGGTGGCGAATACCCAGATTGGACTGGCACCCAGCGTTTCCGCCGCCTCCTCGAGCTTGCGGTCTACCCCTTCGATCGAGAGACGGATGGCACGCACCATAAGCGGAAAGCCCATGATGGCACAGGCAAGCGCCGCCCCGGTCCAGCGGAACGAAAAGCTGATGCCGAACCAGTCGTACAGGAAGGAGCCCACCGCTCCCCGCCGCCCGAAGGTGATCAGAAGCAGGAAGCCGATCACCACCGGTGGCAGGATCAATGGCAGGTGCACGATGCCGTTCAGGACGGACTTGCCCCAGAACCGCCCTCTGGCGAGCATGTAGGCCACGAAAATGCCGAGCGGCAGGCTGGCGATCATCGCGACGACAGCCACCTTGAGGCTCAGCCTTATGGCGACCCATTCCTGTTCGCTCAGTACCCACCAGTCCAATGCCACCCCCCTAAGCTGTCACCGACTTAACGGTCGGTCCCCTTTTCACCGCAAAACCGGATAAACCGGCCATGTCAGAAAAGCCATGGCACATACCGACAAGAGCGGTGACACTCTCAGCCGCCGGAAACTCAACTCACACGCTTGCCGTCCGCATCTAGAATCTGTTCGCCGTCCTCCTTGGTGAAAGGCCCTCGATGGCTGTCCGGGAGGATGTCGAGCACCACTTCCGAGGGTCGGCAGAGACGCGTTCCCAGCGGCGTGATCACAAACGGCCGGTCGATCAGAATGGGGTCTGCAAGCATCGCGTCGAGCAGATGATCCTCGCTGAGTTCAGGATTATCCAGGCCAAGCTCGGCGTATGGCGTGCCCTTTTCGCGGATCGCCTGCCTCACCGTCAGCCCGGCATCCCAGATCATCCGCTTCAGTTGCTCGCGACTTGGCGGGGTCCTCACATATTCGATCACGGTCGGCTCGATCCCCGCATTGCGGATCATGGCCAGCGTATTTCGCGACGTGCCGCATTGGGGGTTGTGGAAGATGGTGACATCCATGGTCAGATCCTTTTACTGGCACAAGCGATCGCCGGTGGACTGTTCATACCAGCCCCTGTTCCGGCTGACGATACCGCGTGGCAAGAGGTTCAGGACTTGCCACTGCGCCCGCGCAGGATTGTCCTGGCCATGCTGTGCGGTTCAGGCAGCGTATCCGCCTCGAGCGACGCGAAGAGCCAGTCGATGAAGACGCGGACGATGGGCGCAGCTCGCATCTCATGCCGGCAGGCCACGTAAAAGGCATTGTTGGCAGGAACGCCAAGATCGAACGGCACCAGCAATTCACCATCGGCGATCAGTTTCGCGGCAGTGATCGTGTCGCCGAGCGCGATGCCCTGGCCGTAGAGCGCTGCCTCCGTGGAAAAACGCGCATCACCCATGAAATGCTGCCGGCGGCGTGGCAGGTCGGCGCCGTCTGCCGCAGCGAGCCAGGTATTCCACTCGCGGCCGTCACTGTCGCCGTGGAGCAGAACGTGGTCTTCGAGGTCACGCATGGAGCGCAGCGGCCTGCTGTTCAGGAGCGTCGGACTGGCCACCGGGAAAAGCTGCAGGTGGCTCCACAAACGCGTCCATGCGTCGGGCCAATTGCCGTCGCCGTACAGGATAGAGACGTCGACATCCCGAGAATGCAGTTGCGTCGGATCATTGGAGGCCGCAAGCGTCAGCGTCACATCCGGGAATTGCTCGGTGAACGAATGCAGACGTGGCACGATCCAGAAGGAAAGAAGCGCTGGCACGCAGGTGATCGAAAGTTTGCCGGTCGTCGCAGGCCGCTTCATCTGTGCGGTGGCAGCCGCAATACCGCCGAAGGCCTGTGTAACAGCAGGTAAAAGCAATGCTCCCGCCGAGGTCAGTTTCAACCGTCTTCCGCTGCGGTCGAAAAGCACCGCATCCAGAGACCCCTCAAGCGTCCTCAACTGATGACTGACAGCGCCATGCGTCACGCGAAGTTCGCGCGCCGCAGCGGAAACAGAACCCAACCGCGCGGCAGCTTCGAACGCCTTCAATGGGTTGAGAGGCGGCAAACGGCCCGACATCAGATGCTCCTATGTGAATTTTTCTCACATAAACTGCTAGAACATCGTCAATTGCTTTTCCAGCCACTCTCCGACGATAATGCTGAAAAGAGAGGCGGAAGCGCCCCGGGAACTAAAAATAGGCATCAAGCTCAAGACGGTGGTACCCATGGCATTGGACGAAGAAAAGCTGCGCGAACTTCGCGAAAAGTACGGATCCGGCCACGGCGGCAATCTCTATGACGCCGAATTCCGCAAGGTCGCCGACAAGATCTTTTCGAAGAGCGGCACGCGGCTGGCCCCATATGCGGGCGTACCGACTTTCGTTTCCGCCCCTCATGTGCCGGTCGACGCGGAAGACCCGGATTTAGGAAACCTTCAGGTTGCCATCACCGGCGTGCCGATGGACCTCGGCGTGACCAACCGCAACGGTTCGCGCTTCGGGCCGCGCGCGCTGCGCGCCATCGAGCGGATCGGGCCTTACAATCATGTCCTGAAGACCGCGCCCGTCTTCGACATCCGCGTCGCCGACATCGGCGATGTGCCGCTGCGCAGCCGCTACAGCCTCGAAATGTGCCACGAAGATATCGAGAAGCGCTTCAACCAGATCGTGGACGCCGGTGTCATCCCTCTGGCAGTGGGCGGCGACCATTCCATCAGCCAATCGATCCTGAAGGCCGTCGGCAAGAAGGCGCCGGTGGGGATGATCCACATCGACGCCCATTGCGACACGAGTGGCCCCTTCGACCACACCAAGTTTCATCATGCGGGGCCATTCCGCAATGCGGTTCTCGACGGCGTTCTGGATCCGACCCGGACGATCCAGATCGGTATCCGCGGCGCGGCGGAATATATCTGGGAATTTTCCTACGCTTCCGGCATGACAGTGATCCATGCGGAAGACGTGACCGGCATGGGCATCCCGGCCATCATCGAGAAGGCGAAGGCCATCGTCGGCGATGGCCCGACCTACCTGTCCTTCGACATCGACAGCCTCGATCCGTCCTTTGCGCCCGGCACGGGAACGCCCGAAATCGGCGGCCTGACGACGCGCGAAGTGCTTGACCTGATCCGCGGACTGAAGGGCATCAACCTTGTCGGCGGCGACGTCGTCGAGGTCGCGCCACAGTACGACGCCACGACCAACACGGCACAGGCCGCGGCTCAAGTGCTGTTCGAAATCCTCAGCCTGATGGTGTTCAGCCCTTCCTTGCCGGGGCAGGACTGACGTAAGGTAACGACAAGAGCGGGAACTCGCTGTGCAGGCGAAAGAACCTGTCAGCAAACAATGGAGAGAAAAATGCGTGATATCCTCAAAACCACAGCCAGCCGCCGCGCAGTGCTGGGTGCCGGCCTTGCCGGCGCTTCCATGCTGGCCATGCCGTCCATCCTGCGCGCGCAGGACAAGTCGCTGAAGGTCGGCGTCTATGGCGGCTACTTCAAGGAATCGTTCGACAAGAACATCTTCCCGGAATTCACCAAGACGACCGGCATTGCGGTGGAATCGATCGCCGAGCCTACCGGCGAAGCGTGGCTCGTGCAGCTTGAACAGGCCGCCCGTGCGGGCCAGGCGCCCGCAGACGTCTCGATGATGTCGCAGGTCGCGATGCTCAAGGGGCAGTCGACAGAGCTGTGGGCTCCGCTCGACATGGCGAAGATCAAGAACGCTTCCGGTCTGATCGAGAACTTCGTCAACAAATATCCGGACGGCCGCGTGGCCGGCATCGGAGCGGTTTCCTGGTACATCACGCTGGTCACCAACACGGATGTCTTCAAGGAAGCGCCGACCTCCTGGACGGCACTGTGGGATCCGGCGAATGCCGACAAGCTCGGCCTGCTTGCGCTCGTCTCCAACTCCTTCCTTCTGGAAGTGACCGCAAAGACCCATTTCGGCGGCACCGATGCCCTCGATACGGAAGAAGGCATCCTGAAGGTCTTCGACAAGCTTGCGGAAGTTAAGCCGAACGTTCGCCTGTGGTATCGCGACGAAGCCCAGTTCGAGCAGGCGCTGAAGTCGGGTGAAATCCCGATGGGTCAATACTATCACGATGTCACCGGCCTTGCCGCTGGTGAAGGACATCCGGTCCGCTCCACCTTCCCCAAGGAAGGCGGCATTCTCGACTCCGGCTGCTGGGCCTTGTCGCGCGCATCGGAAAAGACGGAAGAAGCTCACGTCTTCATCGATTACCTGAGCCAGCCGGCTGTCCAGGCCACGCTGTCGCGCAAGGTCGGAACGTCTCCGACCGTCAAGCGCGAGCTGCTCGACCTGACGGCCGAGGAATTCGCGGCCGTTTCGTCCGACATCGCGCCTATCGTCCCGCGCTATGACCTGTACCAGACCAAGTCCGACTTCCTGAACCAGAAGTGGACGGAAATGATCGCCGGCTGATAGAGCCCGCAAGCCACCCTTTCCGCTGATGGAGAGGGTGGCTGTTGCGCCACAATTGCGCTATCGAGCGCCCGCATAAACTGAGCGGAGAGCGAATGTCCGGACTAATCCTCAACAATGTGACGAAGCAGTTCGGCACGTTCACCGCTGTAAAAGACGTCAACCTCACGGTTCCGGACGGCACGTTTGTCTGCCTGCTTGGCCCCTCCGGCTGCGGCAAGACCACACTGATGCGCATGATCGCCGGCCTCGATCTGCCAACGAAGGGCTCGATCACGCTCGGCGGCGAAGACATCACCGAAGTCCCCACCCACAAGCGGAACCTCGGGATGGTCTTCCAGTCGCTGGCGCTGTTCCCGCACCTAACTGTCGGCGAGAACATTGCCTATGCGCTGCGTATCCGCGGCATGCCGAAGGCGGACCAGCAGAAGCGCGTCGATGAGCTTCTCGCGATGATCGACCTGGCCGGCTTCTCCGACAGATCCGTCAACAAGCTCTCCGGTGGCCAGCGCCAGCGCGTGGCTATCGCCCGCGCACTCGCAATTTCTCCGAAGCTGTTCCTCCTCGATGAACCGCTCTCAGCACTCGACGCCAAGTTGCGCGAGGCCATGCAGGTGGAACTGCGGCAGTTGCAGCAACAGCTTGGCATCACCACAATCGTCGTGACCCACGACCAGCGCGAAGCCATGACCATGGCCGATACCGTGGTCGTCATGAACGGCGGCAAAATCCGCCAGGCCGCGGCACCGGTCGACATCTATCGCCGTCCGGCAGATTCCTTCGTCGCCGACTTCATCGGCTCCACGAACCTCATCCCCTTCTCCGCTGATGGCAACGGCCGTGCGATCATCCTTGGCGAGCCCGTCGAGGGTCTTGCGCTTGGCGGGGTCAATTCGGGCACCATCTCGGTTCGACCGGAAGACATCCAGATCACTGCGCCGGAAAGCGGTTCAATCCCTGGCAAGGTCAGCTTCGTGCGCGACCTCGGCGGCACGGTCGAAACCTTTATCGAGGCAGGCGGACAGCAGATCGTTGCCGTCTCCGCCCCGCGAACGCGGCCGGACGTCACCGTCGGCCAGACTGTAGGTATTCGTCTCGATCCGCTGACAAGCGTGGTGCTCACCAGATGAGACGTGAGCCTCCACAGCGCCTCGCGGATTACGCTCCGCTCGCCTTTCCGGCGGGAATGCTGATCGTATTCTTCGTCATCCCCTTCGCGACCATGATCGCCGTGTCCTTCTTCGAGCGCGAGCAGGGAGGCTTCTACCAGCCGGCCTTCGTCTGGGACAATTACGCCCGCTTCATCAGCCTTTTCTTCGGCAAGGTGCTCGGTTTCTCGCTGTTCCTGGCCATCGCCGTTGCGATCGCCTGCGTCGTGATCGGCATACCCTTCACCTACCTGCTCTCCCGGACGAAACGGAAACTGCAGGTTCTCTGGCTGGTCGCGCTTCTTTCCATCCTGTCGCTTTCGGAAGTGATGATCGGCTTCGCCTGGTCGACGCTGTTTTCCCGCACCGCCGGCATCACCAATCTCTTCACCGCGCTCGGATTGATGGCCGAACCGCAGGCCCTGACGCCGAGCTTCGGCGCGGTAATGACCGCCATGACCTACCAGGCGCTGCCCTACACCGTCCTTGTCCTCTACCCCGCTCTGGTCAGGCTCGACCCGACGCTCACGGAAGCGGCCCGCACGCTCGGCGCGTCGCCTGTTCGCGCCTTCTTCACCGTGGTCGTACCGGCGCTGCGAAACACCATCCTCGCCACACTCATCATGGTATTCATCTTTGCGCTCGGCTCCTACCTGCTGCCGCAGCTGCTCGGGCGGCCGCAGCACTGGACGCTCTCGGTGCTGATCACCGATCAGGCGATCTATCAGTCCAACATGCCGTTTGCCGCAGCGATGGCTGTCTTCCTCGTACTCGTATCTCTGGCGCTGGTCGGTCTTGCCGTCTACGCCGGGCGCCAGAAGGAGGCTGTATGACCACCGCGCTCCGCCGCCTCTTTTTCCTTGCCGTCGGTATTTTCCTGGCGCTGCCGCTGATCGTCGTGGCTGGTGTCTCGATCAACGAAAAGCAGACGCTCGCCTTTCCGCCTCAGGGCTTCTCGCTGTCCTGGTATGGGGAAATCTTCACCAACACCGAGTGGCGGAATGCATTGTTCGCCTCCCTGACGCTTGCCGCGCTCTCGGCCGCGGTGGCTCTCGTGATCGCTCTGCCGCTTGCATGGTTCCTTTGGCGTCGCATTGCACCCTGGGCGAACATCTTTCAATTGCTGGGCGTTGCCCCCTTCACGCTGCCCCCGGTCATCACCGCTCTCGGTTTCCTCACCTTTTGGGCGACCACCGGATTTTACGGACAGCCATGGACGGCCGTGATCAGCCACGCCATCTTCTTCGTGACACTCCCGCTGGTGACGCTTTCGCTCGGTTTTTCCGCCATCGATCGCTCTCTGGTCGAAGCAGCCGCAACCATGGGCGCGACGGATCGGGTAATCTTCCGCACCGTGGTGCTACCGCTCATCCTGCCCTACATCGTGTCCGGCTATGCCTTCGCCTTCGTTCTGTCCCTCAACGAATACATCGTCGCCTACATGACCGTCGGCTTCACGATGGAAACGCTGCCGATCAAGATCTTCAACGCTCTTCGCTATGGCTACACACCCACCATGGCCTCCGTGACGGTCCTGTTCCTGGCGATCGCCGCGCTGGTCTTCGGTCTGGTCGCCCGTTACGGTGACCTGCCGAAGCTTCTCGGTGCAATGGCAGACGATCGATGAAGATTGCCGGCTTCCAGATGCGCTCCGCGGTTGGCGACGTGGAGGCCAATCTCGAGCAACTGGACAAGGCCGCCGAGCGCGCCTCAGCGGCAGGAGCGCGTCTTCTCGTCGCGCCCGAGCTTGCGTTGACAGGCTACGGTGCGGCGGACCGCTTTCCTGATCTTGCTTCCCCTGCGGATAGCCCTTTGACGGAGCGTTTATCGGAGATCGCAACTCACCGTGGACTGGCGATCATTGCCGGCTTCGCCGAGAAGAACGGCGATACCGTCTATAACAGCGCCCTGTTGACCGACGGCAGGGGCCAAACCTCGGTCTATCGCAAGTCACATCTCTACGGCCCTTACGAGCGGCAATGGTTCCGCCCGGAGGCCCCGAGCTCCGTGCTTGCGACGGTGGACGGCATCAAGCTCGGCATGCTGATCTGCTACGATGTGGAGTTCCCCGAGAACGTGCGTCGGCTGGCCAAGGCAGGCGCCGATCTGATCGTGGTGCCCACGGCCTTGCCGACAGGCTGGTCGGGACGCTTCATCGCCGAACACATGATCCGCGTTCGGGCGTTCGAAAACCAGGTATTCGTCGCCTACATCAACCACTGCGGCGCCGATGCACATTTTTCCTACGCCGGCCTGTCATGCATCGCGGCCCCGGATGGCCGCTTGCTGGCTGAAGCACCGGCCGATGGCGAAGCGCTCATCTTCGCGGACGTGGACAGTGCCGCCTTCGCTCAATCCCGAGCGGAAAACACCTACCTTGACGACTTGCAGTAGCGCATCGCTAGCTCTGCCTCAGGTATTTTGCCTCACCTGACTTCCATGCTTGTGTGACGCATTGCAAGGATATGGGAACCTCTGAACCACAGCTGCATTTCTAGCCGTTGAGCGAAAATCCGAGGACGGAGCATGCAATCTGCACGAATGACAGAGAAGACCTGGGAGCACCTTTGCACGATCCGGTCTAATGGTGCCGTTTTCCATCACTCCACCTCCCATCTTGATCGCCCATGCTTGTCGCTCTACGAGCCGATCGCGAGGCCTAACGGCTCTTTCGTCATGGCGCAGGTAGGGCAATCGCTGGACGGCCGCATCGCGACGCCCACGGGAGATGCGCAGGACGTATCAGGCTGTGACGGCATCGCACATCTCCACAGATGTCGGGCACTGGTTGATGCGGTCATTGTCGGCGTTGGGACGATTGTCGCCGACAACCCAAGTCTGTCCGTGCGCGCAGTCAATGGGCAGAGCCCTGTCCGCGTGGTGGTCGACTGCAACGGGCGCATTCCATCGGACGCAAAGATGCTTCATGACGGAGGCACTCCCGTTCTTGTCATTCAGGCGGACGACATATCCCGCTCGCCAATCTCCTGCGACGTCATCCGACTGCCAAGGCGAGGCGAGGGCCTTCATCCGCAGGATATTCTTGATGCCCTGTCGAACCGGAGCCTGACCAGCGTTCTCGTCGAGGGAGGAGCAAGGACGATCGCCCGGTTCCTCGATGCCGATCTCGTTGACCGGCTACATGTATCAGTGGCACCCATCATTATCGGGTCTGGTCCGATGGGCATCAGCCTTGCCCCCGTCGACCGGCTTGCCGACGCACGACGCCCGAATGTCACCGTCTACGACATCGGCACCGACATCGTCTTTGACTGCGATTTCAACACGGCGGCCGAGGTCCTCGAAGCCTCACAGGAAGGCCAGCACATCCTGATGCCCAACCCGGCATAGGCTTCCTGCGCCGCCGATGGCGTGCAGGCGGAATTGATGCCACGCTTGCAATTCACTTTTGGCGATCGTGCCTCGGTCCGCCACCGCTTCAACCACACCCTGAAGAAACAGATGCTGGAGAGCAGCATCCGGGACATCCATCAGCCATGGACTGGGCGCTGTCGTCACCTGGTATCCTTGCGCCTGAAGATCGTTGGAGAGCAACGTCCAGGCATCGGGCCCAGCCGACACTCCGAACCCCTTGTCCGTCTTCTGATGCTCGTTGAAAGCTGTCGTGACCACCTCGTCCAGGGGATGCGAAACGGTCCAGGCTATCACGCCATCGTAGTTGAGCGCCGCGTACAGCCCCGCGCCGGCTTCCTTCAGGCGGCGAACAAATCTGTCGATGAACGCCGGCGAACAGAGGTCGAACAAAGCGGATGCCGTGACAAGAGAGACACCATCGACCGGCAGAACGGACAGATCGTTGAGATCGCCGCGGATGAAGGTGATGCCCTGCGAGCCATGCCGCTGCTCGGCCTCCGCCAGAAGCGTCTCATCATGATCGAACAGCGACCACCGGATGGTCGCCCCCAACTTCTTCTCGAATGCCCGGTAGGTCGATCCTGTGCCGCAGCCGATGTCGAGAATGTGCGGGTCGGCCTGACGCTCGATCAAATCGGCCGCCGTTTGCAGCAGACGGGTGTCCCTCGCCCGCCTATCCGCTGGTTCGCGCAACGCCAGCCAATCCTTGTCGAAGCCGGTCATCCCTTCCTCTCCAGGAAGGTTGAAATAGTCGCGGCCGTGTCCCGCCACGACGGCAGCGCAGCGCCGGCGATAGCGGCTGCATCCGCCATGGCGCTGAGTGTCTCAGGCTCCGTCAGAAGCCGCCTCAGCGCCATGGCGAGCTGCTTGGGGTCGTCCGGAGACACGAGGATTCCTGCTGCCTCGGGGACGACCTCCGGCACGGCGCCGGCCGCGCAGCCAACAATGGGCAGCCCATGCGCCAGAGCTTCGGCAAACACCATGCCATAGCCCTCGTATCGACTGGCGAGCGCGAAGATGTCCGCGTGGGCAAACTCTGCACGCGGATCCTCGACTTCCCCAACAAGTACGATGCGCTCCGCCAGATCGGCTTTTCGAATCTGCTCTGCCAGACCGCCTGTCACTATGGGGTCGAAATGCTTGTTTCCGACGATCCGGCAGGTCCATGGAAGCTCCCGCAGCGCGGTCAGGGCAGCAATCAGCACGTCGTGCCCTTTGCGCCGCGTCAGCGAGCCAACGCTGAGAATGCAGGGCGGGTTACAGGTGCCGGTCGCAAGAGAAACCGGATCGGTCCCCGGCAGAGCGACGACGATGTCTTCCCTTGCGACACCATATCTGGCCACCAGTTCCCGCGCCGTAACATTGGATGTCACAATCACGCCCCGTGTGCAGGACAGAGCCTTCCTTTCGGAAACGGTGAGTGCGTCCCGCAAGTCGGTGGTGAGACCTGTCTCCAAGGCCAACGGGTGATGCACCAACGCATAGAGCCGAAGCCTGGAGGCATTCCGGTCAGCCCATTCGTCCAATACACCGAAGGCCAGTCCATCGATGACGACAAGGCTGCCTTCGGGTATCGCCGCGAGAGCTTTTTCCGCCTCGGCGAAATCCGGCTCCATCGGAAATCCCTTCCCCAATGCAACCAGTTGAACGTCCCAGTTCAGCGCGCCAAAAGCACCGGCAACGCGTCGATCGTAGCCGTAGCCTCCTGTCCGTGTCTGAAGGTCGCCGGGATAGGCAAAATAGAGTGTACGGCTCACAGGTCCGCCTCATACCAGCCCTTGGCCATGTGCGATTCATGCAGCGTGATCTTCAGCCGGCAGATGCGGCGGCTACCCGGCCCCAGTCGGTCGCCTCTGACGGCCTCCGCCAGCTGGTCGAAAATATACTTGGCGAGAAACTCTGTCGTCGTCACCTTGTCGACGAACTGATCGACCGCATCGAGGTTCTGGTAATTCAACGGCTTGAGGACTTCGCCCAGCACCTGCGTCGCTAGACCAATGTCCACGGCGAGCCCGTTTTCGTCCAAATCTGCCGTGAAGAAAGCAGCATCCACCACGAAGGTGGCACCGTGCAGTCCCTGAGCGGGTCCGAATACCGGCCTTGGAAGACTATGCGCGATCATGATGTGATCGCGTACTTCAACTGCAAACATGAAAAACCTTTCAGTATCGAATGCGATGGCAGAGCGTGTCAGGCGAGGAAATAATCGCCGGATACGCCGTGACTATGTCCTCGAACGGCGTTTCGCCTGAAATCAGGATGTCAAGGCGCTCGTCGCACAGCAGTTCGAGCGCCTTGTGGAGACGACGGGAAAAGCTCCACCGGGCTCGCCGATGAGCGGGGATGGAACCGACCTGGGAACTGACAATCGAAAGGCGACGGGCATGGAACGCCCCGCCCAGGGGGATGTCAGCCCTCCTCGCACCGTACCAGCTTGCTTCAACAATTCGTGCCTCCATTCCGGCGTGGTCGAGCGCGTTCTCGAGCGCTTCGGAGGCAGCGGACGCGTTGATGAGCACGTCGCATTCGCCCGGCACTTCGCCGGGATGCACAAAGCTTAGCCCCAGGGCCTTCGCCTGCGTTTGCCGGGCAGGTGCCGTATCGCAGACGACGACATCCGTACCGACGATGCGAGACGCGATATAGGCCGCAAGCAAACCCACGACCCCCGCACCGAAGACAGCAACGCGGTCGCCGGGCAAAACATGCGCATCCCAGATGATGTTGAGCGCAGTCTCCATGTTGGCGGCAAGAACTGCGCGTTCTGGCGGCAACGTCGCTGGAAGCGTGTGTACCTCGGAGGCCGACAGCCGGAGACGGGTCTGATGCGGGTGAAGGCAGAATACCGTCTGCCCGACAAGCGCCTCGGCACCCTCCTCGACCAAGCCGACAATCGCGTAACCATACTTCACGGGAAAGGGCAGCTGCCCGCCCTGATGAGGTCCCTCCATCCGGCAGTATTCGCTCTCGGGCACATGACCCGAAAAGACGAGGGATTCAGTGCCCCTGCTGATGCCGCTGAACACGCTACGGACAGTGACCTGATCCTGCCCGAGCGGCGGCAGGTTTTCTGGGCGGAGGGCGCAACGGCCAACGTCCTCGATCCACAGAGCCTGCGCACGGCCACCGTTCTGGCTACCGTGGGGCGGCCGGTTTGAAACTGTCACACTTCCCCTCCTCTGCACGGATGCAGTGGGCAATTAGGACGAATACCGACGACGACAAGAGAGGGGAATTTTTCGCGATCATCGCGGAATATCACATTTATTTGACGATCCGGACAAATCCGCCATCTGCCCGCGCGCCGCAACCGCCCCATGTAACAGTACGGAGGAGATCATCATGGATGTGTCCCATTGCCCTTGGGGCGGAGCGACCGAGGAGTTCAAGACCAAGGCTTTCCGTGCCGGTTTCCTGCTCGGTTGCCGTCATCTCACGCCTCCGTCCGTGGAGCCCGCTCATGGCTGACAATGTCGGCTGGGCTGGGTCACGCCAACCAAAACTCATCAGGCCGCCCCTCGTGTACCGGGAAGCCTGCGCATCCATGCTGGCGTTCGCCATCCTGATGGTGCTGGCTTTGGACATCCTGGTCTCGATGCTTGCACTGCCTGCCGCCACGACCGTGATTGCCCTTCTCATCCACGCGCTCATGTCCAGCCTGGCGCTGGCGAAGCTCGGCACATATCCTCACCGTCACTTTGGCCTCGCAAATATGACGACAGCATTCCGTGCCGCGTTGACGGCCGCCATAGGCGGGATTGTCTTGGCTGCCGCGACCCTACCCGCCGCACCCGTTGTGTTATGGACGATCGCCGCCGCTGCCGCCGTCGGTCTCGCACTCGACGGCCTCGATGGCATGCTCGCGCGCAGAAATGGTACCGTCTCGCGTTATGGTGCCCGCTTCGACATGGAAGTCGATGCCCTGCTGATCCTCCTGCTGGCCATGGCCGTATACCTTTTTGAGACAGCCGGCGCGTGGGTCCTGCTGATCGGCTTGATGCGCTACGCTTTCCTTGCCGCCCAGGCAGGCCTGAAGTCCATGAGGGGCGAACTGCCGGAATCGATCCGCCGTAAAGTCATCTGTGTCGTGCAGGGCGCCGCACTGTGTCTCGCACTTGTCCCACTCATCCATCCCGCGCTGCAGAACGTCCTGCTGGCGGTGGCCCTGATATCTCTTGTCTATTCCTTCACGGCAGACATCGCGCACCTTCTTCGAAATTACGCTCCTACCCGCAGCGTCGGGATTTCGTCATCATCAGCGTCTGATGGTTCCCATGAGCATCAGCGCAAGCAGTTGTGGTAGCGTTGGGAATGAGCGATGACAGACTTCCATATCGCACCTGGCGGGCTCCTCGGCGCCGAGCGGTCAAAAGCACCTTAGGCAACGCGGGCAGTTGCTGGCTGGGGATCACCGTCACGCTGGTTCTTGGATCAGCCATTCTCGCTCTACCTGGCAATGCTGCCGACATCGGCTCCCTCTCCGGCCTCACATTCCCGTTGGAAATTCTAGGAGTGTCACTCGCTGCCTGCCTGCTGCCATCACGCGTGTTTCCAATCTTCCGTATCGCAGTAACGGTCCTTCTGGCGCTGATCCTGTTCTTGAAGCTGGCCGATATCGGCACCGGCCTCGCATTCCAGCGACCGTTCAACCCTTACCTCGATCTCAAGATCCTCATGGATGGATGGAACCTGCTGAGCGGTTCGATCGGCCGGGTCGAGGCAGCAGCAGTGGTTGCTTCAACTCTCGCTATCTGGCTGCTCATCGCCGTCAGCCTGTACCGTTCCCTTGCCAGTTTTAGAAAGCTACCTTCCGCGGTCTCAAACGTTCTGGCTGTCACAATGTCGATCGGCTTGCTCGCAGGTGCAAGCATCTCGAGCATGGGCGGGTTGCGGCTTCCGGTCTCCGCCGACATGGCACCCTATCTTGCAAACCGCGCATCGATGATTCGCCAGTCGGTAGCCGACCTCACCGCCTTCGAGCAGGAAATACGGTCCGATCCATTGCGTGACCTCCCCGTCGATGGTCGTTTCTCGAGCCTGAACGGAAAAGATGTCGTTGTGATCTTCATCGAGTCCTACGGCCGCAGCGCCGTGGAGCACGCCAACTACGCCGATCGAGTTCGGGCGCGGTTGCAGGAGATGGAACGCAGCATCTCCTCGGTTGGTCTGGAGGCACGCAGCGGCTGGTTGACCTCCCCGACCGTAGCCGGTCTCAGCTGGCTTGCGCACGGCGCTCTGCTGTCGGGGCTTTGGACGGACAACCAGGGGCGTTACGACCGGATGGTCGCCAGCCAGCGCCCAACTCTCAACGCCCTGTTTAGGGACGCCGGCTGGCATACGAGCGCGGTCATGCCGGCCATCACCATGGATTGGCCGGCGAGCAACTATTTCGGCTATGACACTGTCCGGGACGCCGCTGGCTTGGGCTACCGAGGCAAACCCTTCAATTGGGTGACCATGCCGGACCAGTATACGCTCGCGGCCTTCGAGCGATTGGATCGTCCACCGGGGCACCCTCCAATCATGGCCGAGATTGCATTGATCTCAAGTCATGCCCCGTGGACCCCCGTTCCCACTCTGGTCGATTGGGAGAGTGTCGGCGATGGACGGATTTTCGATTCACAGACAGAATCCGGCGACCCGCCCTCCGTCGTCTGGTCGGATCCCGCACGCGTGCGAGGCCAGTATCTGGCTTCCATCGACCACGTCCTGGAAATGCTGGCCTCCTACATCCCGCGACACAGCAGCAACACGCTTTTCATCGTGCTCGGCGACCATCAACCCGCCGCCATCGTCACAGGTGAAGGCGCCTCTCGAGACGTGCCTATGCACATCATTGGGCCGCCAGCACTTCTGGACCAGATCTCGGACTGGGGGTGGAGCAGTGGAATGATCCCTTCCACAGAACTGCCCCCGCTGCGCATGGACCTGTTCCGCGAGAAGTTCGTTCGATCATTCAGCGACTTCGAGTGAGTTGCGCTGGAGCCAATCGACTTCCGTACCGTTCAAGGAGCGAAGTCGATGGTGTATCCGATATCCTTTCTGGAGTTGGGCTCCATGTCAGTCGCTTCTCCTTGCCATCTAAAACCTTGTGTCGACTGGTCCTAGAACGCCTCGCGGCGTCCTCTATCGGCGGACAACAGCAGAGCTTCGATCAGGCTATGCACCTTGAGCGCCTCGCGCCCGCTGACTTTCGGCTCCCTGTCCTGCCCGACTGCGTCAAGGAAGTCCTGAAGCACTGCACGGTGATGCATGTGGGAAAACGCCATGGGATCCGAGCCCGCGCCCCCACCGACCTCCCCGTCATCGAGTTGAATGTCAGCCCCATCATGGAACTTCGCGATGAGAGTGGCACCCTCGATCCTTGCCATACCCTTCGTCCCGATCAGTTCGATCGCGTCGGGTATGCCGGGATAAGCACAGGTCGTCGCGCTGACGCTGCCGATGGCCCCATTTTCGAACCGAACCGCTCCGGCCACCAGATCTTCGGTCTCCATCTGATGGACGGGCGTCGTGACGGCGTACGCCATCGCCTCCACCGGCGTGCCGGCAAGCGAAATGAGCAGATCGAGCGTGTGAATGCCCTGCGTCAGCAACACGCCCCCGCCGTCCCTTGCCTTCGTACCGCGGCCAGGCTGATCATAGTAACTCTGCGGGCGCCAGTTGGAGAGCCGGGCGGACGCCGAAACGATCTGGCCAAGCCGTCCATCCGATACGATCTGAGACAGGGCGACACTGATCGGCCGAAAACGGTGCTGCAGGACCACGCCCAGCTTGACCCCGCCATTTTCTGCTGCCTCGACCAAGGCACGCGCCTTGCCGAGCGAAGTCTCCAGCGGCTTTTCAAGAAGAACGTGTTTGCCGGATGCAGCAGCGCGCTGCACCAGTTCGAGGTGACTGTTCGGCGGCGTCAGTATGAGAACGGCACCGATAGACGGATCATGGAAGATCTCATCGATGTCGCCGGTGATCGGCATGCTCCACCGGCGCGCAAACGCTTCACGCCTCTCCAACGTAGGGCTGAAGGCTGCAGCAACTTCGACGCTATCCCGAAGATCCATTAGACTTTGGGCGTGGGGCGCTGCCGCCATTCCAAGCCCGACCACCGCTATCCGCATGTTTTTCCTCCTCTTCCCGCAACATGCCTACTCGACGTTGAAGCGGCTCGCAATATTCATCATACAAGATGGGAATTTTTGTATGTTGACATACAGGCGATCGGTGATTTAGCCATTACGACGCCGAAGGGAGGAGCGGCGTCCAGCATGAATTCACTTGTGCATCCTGATGTCCTGTTTCCAGCGGAAAACAGCGTTCGGTCGATAGCCCGCGCCCTATACCAGACTGTTTCGGACCTGCCGATCATCAGCCCCCATGGCCATACCGACCCAAGATGGTATGCGTTGGATGAGCCGTTTCCCGATCCTGCCCAGTTACTGATCGTCCCGGACCATTACATCTTCCGCATGCTTTTCAGTCAAGGCATCCGCCTGGAGGGCCTCGGCGTTCGCCGGCTCGATGGGTCGCCGGTTGAAGCCGATGGTCGCCGCATCTGGAAGATCTTCGCGGAAAACTATCACCTGTTCCGCGCCACCCCGACACGGCTGTGGATGGACTACGTTCTGTCGTCCCTGTTCGGGATCACGGAGCCGCTCGACGCAAAAACCGCAGACAGCACCTATGATCGCATCGCGGAAAAGCTGCGCCTGCCGGAATATCGCCCGCGCGCGCTCTTCAAGCGGTTCAATATCGAGGTCATCGCCACCACTGAAGGCGCCCTGGACGATCTGCGCTGGCACAAGATGATCTGCGAAAGCGGTTGGGACGGGCGCGTGGTGACAGCCTATCGCCCCGATGCGGTAGTCGATCCCGATTTCGAAGGCTTTTCGGCAAATATCGACCAGCTTGGCGACATCACGGGAGAAAACACCGGTTCATGGACAGGATATCTCGCCGCTCACCGAAAGCGCCGGGAATATTTCAAGTCGTACGGGGCCACTTCCTCCGATCATGGACATCCCACCGCGGATACGGCGAACCTTTCAGCCTCCGAAGCTGCTGCATTGTTCGACCGCGTAAGAAGCGGCAAGTCTGACGCAGACGACCACCGGACCTTCCGCGGTCAGATGCTGACAGAAATGGCTAAGATGAGCCTGGACGACGGACTCGTCCTTCAGATCCATCCCGGCTCCCGGCGCAACCATTCCCCGACCACGCTCGCCCGTCATGGCCGCGACATGGGCTTCGATATCCCCGGCCGGACCGACTACGTCAGCGCGCTGAAGCCGCTGCTCGATGCGGTTGGGCTGGAACGCGACCTGACGGTCGTTCTCTTCACGCTGGATGAAACGTCCTATGCGCGTGAACTGGCGCCTCTAGCGGGTGTCTATCCAGCTCTTAAACTCGGCCCGGCATGGTGGTTCCACGACAGCCCCGAGGGCATGCGGCGCTTTCGCGAAATGACCACGGAGACAGCCGGCTTCTACAACACGGTCGGCTTCAACGACGACACGCGCGCTTTTCCGTCGATACCGGCGCGCCATGATATCGCACGGCGGGTGGATTGCGCCTTTCTGGCGCGACTGGTTGCCGAACACAGGCTCAGGGAAGAGGAGGCCTTCGACCTGGCCAGGGAGCTTGCCTATACGCTCGCAAAGAAAGCGTATCGGCTTTGAGTGGCGCAAATGCGCCGATGCAAACGGGAGGAGAACCATGTTGCATTTTGGGAAGTTCGCTGCAGCCTTCACGGTCGCAGCATCGCTGATGGCAGGAACAGCCGCGGCACAGACGATGCTGCGGTCCTCGGACACACATCCGGACGGGTACCCAACGGTCGAGGGGGTGAAGTATTTCGGTGAGCTGGTCAAGGAGCGGACTGAAGGCCGCTACTCGGTCGAAGTCTATCATTCGGCACAGCTTGGCCAGGAATCCGACACACTCGAGCAGGTCCGCACCGGGGTCATCGATCTCAACCGGACCTCGATGGGTCCGTGGAACGGATTGATTCCGGAAACCACCATTCCGTCGCTGCCCTACATCTTCCGGTCCGTCGAGCATGCCCGCAAGGTCATGAATGGTCCGATCGGGGATGAAATTCTCGCCGCATTCGAGCCGCACGGGGTCGTCGCCCTCGCGTTCTACGATGGTGGTGCCCGATCGTTCTACAATTCGAAAAAGCCTATCGAGTCCGTCGAGGACCTGAAGGGCATGAAGTTCCGCGTCATGCAGTCCGACATCTTCGTTGACATGGTCGCCGCACTTGGCGCCAGCGCAACCCCGATGCCTTACGGCGAGGTCTACACCGGCATCGAAACCGGCGTTATCGATGGCGCGGAAAACAACTTCCCGAGCTACGACACCGCCAAGCACGCCGAAGTTGCCAAATACTTCTCACTCGACGAACACCTGATCGTTCCGGAAGTACTGGTGATGTCCAAACTGACCTGGGATCGCCTGTCGCCGGAAGACCAGGAAATCGTGAGGAAAGCAGCGAAGGATAGCGTCGAGAAGCAGTGGGAACTGTGGGATGCACAGGTGGCGAAGTCGCGTGGGATCGTCGAGGCTGCCGGCTCGACCATCACGCAGCCGGACAAGCAGGCGTTCATCGACGCCATGAAGCCGGTCTACGACAAGCATGTCACGGATCCGAAGCTGCAGGACCTCGTGAAGCGCATCCAGGAGACGCAGTAAACGTGAGCTGGGGGCGGGCTTGCCCGTCCCCTTTCCAACTCCCGGACCGGATACCAAGGAAACAGAAATGGCAGAGGCGAAGAACCTCCGCGATACACCTTCGATGGCTGGAAAGCCAAAGGCCGAAGGTTTCGCACGCGTGCTCACGACAATATGCAACTGGGCGCTCTACATCGCGGGCACGGGCCTTGTCCTCATGACCTGCATTGTCATGTGGCAAGTCTTCGTCCGCTTTGTCCTCAACTGGACGAACACATGGACCGAGATTACCGCCGTCATGCTGATGAGCTGGTTCATTTTCCTGGGCGCGGCAGTCGGCGTTCGCGAAAACTATCATCTTGGATTTGACGTCCTTCTCTATGCCCTGCCGCCTGGCGGCAAGAAGTATCTCAGGACCATCTCGGACCTCGTCGTTCTGGCGTTCGCCATCGGCATGATTGTGTACGGCATACAGCTGGTAAAGCTGCAGTGGCCGGCGCGCATGCCTGCACTTGGTATCCCGGAAGGCATCCGCTACCTGCCGTTGGCCGGCGGCGGCGTTCTCATCACTCTGTTTGCGCTCGAACGGCTGGTGCTACGCCTGAAGGGCTACGACGTGGACAGCGAGGTTGCCGATGAAGTGACCGAGGCTCTGCAGGCGGCGAAGGAAGCATAATTATGGCTATGTGGATTCTTTTTGGCACATTTACTCTGTTGATGCTGATCGGCACGCCGATCGCATTCTGCCTCGGCGTGGCAAGCTTCTTGACGGTTCTCTACATGGGACTGCCGCCCATGGTGGTCTTCCAGCAGATGAATTCGGGGATGAGCGTATTCACGCTTCTGGCGGTCCCGTTCTTTATCTTCGCCGGAGACCTCATGGTTCGCGGGGGCATAGCGCAACGGATCGTCGCATTCGCAGGTTCGCTGATCGGGCATGTGCGCGGCGGTCTCGGCCAAGTCAACATCGCTGCCTCCACCTTGTTCGGCGGCATTTCAGGCTCGGCGGTAGCAGAAGCGGCAGCGGTCGGCGGACTGATGATCCCGCAGATGAAGGCGCGCGGCTACGGTGCGGACTACGCCGTGAACGTGACCTCCATGGCGGCGCTGATCGCGCTTCTCCTGCCGCCTTCGCACAACATGATCATCTATTCGATCGCAGCCGGCGGCAAGATTTCCATCGCCGACCTCTTCACGGCGGGCATCATTCCGGGCCTTCTGTTCGCAGCCTCCCTGATGGTCACGGCCTATTTCGTTGCCCGCTCGCGCGGTTATCCCACTGAGGTCTTTCCGGGTTTCAGGCGCGTTGGATACTTCTTCCTCAACTCGTTCCCCGGCCTGATGCTGATTGTCATCATCTTCGGGGGCGTTCGCTCCGGCATTTTCACTGCCACGGAAAGCTCGTGTATCGCAGTCTTCTACGCTTTTCTCGTGACCTTGTTCGTCTACCGGTCGCTGAGCTGGGAAAACTTCGTCCACTCGACCCTCGGCGCCGTGCGCACCACCGCGATGGTGCTGCTGATCATCGGAACGGCAGCCTCTTTCTCGTGGCTGATGGCTTACATGCGGATCCCCGCGCAGCTGATCACCCTGCTGAACCAGATCTCGCAGGATCCGATAATGATCCTCCTGCTTCTGAACGTCCTGATGCTCCTGCTTGGCACGTTCATGGACATGGGGCCGATGATCATCATCTGCACGCCGATCTTCCTGCCTGTGGTCGCCGCCTATGGCGTTGATCCCGTCCACTTCGGCGTCATCCTCATCCTCAATCTTGGCATCGGACTGAACACCCCGCCGGTCGGAGCCGTGCAGTTCGTCGCGTGCGCAGTCGGCAAGATTACCGTCTGGGAGGCGATGCGCTCGATCTGGCCCTTCTACCTGGCCAGTATTGTCGTGCTCGGGCTTGTCACGTATGTGCCGGCGCTATCGCTCTGGTTGCCAGGCGTGTTCAAGTAGGGGAAGTCATGCCCGCAGATACCAATGCCTCGATGAAGGTCGAACGGAAGCCGAAGCTTTCCGAGCACGTGGCGGCAACGTTGAAAAGCCAGATCCTCTCGGGCGACCTTCGCCCGGGGGACAAGCTGCCGACCGAAAACCAGATGACCGGGGCGTTTGGTGTCAGCAGGACCGTTGTTCGAGAGGCGGTGGCCAGCCTGGGCGCAGATCGGCTGGTTGAATCCCGCCAGGGTGCGGGAGTGTTCGTCTGCGATCGTCCCGCCATGGCGTTTTCGTCGATCACCCAGGAGATAGGGCTCAAGATATCTCACGCGCTCAATGTGATCGAAGTTCGCATGGGCCTGGAGATTGAAAGTGCAGGGCTTGCCGCGGAGCGTCGCAACACCGCCCAGCAGGCAGCCATCCAGGAAGCATTCTTCGAGTTCGACCGGCTGCTTTCTGAGGGGGAAGCGACCGGCCGCAGCGACTTCATGTTTCATCGCACCATTGCCGAAGCAACCAACAATCCCTTCTATGTCGAGGTGCTGGATGCACTCGGCATGCGCGCCATCCCTTGCGACATCACCTCCCCCTGGGGCACCGACAGCCTGCTCACTCGCGAGTACCAGGTGATGCTTCAGGCGGAACATCTGGCCATTCTGAAGGCAATTTCCGCGGGCGACGCAGACGCCGCGCGCGCCGCCATGCGGGCGCATCTGACGGAAAGCCAGCAACGTTACCGCGAACGCCTGAACGATCAGCGGGCGGAGTATCGCTTCGGCTCGACCGCAGTCCGTTAACTGCCCTTCCATCACAATAACAAATGAGGACGCCATGACTTCCAACCATACCGACTACTCCATCCGCCAGGCCTTCGATCCGGCAACGGGAGCGCGTATGGGCAGCGGCGAATTGCGGGAAAACTTCCACATTGGCGACCTGTTCATTCCCGGTCGCATCAATCTCACCTACACGCACTACGACCGTATGATCGTGGGCGGTGCGACGCCTGCCGGACAACCTCTCGCGCTGGAGGCGATCAAGCCCACGGGAACTTCAAATTTCCTGGACCGGCGTGAACTGATTGCTGTCAACATTGGCGGAAGCGGCACGATCGAGGTGGATGGCGAGCGTCACGCGCTCGAAAGCCGGGACATGCTGTATGTCGGCATGGGAAGCAGTGTCACCTTCTCCTCCAACGACGCCGGATCGCCTGCAAAATTCTACCTGCTGAGCGCGCCAGCCCACCAGAAGTATCCGACGAGGCTAATCCGTATCGGAGATGCAAAGCGGCTGGACCTCGGCAGCCAGGAGACCTCCAACGAACGGTCGATTTTCCAGTTCATTCATGCCGAAGGCGTCAAGACCTGCCAGTTGGTGGTCGGCATGACGCAGCTTGCGCCGGGATCGGTCTGGAACACGATGCCATGCCACGTTCATGATCGGCGCATGGAGGCCTATCTCTACTTCGACCTGTCGGAGACAGCGCGGGTGTTTCATTTCATGGGCGAACCGACCGAGACCCGTCACATCGTCATGGCAAATGAAGAGGCCGTCGTTTCACCACCCTGGTCGATCCACTCCGGCTGCGGCACCGCGAACTACGCGTTTATCTGGGCGATGGCGGGCGACAACGTGGACTATACCGACGTCGACGCCGTTCCGATGGGAACACTGCGCTAACACCTGCTGCGGCGGAGTCCCCGCCGCACTTCACCAAGCGAGACACTGGATGACCGACACAAAGATTTTCTGCAGACAGGCCGAAGGCGACTGGACCGATCTCGGTGGCGGCAACCGCCGCCGCGTGCTGCTGTACACCGACGAACTGATGATGGTGGAGTTTGCATTCGAAAAGGGAGGAATCGGCGCCCTCCACTCACATCCGCATGTGCAGGCGAGCTATGTTGCCGAAGGCCGCTTCGAGGTTACCGTCGGCGACCTGACGGAGGTTCTTGTAGCTGGTGACAGCTTCATCGCCCCGTCAAACGTCGTCCACGGCGTGAAAGCGCTGGAGGAAGGCCGTCTGGTCGACAGCTTCACACCACACCGTGCAGATTTCCTGAGCTGATCCCGGCCAAGCGCGCTCACGAGCGTCGGTTCGGATCGACGAGATCGGCCGGGTCCACAGCGAAATGATCGAGGATAATGCCGACATTCCGCTTGTGCGATTTGAAATAGACGTCGAAGGCGTCGCCAAGCAATGGCACGCTTCCGACGGCTGTATCCACACCGACATTGGCCAGCATCTTGGCGAGCTTGTTTGGCGGAAGGCCCATTTTTCGGCCCTCATTGATGATCGCCAGACCGACGATCGCTCCACTGAGGTCCCCGACCACCGGTAGAAGCCCCATCAGGGAGTCAGCGCCGAAACGAATGTTCGTGCCGGGAACACGCAAGGCGGTATCAAGCAGACGCGCGACATTGTTCAAGCGGCGCAACCGCCGCAGCAGGTCCAGTCTTTCTGCGTTATGCCCAACATTCATTGCCACAAAGCCTCCGTCTCTATTTCGGCCAGATCATCACCAGCCATGGAAAATGGGTGGATCACCTTCGGGTTCCGTCACCTGCGGAACAACGGATCAGCCGGCGAGTTGGATTGATATCCAATGCGTGGAGGAAACCATGGGCATCGAACAGGCACCCACCGAGAAGGGCAAGGAAGCTGCCCGAGGGTTGAAGAAGAGCAGCAAGCAGGAAGAGCGCCGGGTAGAAGCACAGAAGGGTTCGGACCTGGCGAAAGGAGCCGACCGCTTCGAGGAACGCTCAAGAAGCTCCGACGGCCAGAGCGCAGGTGATAAGCAGCGGGACTAAACGGGCGACATGAATGTTCGTTTTGGCCGAGACTGGCTTTCGTTTTGAAATTCAGCCATGATGTGGTCTTTCGTTCCAGAATAAAACGAAAGACCACATATGTTTCTGACCGCCCGCCAATCGGACATCATCGAGCTCGCCAAGCTGCATGGACGCGTTCTGGTAGACGATTTGGCAGGCCGCTTCAGCGTCTCACCCCAAACGATCCGCAAGGATCTCAACGACCTTTGCGATCGGCAGTTGCTCAACCGCATCCATGGCGGCGCGACCTTCCCCAGCGGCACGGAGAACATGCAGTACGAGGCGCGTCGGCAGATCGCTGCACAGGAAAAGCAGGCGATCGGTCTTGCCGCAGCCGAACTTATCCCCAACAACGCCTCGCTATTCATCAATATCGGCACGACCACAGAAGCAGTCGGCGAAGCATTGACGGATCATCAGGAACTGATGGTCATCACCAACAACATCAATGTTGCCAATCGGTTGCGACTTCTTTCGGCAATTGAGGTCATTATCGCCGGCGGTGTCGTACGCGCCTCTGATGGCGGCATCGTCGGAGAAGCGGCCGTCGATTTCATCCGCCAGTTCAAGGTGGATTTTGCCGTGATTGGCGCCTCCGCCATCGACGCGGATGGCGCTCTTCTCGATTTCGATTTCCGCGAAGTGAAGGTGGCCCAGGCGATCATCGCCAATGCGCGGCATGTCATCCTGGTCGCGGATTCCACCAAGTTCGAGCGGACCGCACCGGTTCGGATCGCGCAGATGACCCAGGTGCACACCTTCATCACCGATAGCTGCCCTTTCCCCTCTCTCCGTCGGGTATGCACCGATAACAACGTGGCGCTGATCGAGACCAATCCGTCGGCATAAACGACGCATTCAGGTTTCGTTTGACATTCACCTAGACTTCAGATGAACTGCATGAGGTTTCGCAATCCCTCTGCGTGATCCACACCCGAAATAGCGAGGTGCATGTGACAGAGCCGGAATTCGACATTTTCGTGATTGGCGGCGGCATCAATGGATGCGGTATTGCCCGCGATGCGGTCGGCCGCGGCTACAGGGTTGCGCTCGCCGAGATGAACGACTTCGGCTCCGGCACTTCGTCCGGCTCGACCAAGCTTATCCATGGCGGCCTGCGCTATCTCGAGCACTACGAGTTCCGATTGGTTCGAGAAGCGCTCATGGAGCGTGAAGTGCTGTGGGCCATGGCACCGCATATCATATGGCCCATGCGCTTCGTCCTGCCTTTCCAGAAGGGCGGCGTGCGACCGGCTTGGCTGATCCGCCTGGGGTTGTTCTTGTATGACCACCTGGGCGGTCGAAAGCTGCTGCCCGCGACAAAGACCCTCGACATGCGCCGCGACCCCGCAGGCAAGCCACTCAAGCCGCTCTTTTCGAAAGCCTTCGAGTATTCGGACGGGTGGGTGGACGATGCAAGGCTCGTGGTTCTCAATGCCCGGGACGCTTCCGATCGCGGCGCGCTGATCCTTGCCCGGACGAAAGTCATGTCCTGCAGGCGAGAAAGAGGCCGCTGGACGGTGGAGGTTGAGGACCAGCGCACCGGTGCAAGGCGGACATTCACGGCAAAGATGCTCGTCAATGCGTCCGGCCCATGGGTGGATCAGGTGCTCGCCAGCACCATGGGGCAAAACGCCAATCGCCAGGTAAGGCTGGTGCAGGGCAGCCATATCGTCGTGAAGAAGAAATTCGAGGGCACCCGCGCCTACTTCTTCCAGAACCCGGATAACCGGATCATTTTCGCCATTCCCTACGAACAGGATTACACGCTGATCGGCACCACCGACAGGGACTTCGAGGGCGATCCGAAGAACGCAAGCATCAGTCCGGAAGAGATCGACTACCTGTGTTCGGCCGCAAGCGAATACTTCGCCGAACCGGTATCGTCGCAGGATATCGTCTGGACCTATTCGGCCGTCCGTCCGCTCTATGACGACGGCGCATCGAAAGCCCAGGAAGCGACCCGGGACTATGTCCTGAAGGTAGATGCGACAGACGCCACCCCTCTCCTGAACGTCTTCGGCGGAAAGCTGACGACCTATCGCCGTCTCGCCGAGCACGCCCTGGAAAAGATCGCCGAGGAAATCGGCGGCAAGGGCTCCACATGGACAGCGACCAGCCGGCTACCGGGTGGTGATTTCGACGTCAACGGATACCAGGAACAGGTTGCCAAGCTGATGGCGGCACATCCGTTTTTGGGTGCGGCACACGCACAAAGGCTCGTCCGCGCCTATGGCACGGCGGCATTCGAAATGCTGCGCGGAGCGCAGTCACAAAACGACCTCGGACGATATTTCGGAGGCGATCTCTACGGGCGTGAAGTAGACTGGCTGATGGTCCACGAGTGGGCGCACCAGGCAGAAGACGTAATCTGGCGTAGGACCAAGCAAGGGCTGCGCCTTTCGGCAGATGAAGTGCATGTCTTGGAGGAATACATGGCTGCATTACCCGCGAGATCCGTCGGGTAGCAGCATGTGGTCCCCGTGGGTGAGGAGGCCCGGGACCCGGAATGCTGGAATTACGCAATGCCGAGAAGGTGGTGACGGGGGAGTATCATATCCATCCGACCAGCCTCACACTTGAACGCGGAACCTTGAACGTCCTGCTGGGGCCAACGCTCTCCGGCAAGACGTCGCTCATGCGGCTGATGGCGGGGCTGGACAAGCCGACCGCCGGCTCGATCCATTTCGACGGCAAGGATGTAACCGGGGTCCGCGTACAGGATCGCCAGGTCGCAATGGTGTACCAGCAGTTCATCAACTATCCGGCCATGAGCGTCTATGAAAACATCGCTTCGCCCTTGCGCATCGCCCGCCAGAACAAGGCGACGATCGATCGCGCGGTGCGAAAGGCAGCTGATCTCCTGAAGCTGACGCCTTATCTGGATCGCACGCCGCTCAACCTGTCGGGAGGTCAGCAGCAACGCACCGCGCTCGCCCGCGCGCTCGTCAAGAATGCGAGCCTGGTCCTGCTCGACGAGCCGCTGGCCAACCTCGATTACAAACTCCGCGAGGAGTTGCGGCTGGAGCTTCCGAAAATCTTTGCAGAATCCGGCGCAATCTTCGTCTACGCCACGACCGAACCGACCGAGGCACTGCTTTTGGGGGGCAATACGGCAACGTTGAGCGAAGGCCGGATCACCCAGTTCGGACAAACGATCGACGTCTATCGTAAGCCTCGCGACCTCTTGACGGCGGAAACATTCGCCGATCCGCCCCTCAACACGATAGAGGTCGTCAAGACCGGCGGTGATTTCCAGGTGGCGGGACAGAGCGCCATACCCGTTCCGTCGCATCTGGCATCGATCTCCGATGGACCTGTCACCATCGCCTTTCAGCCACACCACTTGTCCTTCCGGTCTTCGGTGGCAACGGCGGCCTCCATGCCGGTCCGCACGCTGATTTCGGAAATTGGCGGATCGGAAAGCTTCGTGCATGTGGATTTCCTGGGAACGCGCTGGGTGATGCTGGAGCACGGCGTGCACGAGATCGAGCCCGATCGGGATATCTCCATCTTTCTGGATACGAGACACTTGATGGCTTTCGGCACGGACGGGCGTTCGCTCGTCATTCCCATGGCGGGAGCATAGGCGATGGCGCGCATCACTCTGGATCATATCCGCCACGCCTACGGGCCGAAGCCTTCTTCCGAGAAGGACTATGCGCTGAAGGAAGTACACCACGAATGGGAGCATGGCGGCGCTTATGCCCTGCTCGGTCCTTCCGGCTGCGGAAAGACGACGCTGCTCAACATCATCTCCGGCCTTCTCACCCCCTCGGAAGGCAAGATCCTCTTCGACGGTGCGGATGTGACGGGCCGGTCGACAGAAGAACGCAACATCGCGCAGGTTTTCCAGTTCCCGGTCATCTACGACACCATGACAGTTTACCAGAACCTGGCATTCCCCCTTCGCAACCGCAAGGTTCCGGAAGCTGATGTGGACAGCCGCGTTCGTGAGATCCTGGAAATGATCGATCTGTCGGATTGGGCAAACCGCAAAGCCCGCGGTCTGACGGCCGACCAGAAGCAGAAGATCTCGCTTGGTCGCGGCCTCGTTCGAAAGGATGTCAACGCGATCCTCTTCGATGAACCTTTGACCGTCATCGATCCGCATATGAAGTGGGTTCTGCGCTCGCAGCTCAAGCGGTTGCACCGGCAGTTCGGCTTCACCATGGTCTACGTGACGCACGATCAGACTGAAGCGCTGACATTCGCCGACAAGGTCGTTGTGATGTATGAGGGCGAAATCGTCCAGATCGGTACGCCGGTAGAGCTGTTCGAACGTCCGCGCCACACATTCGTCGGCTATTTTATCGGCTCTCCTGGGATGAATTTCCTCCCGGCCAAGCTTGCAGGTGCAACCGTCACCGTGGGCCGGCACAAGATCCCGCTCGAGCGCGCGCCAACCGTTGCAGCCAACGCGAAGGTCGAGTTCGGCATCCGCCCGGAATTCGTCCGGCTTGGCCGAGAAGGCTTTCCGATACAGGTGCTGAAGGTAGAGGATGTGGGGCGCCAGAAGATCGTTCGCACCAATTTCGAAGGTCACCTGCTCACCGCCATCGTCTCGGAGGACGCCGAAATTCCTGCCGAGCCCCACGTCACTTTCAAACAATCCGCAATCAACATTTACGCCGATTCCTGGCGCGCCGAGACGGAGGGCTGAGGGTGGAAAAGACTTGGAACAACAAGGCCTGGTTCCTCGTGCTGCCGGTCGTCGTTCTGGTCGCCTTCTCGGCGGTCATACCGCTGATGACGGTCGTCAACTATTCGGTGCAGGACACCTTCGGAAACAATGAATTCTTCTGGGCCGGGACCGACTGGTTCAGCGAGATGCTGCAGTCCGACCGTTTCTGGGATGCACTCTTCCGCAACCTCATCTTCTCATTCACCGTCCTGGCGATACAGATCCCGCTCGGCATCTTCATCGCGCTCAACATGCCCAAGCACGGCATCGGCGTTCCCGTATGCCTGGTGCTGATGGCGCTACCCCTGCTCATTCCATGGAATGTGGTCGGCACCATCTGGCAGGTCTTCGGCCGCGTCGATATCGGCTTTCTCGGTCACTACCTGCGCGTCCTGGGTGTCGACTACAACTACACGCAGGATCCGATCGATGCCTGGGCGACAGTCATCATCATGGACGTCTGGCACTGGACGAGTCTTGTCGTGCTGCTCTGCTATGCCGGTCTCGTCTCCATTCCGGATGCCTACTATCAGGCAGCCAAGATAGACGGCGCATCGCGCTGGTCCGTCTTCCGCTACATCCAGTTGCCGAAGATGAAACGCGTGCTTCTGATCGCCGTTCTGCTGCGTTTCATGGACAGTTTCATGATCTATACGGAGCCGTTCGTCGTTACCGGCGGCGGTCCCGGCAACTCTACGACATTCCTGTCCATCGACCTCGTGAAAATGGCGATCGGCCAGTTCGACCTGGGCCCGGCAGCCGCAATGTCGATCATCTACTTCCTGATCATCCTTCTGCTGTCATGGATCTTCTATACGGTCATGACCAGCCACGACGCGCAGAGTTGAGGGGCGACCATGAGCACACATATCAAGCCGCGCTGGTCCTGGATCGTTCCGACGATTTACATCGTCTTCCTGCTCCTGCCGATCTACTGGCTCGTGAACATGAGCTTCAAGAACAATTCCGAAATCCTCGGCGCCTTCTCGCTCTGGCCGCAAAACCCGACGGTTCGGAACTATATGGTGATCTTCACCGATCCGTCCTGGTACAACGGCTATATCAACTCGATCATCTACGTGGTGATGAACACGGCGATCTCGGTCACGGTGGCGCTGCCGGCGGCCTACGCTTTCTCGCGCTACCGGTTCCTCGGCGACAAGCACCTGTTCTTCTGGCTGCTAACCAATCGCATGGCGCCGCCCGCGGTCTTCGCCCTGCCCTTCTTCCAGCTCTACTCCGCCTTCGGCCTGATCGACACTCACATCGCGGTCGCCATCGCGCACTGCCTGTTCAATGTGCCACTGGCGGTCTGGATCCTCGAAGGCTTCATGTCCGGCGTACCGAAGGAGATCGATGAGACCGCCTATATCGACGGCTACTCCTTCCCGCGGTTCTTCGTGAAGATCTTCATGCCGCTCATCGCATCCGGAATCGGTGTCGCCGCGTTCTTCTGCTTCATGTTCTCATGGGTCGAACTGCTCATCGCCCGCACATTGACAACCACTGCAGCGAAGCCGATTGCCGCGACGATGACGCGCACGGTCTCCGCATCCGGTCTCGATTGGGGGGTGCTGGCAGCCGCCGGAGTGCTGACCATCATTCCGGGCGCACTCGTGATATATTTCGTTCGAAACTACATCGCCAAGGGCTTTGCCCTGGGGAGGGTATGATGGCCGTCAAAACCGAGCGGACGAGCCGCTGGCCCATTGCACTTGCTGCCGTCCTTATCGTCTACGGCCTTGCAACCGTGGCCCTGGCCATGTCGCTGCCGGTCGAAGACGGCGAGCGCGACTGGTTCGCACCCTTGTTGCCCGGCGGATGGATGGCCTGGTCTTTCCCGAGCGCCGTGTTCTTTCTCACCATCTTTACCCTGCTGGCCCTGATGGCCGTTTGGGAATATGCGCGGCCCGGCGGGCATCCCCGCGTTGGAATTCTACGCTTCGAGACGACCCGTGGAGATCGGCTCTTCATCTCGCTGCTCGGGTCAGCGTTCATCAATCTCGCATGGTTGGGCCTTGTCGGCCCCAACCTGTGGTGGGCTCTTGCCCTCAGTGTCCTCTACGCAATCATTGTGTTCAGGACGGTCTGACGGCAGGTGAATACGGCGTCCTGACAAACGGACGCCTTCTATGAAATGCAATCGCAACCTTGGGAGGATGATATGCGACGGCATCTAATGACAACAACGGCAGCCGTGCTGCTGGCCATGACAGGTACCGCTTTTGCCGGGATGGAGGAGGCAAAGAAGTTCCTGGATGCGGAGGTCGGCGACATGTCGAGCCTCGACCGGGCCAGCCAGGAAAAGGAGATGCAATGGTTCATCGATGCCGCGAAGCCTTTCGCGGGCATGGATATCAAGGTCGTTTCCGAAACCATCACGACCCATGAGTATGAATCGAAGGTGCTTGCGCCGGCGTTTACCGCCATCACCGGCATCAAGATCTCCCATGACCTAATCGGCGAAGGCGACGTGGTCGAGAAGCTGCAGACACAGATGCAGTCGGGAGAGAACGTCTACGACGCCTATGTCAACGACAGCGACCTGATCGGCACGCATTGGCGCTACCAGCAGGCACGCTCTCTGACCGACTGGATGGCTAACGAAGGCAAGGACGTCACCAATCCGGACCTCGATCTGGAAGATTTCATCGGCCTGAAATTCACCACCTCTCCGGACGGCAACCTCTACCAGCTGCCCGACCAGCAATTCGCCAATCTTTACTGGTTCCGCTACGATTGGTTCAACGACGACAAGAACAAGGCAGACTTCAAGGAGAAGTATGGCTACGACCTCGGCGTACCGGTCAACTGGTCCGCTTACGAGGACATCGCCGAATTCTTCACCGGCCGCGACGTGGACGGCAAGAAGGTCTACGGCCACATGGACTACGGCAAGAAGGACCCGTCGCTAGGCTGGCGGTTCACCGACGCCTGGCTTTCCATGGCAGGTAACGGCGACAAGGGTCTGCCAAATGGTGTTCCGGTTGACGAATGGGGCATCAAGGTCGACGAGAACTCGCGGCCGGTCGGCTCATGCGTTGCACGCGGCGGCGACACCAACGGCCCTGCAGCCGTCTACTCTATCCAGAAGTATCTGGACTGGATGAAGGCGTATGCACCGGCTGCCGCACAGGGGATGACGTTCTCCGAATCCGGCCCCGTTCCGGCCCAGGGTGAAATCGCCCAGCAGATGTTCATGTACACGGCCTTCACCGCGGACATGGTCAAGGAAGGGCTGCCGGTCATGAACGAGGACGGCACGCCGAAATGGCGCTTCGCTCCGAGCCCGCATGGCGTCTACTGGAAGGACGGCATGAAGCTCGGCTATCAGGACGTGGGCTCCTGGACGCTGCTGAAATCGACGCCGGACGATCGTGCCAAGGCGGCATGGCTTTACGCCCAGTTCGTCACATCCAAGACGGTGGACGTCAAGAAGAGCCATGTCGGACTGACACTCATCCGCGAAAGCTCGATCCAGCATGAGAGCTTTACGGAGCGGGCTCCGAAACTCGGCGGCCTGATCGAGTTCTATCGCTCGCCGGCTCGCGTGCAGTGGTCGCCGACAGGCACCAACGTTCCGGACTATCCGAAGCTTGCCCAGCTTTGGTGGCAGGCAATCGGTGATGCGTCTTCCGGGGCGAAGACCCCGCAGGAAGCCATGGACTCGCTATGCGCCGAGCAGGAAAAGGTCATGCAACGTCTTGAGCGCGCCGGCGTCCAGGGCGACATCGGTCCGAAACTCGCAGAGGAGCACGACCTCGAATACTGGAACAAGGACGCGGTCGCCAAGGGCAACCTTGCCCCGCAGCTGAAGATCGAGAACGAGAAGGAAAAGCCGATCACCGTCAACTACGACGAGCTGGTCAAGAGCTGGCAGTCCAAGTGATAGCTGAGGGGGCCGGAAGATATCTTCCGGC
>NZ_JAJAWH010000126.1 GCF_020531965.1 Pseudorhizobium xiangyangii | reverse complement strand
GCGCCGTCGTGTCAATGGTGATGCTATGGGGGAACGAGGCAAGACCCTCGATCCCGCCGCCATCAACAATTTTGGCCGTGAAGGCATGGCCACCCTCAATCAGATCCGAACCGGGCGTAAAGCTCCAGTTCCCGCTGCCATCGGCAGTCACCTGGCCCAGCCAGGCGCCATTGTCATAGATATTGATCGTCGCGCCAGCACTCGCCGAGCCCTTGATCTGAGGGCGAACATCATCGCTCACCCCGCCATTATTGATCGAGCCAGTCACCACGCCATGATCGTCGCTCACCGAAGTGATCGAGGGCGTACCCGGCACGGCCGTCGATACTGTGATCGCAAATGGCTCCGAGGCAGCGCTCACATTGCCGGCCTTGTCGGTCGCCGTCACGGTGAACGAATGCAGGCCGTCTTGCACCGAGGCGGTGTAGCTCCACTCACCGGTATCGGAGGCAACCGCCTGACCCAGGTATGTTACCCCATCATAGATGCGCACGATGGCGCCGGCTTCCGCCGTGCCCGAC
>NZ_JAJAWH010000125.1 GCF_020531965.1 Pseudorhizobium xiangyangii | reverse complement strand
GACGGAGGCTGTTCGAGAACGGTAACCACAAACAGGCGCTTGCGCTTGCGCTTCCGCGTCCGCAAAGAGGCGCTTGGCGCTTCTGCTCACCTATAGCCCCGGTCTGCTTGAGGCTCCGTGTGTGGACTCGCATGGTACAGATGGACGGGTCTGACCGTTCAGAGTCCTGCTGAACGCTCTGGTGCGTGCGGCAGAGCGCCCGAAGCTTTCGAGCCGGATCGGGATTGCCGGCTTTCTCCCCCCTCAACGGTGGAAAGGGTGTCCACAGACGCACGTGTACTCCCCTAGTCTGATCAAGCTTGCTCCCCGCAGTTCTCTCGTATTCAACGGTCTGCGACGATGCTGGCACAAGCGCCTTTTTGGATGGAAGAGGCGCTTCGCCCAACTCGCCAACGGTGCTTGCAGGGATGCTGGGAAAACCTGGGAAGGTTGTAACCTTGGAATGAATTGTATCTACCGTTTGCAACGCCAGGAAAAGCTCGTGGGAGAGACGGAGACGCCGACGAGAAATAAGGCAGCAAAACTCGGC
>NZ_JAJAWH010000124.1 GCF_020531965.1 Pseudorhizobium xiangyangii | reverse complement strand
CATTGAATTATCTGCACTACGCGCTGCCGGCGCTCGTCATAGTTTCCGGCTGTGCAACTTCTTCCGATCCGGGGCAGCCGTCTGGAGGCACTACGGCGCCGGAACTCGCAGCAGTGTTGCCATGTTATGTAGCAATGTTTCAAGGCGGCTGAAGGCCAGCAAGCATCAGTTGCTGCACTCGCGCAGCACGGGTTCAAGAGGCCGCCCCTCGCGACCGGAGATATCGTCCAGGTTCCAGTCGGGCCGAAGGTTGGTTTTCTTCCTGTCCAAAGGCATATGGCTGTAACCGTGAATCCAAAGCATCTCTTCGGCGCCTACGCTGGATGTAAGATCGCAATCGGGGATGGCATGGAGTTTGCCGAGGAGATAGACAAAGCGATATTGGCCAGGTTTTCGAATGCTGGCTATTCGATCGAGATGATCAGGGGGCCGTCTGTTGTGTATACGACCATTAAATATAACGCAGGATATGCCCCGCATCTTGAGGCAACGGTTACAAGATCGGATTAATGGTCTGCCCTGCTATAGGAATTGCGCATGGGTGCCCGCTGCCCCC
>NZ_JAJAWH010000123.1 GCF_020531965.1 Pseudorhizobium xiangyangii | reverse complement strand
GCAAGAAGGCTCCGCATCCCTCGGTTTTCCCACCGCCGCCGTCCTCAAATCATGTTGATGGCACTTGGGCTCGTACCGCGCCATCTGTGGTAGCAGCAGCTCCTGCTCGGGCTCTCCAGGACGGCGGCGACGACGGCTACGATGACCGCAGCGATGACGGCCACGACGACGGCAGCGACGCAGACCTTGCCGAGGAAGACCTTGCGGCCAGCCTCTCTCTCGATCGCGACGATCCGTCCCGAGATGACACCGATCTGTTTTCGACAGCTGGACCACCCTTGCTGCTGGACGAGCTGGTGTGGTGCCGCGGCGGATTTCCTCGTCGAGACAGCGGCGCCATCGTCCTTTTCGCCTGGGACGCAAATTCATGCTGGCTCGATAGCTTTGTCTGCATTGCAGCTCGCTGGCTTCGATATGATCTTGATCCAGCTTTTGCTGTGAGTGATCTCTTCGCCTCCGGCTCTCTTTCGCCCGCTCGCCATGTCGTCGTCGAACGTTTGGACTCAATCTTGGCCCTCATGGCTCGCGATATCGATGCAAGCACGCTGGCGAGCGCC
>NZ_JAJAWH010000122.1 GCF_020531965.1 Pseudorhizobium xiangyangii | reverse complement strand
GGCAATGATATCGATATCGCCGCGCGCGCCGATATTCACGCCGGTACTGGTGACCCGCGTTGTCCGGGCTTCGAATGCGGCCCGACAGATCCTGCGCAGGAGCAGCTTGATGGTACTGCGTTCTACTATATCCCCAACGTCAATTCCGGCCATCCTGGGTCAATCACCACCGTACACGCCTCGTTGGCAATGCGGGCGATCGAGCAAATGACCTTCCTCATAAAGGAATTTGAAGGGGGTAGCGATCTTGCCCGTGATGACATCCGCAGCCTGCTGTTCACGCTCATTGACATCATCATTCAATGCAAACGCGTCGATGGGAAATTCTGCGTGCGCGAGATCTACTTCGATCCATTCAAGAAGCTCCCCGCGAATATTCAGTAATCACGCCCGAGGAATTTTCGTGCAATCGATAATCATTTGCGAAAAGCCGAGCCAGGGGGAAGCCATTCAGGCAGCCGTCGGAGCCGTTACGGTCGATTTCTTGCAGCGCAGGGGCCACCTTTTGCGCCTGCACGAGCCCGGCGAGGCCAATCCGGCCTGCCACCCGCGCCAGCATTATCGAA
>NZ_JAJAWH010000121.1 GCF_020531965.1 Pseudorhizobium xiangyangii | reverse complement strand
AAGCTACACAAGAGCAAATCGCGGATCGACAGAGAGGGGATCGAGGACCGGAGCTAGTTACGACCACTGCCAGAGATCCTCCATCGGCCAATCTTTTCGAGCTTTTCCACTCCCCGGCAAGTCTGGCTCTTTGAGCTGGATACAATGTAAGTGTAGTGCTCTGTGATCAAGGAGAGTGTAAGGAAGCAATTTCTTGGGAGAAGCGGAAGGGAGACAGACAACCTTTGGGGCACCGGCGCAGTGGCACTCTGATCGAACCAGAGACCTTCAGATTCCTAAGAATGATGAATCCTCAACCGCTTACAGTCTGACGCTCTTCCAACTGAGCTAGGAAGGGTCGCTTGCACCGCCACCTTGTGAAATGACATTGCTATGGCGATGCAGCGAAAAGCGGCGCAATTTCCTCCCTGATTTCGCTTTTCCCGTTCCAGAATCACACGGGCGGTCGCCCTAGGCCTCTTTTCCAACAGAAGCCACACATTTTCCTGCAAGCTCTACATTGCAAGACCTTCAAAGCAAGATCTTTTGGCGTGATCCGTGAAGCGCAAGTGCCCGCAGCTGCGCCTTCCCGCGGGCG
>NZ_JAJAWH010000120.1 GCF_020531965.1 Pseudorhizobium xiangyangii | reverse complement strand
CCAGAGCAGGATCAGCCCGCCAGCCATGCCGAAGATGCCTGACAGGAGCGACGTCAGGAAAACGGTGACGCCCATTCCGATGATGATGGCGATGCTCAAGGCGAAAGATCCTGGGAAACGCCATGCGCCGCCCGGCTTGAAGAGGAGAGCCGCCCGCCAGGTGACTGGCGGGCGGTATCGGTTAATCGCTTAGGCAACCAGATCGCGAAGAACGGTCTGCAGGATGCCACCGTTGTCCATGTAGATGACCTCGTCGAGCGTATCGATGCGGCAGAGGATGTTGATTTCCTTCACCGTGCCGTCGCCATAGGTGATCTTTGCAGTCTTCCACTCGCGCGGCTTGATGTCGCCTTCCAGGCCTTCGATCGTGACGGTCTCGTCACCCTTCAGGTTGAGGCTCGCCCAGGTCGTGCCCTCTTCGAAGACGAACGGAACGACACCCATGCCGACCAGGTTCGAGCGGTGGATACGCTCGAAGGACTGTGCGATCACGGCCTTCACGCCGAGCAGGTTGGTGCCCTTCGCAGCCCAGTCGCGCGATGATCCGTTGCCGTATTCGACGCCGGCGAAGATGACGAGCGGAGT
>NZ_JAJAWH010000119.1 GCF_020531965.1 Pseudorhizobium xiangyangii | reverse complement strand
GGCTGTTCCAAGATTCCAGCATCATGACATCTGATCTGATCTGCGCTTGAGATAGCCTCTTGTTGACTCATTAGCCTGTCTGCAACCTGCTATGGCCCACATACGCACCCAACAGCTACTCGCCACCAAGTCTGATGGTACTCGCCCTGCATAGACACCGCAGGCAAGCAGGGAGGAGCTCGAGCTGCGAGCCTTCTCAAGGCACTTGCTCTCTCCGGGGCGGGCACACACCTAGGCACCCTTCGCTTCTTGCGAGACATGCATGCAATTCTAACCCTGTACCGCACAGTCTGTGCAGCGGGCGAGGAAACTGACTCCAACACTCAAGAAAGGCAAAGAAACTTGCAAGCCAGGAGCTGCCTCCGGCCTTTTTGAGTCTTGACTGCGGCGATCCCTTCTCGCGTGAGCCCATCAAGCTGCATCTCAGTTTGTACGCCAGAGTGGAGTGGAACAACACAACAAAATGACCTCGTGGCCAAGTGGCACGGCGTCAGTCTCCGATGACGAGTCTCGAGTTTCTTCCTTGAGTGCCTCGTTAGGATCAGCTGGAAATCGTGGGTTCGATCGGTTTTGCAGTCTTGCAACCATGCAATGCAGT
>NZ_JAJAWH010000118.1 GCF_020531965.1 Pseudorhizobium xiangyangii | reverse complement strand
AGTCTCTGGCCATTCCTGCGCGCCATGGAGGACGCGAAGAATACGAACCGCTGCTCCAGTTACCGCATACGCCGCGACGTACGGCGTGCCGTTGATTACCAATTCGCGCGTGCCAGCAATTCTGCCAACACGACCGCTCGCGGGAAAATCGATCAGGCGACGAACAGCGGCGACGATCCGTTCATCGACCAGGATGGCGGCTGAAGGATTGTCTGCCTCGATATATGTGAAGATGGCGTCGCGATCCGATAATGCGAACGCAGACCAGGTGAGCTTCACGATTTGCGTACGTCCGCTTTAAGACCGGCGGCCGCCCGACGTCCCGCAAAATGTGCCTCTACTTCCTCATCCGGGACGTCCGGTCGGGGATCGTTCAATGCTTCGAGTACCTTGATTCGAAACCAAGCGTCGTGGGCCTCGCTGCCTGAGAGAAGTTCGAGTGGCAGCGCACCCTCGTTGGCCGTCCGGGTGAGCAAAATACGAACCGCATCGGATACCGTGAGGCCCATGTTTTCTAGCACGGCAGAGGCGCGATCCCGAACTTCGGCATCAATACGAGTTTGGACTAGTGCGTTTGCGACCATAGCTATCTCCACTTC
>NZ_JAJAWH010000013.1 GCF_020531965.1 Pseudorhizobium xiangyangii | reverse complement strand
CATCCAGACATGACATCACCAACGCCGGAGCTTGCTATGCATCAGACTGCGAGATTGCTCTGCGCGCGGCGACTTCGCGCGGGGTGATCCCGAAACGTTTGCGAAACGCAGTCGCAAAATTTGCGGGGTTCGAATAGCCAGCAATGGTACTTGCTTGCGGGATCGTGACTTCGTTCGCCTTCAGAAGTGCATGGGCGCGCTCCAGCCGCTGGCCTCGTACGTAGTCGAATACGCTTTGCCCCGCTGACAGCCGGAAGAGCCGCTGAAGTCCGCTGGCGCTGACGCCGGCCTCTCGAGCAATCCTATCGACGCTGAGGGAGGCGTCCATGTTCTCGCTGATGAGATCGACGGCTCGTTGCAACTTGATGCGATCCTGCCGGGTCAGAATGGTTGACTGGTCGATCTCGGGTTCGGTCCGCATGGATGCAGCAAGGCTCTCGGCGACAATTTCTACCGCGCGGCCTTCGAGGAAGAGATTGTGGAGTTGAGGGACAAAAGGGGACGGCTGCAGGATCTGTCGGACGACCTCGAGTGCCCGGGGTGTCAGTACCCACTGATGTTCGCCCAGGTGATTGTTGAGGAGGCGGGTCCCGTGGGAGGCGTCCTGGAAATTCGTCAGTCCGTCGAGATCCAACCACTCCGGCGATGCTGATACGACCAGATGGCTCAAATGCTGACGGCGTCGCGAAGATCGCTGGAAGCGTTCCGAACGCGTGCTCATGATCGTCGTTCCGGTTACTGCCCTCGTCTGCGGACCAGCGAAGTGAAATCCCCGATCCCCGATCGTCAAATCCACCATTCCGTCGAGAAAGAAGATGCAGGATAAACCTCCGGGCAAGACCGAGGTTGCCGTGAAGGGGCGCTCCTCCGTGACATCACTCAAGTGCAGGAAGAGGCCGGGCCGCAGTTCCGCATGCAGGAAATTTCCGTGAAGAAGGGTGTCGTCCATCGAAAGCCCGTCGTCAGGACTGGCGATGTCTACCCCATCCTTACGCAGGAAGTCGCTCACCCGAAAGCGCGTCGCGCGATCACAGGTTTTATGCGCATCGGACTGGCTGGAAGGCGGCGGCTTGTTGGTCATTTCCCTCAACGCTCTACGGGTAGCTACCGCGATAAGGCATCACCCGGCGCGCTGGTGAATAATTTTTCAGTTTGCGTGTCCGGCAAAGGTTTCTTGTCGCATTGCAAACATCGGGCCGTTCCCCCGCGCTTATTCATCCCCTAGTAGGTAGTTAACTTGAAGAAACTGGTCAAGTTAACTTTGGCGTTAAGTGGGGTAGCAGATCGTGACGAGCAGGCAGGGACGGCAACCGGATTTTTGGAAAGCAACGCTGACGAATAAGGCAAATAGCCGCCTGCGTGGAGCCCTGCTTGGGAGCACGCTGCTTTGCAGCACGTATGTTTCGGTTGCGGCTCAGGAACAGCAAATTCCGGGTAACGGCAATGAGACCGTCCTGGGAACTATCGTCGTCCAAAGTGAGGGGCCGACGGGTCCTGATCAGGGGATTGTCGCAAAGCGAAGCAGGATAGCCTCGAAGACAGATACTTCAATTCTCGAAACCCCCCAAGCCGTCAGCGTGGTGACCCGCGACCAGATGGAAGCTCAAGGGGCAAATACCGTGTCCGAGGCCTTGCGCTACACCCCCGGCGTCCATCCGGATCCGAACGGATACGACATTCGCTACGATTGGCTCTATGTCCGAGGCTTCAATGCCTATGGCACGATGTGGCTAGACGGCTTGGTCGTCCCCGGTGATCCTAGTAATTATGCCACCCCGAGTATTAACCCCTATTCGCTCGAACGGGTCGAGGTGATCAAAGGGCCGGCGTCTGTTCTCTACGGCCGAGCGATCCCCGGTGGGCTTGTCAATCAGGTCAGCAAGCGCCCACAGACGGCGCCCCAGCGCGAAGTGAGCATCGGAACCTCCGCATTCGGTGGCATCCAGGGTTCATTGGACGTAACAGGGCCAATCACACAAGACGGCGAGTGGAGCTACCGCCTGCTCGGGCAGGGCAGGAACATGCATACGCAGGTCGACCACGAACGCGACAGGCAGATCATGATTGCGCCAAGCCTCACCTGGTCGCCCGGCGCCGATACGTCGCTCACCCTCTACGGGTATCACCAGCACGACAAACCGGTCTTCAATCCTCGCTTCTATCCCGCCTATGGCACGCTTCTGCCTAACCCGTCAGGCCAGATACCGCGCGATGTCTTCCTTGGCGATCCGGACTGGGGCGGCTTCCAGCGCGACTATTATCATCTCGGATATGAGTTCGAGCACGCCTTCGATGAAACGTGGACGGTCCGGCAAAACCTGCGCTATGGCCGGTCTGACCAGAATATGGACCTGGTGCTAGTCAATCCCGCCTTTACCTTCGCAGGCCCGATTCCATCGAGCGAACTCGGTCGTGTCACCGCGATATCCGATGACTGGACATCGGCCTTTGCGGTCGACACCCAGCTGGAAGCGAAGTTCGACACCGGTGCATTGGATCACACCGCCTTGCTCGGCATCGACTATGTTCACGGTGTTTCAGACACCAACTTCGGCAACACGCCCCCAAGCGTACCTGTAACTGGCATCGATTATCTCGATCCCCGGTATGGGCTGGACTATCCGGTTGCGCCGGTCACGGCTTCGACGCGACAGACCCAGGACCAGATCGGATTCTACCTGCAGGATCAGGTTCGCTATGGCGGGTGGCTCGGCACTTTTGGCCTCCGCTACGACATGTCTGATTTTGAGTCGGAAAACAGGATCAGTGACCGTAATATCGCCACCAAGGATAACGCGGTCACATGGCGGGCAGGCCTAACTCACCTCTTCGACAACGGGTTTGCTCCATACGCGAGCTACTCGACCGCATTCCTTCCGCTGATGGGAACGGATATCAACGGCGAAGCTTTCGAAGCTCAGACCGCGGAACAGTTCGAGGTCGGCCTGAAATACGAACCGGTCGAGGGGCGAGGGATGATCAGCCTGTCCTTCTTCAATCTCGTTCACGAAAATGCTCTGACACCTGTAGGTCCGCGACCCGCAAACCCGATCGGCTATCTTCAGGATGGCAAGCAGCGCATTCGTGGCATAGAGATCGAGGGCAAGTATGAACTGACGCCCGAGATCGACCTGCTTGCCGCTTATGCCTACTCGAATTCCGAGGTGGTTCGTTCGACGAACGCTGCGGCGGTTGGCAATGAGGTCTTGCGGCTACCGGAACATCAGGCGAGCCTCTGGATGAACTATCGCCCGGCGGCAGTCGAGGGTCTCTCGTTGAGCGCAGGCGTTCGGTATATGTCGTCCTATCAGACCGATGTGACCTACCTGGATCAACTGCGCATCCCTTCGCGCACTCTGGTCGATGTCGGTGCCGCCTATGATCTGGGTGCCATCGATCCATCCTTCGAAGGTACTCGGGTCCAGTTGAACGTCAGCAATCTCTTCGACGAGAAGTATGTCTCCCATTGCCTCAATCTGACGGGCGGGAGCTGCAACTACGGGGCAGGAAGGACGATTACCGCGAGCCTGAAGTACACATGGTAATGCCTTTGGCAGCAGTCGTTTCCAGATGGGCCGGTGGATTGCCGGCCTTCTACTGCTCGCTGATGAGCTTGGCGATCCTGGCCGCGGTGCTTTCATTGGCGCGTCCGGCCTATGCTGAAATCCTTCTTCAGGATGCCATAGGACGGGAAGTTCGTCTGGTCGCTCCGGCGCGACGGATTGTGACCAATGAAAGCATGCTGCTTTACTCTTTGGCACTGATCGACCCAGACCCAGTGGCAAAGATTGCCGGGTGGGCAAGGCCCGGACGCATCGATGGCGGCGTGTACAAGGCGTTTCAAAAGAAGTTTCCAGACATCGACGCAATTGCCGAGGTTGGCAGCGTCGTGCCGGAAAATGTATCCGTCGAAGCAATTCTCGCAGTAAGCCCAGATCTTTTTATCGTTAGCCTCTGGCAACAGGAGTGGCAGGATATTGCCACGCAGCTGGAGCGGGCCGGTGTCCCGGTGATCTTCCTCGATCGTCCGGAAGGCGTGAAGCGCGACCCGGCAGAGGCAACGGCCTTCTCCGTCGAACTCTTGGGACAAGCAATCGGGCGGGAAGGCCAGGCCCGTAAGTTTGCTGCCTTTGTCCGGGAGAAGTATCGGCAGGTGGGTGATCGCCTATCCGGCATTTCCACGCGCCCAAAGGTCGTGATTGATGTCCACGCGGGAGCGATCTGTTGTTATACGCCAGGCTCGGATAACCGTATTTCACATTATCTGGAGCTGGCCGGTGGTCATAATATCGGAGCCGATATGGCCTCCGGCTACGATGGCCAACTCAATCCTGAATACGTGCTAAGCGCGAACCCCGACATCTATATTGGCACCGGCAGTCCGCATCTCGGCCCGCAGGGCGGCTTGGCGATCGGTGGTGGCATCGACGAGGCTGCCGCGCGCCACTCACTTGCCGATGTGACGAGCCGCAATTTGCTGGCAAACCTCTCCGCGGTGAAGAATGGTCGTGCCTACGCGGTATCGCATCAGCTTGCGATCTCATCCCTCAACCTTGTGGTTTTCGAGTGCTTGGCCAAGTGGTCCCATCCGGAGGCGATGGGCGATCTCGATCCGGCGAAGACGTTGGACGAACTCAACGAACATTTCCTGGCGGTCCCGCTGGAGGGGACCTTTTGCGTGGCGGCCGATCCGGCATCCACGATGCCCTGATCGGCGGTGAAGAATAAAATGGAGATCAAAGTGGCAGCTTTCCTGTCTCAGGCGCGTATTGAGCTTGCCGACCCCCACGCCGTTATTGCCGCTGTCTGTTGCCACATGACGGAGCACGACGCGGAGTTGGAGGAACACGGTCAGACCCGACTGCTGCGTTTCAAGACGTCTTCGGCACGCTTCATTCCCGAAGGCAACGCGGTGCTCGTGGATGTCGAGGCGGCAGATCTCGAAGGGATTTACTTCACCCGCCTGGCAATCGCATCCCATATCGTCGAGTTCGCCGACGGTGAGCGTCCCCATATTGCCTGGAAAGGAGCTGGAGAGGCGATTTCCCGTCCTCCGAACTTCGAGATTATGGAAATTGCAGCGGTGCGGGACGTAACGCCCCACATGCGCCGACTGACGCTTATGGGTGAGAATGTCGAACGCTTCGTTCCGCTGGACGCCCTTCATTTAAACGTGCTTGTGCAAAGACCGGATGTACCGGAGCCCCAGTGGCCAACTGTTGGCCCCGACGGCCTTATCCGATGGGCTGACCCTGTCATTCGGCCTCATTTTCGCAAGTATACGGTTCGCTCGATCGATCTTGCTGCCCGCACCATGGAGCTGGATTTTGTCGTCCACACGGATGCGGGGCCTGGCTCGGCCTTGGCGCAAGCTGCAAAGGTGGGCGACCGGGTCGGAATTGCAGGGCCGGGCGGTGGCGGATTGGTGGAAGCCGATTGGTACCTATTTGCCGGTGACGAAACGGCGTTGCCGGCGATCGCTCGAATGCTTGAAGCTCTTCCTGAGCAGGCAAAGGGTGTTGCGATAATCGAGGTGGCGGATTCGATGGAAATCCAGAGCGTCCGGCATCCGCCTGGTGTCGATGTCTCATGGTTGCTTCGCGACGGGGTGCCTGCCGGGATGGCAAATCTTCTGCCCGCGGCGGTGGAGGGCGTGGTTTTTCCTGGCCAAGACGAGAGGGTCTATGCCTGGGCCGGGTGCGAGTTCGATGATTTTCGCGCCATTCGCAAATATCTTCGCAGCGAACGCGGTCTGCAGAAGCACCAGCATCTGGTCGTGTCATACTGGCGGCGAGGCGTGGAAGCTGACTGAGATTTTGAGGATTTTGGTCTAGGCCGTGCCGTCCACGACAATCATCGGACGGCCTTGCGTGCAGGTCTCGACACGGGCTTTGACGCGGTAGACGTCGCGGAGCATGTCCGCAGTAATGATCTCAGCCGTCGGTCCGTCTGTAACAAGGCGACCGCCGGCAACGATTATCGTCTGGTCGCAATAGCGCATGACATGGTTCAGGTCGTGCAATGCAATGATGACGGCGATCCCGGTCTTGCGCGCCAGTTCATGCATGTAGTGCAGTACCTCGATCTGCCGGAAAAGGTCGAGCGCCGAGGTCGGCTCATCCATCAGCAGGATCTTCGGTTTGCGAACCAGTGCCTGAGCTATGGCGACGAGTTGCCTTTGGCCGCCCGAAATCGCTCCGAGGTCTCGAAATGCCAGATCCGTGATGCCGAGTGAGGCGAGGGTTTGATCAATCTCGACCAAATTGTCCTCCGAAACCGTCCAACTGCCGCCCTGCTTGGCAGCAAGCAAGACAGACTCGTACACCGTCAGGACGGCATTGCCGCCGGTATCCTGAGGCATGTAGCAGATCGACCGTTCCAAGACGTCGGCTCCACTGACGTGAACTGCTCCTTCGCCTTTCAGGAGACCAGCGATGCGCTTGAGCAGCGTCGATTTTCCGGCTGCATTCGGCCCGATCAAAGCCGTCAGCCTGCCGCCTTCGATTGGTCGCGTGGAAATGCCGGAGAAAACGTCGGTTCGTCCATAGCGGGCGCCGAGCGCCTCCAGTCTTAGGCTCACCATGCTTTTTTCCTGTTGGTGAAGATCAGCGAGAAGAAGAAGGGCACGCCGACCAGCGAGGTGATGATGCCGATCGGCAGAATGGCGCCTGGTACCAACATCTTGGAGACCACGGATGTTGCGGAAAGCATTAAGGCGCCGCAGACGGCCGCGCCGGGCAGAAAGAACCGCTGATCTTCTCCCACGAGCATGCGGGCAATATGAGGCCCAACCAGTCCGATGAAGCCGATTGTGCCGACGAAGGACACGGGGATGGCTGCCAGCACGCTGACAAGCATCATCGTTTGCAAACGAAGGCGCCTTACATTCACCCCGAAGGAGGCGGCCTTATCGTCGCCGAGACGGAGTGCGGTCAGTGCCCACGCGTTGCGGGCGAAAAATGGCACGACGGCTACAAGAATGATCGCCGTCACGGCGACTTTCCCCCAGGTCGCCTTCGTCAGGGACCCCATGGTCCAGAACACGACAGCCGTGAGCGCCTGTTCGGTGGCGAGATATTGGAGCAGGGCAAGCAGCGCGTTGAAGGTGAAAACCAAGGCAATGCCAAGCAGCACGATCGTCTCAACGGTAACGCCTCGCATCGTGGAAACGCCGTAGATGAACAGGGAGGCGGTCATCGCCATGAGGAAGGCGTTGATCGGCACCATGTATTCGATGGCGGCGGGCAAGATCGCCACACCCGCGACGAGGCCCAACGCGGCGCCGAAGCCGGCGGCGGCGGAAATGCCCAATGTAAATGGACTGGCTAGCGGATTGGCGAGAATTGTCTGCATCTCCGCACCCGCGAGCGACAAGCATGCCCCAACCGTCACGGCCATCAAGGCCGTTGGCATTCGGAGCTCCCAGATGATCACGCGTAGCTGGCCATTGACCGATGAGGGTGAGAGAACGGCCGCGATTACTTCGTTCAATGAATAGCGCGCCGGTCCAAGCGCCATATCGACGGCGACCGACAACAGAAGGCATGAGAAGAGGACAACGAGGAGGAGCAGTCGACGGGCAGTCAGGGCACGGTAGCGCTGGCGCGCTTCAACTGTCGAAGATGGTGTGACGGCAGAGGCCATGGGTTTTCCTGCTTGCGAGCTGGCGTGACCTTTCCACACCGATATGTTTGGTCAGATGCCATTCCTAAATGAGGCAACAGGACTGGGAGGGTATTCAACTGCCGGAACGGCGTGTCAAGAACTTCGGCGGTTTTGACTGGCGGGCGCTGCTGATATGACAAGAAAAGTGGTGTTATAACAAGTTCAAGCGATCTCAATGTTTCGGTCGGCCCAAAGCCGGCATGGTGCAGTTGGGGTAGCTTGTCCAAACGTCAACCATGCCCAAAAACGCCGTTCTCGGCCTTCCCTGTGTCGACCAGTTTGGTTGCCGTTCCAGGATCACACCGCCAGAGCAAGGCTCTCACCCAAATTCTGATGAAAGACCCGTGGCGAGACCACTCCAGCGGGAGACACAAGGTGCCGATATCGATCTTTGCTTCGTTATCTCGAACGATGCGCAGCGTCCGGATCATCTCCTCGGCGAGAGCGTCCGCTGATGTGTTGCTGCTTCCCGTCAAACTGGGATCGTTCCAGAGTGCGAGGGCCGTCTCGCATGAGGTGGTGGACGGAGTAAGTAACGGCGAGTGAATGGCGGGACTCCGCGCTCGCAAGGACGTTAAGCATAAATTCAACCGCCGCTTGTGCATGCATTGGATTTTTCCTACCCCCTCGCCACATGGATTTGGTAAGAAACGCCCCCCGATACAATGCTCTCGACAGTTGGCGCGGCATTTGCGCTTGTATGGTCGCATTGTTTCACTTTGATGTTTTTAGTAATCTATACTTTTCGCCTATCATCAGAAATTCATATCTATTTGTAGATTTCTTCTTCGTCCTCAGCGGGTTTGTTATCGCAGCAAACTATCGTACGCGCCTCGCTGAGGGTTTCAGCGTCAACCGTTTCTTGGTTTTGCGCCTTGGGCGCATCTATCCTCTTCATCTTCTGACGCTTCTGCTATTCATCCCCATAGACGCGGTCAAAAATGGAGTGGACTCCAATCTGCTTCAAGCGATCATCACCAATGTGTTTCTTCTGCAAGGTATTGGTGTCAATCCGCAGAATTGGCTGAACTTTGTTAGCTGGAGCATCAGCGCAGAGGTCGCCGCCTACCTCATTTTTTCAGTCGTGGTGGCTAGATTTGGTGCCATCCTGTGGCCTTGGCTGCTGCTGATCGTTGCAGGTCCGATCATAATAGCCACTCTGAGCCCACACGGAATGGACACAACCTATGATTATGGGCTGGTGCGTTGCCTGTACGGCTTCTCCCTGGGGGTGCTGTGCTTTGACATCCGGGAGCGGTTCCCTCTCCTGAAAGAACGGCTTTCAAGAGCAGCGGACACAATGCTTGAATTCGTCGGTCTGGCCTTGGCTGTCGTCTACGTTGTAGTTGCAGGCGACAGCTTGCTGCTTTCCGTCATGTCCCCATTGATTTTTGCTTTTGTTGTGCTGGTGTTCGCGCGTGAGGGTGGCGCAGTCAGCGGTGTGCTCACGGTTCGTTTCATGTTGCTGATTGGCACCCTGACATACTCGATCTACATGATGCATCCGTTCATTAGGGCAATTGTACGGGTTGCCCTGATGGCCCTTGAACGGGTGACCGACACAAAACTGTTTATGTCGTATTCCCTAACCCCGACCCATGAACCAATAAACATCGTCTACTTGTACGGATCTCCCTGGCTCGGTGACCTCTTGCAAATTCTGATGCTTCTTTTGACCGTCGCGCTTTCACTCGTAACGTATCGCTTCATCGAAGAACCCGGGCGTCGTTGGGCTAGGCGGATGGCAGATCATAAGGCAAACAGCGCACAAGCAACTTTTGAGACGGAAGCTTCCGTCAAGCCATAGTGTCCTGCCCGGCGATGGCACGTTGTTGCTAAATTGGCGCGAGTCATCACCCTTCTATGGACAAGGCGCGCGCGGCCGCAGCTTCCCGCCTCCTGCAGGGTCATAGAATACCCAAGGATAGCAGCGCATCAGATAAGTTCACCAGTCATGGCTAGGGTTCGCCAAGAACACGACTAGCGGGTCGTCCGGTCCGAGGGCAGCGTGCATCAACTCGACACATCGAGTTCGCTCAATGACTAGAGCATCCGCGATCATCTTCGTAACGTCCTTTTGCCCGCGCGTCAGGTGCTTTGCGGCGATCGCCCAGGCCGTCATCTGAATATCCTCTGGAAACGCAGCATGCTCAGCGGTTGGTTGCATTCGGATATCCTCCATTAGATGTCCATCTTATGACAGCAATCGTTGTGTGAAGCTTGAGCAGCATCGTCGGTGGAAGGCTGGTCCTGGGACGCCACGCTGCGGGTCATTGTCACCGACAAGCTCAGGTCCTAGTTGGGTCGGTTCCCGGTGGTCCGCTTCTGGTGCCGCATCTCTGAAAGTGGACGCTACGTTCCAATCCATCGTCACCCTTTGATGGGGGCATTTCTCACCACAGTAGGGTCAAGTCGAAAAATGTGGTAAGCGCCAGCGAAACATAACAACAGGAGCGTACTAGTGAGCGAACCGACCGTGGCAGATGCAACAACCCGCATTTATGAATCGCTTCAGGCGGACAATGCCGACATCGACGTGCATATCGCGACTCTCAAGGCAGCGTTGACGCGGGCGGGTTTGAAAGAGGCCGTATTCGACCCGGCCAGGCTCGCGCACAACAACCGCTCTGGCAGAAAGCTGATGCAGGCCTACTTTCGGCAGCGCGGCGTAGCGGTGAAATTCTCGGCGTCGTGAAGCGTTCCTAAGACGTCAAACAGGCGGCCAGTGGGCTTTTGGGCGGGTACGCCCGAAAGCCCACATTTCGTTGCTTGGCGCGATTGGCACGGTAAGCCATGATCTGGCGAACCAGGCGATCCGGATCGCCCGTGACCTTCGCCATGATAATTCCTCGCGGTTGAGGTCGATGTCAAATCGCTCCTGATAGCAGATCGACCCAATCATGCAGCCGGGCAGGTCGGCCATCACTTCTGCGAGAATCTTCAGACCGGTCCGAGCATTCCGCCATCTCCGTGGCTGGCGATAAATTCGTCGGTGTTCGCGAGCAGAGTGCGGACGGCCTTGCGCGCGGCGTCAGGGCGCTGCAAGCGGATGCACCGCTCGATCTCCTCATGAAGCCCCTGCGCGTGACGCAGATCATTGATTTCGCGGGTCACGAAAACGAACAGGCCCTCCAGCACAGAATCGATCAGTGCCCCCAGCGGAAGCAGCAACTCGTTGCCCGCGGCCTGCAGGATCGCCAGGTGAAAGCGCGTATCGGCGGCGGTTCGCTCGGCCAGCGTCGGCGCGGTGCCCATCTCCTGACAGGCTTTGGTGATCGCTTCCATCTGGGAAACGTCCCGCCGCACGGCCGCTAGCGCAGCGGCTTCCGGCTCGATGATGTAACGAAACTCCTGCACGGTCTTGAGAAAGCTCCGCCGCTCCGGTGACGCTGCGTACCAGGCGAGCACGTCGCGATCGAGCAGGTTCCATCGTTCCCGTGGTTCCACCCAGCTTCCGATTTTTGTTCGCGAAGCGAGAAGGTTCTTGGCGGCCAGCATCTTGATTGCCTCCCGCACGACGGAACGACCGACGCCGAACATCTGCGACCATTCCGCCTCGTTGGGCAGGATCGTGCCCGGAGGATAATCCCCCCGCACGATACGCTGACCGATCTCGTTTGCGACCGAGAAATTCACCAAAGTTCCCCCGAGACGGGTGCTTTTCCGTCCGATGGCAGGCTGTTTCATTGCCATTCAATATTCCGATTTCGACATCACCGCGTCAGCTTTCGGGATTGCGGCTCGCCCGAATCCGATCGAACGCGACGGCGGTGATGATGAAGCTTCCCACAAACACCCCTTGCCAGAATGGATTGATTCCGAGAAGGGTCAAAGAGTTGCGGATCATCTCGATGAGTACCGCACCGACGACCGCACCGAACGCTGTTCCGCCGCCGCCAGCGAGATTTGCGCCGCCGATGACCACGGCGGCGATGACGACGAGTTCCATGCCCGTGCCCATGCCCGTGGTGATCGTGCCCAGCCATCCCACCTGCAAGATCCCGGCAATGCCCGCCATCAGCGCCGAGAGCATGTAGACGCTGACCTTGATGCGCCTCACCGGCACACCCGTCAGTGTCGCGGCGTGCTCGTTTCCGCCGATCGCAAAGATGTGGCGTCCCCAGCGGGTCCAGCGGAAGACAAAGCCGAACACGAGGGCGAACAGCACCAGCAGGATCGCCGGATTTGGGATGAAAATGCTCTGCCCCAGCCACGTGAACACAGCGGACAGCGTGCTGTCCGGGCCGGACGAGGCGGCCAGCGCGTTGAACCAGCCGCGGGTCGAGCCCCCGCCGATCGCCACCATCTTCGCGTGGTCCACACCGAACTGATAGACCATCTGGTTGCCGGACAGCACCATCGCGACGCTGCGCGCGAAAGACATCATGGCCAGCGTGACGACGAAAGGCGGCATGTGGACATAGGCGATCAGGAAGCCATTGATGAAGCCGCATGCAAGCGCGGCCCCCAGGGCGCAGGGAATGGCGACCCAGATCGGATAGTCCCAGCTCATCATCATGCCGGCGACCATGCCCGCCAGGCAGAGCACAGAGCCGACCGACAGGTCGATGCCGCCGGTGATGATCACCGCCGTCATGCCGAGCCCGATGATCCCGACGAAGGCGCAGTTCCGGGCGACATTGAACAGGTTCTGGGAGGTGTCGAAGGACGATGTCGCCACTGAGAGGTAGGCGAAGGCGATGATCGCGGCGAGGAAGACCCAAAAGGTCTGGCTCGCCATGAGGCGACCCGCGGCGCCATGCTGCTGTCTGTCGATCGTATCCTGAAGCGTGATGTCCATGGCCCCAGGGAGCTCCTTGCGACGGTCAAGCATTTTCGATGGCACCGGTGATGAGACCGGTGACCTCCTCGGGCGACGTGGTTGAAATGAGCTTGTCGGCGACCTTGCGGCCGCGCCTGAGCACGGCGACCCGGTCGGCGACCGCAAAGACGTCCGGCATGCGGTGACTGATCAGGATGACGGCGATGCCGTGGTCGCGCAGCCTGCGGATCAGGTTGAGAACCTCCGCCACCTGGCGGACGCTGATTGCCGCTGTCGGCTCGTCCATCAGCACGATCCTTGGCTCCGAGAGCCTTGTCCGGGCGATTGCCACCGCCTGGCGCTGCCCCCCGGACATCTGGCGGACCAGATCGCGCGGGCGCGTCTCCGACTTGAGCTCGGCGAAGAGCTCGCCCGCGCGCTGATACATTTTCTTGTAGTCGAGGATCCTGAACGGTCCCCATCCCTTCTGCAGCTCGCGACCGAGGAAGACATTCGCTCCGGCGGTCAGATTGTTGCACAGCGCCAGGTCCTGATAGACGATCTCGACGCCGTTGCGACGCGCATCTATCGGCTGGGCGAAATGCACTTCGCGGTCATCGATCTGGATCGCCCCGCCGGTCGGCGGAAAGTTGCCGGCAATGATCTTCACCAGCGTCGACTTGCCCGCGCCGTTGTCGCCCATGAGGCCCAGAACTTGCGCAGGCTCCAGTGACAGCGAAACGCCGCTCAGTGCGTGGATCGCGCCAAAGTGCTTCGAAATGTTCGTCAGTTTGAGCGCTGTCATGCCTCACCTGCCGTTTTCGCCAATTTAATAGCAAGCCCCACCCCGTCTCAGTCAATAGGATGAAAGAATATTTATCCTATTTATCCGACAATATATTGACGTATGGCATATGACCGGCGTCTTATGTACGCGGGAGGAAGAGCATGCTGGTCCTGGTCACGGGAGCAACGGGCAAGGTGGGGCGCGCCTTTATTTCGCGGCTGAGGCGCGAGACGACGGCGCCGGACATCCGCGCGCTCTGCCACAATCGGCGGCTGCCTGAAGATGACGGACTATCCGTCGTCGTCGGCTCGATCGCAGACCGCGCGGTCTGCCGGGAGGCCATGCGGGGCGCCACGCATGTCGTCCATCTGGCGACCTGCAAGGAGACGCCCGACGAGGTCATGGACGTGACGGTCAAGGGGCTGTTCTGGCTGCTTGAGGAGTTCCGCCAGAGCCCGGATGCGAGGCGCTTCGTACTGATAGGCGGTGACGCGGCGGTGGGCCACTTCTTCCATCGCCATCCCGCGCCGATCACCGAGGACGCGCCGCACATGGCCTATCCGGGCTGCTATGCCCTGTCCAAGGTGCTCGAGGAAGTGATGGTCGAGCAGTACGGCATCCAGTACGGGATCGACTGGTGCTGCCTCAGGGCGCCCTGGATCATGGAGGCGGACGATTTTCGCTACAGCCTGTCGTTTGGGGACGATGTCTTCGGCGGACCGGACTGGAAGACCATGGTGCCGCAGGACCTCGCCGAACGGTCCCGCCGCGAGGGTGCAGTACCGTTGCTGCAGGAGGCGGACGGCACCCCCCTGAAGCGCAATTTTGTTCATGTCGACGACCTGGTCGAGGCGATCGTGCTCGCGCTCACCGCGCCGGCCGCACGCCAGCGTCTCTACAACATCTCGATGGATGAGCCGGTGGATTACGGGGCGGTAGCCGAACATCTCGCCCGAACGCGCGGCCTGCCGGCAACGCTGGTGCGGGCCCCATACGTCAGCAACTGGATGGACAATAGCCGTGCCAAGGCCGAACTCGGATGGCGTCCGGCGTACGACCTTCGACGACTGATCGATTCAGCCTGGGATTACGTCCGGCCGGCCGATGAGCCGAGGCGGGTGTGGTATCCGGGGTGAGGAAGCGAAGCGGGGCTGTTCCCGTGAAGTCTCATCAATCCAAGGGAGGAATCAGATGAGAAAGACAATGCTTCTGGCCGCTGTTGCGGTCCTTGCCATGACCGCTGGTCAGGCCATCACGCAGGAGAAGAAGACGTTGGCCGTCGTGGTGAAGGGCCTGGACAACCCGTTCTTCACCGTGCTCGGCAACGGCTGTGCCAAGTGGAACGAGAATAACCCGACCTCCGAATATACCTGCCTCTACACCGGTCCGGCGCTGTCCTCGGACGAAGCCGGCGAAGTGCAGTTGGTAGCCGATCTGATCGCTCGACCGGACGTCGCCGGCATCGCGATCTCGCCGTCCAACGCACCGGCCATGGCCTCCATGCTGAAGGAGAAGGCGCCGGGCATTCCGATCATGACCATCGACGCCGATCTGCTTCCCGAAGATGCAGCTCTGCGCAAGACCTATCTAGGCACCTACAACTACGACATGGGCGTCAAGATGGCCGGGCACCTGAAGACGCTGAAGCCTGATGGTGGCACGGTCTGCCTGCAACTCGGCAACGTGGCGGCCGCCAACATCAACGAACGCGCCGCAGGTCTGCGCGACACGATCAGCGGCACGAAGGGCATCGAGCGCCTGAAGGGCGAAGGAGGCTGGACGGAGATCGATGGCTGCCCGCTCTACACCAATGACGACATCCCGACGGCCAACCAGCAGCTGGCCGACGTGACAGGCGCCCACGCCGATCTCGATGCCTTCATCCTGGTCGGCGGCTGGGCACAGTTCGGTCCCGAAGCCTACTCCGCGACCACGACTGCGCTCGAGCCGCGGCTGAAGAGCAAGGAGCTTGTCATCGTCGCGGGCGACACGCTGCCGCCGCAGATGGACGCCCTCAAGGCCGGTCACAGCCACGTCCAGGTCGGGCAGCGGCCGTTCGAGATGGGCCTGCGCGCACCGGACGTGCTGATCCAGCTGATCAAGGGCGAGAAGGTCGACGATCCGATCTACACCGGGCTCGACGAATGCACACAGGAGACCGCCGCCACCTGTATCGGCGGCTGATTATAGCCACACCGCCAGGCTCATTGCCTGGCGGTGTCCTCGGTCCGTCATGTCGCGTTTGCTGCGTGGAACGGTCTTCATTGCGCGTAGGGCGAACCGCCAAACGACGACCTGCAACTCAAATATCGCGAGCAGGCCGCAGCTGCCGTGCAGCAGCGCCTGAGGGACGCCTCCGCAATGGCTTCCGGCTGCCGGAGCATTGAAGGGGGCGCCCATGGGACATATGAGGCGTCCTTCTTTGGAAGCCTTCTGGGCTCATGCGGATGCCAGCCTAGAGGTTCTTCGCAATCGTGCAGGCTGCACCTTCGGCTCAGACGGCCACCAGATGACCGGCCCCCACTTCGCGATACTCCAGCGGTGCGATCTTGTACTCAACAGGGCGGATCGGGCTCTTCAATTCCTCGACCGCCAGCGCGTGCTTCGTGCCACGCCTATTTGGATCAGGAACGGGGACAGCAGCCATAAGCTTTCTGGTGTATTCGTGCTGGGGATTGTTGAAGACCGATGAACGCGGTCCGATCTCGACGATCTCTCCAAGATACATAACCGCCACCCGGTGGCTGACACGCTCGACGACCGCCATGTCATGACTGATGAAGAGGAAAGCCAGGTTCAGGCTCTCCTGCAGGTCGAGCATCAGATTGATGACCTGTGCCTTGATGGAGACGTCCAGTGCCGAGACGCTCTCGTCCGCCACGATCACCTTTGGCTGAAGCACGAGGGCGCGGGCAATGCAGATCCGCTGCCGCTGGCCCCCTGAAAACTCGTGCGGATAGCGTGAAGACATGTCCGGGGTGAGGCCGACACGATGCAGCATGTCTGCCACGACCTCCCGTGCCTGCTTCCTGGAGCCCATTCCATGTTCCAGGTAGGGCTCGGCAATCGCGGCCCCCACCGTCATGCGCGGGTTGAGGCTGGCAAACGGATCCTGGAAGATCATTTGTACGGACTTGCGCATCTCGCGCATGTCTTTGCGGTCGAGCGCCAGCACGTCTTTCCCGTCGGCGACCACTGAACCACTGTCAGGCTCGATTAGGCGCATGATCGCGCGGCCTGTGGTTGATTTTCCGCAGCCGGACTCGCCGACCAGCGAGAGTGTCTCTCCCGCTGCCAGGTCGAAGGAAACATTCTCGACCGCGTGGACGCGCCCGCTCAAGCGACCGAACAGGCCTGATCGGATGTCGAAACGCTTGGTAAGGTTCTTGACCTCGAGAACGGGCCTTTCCTTCGACACCGTATCCCTGGACGCGACGGGAGCACTGGATACTCCGGTCGTTGTGTCAACAATCGGGAAGCGCAGAGGTTGGGCTTCCTCCTTCATGGAACCCAACACCGGAACCGCAGAAAGCAGCGCCCGCGTGTAAGGATGTTTGCCGCGGTGAAATATATCAGCGGTCGCACCTGTCTCGACCTGCTCACCGCGGTACATGACGACCGTACGGTCGGCCACCTCTGCCACAACGCCCATATCATGGGTGATAAAGAGGACGGAGGTGCCTTCTTCCTCCTGAAGTGTCTTGATGAGATCGAGGATCTGCCCCTGAATTGTGACGTCGAGAGCTGTGGTAGGCTCGTCCGCAATCAGAAGCCTGGGCTTCGATGCGAGAGCCATGGCGATCATCACGCGCTGGCGCATGCCGCCGGAAAACCGATGCGGATATTCGTCGAAACGTGAGGCTGCGGATGGAATCCGTACTTTTTCGAGCAGGCGGATCGTTTCGGCCCGCGCGTCGGCTGCCGACATCTGCGAATGGCACAGCAACGCCTCTGAAATCTGGTCGCCGATTGTGAAGAGCGGGTTGAGGCTCGTCATCGGCTCCTGGAAGATCATTGCAATGTCATTGCCGCGCACCTTGCGCATCTCGCTTTCAGGCAGCGAAAGTAGGTCGCGACCGCCAAGCATGACCTTGCCCTGAACACGGCTGGAATCCGGCTGAAGCAGCCGCATGACCGAAAGCGAGGTCACACTCTTACCCGAGCCGGATTCGCCGACGATCGCGACCGTCTCGCCCGGAGCGACGGAGAAGGAAACGTCACGCACGACCGTCTTCCATTCGCCATCCACCAGAAACGAGGTGGTGAGGTTCCGAACCGACAGAACCGGATCGGCGGCTTGGATGGTCTTAGCCAAAGTGGCACTCATGATCGTTCCCTTCCTTTTTCGTTCGGCAGCTTGGTTGGGCTCAGTCTGGCCAGCGCAACATGCCATCGAAGCGATGACGGCTCAGGTCCTCGAACGGCGTGGCGATGATCTCGTTGGAGGCGCGCGCCTTGTCGAGTTCCTCCGCCAACCGGTTGGCGACGATCGTCTCTTGCCCGGGATGCAGGTTGCAGGGATCGAGATAGAAATAGCGATGTTCGACCTCGTGATCGCGGACGATGATCGGCGCGCTGCCGTTGCGCAGTGCCGCTGCCAGGTCCCAGGCCGTGATATGCGCCTCCTGCGGGTCGATGATGACGCGCATGCGGTCCAGCGGATTGTTGGTCGGGTCCGGCTCGATGAGCGCGGTGACGCCTGGTCGACCATCGAGTGTCTGTTTCCACAGGTTAAGGTAGGAAGTCTCTCTGGCGCGAATGCCGTCGTGGTCACGCTTCTCCCACGCTTCAAGGGCGGCCATGACCCCGTAAATGCTCTCCTTGCCGACTTTCATGCCCCGGCCGATGCCCATGTTCTGGAGGAAGGCGTGACGTACCAGTTCCTTGTTTCCGGCAACAATGCCGGAGGTCGGGCCGCCGAGAAATTTGTGGCCGGAGTAGAGGACGATATCTGCGCCCTGCGCCAGGAAGAGCTCCAAATCGTATTCTGAGGCCGCATCGACAATGACGGGAACGCCCTTGGCATGGGCAATCTCGACGAACTCGGTGAGATGCAGGAGGCCGTAATCGACGACATGGTGAGACACGACGTAGACGGCAGCTGCCGTCTTCTCCGTCATGGCGTTTTCCATGTGATAGCGGTGTGTCGATGTGGCCTGGCCAATCAGCACGACCTTCCCGCCGGCAAGCCGGATCGCCTGGTCGACCGGCGCGCCATAGCTCACCACGTGACCCATCTGGACGATCACCTCGCTCTTATCCGTCGCGACATCCGGCAGTTTTTCGACAGCAAGCAGGTTCGGGCCGGTAATCGCGCCGGCAACCGCCAGGCTGATACCGGAAGAGCAGGAGGCCGTCACGAAGCCGGCTTCTCCCCCGGTAAGCCTGGAGATGATGGCACTTGCCTTCTTTTGCAGCGCATTGATTTCGACGAAGTGCGGCAGGATCTCCGCCATGGCCTTGACGGCTTCCGGAACGACGATTGACGCTCCCAGACTTGTCATGGTGCCTGAGACGTTGATTACCGGCCGGAGGCCGATCGCGCTGCGGATATCATCGGTCATTCTGCTTCTCCACTGTATCGGCACATTGCGCTTTTCCGTCGACAGCTATGCCATAGTAATGTAATAGGCTCTCAAGTTTGAACCAGGAGCGTTGAGTTGGACGCGAAGACATCGTCACCTGCTGTCCCCACCGGATCTGTTGACGCGGGCACGCGGCGCTCGCGCGTGAGCGGTATCGACCGCGCGCTTCAGGTGATCGACTATCTTTATGAGACAGGTGCTCCGGCGGGTGCCTATGCGATCGCCAAAGCCATCAAGGCGCCTTTGTCGACGGTCTATGTGATTGTCGACGACCTCGTCGAGAAGAACATGCTGGCGCGTAGTGGCGACGGATCGATCTGGCTCGGTGCCCGGCTCTACCACTACGGCCTCGCCTATGCCCGGTCGCTCGATTTCATGAGCGTTGCCACTCACGAAATGCATGATCTTTGTCGCGTTACCGGCGAAACCGTTCAGGTGTGCGGCCGCGACGGTGACTACATGCTTGTTCTCGCCATGGCCGATGGCCCAAATCATTTCCAGGTCGCGTCGCGTGTCGGTACCCGGGTGCCGCTGAACTGGACTGCATCGGGACGTCTGCTTGTCGGTCACTTTCCTGAAGGGGAGCGGATCGAGCTCTTCAAGCGCTGCGCCCGGACCTCGCCGACGGGCCGGGCCGATATCGACGCAACCACTCTTTCCAGCGCCGCAGGGAAAGCCTTCGAAGAACGCCTTTCGATCCAGGTGGCCGAATCCGATTATGCTGTCGCGTGCATCGCCTCGCCTGTCGTTGATCGCGGCGGTCAATGTGTCGCGACAATATCCATCGTTCTGCCGGAGCAGAAGGTTTTGGCCGATGAAAGCCGCTACGTTGGCAACGTGCGGGCGTCCGCGGAGCGGATCGAGACGTTGATGGGTTGGCGCAACCACTGACGGTTTCCTCAGTCTCGCAAGGCGACGATCGCCTCGATTTCAACGGTGATGTTGCCGGGCAGGGAGCCGAAGCCGACCGCTGAGCGGGCATGCTGACCAGCTTCACCAAAGACTTCGATGAAGAGGTCCGAGCAGCCGTTGATGACGCTCGGGTGATCCTCGAATTCCGGTACGGCATTGACCATGCCAAGCAGTTTCACCACCCGTTTAACTCGTGACAGGTCGCCAAGCGCTTCGTGCATGACGGCCAGCAGATTGATGCCAGTCAGCCGGGCATGCGCATAAGCATCGTCGATGCTGACGTCTGCGCCGACTTTGCCGGAGTGGAGATGCCCATTGGTTTCTCTCGGGCCCTGACCCGAGAGATAAAGGATGCTGCCCTCCACGACATGTGTCACGAAATTGGCGATTGGCGGCGGCGACGGGGGAAGCTCGATCCCGAGAGACGCCAGCCGCTGGTAGGGCGTACCCTGCTTCAGATCGGCGGCAAGGGAAGACTGTTTCACGCAAATTCCTCGTATATTCGGCGCCGGCGCTAGCGCCAGGCAAGACCGTGGCTGTGACGAACGAGCCGGCGGGCTCTTGGGATGTAGCGGCTGGCTGTCACGGCTTCGGAGCCGATAACCGCATAGCGCGGCTCGAATAGCTGCTTGAGCTGGGAGACGTCGCCGTTGGAATCGGTTGCTTCGAGATCGGCATCCACGAGATCGAAGATCGTGAAATCCGCCCGTTCGCCGACCGCAAGCCGGTTTTCCATGGAGAGCTTGATGACCTCGGCCGGTGCATGGGTGACGGCATTGACCACCTTGTCGAACGGCATGCCGACCGACAGCAGCTTGGACATGGTGGTAGCCAGATCCCAGACCGGGAAGTTCATGGAATGGCCGTGCAGGTCGGTGGAGATCGAATGTGGCAGCAGTCCACGAGCGATCGCTGCTTCCGCCACCTTGAACGAGAAGGATGCACCGCCATGGCCGATGTCGAGACGCACGCCTTCGGAGGCGCAGCGCTCGGCGAGATTGAAAAGATCCTCGTCTTCCATGATCGATGAGCCGGCCTTGCCGTTGAAGCAATGGGTGACGACGTCACCGGGGCCGAGGATTTCGAGAACCTCGTCATAGAGTGCCGGCGGCTCACCGACATGCACCATCATCGGTATTTTGAGAATCTTGGCGATCTTCTTGCCGAGCTTGACGGGAGTGACGCCCCAGGAGCCGGTGATGACGTGGCTGGCGCGGACCTTGATGCCGACGATATGCTCGCTGTTTTCAGCGTAGCATTCGAGAATGCGGTCGAGGTCTATGTCACGGATGTCGCGCAGTTCCGCTACCCGGTTACAGGCGACGAGGCCGATCGAACCCAGGTTGAGGAACGCCTTGATGCGCTCCTTTGAGGGCTCGATGATGTATTCGCGGAAACCGTGGAAATTGGCTTCGCCAGCGGAGCCTGCATCGACGAGGGTCGTCACGCCGCGTTCAGCGCCGCATTCTGAGGGGCGGATAGAGATGTCAGTGCCGCCATGCCAGATATGAACATGCAGGTCGATCCACCCGGGCGACATGAACGCGCCCTTGCCATCAACGCGTTGCGCGTTGTCCGGGCAAGCTAGGTTCGGGCCGATGGCATTGATCTTGCCGTCAGCGCCGACTAGGACATCAACGGCGGTTGCCGGCGTTCCTGAGCCGAACGACATCGGCTTTACGTTGGTGAGGAGAAGCGGTTGCGCCTGTTCTCCGGATGCCATTTTACAATTCCCTTCGAAGTTTAGGATCGAGCATGTCCCGCAGGCCGTCGCCCACCATTTGCAGCGACAGGACTGCGAGGATGATGGCGAAGCCGGGGAAGAGGGTCATCCAGTCCGCCTGGCCGATATACTGGCGGCCAGCCGAGATCATCGTTCCCCAGGTCGGAATTTCCGGGCTGACGCCAAGGCCGAGGAAGGATAGGCCAGCCTCGGCAAGCATGGCGCTGGCAAAAAGGAACGTACCCTGGACTAGGATGGGTGACACGAGGTTACGCAGCACGTGGCGCGTCATGATGTGGAATGTCGAGATGCCGAGAGCCTGCGCTGCTTCCACATAGGGGAGTTCGCGGATCACCAAGGTGGATGCGCGCACGATGCGGGCAAGGCGCGGTGCATAGACAATGGACAGCGCGATGATGACCGTTGTCAGCGATGGGCCGAGAGCCGCCACCAGGGCGATGGCCAAAAGGATGTCGGGGAAGGCCATCATTGCATCGATCAGGCGGGCGATCGGGGTGTCGAGTTTCTTGAAGAAGCCGGCCAGCAATCCCAGCGTGATGCCGATGAGCGCAGAAAGCGCAACCACGGCCGCGCCAACGAGCAGCGAAAGCCGTCCGGCATAGATGGCCCGCGAAAAGACGTCGCGGCCGAACTCGTCGGTGCCGAACCAGTAAATCTCGCTCGGTGGCTTCAACCGGTTGACGATCGAAAGCTTGGAGGGCGAATAGGGCGCAATCAGCGGTGCGAATACGGCCAGCAGAATGAAGATTGCCAGCACGATTACGCCTGCTGCGACAGTCTTTCGCTTCAGGAGCCGGCGGACGAATTTCATGGTCTCGTTCGTCGAGGCAGGTTTGGATGTCACGATATCAGCCATCAGTAGCGCACCCTAGGATCGACAGCCAAGTAGAGCATGTCGATCGCAAAATTGATCAGCACGTAGAGTGCGGCGATCACCAGAAGCGCTCCCTGGATGACCGGATAATCACGACGCAGAACGGCGGAGACCACGAGGTTTCCGATACCCGGCAGACCAAACACGGTCTCCGTCACCACAGCACCGGAAATCAGGACTGCAGCCGTTAACCCCAGCACGGTCAAGATCGGGATCAGTGCGTTTTTGAGCGCATGCTTCAGGATCACGCGGCGCTCGATCAGCCCCTTTGCGCGGGCCGTTCGAATGTAATCGTCACCCAGGACATCGAGCATCGAGGCGCGGGTGAAACGCAAGATCAGGGCAGACGAGACAAGCCCGAGCGCCACCGCGGGAAGGGTCAGGTGGTACATCCTGTCGATGAAGCTCGCTCCGGGGCCGCCGTAACCGGAAACTGGAAAGAGGTTCAATCTCACCGAGAAGAACTGCATCAGTATGAGGCCCAGCCAGAAGCTCGGAATGCTGGCGGCAAGCATGGCAATCGTGGTTGCTGCCTGGTCGATGAATGAGCCACGGCGGTAGGCCGCATATATACCGATCGGCAGTGCGATGGCGCCTGCGATCAGCAAAGAAAAAAGGGTGAGGAAAAAGGTCGGCTCGGCGCGCTCCAGAAGTGCCTGCCCCACGGGGATATTAAGAAAGATCGACTGGCCAAGGTCGCCCTTCAGCAACTGCCCGACATAAATCAGGTACTGGACGGGAAGTGCCTGATCGAGACCGAGCCGGCCGCGCAGATCGGCAATGTCCTGCGCCGTCGCATCCGGACCCAGCATGACCGCTGCAGGGTCGCCCGGGGTTACCCGTACGATCACGAAGACGATCGTGACGACGAGGAACATCACGATGATCATGCCGGCCAGGCGCTGGAGGATGTAACGTATCATACAGACGGATTCCTATGCCTTACGGGCATCATCGAGGTGGGCGCCGGCGTTAGGTAAATGACGTCGGCACCCCAGGTTTCTCGTGCTTACTTCGTGACCGAAGCGTTCCAGAAATATGGCCACGGAGCCGGATCGACGCCCTCAAGCTTGGTGGACTTTGCGGCAATAGCGTTGAAGTCACCGATCTTGATCAGCGGGAGTTCGTCGTAGATGACCTTCTGGACGTTTGCCCATAGCTCAACGCGTTTGGCAGGGTCCGCTTCAGCGGTGAACGGGTCGACTGCAGCCTTGCGCGCCGGTGTATCCCACCAGCCCGGAGAGCTGGTCGAGAGCGCGCCGATCAAGGCGGGTTCCGGCAGGAAAGGGCTGTGGGTAATATATACGTCCCAAAGACCCGGATCTGCACGGCGCTGCGTCAGCGTTGCCCAGTCCACGACCTGCATGTCGACCTTGAAACCGGCGAGTTTCAGATATTCTGCGGCTACCTGCGCCATCTTGTAGTGGAATTCGTACTGACGACTGGTCAGAATACGGATAGGCGTACCGTCGTAGCCGGCGGCTTCTGCTGCTTCCGCGGCACCCTCAGGGTCACCAAGGTTATAGTTTCCTTCAACGCCCGCTTCGGTGTGCCAGCTGTAGCTCTGGGGATAAAACGCGCCATCGATGGCATAGAAGTCGGGGCTGCCGAATGCCGCAGCCAGCATGTCTTCCATGTTCAGCGCCTGGGTGATCGCCTTTCGGACTTCGAGCTTTGCGGCAACCCCTTCCTTGGTGTTGAACACGAAGACCGGATAGCCGAACGGCTCCAGGAGCATGGGCTGCGATGCCGACGAGGCCTTCAGCTTGTCGAAGGATTCCACCGGAATGGCGTCGGCATAGTCGTACTGACCAGAGACAGCAGCCTCGACGCGCGTGTTGGGATCAGGCACGGGCACAAAGCGGATTTCGTCGAGATACTGGTGACGTGCACCGCCGTAGCCATTGCTTTCGCCTTCAAGGGACTTGTAGCCGTCAAAGCGAGTGAGCTGAATATACTGGTCGGCGCGCCGTTCCTTAAGCTCATAGGGGCCGGTGCCGACGAATTCCGTCATCGGCTCGGCCTGTTTCTCTGCAGGGATAACGATAGCCGCGGAGTTGTTGAAGGCAAGCAGCGACGTCAGCGGAGCGTAAGGCTCCTTCAGCTTGATGACGACCGTGGTGTCGTCAGGAGCTTCGATGGATGTGATGAAGCCGGCTGCCTGCTTGCCGCGCGACGCGAGCTTCGTCCAGCGATCAAGCGATGCGAGCACATCCTCGGACGTCATGTCGGTGCCATCGTGGAAGGTGATGCCGGTGCGGAGCTTGATGGTGTAGGTTTTGCCGTCGTCGCCGATTTCCGGCAGGCTCTCGGCGAGAAGGGGGGTTAGCTGCCAGCTCTTGTCGAAGGTGTAGAGCGTCTCGAAGATGTGCTGAGTGACGATGCCCACCAGGTCGGCCGTGGAGGACATGGGGTCCAGCGTCGGCGGTTCACCGATGGTGGCAACGTTGATCACGCCACCCTTTTCCTGTGCCATCCCGACGGACGGCACAACGATCAAGGCGGTTGCGGCGAGGAATGCTAACTTCTTTCGCATCAAGAGCTCCCAGTTGTTGTTCCATAGTTGTGTTATATAGGCTTTTATAAGAGAATATAGCCAACGACAGGGATGTCAATGGTGCCGTCTTTGACTGTGCACAAGCATCGCAATGCTGCCGGTTTGCGGCCGGCAACCTGAACGGAATTGATGGCGTGTTGATGGGTGGCGTGGGCCAAGCGGCCTCAGTTGAGGCCGACCGCTGCCCTGGCATCTGCTAAGCCTCGAACAGCATCCCTGTTGCCCGTGGCAGCGGCGGCTTCGAAGACGCGCAAGGCGTCCCGCGGCCGCTTCAGGTTCATGTAGCTGTAACCTCGCAGCACCATGAGATCGACGGTCTCCTGCTGTACCTGCGTACGCTGGTCGAGAAAGAGGAGCGTTTCCCGGTATCGATCGGAACCAAAGGACTGAATGGCGCGGTCTGCAAGGATCGAAGCCTGCAGTTCGCGAGCGCGTGACGAGTTCATCGGCGCCTTCGCCGCTGCTACGGCTGCCCTGTCGGTCAGTCCAATGCGCAAATAGGCAAGGCTCTGGCCGTAGGCGGCATCTTCCTCGATGCGGCGGTCGCCACTACCCATGGCGACTTCGAAACTCTCCGCCGCTTCCAGTGGGCGGTTGAGATCCATCAGGCACCAGCCATTATCGAGCGCTGCCGCTGGAGAAAGGCGCGCGGGATTGCTCCTGCCGGAGCAGGATGTTCGCCGGGCCGTGACCACGGTTGTCGCCTGAGCCTGTGGAGCGACCGTTTCCGGGAGGCGGGGGGATGTGGGAGAACCGCCGGACGTTCCTGGTTGGACCGCAGCCACCCGGGAGGCGGATGCCCGGATCGCGGGATTGTCGGTACCAGTCGTCCTGGGGGTTTGCGCCAGTTCCGCTATCCGCGGCGAGCGTTCGGCCCATTGCTGCTGGACTTGGGCAAAGCCCGCACGATCGTTGAGTTGCTGGCGGGTAAGCGCCAGGCCATAGGCTGACGGTTCGTCCTCCGGTGCCCATTGCAGGGCGGTCTCGAACCAGCGTTCGGCTGTCTGGGGCTGGTCGAAACTGCGGGCGTACCAGCCGAACTGCTGCGCCGAGGGCGCATACTGTTCTGCGATGACCGTCTGCGCCATGCGTGTGAGCACGTCATCGGCAATTACGGGCGCTGGGTCGAGCGCCAGGAGGTTGGCGGTCGCAGCGAGATAGGTCGCTGTTGCATCGTCGGAACTGTCGCGCCAGCGGTAGAGCACCGCTTCCGCCTCGGCAGGCTTCCCGTGCTCCAGAAGAGTGAGGGCAAAGCCTTGGGAAGCCGGTTCGCTGTCTTCCCGCTCCCGCGCACGGCGGAACCAGTTCTCGGCTTCCGCCGCATCGTTGCGCCGCAGATAGTACCATCCGAGCAGAAGAGCGTCGGAGGCCGGACCTTCCGCCAGCGCGAGTTGTTTTACGCGCTCGACATACTCCGCCGCAATGTCGAGAGTGGGGGCGTCATTTGCCTCCGCAACGAAACGGCGAGCCAGATCATCGCGAATGCTATCGAATTCTCGAACGCCGTCGGCGGTTTTCTCAAGCGCGAGGAGGGGTTGAACACGGTTATATGGCAGAAGCGATGCCGCCTTCTGCATGGTGGCAACCCGTTCGGCCGTGTTTGTGCAGTTTGTGAGAATATAGCTGTATGCGTCGATCGCGCGCTGTGGGCGCTCGGTCTGCGCGAAAGCCTCCGCTACCCGCCACAGTACATCTACATCGCTGCAATTGAGAAGCGATGAATTCGCAGCGCCGACCTCGATAACAGTCCGATATTGCTTCAGGTTTGACGCGTTTACCAGGCGGGAGCGGGCCTCGGCCACTTGCAACCGCTCGACAAGGTCGGCGGGAGGCAGCCATCCTGCCTCTTGCGCCTGCCTTTCGACAATCGCCCGGCGGACCTCCGGATAGCGGCCTTCCGAATAGAGCTGCCACATTGCTTCCAGTTGCCGGTCTGCATTTTGAGGAACGGCGAGAGGATCGGCAGGGGGTGTCCAATTGGGATAGAGCGACTTGAGGCGAGCGATCTCCGCTGCCAGCCGTGCGGTGTCGCCCTTTGCCGCGAAATAGCGCAGTGCGGATTCATCGACCTCGGGCGGGGGCGCCTGTTCGGCGGTGCCGCCAACAGTATCTTCTGCCGGCTGTTGCCGTTGCGCCGGATCGGCTTGTGAGAGCATAAAGGGTGCGATGGAAGCGTCTGGGGCGAGCCGATCCGTCTTTGGTGGCAGCGCCTGCATGGAACGGATATCGCGGGCTACGCCGTCAAGGTCTGCGTTTTGCGTGTCGTCGAGGGCGAGCTGTTGAGAAGGGGCTGCACCTGCCGTGCCTTTCAGGTAGGCGTCCAACCGGTCCAGGCTCGGGCCCGTCGTGACGACGCCTGCGGCAATGGCCGCGGAAACCAACAGGAGGGGCAGCTTTACAGACAAGACGGATGTTTCTCCACGACGTAGGCGAGCCCAAGCAGATGAAGGGTCGCTGGATAGTAAAATTCCGACGTCAACTCGCGGGCATGCTCGGGAATTTTCGTTCCCTCATTCACACAGGCCAGAATATGGTTAATGAATTGATAACCGGGGTCGGCCAGTGTCTCTTTCGGCGAGCCATCGGCGAGGTTGAACACAGCAAGGTCGCCCTCCGGAAGGGTCATGCTTTTCAAGAGGCGCGTCATCAGCGCTTTGCTGTTGGTGTTTGAGCGCATCAGGTAGAGAGGGATACGGATCGAGTTATAGCCGAATTCGGCAGGGAAACCTTCCGCGGGCCGAGGCTGGCGCGCAAGGCTTACCCATTCGGCGGGCAGGTCGCGTGGTCCAAATTTGAGGCTTTCCAGCAATGCCTCGCCATCCCGGCTCAGTTTCGTCCATTTATCGGAAGGGGCAAGAAGCGCCATCACGGGGAATGCTTCGAAAATCCAGTAGGAGGGGTTGATGACCGGGCCGTCGGCGCGTTGACCGGTATCGAAACCTTCGACGGCGGGCAGCAATATGGTCCTGCCACCACGTTCGACAACCGCATGTTCGAGAATGGCGCGAGCAAGCTCGGCGGCGCTCTGCAGATAGTCTCGTCGGTCCCAGGCCGATCCTGCCAGCGCCAGTGCGTAGGCAATGAGAAGATCGCCATCCGAAGCGTTGTTGAGATCAGTTATTTTCGGCGTGGCCGATGGATCCCATTTCCACGCGGCAAGGCCATCATCACGAACCATCAATTCCGTCTTGGTGAACGACCAGATCTGCTCGAAATCAGCCGGACTATCGGCCATGAAGGCCAGTGCCAGGCCATACCCCTGGCCTTCGCTATGACTTATGCCGCCGTTCGCGTTGTCGACGATCCTGCCGCTCGCGTCCAGGAAACGTTCCTTGTAAACCTGCCAGAGCGACGAAGGCAGCGAGCCCTGTTGCGCAAGACCCGGCCATGCAACTGCCAGAACGCCAAGCATGGCGATCGCGGCCAAGGTCCTGCCCAGTTTCATTTGCTCCTCCCGATCCACCGGAGCAGAGTTGCCGTCGTTATGCCGAGAATGCAAGACGCTGCAACGATGAGAAGCGCATAGGAAAGCAGGTTGCTCGATAGCCAATTGGCGGCGATCAGCCGGTAGTTGGCGATCGATGTATCGACGGGAGCGAGGAACGAGAGGCGCCGCGCCTCCTGGATAGATACCTTGTTCTCCTCTCGCGAATAGGTGAAGGCCCTGCCTTCGACACCTCGCCAGACGTCCTCTGTCGCCAACTCGTCAGTCGCAAGGCGAAGAGCTTCGGGGGAGGGGCCCGTCAGGACTGTCCAGATGCCTGCACCGTTGGAACCTGGTCCTTGCGCAAGGAGCAGGTCGTCTTGCGTATCGGGTCGGAAGATCGTTTCTGTTCCTGGCAAGAGGCGTAGCGTGCCCTCCGACAGATCCAGCTTCGCTTGGACCCAATCACTGAAATTCGCGAGCTGCTGGCTGACAAAGCCACCTTGTAATCGTCCGCGCCAAGCCTCAAGTGCCTCGGCGGTATCGTCTCCCGCCTGAGGTGCACTATCCGTCGGGCGCCAGCTTGCAGCCAGTCCTGGATCGAGGTTCAGCTGAGACAATACGTTTGGCGGCAATTGCCCTGCGGTGCCGATGTAGATGGCGTTGCGGCCACCAACGGCGTTGGCGGCGGAGACCGGTGCGAGGTCAATAGGGGCACCGGAGACCTGTGCGGTCTTGCCGAGAAAATTCGCTGCAACCGACAGCATGTCCGCATCGACGCGATCCATGAAGAACGCCGCCGGTTCCTGTTGGCGACTATATGGGAAGCCGGTTCCGGAAAGGCCGGCAAGGTTCGGCGTCTGCCCGATCCGGGCATATCGCGGCATGGAGAAGGTCGAGCTGTCGAAGAGAGCGAAGCGGGCTTCAGGGGAACTGACTGTACCCGGGACGCACGCCGCATCCGCATCCGTCAGCAGCACAGCCTCGATTTCGACGCGGTTGGTGCCGGGCTTGAAGTGCCTCATCGTGACGCCAATTGGCTCTTGCCTGAAGATGCCACCGCCTCTGCGGGTGATCGGTATTGTGGATGCGATATTTCCGTTCACGTAGATGTCGATATGGCTGCCGCCGGCAACGGAGGCACTATAGGCCGCATCGAGGAGGATCTCCGCTTCGCCGTATGCACCGGCGTAGAAATCCGACGGGACTGCAACGCTGAAGCCCGTTCGGAAACGCCGTCCGGAGAATTCGGCGGTCTGGATGCCAAGTTGTGCAAAGCTCAGTGTCTCGCCGCCAAAGACAAAGGGCGCGTTCGGTCGCTCCCAACGGTCGGTGGTCATGGAATCCCGGCGGAGAGCCGGTGACCGGACGATTGGCGCGATGAAAGACTCGATAGCGCTGCCGATTGCATCCCATGACGGTCCGGTAATGATCACAAGCGGCGCGATACCGTCTTGAAGGGTGGTGACCGCACCGACTGGACCAGCGTCGGCCCCGGGGGGCAGACTCGGCAGAACCGTGCGGAGTTCTGTTGCGGTCCCAACGGCAACGACGAGCCGCCCAGAGGAGGCCTCTGTCCGCGTAATTTCCTGTACAAACGAGAATTGCGGGTTGGGCATGCTGCTGACAACCGCGAGACCTTGCGAGAGCCTGAGGAGTGGAGCCAGCCCCTCCATGGGGCCAATCGATGGCACAAGCATCTCGAAATGGGTTCGGCCCTGTTGATCTGCGCCGAGCGCCCGCACGGCCTCCATGACGGAGGCGGGCGGCGCTAGATCATCGGCAAACTCGAGTAACGTGCCGCCAGAATCGATTTCCGTCCATAGATCGTACGTGGACTGGACGTCGCAGTCCGTCCGGTGTCTCTGGGTCGCAACGATCTCGAAGTCGTTGCTTCCGGGACGCAGTAAACCAGCTGGGACCAACCATCGTACGGACTTAGGGCCGTTGGCTGCGTTGATGCGCTCCTCACCGATTCTTCGGTTGTTGATGAACAGAGTGAAGCTGGATGTCTCTGGCGCAACCACGATGGCGCTTTGATAGGCCAAGGAGATCGCTTGTCCTTGGGCCGCCTGTGCCGCTGTAAGATAAACCGACCAGGCGCTGCGGTTGAACTCACCGGTGAGGGAAAGCCTTTGTGCGGGAATGATATGGCGCCGAAAGCCGGCCGCTCCGGGGGGCTGTGTCGGCGAAGGAGGCTGCTGGGAAGCCTTCGGTTCGCTGACCTCACGGGGTGGGGCCTGTGGCGGTGCGGGGGAGACACTTGGCTGCTGCGTCTGGACAGACGGCGGCTGAGGCTGCTCCTGCTGGCGTGGCGGAGGCTGCGGGGAAACCCTGTTGGGACGCGGCAGTTCCGGCAGGCTTTCCACGGTTGGCGGTAGCTCCGGCGACATATCGAAGGGCGCCGGTTGCGCGTAAGCGTCACCCTGGATGCAAAGGGCAACCAGTATCGTAGGGAGTACGCGGTCGAAGCGAAGGCTGTTCATCACGCGCTCCCACCGCCTTGCGGATTGCGGCCCCCAACGCCGCGCCAGAAGTAAACAAGGCCACGGCTCGTCTGATAAAGCGCGACGCCGAGGAATATGATGCTGCCTCTGATGAGCCCCGGGTTCTTTCGCCGGCTTTCCTGAAACTGTGACCACTGCGAGGAGTTGGCGAAAATGAGATCCGCAATCCACCGGTGGTCCAGAGGTCCAGCCGGCTGATACTGGCATCCGACGATCGTGATATCTCCAGAAGGATCCATGCTGCGGATGACGATCGGCAATGACTCCAGCCCGTGTCTCCCATGCGGCTGAAAACGAACGAGCACTTCCTTGCCTTTTGCGAGCCCGGTAAGCTCCCGCGAATAGACAAGGATCCGAGCGCCACCCACCGACACGTCCTCGATAGAGGCTGTGTACCAGTTGTCATCGATGCCGATCTCACATCGCCGCTGCAGTTTCACGCGGCGTGAGGATGCGCGCTCCCCACGCTCAGCAACAACTCCCAAAGCGCAGCCTGCCAGGATGAGATTGAGCACGTTCCAGCCTGCCACGACTAGGGTGATGTCGGCCTTGTAGGGCTCGGTGTAGATCCTGTAGGCCGCGAAGCCTGTCGCGACCACGAGCGCTGCAAAGATGACGAAGAATGGCCTGCTGATTTCCGAAAGCCGGCTAACCGAAATGGATTCGTCTTTCGCGGTCACCTTGAAGGTCGGTTTGCGCGGATTGAGCATCACCGAGATGACAGCCGGCAACAGATGGACAGTCTGAACGTATTCGTACAGCTCGGAAATCCACGGCCAGCGGAACGAGCCGTAGAGGTAGTTCTGCATCATCAGGTTCACGATCAGATATGACAACGTGTAGGCGAGGAAATCACCGCCGGAAGCGATGAAAATCTGCAGGTCGAACAGAAGATAGAAAAGCGGGGCGAACAGAAAAGTCGCGCGCGTGAACGGGAAGAGCCAAAATAGCGTCGAGGACATGTAGCAGAGCCGCTGTGGTAGCGAGAGGCCCCGCTTGAACAGCGGAAATCTGAACCGCAGAATTTGCATCATGCCCTGCGCCCAACGGCTACGTTGACCAATAAAGCTCGCGAAGGTTGCCGGCTGCAGTCCCGCGATCAGCGGCTTGTCGACATAGATGCTGTTCCAGCCTGCGCTGTGAAGCGCGAGAGCAGTCTCGCAGTCTTCGGTAATGCTTTGTCCGGAAAAGCCGCCGGTCTCCTCCAAGGCCCGGCGGTTTAGAACGGCCGCCGAACCACAGAAGAAGGCTGCATTCCATTTGTCCAGACCGCGCTGGATGATGCCGTAGAACATCTCGTTCTCACTCGGCATGGTCTCGAAAGTGCGCAGATTGCGCTCCAGCGGATCCGGATTGATGAAGAAGTGCGGTGTCTGGACGAGGAAAAGCTTGGGATCCTCGCCAAAGTATCCGACCGTCTCGCGCAGGAAGCCCCGGGCGGGCGCATGGTCTGCGTCGAAAACAGCAACAAGTTCACCATGGGAATGGGCCAGACCGTTGTTCAGGTTTCCGGCCTTGGCATGCTCGTTTCGGGGCCGTGTGAGGTAATGGACGCCGAGCACATTGCAAAGCTCCGAGAGCTCCCGGTGGCGGGTCATGGCCGCCTCTGCTGCGACGACATCGGAGGAATTCCGTTTCTGCAGCGTTCCGCCGTCGTCCAGGAGCCAGACATGGAGTTTTTCGGGGGGGTAGTCCATCGCCTTGGCGGCTGCCAGCGTATTGGCCAGCAACTTGGCGTCCTCGTTGTAGGTGGGAATGAAGACGTCGACTTCCGGGAGGATGTTGGTTTTTTTCGTCGCTCTCGAAGGACGCGAAGGGAGCGGCATGGCAACGATGAACAGGCTGAGCGCCAGCATCAGAACGTTATACATTTCCGCCAGGTAGAGCACCATTCCCGGAATGAAGTTGTGCAGCTGGTCAATCGGCGGAAGAGTTTCGGTTGATCGCCAGTAGACATATCGCAGGACGATGCCCGTGCCGAGTGCGAGGGAGACAAGCCTCCATGTTCCCTGGGCGTTCAGCATCTTGATAATCGCCATCAGCGCGACGACGCTGACACCGGCAATCAACTGTGCCTGAAGGCTGACCGGAAGTGTGATCAAAACGATCACGCAGATCGCCACGATCGCCCAGACAAGAATACTGCGGGCCTTGTGCATTCACATCCCTTCGGCGCGAAAGGACCGGCCGATTGTCAGCCGGGAATGCGCCTGTTGTTGACACCCACCATCATGGCTTGGGCGGTAGGAAACCTTCTGGTGACGGAACCGTAACAGCGGGTGCCGTCGTGTTTTGTCTCGGTTGAGCAGACGCGGAAGGCACCGCTTCAGGCACGGACGTTCCGCCTGGAAGTGGTACACGCGGACCCGCATTTGCCTTTTCGGCGGTGGGCGCGACCGGCAATCTCTCAACAATTTTTGGTGTAGAACGTCTGACCACGGGAGAAGTTCGAGTGAGATCAACACCCCCGGCATATCCCATCGGCAGGCTGTTCACCGATGCGCCAGCGGATGGATAGATCGGCTGGCCCGTCCGACCGAGACGAGGGTCGGCTGGCGAGGGTTCGCCGAACGGGTTCCACTGGACGCCGTCGAACGTGCCGGTGATCGTATAGCCGTAGGCAGCGCTGAGAAGCTGCTCTTCTGTCGCGTGGGCGTCGCAGATCCTCAACCGCACCTGGATCATACCGAAGTCCCGGCCGATCCCGTTCGATGTTGCTCCGGCGCGAATCTGCTGCCAGGCAAAGATGCATGTATCGCCGAATGCGCTGCGCCCCGCCGCGTAGGCGAAGGGGCCGTAGCTGTTTTGAAGAAATGTCAGGCGGCGCGACATCCGAACTCCCGGAACCGCTGCCGCCATTTCCCTCGTCAGGTCACGTTCTCGAATGGTTCGGAAGGGAGTCGACTGGCCGGAAGAGACGTCGGCGCCGAAAAACTGGATGCTGAGATAGTTCTGGCCCTGAACCTTGGAGGAGGTTGCGAGCGAGATGGTCTGCTCGACGCCGTTGCCGCGCTGACGTTCCACAACCCCGACAATCGCAGGGCCACCCGGAGGAGGAAGGGCAAGAGCCTGTTCGTTTGCAACCAGTAGTGGTGATGCAGGGCGTGTGACGGTGCCAGTCGATCCGCAGCCGGCTGCGGCGGTCGAAATTGCCAGTCCTGTAAAGATCTGCAGCATCCGCGTTCTCGCAGGCAAAACGATACCGTCCTTGTTTGTCAATGATAGGCAAAGAGGCGGCAAATCAATACGAGGGCCGGCTGAGCATCAGATTAGCCCCAGTCATCGTTAACCAATAGTAAATGAGGGAGAACAAATATTAGGCTGCGATTGTATTGGCGGCTCAATCCGCGCAAAAATACAACCTAGGGAAGCGCCTGCAGAGAGAATTCTGTCTGCTGCGGATCGTATCGGTATTCGTGATAGCCGATCGAGATCGGGGTCCGCTCCGAGTGCAGGGATAACGAATATCGGGTGGGGAGTGCACGTCAGATCGCGCCCAGGCAAAGATACTTCATCTCGAGGTATTCATCGAGACCATGGCGCGAGCCTTCGCGGCCGATACCCGATTGCTTGATGCCGCCAAAAGGCGCGGCCTCAGACGACATGCGCCCGGTATTGATGCCGATCATGCCGTATTCCAACGCTTCGGCAACGCGCCATACGCGCTTCAGGTTGGAGGCGTAGAAATAGGCAGCAAGTCCGTAAATGGTATCGTTGGCCTCGCGCACGACCTGGTCGGCATCCTGAAACCGGATGATTGGGGCAAGTGGGCCGAACGTCTCTTCCTGCGCTACCTGCATGGTGCCGGATATGCCTGTCAGTACAGTAGGCTCGAAGAAGGTGCCGCCGTTGCCGATGCGGTCCCCTCCACAGCGGATCGTGCCGCCCGTCCGGATCGCGTCAGCTATATGGGCTTCCATCTTGGCCAGTGCCCTCGTGTCGATCAGCGGCCCGATCGAGACTGCGGAACCGAAGCCATCGCCGACGGAAAGCGTTTTCACCCGCTCCACGAACTTTTCCACGAACTCGTCGTGGACGCCCGCCTGGACGTAGAGACGATTGGCGGAAACGCAGGTTTGGCCGGCATTGCGGAATTTTGCCTGAATAGCCCCGTCCACGGCTGCGTCGATATCGGCGTCATCGAAGACGATGAAGGGCGCATTGCCCCCGAGTTCGAGGCTGACTTTTTTGATCTGGTCCGAGCATTGGCGCATGAGCAGCCGTCCCACTTCCGTCGAGCCGGTAAAGCTGATCTTCCGGACTTTCGGGTTCGTGCAGAGCTCGCGACCGACCGCGTCGCCTTCCGCGGCGTAAACGAGGTTGACAACGCCTTCGGGAAAGCCGGCTTTTTCAGCAAGTGCAAACATCGCTCCGGCAACGAGCGGGGTCTGTTCGGCGGGCTTCAGGATGATCGTACAACCAGCCGCCAACGCGGGTGAGATCTTGCGCGCTACCATGGAGGCGGGGAAATTCCACGGTGTGATGGTGCCGACGACGCCGATCGGCTGCTTGATGACCAGCATGCGCCGATCGGTAGAGGGCGCCGAGATCGTCTCGCCATAGACGCGATTGGCCTCTTCCGCATACCATTGGAGATATGCGGCGGCATGGGAGACTTCCGAGCCAGCCTCGGCGATCGGCTTGCCCATTTCTGCGGTGAGGATTGCCGCGAGATCATCGGTATGCCGTACGATAAGCTGATGCCATTTCCAGAGTATGTCGCTGCGCGCGCGCGCGGTGAGCGCCGCCCAGTCCGCTTGCGCGGCATATGCCCTGTCGATTGCAGCCCGCGTCTCTTCGATCCCCATATCGGGAAGCTCGGCGAGCAGTTCCCCGGTAGACGGATTGACGACCTTGAAGGTGCGCTCGGTGGCCACGGCCCCCAGGGCGGGCAGGCTGTCGAGGGAGCCGAAAAGTTCCTGATCCTGTAGGTGTCGGGTTAGGGCCTGTGACAGGGACAATGTAGATCCGATCCGGGCCATCGCGGGGCCGCACTTCATCGCTTCGTGCGGAATTGATAGTCTTCAAAACCCGCATAAGGAAGCCCTCGCGCAGAGCGAATGAAACCTGTCGCCAGCGTAAAGCCGCTTATGTGCTCCGCGGGACGCAAACAAAATCCGCTTGGCCATTGCGTCAACGTTCGTATCTTTCTATCAGCAGCAGCCATATGTCGTTGGAGGGTTCATGGCGAACACACCCCCTGCAAGTCGTTCACGTATCCTTACCGGTTGCGCGCGGTTGTTCTCCGCGCCTTTGCTGCCCGTTCCGGATCATCGTGCGCCCCTCGAGCGGCCGCTTGTCATATTGGCGATATTCTTCCTGCTTTCTCTTTTGCTCATGTGGGGGCCCGACTATACGCTGGGCCTGTGGATGAAGCAGTTTCCAGAAGAACTTCAACCGGCGGCCGAATGGATCACGGATCTCGGCGAAGGCTTTGAGGTTCTGGTCGTCACCGGCGTGCTGCTGATCCTCAGCCTGTTCGTCCCGACGACGCGCTTGCGAAAGCGCGTCGTCGTCGGCGCCAATGCCATCACGGCGGCAGCGGCCTTCATCTTCCTTTCGGTCGCGGGCGGTGGCCTGATGGCGTCACTGGTCAAGAATATGATCGGGCGGGCGCGACCAAAGCTTCTCGACACCCACGGCTATCTCCATTTCGAGCCGTTTACATTCGATTCCGACTTTGCCGCGTTCCCGTCCGGACATTCCGCAACGGCCGGGGCCATGGCCATGTCGCTGGCGCTGGTATTTCCTCGCCTGCGTTCCCTGTTCATCCCGGTTGGTGTCCTGATCTGCCTGTCGCGCCAGCTTGTCGGTGCCCATTGGCCAAGCGACACCATCATGGGATGGGCCGTCGGCGTCGCTTTCACGCTTTGGTTGGCTCATGGGTTCGCCTGCCGCAGGCTGATGTTCACCTACGATGGCGACGGATGCTTGCGACGGAAAACGGGTCGGCGCGTAATAAAGGGAATGTGGGGAGCCCTGCGACACGGGCGCGGAGTTGCGAAAGTGGCTTGAACGAAGGGCTCTGCCCTTTACGTGCGGGCCCGTGCGCCGACGCTCGCAAGCCGGTAGGGAGCAAGGCCAGTCACGAGGTCGCGCCCGCGAGTTTTAGCTTCTTCCGTGAGTGGGCACGAGGTACGTCTACCTTCTTGGTGCTGGTGAGAAGTTCCATCAGCCGCTCTGCAGATGATGGCGTACCGAGGTGATATCCCTGTGCCCGGTAGATGCCGAGTTTCTGGACGATCTCCAGTTGCTCATCCGTTTCGACGCCCTCGATCAGGAGATCGGGTCCCCTGTCGCGGATCAGTCGAACGATGTTCTGCAACATCGTCTCGCCTTCCGACGTATCGGATGCATGGAGGAAGGAGCGGTCGATCTTGACCAGATCGAATTCGATGAGCCGAAGCCACGAGAGGCCGGCAAAGCCTGTGCCGAAATCGTCAAGCCAGATCTGGATACCCAGCGTCCGCAGGTCCACGAGGCACCTCAGGACATCCGAATGCATTTCCATTTCCTGACCTTCGGTGATCTCGAAGGCGAGGCGATTGCCGCTCACGCCCGTCTCGCCGAGGATCGCTGCGACTGACGCGGCAAAGCCGGGCGCCTTGAGCTGGATCGGCGACACATTGATGCTGATGAGGCCGATAGAGTCTTTCACCAACAGTTCCCGGCAAGCGTTGCGGATGGACCAGTTGCCAAGTTCGATGATCCTGCCGGTTCGTTCGGCGACAGGAATGAAAAGGCTGGGAGGAATTTCGCTACCATCGAGCATGCGCAGCCGCATCAATGCCTCGACTGCATCGATAGCACCGGATTTCAGGTTCCGTATCGGCTGATAGACGAGCGACACGAGATCTCTCTCAACGGCAATCTTGAGGAGTGCAGCGATGTTTTCCGTAAGATCGCGAGCACGTGCGTCGCTTGGATCGTAGAGACGCGCGCAGTTGCGGCCATGGGCCTTCGCCGCGTAGAGGGCACGGTCTGCCTGGTCGATGATCTTCTCGAGTTTGGAGGTGCTGTGAACCTTGGCGACTGCTGCGCCGACGCTGACGGTAACGATGGATACTCCGTCACGGCGCTCCTCATGCGACAGCTGGATCTGCTCGATCGTCTGGCGGATTTCCTCGGCAAGCCGCAGCACCTTCTCGTCAGAAGCCGCCTTTGCAATCACGATGAACTCTTCACCGCCGAAACGTCCGATCGAGCCCTCGTGCGTCTGTATGATCCGATGCAATGCCTCAGCAACCTGAATAAGGCAGCGGTCACCTCGTTGATGGCCGTAAAAGTCATTGTATCGTTTGAAGAAATCGACGTCGATCAGGAGAACGGAAAAGCCGCGCCCTTCCTGTTGCCACTGCCGCCAATGCTCACGCAGCCGACTGTCGATGGAGCGTCGGTTCTCAAGGCCGGTAAGATAATCGGTGTTGGATAACCGCAGGAGCGTTTTCCCACGTTCTACCGCTTCCTTCTGGAGGTACTTCGCCTCAAGCGCGTTGACGAAGACCTTGAAGCGCTCCTGCTGCAGTTTCCAGTTCACATAGGACGTAAACACGAAGCAGGAAACGAAAAAGGTCCCAAGCGTAATCTGGTAGGCGCGATCCAGCGGTGCGAACTGAAACAATGCGCCGAAGAAGGCGGCCAGCATCACCCCCGACGCCAACAGAGACAGACGAAACCGCAGGCTGAAGAAGAGATTGGCTCCCATCATGAAGATGGTGCCGTAGATCAGGTAATGAGACAGGTTTTCGTGCTCATTGCTCATCAGGGATGGCAGAAGCCATCCAAGATAGCCAAGGACCAGGGCGACTGCGCAGGTGATGTCGAGCCGAGAGGTAGGTGCCCCAATGCGGACCTCAATCTCCATCATCGAAAGGACGGCAATCGCGACCGCAAATCGACAGGCGATCGTGTAAAGCGCCACGTCGGGGATGAGCACGAGATCCGTGACACTGAAAAGAAGATAGGTAAGGACGGCGATCCAGAGACCCTGTCGGATCCCCTGCCGGCGATCCTTGTCGCCGTGTTCCCTGTAGAGTGCCCAAAGCTCAGGGGCAGCCGGAAGGGTAAGCTTGTCCCTTGCCCCGTTTTCCAGCGGGTCAGTCCCAATGGGCATCATGCACCAATCCGTTGACATGCGTGGCTCTGACGCAAGCGCCACGTCTCCGAGAGGCCATCCCCGGCGATCCAGACATGCAGCCTATCTCCCGTCCCCTAATTGCAGAAGTATGCATACAAAAAATAAGATAACAGCATTAATTCTTTCCTAAGGAAATACGGCGAACTGTGTGTTATCGGGGCATATGGGTTCATTCTTCAATCTGCTTAGTTGCTAAAGTATTGCCAAGCTTAAGTGCGCGGCAATTCGCAGTTTAGTTTTATTGAATATTCCGGGGGATCGCACTTTGAAAAAGTATTCCTTTGTTGCCGACGGGCAAAGCCTCATCACGTCAGAAGCGCTTCTTGAGGAGCTGGCGATCCAGCGGCAAGACTATGACGACCGACCCAGGAGCCAAAGTCTCGCTGAACTGTCGCTCATCCTCGATCTGACCAGGCAACAAATCGACAAAGACCTCGCCCCGGCGACGATCATCGATCAGCTCGCACGGTCACTTCATGAGTTGAGAGCGAAAAGCCATCCAGACATATGGCGGGAACTCATTCCCATGGCGCAACGCCATGGGATTTCGAAATATCTGCTTCAAGATCCCTTCACCCGCTGGTCTCATGACAAGCCGCGCGGCTACTCCGGGGACGCGCAACTGCTCGATTTCATCTACGGCCATGAGAGCATCGCCGACGAAGTCGCAAATTCAACGCCGACAGGACAGGCGCTCTATGCCTATACACGCGAGGCATCGTCCTCGGTCGCCGTGCGAGAACGGCGCGACCTCCTGACGTGGCACGTGGACGAGATCGCCAAGGCACGCGGGCCCGATACGGAAATCCTGGCCATTGCGGCCGGGCACTTGAGAGAAGCGAACGGGTCACAGGCTCTTCGCAACAATGCGCTCCGCCGCTGGGTTGCGCTTGACCAGGATCCTCTTAGTGTCGGTTCCATAACCAGAGATTTTGCCGGCACCTCCGTTGAGGCCATCGACGGATCGGTTAGAACGCTGCTCGCCAAGCCCGATCGCCTTGGCAAGTTCGACTTCGTCTACGCGGCGGGGCTTTACGACTACCTCTCCCGAAAAGTTTCCGTCAAATTGACGGAAGCCTGCCTGAGCATGCTCAAGCCCGGAGGAAGCTTCCTGTTTGCGAACTTCGCACAGGATATCGTCGTTGATGGTTATATGGAAACCTTCATGGACTGGGCGCTGCTGCTGCGATCCAAGGCAGACATGTGGGATATCATTGAGGCGACAAAAGCGAGCGACGATACCGCAAGCGTTACCTTCGGGGCCAACCGCAATATCGTCTACGGCATGATCACCAAGGCGATCTGACGATCAACGTGAATGGGCCTAGTCGCCTGTTCCAGACTGGTCTTGGCACAGACCCTCTTCAGGGGGCGGGAAAGACGCGCCCCTCGAACAGCTTACGCGCAGTGCGCAATGTCCCGGCGCCTTCGGTTCTACCCTCGCTGTCCCGGTGAATGAGCACTTCAGCCGCGCCGCCCGGATGTTCGATGAGGAAGCGATCGTCTAAGGGCAATTGTGCCGCATCGGCGGCCACCGAGCCGGGCAGGGTGCATGCGGTGGCCACGCTCACTGCGGCAAAGACGCCGATGGAAGCGTGGCAGCGGTGGGGGATGAAGCTACGCGTGCTGATCGTGCCGCCATTCACAGGCCGCGAGACGAGCGTCATCTTGGGTACGGATTTTTCTTTCACGTCCCCCAGGTTCATCACCGGGCCGACGGCCAGGCGGATGGCTTCCAGGCGGGACTTGAGCTCGATATTCGCCTCAAGCTCGTCGCAGCCCTCAGTACCCGCAAGTCCGAAGTCGGATGCGCGCAGAATGACGATCGGCATGCCATTGTCTATCATCGTGCATTCCACGCCCTCGATGAGGTCCCGGACATTCCCGGATGGAAGAAGCTTGCCGCACATCGAGCCTTCGGTGTTCTGGAAGAGGAGAGGTATGGCAGCGTGGCATCCGGGAACGCCATCGATGCTGGCATTTCCCGCATAGCTGACCTTGCGGCCAGGCGTGGACACCTGCGCCAGCGAGACCTCGCCGGTATTGACCATGTGGATCCGAACGGGCGTAGTGCCGTGCACGGCCGAGACAAGACCACGTTCGATTGCGGCCGGGCCGACAGCAGCAAGGATGTTGCCGCAAGCCTGTGCATCCGTCACCACAGGTTGATCCACGAAGACCTGCAGAAAGAGATAGTCGATATCCGCATCCGACCGGCTTGCCGGCGAAAGGATTGCTACTTTCGAGGTGAGCGGATCGGCACCGCCGATGCCGTCAATCTGACGTGCATCCGGCGAACCCATGATCCGCAAAAGCAGCCCATCGCGCTCTTTCGGGTCGCTCGGGAGGTCCGATGCGAGAAAAACGGCAGCCTTTGAGGTGCCGCCGCGCATCCAGAGGCAGGCAACGCCCTCCAAGCTGGGATCAGACATATTTCAGTCCCTTTTCGGCCAAGCGCTCGCGCATCGAGTAGAGGTCGAGACCAAGTTCACCCGCTGCCAGACGCTCGCGCTTGGCTTCCTCTGCTTCAAGGCGTTTTTCGGCGGCGACTGCGATGGTTTCGGCGTCTTCCCGCCTGACGACGACCACGCCGTCATCGTCGGCCACGATCACATCGCCGGCTTCGATTGCAGCACCGGCACAGACGATGGGGATGTTTACCGATCCAAGCGTCTCCTTGACAGTTCCATGCGCCGAGATGGCTTTGGACCATACCGGGAACCCCATCGCCGTCAGGTCGCGGACATCACGAACACCGGCATCGATAATCAAGCCGCGGCAGCCTCGTGCCTTTGCGGACGTTGCCAGAAGATCTCCGAAGTAGCCGTTATCGCAGGGCGAAGTCGGGGCGAAGACAAGGATGTCACCGTCTTGCAACTGCTCGATCGCAACGTGAAGCATCCAGTTGTCACCGGGAGGGGCCGAGATCGTTACTGCGGAACCTGCAATTTGTGCGCCGGAATAGATCGGCCGCATGTATGAAGCGAGGCACCCTTTGCGACCCTGCGCCTCGTGTACCGTTGCTACGCCTGCGGCTGCCAGACGGTCGATGACGGATTGGCCCGCCCGCACCACGTTTTGAACGACAATTGCCATGCTATTGCTCCTTCGCGGTGGGCGGTGTGCCATGGGTGTGGAACGTCTCGATCGTCTTCAGGCCCCAGGCTTGCCCTTTTTTGCGGTCTGCCTCTGTCCATACGATCGGCTCCCAGTCGGGCGCCAGAATGAGACGGGCACCCGCATTGGCTAGTTCGACGCGGTTTCCCGCAGGCTCCCAGACATAGAGGAAGAATGTGCCCTGGATTGCATGCTTATGCGGGCCGGTCTCGATGTGAACGCCGTTCTGCAGGAAGATGTCGGCTGCGCGCAGGATATCCTCCCGCTGGTCTGTCGCGTAGGTGACGTGGTGGAGGCGCCCATTGCCGCCGCCGTGTTCTTCCGTGCAGGCCAGGTCATAGGTCTTGTTGTTGACCGTAAACCAGCAGCCGCCGATGCGCCCGTTATCGAGCTGGATCATCTCGGTCACTCGGGAGCCGAGGCAGGTTTCCATGAAGCGGCGGAACTCCGAGACATCACTGGCAAGCAGGTTGAGATGGTCAAGGCGGCGGGGCGCCGCACCTGAAAAGGCGGAGGCCGTGTTCTTCAGCGCCGGGGCGTCTTCGCCCTTTGGACTGTACCGCACCGTCTCATAATAGATTTCAAAGGTGTGGCCGAACGGATCTTCGAAGCGAAAGGCCCGGCCATGGCCAAGGTCCCCATCAATCCAGCCATGGACCTTGTAGCCGGCCTCCTTGATCGCCTCGACGCGCCGCTGGAGTGCTACTGGCGACGCAGCACGGTATGCAACGTGGCCGATGCCAGTATGGGCGTGGCGGGTGAGCTTCAAGGAGTGAAACTCGTAATCGTCCCAAGCCCGCAAATAGGCCGACTGCCCGTCCTCGGCGGACAGTTTCAGGCCGTAGACGCGGGTGAAGAAGTCCAGGCTTTCCTCGTATCTGTCGGTGTAGATCTCTACATGCGCCAGATGGGCTATGTCATGACTGGGTTCCATCCGCGCCTCGCTCACAACTCGTCGACGGTGCGGGGGAAGATCGACTGGAAGCCCTCGGCATACTTGCAGTCACGGCCACCGGACTGTCCACCGGAATTGCGCGTGAAATGGTTGGCACGGTTGATTGCGACGCGGGTGTAATACTCCCAGAGGTGCTCCTGGCCCTCCATGCATTCGATCGCCGCCCGCTTTTTCTCCCAGACCGGCGTGATGTCCAAAAAGGTATCGGGCTTCCAACCCATCTGCTCTGTCTGGTGAGGTTCGAACAGGTAGAGTTGCGGCGCGCCGAGAACCTTTTGCCCGGGATTGTGACCCCAGGCCTGGGCGATCATGCGGCACTCGAGCGCCACTTGCGTCGCATACATGTGGTCGGTGTTGTACGGGTCATATTGCGAGTGGCTCAGCATGAAACGCGGCTGAACCTTGCGAATGACATCCACCAGCTCGTTCTTGTTTTCCCGTGTCAACTCGAGGGGATAGTCGCCGAGGTCCATGGACACCAGGTCATGCACTCCAAGTGCCTTGGCTGCACGTTCTGACTCAGCGCGGCGCGCATCCTTGACGCGATCGAGCGTCATGCCTTCCTGCTTCCAAAGCTTGGCGCTTTCCCCCCGCTCGCCGAAAGAAAGGCATACGACCGTGACCTTGTAGCCAAGTTCCGCATGAAGCGCGATGGCTCCGCCACAGCGCCAGACGAAATCAGCGGCATGAGCGCTGATGATCAGGGCGGTCTTGTTCTCCGTCGACATGAAAATCTCCCTTAAACTGGTTCAACTAGGCATGTCCTTCCTGTGGAGGCGGATCAAATGGAAAGATGTCGCCAGCGCATAAGTTTACGCTATAGGCACTGGAAAGATCGGGAGGGATTTGAGACAGTTCCCGGGACCGGAGGAGGGCACAGCATGTCTGAAGTTGCGATAGATTTTCCGAAGATCACGATTATCGGATTTGGAGAAGCCGGACATGCGATCGCTTCGGGATGGGGACCTCTGCCTCGCGAGCGTGTGCGCACTTATGACCTGAAGTTGACTGATCCTCAGGCGGGCGCCCTTGTTTTGGAGCGTTGCACGGAGGCAGGCGTGACGCCGGTGCCCGATCAGGCGCGGGCGCTCGCCGGATCGGATATTGTCTTCAGCCTCGTGACGGCGGATCAGGCATTGGAGGCTGCACGGGCTGCGGCGCCGCATCTTCCGGCTGGAGCATTCTGGCTGGACTGCAATTCCTGTGCACCCCAGACAAAGCAGCAGGCCGCCGAGCTCGTTGCCGCGGCCGGCGGCCGCTACGTCGATGTAGCGGTGATGGCGCCGGTCTATCCCAAGCAGCATCAGGTACCTCTCCTGCTGGCAGGTCCTCATGCCGCCGAGGCAGCAATCCTGATTGAGCGTATCGGAATGCGCCCGAACGTGACGGGCTCGAAGATTGGCGACGCTTCGAGCGTGAAGATGCTGCGTTCCGTCATCATCAAGGGGCTGGAAGCGCTTACGACTGAGTGCATGCTCGCGGCGCGACGGGCCGGTGTCGAGGACGCGGTCCTTGCATCTCTTCAGGCATCCGATCCGGGTTTCGACTGGCGATCGCGCAGTGCCTATAACCTTGAACGGATGATGGTGCATGGGGCGAGGCGGGCAGCTGAGGTGGAGGAGGTCTGTGCCACCTTGCGGGCCTTCGGTCTTCCCGACTGGATGAGCCAGGGGACCGTCGAATGGCAAAGGTCTGTGTCCCGACTGGGCGTCTCGCCTGGGGATGATGACCTGACGCGGCGATGCGATGCGGTCCTCGACAAGATATGATCTCGCGTAACCTTCGACATCTCAGGGTGTTTACGGCCGTGGCCGAACTGAAGTCCCTGACGCAGGCGTCGGAGAAATGGCATCTCTCGCAGCCTGCCGTAACCCAAGCCATCAACAAGCTGGAACGGGAAACGGGAGGCGCGCTCTTCGAGCGCACACGGGGTGGCTTATTCCTCACCTCTCGCGGTGAGATATTGTTGAGGCGAGTGGAAAGCGCCTTTGGTCTGCTCGACCCCATCATCAAGGACATTTCGCCGAGACTTCGCATATCGCTCACCTATGCGCAGCTGCAGGCACTGATCGCGGTCAGCGAAAGTGAGAACTTCACGCTCGCTGCGCGCCGCATGGGGTTGGCGCAGCCCACCGTGCACCGAGCGGTGACGCAGATTGAGCAGGAAGCCGCACGCAGCCTCTTCGAGAGAACCTCTTTCGGCATCCTTCCAACACGACTTTGCCAGGCGCTGGCGCAGGCGGCGCGCCTGGCGATCTACGAACTCGACCAGGCGGATGCGGAGTTCGCCGAATTTGACGGTGGCGAGGCGGGTTCGGTTGTGATCGGCGCCATGCCACTTTCCCGCTCGGCACTCTTGCCACGAGCACTCGTCCGCTTTCGCCAGGAGTTTCCGACATTCACCGTGCGGATCATCGATGGAAGCTACGATGTTTTACTGGGTGAGTTGCGGCGAGGTACGATTGACTTTCTTGTCGGTGCGCTGCGGCTGCCGGTGCCGATCGGCGATGTGATGCAGGAGCGCCTGTTCGATGACAGGCTCGCTCTCCTGGCACGGCCCGATCACCCCCTTGCGGCAAAAGGTGCGGTCACGATCGACGATCTGCTTGCATACTCATGGGTGGTGCCGGGTCAGGGCACACCGACGCGAACTCAATTTGAAACGATCTTCACCTCGGCGGGAAAGGAACCGCCAAGGCGGCTCATCGAGTGCGGGTCGCTGCTCATGATGCGTGGCGCCTTGAGGGAGAGCGACCACCTCGGCTGCATTTCCCGCTACCAGTCGCAACCGGAATGCGACCATGGGCTTCTGGTCCAGTTGCAGTATGACACCAATCAGCTGCTTCGTCCGATCGGTCTCACGTATCGCAATAACTGGCGGCCGATCCGCCCGCAGAGACGGATGATGGCACTGGTGGCGGAACTCGCGCCGGCGCCCTGACGGGAGTGTTCAGGCTGGTGGGCCTGCCAGATGGGCAAACTCCGCGATCACCTTGTCGTAAACAGCACGCTTGAAAGGAACGATGAGGCCGGGGAGGTCGCCCATAGGTTTCCACTCCCAGGCATCGAACTCCGGATCGTGGCCGCCCGGTGGGGGATTGATCTGGATCTCATCGTCCTGGCCTTCGAAGCGGAAGGCGAACCAGCGCTGCGTCTGGCCGCGGTATTTCCCCTTGAGGCCGATGCCAATGAGATGCGGGGGAAGATCGTAGTTTATCCAGCCTTGCGATTGCGCCAGGAGCGACACCGTTTGCATACCGGTCTCCTCGTAAAGCTCGCGTTTGGCAGCAACAAGGGCATCTTCCCCCTTGTCTATGCCACCTTGAGGCATCTGCCAGAGCTGTGGCGAGCCGTCATATTCCGAGTTGCCCTCGGCGATGCGACGACCGGCCCAGACAAGGCCTTTCCTGTTCAGGACCATCACCCCGACGCACGGGCGATAGGGAAGGTCATCGGCGTGCAGCTGTGATTTGGAGCTCATGTCTTGCATCCAGTTTCAGAAGTTGGCCGGATCTTCGACCAAAGCGGAAATCCCGACGATTTCGATGCCGCGGCCTTGGGCTTCCTGTGCCCACTGAGCAATGGCATCGACGGATTCGTCGAACGCCGAAGCAATGCCGACAGCTGTTCCTTTGCGTAACGCGATCCGCTCGAGTTCGTCCAGTTTCCGAAGGATGCTGTTTTTTTCCAACTGGCCGTCAAGCGTCAAGTCGGCAAAGCCGTGGGGTAGTTCAAGTGCCTTGGCGATCGTGCCGCTAACGGATTGGGCGGATGCCCCATCGTCGAGGAACAATAGGCCCCGGTCTGCCACGTCACGAAGCAGGGGCTCGACGGCATTGGGATCCGACAAAAAACGGCCCCCCATATGGTTCATGATGCCAGTGTACCCCGTGATTTTGGCCATGGCTTCGTGGAGGTTGCCGAGATTATCCGCCACGGAAGCGCTTGTCAGAAGTGTCAGGGGATCGGAATCTGCCGCCAAATATCCAAACGGTTCCATCGGGACCTGGATCAGGACCTCGTGGCCTTCTCGTCGTGAGGCCTGCATCCATCGCTGAAGGCTGTTTCCACTGGCAGCGAATGCGAGCGTGACCTCACCGGGAAGTTCCTGGATCGCTCTTTGCGTGCCGGTCTGGCTGAGACCCAGCCCGCTCACCACAATTGCGATACGCGTGCCCCTGGCGCCCGACCAGGGCCGCGCATACTGGTCCATCGGTCGCAGCCCGTCGCCACCGATAATTGGCAGTCGTCCGGAAGGGGTGTCTTCAAGAAGGTCTTCGTTCGGCGTGCCGGCGAGCCGTGGGTCCTGACCGATGCGTGGCGCGTCGACAATGACCGGTCCGCTTCCGTCGCGAGGTCGCGGGGAGTATTTCGTCACCACGGTACCATCGTCCGTCAGTGTTCGCTCAACCTGCGCGCCGGAAGACGGATCGGTTCTTTGCAGTCCCTGCGTCGGTGGTGAAGCTTCCCGTGAGGACAGCTGCGGGGGTGAAGCAATATCGGTTTGCCCGGAGGGTGTAACCTCGGTTGACCGCCGAAGTTCGGGAGATCCGAGCATCGTATAAAACGACAGGCTGGCTATACCCGCGACCGCCAGCAGGCCGACAAGCGTTTTTGGAGAAATGCGGACACCTCGCCGCCTTCCGGTCGGTTTGTTTTGTCCGAGCGGGGCATGAAGATCAGGTTCCAAGAGGGCTAGTCCGCAGGTGGTATGCCGGAAGGAAAGGGAGCCGGAAATCTATTCCGGCTCCCTTAGATGTTACTGCTTGGCTGCGGCAGCCTTGTCCGGGCTTGGCGGGAAGCTCGGATCAGTCTTGTTGCCACGCAGCAGATCGAGTGCGTAGTTCAGCTGGATGTCATCCTTGGCTTCCGGCGGAATGTAAGCGACGGAGCCGGAACCCTCTTCGGTTTCGCTCTGCCCCTGGATATGTCCGCGCAGGCTGGATTCGCCCTCGGCACGCACCTTGCCCTGCAGCTCTTCAGGCAGCGGCTGTTCGACCTTGATGTCCGGGTTGATGCCGGTTCCCTGGATCGATTTGCCGGACGGGGTGTAGTAGAGCGCTGTCGTCAGGCGGAGTGCGCCGCTTTCGCCAAGTGGGATGATCGTTTGAACGGAACCCTTGCCGAAGGAGCGTGTGCCAAGCACGGTTGCTCGCTTCAGGTCCTGCAATGCGCCGGCCACGATTTCCGATGCCGATGCCGACCCGCCGTTGATCATCACGATGACGGGCTTGCCGTCCGTCAGGTCGCCCTCGCCAGCGTTGAAGCGCCGGGTTTCATCCGCATTACGGCCGCGGGTCGAGACGACTTCGCCGCGTTCAAGGAAGGCGTCGGATACGTTGATTGCCTGGTCGAGGAGACCACCTGGGTTGAGACGCAGATCGAGAACATAGCCCTTCAGCTTGTCAGCAGGCACTTCGGCCTTGATCTGCTGGATTGCCTTCTCCAGGTCGTCATAGGTCTTTTCGGTGAAGGAGATCACGCGAACGTAACCGACGTCTCCTTCAACCCGCGACTTCACCGCCCGTACAGCAATGATGTCACGAGTGACGCTGATATCGAGCGGCTTGTCGGCACCCTCGCGAAGGATCGTCAGTTTGATCGCCGTGTTGACCGGGCCGCGCATCTTCTCGACCGCTTCTTCAAGCTTGAGGCCACGGACGGCTTGTCCGTCGATTTCCGCGATAAGGTCGCCAGCCAGGATGCCCGCACGTGACGCAGGCGTGTCGTCGATCGGTGCGATGACCTTCACGAGCTCGTTTTCCATGGTGACTTCGATGCCGAGGCCACCAAATTCGCCGCGCGTCTGCGTGCGCATGTCTTCGGCGTCGGTGGCGTTCAAGAAGCTGGAGTGGGGGTCAAGCGACGTCAACATGCCGTTGATGGCATTCTCGACCAGTTTGCTCTCATCCGGCGGGGTCACGTATTGCGCGCGAACGCGCTCGAACACATCACCGAAGATTGACAGTTCCTTGTAGGTGGAAGGGCCTGCAGCCTGCGCAGGCACTCCAGCTGAATAGATGGCGCTCATTGCCGTCGCACCCATCAGCGCACCGACGATCACAAGAGAAGCCTTACGAATCATTTCGTGCCCTTCCGATTTGCTTTGCGGTCCACCAAGGTCTCGAATCGACCGGTGTCCCATCTTTCCTGAATTCTATGTAAAGTGTCGGACGATCTGTTTCCAGCGTCAAGGCTGTAGCACTCGCCACTCTTTTTTCACCCATTACGGCGATAGGTTCACCCGAAAGGACGAACTTTCCTTGCCGCGTTCTGACTTCGTCCATGCCGGCGAGCACCAAATGATAGCCGTCTCCTGCGTTCAGGATGATCATCTGCCCATAGCTACGGAAGGCTCCGGCGAAAACGACCAGACCATCTGCTGGCGCCGTCACCACCGCATCCGAACCTGAAGCGACCGTCATGCCCACGGCAGAATGTCCTGTCCCGTCCGCATCCCCGTACCAACGCAAAACCTCGCCGGTGACGGGAAGCTCAAGCTTCTGCCTGAGGCTGGAAAACGCATATGCTGGGGCAATGCGGTTTTTGTCAGGCAGTGTATTCTGCGCCCTTTCCTTCGCGCGCTCCCGCTCGTCCTGCGAGAGTTGGCGCTGGCGTTCTTCCTCGAGACGCGCTTGTTCCATCGCGTCGCGTACGGAGGCGATCTCGCCCTCCAGCGACTGTATCAGGCCTTCAAGCGAGGTGGCCTCTCCCGCCAACTCTTCGGAGCGGCGGCGTTCGACTTCCAATTCCGCGGTGCTCTGGCGACTGAGCTTCTCGTTTTCGGCAAGCAGCAAGTCCATGCGCTTTTCTTCTTCGAGGCTTTCCTCGATCGTTGCCGTCACCGAAGTTTTCTCGGTCAGCGCTTCGGCCTGCAGGTTTGCCAATGACTGGAGATCCGCCACCAGTTTGTCGGCCTGCGCCCGCATCCCCGGAACCACCGCACCCAGCAGGATGGCACTCCTGACAGAGGCGAGTGCGTCTTCGGGTGTCACGAGCAGGGCCGGGGGAGGGTTGCGTCCCATCCTCTGCAGCGCGGCAAGGACTTCTGCGAGTACATCATGCCGGTCGCGCAACGAGGTCCTGATTTCGGCCTCGCTCAGGCGCAGTCTGGCCAGCCTCTCTTCGCTGCTTTGGATTTTCCCTTCGAGATCCTTGCGGCGAGCAGCGGACTCGATCAATGCCTGGCGCAGATTGGCGGTCGTCTTATCCAGTTCTGCAATATTCTGTTCAATGGCTTCGGTCTTTTCGACTGAAAGGCCAATGTTTTGGCTCAGCCCGTCCAGTTCCTGTCGCGCTTCGTTGCGCTTTCGCTCAAGGTCGAGGGCAGGATCTGATGTCGCCGGTTGCTCGATCACCTGCGCCCATGCGGCCATATCGTCGCGTATCGGCAGCAGCAGAAAGATAACCACCGCTGGGACCAGCCAGAGGGGTAGTTTTCCACCAAATATGATCTCTGACGGTTGGCTCATGCGATGTCCGTTGCCGCGATTGCGAAAGGGTAAGCCGATTTGCTGCCCGTGACTAGAAACAACCACGTGTTCCGGCGTGAGGATCTCAGACGCGATGGTATGGATGGCCCGATAAAATCGTGACTGCCCTGTAGAGTTGCTCGGCAATCAGGATGCGGACGACCTGATGAGGCCAGGTCATGGCGCCGAGGTTAAGGACAGCGTCGGCGCGGCCGCGAAGGTCGGGGTCAAGTCCGTCGGCTCCGCCAATCGCGATCATCAGGTCGCGTTTGCCGCTGTCACGGAATCGTCCCATCGTGTTCGCGAAATTTTCGCTATCCAGCGACTTGCCGCGCTCGTCGAGGAGGATGAGGATGGAGCCTTCCGGCAGCGCCTTGTCGAGGGCGGCTGCTTCTTCCCGCTTGCGCGTGTCCGGGTTCGAAGCACGACTTTCAGGCACCTCGACCAATCGCACAAATTCAAGCCCCACTGCAGGTCCGGTCTTGGCGAAGCGATCAAGGTACCGGGACGCAAGATCCTTCTCCGGTCCGGTCTTCAGCCGTCCCACGGCAAAAAGGCTGATGCGCATGTCCCGTCCCGCGATATCAAGGACCGGCATCGGAAGGTGCGGCCTACGCGTCGGCGCAGCCGCTCTTCGAACCGGTTCATGCCGCGCCAGGACGTGCCCGACAGCGGATTAGTGCAGTGTACCTTCCAGGATCTCGGGGGCAGCCCACATCTTTTCGATGTTATAGAACTCCCGAACTTCCGGTCGGAACACATGGATGATGACATCGCCAGTGTCAATCAGCACCCAGTCGCCCGTCTCCAAACCCTCGACACGAGGTGTTCCCAGCCCGTCCTCCTTGACGTCTGAGATCAAATGCTCGGCGATGGCGGTGACGTGCCGGTTGGATCGCCCGGATACTACGATCATGTAGTCTCCAAGCGCGGATTTGCCGGCGATGTCGATGGTGACGATGTCTTCTGCTTTGGAGTCCTCCAGGCTTGCGAGGACCAGTTCAAGAGCGCGGGCGGCGGCATCGGCGCCACTTTCCTGGCTCTGCGGAAGGATGCCGAGCATCTTTCCCTTGGTGTGCACTGTTGTCAGGGTTCGTCCTTTCTTCCAAGTAACAGTTACAGCACTGTCAGCGAATCCCGATTTTACGGGTCGCTAATTTAAGGTGGCATCGAACCGCTAATCTTTCAAGATAGGCGATAGAAAACCTGACCGGTCTTCAGGGCGGTTCACGGATCTGTCCTGGCGCGCAGGCTCGTGGAACTTACGGCAGAGCGCGGACCATGAATGAAGGTCCAGGCCGGTGCCGGCTTGCGCCACAGAACGCCGGCATCGTCTTCGTCGATCCTTGCATAGTCAAACGTCCGGCTCATTTTTGCGGAGAGGAAGGACAAGGTGGCGCCGGGACGATCGATGACGGCAATAGGGAATGTGCTAACGATGGACTGCCACTTTTGCCACTGGTGGAAAGTCCTGAGGCTGTCAGCTCCCATGATCCAGATGAAATGGACGCTCCGATTGCGTGCCCTGACGTGCGCCAGGGTTTCGGCAGTATAGGAGCTGCCGAGGGCTTGCTCAAATGCCGTGACCTTGATGCGCGGGTCATCGATCAGTTTCTCGCTCATGGCGATCCTGTCGCTCAAGGAAGCGAGCTCCCTGCGGCTTTTCAGCGGATTACCAGGGGTCACCATCCACCAGAGCTGATCGAGGTTCAGCCTGCGCAAGGCAATTTCGGCCACAAGGAGATGGCCCTCGTGCGGAGGGTTAAACGAGCCACCAAAGAGGCCGACGACCATGCCGCGCTCGACATGCGGCATGGTGAGGTAGCAACGGCTTGGTGGGGACACCGTCACGTGAGGCTATGGCCTGATCTGGCCGGTGCCACGCACACGGTACTTGAAGGAGGTCAACTGCTCCACGCCGACCGGGCCGCGTGCATGCATCTTGCCGGTTGCGATACCGATTTCACCGCCCATGCCGAATTCCCCGCCATCTGCGAACTGCGTGGAGGCATTGTGGAGCAGGATTGCGGAATCGATCTCGTTGAAGAACCGTTCCGCAACCGCTGGATCTTCGGCGATGACCGCTTCGGTATGGTTGGATGAATAGGTGCCGATGTGGGCGATCGCACCTGAAATGCCATCGACGACGGCAACCGAGATGATCGCATCGAGATATTCCGTCCGCCAGTCGTCCTCGGTTGCTGGCTTGAGACCGGGAAACACCTTGAGAACCGTTGCAGATGCGCGGACTTCACATCCGGCGTCGGTAAGTGCTTCAAGAAGGGGTATCAGGTGGGTTCCGATTGCAGCGCTATCAACGAGCAGTGTCTCGGCGGCACCGCAGATCCCAGTCCGGCGCATCTTCGCGTTGACGACAATCCTCTTGGCCATCTCCAGGTCGGCGGATGCATCGACATAGATGTGGCAAAGCCCCTCGAGATGCGCGAACACGGGCACGCGCGCCTCGTTCTGCACCCGGGCGACCAGGCTTTTGCCGCCGCGCGGCACGATGACGTCAATTGCACCGCTCAAACCGCTCAGCATCGCGCCGACCGCCGCGCGATCGCTTGTTGGAACGATCTGGATGGCATGCTCAGGCAGTCCGGCGGATTTCAGCCCTTCCGCCAGGCACCGATGGATGGCGCGCGAAGAATGCAGAGAGTCGGAGCCTCCCCGAAGAATCACGGCGTTTCCGGCCTTGAGGCAAAGTGCACCCGCATCTGCCGTAACGTTGGGTCGGCTTTCATAGATAACGCCGATGACCCCGAGCGGCGTACGGACGCGCTCGATCTTCAGCCCGTTTGGACGGTCCCAGGTGGCGATCACTTCCCCGACCGGGTCCTTCAGGGCCGCGATCTCCCGCAGCCCCTGTGCCATGGCCTCTATGGACTTCGGTGTCAGAGTGAGGCGATCGATGAAGGATGCTGGCAAGCCCTTGCCCTCGACCTGCTGGAGGTCCTGAGCGTTTGCCTGCAAAAGATCGTTCTTCGACGCCAGCAAGGCATCGGCCATAGCATGGAGGGCATCATTCTTTGCGTCCGGCGCGGTCGTCGCCAGTGCGCGCGCTGCCTGCCTGGCCTGAAGCCCGATAGCGTTCATCACGGATGCGACATCATCGGCATTGCTGGCCACGACATCAAGCATGGGCGGCTTCCTCCCTTGAGTCCAAGTCTGCCTTCTTGCGGCCGGTTGCTGCCGCCATGACCATGTCATCGCGGTGGACCATGGCCGCCCGGCCGGGATAGCCGAGAATGGATTCGATTTCTGCAGACTTCCGCCCGGCGATCTGGCGCGCTTCTTCGGCATCGTAGCTGGCAAGGCCACGGGCGATTTCGCGTCCGTCGGCATCAAAGATGGCCAGCGTATCACCGCGATGGAAGTTGCCCGCAACGGAGACTACGCCGGCGGGAAGGAGGCTTTTTCCGCTGCCGAGCGCGGTAACCGCGCCTCGGTCAACGACCAGTTCACCGGCCGGCTGCAAATGCCCGGCGATCCATGTCTTTCGTGCGGTCACGGGCGTTGCGGACGGTGCAAACCAGGAGGAGCGGGTGCCCTGTTCGATAGCGCGAAGCGGATGATCCGGTTTGCCGGAAGCGATGATCATCGCACAGCCTGCGCTTGTGGCTATCTTGCCGGCGTCGATTTTCGTGCGCATGCCACCGCGGGACAGTTCGGAAGCCGCACCGCCTGCCATGGCTTCGATTTCCGGCGTTATGGCCGCTATGCTGTCGAGGAAGCGGGCATCGGGGTCGAGATGAGGCGGGGCCGTGTACAGTCCGTCGATGTCCGACAGAAGCACAAGCAGATCGGCGCCTGTCATGGTGGCCACGCGCGCAGCCAGTCGGTCATTGTCGCCGTAGCGGATTTCCGAGGTCGCGACCGTGTCGTTCTCGTTGATGATCGGGATCGCCCCGATCCTCAGCAACTGATTGATGGTGGCGCGGGCGTTGAGATAGCGGCGGCGTTCTTCGGTGTCGCCGAGCGTCAGCAAGATCTGTCCCGCGACAATGCTATCGCTCGACAGGCTTTCGGACCAGGCTCGGGCGAGTGCGATCTGACCGACGGCTGCAGCCGCCTGGCTTTCCTCCAGTTTCAGCGCGCCGGAGGGAAGCTTCAATACAGTGCGCCCAAGTGCGATGGCGCCCGATGACACGACCAGCACATCGATATCACGAGCCTTGAGGGCCGCGATATCCGCGCAGATCGCATCGAGCCAAGCGGTTTTCAATCCCGTCTGCTGGTCCACCAGCAGGGCAGAACCGATCTTGATGACGATCCGCCGATGACTGGAGAGAGGTTTGCGGGTTGCGCTCATTCCTCAGCGTCCTCTTCGGCGTCGCCAGCCGGCCAACGTGCGCTACGGTCGGGAAGGGCAGTGTCCTGGCCAGCCTGGACAATGACGTCCCTCAGCGCCCGCAACACGTCGGTCATGCCCATTCCGGTTGCTGCCGAAATCAGGTAGGGCTTCTGGCCGCATGCCTTTTCCAGTTCCTTGGCCTTCTTCTTCAGCTCTTTGTCGTCGAGCACATCGATCTGCGATAGCGCTACAATCTCAGGCTTGTCGGTCAGGCCGCCGCCGTAAGCTTCCAACTCGTTCTTGACGGTCGTGTAGGCCTTGCCGGCATGCTCTTCGACCGATGAGACCAGGTGAAGAAGAACGCGCGTTCTTTCGACATGGCCCAGGAACCGATCACCGATGCCGACGCCTTCATGGGCGCCTTCGATCAGGCCGGGAATATCAGCCAAAACGAACTCCCGTCCATCAATGGTGGCAACTCCGAGGTTCGGATGCAGTGTCGTGAACGGGTAATTCGCAATCTTCGGACGCGCACGGGTCACGGTTGCCAGGAAAGTCGACTTACCCGCATTCGGCAGGCCGACGAGACCGGCATCGGCGATCAGCTTGAGCCGCAGCCAGATCGTCTTTTCCTCGCCTTCCAAGCCGGGATTTGCCCAATTGGGCGCCTGATTGGTCGACGACTTGAAGTGGCTGTTGCCGAAGCCGCCATTCCCGCCTTTGGCGAGACGGAAGCGCTGGCCTTCCTTCGTCAGGTCGATGATCAGTGTCTCGTTGTCTTCCTCGAAGATCTGCGTGCCGACCGGCACCTTCAATGTGACGTCGCCGCCGTTGGAGCCGGTACGGTTCCGGCCCATCCCATGAGTGCCGATCGTCGCCTTGAAGTGCTGCTGGAAGCGAAAATCTATGAGCGTATTGAGACCGTTCACGGCCTCTATCCAGACATCGCCGCCGCGCCCGCCGTCACCGCCATCGGGACCGCCGAACTCGATGAATTTTTCCCGCCGGAACGAGACCGCGCCCGCACCGCCGTCGCCGGAGCGAATGTAAACTTTTGCTTCGTCGAGAAACTTCATCTTACTGCCATCTGTCTTGTGTTACCGACAACGTCATTGCCCATAAGACATTGTCCGGGTTCGATATAGGCCGTTCAGGCGGAGGTCAAAGAATATCATGAAGTTGGTTAGCTATAATATTCAATATGGGATCGGCCTGGATGGGCTGTATAGTCTCGACCGTATTGCCGACAGCGTTGCCGAGGCCGACATCATTGCGCTCCAGGAGGTTACCCGGGGCTTCTCCAGGAACAACTATGCGGACATGGTCGAGGGGATCAAGACGCTGCTTCCCCACGCTTTTTCCAGTTTCGCGGCTCCGTGCGACCTGTTCATCGACATGGTCGACGTTGACGGGCAGCCGACCGAGCGTCGCCTGCAGTTCGGCAACATGATCCTGTCGCGATGGCCCATCCTTGCGGTGCGCCATCTGCTGTTGCCGCGCAACCGCACTTTCGAAAAGCTCAACCTGCAGAGGGGTGCGGTGGAGGCAGTGATTGCCACTCCGTCGGGTCCGTTGCGTGTCTACTCCGTTCATCTGGATCATGTCTCGCCTGATGAGCGCATTGAGCAGGTCCGGTTCCTGAAGGCTCGAGCGCTGAATTTCGTCGCCGAGGGCGGATCGCTGACGGGCGCCAGCGAATTCGGTCTGGCCGATATGCCGCTTGCCGAGGATTTCGTCATGATGGGCGATTTCAACATGGTCCCGGAATCGCCTGAATACGTGGAGATGGTCGGCAGAACCGACAGCTACTATCGGCGAGCACTGCGTGCCAACCACGCAGTCGACGCGTCCGCCCGACTGGGCGCAACGACACCGGAAAGCTACACCTGGGTGAAATCGCCGGGGGACGGGACGGAGAAGATGTATCTCGATCATTGCTTCGTAAACCCACAGCTCGCTCCGAGGCTGAAATCTGTTCAGGTGGACAATCAGGCGCTCGGCTCCGATCACTTCCCGGTCTGGCTCGAACTGGCCTAACAGTGCCGGCGGACTGATCCGCCGGCTACTTCCTGATCGTTACGGCCGGCGGAGATCTTCCGGCCGCAGCAGGGTTTCAATATGCGGTACCATGCTGTTGCGAGCCAAATTGAACAACTCGTTGCAATTGGTGATCCTGAACCCGAGCTTTTGCTGGATCTTCAATGAAGCAGAATTGTCTGCAAAGACCCCGGAATGGACCTCGGTGTCAGGCATGCGCCGCACAAATAGATCCAGTACGCCATCGACGGCTTCCGTCATGATGCCCTTTCCCCAATGGAGCCGGTTCAGCCAGTAGCCAAGATGCCAGGATTCGCCGCGCAGCTCCAACGACACAATACCGATGTGAACGTCATCGCGCGTCGTGATCGCCATGGTCCAGCCCGGTGAAGATCCCGAGAGCCGGATCTGCAGCCAGTTGCGGGCATCTTCCCGATCGTACGGCTGCGGGACGCGAGCCAGCATGCGGCTGACGGAAAAGTCGGCCAGCGATTGCGCAATGCTGTCTGCATCAGACACCCGGTGGGGCCTCAAGACCAGGCGACGGCTGGTGATGACGGGGCATGGCCCCGGCATCCTGTCTTCCGTTGACCGGCGTTCAAGAACTGTGGCGCTCATCTAAGCTCTCCCCAGCTGCGGAGTGAAATCCATGTCTTGCGGTCGAGCCGGAACCATTCGACAGGCACCATGCCTCCCATGGCCAGGGACCCGAACATGCCCGAGCCCTGGAACTGGAAGCCGCATTTCTGGATAACCCGCCGAGATGCAACATTGGTGACCCTGCAACGCGCGTCGATCTGGTCGATGTCGCGTGTGCGGAAGGCCATGTCGATCAGGACATGCGCCGCCTCGGTAGCATAGCCCTGGTTCCAGTGCGGTTCGCCAAGCCAGTAGCCGATTTCCACGGTCTTCTGGTCTTCCTGGGGTTCAAGCCCGCAGCATCCTAGAAAGGCGCCATTGTCGCCTCGCGTAATGGCGTAGACGCACTTGCCAATCTCGCCGGCTTTCGTGCGTCGCACAAAATCCGCGGCGTCTTTTGCCGTGTAGGGATGCGGCATGCGTGACACCATGGTCGCGATGTTTGCATTGTTGGCGAGATGGGCAAGGGCGTCGATGTCTTCTTCGTGGGGTGCGCGCAGAACAAGTCTCTGCGACAGTAAGACGGGGCAATCGCTCCTCGACCGCTCGGGTCTCAGCCGTTCTTCCGGTGGCCGGGATTGGCTCACCCTTAACAATTCGCCTTGCATGGTTCAGTCCTCCGTTTGGATCAAAGAAAAAGGGAAGTTGGGTGGTGCCCATCTTCCCTTTTCTTTGGACTGAAACCTGGTGGTGCCAGCCGGGTCGATGAGACACCGGCTGCTTTAGAGCGCTACCGGCTTATTCCGCTGCTTCTGCTTTCGGCATTACAGAGACGTACACTCGGCCATTGGCCTTCGTACGGTAGTTCACATTGCCGGCGGTAAGCGCAAAAATGGTGTGGTCCTTGCCGAGGCCGACATTGGTGCCCGGATGCCACTGCGTACCGCGCTGACGCACGATAATGTTGCCTGGAATGACGACTTCGCCGCCGAACTTCTTCACGCCAAGGCGCTTGGATTCGGAATCACGACCGTTGCGCGACGAACCGCCAGCTTTTTTATGTGCCATTGGAGTTCTCCTTTAAACCTTCGAAAATCCTGATTAAGCGACGATGTCGGTGATGCGAACGACCGTGTGATGCTGGCGATGACCGCGAATTCGCTTGGAATTCTGACGGCGACGCTTCTTGAAGGAAAGGACCTTCTTGCCACGGTTGTGCTCAACGACTTCAGCCTTGACGGTGGCGCCCGTTACGAAAGGCGCACCGAACTTGGCATCAGCGCCTACGCCGATGACCAGGATCTCGTTGAATTCTACGATTGCGCCAGCTTCTGCTTCCAGCTTTTCGATGGTGAGCACGTCGTTGGCGGCCACGCGGTACTGTTTACCGCCGGTCTTGATGACTGCGAACATTTTTTATCCTTTCATGTTCGTTCCGGCTCTGCCTGTAAGGCGGCCGTCTTTTTGCCAGTCGGGTGAGCAGGAGGGATACTGAAAAGTCGCCATCCTGCCGGTGGTCTTGACGTTGCCCTTGGGAGGCATCCGAACAAGAAAAGAGGCATGGAGCCCTTTCCACGCCTGATCGGTTGCGGGCATACGTGAGGGCATGAAAACTGTCAAGATAAAAGGATTGACGATCTTGGATTTGGCGCTTGCCAGCCTCATCTTTCGTCGCTATGAGACAGCCCGCGCTGACCAACGCGTCATCACGTCTTAAGCGGAGAGGTGGCTGAGTGGTCGAAAGCACCGCACTCGAAATGCGGCATACGGGCAACCGTATCGTGGGTTCGAATCCCACCCTCTCCGCCATAAGATCCATCAAGTCGTTGTTTTTTAAGATATTTTTGGATGCCGTTTCTCTTGGCCCATCATCTGGCCCATCGCACCGAAATAAATCTTCTCGCAAATGGATTTTGCACGATAGCCTGTTGCGCCGTGAGAATATTCTGATACGCATGGCATCACATCCGGTGAACAATTCGCCGCGATGATTTATTCGAAGTTTGCGCAAGACGTGCCGGCTTCCCTACACCCCGCTAAATGCGGAGAAAGGGAACGGTATGCGTAAATCTTCCAAGGCAAACCTCCTCGATAAACAGCAACATGATCGCGACGCTCAGCTGGCGGCTACTGGCAATGCCTATGCCGCCGCGACTGGTGTGACCGACATCGCTCCGAGCGAGGACGAATACACAAATCAGTTCGCTGATCTCATCGCCCAAAAAGTGTTGGGCGCGCTGCTTCCCAAGATCGGCGCCGCTCAAAAGCTTGAGCGTACATCTATCCCGGCAGCTCATGCACCCGCTAAAGCAGAGCAACTTCTCACCGATAACGAGGTTGCCGCCCTCTTCAAGGTCAGCAAACAGACCATTTGGCGCTGGATCAAGACGTCCGAGGGCTTTCCCAAGCCGTTGAAGGTCGAGAAGGGATCGACGCGCTGGCGCCTCAGTGAGGTCGTGGCATACGAAGCGCGTATGGCAGGTGAGCGATGAGCAAGTCCCGCCGCCGTAATCTCCACAGCGAGCGCCTCGCGAAGATCAATTACTTCTACTCGCCTGACGAGGTGCAGGCTCTCTACGGAGTATGCCGCAACACGGTCGGCAATTGGTTGAGGTCTGGCTTGTGTTGCTTCGAAAAAGGCGGCCGCCGTTTGTTTCGAGGCGACCAGTTGAATGATTTCCATCGCGCCCGTCGCGACCGTAGCAAATCACCATGCGGCCCATATGAGATCCACTGCGTCTCATGTGGGGGGAAACATTCCCTGCTGGAGGGAGGTATTAACGTCCATCCAGGCCGCACCGGGTTGGTACGCTTGTCGCTTGCTTGCTCGGAGGGGCGTGGTCGCGCGAGCCGGTGGTTGACGGATGAGCAATGGGCCGTGATCAAGGACGCCACAGAACACAATCCCAATGGCACGATTCCAGACTAATGTAATGGTCACCTTCCCATTCGGATTGGGCAAATCGCCCTAAATTGGTCCTCGCTTGAAACGGTGTCGGCTATCGATAAGTTTTCGACGTGTTTCAATCGGACACCGGCACCTCAACATCCCCGCAAACCACCGTTTTCGGGGATGTTCGCAGAACCAAGACTTTCAGCAATCAATATACAAGAGAGCGAGACAGCATGCCGTCTCATCAGAATGCATTCGTTATCTACGACTATCAGACCAAGCTTAAGCAAGCCCAAGGCTTGGACGACAAGACGATTGATGCCGCTCTGAGGCACATACGCCAGTTCGAAGAGGCAACGGGCAATGTCGACTTCAGCCAGGTGAGCCGCGATCAAATCATCGCATACAAGAACAACATGCAGACTAAAGCCGAGGAGGAAGGGACATTGTCCGCATCCACGGTTGTCCATAGCCTCGGCACATTGAAAGCCTTCTTTTTATGGCTCTCCAAGCAGTTCGCATTCACCAAGATGCCGCGCGATCTGCCGGACTACTTCACCCCATCCAAACGCCTTGCAAAGATCGCCAAGGCGGCGACGGAGAAACACGTGCCGACTGCGGATGAGATCAGGATGTTGATTGCGGCGGCTCCGGCCAATACCGTTCTCCAGCGGCGCGACCGTGCAATGATCGCCTTTCTCTATCTGACGGGCGTGCGTGATGGGGCGCTGGTCACGCTGCGCGTCAAGCACGTTGATACCTCCCGCAAGTTGGTCTTCCAGGACGCCAAACGAGTCGCCACCAAGGCAAGCAAGACAATGCGGACAGCCTGGTTTCCGGTTGGAGAGGACATCGAAAAAACCGTTATCGATTGGCTTGAAGAGTTGCGAGATCTTGGCGCTCAGGACAATGATCCGCTCTTTCCTCGAGGTTTCAAAAAGCACTGGGGTGAACTGAAGGAGGTACGTTTCGATTTTCTCGCGTCTGCCGCTCCCGTCCGGCATGTGATGAAAGCCGCTGCCGAAGCGGCGGGAACGAAATATTCCCGGCCTCATGCGATCCGTTCAACAATTGCCAGAATGATCGAGCGGTGGGGTGCAACAGCTGAAGAGCGAAAGGCACTCAGCCAGAACCTTGGGCATGAGGATTACCGTACCACGCTGGTTTACTATGGTGCCCTGGACGAAGATCATCAACATGCACTCGTAGAGTCCATCCGCAATCGAGGGGAAGTCGATCCCCATCTCGATATTCTCCAGCCGTTCAGCAAAGCTCCAGACAATATCCGAACGGCGATGTTCGCACTACTGGAGCCATATCGTTGAGGGAAGTGTAGAACGGAGGGCGTGTCACGATCCGGCGGCTCGCCGCCGTCTGATCTTAGTTTAACCGAAACGCCCTTGTAAGCCTGCCAGGATTATGGAACTTATGCGTATCGGTTTGCTAACTAGTCACGTAGCGACGAAGTGGAGCGGTGTCTGTCCTGGCGCTCCTGCCGATAACTCCCATTGGCGCCCACGGGGCTGTCGATCCGGCCTTTGCCAAAGATGAAGCCAGGCATCTCGACTCTAGTCGAGAGTACATCACTGCCAATATTTCGCCTTGGTGGGATTGCTTGCCAAGGTTGTACGACATACCCATGCAGTGTGTGTTGGTTCGATGTCGATTGGCTTTGATGACGTCTGTTAATTTTGACCACCTGAAGCATCTTTGGGATCTGGGAAACGTCACATTCCAATTGACGGGAAATCGCGCCAAGTAGCTGAAAAGACGCCACCATTTCTGGTGGGGAATGGCAACTATAAAACGGAGAAAATACGTGCCAAAATGGCTTGCCTGGGGGCCTTGGATTCTCACGTGATTTCAATGGCCTAGCGAAATCGCCTTTGAATTCCCTATATTTTGCTGCCGCGAGCGGCCGTGGATGCCACCTTTGTTCCCTGGCTTTGGGTGTCTGTCAACAGGACGGAGGAGCGGCAATAATTTCCGCTTTCGGACCTCACGTATGCGGTGCCGCAGGGATAGAGCGCGCGGCAGCTTTGCGCCCCATGCACGAACCCGCTTCCCGGGAGGGCGTTCGCGGTGAGTTTGTCATGATTTTCTGAGGTTCTAGGCAGTCTGTTGGTGTTGCCTGAAGCGCAGCATCGTGTGGCCATTAAGAGATTAGAGATAAGAATCCGTCGCTCTTGTATTGCTCACTGACCGCGCTGAGCGCATTGATGAAGTGGTCGACATAGTGGTCCCGGATTGCTCCGTCCCAAACTATGAGCGTCAAATCGAATTTCGTATCCGTATCAAATTTTCGCACAGTTCCTCCGCGAGAACGGTGCACGTGTGCGGCAAACGAGTCGACGATCGCGATGCCGCATCCATTCTCAACTAACGCCCATGTAGTCTTGCTGAGGTGAACACGCATCCGGATGATAGGCGGTGGGCTGACACCTGATAGCGCCCTGTCCAGCATGACGCCCGACACGGCCGTCTCGGCATAACCAATCAGATGACGTCCCGCGAGATCGGCCGGCCGGATAACTTCCCTGGCGGCGAGCGGGTCATCGCTTGGCAGGAGGCAATAGTAAGGGAAGCTGTCGCGCCACATAACGCGCACGCCAATAGTCGGTTGACGTAACGAGACGATGCCAAGGGCGAACGAACCGCCACGCACACGTGGTATGATGTGCGTGCTGTGCGCGGATTGAAGCTCGACACTCGCGGAGGGGAACTCTCGGCTTAGACCGGCCACGACTTCCGGCAGCATGGTTGTTGCCACGACGGGCATTGCAGCGAGCGTGATCGAATCCACCTCCCCGCTGGCGATGCGCGGCACCTGGGCTTCGATCTCGCGGAGGCCGATGAACGCGCGGTCAACTTCGGCAAGTAACCCGAAAGCCTCTTTTGTTGGCGTGGCGCGGTTGCCTGTTCGACGAAAAAGCTTGAGTCCGGTCTGTGCTTCCAGATCGCTAATATGGCGAGAGACAGCCGGTTGGGAGATGTGCAACTGCTGCGCCGCGCCGACAAGCGAACCGTATAGCATGACCTCTCGAAACACTTCCAACGATCTTTGGCTCAGCATAACATATCCGAATGCAAACGTCAGACATTGATATTTGACTGATGCTAAGTGTTTTGACTAGCCTTTATCGAGCGCCGCCCCAGAACACTTCCGGTTTCGGGGGACCGGCCTCAAGCCGCGAAGACCGGCACCAATAAGATCAAGAAACAAACCAGAGGGTCCGAACATGAATGGAATAGGGGATTACGCACTCACGCTCTTGATGGTGTTAGGCATTTCCACTGCGACTCCTGCGCTCGCGGAGGGAGTTCTGCGTTACGGCATGGCTGCACAGGATCTCGGCACCATGGATCCACATCGGGCAACCAGCACGCCCGACAAGCCCATTTCCAGCTGGCTGTTCAACGGCCTTGTCCGGTTCAAGCCAGGATCCGATGATATTAGCGCGCTGGAGCCCGACCTTTCCGAAAGCTGGGAAAGCAACGAAAATGGCACGGTATGGACTTTCAAGCTGCGTTCGGGCGTGAAGTTCCACCATGGCTATGGTGAACTCACGGCAGATGATGTCGTCTATTCGCTGAACCGCAGCGCCAATCCGGATACATCCGCATTCGCCTCCGATTACAAGTCGATCGACAAGGTCGAGGCGGTCGATCCGTCGACCGTCAGGATAACGTTGAAGCAGCCGATCCCCTCGCTGCTTGGCCTCGTCGCCAATTATCATGGCGGCAACATCGTCTCGAAGAAGGCCGCCGAAGAGCGGGGGGCAGATTTCGCGACCAAGCCGGTCGGCACCGGACCCTTCATGGTCCAGGAATATGTGCCGCAGGAGCGTGTGACCTTTGTCGCCAACCCGGATTATTTCCGTGGCGTGCCGAAGCTCGACGGCATTGAATATCGCTACATCCCGTCCGACTCTTCCCGCGATCTCGCATTGCGTGCGGGCGAACTGGACGTCTCTTATGGCCGTCAGGATCAGGAATGGATCAATTCCATCGGCGGGACTGAAGGGCTGAAGGTCGACATCATGCGTCCGGCCGAATTGCAGCAGTTCCACCTCAACACGAAATCGGCACCGTTGGACAATATCGAGGTGCGCCGGGCCGTTGCGACGGCGCTGAACCGCCCCGAATATATCCAGTTCATCGGCGAAAGCCTCGCCCAACCCGCAGGCTCGGTCATTCCGGCAGGCAATCTGGGCTGGGATGGTTCGGCGCCGATCTATGGTGAAGGGGATGCAGATGCCGCGCGCAAGATGCTGGAAGATGCGGGCTTCAAGGATGGCATCACCCTCAAGATGATCCAGACATCGCTGCCGAACATGCTGAGCGTCGCGCAGGTCGCGCAGGCCCAGCTTGCCCGCGCCGGTATCAACCTTCAGCTTGAGGTGGTGGACCATCAGACCTTCCACGCCCAGATCCGCGAAGATCGCAGCCAGGTGGTCTACTACTCGGCAGCGCGCTTCCCGATTGCTGATGTGTTCCTGACGCAGTTCTTCCACTCGGCATCCATCGTGGGGACGCCGACCGCCTCTATCAACTTCTCGCATTGCGATGTGGCTGATGAGGAGATCGTCAAGGCGCGTTCGGAAACCGATCCGGAAGTTCAGAAGCAGCTTTGGGCAACCGCTCAGAAGAAGATCATTGAGCACATCTGCGCGGTGCCGCTTTATGAGCAGCTGATCGCTTATGCGCGGCGCGACAATGTCGATTGGGGTTACGACCTGCAGGCGGGGATGCATCTCGGCCCGACCGTGACGGAACTGACAGAGTTGAAGTAACAGAAAGGAAGGCGGACACATGCTGCGCTTTGTCGGACAGCGGCTGCTGACTCTGATCCCGACGCTGTTCGCGGTGCTGACACTGGCCTTTGTGCTGGTGCGCATCGTGCCCGGCGATCCGGCGCTGATCATTCTCGGTGATCAGGCCACGCCGGAGGCGATTGCGAAGTTTCACGAACAGACCGGGCTGAGCAAGCCCATCTGGCAGCAATATCTCGCCTTCCTGACCCAACTCATTCAGGGGGATCTGGGCGTTTCGATGATCTCGAACCGCCCGGTCCTTACCTCGGTGCTGGAAGTCCTGCCCTACACGCTGGAACTTTCACTGGCCGGGGTGTTCGTTGGCGTCGCGCTGGGCGTTCCGTTAGGTGTCGTCGCGGCGCGCTCGAATGGCGGCTGGGTGGACTGGTTCGTGCGCATCTTCACGCTGGGCGGGCTTTCCTTTCCCGCCTTCGTTTCGGCGGTGCTGATGCTGTTGGTCTTTTCGGTGATGCTGGGCTGGTTCCCGGTCATCGCGTCCGGCAAGCCGATTACTGACCCGTGGGGTCGTTTCATGTCGCTGGCGCTGCCAGCCACCAATCTGGGATTTGTAATGATGGCCTATGTGGCCCGTGTGACGCGCGGCGGCATGATGAATGTGCTGCGCTCCGACTATATCCGTACCGCCCGCGCCAAGGGTGTGCCGGCCAGCCGCATCGTGTGGAAACATGCATTGCGCAATGTGCTTCTGGCCGTGGTGACGTTCACCGGCCTGTATTTCAGCGTCCTGATCGGCAACTCGGTGCTGACTGAAATCGTCTTCAACCGGCCCGGATTGGGCAAGCTGGTGATCGGCGCGCTCGAACGACGCGACTACACCCTGTTGCAGGGGCTGGTCGTCGCCTATGCCGTGCTGGTCGTGGTGGTCAACGCACTGACCGACCTGTGCTACCGCTTCGTCGATCCGAGGGTGAAAGCCTGATGTCCGCCGTCGTCACCCCACGCCACCGTGTTGCCAGGCTTGCGCCGGGGCGCATCGCCATCGTCGCGGGCGTTGCGATCATGGCCGTCGTCATCTTCGCTGCGGTGTTTGCGCCCATCATTGCGCCGCACGATCCTTACGCACAGTCGATGCTCGCCCGCTTCCGCCCGGTCTCGGCCGAATACTGGCTCGGCACCGACCAGTTCGGGCGCGATACTTTCTCCCGCATTCTCTACGGGTTGCAGATCACCTTGTGGACGGCCTTCGCCTCGACCGCTCTGGCCATGGTCTGTGGTACCGCCATCGGCATTCTGTCGGGCTATCATGGTGGACGGGTCGATCGCTGGGTGTCTGCCGCCAACGACCTCTTGATGAGCTTTCCGCAGATGGTGGCCGGGATTATCATCGTCGCGCTGCTCGGCCCGGGCATCACCAATCTGATCATCGCCATCGCCATTACGGCGTTTCCGGCCTTCTACCGCATGGCGCGTTCGGCGGCACTGGCACTTCGCGAGCGCGATTATATCGATGCCTGCCGGGTGCTGGGCTATTCCGATATACGCATCATCGTGCGCCATTTGCTGCCTGAAACGCTCGACGACATCATCATCGTGGCGACGCTGTGGCTGGCCACTGCCGTGCGCACCGAAAGCTCGTTGGCCTTTATCGGCCTCGGCGCGCCGCCGCCTGCGGCGACGCTGGGCGGTCTGGTGCGCGATGGTTTCGACAATCTGCTTGATTATCCCGGTCTCGCCATCTGGCCATCGCTTGCCATCCTGATCGTCATGATCGGCCTCAATCTCGTCGGTGACGGATTGCGGGACGCCAACGATCCGAGGGCGACCGCATGAGCGTGCTGGTTGTCGACGATCTGCGTACCTCGCTCCAGATCAATGGCGGGGAATATCATGCGGTGCGCGAAATCTCCTTCTCCATCGAAGAGGGCGAGACGCTGGCCGTGGTGGGCGAAAGCGGTTGCGGCAAGAGCATGCTGGCCATGTCGATCATGCGGCTGCTGCCCTCCGTGGCATCCATCACGGCAGGTCGCATCCTGCTGGATTCGCTGCCCATCGAGGCGGTGTCGGAAACCGGCATGGAGCGCGTGCGTGGCGCAAAAATCGGCATGGTGTTTCAGGAGCCGATGACGGCGCTGAACCCGGTTCTTACCGTGGGCGAACAGATCTCCGAACCGCTGCGCGATCATCTCGGCCTTTCCCGCCGCGAAGCCCGCAAGGCGGCCATTGGCCTGATGGAAAAGGTGCGCATTCCCTCGGCGGCAAGCCGTTACAGTTCCTATCCGCATGAGTTCTCGGGTGGCATGCGCCAGCGCGTCGTCATTGCGCTTGCCATTGCCTGCCATCCGCGTCTGCTGATTGCCGATGAGCCGACCACTGCGCTGGATGTCACGGTGCAGCGGCAGATCCTCGACCTGCTCGATGTGCTGCGCACCGAAGGCAAGATGGGCATGCTGTTGATTACCCATAATCTCGGTATTGTCGCCGGGCATGCCGACCGTGTGGCGGTGATGTATGGCGGCGATCTCGTCGAGTCGGCGACGGTGACGGACCTGTTCCGCAATCCGGCGCATCCTTATTCGCGCGCGCTGCTGGCCAGCCTGCCGCGCGTCGACCGGGACCTTTCGGAACTCGCCTCGATTCCGGGACGCGTGCCGACGCTGGTCAATATGCCCGATGGCTGCCGCTTCATGGATCGCTGCCCGCACGCCATGGAAAAATGCAACAGCATGCCGCCGCCGGCCGATGTCGGCGACGCGAACCTGCATATGGTCCGATGCTGGCTGTATGTTCAGGGAGGCGAACATGCTGCTTAAGGTTGAAGGGCTGCGGGTCAGCTTCTCCGTTCGCCGGGGCTGGCCGTTCCCGAAGACGCATGAACTGAAAGCCGTCGATGGCGTCAGCTTCGATGTCCGGCAGGGCGAGGCTTTCGGCATTGTCGGTGAAAGCGGCTGCGGCAAGTCCACCGTGGCGCGAGCAATCCTTCGGCTGGTCAATCTGAAAGAGGGCCGCGTGGTCTTCAACGGCATCGACATTTCGCGCCTGCCCGTGCGGCAGTTGCGGCGGCTGCGCCCGAAGCTTCAGATGATCTTTCAGGACCCTGCCGCATCGCTGTCGCCGCGCATGCGCATTGGTGACGCGCTGGCCGAGGCCGTTCGTGTGCATGGCATCGCCTCGGGCAAGGCGGTGGACAGGCTGGTGCGCGATGCGCTGAATGAGGTGGGTCTGGCGCCAGAATCCGCCGAGCGCTTTCCCCATGAGTTTTCAGGTGGGCAGAAGCAGCGCATCGGCATTGCGCGGGCGCTGGTGCTGTCGCCCTCCATCATTGTTGCCGACGAGCCGGTTTCCGCGCTCGATGTGTCGGTGCAGGCGCAGATCCTCAATCTGATGGCGCGACTGAAGGCCGAGCGCAACATCGCTTTCGTGTTCATTTCCCACGATCTTGGCGTGGTGCGTCATTTCTGCGAGCGCACGGCGGTGATGTATCTCGGCCAGGTCATAGAGACCGGGCAGACCCGGGAAATCTTCGACGCGCCGTCGCATCCCTATACGCGCCTGCTGCGCAGCGTCTCCCCGGTGCCGGACCCTGAAAAGCCGGCTCTTGCCGAAGTGCAGGAGGGCGAGCCGCCATCCCCGCTCGACCCGCCGAGCGGCTGCCGGTTCCATCCGCGCTGTCAGTTCGTGACGGATGTGTGTCGCACCAAAACGCCTGTCCTGCGGCCCTTCGGTGGTGGTCTGGTGGCCTGCCACCATGCCGAAACACTGCCACCTGCGGAATTATGATCATGTTACCTGTCGTGCATTCCAGCCACTGGGGCGCTTTCTATGCGCGCCGCGGCAAAGACCGGCTGGAAATTACCCCTCATGAAGGTGACCGCGCGCCAAGCCCGATCCTTCAGAATATGAGCAACGCGCTGGACCATCCCGCCCGTGTGCTGCGTCCCGCCGTTCGCGAAAGCTGGTTGCGCGACGGACCCGGCCCGCGCTCGCGTAAAATCGGCGAGCCGTTCGTCGAGGTTAGCTGGGAGAAGGCGGCGTGTCTGCTTGCCGACGAAATCCGCCGCGTGCGCGAAAATTATGGGGCCTCGGGCGTCTATGGCGGTTCCTATGGCTGGGCGAGTGCAGGGCGCTTCCACCATGCGCAAAGCCAGGTTCACCGTTTTCTCAACACTGCATTTGGCGGCTATGTCGCCGGTGTGTCGAGCTATAGTGCGGGCGCCTCCGCACCGCTTCTGCCACGGCTGATCGGCAGTTTCGGGGACATTTCGCGCAACACCGTGTCGTGGAAGCAGGTGGTTGCCGAAACGGACGTGATTGTCAGCTTCGGGGGCATGCCGCTGCGTAACACCGCCATCGGCAATGGCGGCGTGAGCGACCATATAGAGCATGACGCCATGCGCCGTGTTTCTGCGCGGGGCGGCGTATTTCACCTGTTCTCCCCGATCCGTGACGACATGCCGGACGACATCAATGTGGTGTGGCACAGCATCAGGCCGGGTACGGATACGGCGCTGATACTGGCGATGGCCTATGTGATTCAGGATGAGGGTCTTGCCGACACAGCGTTCCTCGAAAAATATTGCGTCGGCTACGAGTATTTTCGCGATTATCTACTGTCCGACACGGATGGCGGCCCGAAGACGCCTGCCTGGGCGGAAAGCATCACCGGTGTTGCGGCATCCACCATTGCGGATCTGGCGCGTGATATGGTGCGGTGCAAATCGCTGGTGTCGGTCGCGCATGCGCTCCAGCGGGCCGAGTTCGGCGAACAGCCGGTCTGGGCGGCGCTGGCGCTTGCCGCCATGGTGGGGCAGATCGGCCTGCCCGGATGTGGTTTCACCTATGCCTTCGGCTCGCTGGCCCATACCGGCAGGCAGAAAGTTTCGGTGCCTATTCCGGTCCTGCCGCAGGGCCGCAACACTTGCCGGGAGTGGATTCCTGTCGCCCGCATTTCCGAAATGCTGCTCAATCCGGGCGCTTCGTTCAGCTTCATGGGCGAGCGGCGAACCTATCCGGAAATTCATCTGCTTTGGTGGGCGGGCGGTAATCCGTTCCATCACCATCAGGACCTGCTTCGACTGACCGAGGCCGTCGGCAGGGTCGATACATCCGTCGTGCAGGAGCAGGTGTGGACGGCGACCGCGAAGTCAGCCGACATCGTGCTACCGATTTCGTTTTCGCTCGAACGTTCGGATTTCGGCGCGACACGCAACGACCCGAGACTGTTCGCCATGCAACAGCTTTGCCCGCCAAAGGGCGAGGCGCGCTCGGACTATGATGCGCTGGTCAGTATCGCGGAAGCTCTGGGACCGACCGAGCATCAGTCCTTCACCGAAGGCCGAACGGCGGATGAATGGCTGCGGCGGCTTTACGAGCCGACCCGTATTGCACTGGAAGAAAGAGGGCTGTTTGCGCCTGATTTCGACACGTTTTGGGAGCGTGGCTGGCTCGATTTGCCGTGCGAGCCGGATAGTGGCGGTTTTCTGGAAGCGTTTCGCAACGATCCCGTTTCGGCACCGCTCGGAACGCCGAGCGGGCGGATTGAAATCTTCAGCGAGCAGATCGCATCTTACGGCCATGACGATGCGCCGGGCCTGCCGGTCTGGCGTCCGCACCGCCGCGCGCCCGATGCAGAGCGCCCTTATTTTCTGATTGCCAATGCGCCATCCACCCGGCTGCACAGCCAGCTTGATTTCGGCGCAACCTCAGCCGCGGCAAAGGTTGCTGGACGTGAAAAGCTGAGGCTGCACCCCGACGATGCGGGCAGGCTGAGGCTGGCCAGCGGTGATATTGCGCGGCTGGAAAATGAATATGGCGCGTGCCTTGCAGGCGTCGAGGTTTCGACGCTGGTCATGCCCGGCGTCGCCCATCTGCAAACTGGCGCTTGGTTCGACCCTCAACCGGACCCGGATGGAACAGCGCGCATTTTCTGCGCCCATGGCACGGCCAATGTGCTGACGCCCGATGTCGGTGCGTCTCAGTTGACCCATGGCTGCACAGGCCAGATCGCCCGCGTCGCGATCCGCAAATGGACAGGCCTCGTGCCGCCGGTGCGGGCCTTCGATCCTCCCCCTTTCACATCCATCGAAACCTCGGAGCCAACCGATGAATGATGCACCTGGCAATCGTGCGCTTGCAGACCGAATCAGGATCGAAACCCGAGCCTGGATCGACGGACAAGCCGTTCCCGCCCAGTCGGGCAAGACATTCGTAACGCTCAATCCTGCCACCAGTGCGCTGCTGGCCGAGGTGGCGGCATGCGATCATGCCGATGTCGACCGCGCGGTGAAGGCGGCCAGGCGCGCCTTCGATGACGGGGCGTGGTCGCGCTGTGATCCCGGTAAGCGGAAGGAAACGTTGCTGCGCTTTGCGGCGCTGCTTCGCCAGCATGGCGAGGAGCTAGCGCTGCTGGAATCGCTGGATAGCGGCAAGACCATTCGCGACTGCCGCAACGAGGTGGCGCATGAAGTGCCACACTTCTTCCAATGGTATGCCGAGACCATCGACAAGAGCTTCGGGCGCGTTGCGCCGACCGGTCAGGGCACAGTTTCGATGATCGTGCAGGAGCCGATCGGCGTCACCGGACTGATCGTGCCGTGGAATTTTCCGCTGCTGATGGCGGCATGGAAATTGGCGCCTGCGCTGGCGACCGGCTGCTCTGTCGTGCTGAAGCCTGCCGAACAGTCCCCGCTCACCGCCTTGCGGCTCGGAGAACTGGCCGCCGAAGCGGGCATTCCGGCGGGCGTATTGAATGTCGTTCCGGGGTTAGGCGAAGAGGCCGGACAGGCGATTGGCCGCCATTCCGACATCGACATGGTGTCCTTCACCGGTTCGGGCGAGGTGGGTGCCTATCTGCTTGGCTACGCCGCGCAGTCGAACCTGAAACCGGTCGGGCTGGAGCTTGGCGGCAAAAGCCCGTTCCTCGTTCTCGAACAGGCGGCGATTACAGACTCGCTGATCGAAAGCGCCGTCATGGCGGCATTCTGGAATGGCGGTCAGAACTGCTCCGCCAATATGCGCCAGATCGTGCATCGGCGTCATCGCGACGAATTCGTGGCCCGCGTCATCGAGCGGGTGAAGGCATTCGTCGTCGGCGATCCGCTCGACCCGGCAACGGATATTGGCGCGATGATCACGGCAGAGCATCGCGACCGCGTGGAGGGCTTCCTGCAATCGGGCGTCAGTGAGGGCGCGCAGGTGTTGCTTGGCGGTGCGTCGCTGGATGACAATCCCGGCTTCTTCCTGAAACCCACCGTATTCGACGCCATGACGCCCGACATGAAAATTGCCCGCGAGGAGATTTTCGGCCCTGTGCTCGGCATGATCACTGTCGACAGCGACGAGGAGGCGTTGCGGCTGGCCGTCGATACGGAATTCGGCCTCCACGCATCCGTGTTTACACAAAACATCAGCCAGGCACTGCAGTTCGCGCGGGCGCTGCCGGTGGGCACAGTGTCGGTGAACAGCTTCTCCGAAGGGTCGGTTGCGACGCCCTTTGGCGGCTATCGCCGCTCCGGCTCGCTCAGCCGTGACAATGGCCTAGAAGCGCTGGCGCAGTACCAACAGACAAAAACGATCTGGATCGATCTGGAGTCCTGAATATGAGTATTTCGGTTCCCGTCGCTCCCGTTCAGGGAAGTGTTGAATTTCCTATCGCTGCCGATGTGGTGATTGTCGGCGGAGGTATCGTCGGGATCATGACGGCGCTTGAGCTGGCGGAAGCGGGGCTTTCCGTCACCATTTGCGAAAAGGGCGTCGTGGCGGGTGAGCAGTCCTGCCGCAACTGGGGCTGGGTGCGCCAGATGGGCCGCGAGGAAGCCGAGCTGCCTTTGGCGGCGGTGGCGCTGGACCTTTGGCAGGGCATGGATGCGCGTATCGGTGCGTCTACCGGGTTTCGCCAGACGGGCATCACCTATGCCGCATTTACCCGGCGCGATGCCGCCCATTGGGCGCGCTGGCACGAGGTGGGAAAACGCCATGGCATCAACACCACGCTATTGAGCGCCGAGCGTGTTCGCCAGGCGATCCCCGGCATCAGGGGGCCGGTGCAGATGGCGTTGTGGTCGCCCGACGATGGCTGTGCCGAACCCTGGATTGCTGCGCCCGCCATGGCCGAGGCGGCGCGCAAGGCCGGTGCGACCATTTTGACGAATTGCGCCGTGCGCGCACTCGACATTGAAGGTGGCCGCATTGCCGGCGTGGTGACGGAAAAGGGCCGCATCCGTGCCTCGCGCGTGGTTATCGCGGGCGGCGTGTGGAGTCGTGTCCTGCTGCGCAATCATGATATCGACTTTCCGCAATTGCGCGTTACCGGAACGGTTGCCCGCGTCATAGGTGCAAAAGACATTCCCGACCATCCGTTCGGGACCGAGAATTTCTCCATTCGCCCGCGTCAGGATGGCGGCCATACGCTGACCCTGAGAAACGCGAATATTGCCGAGATCTTGCCAGATAATTTCCGTCTGTTCGGCGAGTATGTCCCCCGCCTGTTAGACAGCTGGCGGGAGTTCCACCTTCGCTTCGGCCCGTCCTTCTTCCGTGAACTGGCGCTGCCCGGAAAATGGGACTTTGGTGAGCCAACCATTTTCGAGAAGGTACGTACGCTCGATCCCAAGCCCTCCGACCTGTTTTTGAAACGCGCGCTCAAAAACGCCCGCAAGGCGTTTCCGTCACTCGACAATCTCAGCATCAGTCACGCATGGGCGGGTGTGATGGACGTGACTCCGGATGCGGTGCCGGTCATCGACGCGGTGCCGGGACTAGGGGGCGCATGGATTGCGTCGGGCTGTTCCGGCCATGGTTTCGGTCTGTCCCCCGGCATCGGACGACTGCTCGCCGACATGATCCTTGAGCGCAGCTACGTCGTCGATCCGACTCCGTTCAGATGGAGCCGCCTGTCGAAAAAGCAATACGGCATGACCGGTAATCAAGCTGTGGCGTGCCAGTCCGGGAATGCCCCGCCGACGCACTCTAAGACCTAAACGAACAAGACGTGGAAAGGAACGACATGACAGAGCCGAAGATCGTGAAACTGAAATCTGGATCCATTTATGAAGAAAAGGAAAGCTATTCGCGACTCGTCTGCATCGATAACTGGATACTCGTATCGAATACGGCAGGCAGGAATTATCGTACGCGTGAGATATCGCCAGATCCCGTAGCGCAAGCGAAACAGTGCTTAGACAATATTCAAGGGGCGCTGAAGGCCGTGGGATCAGACCTGACGGACATTGTGTCCTCACGCATTTTCATTCCCGACCAGAACGATGTGCCTGCAATCATGGCCTACATCGGCGAGAGGCTGAAGGGCATCGATCCGCAGCGCACGATTAACTGCAACGCGCTCAGTTCTCCGGAATTTAGGGTCGAAATGGAGATGACAGCATACCGTGGTGCCGGCAATGCACCAGCCGAGCGTAGATCGGTTTCTCTTAGTTGAAAGTATTGCTCAGGTCTAAAGGAGACGGGCTGATGTGTTGGTGCAGTTCGGTTTAGGTGTGGCCTTCCCCCTGAAAGTTGGTCCGTTTTGAGAGTTAGAGTTTCGGCTATTTTGGGCTTTGAAAGGAGCACGGAATGGCACGGAAGAATTACACAGCCGAGCAGATCATCGGGATGTTGCGGGAGGCGGAGGTGCGGCTTTCGCAGGGAGAGAAGACCGGGGCGATCTGCCGGGGTCTGGGCGATATTGGAGCAGAGCTACTACCGCTGGTGTCGTTAATATGGCGATCTGAAGGTGATGCAGGCAACGCGGCTGAAGGCGCTGGAGAATGAATAGCCCCTAGATTTGTAGACGCCTTCTTTCCTAAAGCTGAGGCAAGGAGACCTACATGGGCAAAGGCAATTTCACGGAAAAGTTCAAGATGGAGCCAGGATTCTCACATTATTTCAATGACGTAGAAAAAAGGCTTGAAATTCCCTCTGTTTTCCCATCGCGAGCGACTATGGATACCCCCTTTGTGCCCTGGCTTTGGGCCTCAGTCAACAGGAGGTAGCTAGCGGCAATTATTTCGGTTCCGGCACCAAGGTTGCCGTCCTGAGACCGCAAATCCTATGGCGGCTATGCGCCTCCATCTCGGCCGTAGACGCCGTCTCGCTCGCTTCCTGAAAGCGGACATCGCTCATGGCGTCGTCACGTCGCGTGTGCGCCAGAAGCGCACATTGCAGAGCGGAGTTCTACGTCTTTTCGATCAGAAGCAGTACAAATTGGGCCGCGAAAAGCGTGAGTGGGGATCAATCTGTTCGGGCGAAAACGCCTGGCGTGACGCCTACATGGCGCGTGAACGCGACGCTGAACGCGCTGGACGAGGCATAACCGATTTTTGCTGCGATCTCGACGAGCGGCGTCTCTCGCCGGACCAACAGGTCCTTTGCAAGAGCCATGCGCCAGCCAGTCACGTATTCCATTGGAGGGAGGCCCACCTCCCTTCGGAAACGCTCGAAGAACGCCGACCGAGACATAGCGGAGGTCTCTGCCAATGCCTCGACGGACAAACTTCCGCTCGGGTCCAGATGAATGCGTCGCAGCGCTGGAGCTAGGCGGATGTCGGCAAGGCCACGCAACAGGCCGGGAGATGTCTCTGCCCCTCCTGCGCTCCGCAGCGCGTCGATGAAGAGAACTTCAAGTAACCGCGTCAGGATCATCTCCCGCGCCGCAAGTCCCCCGACCATCTCGGTGTGAATCATCGTGACGAGATCCATGAGCCGGGGCTCGCCTCGGGCATGAACGATGTCCGGCAGGAGCGAGCTTAGCAACTGCTTGTCGTTCGCCAAGAAGGAACAGTGACCCACCATGGCCGTGACTTCGACCCGCACGTCTGGATCGCCGAGGCGGAACACGCCGGGACTCGTTTCCAGCCGCTGTGGCAACGTGCCCGGCCGAGGCGGTTGAAGGCTGCTCATGGTGAAGGCGTGGATTTGCGGGACCAGAATGAAATCCCCTGCCTCGAGCATGATCGGCGATCTGCCGGCGATCGTGAGCAGGCAGCGGCCTTCCACCATTGCACAATAGAACGGACTGCCAAGTTCACGGCGTTCAACCCACCACGCCCCGCCGGCCGTGACCAGCTTGGCGATTGATGGCACGGGCTTGAGCAGCGAGACGATTCCGGCCAGTGGATCAGACAAATTGGACTTCCACTAAATAAGTTCGGATATCCAGATATAGATCATCCAACCTCCTTCGTCCATCTTAGTGGCGCACAAGGAGACCACAGATGACCACGAACAATCTTATCGATATCGCCCGCAATATCCCGACGCCGGATGCTGCTCTTACAATAGCCTACTCGCCGATCCGGCTCGACATGGTCGGGCGGCAGCCTCTGGAACTGCGTCTGACTGCACCAGCAGCCGGCGATCGCCTCCCCATCGTCATTCTGTCGCATGGGTATGGGCCATCATTCTACGTTGCCTCGAAGGACGGCTACGCGCACATGGCGCAGTTCTGGGCGGAACGCGGCTTTGCAGTTGTTCAGCCCACTCACGCGAGCTCCCGCGTCGGCGGGCTTCCTGCAGACGCCGAAGGAGCGCCCTTCTTCTGGCGCGAGCGTGTCGCGGAGATCCGGACAATCATCGACCGGCTGTCCGATATCGAGGAGCGTGCGCCGGCAGTCTCTGGTCGGCTTGACCATAACCGCATCGCTGCCGTGGGACATTCGCTCGGCGGCCATACCGTGAGCCTTCTTCTGGGCGCGCAACTTCATGGAGAAACGTTTGGCGATCCGCGCATCAAGGCGGGGATACTTCTCACCACGCCTGGAAGAGGTGGAAAGGACCTGACGGAAGAGAACGTTGCACGGTTTCCGTTCTTTGACGTCGACTTCTCCCACATGAGCACGTCGACCCTGGTTGTGTGCGGTGCAGACGATAATCCCCGTTTCACCTCTCGTGGCCCAGAATGGCACGCCGACGCCTATCATGATGGAATGGGCGCGCATTTCCTTCTCACGCTTCATGGCGTAGGACACGGCCTTGGTGGCATTGCCGGCCTTGACGCCAAAGAAACCGAGGTGGAGGCACCGGATGCGCTCGAGGCGACAAAGCGCATGACACTGGCATGGTTGAGAACCGCGCTCGGCTCTGACGCCAAGGCCTGGTCTTCGGCATGTACGGCGTTGAGGGGTCCGGCGAGCAGCCTCGGAAACGTCGTTGAAAAGTAGAGCCGCGTGACTGGATAGGCTTCCGGCAGGTACTGGCGCGTTAACGACGCGGGCTAGACGTTGCTTCCGCTTCGCTAGCTCTCCGCGACGCCGTTTCTGCGGAACAGCTTAACCCATGTCATGGCATAGAAGGCCCGGGAACTGGCGGGATTACCGCAATGGGCCGAACCTAGACCTTCCACAGCCAGTACTGCAATGTCCGCCTTCTTGGGCGCCGTGGCCGTCTACGATCAGCAGTCGGATCGTTGAGTTCGAACCCCCACGTTTTTCTGAAGGCCAATGGTGGCCTAAGGAGAACGAAGATGGGTATCGCACAATATAATCCAGCCGCACTGGGCCGACCGGCATGGAATGCCGGCCGACAAGTTAGCGTCAAGAAACCTCTGAAGCAGCGCCAGATCTGGGCGATCCGCTTCTTCCTGGACCGAGAAGGGCGAATGAGAGATCGTGCGCTGTTCGATCTTGCCATCGGCAGCAAGCTCCGCGGCTGCGATCTCGTTAAGATGAAAATCGGAACCCTCGTCACGGCCAAGAAATTCGAACTCGTGCGATGGTCGTTCAGCAGAAGACCGGACGTCCCGTACAGTTCGAGATCACGACCGAGGTCCGGGCCAACCTACTTGCCTGGCTTGGGCGGAGGGGAGGAACGGTCAATGACTATGCCTTTCCCAGTCGGGTCGATCACGCCGATCATCTCAGCACTCGCCAATATGCTCGGCTGGTCGATGAGTGGGTCACTGCGATTGGCCTGCGTCGGGAGGATTACGGCACGCATTCCCTTCGGCGAACGAAAGCTGCCATGATCTACAAGGCCACTGGCAACCTTCGCGCAATCCAGATCCTGCTTGGTCACACCAAGATCGAGAACACAGTTAGGTATCTCGACGTTGACATAGAGGATGCACTGGAACTGGCCGAGCGTACTGAAATTTGAAAGGGAACGGCCCTGCGTGTTGCGGGGCCGTTCCCTTTTGCCCAGGGAGCCTCTCCAGGGATCATTGAGCGACTTTGCGCCTTCATGTCATAGAGGATTTCGTCGTGCTTGCCTAAAAGCAGACATGGCCTCGGCGCCCGCGTCACGTCGCCTGTGCGCCACAAGCGGACATCAGAGGCTGATCGAAGGCGTTTTTGGCCGACTAGCACCGTTAGATGCGGCAGAAGGCACGCCGTCTCATTGCAACAGACTTGTCAGCAACTTTGCCACATGCTGTAGCCCTACATCATGGCCCCGGCGTCGGTGCCATGCAAGGTGCAGAGTGAAACCGCTGACAGGGATGGGCGTTGCGAAGGTGTGCAGCTCCCCACTTGCTGGCACGACGCGTGATGGCAGCATAGCAACCATGTCAGACATCCGCAGCAAATTTGGCAGCATCTGAAAGTTTGGCACCACCAGGCCTATCCGTCGAGAATGACCCAGTTTGGCCAGTTGAGCATCAACGGGGCTGCGCTGATCCCCGCGCCCCGATACCAGGATGTGCGGGAAGCCCAGCCAGCTTTCGAGGTTGAATTTATCGACAATCGGGTGGCCCTCACGCATCGCCACGACGTAATGCTCGGTCAGCAGCTCCTCTCGCTGAATGTCGTCGTCAGTATCCGGAAAGACAGAGATGGCGATATCAGTGGTGCCATCGACAAGAGCGGCTTTTGCCGCATCGGCTCCGTGCCAAGGTTGAATCACGAGATCGATTCCAGGTGCTGTATCCTGCAAGTTCTCCAGCAAGGGGCCGATCACGAACAAAGCGGGATAGTCTGCCATGCTGATGCGAAGTGACTGGCGGATGTCAGCCAAGGAAACATCCGGCGGATCAATCAGGTCCGTCACGTTGGCCAACAGAGACTTCAAAGAGACACGCAAAGACACTGCTTTGGGGGTAAGGCGCATCGTCCCGCGCCCACGTTCAAGAAGATCGTCCTGGAACAGGTGACGACAACGCTGGAGAGCTGCCGAAGCTGCAGGTTGGGAAAGCCCAAGACGGCTGGCGGCGCGACTGACATGGGCTTCATCCAGCAGGGCGTCGAGGATCACCAGGAGGTTGAGATCGATAGAGCGTAAATTCATGCCATCAATAATATGATAGATCATCTATCGATTAGAAGAATTATCTGACGTGCGCCAACATCGTTTCATCTCAACGCAAGGAGACAACGATGTCCAAAACCTTGGTACTTCTCTTTCACCCGAACCTTTCCCACTCGAAGGCCAATGCTGCGTTGGCCAGGGCGGTTGCCGCCATGTCCGACACCGAGCTGGTGGACATGTATGCTGCGTATCCCAGTGGCATCGACATGTTCCGCGACGGCGAAACTGAGGCAGCGATGCTTTTGGCCGCGGACCATATCGTGCTGCAATTTCCAGTTCAGTGGTACTCAACGCCGCCGCTCTTGAAGGCGTGGCAGGATGCCGTTCTCACCCGAATGTTCTACCTCGCCTACGAGAGCGAAGGTCGACGGCTGGAAGGGACACAGCTCATGATTGCCGCTACGGCAGGAAACACTCCTGATGCCTATCAACTCGGCGGCCGTAACATGTTTCCCATGAACGAGCTTTTTGCTCCGTTGCGGGCCACGGCGCATCGCTGCGGACTCCTGTGGGCAAAGCCTTTTGTGCTTTACAAGGCAGACAAGTTGACGCCTGCCGAGCTGGAGGTCGCAGCTACCGATTACACCGATGCTCTGCGCGTCTGGATCAACCTCACTTCGGCAGAAAAGGCGGCCTGAGCATGTCGAAGACGCACGACACCCTCGTTGACCTTCAACTCGGTACGCCGGGCTGGTTCACCTTTTGCGCTCGGCTGCTCCCGATCGGGCTGTTCGGACAGTTCCTCACTGCTGGGATCGGCCTCTTCCAAGAAAGCTCGTTTTGGGAAATGCATGCAGCGCTTGGTGGGGCGCTGTCGGTGCCTATTCTAATGTTGATTGCGGGCTCTCTTCTTATCCACCGCCTCCGAGGCTTTGGCTGGTGGGCCGGGCTTCTCGTCCTGCTGTATCTGGTGCAGGTATCGCTCGCCGCAGGCGGACAACCGCTGGCTCTCTCGCTCCACCCACTAAATGGTGCAATTCTGCTTGCTTCTATGTGTAGCCGCGACGGCTCGGGGAGCCCTGACGAAATAGCTGGTTACCATCGGCTCTATGCCCGCGACCACGGCCGCTTGATCCGCGTCTCGGAAGGTTTGGAGTGCGGGATGGTTGGGCACAACACGGGCCTTATTTCCAATGAGATGTCTCCCTTCGGCAGCATCAAGCAGTCCGGCCTGGGCCGCGAAGGCTCAAAATTTGGGATCGAGGAATATCTCGAGATGAAATACATCTGTTCAGCGATCTAGACTTGCCGAACGGCCGGAGAACATCCTGGGGAACGCGACCCATACTCGCCCCGCCCCACCTTGCGCGCTCGCGAAAGCGCGCACCCTGCCTTCGATCCAATTGTATGCGCGCGAGGAGACGATGCCGAACCCAATTGCAACGAAAAGTGCGAGCCACGGCATCGGACCGTGAAAAAGCCTGATGATCAGCGATTTGATCTGAAAATGGCTGAGATACATGAACATCGATGAACCGGCGATTTCGGCGGCGATCGTTTTCACCGGAGAGGGGACCGATATCTCGGGCCAGAAAAGCAGCAACGCCGAACCACCCAATATGTAGCCGGTAGCCGAAGTAAAGCCGTGGTGCAGCGCTACGGCAACGGCCACGATCACCATGGCCAGCAAACGACTTGGCAAGTTACGCGCACTGGCCATCAGCATGCCGGCACCAACTGTCCACAGATACCAGATAGGCGTGCGATGGTAGAGGTAGTTCGTGTCCCAGACCTGATTGACCACCCAACTTACAGCCATCGCCAGGATGATCAGGGCGGTGCAACTCATCATGGGGTTCTCTCGAAGCAATTTGCGCACTGTCGGAATCGATAGCAGCACGCCGATGATGAGCAGCAATTGCATGTAGATTTCCGCGAAGTAGTAGAATGCGACGTGGTATTGATCCGGATCGAACCAGTTGGATATCAGCAGCAACGGTTTCAGCTCGAAAGTCCTGGCCAAAACCTGCATTGTGATCACGACCAGCACTGTTGGTATGGCCACGCGCACAATGGTGCCGAAAAGTGTGCTGACCTTCCCCGTGCGACTGATTTCCGGCCACTGGAAGCGCATGACGCTGTAGCCGCACAGCATGAACAGGAAATATGCGGCGCCCCAGTTGCTGCTGTAAACAAATGTGTCGAGATGCAGAGCAACGATACAAATCATGAAGAATGCGCGCGTCAATGTGGCGGATTCCAGCCGGCGCCAAAGCCACTCTCCGGCGGGTATCGTACTCTCCTCCAGTTGCACGACCGTCAGCGACTCCCATCCGCTGGGTAGCGGCCCAAAGCGGTCCTCGAATCCCATCGAGAACTGGATGTAGCTAAGCGAATCCCCTCCCATGGTTTCGAAGCTGTCTTCACGATCGATGGTCCGTCCGGGGAAAAATTGCTGGAAGAACGTCAGCACGTCGTCAGTTCTGGTCTCGGTCACCTGATCAACAACAGGATCGACCGCAGCGGCCTTGTTCAGCTGGACGAATTCATCAGTCAGCAGGCGACGCAATGGCTTGCCGGTCGCCGTCCGCGGAATCTCCGACATAACCCTGACATGCAGAGCATCTCCTGCGTGAACCCCAAGCTCTTTCAGAGCGTCGGTGGAAGCTGCGCGGAGCCGATCAATCGCAAGATCCGTCGACTCCGCTGCAACGAGAACGCCCTCTCCACGAAGTGCGTCAGGCACTTTGGCCACGACGATCTTGCCGCCTTGCCCAAGGAGTTTGCCAATCCGTGCCTCGAGCATGTCCGGATTGATCTTCACGCCTCCGGTATTGATTAGATCGTCGGCTCTGCCGTCATAATAAAGGTGGCCGTCTTTCATGTGGCCCAGATCGCTGGTCTGCAACCACCCATCTGGATCGCACAGGTCGAGCAGCTGATCTCCATCCAAGCGCCAGCGGGCGACGTGCGGACCACGAATGCGGATTCGCCCCTCTGCCGATATGCCCACCTCGGTCTTGCCGACCGCTTTGCCTACCGACTCCAGCAGTTCGTCCGGGATTTCCGAGATCTGTAGGAAGGTGCTGCGGGAGGCCTCCGTGAGGCCGTAGTGCTGAACAATCCGGGCATTGGGAAAAAGCTCGCGAATCCCGCGCTTCTCTACGCCCGTCATGTACTGCGAGCCGATTTCCAACCAACGCAGATTCTTGCCGGCATCTCCAATGACTGCCGGCGTCTGCAGCAAGATCCGCAGAAGGGTAGGCACTGCGGAAAGGGCGTTGATTTCACCTGATTTGAGCATTCGAGAAAGTTCGAGGGGGTCGAAGCCGCGTGGCGGCAGATAGGATCGGCCGCCTGCCGCACTGACTGCGCGTATGCGACCGATGCCGAAACTGAAGGTAACCGGCACGCCGACATACTCGCGTACGTCAGGCGTCAGATCCATCTGGTCGATGATCCTCTCCGCCGCATCCGCGAGATTTGAATAGGTTAGGACTATGCCTTTTGGTTTGCCCTCTGTACCCGAGGTATAGGTGACCTGAGCCGGTCGATCATCGCGGATCAGCGGATGACTTTCAATGAACCAGCCACTTCCCTCATCGGGGACGATACAGCGCTCGATGTCTATTCCGCTCAGCGCATCCGAGAAGGACTCGTCAGGAACGTTGACCAGTGGCTGGCGTGCCTTGTTGAGCGCAAATACACTCTCGATGTAGGGCAGTGAATTCCGCGTAACGAGCGCGGTGGCCGTTAACTTACGATGTTGCACTTTGGAAACTCGATAGTGATAGTGACCGCCCGTAGACGCCTCAAATGAATGTGGCACGAAGCGGCCATCCAGTCCAAGCAGTGGCGGTAAGCAAATATTGGTAGTTTCCTACTCCGAAAAGCTTGGCCGCGACTTCACCAGAACGCACGTATCCAGCAAGCCAAGAATTTATGTCATATTGACAAAAATCTTTGCCGCGCCTTGGCAAACCTGATCCGTGGTTCTTACGCGCGTATTGACCAACTGCAGATCGCGCACGGACTGCACAAGAACTTCTGCTACGCGCATGGCAGCAAAAATGGTAATGTAGCCCAAAGGCGGTTTCGTCGAGGGATAGGCGCCGCCCGCAACGGGGGGGCGCGCCGTGCCTGTCACCACTGTGTCCAGCCGGATGCTCGCCGTCACCGAGGAAATGCGCACGGTCATGGATTATGCGCGAAAGGTTCTGGAGGGCGACGGCCTTGGCCCCGATGCATGTGATTTCATGTTCGGTAATCCGCAGGAGATGCCGTTACGTGGACTTGTCGATGCATTGGTTCGCCACACCGAACCACAGGATGTTCACTGGTTCGGCTACCAGAAATACAATGATCTGGCACGCGAGACGGTCGCTCGTAGGCTGAGCGAAGCGCGTGGCCGCTCCTACGAACCGGCCGATATTGCCATTACAGCTGGAGGGTTCGGCGCGATAGCGGCGGCGCTGCTCGCCGTGCTCGAGGTGGGAGAGGAAGTCATCTATCCGCGTCCTGGCTGGTTTGCCTATGGTGCCCAGATTCGTGGCGCGGCAGGGACACCCGTTGCCGTCGACCTGGCACCGGAAACCTACGACCTTGATCTCGAAAGGATCGAGGCTGCGATCACCCGGCGCACCCGCGTGGTGGTGGTCAATACGCCGCACAATCCGACCGGCCGCATTTTTCCACGAGCTCAACTCGATGCGCTGGCCGACGTGCTCGTGGCCGCGTCGGAAAGATTTGGCAAGGTGATTTATCTTCTTGCCGACGAGCCCTACGCGCGACTGGTATTTGACGGCAATGCGCATGTCAGTCCGGCCGAGAGCTACCCGCACACGCTGATCGCCTATTCCTTCGGCAAGACCTTGCTCGCGCCCGGCGAGCGCTTGGGCTGGCTGGCCCTCGGGGCAGATATGCCCGAGGGCGATCGCGTAAAGCTACGCGAGGCTGTCGATATGGCGCAAGTATCTCACGGTTGGGCTTTCGCCGGGCGTACGCTTCAGCGGGCACTGCCTGATCTCGAGAAGCTTAGCATAGATGTTGCCGCTCTGGCGCGGCGCCGCGATCGTATGATCGAGGGCTTGAGGGTAGCGGGATACGACTTGCCGGTACCTCAAGGTACCTTCTATATCATCCCACGCTCCCCTATACCCGACGATATGGCCTTCGCGGCACGCCTCGCGACGGATGGTGTCTGGGTGCTCCCGGGCAGCGTCGCGCAATTGCCTGGACGTCTGCGGATCAGTTTGACCGCAAACGACGACATGGTGGAGCGCTCTCTGCCCGTCTTTACGCGAGCGATCCGGGAAGTCGCGGCCTGAGTTAAGCCGCCGGAAAAGCTTCAGGGACCAGCTTTCGTTGCGCTCTCGCTCAGAACGGCATTATCGCCGTCACATTGATCGGCAGATCATCAAAGATCATTGCTCTGTGGCAGTCGGTTTCCATCAAGAGTTAGTCGGCCGGGACCTTCAACAAGAGTGCCGACACTCACGCCCCAGAAAACGCCTGGCTAGCGTCAGGTATAGTCATGCCACAACCCGCCGGCGTCCTTTTCGAGCATGGGCGTGCCAAAGCAACCGCGAACGATGTCGGTCCATCCGTCGTAGGGATAGGCGGAGGCGTCACGCCACCGATCGGACTGCAACATCGCGGCACCGATGACAACGGGCCGAATCCCTAGGGTGTCGAGCAGTTCAAGGCCGGCGCGGATCGAACGTCCGCTGGAGATGACGTCGTCGACGAGTGCGACGCGCCGGCCTTTGAGCAGCGGCAGCATGCGCGGATCGACATAGAGTCTTTTGACCTGATCGGGTGTGGTAATAGACGATAGCGGTACCGAAAGCGCCTCTTCGTACCAGAACTTGCGCGACGTACCGAGGGGCACGTAACGGCCGTGGTGGAGTTTTTTTGCCACTTCTGCCGCCAATGTCAGTCCAAGTGTCGGCAAGCCAACCACGACGTCCGGTGCGGATTCCTTCAGCCGTGCTGCGAGATCCGTTGCAAGGGCATCGAGAACGGCGAAGCTGGCCTGGTTGACGATGAGCGAGGCCAGTGCGTGGCTGCCATCCGCAAGCGGGCGAATGGGGAGGCGGATCTGCCGGCCGTCGGCAAGGCTGGCGGGGTAGAAGTGCTGGTGACCGCGATTGACGTCGAATGTCGCGGGAGGGTGGATCTCTTGCCAGAAGTCGTGCGGCTGCATGGTGCCTCCTAGTCCGTGGCCAGTTCGCGTTCGACGAGTCGAGTCCAGAAGCGCACGCCCGGACCGATCGCTGCGTCGTTGAAGTCATAGGACGTATTGTGATGAAGGGCACCGTCAACGGCGGGGCCGTTGCCGAGCCACACATAGCAGCCGGGGATGTTCCCGGACATGTAGGAGAAGTCGTCGCCTGCCGTCGATGGCGGGAAGGCGGTCCGGACCTTGTCGCCGAAGACGTCGCGAGCGGCGGCCAGCGCGCGGGAAGTCGGATCCGGATGGTTGACGACGGGCGGGATGCGGCGGATGTAGCGATAGTCGGCGGCGATGCCGAACATTTGTGCGGTGCCTTCTGCGATGCGACCGATCTCCGTTTCCAGCTGGTCGCGTACCTCAGGGGTGTAGGCCCGTGCCGTGCCGCCGATCTCGACAATATCCGGGATCACGTTGAGCGCTTTCGGATCGCCTGCCTGTACGGAGCATGCGCTGACGACGGCCGGCTGCAGCGGATCGACCACACGACCGACGATCGACTGAAGCGAGGTCAGGAAAGTACCCATGGCCGTCACCGGGTCGCGGCCGAGATGCGGCTTGGCACCATGGGTGCCGATGCCACGAAACGTCACGAGCCAGCTGTCGGATGAGGCGAGTTGCGGGCCTTCGATCACCGCGATCTCGTCAGGATCGAGGCCGGGCATGTTATGCAAGCCGTAGACCGTATCGCAGGGAAAGCGGTCGAATAGTCCTTCTTCGATCATGCGTTTTGCTCCGCCGCGGCCTTCCTCTGCCGGTTGGAAGATGAAATGCACGGTGCCGGAGAAGTTGCGGCTCCTCGCCAGTGCCCGCGCAGCGCCGAGGAGAATGGTCGTGTGCCCATCATGCCCGCAGGCATGCATCTTGCCGTCGATAATGGACCTGTAGGAGCGGTTGGCGAGTTCCGGCATGGCGAGGGCATCCATGTCTGCGCGAAGGCCGATGCTCCGAGTGCCGTTGCCCACTTGCAGCGTGCCAACCACGCCGGTTCCGCCCAGGCCCCGATGAAGGGTGATGCCTGCCTCCTCCAGCAGGCGGGCGACGATCCCGCTTGTCCGCACCTCTTCGAAGCCAAGTTCCGGATGCGCGTGAAGATCGCGGCGGATTTCGGTGAGGAAAGGGATGTCGGCGGTTATGGGATCAGTCATCTGGTTTTTGCTTCATGTTGTCAGGCAATGATGTCAAGTACAGGCGATGCAAGAACGATGCCGGTGGTCACGTCAGCAATGCCCCTGTCCGTCTGATGTGGGCCGGCATTGCAGGCGAGCGTGGCGCCGAAGCAGGCCTTGAATACCAGATACGGCGGTTGCCATTCGACAACCTTATCCATCGCCTCACGCAGCGCCGCGAAACCGTCGGCGACCGCGTCGAGGCGAGCTTCGGAGACAAGGCCGGAGACCGGCAGGGGCAGCAATACGAGCACCTTGCCGCCGGCTGCTACGGCCATTCCGCCACCGGCAGTGATCACCGCATTGGCGGCGATCGCTATGTCATGTGGGTTTCCGCCGAAGACGGTGAGGTTGTGGCTGTCATGGGCAACGGTGGTAGCAAAGGCCCCCTTCCATGTACCCCAGTGGCGCAAGTAACCGACACGCGGGGCAGGATCACCCAGGCCGTGGCGATGGGCGACGGCGATGAGCGTCGCACCTTCGGGTGGGGTAACAAAGCCATCGACCACGTCTGTTTCAGCTTCACCCCAATGGGTGAATCGTGGCTTGTCGATGGTGGCGACACGAACGCGGCTGCCGCTGGAGCGGACGCGGAAATCGTCAGGCAGAAGCGGCTGCAGCTTCACCGAGGCCTGGAATTCACCGGCGTCGGTTTGTGGAGATTGTTGCTGCATGGCGCTGTTCTTGGCGACGATTACACCGTTGGCGACGACCAATGTGGCCTCGAGGCGCGTGAGCTCCGCGAAGACGACAATGTCAGCGCGGCGTCCGGCAGCGATCAACCCCAGGTCTTCGCGGCCAAGGCGGCGTGCGCCGTTCAGGGTCGCGGCTTGCAGTGCCCATTCGGGCTTCATACCGTAGCGCACGAGGCGCCGCACGACATCGTCCAGACCGCCACCCTTGACGAGATCGTCGGGAAAGACGTCGTCGGTGCAAAGCGTCACTGTTTGCGGCAGGTGGCCGAGAGCGTTGAGCGTCTCCACAAATTCCGGCAGGAGGTGATCGTGGGAGCCGCGCATCTCGATCGCGAGCCCGGCGCGTAGCTTCTCCATCAAGTCCGCACCGGAGGTTAATTCGTGATCGGAGGCGACGCCGGCGGCCATGAAGGCCTGGAGATCGCGGCCCGCAAGGCTGCGGGCATGACCACAGACGAGTTTTCCCGCCGCGAGCCCGGCATTGACGATGCCGCTCATGCGTGGCTTGCCTTCGATAATGTCGCGCATGTTCATGACTTCGGCAACGCCACCGATTTCATCGCGACCGAGAAGGGAGGAGACGGTTGTCGCGTCGAAATCGGCACCGGCGCCCTCGAGCCCCGGCGCCGACGGAACGCAGGACGGGGCGAGGACGACGAAACGCAGCGGAAGGCCGCGGCTCGCACGGATGGCGAAATCGACGCCGGAGACGCCGTGGACATTGCCGAACTCGTGGGGATCCCAGACGACCGTGGTTACGCCGCGCGCGACGACGGCGTCCGCATAGGTTGCGGGCGTCACCATTGAGCTTTCGACATGCATGTGCGTGTCGATGAGGCCCGGGGTGACGAAGCCGCCTTTTGCGTCGAGGATTTCGCTGGCGTCGGCGCGCGTGTCGGGAGCATGGACCGATGCGATGAGCGGGCCGACCAGGCCGATATCGGCCGGCCGGTGCTCGCCGGTGACCATGTCAACGAGGATGCCGTTGACGATCAGCGTGTCGAAAGGTGCGGCGCCCCTGGCGGCGGCAACGGCGCGCAGGCGAAGGTCAGCGTCGGCGATGTCGAGCGGTTCCATCGGACGGGATTTCTTCATTTGCCGGCCTCCCAGCGCAGTGCTGCCATGATGACGTCCTTGACGGTGGACGCATCGCAGTCGGTGGCAAAATGGGCGTTGAAGGCGCCGTGTGTTACTCGCGTCTCGACTATCGTACGCCCACGGGTGAGCTTGCCCGCACACTCCATCTCGATGCGGGCCGGTTCGAAAGTGACGAGGTCGGGGCGGACGAAGGCGGCGGCCGCCGCGGGATCGTAGAGCGCCATGGCCGGACGGCCGCGGGAGATGGCGATGTCGATGAAGCCGGCGAGCATGTCGGCGATCAACTCCGCGTTTTTACCGCCGGCACTCCGTAAAGGTTCGACCTCGGACGGCTCGGCAAGAACTTTCCGGCAGAAATCGAGATCGACCATGCGTAGCGGCAGGCCATGGGCCAGAACGATCGCTACGGCTTCGGGATCGGCAAACGCGTTGAATTCGGCGGATGCCGTATGGTTGCCGCGGGTCAGGCCGCCACCCATCCAGGTAAGTTCGTCGATGCGGGCGGCCAGGTCCGGCCGTGCAAGAGCCAGCGCCGCAAGGTTGCTCAGCGGTCCGAGGGCCAGGATCCGGCGCGGCGCGTGCGTTTCCTCCAGCCAGCGGCAAAGGCTCAAAAAGGCGTCACCTTCCGGCAGTGCCTCGCTCCTGGGCAGCGTGCGGCCGGCAGTGGGGATGCCGCTTTCGCCGAGGATGGCCTGTGCGGTCTCAAGCGCACCCATCACGGGTGCGGAACGGCCGACATGCATGGGCAACGTCCAGCCGAAGGCGCTTGCCGCACCGGCGGCGTTGCGCCTCACCTGTTCCATCGGCGTATTGCCGAAGACAAGCGAGATGCCGTCGATGTCGAGTTTCGCATGCATCACGACCAGAATGGCCGCAATGTCGTCGAAGCCCATGTCGGTATCGATCCACACGCCCATCGATTTCACCCGAAGCGGTCAAGGGGCGCAGCACTTTCGACCGGGAGGTCGAACGCCACCGATGCGCCGAGTTCATGGGCAGGAAGCGACGCCTCGGTCTCGGCCTTGACGATGCCGACCGGCGTTTCCAGCACGTATTCGCGGGTGCTGCCGGCAAAGGAGACACCGCGCACGATGCCAGTGAAAGGTCCTGACCCCAACGGGATCGCACGCGGCCGCCAAGCAAGGCCTGCCGTATCGGGCGCAGCGCCTGAAAGGGAGGTTTCGCCGCTCTCGGTAACAATCTTGCCGTTGCGGACGGCGAAGATATTCTCGAAGCCGACGAAATCGGCGACGAAGCTCGAGGCGGGACGATTGTAGATGTCTTCAGGTGTGCCGATTTGCTCGATGGCACCGTCGCGCATGACGACGATGCGATCGGCGAGCGCCAGTGCCTCGACCTGATCGTGGGTGACGAAGATCATGGTCACGCCGCTTTCCTTTTGCACACGCTGCAGCTCGGTGCGCATTTCGAGGCGAAGGCGGGCGTCAAGGTTGGAGAGCGGCTCGTCCAGCATCAGCACCTTCGGTTCCATGACCATGGAACGGGCGAGCGCCACGCGCTGCTGCTGGCCGCCCGACAGTTCCGGCGTCTTGCGGCTGGCAAACTGCGACAGGCCGACGGATTTCAGCGCGGCCGAGACCTTGGTGTTCAGCACCTCGCCAGTCATGCCCTTGAGCTTCAGACCGAAGGCGACATTCTCGAACACGGAGAGGTGCGGGAAAAGCGCGTAGGACTGGAAGACGAGCCCGACTTCGCGGCGGTTGGCGGAGACGCGCGTGATATCCCTGCCGTCGAGCGTGATGCGCCCGGACTGGACCGGCATCAGACCGGCGATGGATCGCATGGTGGTGGTCTTGCCGCAGCCCGAAGGGCCGAGCAGCGCGAGGAGTTCGCCTCTGCGGATCTGGAGGTCGAGATCCTTGACCGCAGTGGTCTTGCCATAGGCGAGCGAGAGCTTGTCGAGGGTGAGGAACGAAGCGTCAGACATAACGGGAAAACCCCAGGAAGCGTTCTGCGGCAAAGACGATGCCGATGGAAAGGAAGGCGAGCAGCGAGGAAAGGGCGGCAATCGAGGGATCGAACACGATTTCCATATAGCCCAGCATGTCGATTGGCAGCGTGCGCACGCCTGGGCCGGACAGGAAGAGGGAGACCGGCACCTGGTTGAAGCTCGTCACGAAGCCGAGGATGAAGGCCGACAGGATGCCGCCGCGAATGTTGGGCAATACCACGCGGAAGAAGGCTCCAAGTCGTGACGAGCCCAAAAGGACTGCTGCCTCCTCCATGTCGGAGCGGAGATTGGCAAGGCTCGCGGAGACGACCCGTACAGCATAGGGCAGCACCAGCGCCGTGTGGGCGACGAAGAGAGCGAGGGTGATCGACATGCCCAAGGGGATCACGAAATAGCGCAGCAGAGCGAGGCCGACGATGATGCCGGGCACTATGATCGGCATGGATACCATGAAGCGCACAGTCTCGGCGCCGGGCAGCGGGTAACGCGACATTGCGTAGGAGGCGGGAATGCCGAGCACGAGGGCGGCGAAGGTGCCGCCTATCGCCAGGACCATCGACGTCGCGAAACTCTGGCGGAAGCTTTCCACGGTGAAGACCTTGGCGATCCACTTGAGCGAAAAGCCCTGCGGCGGGAAAGCCAACGTGTCGCCGGCGGAGAAGGAGGCGGCGACGATGATCAGGAAAGGCCCGATCAGGAAGATCATCACGAGAAGCAGGGTGAGGGGCGCAAACAGTCTCTGCATCATTTCTTGTTCCTTGCAGTGGCGATGCGTCTCAGCAGGATGTTGGCGGCGAAGCTCATGATGATCAGGATGAAGGCGATCACGCTCGCGGACACGAAATTGTTGGCTACGGTCACTTGCTGGTAGAGCAAGGTCTCCAGCATGAGAACCTTGGAGCCACCGAGGATGGCGGGGGTAATGTATGCGGTCATGGAGCCTGTAAAGACGAGGGTGCCGCCGACCACCAGCCCCTCGCGGGTCAGCGGCAGGATCACCTTCCAGAAGACCTGGAACCAGTTGGCTCCGAGAACACGAGCCGCCGGAACGGCATCCTTGGGCAGGTTTTCCAGGGCGCTGATCAGCGAGATGACCATCAGCGGCAGGAAGAGCTGCAACAGTCCGATGAAGACGGCGGTCTCGGTGAAGAGAATGCGCAGGGGTTCGTCGGTCAGGCCGAACAGCATCAGGCCCTGGTTGACGATGCCGGTGCGACCGAGGATGACAATCCAGGCATAAGTTCGCGCCACGGGCGAAATCATTAGCGGCAGGACGACCAGACCGATCATCCGGCCCTTTGTGCCGGGTGGCAGCGAGACGATGGCATAGGCCGTGGCGTAGCCGATGACGGCCGCGGCAACGGTCACGATCAGGCCGAGCTTCAACGTGCGCAGGAAGACTGCACGGTTGAGTGGCTCGGCGAAGAAATCGACATAGGCCGAGATCGTCCAACTCTCGGCCGATCGGAACCCTTCGGAAAGAAGAAGGGCGACCGGCACCAGAAAGACGATGGCAGCGAAGAGAGCCGCCGGAAGGGCAAGCGCCAGCGCTTCTGCCCGGTTCTGGAACATTTCGTCTAACCCTTTTTTGATCCGTTTCTTTGGCAGGCAGGACGCGGCGGACGTGTGTCCGCCCGCCGCGTCGATCAGGCAGGAGCCCTGGGGGAGGCTCCACGTTCTGCGGTTACTGGCCGACCGTGGCGTTCCACTCCGAAAGCCAGGCATCGCGATTGTCGAGTGCTGTGGCGGACGGGATGAGCTTGAGGCTCTTTGCGGTTTCCTCACCGTAGGTGATGTTGCCGGCGACCTCGTCGGAGACCTTGACTTCGGCATTGGCCGGGCTGTCGACGAGCTTTTCGGCAAGCTTCGTCTGCACTTCGGTGGAGAGCCAGAAGTCCATGAACTCAAGCGCGAGGTCCTGGTTCTTCGAGCCCTTGGTCATGACCATGACGTTCATGCCGCCGGTCTGACCTTCCTTCGGGGTTGCCCATGCGAGCGGCAGATCGAGCTTGGCGAAAGGCGCCCAGGAGAATCGGCCAATCGGCGCGGCCCAGATCTCTTCCTGCTGCATGAGCTGAACGAGCTGCGATGACTTCACGTAGAAGGTGACGATTTCGTCCTTCTTCGCGCCGATGGCCTCGATCGGACCCTTGAGGTCCGGTGTGTCGTTTCCAAGCGCCTGACCGAGCATGTAGAGGGCAGGCGGTCCCTGGTTGGTCGTGACGTTCGGGAAAGCGACGTGAGAGACGACGTCGTCCTTGAGCAGATCGGCCCAGGATTCGACCTTCATCTTGTCGGTCCGGTAGACGATCGAGGTGGCGTAGAAAGTATAGCCGACGCTCATGCCGTCGCCGTTCGGATCCTTGGCGATGTCGTAGAGCTTGCCGAAGTTGGTGAGCTTTGTCGTGTCAACCTTGTCGGTCAGCCCGGCGCGGCTTGCCTGAAGCGCGTCCGCCATCGAGACGACGGCCATGTCGATGACCGGGTTCGCCTTGTTGGCTTCCATCTTGGCGAGACGCTCGACGCTGTTGCCGGTCTCGACGACGAGCTTGCAGCCGCACTTGGCTTCGAACGGATCGTAGACCAGTTCCTTGAACTCGTCCTGCGCGAAGGCGTAGACAGAAATAGTGAGCGTCTTTTCCTGAGCTTGGGCTACGCCCATGCTCAGCATCAGAGCGGTGGCCGAGGCCAATACCATCTTGAATTTCATGATGTTCTCCTTCTGGGGCTTCATGTTTTAAGCGGCAGTCAAACGAGGAGGCGCCGAGGTCTGGCGCACGACGAGGGTCATCGGCACGCTTTCGCAGGCATCAGGCAAGGGCCGCACCGGTCCGGGCGTTGGCGGTGTATCGCCCGCAGCGTTGCCCTCGATCGCGCTGGTCAGCGCGTCCACTGCAATCTTGGCAATCGCGGGCATGTCCATGTGGATGGTCGTCAGGGCCGGTCTGAAGGCGGATGACCAGGTGAGATCATCGAAGCCCGTGACGCTTGCCTGCTCAGGTACGGTGATGCCGCACCCCAGAAGCTCGGTCAGCGCGCGCAGGGCATGGAGGTCAGAAACGGTCGCGAAGGCGGTGAATCCTTCTTTAAACTTTCGATCCAGCCCGAGCGAACAGCCGACATGGGCAGCGGCTTCCAGCCTTTCGATCCAAATGGTTTCGCTTTGCACCTTGGCCGGAATTCGCGATTTCATTCCGCCTATGCGATCGTTCTGCACGTTGGAATCGGGATTGTTCCCGATGATCAGGATCTTGCTGTGGCCGAGCGAAACGAGGTGCTCGGCGACCAGTTGACCACCCTGCCAATGGTCGGCTGAAACGGTGTTGCCGGGCGTCGAACTGCTGTCGATTACGGCAATTGGACTGCCGATGTCGGAGATGCGGGTGCCACGCCGGGGCAAGATGACGACGCCATCGACGCCCCGCTCAAGCAGCCGGTTGATTACCTCGGTCTGCATTGCGACATCACCGCGCGAGTCGGCAATCAACACCCCATATCCGGCCTTGGCAGCGGCGTGCTCTATGGCCTGCGCGATCTGCGGAAACAGCGGGTTTGCGATATCCGGCAGCACGAGCCCCAACACATAGGACCGCCCTGTACGCAAGGCGCGCCCGGCTGTCCCTGGTACATAACCAAGATCGGAGGCTGTCGCACGGATCTTGTCGGCCAATTCGTTCGAAACGCGCCCCTTGCCGGAAAGCGCATTTGATACGGTCGCCACCGATACATCGAGCAGGGCGGCTATCTGGCTGAGATTCGGTCGAGTGCGGTTGCTGTGCATCGCGTCGCGGAACGGGACCTGATTAAACGATTAATCGCCCGGATACATGATCATCAAGAGGATGTCGAATCGTTTGCGTACCGGCAGAAGGTCCTTTGAGCTGTGCTTGAGATTCGTCCGATGAACTAAGCGGTCGGTACGGCCCAGACGGCGTTGGGGATCGCGCTCGGCGGCCTCGACATGTGGGTCAAACAGATCTTCGGCACTTCGCCGTTCACGCTGAAGCACGGCAAGACCGACGCCGCCTCGCTGGAGCCGGCGGCCAGGCACAGACGCATCGACTATCCGCGTCCCGACGGCGTGCTGACCTTCGACCGGCTGTCCTCGGTGTTCCTGTCCAACACCACCCACGAGGAGGACCAGCCGGTCCATCTCCAGGTGAAGGACATGGATCTGCAGAAGCGCTCGGAGCTCGGCATCTATGCCGGCCCGTCGACCCGCTACTGTCCGGCCGACGTCTACGAATGGCTCGAGAAGGACGGCGAGGACGTCTTCGCTATCAACGCGCAGAACTGCGTCCACTGCAAGACCTGCGACATCAAGGACCCCAACCAGAACATCAACTGGGTGCCGCCGCAGGGCGGCGAGGGGCCGGTCTATCCGAATATGTGAGGTCGATGGTCGGTGCAATTTTACACTTTAGCACCAAGCCCGTGGCTTTTCCGAGCATGGGAGGCGGGTCGAGCGTATGCAGTGCAGGAAGGCGGAACCCGTCTGGTCAGGAAACAGCTACGCAGCCGAAAGTGACCATTTCACATCTTCCTGGGACCGCCTCCCTCGTTTCGCCTGCCTCCCTCCGTTCAGGCGAGGCTAGACTTGCGAGATACCGCGTTGCGCGCGGCTATCATTTGCGACTGGGTGTACATCTTGGCATGCCGTACGAGATCGTCTCCGTCTTCCCAGGTCTCACGCCAGATGCCGAGGATACCGGTCAACGGCTGGCCGACGACGCGAGAGGAGAAGGATTCATAGGTGATCGGGCCGGCATAGCCGATCCGCGCCAGCGCCTGGAACATCGACTTCAAGTCGATCGATCCGGTGCCCATGTAGCCCCGGTGGCTTTCGCCGGTGTGGAAATATCCCAGATAGTCGCCGGTGGCCTGGATCGCCGCAACGGCGTCGGCCTCCTCGATGTTCATGTGATAGACGTCGAGGTGAACCTTGACGTTCGGCGCACCGACGCGTCGGCAATATTCCACCGCCTGCGTTGCCGTGTTGATCATGTTGGTCTCGTACCGGTTGACGACCTCCATGCCGAGCGTGATGCCGCTGGCTGCGGCCTTTTCGGCCACCCGTGCCATCACCTCGATCGAAGACGCGACACCGGCCGAGGTTGCGGGTTCGGAATACTTCTGGAACGCGGAATAGAGGATGCCGCAGACATGGGTGGCACCGATGTCGCGGGCGGTCGAAACCACATCCATCAGATGTGCCTCGCCTGCACGGACCCGATCGGGATCAAGCGAGGAAATATCCTTCTCGGCATCCAGGCCCAGGGACATGGTGACCCCGATACCCGCCTGTTCCAGCCGCTTGCGCGTGAGGTCAATGTTCATCAAGTGAGGAGCCATCGCCGAAATCTCGATGAGATCGAAGCCGAATTCGGCTGTTTTATCGATCGCACGGATGGCTTCCTCATCGCTCCAGCCCGCGACCCAGACGTTGGCGTGCAAACCAAGACGGTTGTTCATTTTGATCTCCTCTGTGAAATTGGCGACGTCGAGGCCATGGATGGTGCGCGCGGATGACCAGATCGAAGCATCTCTGCAAATGCGACGGGCATCAGTGATCTTCGCATCAACCGGTGGGGCACTTGCTGAGCCACCATCAACGGATTTCTCTCGCCAGTGCCTGCAGGCGCTGGAATGCCCGATATCGTGTTGCGTGCAATGAGGCGATCTCCCCATCCGCGGGCAGGAACGTAGCGCCTGCGCGACTGAGCTCGGCCATCGCGCTTCGAAGATCGGGGTAGAGGCCGGCGGCGACAGAACCCAAGGTTGCCGCACCCAGAAGAACCGGCTCCTCTGCCTCACAAGCGAGCACCGGCTTGCCGATGGCGTCCGCAAGAATTTGGCGGATCATTGTCGATTGTCCCGCACCGCCTGAAATTACGACTTTCTCGACCGGTGCGCCGGCCTGCGCCTGAGTTTCTATGATCTGCCGCAGCCCGTAGCCGATGCCACAGATGCCGGCGAGGTAAAGTGCAGCGAGACTGTCCAGGCCCCGTTCCATCCCAAGCCCGACAATGACAGCGCGGGCATGCGGGTCGGCATGGGGTGCGCGGTTGCCGAGGAATTCGGGAACAACATGCAGGCCGTCAGCATGGTGCACGATGTCGGAGATCGAAGAGGTATGAGCCAGCAGCCGCTCCGTGAGGAGCTGGGACACAGGAATGCCGCGCCCGCGCGCCATCTCCTGTGCTTCGACGCCGGCCGGATGGCATTCTATCAGATGGTCGATCGCGGCGCCGGCCGCCGACTGGCCACCTTCGTTCAACCACATTCCCGGCACCATGGCCGAAAAATATGGCCCCCAGACGCCGGGAACGAAGACTGGATCTGCAGTCGAGGTCATGGTGCAGGAGGAGGTGCCGAAGACATAGGCCATATGGGTCGTGGGGCTACCCTCGATCCCGACAGTGCCGATGCCACCGGCGTGGGCGTCGATCATGCCGGCGGAAACAGCTGTTCCGACAAGCAGACCGAGATCGGCGGCAGCGGCTGCAGTCAGGCCCTGGCCAAGTGGTGTTCCGGGATCCACCACGCGCTTGCCGATACAATCGAAATCCTCGTCCGCCAGTTCTCCTAGGCCGATCTGGCGGAAATAGGATGGATCCCAGCGACGTTCATGGGCCAGATAGGTCCATTTGCAGGTTACCGTGCAGGTCGAGCGTGCGAGATCGCCAGTTGCCTTCCATGTCAGGAAATCGGCGAGATCGAAAAACTGCCATGCCTGGGCGAAAACCTCGGGTCGGTTCTCCTTCAACCAGAGAAGTTTAGGCGTCTCCATCTCAGGCGAGATGCTGCCGCCGACATAACGCAGCACGTCATGGCCCATGACATTGATGCGCTCGGCCTGCTCGACAGCGCGGTGATCCATCCACACGATGACATCGCGCGAAGGGTCTTCCGAGGGTCCAACAGGCAGGGACGTCCCGCCCGCACCCAGTACGACAAGGGAACAGGTGGCATCGAAGCCAACCCCGGCGACCCGCGCCGGATCGATGCCGGCTTCGTCCAGCGCTGCACGAACCGATTGGCAGATCGCGGACCAGATTTGCGACGACGACTGCTCCACCATGGAGCCGGGGCCGCGCCAGAGGGTGATTTCCCGCTTGGCGGAGGCCAGCATCCGGCCCGAAAGGTCGAACAAGCCGGCCCGCGCGCTGCCGGTGCCTACGTCGACACCGAGGATGAGACGTTCGTCGCGTTCTGTCATGATGGCGCTTCCTTCCCGGAAATCAGAGATCCAGGCTACTCGGCATGATCACCAGGTCGCGAACGGTGACTGTGCGCTTGCGGGTCAGCATGAACAGCACCGCGTCGGCCACTTCCTGCGGCTGCATCAGGCTGCCATTGGCCAGCGCCTCGTCCATTTTGGCCTTGGGCCAGTCGTCGAGAAGTGCTGTCACGACCGGGCCGGGCAACACAGCGCAGACACGAATGCCATGCGGGGCGACCTGACGGCGGGTAGAGTGGACGAATGCCTGCACCGCGAACTTCGAAGCTGTGTAGATCGGCTCCCACACCACCGGGATCACGCCGGCGACCGACGAGGTAAAGATGATGTCACCCGACTTCTGCGCGATCATGTGCGGAAGCACCGCATGCACCGAGCGGAAGGCTGCATTGACGTTGAGATTGAGCATCCGGTCCCAGGCGTCCGGATCACCCTCGGCCACCGCGCCACCGATATAGGAGCCGGCATTGGCGTAAAAGACATCGAGACGTCCGGTGAGTTCCAGGATGCGCGGCAACATGGCCGAGACCTGTGGACCGTTAAGCAGATCGACGACCAGCGGCAGTGCGTTCGGCCCGATCTCGGCGCAGAGCTGCTTCAGTCGCTCCTCGGCTCGGTCGATCAGCACCACTGTCGCCCCGGCGTCTATCAGCGTTCGGGCGCATTGCAGCCCGATCCCAGAGGCCGCACCGGTAATGGCGACGACTTTGCCCTTCATTTCTTCCGACATGTTATTCTCCAATTGGATCAGCCGCGGCCGTGAGCCGCACGGGAGCGGCGCGCCAGCGAGTCGACGATGACCGCGACGGCGAGGACGCCACCGGTGATCATGTAACGCAGGCTCGACGAGAGGTTCAAAAGCGTCAGCCCGTTCGAAATGGCCTGAATGACGATGATGCCCAGTAGCGCGGAATAGGCACTGCCACGGCCGCCAAAGAGGCTGGTGCCGCCTATGACTGCCGCGGCTATCGCGTTCAGGTTCACGTCACCCGTGCCGGCTTGCTGGCTGGAGGATGCCAGCCGCGAAGCTGACAGCATTCCGCCCAGCGCCGCCAGGGTAGAGCACAACATGAAGGCCGAGAGGTAGATGCGCTTGACGTTGATGCCCGAGCGACGCGCGGCTTCGCGGTTGCCGCCCACGGCAAACATCGAGCGACCCCACTTCGTGCGTGTCAGCGCGTAGTTCATTATCACGACCAAAAGGACGAACAGGCCGAACATCCACGGCACGCCTCGACCAAGGTTCAGATACCAGACGGCAAATTCCAATGCCGCCGTCAATGCGACCACCTTGACCAGAAGCATGCTGAGCGGCTGGGCGGTCAGCCCCACTGTCTTGCGCTGCCTGGCGACACCCAGGCCGCTCCAGAGCAAAACGATCCCGGGCAACAACGCAACCGTGTGGGAGAACCAGGCCGGCATGATCAGGAGTTGGCCGAATTTTACCATCGACGAAGCGTAGGGCAGATTGATCGAGCCACTCGTGCCCAGCAGATAGAGCTGGAAGCCCAGAAGCGCCAACAGGCCGGCCAGCGTTGAAATAAAGCTTGGCATGCCGATCCAGTTGAAGAGCGAGGCATAGATCGCCCCGATCAGCGCACCTGCGGCGAGGGCAATCAGGATGGCGAGCGGGAGGGGCAGGCCCATGTTCACCCAGAACATTCCGATCAGGGCCGAGGCAAGCCCACTCATCGAACCGACCGAAAGGTCGATCTCGCCCAGCATCAGGACGCAGACGATACCCAGCGAAATGACGCCGACGGTTGCGCAGTCGAAAAGGAGGTTTACAAGGTTGTTAGGCGCAAGGAACAGCGGGTTCAGGCTGGTGAATACCGCCGATATGACGACCAGGCCAACCGCGACGGGCAGCATTCCCAGATCGCCCGAGCGGACTCGATCCACAAAGGCCAGGACCGCGCCCTTAATCGTGTCGTCGTGGCGCACCCGTTCATCGGCACGGTCAAGTGGTGTAATCTTTGCCTCGCTCATACACGGGGTCCTTCAACTTCTACGGCCTTGCGCTGAGTGCGGCGCGAGACGGCATTTTCTGTCGCTCCGGTGATTGCGGCGACAAGTTCATGATTGCTGGCGTCAGGGGTGAAAATCCCGCTATTGCGCCCCAGCCGCAGCACGACAATCCGGTCGGCGACGGCACGTACATCTTCCATGTTGTGGCTGATGATGATGACGCCCAGTCCACGGTCGCGGACGCGTTCGATCAGATTCAGGACCTCGGCGGTCTGCGCAACTCCAAGCGCAGCCGTCGGCTCGTCGAGCATGATGATCTTGGGGTCGAGAAGCAGGGAACGCGCAATAGCCACAGTCTGACGCTGGCCGCCCGACAGGGAGGCCACAGGCTCGCGCACCGACGGTATGCGGGCGGCAAGCTCCCTGAGCAATGTCCAGGCCCGAACCTCCATCTGCACCTCGTTTAGACGCAGAGGGTTCAATTCGTGGCCAAGGAAGAGGTTTGCCACGACGTCGAGGTTTTCGCAGAGCGCGAGGTCCTGGAACACAGTGGCGATGCCGAGGTTCAATGCAGTTGCCGGATTGTCCAGCGTAACCTCGCGACCCATGAATTCGACCGTCCCGGAGGTCGGCTGATGCACGCCTGCCAGAACCTTGACCAGCGTGGATTTTCCGGCGCCATTGTCGCCAACCAACGCCACCACTTCACCGGCACGCACGTCCAGTTCGATGTCGGTCAGCGCTGAGACCGCGCCGAACTTCTTTGATACGCCTTTAAGACTGAGAATTGTCTCACCCTGTTCAGGCGGCCGGGTGGAATGCGTCATTGCGATAACCCTCACGTAAACAGATACCAAACAGTGAACATCCGGCCGGCGGGAGGGACCGGCCGGATGCAGAACTATCGGCGCGCGCGGCGCGCCAATAGGTCGCTTCGTCTACTTGGTGATGCCCAGGGCCTTGCAGCCTTCGGCATACTCACCAGTGCACACCTCTTCCGGCGTCTGAATGCCCTTGTCGAAGATCTCGGCCTTGATGTTTTCGGCCGTTACGACGGCAGGCACGAAGAGCTCGGACGGAGCATTGTACAGCTTGGTCTTGGCCTCTGGGGTTTCGCCCTTGAGAAGCTGTACGGCAACCTTGGCCGCCGCTGCCGCCACGATCTCCGAAGGCTTGGAGATGGTGTTGTACTGATCGCCGGAGATGATCAGCTGCAGCGCCGCGATGACCGCGTCGTTGCCGGTGACCGGCGGAACCGGATCGACGCCAGCTGCCTTGAAGGCTGCGATCGCGCCACCGCCGGTGCCGTCATTGGCAGCTACGACGCCTTTGATCTCGGCGCCGAAGCGGGTGACCTGACCGGCAGCCCATTCCTGCGCTTCGCTTGGCTTCCAGTCCGGCGTGTCGAACTCAGCCAGGGTCTTGTAACCCGATTCAGCCAGGCCGCGGTGGATGCCGTCACGGATCAGGCCAGCGGCCGCGTCGGTGGGCGAACCGTTGATCTGCAGCACGCCCGAACCTTCCGGGATGCCCTCGGCCTTCATGTGGTCAACCAGCGACCTCGAAATGGCGTAGCCAATGCCCTCGTTGTCGAAAGACACGTAGTAATCCGGCGGAGTATCTGGAATCGGGCGGTCATAGGCGATGACCTTGATGCCCTGGGACTGTGCCATGGTTACAAGAGCTGAGGCCGCGGCAGAATCAACGGGGTCAAGTACGATGACCTTTGCCCCCTGCGTAATCGCAGAATTGAACTGCTGCTGCTGCAGCGACATGTCGGCGTTAGCGTTCTGATAGATCACCGTGCAATCGGGGCAGAGCTTCGCCATTTCGGCCTTGAAGCCGGGGTAGTCGTGCTCCTCATAGCGGGTCGATCCCTGGTCGGGCATCAGAAACGCAACGGTGCCGCTGGTCTGGGCCATGGCGGCGCTGCCGACCAGCAGCCCGAGGGCGCTGACAGCGGCACGCAGAGTGTGCTTTCTCATCAATTCATCTCCTCCATAAATTTCCGAATTTCCAATCAGCCTCGCTGAATTGCAGCAGAAAATCTGCTTACGCCGGCGCATCTCCCGTGCCGTCGATACATCCGCCAATCTTCACGGGAATGCCGTGCCGAATGAGGTTTGCTCAAGCTTCTCCCCCCGCAGCATCAGGATGCCTTGGATCTGTTCAATCGGTGGAGCATCTTTGCTCAACCGATGCAGCACACTTGCATAAGCCAAATCTGGCTGTCAAGCTGGTGCAGCAAAGAGGAGAGTGGATTTGGCCAAAGAGAGTAAAGCACCGGGTAGGCGCATGACGATCTATGATCTGGCGACACTGTCCGGAGCCTCGCCGACGGCGGTCAGCTCGGTGTTGAACGGAACATGGAAAAAGCGGCGTATCAGCGTGGCACTGGCGGAACGGATCACCCGTATCGCAGACGAGCAGGGTTATGCACTGAACATGCAGGCCAGCGGCCTTCGGCGGGACAAGTCGCATCTGATTGGAATGATTGTCCCCAAGTACGACAACCGCTATTTTGGATCGATCGTCGAGAAATTTGAATCCATGGCGCGCGATCGGGGGCTCTTTCCAATCGTTACCTGTACGCAACGCGATTCGGAGCTGGAGATACAGGCTGCGCGCGCCATGATCGCACACCAGGTGGATTGCCTGATTGCGACCGGCGCCACCGATCCGGATCGCATCACCGAAATCTGCGCGGCAGCCGGCGTGCGTTCGCTCAATCTCGACCTTCCGGGACGACTTGCGCCCTCGGTCATTTCGGATAACCGTGGAGGCGCCAATGCGCTCACACAGCGCATTCTGGCGGCTTCGGCAGGCGATCGTGTGCCGGGCCAGCCGCTGCTGTATGTCGGCGGACGACCCGATCATAACACGACCGAGCGTATTCAAGGATTTCGTGACGCGCATTCAGAGGCCGGAATTGCCGTAGACGACACCATGATCCTGGCGACCGGCTATGCGCCGGAAAAGGCTGAACGCGCGCTTGGCGAGCTTGCGGCCAAGCACGGCAAGCTTCCAGCGGCCATGTTCGTCAGCTCCACCATTCCCTTGGAAGGCGTGATACGGTGGATCAAGGCAAGCGGCCATTTTGGCGACTGCCCTCCCCATATCGGGTGCTTTGACTGGGATCCGCTGGTCTCGGTGCTGACCGAAAACATCATCATGCTGCGTCAGGATGTCCCCGGCATGTTGCAGGAGTTGTTCAAAATGATTGACTCGGAGCCTGCAGATGCTCGTGTGATCGAAGTGCCGACGCTGTTTCAGGAATAGATGAGGTGACCTCCGCTCTGCCCATATTGGCGGCGGTCTGGTTGCGCCTCGCGCGCCCACGGATAAAGGCGGGATCCCTGATGCGACGGGAGCCTATTGCTGAAAGAACAATACCGCAGCAATAGCGACCGAAAACAGGACCGCTGCCAGAGAACTGTAGCCTTGAAGCACCCCCATTTTTCGAAGGGCGATCGCGAAGCCGACAATGATCGGTGTGGCCAGTGCTAAGCCGACTTGTGCATCAGTCATAGAATGTTCCTTTGTTTGGGACCATTCTAGGGGCCAAACCAGTGCCGTCTTTGCTATTTGACAAAGAACAATCGCTGATCCCCGGCCATTTTCCCGTCCGCAAATGGAGATGGTAAATGGCAGACATGGCGGTTTCGCCGACAGAAACGGCGGACGAGGGTGGAGACCTGCTTCTCTGGATCCTGGTGTGGAGTGAACTGGTCACCTTCGGCATTTTGTTTGCCGGCTTTCTCGTGGTCTCGTTCTTTCAACCGGCGGAGTTTGCCGCCGGGAAGTTGCAGCTTTCGACACGTCTGGCGGGTTTCAACACTGTCGTTCTGTTGGCCAGCAGTTGGACAGCGGCTCTCGCGGTCCAGGCTGGCTCGAACCGACGGCTGCAGAGGCTCTATCTCGCGGCAACCTCCGTTCTCGGACTGGGGTTCATTGCGGTAAAGATCGCTGAATATTCCGCGGAAGTCGCAAGTGCGGCCAATCCGGCGTTCGGTTCTTTCTTTGAGCTTTATTTCCTCATCACCGGCTTCCACCTGGCACACGTCGCATTTCTGACGTTGGTTCTGCTTCTGATCGCCCTCAAGCCACGCCAGCAGAACACCGTGATGGCGACCACGATCTGGCATATCGTCGACCTGATCTGGCTTGTGATGTTCCCTTTGATCTACCTCGGATAGCAGTCATGAAAGCAAAAGAGTCCTCCCGCCTGTTCTCGAGCGCCAACTGGGTGATGATGCTTGCCATCGTGGGAGCATTGATTGCGGCGCAATGGAAACATGAAGCGGTTCCTCTGGCCGTGATTGTGATCATCCTCGTCCTGACCCTCATCAAGGCCCGGCTTATCATCCTTGATTTCATGGGTCTTCGAGGTGACCACCCCGCCATGGCTGCAGCCTTGTGGGTATGGCCGGCATTCTTTTCCCTCGCCACCCTGGGACGTGCCCTTGGCTCCCTCTGGTAGGCTGACGTTATCCCGACTTCAGATCACGAGAGCGGGCATTGCCATGGATGCGGTGCCCGCTCTCGCCTTGCGTTAGCCTGAACGGTCGCCGCGACAACTGCGTCCTGTTTGCCAAAACACAAAGAAGCTCTTTCCAAAAACGCCGAAGAAGACTGCGGCCCACCGAGTCCGATCTGAAGTCGCGTCGGTGGCCTCGACGCAACAGACCCACCGAGCGCTGCTCGGTTGGTTGTCAGGAAAGGGATCTCGGAATGTCAGAACGACTGACAAAGACCGGAGCGAGAAATGTCTTTTATGGGGGATCCGCGTTCTTCTTCGCGATCTTCCTCGGGCTCACCGCGCACAGCCACTACTACATACGCACGACGTCGACCGACGAAACGACGCTGACCGACGGTGTCGCCCGCGGCAAGCATGTCTGGGAAAGGAATGCCTGTATCAACTGCCATTCGATCCTCGGTGAAGGCGCATATTTCGCACCGGAACTTGGGAACGTCTGGAAGCGCTACGGCGGGCATGAAGACGCGGAAACTGCGCGCGAGACGCTGAAGGCCTGGATGGCCGCCATGCCGACAGGCATCGAAGGCCGCCGCCAGATGCCACAGTTCAATCTGACGGAGCAGGAACTCAACGACCTGGCCGACTTCCTCGAATGGACAAGCAAAATCAATACGCAGAACTGGCCGCCGAACGACGCCGGTTGACCTGAGGGAAAGGAGTATACGATGAAATATCAAACCCAAAAGGTCGCGATGCTGTATTTCTACGGCGCCCTCGGCCTCTTCGTGGCGCAGGTTCTTTTCGGTGTTCTCGCCGGAACGATCTACGTGCTGCCCAACACGCTCTCCGAGCTTCTGCCGTTCAATATCGTGCGGATGATCCATACGAACGCACTGATCGTCTGGCTGCTGATCGGCTTCATGGGAGCGACCTACTATCTCCTTCCGGAAGAAGCCGAGACGGAGCTCTACAGCCCCAAGATCGCCATCGCCCAGTTCTGGATCTTCCTTGTCGCCGCGGCGGTTGCCGTCGTCGGTTACATGTTCAAGATCCACGAAGGGCGCGAGTTCCTGGAACAGCCCTTCATCATCAAGGTCGGCATCGTCGTCGTCTGCCTGATGTTCCTGTTCAACATCACCATGACGGTTCTCAAGGGCCGCAAGACGGTGGTCACCAACATCCTGATCTTCGGTCTCTGGGGTGTCGCGATCTTCTTCCTGTTCGCCTTCTACAACCCGACGAATCTGGCGCTCGACAAGATGTACTGGTGGTACGTTGTCCATCTCTGGGTTGAGGGTGTGTGGGAACTGATCATGGCTTCGATCCTCGCCTATCTGATGATCAAGCTCACCGGTATCGACCGCGAAGTGGTCGAAAAGTGGCTCTATGTCATTGTTGGCCTCGCCCTCTTCTCCGGCATCCTCGGAACCGGCCACCACTTCTACTGGATCGGCGCCCCTGGGTACTGGCAGTGGATAGGCTCGCTGTTCTCCACGCTTGAAGTCGCACCCTTCTTCACCATGATGATCTTCACCTTCGTGATGACCTGGAAGGCGGGCCGCAAGCATCCCAATCGCGCCGCGCTGTTGTGGTCGATAGGTTGCTCGGTGATGGCTTTCTTCGGCGCCGGGGTCTGGGGCTTCCTGCACACGCTGTCGTCGGTTAACTTCTATACCCACGGCACCCAGGTGACCGCCGCACATGGCCACCTCGCTTTCTTCGGTGCCTACGTGATGCTCAACCTCGCCGTCATGGCCTATGCGGTACCGGAGATCCTCGGGAGGGCGCCCTATAACCAGATGCTCTCCATGGTCAGCTTCTGGATGATGTGCACAGCGATGTCGGTAATGACCTTTGCGCTGACCTTCGCGGGTGTGTTGCAGGTCCACCTGCAGCGGGTCCTGGGCGAAAGCTACATGGACGTTCAGGATCAGCTCGCGATGTTCTACTGGGTACGGCTCGGGTCGGGCGTCTTCGTCCTGATCTCCGCCTTGATGTTCCTCTGGGCCTTGTTCGTCCCCGGCCGCGAGCGGCATGCCTCCGCCGCTACGGCAGTTCCGGCCGAATAAGTGGTGCGGCCCCGTCTTGAACGGGGCCGCATACTCCCCTCCTAGAAAGGACCTGAACGATGACCTTGAACTTATCCGCAACGGCGCAGGGCGAACGGCTCGTGCCCCACTACATTCCGGCCAGCAACGAGTGCGAGCTGTTCGAGCTTGCATGGAAGCGCAGGCTGCCGCTGCTCCTCAAGGGTCCGACAGGATGTGGAAAGACCCGCTTCGTCAGTCATATGGCCGCACAACTTGGCCTGCCTCTGTCGACTGTATCCTGCCATGACGACCTTGCTGCAGCCGACCTGACGGGCCGTTACCTGCTGAAGGGCGGGGACACGGTCTGGGTTGACGGGCCGTTGACACGCGCGGTCCGCAGCGGCGGCGTCTGCTACCTCGATGAGATCGTCGAGGCCCGCAAGGACGTCGCAGTCGTTCTACACCCGCTGACAGACGATCGCCGCATTCTGCCGCTCGAGCGCACCGGCGAGATACTCGAGGCGCCGGCCGAATTCATGCTCGTTGTTTCCTATAATCCTGGCTATCAGAGCATTCTGAAGGCCCTGAAGCCGTCCACCAAGCAGCGTTTCGTGGCGATCGAGTTCGACTTCCTCCCGAAGGACCAGGAGATAGCGATCGTGACGGCCGAAAGCGGCCTTGACGAGCGCCATGTTGCGCCCCTCGTTAATCTTGCGCATCGACTTCGCGCGATGAAGGGCCATGACCTGGAGGAGGGTGTCTCGACGCGCCTGCTGGTCTACTGCGCCTCGCTTATCGAAGGTGGGCTGCGCCCGCGCGATGCCATACTGGCAGCGATGATCGAGCCGCTGACCGACGATCCGGATGTCCGGCAGGCCCTGCGCGAAGTAGCTGACGCGATCATTCCCTGAGGCGATCATGTTCGAATTCCTGGAATTGGAAGAAACTGTCGGCAAGGCGTGGCACCGCCTTGTCGGGCAGACCCACAGCATGCCCCGCTACCCGGAACATGCCGTGAAGCTTGACGAGGTTTCGTCTGTCCTCGCCTCATGTTTTCGTGGCTTCGGCGGCGAAAGCACCTGCCAGCTGGTGCCGGCGGCGCAGAAGACTTCCGGTCATAGGCTCAAGCTGCGACAGTTGGTCGGGCTCGGCGAGGAGCGTGTGGCACGCGTCGGGCGGGATTTCGCGCGCGTCATGCTTCCGACGGAGGCGGATCTATTTCCTGACAGGAGCCTCAACAGGGACCTCTACATCTGGCTGACCGCTTATCTGGCGACAGTCCCTCCTTTGAACCTTTCCGGCAACGATCCACTTGTGCACGATCTGTGCCGGATCGACGCTGCAGCGCAGACCGTGAAGGAGACGCTGGAGGCGTTCCCCGGCTTGAAACGCTGCTATCGCCGGCTGTGCACTGCCATGCTCGAGGATAGGCACAGGAGCAAGCTGCCTCCCGTGGAGCAACTGGTTGAGAACCGCATTCTCAGCCTCTTGCGTGTAGGTGCCGGCGTGGTTGATCCACTGCCCCCGTCCATCTTTCCGCGCGCCGCCCCGCCCGGCTACCTGCCGATGATGGACATTCCACTATGGCCGCAGTTTTTTGCCGCGGAGGAAACCGCACCAGGCGGGGCGGATGCGGATATTCCATTAAGCGAGGCCAAGACATCTGCCGATCGAAAGCGATTGGTGGGCCAACGCGAGCGGCCGGACGACAAACGGTCGGAGCGCAGCCCGTTTATTTTAAACCGCTTCGAGAAGATCCTCGCGATGGCGGAAATGGTCAATGTCGACCGTCCCACCGACGACAAGGACGATGACGACGGCAAGGCGGCCGACGACCTCGACGAGATAGTCCTGGGGCGGCGACGCGAGCGCCCGTCCTCGCGTTTCCGCTTCGATCTCGACCTGCCCCCCGAAATGCTCGACGTTGCGCAGATCGAAGCCGATCTGAGTTATCCCGAATGGGACTACCGCAAAGGTGCTTACCTCAAGGACTATTGCAGGGTTTTCGCCGCCCCCGCATCAGAAAAAGGTGACGCTCTCGTGCAGGGGGACGAGACACGTCGGCTGGTGAAAAAGGTACGACGCCAGTTCGAGATCCTTCGCCCCCGCAATGAGCTGCTCAAGGCACAACTGGACGGCGCGGAGCTGGACATGGATGCCGTCGTGCGGTCGCGCACGGACCTGGCTGCCGGGGGGCAGGGAAGCGACCGCATCCACATGATGAGCCGTCCTCACGCATCGGATCTCGCCGTGACCATTCTGGTCGACGTCTCGCTGTCCACCGATGCCTGGATCGACAACCGCCGGGTGCTGGACGTCGAAAAAGAGGCATTGCTTGTCCTGTCGCAGGGTCTTGCGGCCATCGGCACGGACCATTCGATCCTGACGTTCACGTCAAGGCGACGGTCGTGGGTTCGCGTTGAAACCGTCAAGGCTTTCGATGAGCTTACAGGCCCTGCAGTCGAAAATCGCATCGGAGCCCTGAAGCCCGGATACTACACCCGCCTCGGTGCGGCCCTGAGACATTCGACGGCGGAACTCCAGAAACGACCGAACCGGACCAAGCTTCTGCTTGTGCTGACGGATGGAAAGCCAAATGACATAGACCACTACGAGGGCAGGTTTGCGCTCGAGGATAGCCGCCGTGCCGTTCAGGAAGCGCGCCGGTCCGGCACCAAGGTCTTCGCTGTTACGGTCGATCGGGATGCGCAGAGCTATTTGCCGGTCATGTTCGGGCGCAACGGCTTCGCCATGGTGGGAGATATCTCAAGGTTGCCGGCGGCCCTGCCGGCCATCTATCGCGGCCTAACCGTCTAGGAGAGGTTTGGCCGCACGAAAGAGCCCGGAAGGACATCCCCTACCGGGCTCTTTCTGTTAACCGCATCATTCTTTATGGATCAGGCGGCTTTGCTGTAGGTGCGCTTCGATGCGTCCAGATAGGCGTCGAACGCGGCTGCCACCGCACGGACCACGAAGCGATGCCTGTCGTCCACACGGACCACGGCATTGTCCCGCTGGATCAGGCCGTCCTTCTCGAGCTCATCGAGAACCTTGTTTTCCAAGAGCAGCCGGTCGGGATCAAAACCGTGTGCGGCACAAAGAGCGCCGATATCGACCGTGAAGTCGCACATCAGCCGTTCGATCACGTCGGCCCTCAATCGGTCTTCCGCAGTCAGGCCGTAGATCTTTGCAGTGGGCAGCTCGCCGGACGAAACACGGCTGGCGTAAAGGCCTGGCGGCACCTCGTTCTGGTGGTAGCCCTGGCCGAACTTGCCGATGGCCGAGGCGCCGAGCCCGATAAGGGTCTTGCAGGAGTCCGTTGTATAGCCCTGGAAATTCCGATGCAGGCGCCCTTCGCCCTGGGCGATCGCAAGGTCGTCCTGCGGCAGTGCGAAATGGTCGAGGCCGATCTGCTCGTAACCGGCCTCGACGAGGCGTTGCGCGATCGCTTCCGCCTGGGCGTGCCGCCCCCGTGCATCGGGGAGGGCTGCCTCGTCGATCAGTCTCTGGTGTTTCTTGAAGCTCGGGATATGGGCGTAGCCGAACACCGCGAAGCGATCCGGCCGCATCGCGACGGCGACGTCCACCGTCTCGACACAGGATTCCACGGTCTGGTACGGCAATCCGTAGATTAGGTCGAAGTTGATTGCCTGGATGCCGTTCTTTCGCAGGCTCTCCACTGTCGTCAGCGTCGTTTCCGCCGTCTGGATGCGATTGATCGCCTTCTGCACTTTCGGGTCGAAGCTCTGCACGCCGAGGCTGGCCCGCGTTATGCCGGACTGTCCAAGCGCATCCGCCATCCCGGGCTGCATCCGACGCGGATCGATCTCCACGGCTGCGTTGACCTGTGCGGCGAAGCCGAGCCTGTTGCGCATTGCATCCATCAGGGCGATGAACTCAGCCGGCTGGATGATGGTGGGTGTGCCGCCGCCGAAGTGGATCTCACCGATATTGAAACTGCGCCCGCGCGCATTGGCGATCAGGTCGATCTCCCGGTGAAGGACCTCGAGGTAGTCGAGGATTGGCTTGTCCTTCTCGGTGATCGTGGTGTGACAGCCGCAATACCAGCACATGGAGCGACAGAACGGGATGTGAAGATAGAGGGATGTCGGCTGCTCGGAAGGAATTGCCTGCAACCAGTCCGCATACATGCCGGGTGTCACGTCCGCGCTGAAATTCGGGGCGGTCGGATAGCTCGTATACCGGGGTAGCCGCGCCTCGCCGTATTTCTCCACGATTGTCTGGGACATCGTCATTCCTTTCGTTCGTCTTGCAAAAGGAGGTATCGGGCATGCGCGACGAGGTCTTTGCGCAATGTCAATTACTAGGTTCGCGGCCGGCGGTAGCTGCCAATTCGCGGTTGTTTGTCGCACCACAAATTGAATTGTCGGGATGAGAAGTAATGTGGGGAATTGGGAAGAGCCGGCCTGCTCTCCCGGGATGATCAATCAGGCCTTCGGAAAGAGATATATGCCGAACACATCCGAGATTCCGCTGATCGACGTACGCGTCCTGCCCCCTGCAGAGCGCCATCCGCGCATTTTCGGCGTGCTGACCTCGCTTGAGCCGGGCACGTCCATGCATGTCGCCAGCGATCATGACCCCCGTCCTTTGCACTATCAGATTGAAAGCCGCTATCCGGAGCAGTTCGACTGGGCCTATCTCGAGCAGGGACCAGAGACCTGGCGTGTCGAGATCACCCGCGCCAAGAGTTCCGGGTGCGACTGCTGCTGCGGCGACTGACGGATCGGCCATGACCGGTGCCTCGATCTCCCGCTGGACAATGTCTTATTTCGCGGCCGCACTTTTCTTCCTACTAGGGGGGGAAGCGCTTTTCGCCGCCGGATTCGGTTTTCCTGTCCTGCCGATCGAGGCACCCGAGACGCTGGTCGTGGTTCATATATTCGCCATCGGCTGGCTTGGATTGCTGTTCTGCGGCGCTCTGCTGCAGTTCGTTCCGGTCCTCGTGTCGAAGCCCCTGCACGCACCGGACCTCGCTCTTCACGCACTCCTGCTGTTGATCGCGGGACTGCTCTGTCTCGTTTGCGGCTTCGTGCACCTCGCCGGCTATTTCGATGGCGGGCTCGTTCTCCTTCCCGTTGGCGGCATGTTCCTCGCCGCGGGTTTCGGTTTTGTCGTCTACATGGTGGGTGGTACGCTACTGTCGGCGCGACCAATCGGTTTGCCTGCCCGGTTTGTCGCCACCGGCCTCGTAGCGCTGACAGCAACCGCAATTCTCGGCGTCAGCTTTGCGCTCGATCTCTCCGGCGTGATCGAAGCGTCCTTCCTCGACCAGTTGTTGGTGAACGGTCTCTCGCTTCACGCCTTTCTGGGACTGATCGGATGGATGAGCGTCAGCGCTTTCGGTGTCAGTTATCGGATGCTCGCAATGTTTCTCCTGGCGCCCGAGATCGATCGTCGGACCACTAGTGCCGCATGGCTGTTTTTGACGGTGGCAGTGCTGGCCGTCATCGTGGCAATCCCCGTGGCGGCTTACGGCCTGGACGCGACGGCCGGTGTCCATGCTGCCATCGCCATCGCCATCATTGCCGCGTGTCTCTTCGCCTATGACGTCGTGAACATCTATCGGCAGAGAAAACGCCGATCGCTCGAACTGAACACGCAGATGAGCGCCGTTGCCGTTGGCGCATTGATGCTGGCGATCGGCCTCTTCCTGTTCCTCTCCTTGTCCGGAACGCTCGCCTCCCAGATAGGCGCCTTGGTCTATCTGATCGCTTTCGGTTGGTTGACCGTGCTCGGCCTCGGCCAACTCTACAAGATCGTCGCCTTCATCACCTGGCTTGAGTACTACGGTCCCGTTCTCGGGCGAAAGCCGGTTCCCCGCATCCAGGATCTCATCAACGAGAGACGAGCCAGCTCCTGGTTCTACCTGTATGCCGGTTGCGTCGCAGCTTCGGTACTCGCTCTGCTCCTGGAGATGCCGCTGCTTTTCCGCCTCGCTGCCCTGATCCAGTTGATTGCCGTGGCGGCCCTGGTTATCGAACTCGCACGAACTCGCAAGCTTTCGTATGTTGCTATTGCGCCAGCAGCAGACGGAGAGAACCTGCAGCATCCACCTCTCTTCCTGCCCACCCCGATTAAAAGGAAATGATCATGGCCATCGGTTTCAAGACATTGGACGTCCGGCCCATCCTCGCATCGGGCGGGGAGCCTTTCCAGGCCATCATGGGAACTGTCGATGACCTAGCGCCGGGCGAGGGCTTCCGGCTCATAGCACCCTTCCGACCCCAGCCGCTTTTCTCGGTGATGGAGCGCCGCGGCTTCGACTATGAACTGGAAGAACTGCCCGACGGTGGTTTTGAGGTGCGCTTCCTGCCGAAGGAAGCCATTAACCTCCAGCATTCCGAAGACGTCGTCTCGCCCGACCTCTGGCCTGAGCCTTCCATCGACCTCGATCTCTCGGACCTGGATCCTCCCGAGCCAATGGTACGCCTGCTCGCAGAAGCGGAACGGCTTGATCCTGGCGAGGTCATTTTCGCGGTTCTCTCACGGGAGCCGCTTTTCCTCTTCCCGGAGCTGACACGGCGCGGACATCAATGGGTCGGTAATTTTGATGCTGGCGGCACGTTCTATCGCATCATGATTCGCGTCGGAGATGAAGAAAATGAAGGCCATGACTGAGGAGATCGAAACCGACCTTGCGACAAGGATTCGCGCCGGCCTTCAGGATGTGATCGATCCGGAGCTCGGCCGCGACATTGTCGGGCTTGGTTTGATCTATCTCATCGACGCGAGCGATACAGGCGAAGTCCGTATCGTCATGACGACAACGACGCCCGGATGTCCAGCGTCAGGATTTATTGTCGATGCGGTGCGCTATGCCGCACAGGCTGTTACAGGGGTTTTCTCAGTCGACGTGCAACTGGTCCATGAGCCGCGCTGGCACCCTGGAATGATGGAGCCGTGAGGTGGAGGAAGGGCCGCGCAATGCGGCCCTATTGTTGTTGTCAGCCGATTTTCCGGCGAACCTTGGCCAGCATCGGCCCATATTCGATCAGATACAGGCTAAACGCTACGAGCCAGGCGAGACCGGATGCCGCATAGAGCGTCGGGGTCTGGCCGGGAAAGAAATCTGCGGCCGGACGAAGCAGCGCTGCGAGAATTATCGCTGCGTAGGCAAGCGATGTCGTCGTTGACGCTGTCAGGACACGTCCGGTATGGCCGCGCGTGGCCCGCGTCATGACGGCGAGCATCATGGATGCGACTGTTCCGACCGTCAGCACATGCAGGGCCGCCATCGGCGAAACCAGTTCGAGTGCTGAAAGTGTGAGGCCCAGGAAGCCGAGTGGCACGAAGAAATAGGCGACGTGCAGTACCGTGACGAGGTGTTCGTCTGTCACCGTCCAGCCTCGCCAGCGGGTCAGACGAGCGAATTGCATCAGAAATGCGGCTCCCGTCAGCAGAGCGACCCATGGACCTGGCGGCAGGATGATCCAGGCCGCGAGAGCGGCAACTCCCGTCACGATCGCTGCGCTGTCGAACCTGTCATAGGGCGCGGGAAAATCCGTCCGTCCGCTCTTGTTGATCCAGTTGCGGGTGAAGCTCGGGATGATCCGGCCCCCGACAATCATCACGAGGAGCACGTAGGCCGACACGGCGAGTTTGATCGCCACATCCGGATGCCCTCCACGGATAACTTCCAGGTGGAAGAGGATATTTCCTGCGGAAAGCGCGAGCAGGCCGCTCATCACCTTCAGGTCCTTCCACTTCCTGCCCGCCACGACTTCCCGGATGCAGATTAGAAGCAGGACCGGTAGAAACAGGCTGTCAACCACCGCTGCTGCTCCGCCCGCCACGTCGGGCAGGAGGAAAACCAGCCGGCCGGCGACCCACAGAGCGAACAGGAAAAACAGCGGCCAGCCCGATACCGGCAGCCGCCCCGTCCAGTTGGGAACGGCCGTCAGCAGGAAGCCGGCAAGCACTGCGGACGAGTATCCAAAAAGCATTTCATGGGCGTGCCAGTGCGTTGGACCGTAGTCTTCTGCTATCGCAATCACACCGGTCAGGCTGGCGATCCACAAAGCCATCACGACAACGGCCCAAATAGCGGCCCCTAGGAAAAACGGCCGGAAACCGTAACAGAACAGGATAGGCGCCGTTTGCGACAAGCCGCGCGGTATGCCGCCTTTTTTGGTCCGATCAACGGATCCAAAGATCATGATGAAAACTCCTTCTTATCTTGATCTTTGTCTATTGCGCGGGTGTCGAAACCTCTTTGCGAATACGCAAGCAAAAAGACCGGCAATATTTGTTCCCGATCAAAGATGCTTATGAGAAGCAATACTACCTTGGTTGTCAGGGAAGCGGAGAAATCTTCGCTCCCAGTCTAGGAGAAAGACGATGACCCAGCAGTTTAACCTGACCAGACGCTCGATGTTGGCCGGTGCCGCCATTGCCGGTGCTATTGGTCCGATTGTCACAGCTTCGTTTGCACAAGCGAATGAAGAGGTCGCACCCGTGACTACCCCCACCGATCTGTCGTCACTTAAGCGCGTGAAACTCGAACTGTTAAAGCCCCCGTTCGTCCATGCGCATACCCAGAAGGCAGACGGCCCGCCGAAGATCGTTGAATTCACGCTGACCATCCAGGAAAAGAAGCTGGTCATCGATGACAAGGGTACTGAAATCCATGCGATGACATTCGATGGATCGGTTCCCGGCCCGATGATGGTCGTCCACCAGAACGACTATGTCGAGGTGACGCTCATCAACCCGGAAACCAACGAGCTGCAGCACAATATCGACTTCCATTCGGCGACCGGAGCCCTGGGTGGCGGCGCACTGACAATCGTCAACCCAGGCGAAAAGGCAGTGTTGCGCTTCAAGGCCACCAAGGCTGGCGTCTTCGTCTACCACTGCGCACCTCCCGGTATGGTGCCTTGGCACGTCACCTCGGGTATGAACGGCGCCATCATGGTGCTGCCACGTGAAGGCCTGACCGATGGCCATGGCAAGGATCTGGTCTATGACCGGGCCTACTACGTCGGCGAGCAGGACTTCTATGTGCCGCGGGGCGAAGACGGTAACTTCAAGAAGTATGACAGCTTGGGCGAATCGTATGCGGATACGCTTGCCGTCATGCGCACGCTGACCCCGAGCCACATCGTCTTCAACGGCGCTGTTGGTGCCCTGACCGGCGAGAAGGCACTTGAAGCCGCCGTTGGCGAAAAGGTCCTGATCATCCATTCGCAGGCCAACCGGGACACGCGTCCACACCTGATCGGCGGCCACGGTGACTATGTTTGGGCAACCGGCAAGTTCCGCAACCCACCGGATGTCGACCAGGAAACCTGGTTTATCCCGGGCGGCACCGCCGGCGCAGCATTCTACACCTTCGAGCAGCCCGGCATCTACGCCTACGTGAACCACAACCTGATCGAAGCTTTTGAACTGGGCGCAGCCGCTCACTTCAAGGTCACCGGTGAATGGAACGACGATCTGATGACAGCGGTCGTTGCACCGACTGGAAGCTAATCACCAGAACAGGGATGCGCGGGCAGTCTGCCCGCGCATCCTGCTCATGTCCTGACATGCTTCCGGACAAAAGTCCGAGGTTCGCCCAAGGAGGCGATCATGTCTGCCGCAGAAAACAAACCGGCTTTCTCACTTTTTCATACCGCTCTTCCCATTGCACTCCTGTCCGCGCTTTCGATCGGCGTCTTTCATCAGGCTGGCTTCTTTCGTGCCACGCCACCGGCGGCCGCTCTCTATCAGCCGCAGACAGTCGTGATTGCGCCAAGAACCTTCCAGTACCGCGCCGATGGAGAGTACATCCGCGGCATCCTGGCCATTGATGCTCCCATGAAGACGGTGATCGAAACCCGTCCGCTGACCATCATGAAATACCAGGTGACCGCGTCGGAATACGACGAATGCGTCATTGACGGTGCTTGCCAGCCGGCAGCGAATGCCGCTTCAAATCCCAATCTGCCCGTCTCCGGTGTCAGCTACGACGATGCCGCAATCTACGCCCGCTGGCTTTCTGAAAAGACGGGAGAATACTGGGAGCTGCCATCGGATCAGGACCTCGCCTTTGCCGCGGGCAAGCGCTTTCCGGATGACGCATCCGGCCTTGATCCGGACAACAAGAACCCTGCCTTGCGATGGATAGCCGACTATGAGCGGGAAGCAGCCTCGCGCTCCAAGCGCGACCCGGCCCCGCGCCCGCTCGGCAGTTTCGGAGACAACGAGTTCGGATTGACGGATTTCGCAGGCAACATATGGGAATGGACCAGCACCTGCCATCGCCGGGTCCACCTTCACGCGAACGGAGCGCAGAAGGACGTTGAGATGATTTGCGGCGTCAACGTAGCAGTGGGGCCGCACCGTTCTCCGACCAGCACATTCATCCGCGACCCAAGAGGCGGGGGATGCTCTGTAGGGACCCCGCCCGACAACCTGGGCTTCCGGCTTGTGAAGTCGACAACATGGTACGCTCCCTTTCTGAAAGTGTTTCGCGATAGCAACCTAAGCCTGTAACGCGATGCCGCAGCCTCGGTTGGCCCCTTTCGGCTGCGGTTCTGATCATGTATCGTGCGCTCCGCCACATCGGAGAGTTGCAGAGTGAAAATCGACAAGAGCCTGGTCCGGGCATTTCCGCTGTTCGACAAGATGAGCGACGAAAGCCTGGACAAGTTGCTGACTCACGCGGCCTCCCGTCGTGTCCCGCCCGGAGAAGCCGTGTTCGAGCAGGGCGGAGCGGCAAGTCATTTCTTCCTGCTCCTCCATGGACGCCTGAAAGTGACGCAGGTTACGACGAGCGGCCAGCAGATCATCGTGCGCGTCGTCCATCCTGGGGATTTGTTCGGTTTCGCCGAAGCACTTAAGCGGAAGGACTACCCCGGTACTGCGATTGCGGTTGCGGAAAGCATTGCTCTCAGCTGGCCGAGCCAACTCTGGCCCGATTTTATCGATCATCATCCCAAGCTCGCGGTTTCCGCGATGCAGACGATTGGCCAGCGGCTGGAGGAAGCCCACACGCGCATCAGGGAAATGTCGACGGAAGAGGTTGAGAGGCGTGTTGCCCATGCGGTTCTGCGCCTGACGAAACAGGCCGGAAAACAGGAAGAGGCTGGAATTCGGATCGATTTCCCCATTTCTCGGCAGGACATTGCCGAAATGACGGGCACCACGCTTCACACCGTGTCCCGCATCCTGAGCGCATGGGAAGGCAAGGGCTTGGTGGAGGGTGGACGCCAGAAGCTCCTCGTCAGGGACGTCCAGGGCCTGTCCAATCTCGCCGACAATGCCAAGGAATAGTCAGATATGACTTTGACCAACTAGGCCCGCACTTCAAACACCATGTTGAATGGAGTTTCCGTGGCGCGGCGGAAATGGCTGAAGCCGGCGTCGAGTGCGACCTTTCTGAGCTTCAGTTCCCCTGCCTGTGCGCCGAGCCCAAGTCCGACTTCCTGCGAAAGCGACGCCGGCGTGCAGATCATCGTTGAAGCGCCATAGTAAACGCGGCCAACCGGATTGAGATTATCCTTGAGATGGTCGTGCGCAAAAGGCTCGACGATCAGCCATGTTCCATCGGGGCCGAGTGTTTCCCTGACATGTCGACCGGCGCCGACCGGGTCCCCCATGTCGTGAAGGCAGTCGAACATGGCCACCATGTCATAATCGCGCCCCGGAAACTCTGCCGCCGAACTCTGCGCAAACGTCACGCGGTCGGCGACACCTGCATCCCGGGCGACCGCCTTTGCTCTCTCGATCGATGGGCCGTGGTAGTCGAACCCGGTAAAACGGGAGGCGGGATAGGCTTGCGCCATCAGGATTGTCGATGCACCGTGGCCACAGCCCACGTCGGCGGCGTTCGCGCCAGCCTTCAGCTTTTCCTCGACCCCTTCAAGAGCAGGTATCCATTCGGCTACGAGATGGTTGTTGTAACCGGGGCGAAAGAACCGCTCGGTCCCTCGAAAAAGGCAGGTGCTGTGTTCGTGCCAACCGACACCCTTGCCCGTTCGAAAGGCGTCGGCGATCTTCGGCTCATCCATCCATATGGATTGCGTGAGTTCGAATGCACCAACGAAAAATGCCGGGCTGTTTTCCTCGGCGAACACCATTGCCTGTTCGGGCGTCAGGCTGAAACGATCGGTATCGTCGTGGTAGGTGACGTAGTCCGAAGCGGCCTGAGCGCTGAGCCATTCCCGTAGGTAACGTTCTTTGACCCCAGTCTTCTCGGCCAGTTCCTGAACGCTCAAGGGTGTCCCGTCGGCCATGGCCTTGAATATTCCCACATGATCGCCGAGCACGACCAAGGCACCAGAGATTGCGGCGCCAACGTCGCCAACAAGTCGACCAACGAGCGCGTCGAGTTTTTGCATATCCGGCTCACGCATCGGAACCTCCCCCAGTAGCGTGATTGAAATATACAAAATTAGCATCTGATAATATACGGTCAAATCACACTTGCCGAAACACGGCAGTGTTCCGGGCCGAGAGGCGGCAGGAATTTTTCTGACATCCGCCCTGTGCCGTGCCATAAGGCCCCGCATCTTCAGGCTTGGACTACCGTTACATGATCCGCATTGAAAACATCAGCAAGCAGAACAGCCATCGTCTTCTTTTCATCGAAGCATCTGCGGCCCTCAACAAGGGCGAGAAGATTGGTCTTGTGGGCCCGAATGGCGCCGGCAAGACGACCCTTTTCCGCATGATTACCGGCGACGAGCTGCCCGATGACGGACAGGTCTCGACGGAAAAGCATGTGACGATCGGCTATTTCAACCAGGATGTCGGCGAAATGGCGGGGCGGAGCGCCGTGGCCGAGGTCATGGAGGGGGCAGGGCCCGTCAGCGTGGTTGCAGCCGAACTGCGTGAACTGGAAGCCGCGATGGTGGATCCGGACCGCATGGACGAGATGGATGAGATCATCGAGCGCTACGGAGAGGTCCAGGCGCGTTACGAGGAGCTTGACGGCTATGCATTGGACGGGCGTGCGCGCGAAGTGCTGGCCGGCCTGAGCTTCAGCCAGGAGATGATGGAGGGCGACGTCGGCAAGCTGTCAGGCGGGTGGAAGATGCGCGTGGCACTCGCGCGTATTCTCCTGATGCGCCCGGACGTCATGTTGCTTGACGAACCGAGCAACCACCTCGACCTTGAAAGCCTGATCTGGCTTGAGTCATTCCTGAAGGGCTATGAAGGCGCAATCCTGATGACCTCGCACGATCGCGAGTTCATGAACCGGATCGTTACCAAGATCATCGAGATCGACGGTGGTTCGCTCAACAGCTATTCCGGTGATTATGGCTTCTACGAAGAACAGCGTGGCCTCAACGAGAAGAACCAGCAGGCCCAGTTCGAGCGCCAGCAGGCCATGCTCGCCAAGGAACTCAAGTTCATCGAGCGCTTCAAGGCACGTGCAAGCCACGCCTCGCAGGTTCAGAGCCGGGTCAAGAAGCTTGAGAAGATCGACCGTGTCGAGCCGCCGCGCCGACGCCAGGTTGTGGCCTTCGATTTTCTGCCCGCTCCCCGTTCGGGCGAAGACGTTGTCAACATCAAGAGCGTTCACAAGGCCTTCGGCAATCGGGCGATCTATGACGGCCTCGACTTCATGGTCCGTCGGCGCGAGCGCTGGTGCATCATGGGCGTTAACGGCGCCGGCAAATCGACGCTGCTCAAGCTGGTCGCTGGCGCGACAGTTCCGGACAAAGGCAACGTCAATATCGGTGCCAGTGTGAAGTTGGGCTACTTCGCGCAGCATTCGATGGATGTGCTCGATGGCGAAAGCACTGTCCTGCAGTGGCTGGAGGAGCGTTTTCCGAAGGCCGGGCAAGCGCCGCTTCGGGCCCTTTCCGGTTGCTTCGGCTTCTCTGGTGACGATGTCGAAAAGCGCTGCCGGGTGTTGTCTGGAGGCGAGAAGGCGCGGCTCGTGATGGCGGCGATGCTGTTCGATCCGCCGAATTTCCTCGTCCTCGACGAGCCGACAAACCACCTTGATCTCGATACGAAGGAAATGCTGATCAAGGCGCTTTCGGCTTACGAAGGGACGATGTTGTTCGTCAGCCACGACCGCCATTTCCTGGCGGCCCTGTCGAACCGCGTTCTGGAGCTGACGCCCGATGGCGTCCACCAGTATGGCGGCGGTTACACGGAATATGTGGAACGGACCGGCCAGGAAGCGCCAGGACTGCGCAGCTAGTCGTTTTCAAGCCGGATAGCTGGAAGCCCTGAGGCCGGACTTGCGGGCTTCCAGTCCGCGAATTATTGGCGCCCGGCATAGCCTGTCCCCCAGCCGGGGAAGACTGTAGTCGAGTGCTACCGGGTCGATCCGCGATCATTCCACCACTGGAAAGGGTCTAGGATCCGGTGGTGGCTCACTTGGTCGGTCGCACGAGCGACAGAACGCGGGGCTTGGATGGCTCGTCTAGCCACTCGATCCATTTATCCCGCTCTTCGATCGTGTCGAAGAACCGCCAGAGCTTGTACTCTTCTTCGGTTGTCTCCAACATCTCACCGATCGTCACCAGCTCTAGCGGCAACGTCACATCGTCGCCATCGAAGCGCACGAAGTAGACGCCCTCAGCAGCGAGACGGATGACTTGACCGGTGCCATAGCTTCCATCCGGATCGTCCAACGTGAAGTACATTCCGGTCAAACTGTCGACGACTGTGTTGCTCATAGGTTTTAAATGCCAGTCCTGAAAAACGCACGGGATGAGAAATTCCTCCAGGCTACTGTTAAAGGCAAGACGATAAATAGTCAGCTAGTTTCGCAGCTCACTTCGATGTCGTGCAATTCCATAAAATACGGCGTCATGTAGGGGTCGTGTTGTTTCCGAACTGCTGCCTGACCCCTGTAGCGGCAGCTGATCGAAACGTGCCGCCTTCCCAATCCATATTGGTCACTGTCGGACATGAAAAAGCCGCTGTAGGGCGGCGGAAGGTGTACGGAATAAAGCAGCTGATTCAGGAGGCAGCCATTCCTATCGAAAACTACTCGCCCATAATCATCGGATTGATCGCCGTTGTGGCGCTATGGTTCGCGTTTACCGTGGTCCGCAAGCTGTTCGGGCTGGCGTTGCTAGCCGCTGTCGCAATCGGAGCCTGGATGCTCTGGAACGATTCCGAAATGCTATACAGCGCGGCCGAAACTGTCTTGGACGTTGTTGACTGGTAAAACCAAGCCGTTGACAGGGAGGCAACCGATGCAGTCACGGAACATCCGACGTCTGGGTCCGAAAGACAAGCTCGCTTTCCGGAAACTGAATGCCATGTTCGGCAAGGCTTTCGATGATCCGGAGACCTATACTGGAGAACCACCCAGCGAAGACTACGTGTCGAACCTGTTGTCCAAGGATCACGTCATCGCTCTTGTCTCGCTACAGAACGACGAGGTGGTTGGTGGCCTGGTCGCATACGAACTTCAGAAATTCGAACGCCAGCGACTTGAGATCTACATCTATGACCTGGCAGTCGATGAAAAGCATCGCCGCAGGGGAATAGCTACAGCGCTTATTGAGCATCTCCGCGACATCGCCCGCGCCCGCGACGCCTGGATAATATACGTGCAGGCCGACTACGGAGACGATCCGGCAATCACCCTCTACACGAAACTCGGCACTCGTGAGGATGTCATGCACTTCGATATTTCAGTCGAGCAGATTTTTCCTGGGCAGAAGCCTCATTGACCTCCTTCTTCATCTTGTGCTGACCGTCGCCGTCCGTGTTCTCGCTTATGCTATTCACGTCCTCGCCTGTCCCAGTGAAAACGGCACTGTCTTTAGGCGTCACTGCGTCGGTCGAACCATCGGTAGCGGTAGGCCGTTTCTTGTCGTCCATGGTCGTTCTCCTTTCTGTTGCCAAACTATTCGCAAGGCCAATAGATCCCAAGGGTCAGAGACCCACTCGGGACAGAAGCTCGAAACGAGATGCGCACTAGTGGAGATAGCGCTCCGGCCACATCCACGGTCAGCGTGAATATGGTCGATGCTGTCAAAGTTCGGAACCCTCGGGGCTGCGCGGAATAGGTAGGTGACGTCTTGGCGGACGCGCCTAAGGCGGGTGGTTTTCACACTTCGACATGATGTTGGAACGATTCCCGTGCCGATTGCATTCTCCACGGCAAACCATTCGCCAAGGAGTAAACCATGAAGACGCTGTCCGATATTTTCGAGCACACTTTGCAGGACGTCTATTATGCCGAGACCGCGATCATCAAAGCGCTGCCCAAAGTGGCAAAGGCTGCCAAAAGTCCCGAATTGAAGAAGGCAGCCGAGGACCACCTTTCGGAAACGAAGGACCAGGTCAAAAAGCTTGAGCAAGTGTTCAAGTCGATCGGCAAGAAGGCGTCTGGCGAAAAATGCGATGCCATCGAGGGTCTGATCAAGGAGGCCGACGGGCTGATCGAAGACGCTGAAGGCACCGCTCTCGATGCCGGTCTGTTGGCCGCCTGCCAAGCCGTCGAGCACTACGAGATCGCTCGTTACGGATCGCTGCGCGAATGGGCCAAGGATCTTGGCCATGACGAGGCGCACAAGCTTTTGAGCGAAATCCTCGACCAGGAGAAAGCAACCAACAACAAGCTGACCAATCTTGCTGTGACGTCGATTAACACGGCCAAAAAGGCATAGTTCGCTTATCCTTGCTGCCACAAGTAGGCGGTCGGGAAGAAGCCAATTCAACAGGCCAAGACAGTGTAGTGCGGTCCACGGGGTGAGGGCTACAACCGACAATGGCGTGTAGCTCAGTCGGTAGAGTAGGCCGCTGTCAACCGCGTTGTCGGAGGTTCGCTCCGAAATTACTAACGCCCCTTGGGCCGCACACGCGGTATTGGTCCGTTTTCGGGTAGCTCCCGCGCTACGGCATTGACGAGACTGTCAATGTCCGATGGCGTGACGACCACTTTTTGCGCGCCAGTTGCGCCGGAAACGGAACATACAGCGCTGCGGGTATCATCAAGTATTAGCTCTAAGCCTTTGCGCAGGTCCTCATAGCCTACGACGAAGTGGTAGGCCACCAGGATCAAAGCTAAGGTCTTTGTGGTGACAATGATCTTGCCGTTTCGAAACGTCAAAGTGCCTTGGGAAACATCACCATCTGATATCAACATGGCGAAGCGAAACCGCTCAAAGAGCATGATTTCCATTCTCCGCGTAACTTCGAAGATCCTCTCGTAGCTATCCCTGTCGTCGAGAGCCAACTGGATAATCGGAATTCGACCGGTCAGGGTCATGTTTGCGTCAGGTATTTCGAACTGGACTGTCCCTAGAACAACGGCTTGATGGAATACATCGCTGCCGCCGTCTTCCGGCTCCCCCTCATCCTCTGGTTCGTCGTCTATTTCCTCTCCCATGATGATCCGTCCTCCCTTACAGATGTCTGGAGTCTAACACATCTCGCTAATGGACAAAGTCTGGGGGCGAGGGATCTCATCTGAGGGCGCGAATGTCCATTAGTCGCTCAGGGCATATGTTCCACGGTGGGTGCACCCTTATGGCTGCGCACTAGATATTTGATCTTATGCTGAAATATTTGGAGTCGCCGCCCGGAATCTAACACGGGTGCAGGGATTTATGATCCTCTGTCGATCCGTGCGCGGCCGCTCGTAAGGTCTGTCACCATGGTCAGCGCCTCGTCTGCTCCCACCTCAGGTAGAGAAACGGTGAGCACCGCGCCGCTTTCCGTAAAGTGTTCCTCCGTCAGTTGCACATCCGCGACCGCGAACAGCCGGGCTTTCACCAGCGCGAGATCGGAGAATGTGACGTCGATGCTCACTTCCACGGACGGGACGATGAGCAGCTTTTCTGCTGCCCGAAGGCAAAGCGAGGCGGTCCCGCCGTAAGCGCGGACCAGTCCTCCGCTGCCGAGCAGGATGCCGCCGAACCAGCGGGTCACGACAACGGCGATGCCATCGAGTTCCTGTCCGTCGATTGCCTGCAATATGGGCTTGCCAGCCGTGCCGCTGGGCTCGCCGTCGTCGCTGAACCTGTAAGTCTGACCGATCCGCCAGGCCCAGCAGTTATGGTTTGCGTCTCCGACAGAATGCGCCGCTATGAAAGCCTTTGCACCATCCTCGTTGGCTACCGGGCCGGCCGTCGCAATAAAGCGGCTCCGCTTGATTTCCTGCTCGTGAACGTGGGGCGAAAGGAGGGTGAACATGCCGTTGAAAAACTACCCTGCAGCGATTGCATGAAAGAAGCTTCCGCTGACATGGCCGCGCCGGCCGCCGGATGGACCGATCGGCTTGCCCAGGCCATCGGCGATCATGGCGAACGGCGTGTCATCGCCGGGAGAGACGACCCGAGCATAGTGGAATTCGTGACCGCGCACCGTTTCGCCTTCTCTGCCCAAGGGGCAATTGGACAGGAGTGTGGCTTGTCGATAGCCGAGGTTCATCTTGCGTTTTGCAAAGCTTGTATGATGCGACAGAAGGCTCGCCATCCGGTGCGTGACACCATCCGCGTCCTCCAGTGTTTCGCCCAGTACCATGTAGCCGCCGCACTCGCCATGGACCGGTTTGGTTTCCGCAAATTGGGCAAGTCCCATGCGGAAATTGTCGCAGGCGGCGAGACGGCCCGCATGCAGCTCGGGATAGCCGCCCGGTATCCAGCAGACATCGCAATCTGCGGGCGGTGCCTCATCGTCCAGCGGTGAGAACGGAACCAGTTCAGCGCCTGCCGCCCTCCAGTGATGCGTGTGATGCGGGTACAGGAAGGTGAACGCGGCATCCTGCGCGAGAGCGATGCGTTGCCCTGGAGGAGCAAGTGCCCTGTCGTTCGACCCGCCCGGTATCTCGAAGGGTCTGGCAGCGTTGAAGATAGCATCGAGGTCCAGCGACGCCTCCATCGCATCTGCGAGCCGGTTGATGTGGGCGTCCATCTCCGGATGTTCGCTTGCCTGCACCAGACCCAGGTGTCGTTCCGGCAGGATGAGCGTGGGGTCGCGCAAAACAGTGCCGAGTACGGGCAATCCGATGTCGTTGATTGCATCGGTGCAGAGCGTGCGATGGCGCTCGCTGCCGGCGCGGTTCAGCACGCAGCCGGCGATACTCACCTGCGGGTCGTAGTGGGCGAAGCCATAGGCAATGGCTGCTGCTGTCTGCGACTGCCCCGAAACATCCAGTACCAGCAAGACCGGCACGCCGAACAGTCGCGCAAGGTCCGAGGCTGCGCCGCTTCTGTTCGGTTCGCTGCGGATGCCGTCGAAAAGGCCCATGGCGCTCTCGATGACCAGGAGATCAGCACTCTCGGCATGCGTGTTGGCAAGATGGCGAAGGAGACCAGGCTCCATTGCCCAGCTGTCGAGATTGAGGCCTGGCAATCCAGTTGCGGCAGCGTGAAAACCGGGGTCGATGTAGTCGGGTCCGGTCTTGATGCCCCGTACCTTCACGCCGCGACGGGCAAAGGCGCGCAGCAGGCCGATGGTGACGCTTGTCTTGCCGGAACCGGAGCGCGGGGCGCCGATGATGAGTGCACGGGCGGTCAACGGGGGACCTCCGCCGTCAGGACCTGTCGCATGGAGACGATGTCGCCGATGACGATAAGCGCGGGCGCGGCAAAATCCTGTCTTTCGACTTCCGCCTCTACCGTCGCCAGTGTCGCCGTCAGAAGCCTCTCGTCCGGGGTAGTCGCAGACATGATCACGGCGACGGGCGTTTCGGCCGGCAATCCGCCCTCGATCAGCAGGCGCGTGATCTCGCCAATCATCTTGATGCCCATGTAGACGACAATTGGTTCGCCGACCTTGGCAAGTGCGCGCCAGTCCAGATCCTCATCTGTTCCGGCTGCGTGACCGGTCGCAAGTGTGATCGATCGGCTGATACCGCGCATGGTGGCCGGGATGCGGGCAGAAGCAAGTGCTGCGAGTGAAGAGGTAAGACCCGGCAGGATTCGGAACGGAACGCCGGCATTGACCAGCGCTTCCGCCTCTTCCCCGCCGCGCCCGAAGATGAACGGATCGCCACCTTTGAGGCGCAGAACCTTCTTTCGCGTCCTTGCAAGCTCGATCAGCAGGGCAGTAATGTTTTCTTGTGTTGCAGAAGGCTTTCCGCCGCGCTTGCCCGCAAAATGAAGCTCGGCGTCACCTGCAAGCGCCAGAACCTGTGGAGAGACAAGAGCGTCATAGACGATGCTGTCTGCCTTGGAGAGTGCGTCGGCGACCTCCAGGGTCAGATAGCGCGGGTCCCCGGGCCCGGCGCCCGCAAGCCAGACATGCCCGGGTTCGAAGGTCGGGTTTGCTGCGGAAATGGCAGAGATAATGTCATTGAAGCTCATGCGAAAACCTTTTGCCGGTGACGCTCGTTTGCGGCCGGGATATAGAAGCGTCCATGGATGTGGAAGGCAAGAACCTGCGTCGTGGCTGGACCACGGGAACCTGCGCTGCGGCGGCAAGCAAGGCCGCCTGCCAGTCGTTGCTCACGGGCAAGTTTCCCGACCTTGTCGCGGTTACGTTGCCAGGTGGTCAGCGTCCGTCCTTTGCCCTGGCACTGGAGGAGGAGGGGGCCGACTTTGCGCGCGCGGGCATCGTCAAGGATGCTGGTGACGATCCTGACGTGACCCATGGGGCGCTGATCGTCAGTACGGTGAGACGGACAAGCCCCGGCTCCGGAATAGTGTTCAAGGCAGGCCGCGGGGTGGGCACCGTCACCCGGGCGGGCTTGCCGCTGCCGCCTGGCGAACCGGCCATCAATCCTGTTCCGAGAAAGATGATTGCTGCTGCGATTGTGGAAGTGGCGGGGCCGGACGCGGATTTCGAGGTTGAAATTTCCGTGCCCGATGGCGAGAAGCTTGCCGAAAAGACCTTGAACGGCCGTCTCGGTATTATCGGCGGCATATCCATCCTCGGAACAACGGGCATCGTCATTCCCTTCTCGTGCTCGTCCTGGATCCACTCCATTTGGCGCGGCATCGACGTCGCCCGCGCCGCGGGTCTCGATCACGTGGCGGGTGCAACGGGCCATACGTCTGAAAAGGCCGTTGCCGCCCACCATACCCTGCCTGAAATCGCTCTGATCGATATGGGTGATTTCGTCGGCGGCATGCTGAAATATCTGCGAGCGCACCCGGTTCGAAAGGTCACCATTGCCGGTGGCGTGGCCAAGATGACGAAGCTGGCACAAGGGATGCTCGACGTTCACTCGAAGCGCGGTCTGGCCGACCTCGAGGCTCTGGCAGAAGTTGCGCGCGATGCCGGCGCGACGCCCGGACTCGTCAAGGAGATCCTGGTTGCCAACACAGTTGCCGGCGCATTCGAGATCGCGGCTGCTGCCGACATCGCTCTTGGCGACCGTATCGCCGCCCTTGCCTGGAGAACTGCGGCGAAGGCACTCGAAACGCCCGATATCGCGCTCGAAGTCCTGGTCTTCGACCGGGACGGCAAACTCCAAGGACATGCGCCGTTTACGTTGAGCGATCATCAGCAAGCCTTGTCGCCCTGAGGCCAGCCTGGTCTGAAGCGGCGAACGTAATCTGCATTATAGAGCTGGCTTTCGCGGAAGTCTGAAGCGCCAAGTCCCTGGCCGACAAAAATCAGCGCGGTGCGCTCGACGGGGTCTTCCGCGAGCTTTGCTTCAATGTCCGCAAGTGTGCCAGTGATGATCCGCTCTTGCGGCCAGGATGCCTTGACGACGATAGCGACCGGGCAATCCGCGCCGTAGAACGGGGTTAGTTCCGCCACGACGCGATCCAGCGCGTGAATTGCAAGGTGGATTGCCAACGTGGCGCCGGTTGCGCCAAACGCTGCGAGCGTCTCGCGATCCGGCATCTTGGAAGCGCGACCGGATATACGCGTCAGAACAAGGCTCTGCGCCACTTCGGGTATTGTCAGTTCGCGCCTCAGCGCCGCGGCCGCTGCGGCAAACGAGGGGACGCCGGGGGTGAGGGTATAGTCGATGCGATGCTTGTCCAGACGGCGGATCTGCTCCGCAACCGCACTCCAGACCGACAGGTCGCCGGAGTGAAGTCGGGCGACGTCCTTTCCGTCTCGATGCGCGGCCACGTATTCCGCTTCGATCTCGTCCAGCGACAGCGACCCCGTGTCGACGATTTTCGCATCCTTCGGGCAGTAATCGAGCAGTTCCTGCGACATGATCGAGCCTGCATAGAGGCATACCGGAGATCTCGCGAGAATGTCGCGGCCGCGTACGGTGATGAGGTCCGCTGCGCCGGGGCCCGCGCCGATGAAGTGGACAGTCATGGGGCTGCGCCCTTCGCTTGCGCGAGTGCACAGGTCGCGCCATAGGCGACCATGCGAGGAACAATCAGTTCGGATGTGTCGCCGGCCACAGCAAGCGCTGCCGCTTCCGAAAGGCTCGACGAGCCCGTCTGGGAAAGGCTGTGCCGCGAGACGGTCTTTGTTCTTGGCTCTGCGGCAAGCATGGCGCCATCATCGACGATATGCAGTGGCAGACTGAGCTTCCGGGCCAGTTCAAGTATGCCTGGCTCCTCGCGACGGATCTCTCCCGTTGCCAAGGCTGCGATCGCCCCGGGCTCGATGCCGGCTTCCTCACAGGCGGCCTCGAGGGCGAAAAATATGCTCTCCGCAGTGGTTCCGCTACGGCATCCCAGACCTGCTACGATCATTGCTCTTGCTCTGTCCCTGTTTTAATCCATGTCCACTGCGTCACGGGCATGGCCGGCTTCCATCCCTGCATGGCGCCGACCGCCGCTGCCCGGCTCACCTGAATTCGGATCAGATTGCCGCCATGCCTGGCGTGCGCCGCGAGGAGGATGCCCTCCATCTCAAGGGTGACGGCATTCGCAACCAATCGTCCACCGGCTTTCAGGTGCTCGATTGTTGCCTCCAATACTCCCGGATCGCTGCCTCCACCACCAAGAAAGATCGCATCGGGTGGCGCCAGACCATGCAGGGCCACCGGTGCTGAACCTTCGACAATCTCTAAACCCGGCACACCGAAAGCGGCAGAGTTTCGCCTGATGCGGGCGGCGCGATCGGCGTTGGCCTCGATTGCAATCGCCCGCATGGAGGGGTGCGCGAGCATCCATTCGATGCCGATGGAGCCCGATCCCGCGCCGACGTCCCACAATAGTTCTCCACGCCGCGGCGCGAGTGCCGACAAGGTCACGGCGCGGATTTCACGCTTGGTTATCTGGCCGTCATGCTCGAACAGGGAATCGTCCAGCCCGTGAGCGAGAGGGAGTATGCGGGGAAGTCCGTCTGAACGTATCTCCAGCGCGACGATGTTGAGATCATTGACCCGGTCGAAGGCGAAGTCGGATGCGGTGCAGGACCTTAGGTGTTCGTCTGCTCCCCCCAATGCCTCAAGGACTGTCATCCGGGATGGGCCAAAGCCTGAGCTCGCAAGCAATTGTGCCAGTGCTGCCGGTCCCTGCGCGTCCGACGTGAGCGCCAGCACGCGACGGCCCGGGTGGAGGAGGGGCCGAACGAGATCGATCGGCCTCCCATGCAGTGACACGGTCTCGATATCCTGTAGCGGCCATCCCAGGCGGGAGGCGGCCAGCGAGAAAGAGGACGGCGCCGGATAGGTCCGGCATTCCTGCGGAGCAGCATGTCGCATCAGAGTGACCCCGACACCGAAAAAGAATGGATCGCCGGACGCAAGCACGCAGACCTGTGTGCCGCGTAGTGTCATGACCTCATGCATGGCAGTATCAAAGGGCGTCGACCACGGACGAGCTTCGCCAGAAATCAGGGGGGCGGCCAGTTCAATGTGACGCTTGCCGCCAAAGACAACTGTCGCAGACGCGATTGCATCTTTCGCCTGCGCTCCAAGGCCGGAAATTCCGTCTTCGCCGATACCGACGATAGACAGCCAGGCGTTGGGCGTTACATGGTCGGTAGATGATTCAGGAGGCATAGTGAAACACTCCATTCTCATTCTGGGCGGTACGGCCGAGTCCAGGCAGCTGGCAGAACGCATGGCGAAGGACATACGATATGCGGTCGAGCTTTCGCTGGCTGGGCGTACGCGCTCGCCGGTTGAGCAACCCGTTCCCGTTTGGATCGGCGGTTTTGGTGGTGCGGAGGGCCTTGCCGACCATCTGCGCCAGCGCGACGTGAAACTGATGATAGACGCCACGCATCCCTATGCCGCGCGCATGTCGCGCAACGCTGTGGAGGCTGCCCGGCTGGCGGATATTCCGCTGATTGCGCTGCGCCGCGCACCGTGGAAGCGGCAAGAGGGGGATCTGTGGCATGACGTTGGAGGCGTCCCGCAGGCCGTTTCGGCTTTGGGGGATAGCCCCCGCCGGGTATTTCTGACGCTGGGGCGTCAGGAACTGCTGCCTTTCGAAGCGGCACCGCAGCACGATTACCTCATTCGCAGCGTCGATCCCATTGAACCCGCGCTCGAATTGCCGCAAGCCCGCTACCTGACGAGCCGTGGTCCCTTCGTCGAGGCAGACGAGATGGCACTGCTGCAGCAGAACAAGATCGAGGTCATCGTGGCCAAGAACAGCGGTGGCCCGGCGAGCTACGGCAAGATCGCCGCTGCCCGAGCTCTGGGGATCGAGGTCGTGTTGATCCAGCGGCCGGAATTGCCCGAGGTGGCGTCCGTCGATAGCGTGGAGGAAGCCCTGTCCCGTATCGATCATATACTGCCGCCTCTATAGCTACGCGGTGCATAGACGAGGGGCTGTTTCCCGTCCCGTGAGATGATCCGTGTCTCGGGCGAGCCGACGATCACGCATGTCGCCATGTCGGCCATTCCGCCGGCCGCATCCTTCAACGGGACGATCCGCGTGGCCTCATCGTGCCTCCCTGCCGCCCGCCCGAAGATTACGGGGACGTCTTCAGGTAGATGATCGCGCAGAAGATCGAAAGCCTGGTCCAGTTGGTGAGGTCGCGCCTTGCTGATGGGATTATAGAAGGCCATCACGAAGCCAGCCTCCGCGGCCGCCACAAGCCGTTTCTCGATAATAGCCCATGGTTTCAGGTTGTTGGAGAGCGAAATGGCGCAGAAGTCGTGTCCGAGCGGTGCGCCTGCTTTTGCGGCGACCGCCAGCATGGCGGTCACACCGGGAACAACGGAGAGGTCGATATTCCGCCATTCCGTGGGTCCGTCCTCGATAGCCTCGCAGACCGCCGCGGCCATGGCGAATACGCCGGGATCACCGCCGGACACGACACAAACGCGACGCCCCTCGGCAGCCATGACGAGGGCTGCCTTGGCGCGCGCCAGTTCTTCTCGGTTGTCCGATGCATGTCGACGCTGGTCGGGGCTGAGCGAAAGCCGGTCGATATAAGGAAAGTAGCCGAAGAAGTCCTCGGCCGCGGCAATGGCATTGGCTGCCTCCGGTGTCATCTGATCCGGATTGCCGGGACCGAGGCCGACAACGACAAGTGATCCGGTCGCCGTGTCCGTCATGGTCGCGCGGTCCAGCCCGGAACGAGGATCACTGAAAAGTAGGGCGCCGGAGATTCGTCACGGTCTTCCAGCTTTTGCGTCACAGCATTCGCCATCGTGCCTCGTTCGACGTAGACGGCGGAGGCAAGCTTGCCCGTTGCCTCCAGCGCGCGCCGGATCTTGGGCAGATTGCGGCCCACCTTCATGATGACGGCACCATCGGTGTTGCGCAGGCGCTCGGCGAGCTTTTCTTCCGACAGCGTGCCGGGCAGGACGCTGAGAATATCATCGCCCTGCACGAGCGGCAGGCCGACCATCGACCAGCATCCCGACATCGCGGTCACGCCGGCGACCACCTCGGCAGGGTAATGCGGCGCCAGTCGCACGTGCAGATGCATGTAGGAGCCATAAAACAGCGGATCCCCTTCGCTCAGGACGGCGACGTTGCGCCCTTCGTCGAGATGCATGGCGATATCCTTTGCCGAGCAATCGAAGAAGTCGGCGATCGGTCCGCGGTAATCGGCCCCGTCCTTGTGGGTTTCCACGGTTAGGGGATAAACGAGCGGCATTTCGATCGTTCCAGGACGGATGTGGGCATCCACAATCATGCGGCCGTTACCGCTGCTGCCTTTTTTGCAGAAGAAGGCAACGACGTCGGCTTCGTTCAACGCCCGCACCGCCTTCAAGGTCAGAAGTTCGGGATCGCCGGGACCGGTGCCTACACCTGTAAGACGTCCTTTGGTCTTTGTGTTCACAAGCCCGCCCTCGCAAGAGCGTTGACGGCTGCGGCAGTCATGGCCGAGCCGCCCATGCGGCCTCGTACAATCGCATAGGGGATGCCGAGGGTGCTCTCCATCAGGGCTTCCTTGGATTCTGCCGCTCCGACAAAGCCTACCGGCATGCCGATGATGGCGGCCGGACGCGGGGCACCCGCATCCAGGAGTTCCAGTAGGCGGAAAAGGGCTGTGGGCGCGTTGCCGATGGCCACGACCGCACCGTCCATTTCGTCCCACAGATCAAGGGCTGCTGCCGAGCGCGTATTGCCGATGGTCCTGGCAAGCTCGATCGTGCGGCTGTCACGTAATGTGCAGATGACCGGATTATCCGCCGGCAGGCGTGCGCGGGTGATACCGTGCGAGACCATTTCCGCGTCGCAAAAAATCGGCTTTCCCGCGTGCAAAGCCCCTCGCGCCTTCGAGACGAAGTCCGCCGAGAAGCGGAAATGCGAAGCGGCTTCGACGAGACCGCACGCGTGGATCATGCGCACGGCAATCTCTGCCTGATCGGTGGTGAAATCCGAGAGGTCTGCTTCTTCACGTATGATAGCGAAGGACTTCTGATAGATCGCGTCACCCTCGCGGATGTAGTCATATGTGGTCATGGTCTTCCTGACGTGAGGCAAAGGGCGAGCCGACTTTGGCCAAGCCTGGCAATGCATGCCGTGGTGGTTTCGTTTTTCCGGCGCTCTGCCCGCACGAGCGCCGCGATACGGTTGAGAGAGGTGCGGGCGTCGCGTTCGGCGGTGGAGCCAAAAGCATGATCTGACGCTTTGCCAGCCACGAACGCGACACCGTCGGCAGTGCCGCACAAGACAAGCTCGGCGGCTCGGGGATGCGCGCAGCCTTTCGGGCAGCCGGTGACGTGCAGCGTGAATGAGCCGTCGAGCACATCGCCCAGTTCCTCTATCGCGATGTGAGAAAGCGCATGGGTGTCGATCGATCCTGCGGTGCAGGAGGGGCTGCCGGGACATGCGGCGATGAAACTGCGCGGATCGTTGGGACGCGTGATAAAGCCGTTGTTTTCGGCAATCGAAGCCAGTGCCTCACAAGCCTGTCCTGATCCGAAGAAAATCAGCGAATGATTCAATGCGGGCCTCAGCGTCCTTAATCCCAGACGTGCTGCGGTGGCGCTGAGTTCGAGGAGCCGTCCAGCTTCAGCCTGGCCGTAAGCGGGGCCGATTCCAACCGCCCAGAGCTTGTCCGAGAGCCGGTAGGTGGCAAACGGAGAAGGGGATGGAGCCGCCGCTTCGTGTTTCGGAAGCACAGCGGCAAGGTCACGGCCTCTGGCAAATTCGCCCGCGGCGGCGAGCTGGCGCAATGTCTCCAATGTCATTTTGACGGCGGTGGTGTCGTCCACGACATCCAATACGCCGGCTGTGGCTTCGATCCCTCCCAGCAACACCGTCCAGCGGACACCGTTCGGCGTGGCATGCGCAAGCAGCCGGATATCGGCCAGGAGTTCCGCGTGGCGGAGTTGGCCGCCACCGTCGACGATCACCGTCATTTTCGGGGCGAGGCCGACGATGGTGCGAGCCCCGGAACGGATCGCTTCTGCAAGTGGCCGCGGGTCGGCGATCTCCGTCTCGTCCAATCCTGCAAAGGGCGGAGTTTCGACAGCAAGCCCTTCACGAAGCGGTAGTCCAAGCGCGCGAACGTCGGCATCAAGCAGCGACGCGGAGGACGCGGTCAGGCCACGGATCTGCAGATTGCCACGGGCAGATATATCCATCATGCCATTGCCGTGCTCGCGCGCCAGCCGGCAAAGGCCAACAAGTTCGGCGGGTGTGATTGCGTCCGTCAGAGCGACGCGCGCCAAAAGGCCGTCACCGGTCTGCATGGGCGCGGAAAGGGCGGGGCAGGCGCCGCGCCGCGTTCCAGAGGTGTCTTGATCATGCGAAAGCCTCGTCATGCGATCTCCTTCACCAGCAGATCAAGCTCGGCATCGACGGCGTTGCGGCGCGGGTGCCACAGACCTCGTCTAAGTGCTGAACGGAAGCGTTCGCCCATGTAGCGAGCGCCCTTTGGATTCTGAGACAGGAGGAAATCACGTACCGTCTCATCGGCGACATAGGCTTCATATGTTGCCTCGATCAGAGACTGGGGTATCGCGTGTGTGGTTTCGGCAAAGCCGATCAGCCGGTCGACGGTCTCCACCAGCTCGGCGGCGCCACGGGGTCCGTGGCGCATCTGCCCGGCGATGAAGCGTGGATTGATGGCGCGTGCGCGAACCACCCTCGTGATGGCCTCCGTGATGGAGCGTGCGCGGGGTCTTGCCGGATCGGTCGTATCGAGAGCGATGATGTCCGCCTTGCCGTCGAGCGCTGCGATTGCTGCGGCAAAGCCACCGATGAAGGCTACGTCCGCAGACCCGTCCAGCAGATCGCGACCCGGATCATCACCCGTGTGGACGAGGAGGTCGGCTGCCTTTATCCGTTCGGCGAACTGGCCGGTGACTTCCGTTTCGCTACCCTCAACGCCCGAGAAGGCATGGCTCGTGGAATCCAGATAGATGCGGCCGAGCTCTTCGCGCCGGTCCCATTTGCCGTCCGCGAGCTTGTCCTCGACGCCGGCCCCATATGTGCCCGGAGCCGAACCGAAAATGCGCGGCGGAATTTCTCCTGATTGGGCGGCTTCCTCTCCAAGAGGATTGTCCCCGGGCGCTTCCTCGCGGGCGGCGATCGCCCGTATTGCGGTATCGAGGAGCGCAATGAGCGCCGGGAACATGTCACGGAACAGGCCGGAAATGCGTAGCGTCACATCGATCCGCGGTCGCCCCAGTGCAGCCGGCGGCAGAACCTCGACGCCCGTTACGCGCCCGGTCGCGGTGTCGTAGACCGGCTTTGCACCCATGAGCGCCAGAACCTGGGCAACCTCCTCGCCGCCGCTTCTGAGCGACGCGCTGCCCCAAAGATCAAAGACAAGGTTTTTGGGCCAGTCACCATGATCCTGCAGATAGCGGCGAAGGACCTCGTCTGCTGCGTTCCGGCCCAGTTCAAAGGCGGTTGGGGTCGGCAGCGTGCGCGGATCGCTGGCAAACAGGTTGCGACCCGTCGGCATCACGTCACGCCGTCCACGCGAGGGTGCGCCGGAGGGGCCGGGACGCACGTGCTGCCCATCGAGCGCTGCAAGCAGGCCGTTGCGCTCCGCGTTCGCACTCATGATCCGCAATGGATCGTCGTCCCCGGGTGTGATGTGGCCAAACACGTGCTGGCCGTCCTTGATGGCAAAATCCTTCAGGTCGCACAAAAAGGCATCGATCCGCGCCAGAGCGGTATCGGGATCGTCTTCACGCGAAACACCAGCTTCGGAGGCAAGCCCGACGGACTGGGCAGTCTCGACGATCAGCTTTGCAAGCCGGTCGCGTCGTCGCCGGTCAAGGCCGTCGGCCTGCGCATATTCGTCGACGAGCAGTTCGAGTCTCTTCTGCTCCGGTGAAAGTCCGGCACCGGAAAGCACGGGCGGAAGGTGGCCGATGGTAACGGCGGCAATCCGGCGCTTGGCGACTGCTGCTTCGCCCGGGTTGGAGACGATGAATGGGTAGACGACCGGCAAAGCGCCGGTGACGATTTCGGGAAAGCAGGCTTCCGACAGGGCAACCGTCTTGCCGGGCAGCCATTCAAGTGTTCCGTGAGCGCCGACATGAACGATAGCGTGAGCGCCGATCGCTTCCCGCATCCAGAGGCCAAATGCGATCAGCGCGTGGCGCGGAGGCAAATCCGGGTCGTGATAGTCGGCTCGTCGATCGGCATTGCGTCCGCGATCGGGTGCGAGTGCAACCGTGATGTTGCCGAAGCGGGCAGCGCGGAAGCGAAGGCGTTCTTCCGGGCCACCCATGTCTGAGGGCGATGAGCCCCAGGTGGCGGCCACGGCCTGGCGGGCGTCGTCAGGAAGGCTTTCAAAGAACGATCTGTAATCGCCAAGGGACACGCCCTCTGTTCGATGATCGAGTAGGTCCAGCAGCTCCCTCGGTGTATCTGGAATGCCCTCTACCAGGTAACCGGCCTGCGAAAGCTGATGCAGCATGGAAAGCACGCTTTGCGGCACATCGAGGCCGACCGCATAGCCTGTTCGACCGGGCGCATTCGGGTAGTCGGGAATCAGCACGACGATCTTGCGATCCGCCCGCGGGGTCGACTTCATCGAGAGAAAACGTGCTATTCTCTCCGTGACGTGCCTGATGCGATCCAGTTCCGGCTGGTTGACCAGGCTTGACGAGGTTTCGCCCTGCTTGAACGAGATCGCGCCCGCGAGGATGCGGCCATCGAGTTCCGGCAGCACGACATGCATGGCGAGGTCAGATGGATTGAGGCCCCTGCGGCCTTCGACCCATCCTTCTCGCCTGGTCGTGGCAATGACGACCTGGAATACAGGCACGCCGAGCCGGTCGAAGATCGTCTGGCCACCCAAATCTGCACCGCTGGCGAAGGCAGTGGCAGCGAGGACGGCGCTTGGTTGCAGCCGTTCCAAGGCGTCTTCGACAAAGGCGAGGGATTCCGTATCCTTCAATCCTGCAACGAAGATCGGGACGGGCGCGAAGCCTTCACACCTGAGCGCCTCGAACAAGACGTCAATGGGGGCCTGATCGTTTGCCAGAAGCATTGAGCGATAGAAGAGAATGGGCAATCGCGGTGCCGTGTCCGGCGCGGCCGCAACGATGTCCTCAAACCCGACAATACCCAGGCCTGGCTGGTAGAAACCGGCCTTGGGCATCGTGGCTACCCTCTCAGGACCAATCGCCTCGTGGCACGCGAACGCGGTGAGCCTCTCAGCGAGAAGCTGCATGTTTTGTGCGCCGCCCTCCCGGAAGCAGGCGAGAATTGCTGCCTGCTCTTCCTCCGTTGCGGTCGAAGCACCAGCAAGCCGCTCATCGCGAATGCTGCATTCTCCGGGCAGGAGAACGAGCTTGATACCGCGTTGACGGGCAAGCCTTGAGAGTTCGTCCACTCCGTAGCGCCAGCGGTCGTAGCCGCCGAGAATGCGGACCAGGACAAACTTGGCATTGGCCGCCGTCTTTTCGAGCCAAAGATCGACTGACATGGGATGGCGCAATTCGCCAAGATTTGCGACCGAAAGGCCGACCTTGGCCGTCGTCGACCAGGCTGATGCGAGGCCGTTAAGGTCGCTGGCGGAAAAAGACAAAACCACCACATCCGCCGGTGCCTGGTTGAGGTCGACCGGCTCGATGAGGTCATCAAGCGATGACGATGTGGTGGTTAGAATATGCATCGATCAAAGCCTCAGGCGGAAAGCATCCTTTCAATCGCGTCGCGGTCGATGCCTTTCTCGCCGATGACGACGAGGCGGCTGAGCCGCTTTTCACCAGGCGCCCAGGCCCGGTCGAAATAGTGATTTACCCGAGAGCCTACCGCTTGTACCTGCAGGCGCATCGGCTTGTTCGCGACGTCGATGAAGCCCTTAATGCGCAGGACGTTTTCTGCCTTCGCGGTTGCGGAGATACGCGTGGCCAGTTCGTCGGCATTGCTGACGGCAGGAAGATCAACGACGAAGCTGTCGAAATCGTCGTGATCGTGGTCGAGCTCGTCGTCATGATGCGTCTTGCGGTTTTCGATGTCGTCCTCGACGGCAAGACCAAGGCCGATCAGAACAGCAGGATCGACCGCGCCATTGGCGGCAGGTACGACCTTCACTGCCCGCGGCAGGTGAGCCTGCAAGCGCCCCTTTGCTGCAGCAAGACCAGCCTGGTCGAGAAGGTCTGTCTTGGTGAGAACGATCATGTCTGCGCAGGCGATCTGATCCTCGAACACTTCCTCTATCGGATCATCGTGATCGATCGAACTGTCTGCCTCGCGCTGCGCCTCGAGCGCATGGTGATCGTTCGCCACACGGCCTTCGGCAAGCGCCACACCGTCGACGACGGCGACGACAGCATCGACAGTGACACGGGCTTTGACGGCGGGCCACTGAAACGCCTGCACGAGCGGCTTGGGCAGTGCAAGACCCGACGTTTCGATCAGGATGTGGTCGACACGAGGCTCGCGCGCCAGGATCTGGTCAATCGCCGGCACGAAGTCATCGGCGACCGTACAGCAGATACATCCATTGGCCAGCTCGATGATATTCTCGTCCGGGCAGCTTTCGATGCCGCAGCCCTGCAGGACGTCCCCATCTATGCCGACGTCGCCGAACTCGTTGACGATGATCGCGACACGCTTGCCATCCAGCTTTTCGATCAGATTGCGGATCAGCGTAGTCTTTCCGGCACCAAGGAACCCGGTAATGACAGTGCAGGGGACGCGGTCAAAGCTGACGCTCATATTGGCATATCCTCGTGATGATTGAAGGGTGGGATACGCGCCGACATGCCGTTGCCGCGAAGGCAGGCGGGTCGATCGCGAAGTGGTAGAAAGCCGCGCTCGTCCTTTGCGAGCATCATGGCCCCCGTGACAATGGCATCTACGTTTTCCAGGGCCAGATGGCCAAAGACATAGGACCAGCCCGTGCGATGGGAAAAGGCGGCGCTTGGGCTGTTCTGGCAGTTGGCCAGGCAGGTAACGGGTTTCACCGCAATCGGCTTGTCCGCAGTCGCCCGACGGAGTGCGTCGATCAACGCTATTCCCGGGCGCAGGTCGGCATCGGAACCATCGCGGCAATTCGTGCACACGAAGATCGTCACCTCTGCGTCGCTCATGGATTTAACGTCACTCAATGCCGTGCTCCTGCCAGGTAGACTAACATGGGGCGCGGTGCGGGATGGCTGGTGCCGATCTCCGCCAGTGATCTCAACCGCATCCGGAGCACCCCGCCCGGAGAAGCATATGTCGTATGACGGCAGGTCTCCTGGCTCACGGGTCTTCACCTCCTGCTGGCCTTCCCGGGTTTATCCCAGTGGCTTGTTAGCAGGGGCTCTCCGCTTACAGTTGCGGGGGCAGCCGCGGCTTTGATCTCCATGACGAGATCGCACCGCATTCCCTTGTAACCTCTCCCGTTGCCGGAAAAGGACCGTCGAAGCTCCAGTAAGCCCGGTCTCCGGCTGATGTCAATGCGTCGGAAAGACGATTGCCGGGTCGTTCAATTCGTCTATAGTGCCCGTGCCTGTGGTGCCCGTAAGGGTTTCAAGGGAATGCGGTGCGACGAAATTACTCGTCAATCCCGCGGCTGCCCCCGCAACTGTAAGCGGAGAGCCTTCGTCCAAGAAAGCCACTGGAGAGATCCGGGAAGGTGGAGGAAGGCGCTCGATCCGCGAGCCAGGAGACCTGCCACAGACATACGGTTAGTTGAACAGCCCTCGGGTGGAGGGCAGAAGGACAAATCCATGGTTACGAAAACCGCTGCCGCTACGGCCAGCGTTCCCGCATCAAAATTCATTCCCCTCAGCATGTCGGCCTTCCTCGGCCTGTTCATAGTCGGCTTTGTGGGCTTCTCGCATATGGAAGCCGTGCACAACGCAGCACATGACACGCGCCATTCGCTGGCCTTTCCCTGCCACTGAGGAGATCTTCCAATGCTATTGTTTCGTAACATCGTCTTCACGGCGGTGATCGCTGGCCTGTTGTCCGGCTTGCTGATGACCGTGATGCAGAGTTTCTCGACCGTGCCGCTGATTCTGCAGGCGGAAACCTATGAAAATGCCGGTGGCGAAGAAGCCGGGCATAGCCATGCCCACGATGCGGCACCAGTGGCAGGGACCGCCGCGCCGACCGCCGCACTGGCTGCCGCGGACCACCATCATGACGATGAGGCATGGGCCCCGGCCGACGGATTCGAGCGCCTCTTCTATACGAGCGGGGCGAACATTCTTTCGGCGATCGGGTTCGGCCTTCTTCTGATTGCCGTTGCTGAAGCGCTCGGCGGACTTGGCGGCTGGCGCAACGGGCTGATGTTCGGCATCGCGGGCTTCCTGACGGTAAGTCTTGCGCCCGGCCTCGGTCTGCCGCCGGAACTGCCTGGCATGCCGGCCGCAGAACTGGGTCCCCGTCAGGTCTGGTGGATGTCGACGGTGGTCTGCACGGCGCTTGGCCTTGCCCTTCTCGCCTATACCCGTTCCGCGCTTCTCGCGGCGGTCGCAATCCTGCTGCTGATCGCACCCCACATTATCGGTGCGCCCCTGCCGCCGACCCATGACACGGCCGTGCCGATGGAATTGCATGCCCGTTTCGTCAATGCCGTCTACGCCACCAACCTGGTGTTCTGGGCCGTACTCGGCGTCATAGCCGGGCTCGTTCGCGAGAAATTCCGGGCTGGTGAAGTCGAGGTAGCGGGATCCAACCGGGAGCTTGCAGCACATTGAAGGACATCGACGAAGCCGCCGCTGAACGTCACCGTGCCAAGATGGCGAACCGCAAAGCGGTGCAGGATGCGGAAGTCGCCGAGAAGACCCTGGAAAAGGGTCTTCTCATGGTCCACACAGGTCCCGGCAAGGGCAAGTCGACGGCCGCCTTTGGCCTTGCACTTCGGATGCTCGGCAACAATCGCCGCGTCGGGGTCGTGCAGTTCATCAAGGGAGCGTGGTCCACCGGTGAGCAACCGGCACTCGCGGTCTTCGGCGACCGTGTGGTCTGGTACACGATGGGCGAGGGTTTCACCTGGGAGACGCAGGACCTGAAACGGGACGTTGCCGCGGCCGAAAAGGCCTGGGAAAAGGCAGTCGCCCTGATGGCTGACGAGACGATTGGCCTGCTTATCCTCGACGAGCTGAACATTGCGCTACGCTATGACTATCTCGATGTGGAGAAGGTTGTCGCCGAACTGACAAGCCGGCGGCCGGACCTGCACGTGGTCGTCACCGGACGCAACGCAAAGCCGGCATTGATCGAGGCGGCCGACCTGGTGACGGAGATGGCGCTGGTGAAGCATCACTTCAAGGCCGGCGTAAAGGCCCAGGCCGGCATAGAGTTCTGACGCATGACTGCTCGCTCGCTGATGTTTCAGGGGACGGGTTCTGACGTGGGCAAGTCGCTGGTCGTGGCCGGTCTTGCCCGCGCCTTTGCCTTGCGCGGATTGAACGTTCTGCCGTTCAAGCCGCAGAACATGTCGAACAATGCCGCCGTTACGGTTGATGGCGGAGAGATCGGTCGGGCGCAGGCATTACAGGCGCGTGCGGCCGGTGCTGCTCTCAGCGTCCACATGAACCCGGTACTCCTGAAGCCGCAAAGCGACGTCGGCGCGCAACTTGTGGTGCAGGGCCGTGTCGAAGGTAGTACCAGGGCGGCAGAGTACCAGAGCATCAAGCCGATGCTGATGCCGCGCGTTCTGGAAAGCTTCGAAATCCTGCGCAGCCAGGCAGATCTGATTCTGGTTGAGGGTGCGGGCAGTGCGTCGGAAATAAACCTGCGCCACAATGATATCGCCAATATGGGCTTTGCGCGTGCCGCCGATGTCCCGGTCATCCTGATCGGCGATATAGATCGGGGCGGGGTCATAGCCAGTCTTGCCGGCACCAAACTGGTTATTTCGCCCGAGGACGCAGCGATGATCCAAGGGTTCATCGTCAATCGGTTCCGTGGTGATCCGGCGTTGTTTGCGGAAGGAATGAGATCCATTGCGAGCCTCACCGGATGGGAGCCTATCGGTCTGCTGCCTTTCTTCCGCGACGCCTCGCGGCTGCCGGCCGAGGATGCCCTTGGCGTCCACCAGGCAACGGAAAGAAAGCCCGATGCGCGCGTCCGCATTGCAGTGCCGATCCTGCCGCACATCTCTAATTTCGACGATCTCGATCCGTTGGAAGCCGAACCAGATGTCGAGCTCGTTCGCGTCCGGCCCGATCAATCCATCCCCGCGGATTGCGATCTCGTCCTCCTCGTGGGGTCGAAATCGACAATAGCGGACCTGAGGAACCTCAAGGAGACAGGGTTGCATCACGATATCGTCGCGCATGTCCGGCGCGGCGGTCGGGTTCTGGGTCTCTGCGGAGGCTACCAGATGCTCGGTGGGACGATCTCGGATCCGGACGGCATAGAAGGGGAGCCGGGCTCCATTGAGGGGCTTGGCCTTCTCGATGTCCATACCGTTCTCTCAGGCGACAAGCGGCTGGAGGCAGTCTCGGGACGAAGCTTCGATGGCTTGCCGCTCCACGGCTATGAAATGCATATAGGCCGGACACTGGGGGCAGATTGTGTGCGCCCTTTTGCAGCCGTTGCCGATCGCGCCGATGGTGCGATCTCTGCGGATGGAAAGGTCATCGGAACCTATATTCACGGGCTCTTTTCCAACGACCGGCAGCGCGCGGCATGGCTTGCCCGCCTGGGCGGCACGTCCTCAGGCCTGAACTATGAAGCCGGCGTGGATGCGGTCCTCGATCGTCTTGCTGCGCATATGGAACAGCATCTCGATCTTACAGGGCTGCTCAGACTTGCGAGATAATGAAAGCGCCGAGGCCGAAGAAGGTAATCAACAGCCCATCGGCCACGCGGGCAAGTTTCAACGCACGGCGAATGTCCTCGGACGTCAGGTTTGCCCGTCCTCCTTCGCCCATGAAGCGTGCCTCGATCATCTGGCCGCCATAGCTGCGTGGTCCAGCGAGGGCGATACCGAGTGCTCCGGCCATGGCCGCCTCCGGCCAGCCAGCATTCGGCGAACGGTGATGTCGAGCATCGCGACGGATTGCGGCAAGGGCATTGAGAGGCGAAGTTCCCGGAACCAGGGCTGCAGCGGCAACAAACAGCGCACCGCTAAGGCGCGATGCGGGCAGATTGATGAGGTCATCGAAGCGCGCAGCAGCCCAGCCGAAGGCTTGATGGCGGGGCGAACGATGGCCGATCATGCTGTCGGCCGTATTGGCGGCCTTGTATGCCGCGCCTCCGGCCAATCCGCCAACACCCAACCAGAAAGCAGGAGCAACAATGCCATCGGAGAAGTTTTCTGCCAGGCTCTCGATCGCAGCACGGCAGACGGCCGCTTCGTCCAGCTCGTCCGGATCACGGCCGACGATCATCGATACAGCGTTGCGGCCGGATTGAATGCCGCCTGCCTCCAGGGCCGCGGCCACTGCTTCGACGTGGTTCTCGAGGCTCTTCTGCGCCGGGAGGCTCGAAGCCGCGAGGACCAGCAGAAGCAGTCCGAAGGGAAAGACGAGCAGAATGTTCTCGATCAGGAGCGAGGCGGTGATCGTAATCGACAGCAGCACCAGCAAGCTGACAATACCCCAATGCTTGCGGCGTTCGGGATCGTCGATTTCCCGGTTCCAGCGGCGATCCAGAACTGAAATCAATCCACCGATCCAGGTGACAGGATGCCCGATCAGCCGGTAAAGCCAATCCGGATAACCGATCACGCGCTCGGTCAGCAGAGCAAGGAAGGCAAGAAGGAGGTACATGCGGCTTATGGCGTCTGAGGCTGGAATGTCGGGATCAAGTGGACCAATTCAGCACGGTGGTAATCTCGCCCGTGCCCGCGCGCTGTTTCCCCAGGCACCCGAGCCGTGGCTGGATCTCTCCACCGGCATCAATCCGCATTCCTATTTGCATTCGCCCGTGCCTGCCACCGCTTTCTCACGGCTGCCGGAGCCCGGGGAGGCAGAACGTCTCAAGTTGCTCGCAGCCGAGGCCTATGGTGCACCTTCACTTCGCCATGTCGCTGCCGGACCGGGGACGCAAATTCTGCTGCCGATCGTTGCACGATTGGTCCGGTCGCGTTCCGTCGCCGCGATCCTGTCGCCGACCTATGCCGAACATGCCCGCGCAGCGCGTCTGGCGGGATATGAGGTAAGGGAGGTCAGCGATCCTGGCGTTCTTGCCGAAGCGAACCTCGCCGTTGTGGTCAATCCCAACAATCCAACCGGAAGAACTATCCCAAAATCCGATCTCCTGGATCTGGCAGCGCAGATGCGGAGCAAGGGCGGTCTTCTTGTCGTGGACGAGGCGTTCCACGATGTCGCCGGGGAAGGCAGCGTTGCCGATGCGGTAGATGCCGGTGGGCTGCTTGTCCTTCGCTCGTTTGGGAAATTCTATGGTATGGCAGGGGTGAGGCTGGGCTTTGCCATCTCGCATCCTGATGTCATTGCTCGGGTTGAGGAGAAGCTTGGCCCATGGGCCGTATCGGGGCCGGCGCTGCATATCGCGAACGAAGCTCTTGGCGATCATGCCTGGAAACGCGACATGCGCGCTAGGCTGCAGAAGGGTGCTGCGCGCCTCGACGCGTTGCTGGCGGAACGGGGGGTACCCGTTACGGGGGGCACGTCGCTCTTTCGCTACGTCCAACATTCTGAGGCGCAGGCAATTTTCAGCGCCCTTGGCCGCAACGGTGTTCTCGTTCGGCGGTTCGAGGAGCGGCCCATGGATCTGCGCATCGGCCTGCCGGGCGACGACGGATGGGAGCGTCTGCAGCGAGCGCTGGAAGACCTTGCGCTATGAGGGGTTATCCAAAGCGATCGCGCCAGGCGGGTTGCGCGTTCTGGACGGGCAGCGAGGCCGCTTCGTAAACACCGCGCGCTATGGCGCGGGCCGTCACCAGTGTCGCGAGGTGACAAAGCTCTGCAAAAGCGGCCATGTCGCCAAGCGGCTTTGCACCTGTTGCCGCTGAAAAGATCGTATCGCCATCGCCTGGCAGGTGTGCCGGCAGCACAGCGCGGGCAAGCCCGTCATGTGCCATGATCGATAGGCGATGCGCTTGCGCCTTCGTCAGGAGCGCATCGGTGACGATCACACCGATGGTCGTCGCCTTTAGGTTGACGCCTTTCATCCGCAACGCCGAATGGCTTTCGGTGAATGGCTGCGGCAGGCCGAGGCCACCGAACTCGACGCCCTTTTCAAACGGGGCGGACCAGAAATGAGGCCCATCACCCAACGTGGCCGAGCCCATGGCGTTGACGGCAAGCAATGCCGCGATGGTATGTCCTGCCGATGTCGTCGCGCTTGCCGAACCGATGCCACCCTTGAAGGTCGCGGTCGTGGCGCCGGTGCCGGCACCGACTGTCCCGAGGGGAAAGGGGCCCTTGTCGGCGGCATTGAAGGCGTCATAGCCCATGTCGCGATAGGGTGAGTGCAGGCCCCAATCCTTGTTGCCGCCGTTAAGGAGATCCATCAGGATTGCCTGCGGTACGATCGGCACCCGGGCTTCGCCCACCTGCAAGCCACGCCCGATGCCGCGCAGGCCCGCCTGGACGCCGCCGGCGGCGTCGAGACCGAAGGCGGAGCCACCGGACAACACGAAGGCATCGACTGTCTGGACCGTCATGGCGGGGTCGAGCAATGCCGTATCGCGCCCGCCAGGCGCGCCGCCGAGAACCGAGCCGGAAGCGATTGCCGGCGCGTCGAAGATGATTGCCGTGACGCCGGAACCGAGCACGAGATCGGTGGCATGGCCGACAGCCACGCCCTCGATATCGGTCAGGAGGTTCAGCGCCATCGGTTTCGCTTACTCGATATCGAACTTGACGCCCTGCGCCAGCGGCAGGGTGCGGCGAGATCGAGATTGGCGGGCGTCATGTCAGTCCTTCCGGATGTCGAATTTCGTCAATGTACCGATCGCCGACGGTTCTGCAATCAGAAGCGCTCGCCGGCAAAGTGGGCGATCTGGGCGCCCAATTCGTAGTAGGCCTCCTTCATGGGGCGCAACGGCGGCATTTTCGGATCCGTGAAGGGGAGGGGCAGCGCAGCCTCGTCTATGCGGCCGAGGATATGGTTGGCCAGTACCTTGCCGAAGGTCGTGCCGGGAGAAATACCACGGCCATTGTAACCGCAGAAGCTGATGACATTCGGGGCGAACTTGTGGAGGCGGGGCAGGGCATTGTCCGTCATGCCGATCATGCCATACCACTCGGCCTCGAATGATATGTTGGCCAACTGGGGAAACAGGCGGCTCAGCGAACGGTGCGCCCAGGCCTTGTGGATCGATGTACCCGTTCCACGCAGGGCGCCCACCGAGCCGAACACCAGCCTTCCAGCTTGATCCATTCGAAACGACGACAGCACCTCCTTCGTGTCCCAGCATCCTTCGCGACCGGGCAGGATGGTCTTCAGCTGGCTCTCGGAGAGCGGCTCGGTCGCAAGGTTGAAATAAGGGAGATAAACCTGCTCCTGGCGGAGCACTTCCCACGGGCCGGTGCTGTAGGCGTCTGTGGCCACGATCACCCAGTCTGCCGACACCTCACCCTCGTTGGTGCGCACAATTTTGCGACTGCCCCTGTCCTCGTAGGCGGTCACTGCGCTTTTCGTGTGCAATTGTGCTCCGGCCTTGAGCGCCGCATGCGCAAGACCGCGGGCGTAGGCGAGGGGCTGCAGGGTTCCGGCGCGGCGATCCAGAAGGGAACCCTTATAGGCTTGAGTACCTATCCTGCGCTCAGTCTCAGCGGCATCGAGTAGTTCAACGGCTGCTCCACGCATTTGCCATTGCCGTGCCCGTTCCTCCAACTCCTTTAGTCCCTCTTCGTCTGTAGCGCAGTGAAGCGTCCCGTTTCGTTCCAGTTCGCAGGGAATGTCATGACGGTCGATGAGGTCACGGACGACGTAAGGGCCGTTCCCGAGCAGATCGAGAAGGCGTTCGCCGTAAAGGGAGCCGAGTTCCTTCGGGAAGTTCTCGGGCGTCACCCACATGCCCGCATTGATGAGGCCGACATTGCGACCGGCGCCCCCGAACCCGAACTCCTGTGCCTCGAGAAGCACCACGCTTGTTCCAGCTTCGGCAAGATGCAGGGCCGCTGACAGGCCGGTATAGCCGCCTCCAACGATTACAACGTCTGCCGATGCCGTCCCATGCAATGGCTCGGTCAACGGAGCGGGCGGGGCTGTTTTTTCCCACAGTCCGTGGGAGCGCGGATCATTGAGCATTTTTCGATATTCCATCGGGAGTTAGATCGGACTTTACAGAGGGCGCTGCGGCGTGAATATCGACAGTTTCTCAACAGATCATTCAACGGAGGAATGACATGCTGCCGCCCAGGCGCTTTCTGCCCTCATTCTCACTGCTGGCGGCCTTCGAGGCTGCCGCCCGAACCGGCAGTGTTACTGCCGCCGCCAACGAGCTCGGCCTCACCCAGAGTGCAGTCAGTCGGCAGATTTCCGCCCTAGAAAATCAATTGGGAGTTCCGCTTTTCCGTCGTGAGCGGCAGACGATCCGGCTGACGCTTGCGGGTGATGGCTATGCTCGTGAAATCCGTGAGGCGCTTCGGCGAATTTCGAACGCATCGCTCAATCTTCGCGCACATCCCCAAGGCGGCACGATCAATCTTGCCGTGCTGCCATTGTTTGGCGCGCGTTGGCTGGCGCCGCGACTGGGGAGGTTTCTCGATCAGAATCCCGGGATTGCCGTCAATCTGGTGAGCCGTCTTGAGCCGTTCGACTTCAGATTCGATTCAATCGATGCTGCCATTCACTTCGGAGAGCCGCGATGGCCGGGGGCTGAGCTGTCGTTTCTCGTGGAGGAGCAGACCGTCGCCGTATGCAGTCGTGACTTCAAACAACGGTTCTCCCTGGAGCGACCGGACGATCTCTTGGGTGCGCCGCTGCTGCACTTGAACACGCGCCCGGATTGCTGGGAGAACTGGTTCTCGTCCCAGGAGGTTTCCTTCCGCAGTCTCCACGGAACGCTGTTTGACCAGTTCATGACCATCGTGGAGGCGGCGGCTTCGGGGATGGGGGCAGCGCTTCTGCCGGCGTTCCTGATAAGGCCTGAGCTGGAGTCAGGGCGACTTGTAAAGGCGGTGGAGGCCAAGGACTTCAGTGCTGGCAACTATTACCTGGCGCACCCGGCAGATCGTGAAGGCATTCTGCCCTTCGACACGTTTAAGGCATGGCTTGTGGAGGAGGGGCTTGGGGGTGACCGGGGCCAGCCGGGGTTGCAGTCGGATGAGGCATCGGCCAATAGTTCAGGAACTGCGCCACCGTCTGCAGATGCGGCAATTGACAGGAATTGACACATGAAACCGATCTTCGTCCAACTTCGATGCAAGCCAGGCAAGACCTACGAGGTGGCCGACGCTATCTACAAGACCGAACTCGTCTCGGAGCTTTACTCGACCAGCGGCGATTGGGATCTGCTTCTCAAGATCTATATCAAGGATGGGGATGAGGTCGGACGCTTCGTGAATGAAAGGATCGCTAGCATTCCAGGCATCGAGCGATCTCTGACGACCCTGACCTTTACTGCATTCTGATCAGGAAAGCCGCCTGCAAAAAAAACGCAGGGCGGCTTCATCCAATCGAATACAAATCAAACATGTGCAGCCGTGCCGGTATTCTTTTCACGGACCAGATCTCTGATGGCTACCTGCACTTCGTCGGTCGAGCCAAAACGACGCTCGTCCAGATCGATCACATGGAACTTGACGGCGATGAACTTCAGCCTGTCCTGATCCGGCACGACAATTCCGACGGGCTCGCCGCCATATTCAATAACTTGCTTCTGCATAGGCAGACTCCTCTGTGACTGTCGGTGACAGTTCTGACGAATGAGATTTCTGGAACGGTTGAACCGGATCGTTACATTCGACAGCACATAAGAGGAGCAAGCTCTGTGCCATTCACTTTCGACGCTACCCACAAGGCGGCGACGCGCGTCATATCCAACATGTCACTCTCCTTTGTGGTTGCGTCTTTGCCGGGAAATCCTAGACTTTCCAGCCGAAAAGACCCTAGTTCTAATTAGATTCGTCAGCAACGAAAATCACGATACCGGGGATATTTTTCCGTTAGATGACAGAACAAAGGCCGGATTGTGAAAATTTATTGCACAATGGGCTGGGGAAGCCCTGAGAGCTAGATAGGTGTAGCCGAGGCGATTGCAACAGTCTGCGGCGGGTAAGCGTGTGCTTTCCTGCAGGCGGAAAACTGCGCGGCCTCCACCGGGGAAGCCCGATATGTCGTTGAGCTCAGCTGGAAAAAAAGGCTGTGTCAGCCCATCCGTTCGGATGCATAGCTGCCGGGGCTAGGGGGGAAGACGATCGTGCGATTGCCGTTGAGGAACACACGGCGGTGCAGATGCGCGTGGATCGCGCGTGCGAGCACCTGACTTTCCACGTCGCGGCCGAGCGACACATAGTCTTCGGGGCTTTGCGCATGTGTAATGCGGACAGTGTCCTGCTCGATAATCGGGCCTTCATCGAGATCGGCCGTGACGTAGTGTGCCGTAGCGCCGATGAGCTTTACGCCTCTCTGATAGGCTTGCTTGTAAGGATTGGCGCCCTTGAAGCTTGGCAGGAATGAATGGTGAATGTTGATGATACGGCCCGACATCTTGCGGCAGAGAGGGTCCGACAGAACCTGCATGTACCGCGCGAGAACAATGAGCTCGGTACCGGTCTGCTCCACTAGGTCCAAGAGCTGAGCTTCCGCCAGGGGTTTGTTATCCTTGGTGACCTTGATGTGATGGAACGGGATGTCATGATTGACCACCACTTTCTGGTAGTCGAAATGATTGGACACGACGCCGACGATGTCGATCGGCAGTGCACCGATCTTCCAGCGGTAGAGAAGGTCGTTGAGGCAATGGCCGAAGCGGGAGACCATCAGCAGGACCTTCATCCGGTTCGCTGCGTCGTTAATCTCCCACTCCATGCCGAACTTGTCAGCAACAGGAGTGAAGCCTTCGACCAGGTCATCGCGCATCGCGCCCTGCTCGGAGATGAAGGAAATACGCATGAAGAACTTGCCGGTGTCGAGGTCATCGAATTGCGAGGAGTCGATGATGTTGCAGCCCTTATCCGTCAGGTAACCCGAAATGGCGGCAACGATGCCGCGGGTCGAGCTACAGGTTACGGTCAGGACATAGTTCGTCATTGTCGTTTCTTCCCCGCCATTTCCATGGCCGCTGCATTACATGAACAAGGCGCAGGACGAGGATCCAGCGCCTTTATGGGTTAAGCCGGTGAAGTGAGTCACCAGTTCGTACCATAAAGAGCATCCTCATTGGCGTGAAGCACCGGATTACCTAGGCCGCCCTTTGAGATGCGAATTTAAGTGGTTGGGTGGCGGGTGCAGGTCTGGTTGCGCCTTCCACCGGCGTTTCCCCGTCGCGTTCTGAAAACGTAGCCGGTTGCTGGGGTGAAAAACGTCCACCGAGACGCGTTCGCTATGGGCGGCCGTGTTTACTCCGGTGGGTAGCGATGTTCGCTGCCGCGAAAGTCACTGATGCTGTAACAGCCGTCATCGGAGCCGCGGACAGCGCTTTCTCCAAGAGAGGCCTTTCCATAGCCGCCCGGTATGTCGAGCACGTAGGCTGGTTGGCAAAGCCCGGAGATCCGACCGCGAAGGGCGGCGACGATCTTCTGGCCTTCAGCGATGTCGAGGCGAAAATGGCCTGTGCCGGGGGCAAGATCCGGATGATGCAGGTAGTAGGGCTTTACGCGGAGCTCGACGAAACCCTTCATCAGCTCTGCCAGAACGGCCGGGTCATCATTAATTCCCCGAAGCAGGACGGTCTGGCTCACCATTGCTATCCCTGCGTCAACCAGCCGCCCGCAGGCGGCCCGCGCGGCGCCGGTTAGTTCTCGGGGGTGGTTGGCATGAAGTGCAAGGTAGGTGGTCTTGCCGCTTGCCTTCAGTGCGGTGATCAAATCTTCCGTCACAGTGTCCGGGTCAACAACCGGAACCCTGGTGTGGAAGCGGACGATCTTGACGTGCGGTATGCTCGAAAGGCGCTGCATGATTTCGGTGAGCCGGCGCGGTGACAGGACAAGCGGATCGCCGCCGGTCAGGATCACTTCCCAGATTTCCTCATGCGCACCGATATAGGCGAAGGCGTCGTCGAGCTCTTCCGGGCTGAGCACACCATCACCGTTCGGGCCAACCATCTCCCGTCGAAAACAGAACCGGCAATAGACGGGGCAGACATGGACAGCCTTCAGAAGGACACGGTCCGGATAACGGTGTACGATCCCCTTTACCGGCGTGTGGGCATCATCACCGATAGGATCGTTCCGCTCCACTGAGACAGTTGTCATTTCCCGTCCATCGGGCACGAACTGCAGGGCAATCGGGTCATCAGACCTGGTCGGATCGATCAGGTCGGCAACTGTCGGCGTAAGCGCAACGGCGTAGCGTCTCGCAACTTCACGCAGCCGGGGAAGGTCGGCCGGATTGATAAGCCCTGCCGCCAGGAGGTCATCGGGGGTCTTCAAGGCAGGTTGCCTGCTCATGTGGCCGGCTCCACCACTGGTGCCCACATGACCTGATCGATGCGAGCCGCCCCTGTCGCGAGCATGACGAGCCTATCGAAGCCCAAGGCTGCTCCGCTTGCTTCCGGCATGACGTTCAGGGCTTGCAGGAAATCCTCATCAATCGGATAGGCGCTGCCATAAATGCGCGCTTTTTCCGTCATCTCGTGTTCAAAGCGTCGGCGCTGCTCGGCTGCGTCGGTCAGTTCTGCGAACGCATTGGCCAGTTCGACGCCGCAGGCGTAGAGCTCAAACCTGTCCGCCACGCGCGCATCCCGCGATGAAGGGCGAGCCAGTGCCGCTTCGGAGACCGGATATTCACACAGGATCGTGGCACGATCCTTCCCAAGCTGCGGTTCGACCTTTTCCACCAAAACGCGGCTGAATAGATCAGCCCAGGTATCGTCCTGCGCAAACCGGATGCCTGTTCTTTTGAGTTCTACAGCCAGTGCCTCGCGATCCGTCTCGCCGTCATGGGCGACGGAAGAGAGCAGATCAATATTAGCGAACCGGTCGAAGGCGTCGGCCAATGTCACGCGTTCCGTCTCGGCGAAGGGATCGATCGAAATGCCGCGGTAGGTAAATTGGCGCGTGCCTGCCGCCTCGGCCGCCAGTGCAAGGATTTCTGCGCAGTCCGTCATCAGGACTTCGTAGGGAACTCCTACGCGGTACCACTCCAGCATGGTGAATTCCGGATGGTGCAGCGGGCCCCTTTCTCGATTACGGTAGACGTGTGCGAAGGAGAATATCTGTGTTTCGCCGGCGGCGAGGAGCTTCTTGCAGGCAAATTCCGGCGAGGTATGCAGAAAAAGAGATGTCGGCTGTCCGTCGGTGGTCAGCGCTTCCGTTGCAAAGGCGTGCAGATGCATTTCGTTGCCGGGGGAAACCTGCAGTGCCGCAGGATCGACTTCCAGGAACCCGCCATCTTCGAAATGTCGGCGAAGCCTGGATAGAACGCGATTGCGGCCGAGCAGAAACGGGCGGCGGTCCGCATGAACTTGCGGTTCCCACCACGGCGATCGGTTGGATGTTGAGCCCGCTCGGTGCATTCGATGATCCTGATCGTCAGCTTTTCTGGCGTGCGCTGTCCGGCAAGGCTTCCTATTTGCCTGTTTTTAGGCTAGGTGCGCCAGGAAAGAGGTTATCCGCCCTGCGGATTGGCTTCCGCTCCTCTACGACGCATCTCCGGCGGTTACAAGCCGGCATGTACAAGGGATATTCATGGTCAAGGTCATCGCTTCCTCCGTCCGCAAGGGCAACGTCCTCGAAGTCGAGGGCAAGCTTTATGTGGTGCTCACGGCACAGAACTTCCATCCTGGCAAAGGAACGCCGGTCACGCAGGTGGATATGCGCCGCATCGTCGACGGTGTGAAGGTATCGGAACGCTGGCGCACTACCGAGCAGGTCGAACGCGCTTTCGTGGAAGACGTGAACTTCCAGTATCTCTATGAAGATGGCGAAGGCTTCCACTTCATGAACCCGGAAAGCTACGACCAGATTGTTGTCGATGCTGACACGATGGGCGACCAGAAAGCCTATCTGCAGGAAGGCATGACCTGCATCCTGTCCATGTACAACGGCATTGCGCTGGCCCTGCAGTTGCCGCGCCATGTCACACTCGAAATTATGGAGACCGAACCGGTCGTGAAGGGCCAGACGGCTTCTTCGTCCTACAAGCCGGCCATCCTGTCGAACGGCCTGCGCACCCTGGTTCCCCCGCATATCAATGCCGGTACACGCGTCGTTATCGCAACGGAAGACAACTCCTACGTCGAACGCGCCAAGGACTGATCCGTAAAGTTTTGCGGGAATAAAAAACCTCCGATGCGTCGCACCGGAGGTTTTTTAGTGAAGTGGAACTGCTTCCGCTTACTTTGCCGGACCAGCGGCAGCGGATGCAACCTGGGTATTGGGGCTGCCGTAAGCGTAACCCCCGCCCACTGCAACGTTCAGGGATACGAAGTCTTGCGCCATCTGCTGTACGGCCGCTGCGAGACTTGCCTGAGCGGTCGAGACTTCCCGCTGTGCGTCCAGGACGTCGAGTAGCGAGGATGCGCCGTCGCGATAGCTGGCGGTCGCCAACTCGAGCGCTTCGTCGTAGGAGGCCACGGTGTCGCGCAGCGCGGCAACAGTCCGGGCATCACGCGCGATCGCCGCAAGAGCATTTTCGACCTCTTCGACCCCGTTAAGAACGGTTTGCTTCCAGATAAGGTAAGCTTCGCGCGCCAGGGATTCAGAAGCGGTCACGTTGGCCTTCAACTGGCCACCGTCGAAGATAGGAAGGTTGAGTGCCGGCCCGAAGGACCAGGAAAGAAGACGCGTGTCGGCACTGCCTGTGCGGGCGTAAGTCGGCGTAATGGAGCCGCCAAGGCTGATACTGGGATAGAGCTGCGACTGGGCTACGCCGATGTCCGCGACGGCGGCGGCAAGCTGGCGTTCCGCGGCACGGATGTCCGGGCGATTACGCACGAGATCGGCAGGAACACCGGCCTTGGCGTTGAAGCGCGCTACCGGCTGGCGGGCGCCCTTCTGCAATTCCGGGATCAGCGTCGAGGCTGGTAGCCCAAGCAGCGTTGCAACGCGATGCGAGGCCCCACGGAACGAAGTCTCCAGCCCGGGAAGCTCTGCAATTGTTGAATTCACGAGGCCTTCCGCCTGGACGACGTCAAGCCTTGAGGCGGCGCCGGCTTCAAGCTGCAGGCGGGTCAGGTCCAGGGTTTCCCTGCGCGATGCAAGGTTCTGGTTCGCCAAGGCGATCCGCTCCTGGAAGAAACGAACGTCGATATAGGCTCCCGCGACCTGTGAGAGCAGCGTCAGACGTGCAACGTCAACACCCGCATAGGCGGCATCCAACTGGGCAAGTGCACTTTCGCTGGAGCGCTTGTAGCGACCGAACAGATCAAGGAACCACGATGCATCAACGACACCGCGGGCGCTTGTGGTTGGCGATATGTTAGGGGTGGTACGGAAACCTCTGGCGCCGGCACGCGAGGCATCAGCAGCGACTGTTACCGCGGGCAGTCCCGGTGCGCCGGCGATCACAACGCTGGCTTGCGCCTGATTGATTCGCTCCAGTGCCTGTAGCACATCCAGGTTTTGGGAAAGGCCCTGCTGAACATAGCTGTTGAGCATACGGTCGTTAAACGCTGTCCACCAGGCGTTGGTCGATACGTCGCCGTTACTGCTCGTCGGTCCTTCCGCAAACTTGGCGGGAAGGGCGATTTCCGGTGCTTTATGGTCCGGTCCGACAACGCAGCCAGACAGGAGGAGCAAGGCGAGTGGAGCCGTTACGTGAACAGATTTCATCTTTTTGTCCCAAATGCCCTATCAAAACCAAAACACTGGCGCCGTTGGAGCCACTTGCGCGGCCGAGAATCCCAAAGCAACCCGGCCGCGAAACGCAATCCGCCATTCAGCGAATATCATTGTTGTCTTATGTCGTCTTTTTTTCTCGATTTGATAACCGTCTAACCACAACAAAGAAGGACGGAACGAAGAAAATTCCGAGGAGTGTTGCAGAAAGCATACCGCCGAGCACGCCAATACCGATCGCATTCTGGGCTGCAGAGCCCGCGCCGGTGGCAATTGCGAGCGGTACGACACCCAGAATGAACGCAAGCGAGGTCATGATGATCGGGCGCAGACGCAGGCGTGCGGCCTCCAGCGTTGCCTCGATAATGCCCATTCCCTGCTCTTGTCGGTCCTTGGCAAACTCCACGATCAGAATCGCATTCTTGGCAGCTAGCCCGATGGTCGTGAGCAGGCCAACCTTGAAATAGACGTCGTTGGACTGCCCAAACAGGTAGGCCGCCGCGAGCGCTCCGAGAATGCCGACCGGAACCGCCAGGACAACCGAGAACGGGATCGACCAGCTCTCGTAAAGGGCGGCGAGGCATAGAAAGACGATCAGCACGGACAGCGCATAGAGCATTGGAGCCTGCGAGCCGGACAGTTTCTCCTGGTAAGAGATGCCTTGCCAGGCCACGCTATAGCCGCCGGGAAGCTCGGCCGTCAGACGTTCCATTTCATCCATGGCCTGCCCGGTGCTTATGCCTGGTCCTGAGGCGCCGTCCAGCGAGATGGCGCTTGTACCGTTGAATCGGGCCAGCTGTGGTGTACCGCCCTCCCACTGCACGGTACTGAAGGCGGAGAAGGGCACCATCTCGCCCGCACTGTTACGGGCATACCAGTACTTCAGGTCGTCCGGTTGCATGCGGTAGGAGGCGTCTGCCTGAACGTAGACCGGCTTCAGTTCATTGTTCAGGGTGAAGTCGTTGACATCCCTGCCGGCAAAGATGGTCGCGAGCATCGAGTTGACGCCCGAGAGGTCAACGCCCATGGCTCCCAGTTTCTCCTGGTCGAGGAGAATCTTGAGCTGGGTTTCCGAGCGCTGGCTGTTGCTGCGTAACGAACTGATGTTGGGATTTGTTGCCGCTGTCTGCATCAACTGCTGGGAAGCTATTGTAAGCGCATCGTTACCGTTACCGCCGCTGTCGACGAGGTACATGGAGAAACCGCTTGACGTGCCCAGTCCCTGGATTGCAGGGGGAAGCAGGGCGAAGACCTGAGCATCCCGCAGGGTGAAGAAGTAGCCACTTGCTCTCTGCACGATTTCTGCCGCAGATTGTCCCGGACCGGTACGTTTGTCGAAGTCCGCCAGCTTGGTGAAGACCAAGGCGTAATTCTGGCCCGAGCCGCCGAAGCTGAAGCCAAGAACGCCGAATACATCATCGACGTTCTCTTTTTCCTGCTCCAGGTAATACGCCTCGACCTGTTTTACGACCGCATCGGTGCGCGCTGTTGTGGATCCGGGCGGTGTCTGGACGAGGGTCAGCAGAACGCCCTGGTCTTCCTGCGGCAGGAAGGAGCTCGGCAGTCTCGTGAACAGCCATGCACAACCGGCGATCACGACAGCAAACATGATCACGACTCGCAGCGGGCGCTTGAGAAGGTGACTGATCGAGCTGACGTAGCCCTTGGTGGAACGGTCAAAGCCGCGGTTAAACCAGGCTCCGATGCCACGACGCTTTTTGTGGTGATCAATAGGTTTCAGCATGGTCGCGCAGAGCGCAGGCGTCAGCACGACCGCCACGACTGCCGACAGCAGCATGGCAGACACGATCGTCACGGAGAACTGCCGGTAAATGATGCCGGTAGAGCCTCCAAAAAATGCCATTGGAATGAAGACCGCGGTAAGAACCAGGGCGATGCCGATAATGGCACCGGTGATCTCGTCCATGGACTTCTCGGTTGCTTCCAGCGGCGACAAACCTTCCTCGTCCATGATGCGTTCGACGTTCTCGACGACGACGATCGCGTCATCCACCAACAGACCGATTGCCAACACCATGGCGAACATGGTGAGCGTGTTGATGGAGTAGCCCGTAATCGCAAGAATACCGAACGTGCCAAGCAGGACGACAGGAACGGCAATCATCGGAATGATCGTGGCGCGCAGGTTCTGGAGGAAGATCAAGAGAACCACGAAGACCAGAACAATGGCCTCGATCAGCGTATGCACAACCTTCTCGATCGAGAGCTGCACGAACGGCGTGGTGTCATAGGGATAAGTGATTTCGACGCCTTCCGGTAGCGTCGGGGCGATCTGGGCAAGGGCCGCCTTGACACGATCTGCCGTGTCGAGTGCGTTGGCGCCGGTCGCGAGATTGACGGCGAAGCCGGTGGAGGGAAGATTGTTCTGGCGGGAGGAGCCGCCATAACTTTCCTGTCCGATCTCAACGCGCGCGACGTCGCTCAGCCTGACGGTTGCGCCGTCCTGCTCCACCTTCAGAATGATCGCTTCAAAGTCATCGACCGTGGTCAACTGGCTTTGCGCGGTCATGGTGACTGCTAGCTGCTGACCTTCTGCAGTCGGCTGTCCGCCGAGTGACCCTACCGAGACCTGGGTGTTCTGCGCCTGGATGGCGGTGGTGACGTCGGACGGTGTCAGCTGATATTTCTGCAGCTTCAGCGGGTCCATCCAGATCCGCATCGCATAGCCCGAGCCGAAGATATCAATGCTTCCGACGCCTTCGAGGCGTTTGATCTGGTCTTCGATGCTGGTCGTGAAAACGTCGCCGAGGTCGACCGAGCTGCGCGTTCCATCCGTCGAAACAAGAGCTCCGACCATCAGGATGCTTGAGGTGGACCGGGTTACGGAAATGCCGCTCTGCTGGACGACGTCGGGAAGCTGCGACTGGACCAGTTGCAGCTTGTTCTGCACCTGGACCTGTGCGATTTCCGGATCGACGGTCGTGCCGAACGTCAGCGTGATGGATGAGCTGCCGGTGCTGGACGAAGAAGTCATGTAGGTGAGGTCGTCAAGGCCGGTCATGCCGTCCTCGATGATCGTCGTCACCGATTTTTCGACCGTTTCAGCGCTTGCGCCCGTGTAGGAAGCGGAGATGCGCACTGTCGTGGGCGCAATGTCAGGGTATTGCGAGATCGACAGCGTCGAAATCGCCAGCGCCCCGCCCAACATGATGACAATTGCGATGACCCAGGCGAACACCGGTCGCCGGATGAAGTACTTGGCCATGTAAAATCCTCTGCCGCGACGGTCTACGGTTTTGCAGCCGGCTCGGCGGCATTATTCGGGGTCTCGACGACGAGACCATTTTCATCAACCGTCGCATCTACCGGAGCGACGGCGGCGCCGTCGGCGATCCACTGGAAGCCGTCTACGATCAGGCGATCGCCTTCGCTTACGCCTTCCGCCACCAGCCAATTGTTTCCGGATACCTGGCTGACCGGGAATATCCTGGTCTCCACCTTGCCTTCGCCGGTGACGAACTTTGCAGCGAGTTCGCCGCGAGCGTTACGGGTCGCTGCTCGCTGCGGGATGAGATAGCCCTTCTCCATACCGAGAATGACGGTCGCACGCACATACATTCCCGGCAGGATGACGTTGCTCGGGTTCTCGAAAAGTGCGCGGATTTGATAGGTGCCGGTTGTCTCGCTGACCGCCATTTCGGACATGTCGAGCTTGCCGGCCTGCGGATAGACGGTTCCGTCCTCCAGCCTGAGCGAAATTTCAGCCTCATGAGGGTCGCTTGTCAGGCGCCCTGAGGCCAGTGCATTACGCACTTCAAGGAGGTTGGTGCTGGATTCCGTCAGGTTGATATAGATCGGATCGATTTTCCGAAGGGTGGTCAGAGCCTCAGCCTGATTGGCCGTCACGATGTTGCCGATACTGACATTCGAAATGTTGGTGATACCGTCGAACGGGGCGCGGATCTTGGTGAGGCCAAGGTCGATTTCCGCCGCCTGAAGCGCAGCCTTCGCCTGCGCGACGTCCGCTTCGGCTTGAAGCAGGGTCACCCGGGCAGTTTCATACTCCATCTGGGTCGCGCCGCTGTTCACCAATCGCTCGTAACGCGCAAGGTTTGCCTGGGCACTCGGGACGCTGGCTTCCGCCTTGGCAACCGATGCCCGCGCCTGCGCAACAACAGCCATGTAGGTGTCGTCCTCGATCTGGAACAGCAGATCGCCCGCCTGCACTTCGCTGCCTTCCTTGAAAGCGATCTCGCGGACAGCGCCGGTTACCCGCGGCCTGATGCCCGCATTCTGGAAGGCGGTGGCGCGTCCGGGAAGCACCCTCGTGATCGGGTAGTCGCCCGCCTTCATCGCGACAACACTGACCGGCGTCGGCGGCCGCTCTTGGGCCTTGTTGCCGGCATCTGTGTTGCCACCCTGGCCGGAATCGCTGCAGGCGGCTAGCGCCAGCGAAAGGAAAAGGGGGAGGAAAAGCTTGCGTGCGAGCATTGAGACTATCCGGGAAGAAGAGGGTGGGCGTTGAGGCGGTGCGAGGATGGGCCACGACAAATGGGCGTAAACTTGAGTTGATATCGAGGCTGGAACGCACGGAGTGTGGGAATCAAAGAGACCCGAGATGAAGTGACGTAAATTAGATACCGTCACTTTGCAAGCGGACTTTGCAGTGCAGCATTCACAAGTTCGGCAAGACCGCCGCAGCGATCCTGCAGTTCGTCCTTCTTCGCGTCGGCAAGGAAGACCGGATGCAGCACGCTGACAAACGCCGCGGTGACGTAGCGACTGGTCGCTGCGAGATCGGTGCAGTGATAGACACCACTTTCAGTGCCTTGGCGAATGAGTTCGCCGAAAAGCTCCTCGATCAGCGCTCCGTAACGCTGACCGCTGTGCGATTGCGTGTCGGACCTCACAAACATCATCTCAAGGAAGAAGGGGTTCTCGCGGATGTGCTGGAGATGGGCTTCCATGAGTTTGCAGACGACCAGAGGCAGACGCTCCGGCGCCGGTGCAGCGTGATCGTGTGTCGCGAAACTCTCGATCATGCGGTTGATGTGCCGCTCGCAGATTGCATCCACCAACACGGTCTTCGTGTGAAAATGCTTGAAGACGTTTGCGGGCGACATTCCGAGTTCGAGAGCGATATCCGCTATCGAGGTTTTGGCGATGCCGCGCTGTCGGAACAGTTCTTCCGCCGTGGCGAGAATATCCTGCCGGGTTTCTTCTGCCTTGCGTCTCGGTCTGCGCAATCGCCCCTCACTTTGGTCCGTTCGTTGATTGTCGGCGCCCAGTTGCCCTCTCTCAGAAGTAGGGCTGCAGATTTTTTCTGACACGGTCGAGAACCGTCGGGCCGTTGGTGTCCGGCTGGAAGGAGCGTCCGGTGATCTTTTCGAATGCTGTCCGGTAGACCTGCGCTGTAGCCTCGACCAGGGAGTCCGGGATCTCCGGAATATCATCCTTGTATGGGTCGCACCGCTCAGCCACCCAGGCCCGCACGAAGTCCTTGTCGAAGCTGGCCGGCCGGTCTCCGCCTTCAAAGGCCTGTTGATAGCTATCTGTTATCCAGTAGCGGCTGCTGTCGGGCGTGTGGATCTCATCTGCAAGGACAATGTTGCCATCCTTGTCGGTTCCGAACTCGTACTTTGTATCCACGAGGATCAGGCCCTGTTTCGCTGCCATCTCCTGCCCGCGCTGGAATAGAGACAGTGCATAGCGCGAGACTGTATCCCATTGGGCCTCGGTCAGCAGTCCTTCCTCGATGATCTGGGTCCGGGTCAGGGGCTCGTCATGTCCCCCATGGAACGCCTTGCTGGTCGGCGTGATGACCGGCTGCGGAAGCGCCTCGTTGTCCCTGAGCCCATCGGGCAGGTCTAGACCGTACATCTTGCGCCCGCCCTGCTTATAGAGTGTCAGCAAGGATGTCCCGGTCGTGCCGGCGAGATAGCCGCGGACCACGATCTCCACCGGGAGAATATCGAGGCGCGTGCCGATGACGACGTTGGGGTCGGGGTAGGCCAGGACATGGTTCGGGCAGATGTCATTGGTGGCTTCAAACCAGTAGCGCGCCGTCTGGGTCAGGACATGGCCCTTGTCGGGGATGCATGTAAGGATGCGGTCGAAGGCGCTGAGCCTGTCGGTTGCTATAATGATGCGGCGGCCGTCGGGAAGGTCGTAGTTCTCGCGCACCTTGCCGCGATAGTAATTGGGAAGTTCCGGAATAAAGGCTTCGGACAGGACGCGCATGGTTCACCTTCTCGTATAATTCAGGCGGCTTTCCTATGGCATGCGATGCCGCCGCAATACAAGCGGAGGGGCCTTGGTCGGTACGATCCGAGGATTACAAAGGAGCGAGTTTTTCGGCCCTTATAAGAAGGGTGTGGGGGAT
>NZ_JAJAWH010000117.1 GCF_020531965.1 Pseudorhizobium xiangyangii | reverse complement strand
CGATCTGACCGCCATCGAAGGCGATATCTATGCCGGCGCCTATACCGATATCTTCGCCTCCTACACGAAGACCAGGAAGAGCTATCTCGGCGGTCTGATCGGCTCGACCAAAATCAGCAACACCGTCGACAAGTATGCGACCGGCACCCAGGCGCTTGCCGCACTCGACCTGACGCTGGTGTCCGGCAACGACACGACGCTGATCGGCGCCCAACTTGCCGCCGGCGGTGACCTGTCGATCGATACCGGCGGCGATTTCTCCGTCCAGGCCGCCATCAGCAGCCAGCTCAGCGAGTATTTCGAGCAGAAGCTCGGTCTCGTCACCATGACCACGGTCACCGAGAACAGTTTTCGGGAGGCGGCGATCCTCTCAACCTTCCTCACCGGTGGCAGCCTGTCGTTCAATGTCGGCGGCAAGGCCGAGCTCAGCGTCTACGACTATGCCGGCATAGCCAGCGGCGATCTCAACGATCTCTACCCGCAAGAACTGCTCGCCATTGCCGGGCTCGAACTGCTCGCCCAAAACCTGGCCGACGAGTATTTCTACGACAAGCAGGTTCAACTCTCGCCAGCCTTCAAGGCGCTGGTGGCCATTGCCCTGAACGTCGTCATGCCCGGCTCGGGTGTCGGTGGA
>NZ_JAJAWH010000116.1 GCF_020531965.1 Pseudorhizobium xiangyangii | reverse complement strand
TGAACCATGTCCTTGATCCACTTCGGCGCATTTTCTGGTATTGCCACCTCCGAGAAAACAAGGTCGTTATCCCGGTCGTACCGTTTGGTTGAAGAGCCGACAGCCTCATCGACCATGCGCGTCCGATGGCGATAAGCAGCAGCATCGACTGCGCTACGACCAGCGGTGATTATCTGCGCACGAAAATGAGGAATAGCCACGCTGTTCTGACCTACTGGCTACCGCGAGCGCGTCTGCGCGCAATCGCAATACTCGCCGAACCCAACCGTACCTCGGGCCTTCTATCAACTCCCTGATCTTTGAGAGACCGCATATCTATACGAACCGATTGTCCGGCCAACTCTAAATGCCGGTTAACCAGACTTCCCCATGCTAGTCGCAGCTTCCTGAAGTCATTCCTGTCGCCAATGATATCTCGATAAATTAGCTTCTTGCCGACACGAAGTGGCTCACCGTTCTCACCGAGAACCAGGCGGGACTTCCGTCCGAAACCATGCTCTCCCGCGAGTCGAAGAGTATGAAGCAATTGAACGTGCGGATTGCCCTCCTCATCGCGATAGACCCAATCGGCGACAAGTCCGAGCGCCACAATATATCGCGAGACAAACTCCTGTGTGAGCGCGATGTTCTGGTGGGCCGTCAGTTCACGCGGTAAAGCAA
>NZ_JAJAWH010000115.1 GCF_020531965.1 Pseudorhizobium xiangyangii | reverse complement strand
GCAGGCAGCAGCGGCACACTGGCGATCGGTTCGCTTGCCGACACCGCGCCTGTGGCACCCGGAACCATCACCACTGGCAGTATCAGCTTTGGCACGGGTGATGGCATGATCCTCTTCAACCATACGTCCGATGCTTATGTCTTTGATGCTACGCTCAATGGTGGCGCTGACAATGCGGCAGGCTCGGGAACCGGTGTTGTTGGTTCGGGTCTGGTCGATGCGATTGCGGGCCGGACGATCTTAAATGCGGACCATGGTGATTTCACCGGGGTCATGCAGGCACGGGATGGTGGCATCCTGCAGATCAATGGCGATGTCTCCGGCGGCATCGCGTCGGTCCTGGCCGGGGGACGGCTTGAGGGCAATGGCTTTGTCGGCAACACCGTCAATGCCGGCACCATCGCGCCCGGCACCTCGATCGGCACGCTGACCGTGGTCGGCGACTATACCGGCAATGGTGGGCTACTTGAGACCGAGGCTGTGCTGGGCGCCGACAGTTCGCCAGCCGACCTGCTCGTCGTCACGGGCAATACGTCGGGCAGCACCGATGTTCGGGTGATCAATCTTGGTGGCACAGGCGCTCTCACCATCGCCGACGGTATCCGGATTGTCGATGTTGGCGGCACCTCAGGCGGAGCATTCTCGCTGCTCGGCGACTAC
>NZ_JAJAWH010000114.1 GCF_020531965.1 Pseudorhizobium xiangyangii | reverse complement strand
GACGACAAGGGCCGCCACACCATCATCCTGTGCGACCGGCCCGAGATCCTGCCCGCCTGCCGAGGCCAGGAAACGCTCGCCTACAACGCCATGGCGTCGGGTGCCGTCAAGGGCGTCTACTGCTCGTCGCTATTGTTCCGCGAGAAGCTGCGCGCAACCACCTTCGTCCAGCGCGATTACACTTTCAAAGCGCCGGCCGCCCATATGGAGCACAAATACAAGCCCTCGATCCTCAACGGCGCCAAGGGCGATTACGAGCTTTTCGACTATCCCGGCCGTTTCAAGGAAGAAGCAACAGGCAATGCCTTTACCCGTCACAAACTGGAAGCGGCCCGGGTAGATGCCTCGATCGCCCATGGCATCGCCAATGCGCCGCTACTGGTTGCCGGCCATGGCATGACGCTTTCCGACCATCCGAGCGAGGCGCTGAACCGGCGCTGGCGGCTCCTCACCATCCGCCATGAAGGTGTACAGCCGCAGGCCTTCGCCGAGGATGGCATCGGCGATCTTGCCACCGGACCGGCGCTCATCCCGCCGTCGCTGGCCGATGCCGAGACGACCGGGTCGATCTTCGGCCTGACCAGCTCGACCAGCCCCGGCCTGCTGGCCGCGACCTTAAGGCGCGACCTTGACATTGCCGCCTCAAGCACCGGCGGCGAGGCTTCGAGCGCGACGCTCTATGCCTGCGC
>NZ_JAJAWH010000113.1 GCF_020531965.1 Pseudorhizobium xiangyangii | reverse complement strand
AGGTTCTCGTCGATCTTGTCGAGGAAGGCCGTGGTGGAGAGCCATGGCTGATCGGGACCGATGAGGAGCGCGAGGTCCTTGGTCATGAAGCCCGATTCGACGGTTTCGACGCAGACCTTTTCAAGCGTGTCGGCGAACTTGGCCAGCTCGGCATTGTCGTCCAGCTTGGCGCGATGCGCGAGGCCACGGGTCCAGGCGAAGATCGATGCGATCGAGTTCGTCGAGGTCTCCTGGCCCTTCTGGTGCTGGCGGTAATGGCGCGTCACGGTGCCGTGGGCGGCTTCCGCCTCGACAGTCTGGCCATCCGGCGTCATCAGGACCGAGGTCATCAGGCCGAGCGAGCCGAAGCCCTGGGCCACAATGTCGGACTGGACGTCGCCGTCGTAGTTCTTGCACGCCCAGACGTAGCCGCCGGACCATTTCAACGCCGACGCGACCATGTCGTCGATCAGGCGGTGCTCGTACCAGATCTTCGCTTCCTTGAAGCGATCGGCGAACTCCGCGTCATAGATGGCCTGGAAGATATCCTTGAACCGGCCGTCGTAGATCTTGAGGATGGTGTTCTTGGTCGACAGGTAGACCGGCACCTTGCGCTGCAGTCCGTAGTTCAGCGAAGCGCGGGCGAAATCGGTGATCGATTCGTCGAGGTTGTACATGCCGAGCGCAACGCCGGCAGCCGGTGCGTTGTAGACCTC
>NZ_JAJAWH010000112.1 GCF_020531965.1 Pseudorhizobium xiangyangii | reverse complement strand
CTATCAGGGCTATCGCAACCCGGAAAACTTCATCGTCGTCTCTGATGCCTATCCGACGATCACAGCAATGTCGGCCGACCTCATCCTGCCGGCCGCCATGTGGGTGGAAAAGGAAGGTGCTTATGGCAACGCCGAACGCCGGACCCATTTCTGGCATCAATTAGTGGATGCCCCCGGTGAAGGGCGATCAGACCTATGGCAACTTGTTGAGTTCTCGAAGCGCTTCACGACTGACGAGGTCTGGCCTGCCGATATTCTTGACAAGAGCCCTGAGTATCGCGGCAAGACACTGTTCGAGGTTCTGTTCCAGAACGGCAAGGTGGACCGCTTCCCCCTTGACCAGGCCAGCAAGGACTATGCCAATCGGGAGGCTGAAGCCTTTGGCTTCTACATCCAGAAAGGTCTCTTCGAAGAGTATGCGGAATTCGGCCGCGGTCATGGGCACGACCTCGGGCCATTCGACCTTTATCATGAGGTCCGTGGCCTGCGCTGGCCGGTTGTCGACGGCGAGGAAACCAGATGGCGTTATCGCGAAGGATATGATCCCTACGTGAAGCCCGGGGAGGGTGTGAAGTTCTACGGCCGCAAGGACGGCAGGGCGGTGATCCTGGCGGTCCCCTATGAGCCGCCGGCAGAATCACCCGATGAGGAATTTGATTTCTGGCTGGTAACCGGTCGTGTTCTGGAGCATTGGCATTCTGGCTCGATGACCATGCGCGTG
>NZ_JAJAWH010000111.1 GCF_020531965.1 Pseudorhizobium xiangyangii | reverse complement strand
AAGGAACGGTTACGCTACCGATAGGGACGTCGCCCTCTCACTGCATGCTCGTCGTCATGGACAACTTCTCAAAACTGCACCGATACCGCTATTCTCCCCAATGAACTGATTAACTTCACAGATACACCGGAGTTGACAGCCGATCTCACGAATACCAACGTCAGTACATCTGGCAACGGCAGTCTCGGAGTGCATGTACTTGGGACCAATGCTCGTGCCACGCTAAGAGCTATCGATGATGCAGGCGGTGGGACTGGCCTCACGATCCATCGCCTCGCGGCATTTCACATAGAGTTCATCGTGAAGACGGCCGAGTGTGCCGTCCCAGTTCCAAAGGTCGAAATAGTCGAACAACGTGCTCTTGGCCGGCAGATCTTTCGGAACGGCGCGCCACTGGCAGCCCGTGCTCAGCACGTACAGCAGGCCGTTGACAACCTCGCGAATATTGACCTCACGTCGGCGCCCGCCACGCTTGGCTGGGGAGATCAACGGCTCCACCAGAGCCCATTCCGCATCCGTCAGATCACTCGGATAGCGCAATCCATCGCGCTTGTATTTTCCACGGTTCGCTGTCGTCCACATCGCTGCCTTGCCCGAAAAGAATCATCTCAAAGCTAGGGAATCATAACCGACTCAGATTACGCAACTTCTTTCCGGACCGACACTAAGAGACGTCGATATCACAACAGCGGGAAATTACGCAGAACTGCGTGCCGAAGAGATG
>NZ_JAJAWH010000110.1 GCF_020531965.1 Pseudorhizobium xiangyangii | reverse complement strand
CATCGATTGAATGAATGGATTCAACCACAGCCAAAGGAACCCTATGGCCTGGCGCTATCTCTCTCCGGCCCTTGCGGCCTACAATGATAGAATGCTTTCCCTTAACGTCCCCCTCGTTGGCGTCGAGGCGCAAATCTACAACGATCTCTGGAATGCCGTGATCAACCGCAAGCTCAAGCCCGGCGTCAAGCTGGAGGAGGCAGTGCTGTGTGAACTCTACGGCATCAGCCGCACCGTGGTCCGCAAGGTGCTGGTCATCATGGAACAGGCCGGTATTGTCCACCTGCCGGTCAACCGGGGCGCCTATATCGCCAAGCCGACAGCGGGCGAGGCGGAAAATCTTGTCGAAGGCATGCATCTCCTGCTCACGCACTTCGCACGCGAGCTTGCCAATGCGCCGGACCAGCGCCGGGCGGAGGTCCATAAGGTGCTTTCCGTTCATCTGCAGGCTGAACAGCAGGCAAGCCAACAGGCGGAGTTCAACACGCTGCGCCGGCTGCGGCTGGAAGCAGGGACGTTGCTGGGCGTGCTTGCCGGCAACCGCTTGCTGACGGAAAGCTACGAACGCTTTGCCACGCGGCTGACCTTGGCGCTGGCCCTCTACCAGCGCGGGTCGCTGATTACCGAGGGACACTCGCTGATGGAAAGCACGGCGAAGCACATCCTGGCCGGTGAACCGGATGAAGCGGCCGCTACCTTTGACACCGCCTTTGATATGCTCCGGCGATCCCTGGACTTCGGAGTGAACGAGGACGTCGATCTAAAAGC
>NZ_JAJAWH010000012.1 GCF_020531965.1 Pseudorhizobium xiangyangii | reverse complement strand
CTGCCAGATGATGCGGGTCATTTCATCGCCATCGAGTTCGACGACCGGATTGGCGACCTTGATCTTTTGCATGTATTCCTCCCGATGGTGACGGCCCTCCGCCGCCGGATATTTATGAGTTCACAGCCTAGCGCACGTCGCGCATATGGCTCTCGACGCTGCGAAGATGACGCCGCATGGCATCGGCCGCAGCTGCGCCGTCGCGATCTGCAATCGCCTCGACGATTTGTTCATGCTCCACGAAGCTGTGATGGTCCGCCGGCGGGCGAACAGGCGTCTGCCGTAACCGTCCCCAGGTGACCGCGCGGCGCACGGCATTCAGTGTGTCCAGCAGTCCGAGCAGCAGCGAATTCTGCGCGGCCTCCCCGATCGTGCGGTGCAGCCGGTTGTCCCATTGCTCGTACTGCCGCCATGTCGGCGCCTGCTGCGCCTTGATCATGCAGTTGCGAATCTCGGTGATCTGGCTTCCCGTGGCGTTGAGCGCGGCGCATCGGGTAACCTCCGGCTCGAACGCAATGCGTGCGCCCATGACTTCCAGCGGGTTGGTGTGCTGGACCATGGCATTGATGTCCGCAAAGGTGTCGATTGGTCGGTCGCCGAGAAAGGTTCCCTTGCCAACATGCCGCCATACGGTGCCCTCCGCCTGCAATGTCGCGAGCGCCTTGCGTAGGACGGCACGGCCGACGTCGAGCGACTGCGCCAGCTCCCGTTCGGGCGGCAGACGCCCGTCGTCCGGCAATTCCGCGCTGGCAAGAAACCCCTTCAGCTTCGCCAGCACATCTATCTCCAAGTTCTGATCCATAAGTCCAACCAATAATGAATTGGTTTCTTCATTAATCAGCAAATCCATCCTTGTCAACACGCCAAATAATCTCTTGTGGACGCGTTATTGCAAGCTTAAGTATCTGTTTATACATAATTTTAATGATGGAAGCAGGGTTCGAAGTGCGTGTTTCGTGTGTGGGAGCTAACAAAGCGCAAAGAAATTGGTTGACACTCAAAGGCATTAATAGATGATTGGTTTGCAATTGGGTTCTGGGGAGGGCCCAATAACGGGAGGAAATGATGAATACATTAGCCAGGAAAATCCGGGCGTCGGTCTCTGCCGCCGCCATCTGCTTTGCCGTCGCTGTTCCAGGCCTGGCATGGGCTGATCCCATGCGTGTCGCCTTCGGTGACATCGCCACCGTGGAATCGCTCCACCTCCTGGCCGCTTTGGAGCGCGCCAAGGAAAAGGGCGTTGATGTCCAGATCACCTTTCTGAAGAGCGAGGATATCGCGGCTCAGGCGGTGGTCAGCGGCCAGGCGGATATCGGCGTTGGCGGGCCTTACGCGCTACTTCAGAAAGTGAAGGCGCCGATCCGCATCTTCATGCAGTTGAGCAAGTTGCAGTTCTACCCGGTGGTCAACACCGAGTTCTACAAGGAATGGAAGGACCTCGACGGGCAGGAGATCGCGGTCCATTCGCGCGGATCCGGTACCGAGGCCATCATGCAGTTGATGGCTGAAAAGAACGGCATCAGCTATTCCAGCATTGCCTATGTTCCAGGCGCCGAAGTGCGCACCGGCGCGTTGCTGCAAGGCAATGTGAAGGCGACGATTGTCGACTCGTCCGGCAAGCGGGTGTTGGAAGACAAGGCGCCGGGCAAGTTCGCCTTCTTGCCGCTCGGCGAGGTCAGCGCCACCGATGAGGCGCTCTTCGCCAACACGGACTATCTCGCTGCCAATGCCAAGGATGTGGAGATCCTCGTCGAGGCCATCCTCACCACGTGGCGGGAAGTGGCTGCCGATCCGAAGGCGGCGCTGGCTCTGAAGGAAAAGTACAAGCTGCTTCCTGATGCGACCCCGGACATGGTGGCCGACATCGAGCCGTACTTCACCGAAGCTGCGCCGAACATGCCGCTCAACGGTGGCGGGGAGGCTGCCGCGCGGGACGACTTCGACTTCTACACGATCTCCGGCGCACTCGAAGGAGAGGCCAAGGACCTGAAGGTAGAAGATTTCTGGGACCTGACCGCTCTTAACAGTGTGATCTCCAGGATCGGTACGAAGTAGGATGCAGATGTCCGTTTCCCCTGCGAAACTCGACAACGGGATCGGAGCCTCGAAAGAGGCTCCACCCACCGTCGTCGAGATGATCCGAACCTTTGCCGAGGAGCGGCGATCCTTCTGGATCGTCGTATCGCTCGCAGTTCTCTTCGTTTCCTGGGAGGTGGCTGGTCGGATCCCGATCAGCTTTGCTTTCCCGACATTCATCGAGACCGTCGTGGCGTTCGGCGAGATGGTGGCGGACGGGAGCATGCACAAGGCGTACTTCCTGACGTTGCAGCCTTTGGTGCTGGGCGTGGTGATTTCGGCGGCCGTCGGCATTGGCCTCGGCGTCGCCATGGGCCTTTCCGACAAGGCGGAATGGCTGCTTGCACCGGTCTTCATCGTCCTGCAGGCCGCGCCGATGGCCGCGCTCGTTCCGCTTGTCACGTTTGTCTATGGCATCGGCCTGACCGCCAAGACGCTTGCCGTCATCATGCTGGCGCTGCCGGTGATTGTGCTGAATTCCTACAAGGCGGTGCGCCACGTCAACCCGTCGCTGGTCGACATGTGCCGCTCCTTCCAGGGATCGCGCATGCAGCAGATCTTCAAGATCATCATTCCCGACGCGTCGCCCGTCCTGTTTGCCGGTCTTCGTCTCGGCATCGCCGCCGGTTTCATCGGCGTCATGCTGGCCGAACTGCTGATTACACCCACCGGGATCGGCGACCTGATCACCTATCACCGTTCGGTCGCCAATTACGCTCACATGTACGCCGCCGTAGCCTCGATCATCGCCGTATCGACGCTGACGCTTGCGGGATTGCAATACGTTGAAACGCACCTGCTGCGTCCTGAAAAGAGGAGAAAGTGACATGGCCAATTCTGCTTTGGCACGTAGCGGCAGCGTGAAGTCCGCCACCAGCAATGACGCGGTCGTTCAGGTCCGCGATATCTGCAAGAACTACGGAGACGTCGAAGCGCTCCGCGGCATCAACCTCGAATTCGAGCGCGGCAAGCTCACGACGCTTCTTGGTCCCTCTGGCTGCGGAAAGACGACGCTGCTCAAGATCATTGCCGGCCTCGTTCCTGCAACTTCCGGCGAGATCCGCGTCAACGGACGCGTAGTTACGGGACCGGGTCCCGAGCGCGCCTTCGTCTTCCAGGATTTCGCGTTGATGCCCTGGGCGACAGTGCTGCGCAATGTCGGCTTCGGCCTGGAACTGAAGGGTGTTCCCGCAGCCGAGCGGGATCGGACTGCCCGCCGCTATATCGAGCAGGTGGGACTTGCAGGCTTCGAGCAGAAGTACCCGCATGAACTTTCGGGCGGCATGCGCCAGCGCGTCGGTATCGCCCGCGCCTTTGCGGTCAATGCGGACGTGCTTCTTTTGGACGAACCGTTCTCGGCTGTCGATGAACAGAACCGCCGCAAATTCCAGGAGGACCTGCTGCGGCTGGTCGATCTTGAGAAGAAGACCTTCATCTTCGTGACGCACTCGATTGAAGAGGCGGTCTATGTTTCGGATCGGATCATCCTTCTGTCGCCGCGCCCGGGCCGCGTATCACAGATCATCGACCCGATGATCGACCGCTCCGCTTCGCCGGATGACATTCGCCGCGATGCCGGTTACCTCGACGTGGTCGAGGAGATCTGGCAGGGGCTGCGGCAATATGCGGAGTAATGCGCCATGAACTTCTACGGCACACGCATTCCCATGATGACGTCGCTCATATTCTGGTTGCTCATCTGGGAAATCGTCGGGCGGCTTGAGGTCATGTTCCTCATTCCCCCGATCACCTCCATCGTCGCGGCAGGCTTTGAACTCGTCCAGACCGGTTCGTGGCAGAGCGCATCGATGATCACGCTGCGCTCCTTTGTCTACGGCATGGCACTCGCCATCATCGTCGGGGTCCCGCTCGGGGTCCTCATGGGGCGGGTCAAGGTCATCGACAACATCTTCGGCCTCTGGGTGAACATGTTCGTCAGTGCACCGCTCTCGGCACTGGTGCCGATCCTGATGATCCTCTTCGGCATGGGCGAGACGACCGTGGTGGTCACAGTCTTCCTGTTCGCCGTCTGGATCATCGTGCTGGATGCCCGGGCGGGCGTCATGCAGGTGCCGACATCGCTCGTCGAAATGGGACGTAGCTACGGTGCGTCGCGCTGGACGATTTTCAGCAAGATCATCCTCTTCTCCGCGCTGCCGGAGATACTGGCCGGCATCCGGATCGGTCTTATCCGCGGCGTGAAGGGGGTTGTCATCGGGCAGATCCTGGTCTCCATCATCGGCTACGGAGAGCTTTTCGAGCTCTATTCCCGCAGTTTCGACATGGAGCGTTTCTGGGCCCTTACCATGCTTCTTTTCGCGGCGGCGATGCTGTTGTCCGCGGGGGTGGAACACTTTGAAAAACGTATCGAATACTACGCAGGAGCGCGATAATGAACGAAATGCCTCAACTCAAGAACTACGTCATCAAGCCGGCACCGGTGCCGACATTGGCGGTCGCCGGAAGCGACGCGCTCTTCCCCATCCACCGCATCTATTGCGTTGGCCGTAACTTTGCCGATCACGCCATCGAAATGGGCCACGATCCCAACAAGGAGCCTCCCTTCTTCTTTCAGAAGAACCCCGACTCCATCGTGCCGCAGGGCCAGGACTTCCCCTATCCGAGCGAATCGAGCGACGTTCACCACGAGGTCGAGCTGGTCGTGGCGCTTCAGAAGGGTGGTATCAACATTCCCGTCGAGGAAGCCCTCGACTGCGTCTACGGCTATGCCGTCGGCCTCGACATGACGCGGCGCGATCTTCAGGGCGAAGCCAAGAAGCTTGGTCGGCCCTGGGAAACCGGCAAGGCGTTCGAAGCCTCGGCGCCGTGTGGCCCTCTTCATCCGGTCGCCAAGATAGGCCACCCGACGGAAGGTGCCGTCTGGCTCAAGGTGAACGGTGAAATCCGCCAGAACGGCGACCTCAACCAGATGATCTGGAAGGTGCCGGAAATGATCGCCTACCTGTCGCGCCTGTTCGAACTGAAGGCAGGGGACCTGATCTTCGCAGGAACGCCTGCTGGCGTCGGGGCCGTCGTCAAGGGTGACGAGATGGTTGGGCATGTGGCCGGCGTGGACGACATAAGCTTCCGCGTCGCATAATGTCACATAGGCATGGCGCGGTGTCGCCATGCCGCCTATATTGACGAGGTGTGCCTTCGGCACACTTCGTATCTCCTCCAAGCCCTTTCTGGGCGAACGTCCATCACCTCATTCTCCGGGATCCGCCATGCCTGCATCTCTCATGCTGTTGACTTCGTTTGCACTCGTTCTGGGGCTGGTCGGTTGCGTGTCGGGGTTCCTGGCGGGACTGTTGGGCGTCGGCGGCGGGATTGTGGTCGTGCCGGTCCTTTACCACGTGCTCGCGGCGTTCGACGTGGATGTCGCCTTGCGTGCCCACATCGCAGTCGGCACATCGCTGGCGACCATCATTCCCACGTCCATCCAGTCTATCCGCGCTCACAAGGCCAAGGGTGCAGTCGATGGTGAACTCCTGAAGCTCTGGGGTCCGTTTGTCGCGGTTGGCGTCCTGCTCGGAGTGGTCATTGCGTCCTATGCGACGGCGACGGTTCTGACCGCCATATTCGGGGTCGTTGCCGCACTGGTTGCGCTCTACATGCTCTTCACCCGTGAGGGTTGGCATCCCGTCAAGGGCCTGCCGGCCCGGCCCGGCCAAGCGGGGATGGCGACGACAATCGGAACGATTTCGACGCTGATGGGGATTGGCGGAGGCACGCTGACGGTGCCGGCACTCAGCATCTGCAGCTATCCGGTCCGCCGTGCGGTCGGCACCGCATCGGTGATCGGCCTCATCATCGCGGTCCCGGGAACCATCGGCTACGTGATCAATGGCTGGGGCAAGGCCGGTCTTCCCGCGTTCTCCCTGGGTTATGTCAATCTCGGCGGGCTCGTGGCGATCGCTTTCACCAGCATGTGGTTTGCACCGCTGGGCGCGCGCACGGCGCATTCCATCGAGCCGCGTACGCTCCGCCTGCTCTTCGGTGTCTTCCTCACCATTACGTCCGCCAAGATGCTGTTCGACAGCTACCACCTCCTATTCTGAGCGGAAGCATCGCCTCACGCATCATTTCATCCCCTGATTGACGCTTCTCTCACGCTGCGTTGACGCTGATGCACTAACACCTCAGACGGCTGAGGATGTGCGGTCAGGGGAATGGCTCGTGTTCAATGTAATGGATGCCGAGGTTCTGGAGGCAGGTACCGCGCTCGGCGGGGGAATAGGCCTACCGTCTCTGCCGGCTTTCATGCTAGATTATGGGTGGGAGCCAGTTAGGCGGGTAAGGGAAGATACCGATCGTATCCTACCGAGGCCGAGAGAGATGGATCGCACGGAGCACAACCATGCGTCCTACCGCATGTACCTGCTCGGTCCGTTCGAGATCACGGACGATTCCGGCCGCTCGCTGACACCCAGATCACAGAAGGCCCAGGCCATTCTTGCCATGCTTGCGCTGTCGCGGCGCGGATCGCGATCGCGCGTGTGGCTGCGCGACAAGCTCTGGAGCGACAGGTCCGAGGATCAGGCGGCGGCCAGCCTTCGTCAGGCATTGCTGGAAATCAGAAAGGCGCTCGGACCCGCCCGCGACGTTCTGCTCGCCGACAAGAATACGGTCTGGCTGGACACGGACCGGATCACGCTCGACCTGCGAGATATGGCGGACCGTGGTGATGCAAGCGAACTGGCCAGCGAGCATCTTCTCGAGGGAATGGATATACGCGATCCGGAGTTCGAGGACTGGCTGACGCTTGAACGGCAGAACTGGCAGAGCCGGCTGGACAAGGGACGATTGCTGGAGAGCTTCCAGCCGAAACCGGTGCTGCTTCGGGAAAGCTCGGATCACTCTACGCTGCTGCCGATCACGGCATCCAGCGCCGGCGATGGTGCAGGGGGCGAAGACTTGGCGGAGCCGGACGGGGGGCTGTTCGGCAAGCCATTGTCAGGCCTCCTGCACCGTTGGCTGATCACGCTTCACCCGCCGACGTTTAGCGGCTCCGGCGACAATGGCAGGATCATCGCGTTTCAATTGCATGATCTTCTGACCAGGTCGCTTGGCGATGACCTTGGTATCGGCGTCAGCGACCATTCGTTCGGATTGATGTCGCCCCAGCAGGACAACAGCCAAACGGTGCCGGCCGTAACGATACCACTGGCCGTTCGAATGCATCTCACTTTCGAGGGCGATTCGGTGCTGACACAGATTGCCCTTACGCGGATCGTGGACAGCATGACCGTGTGGTCCGCGCGCCATGTTGCCGCCCGGCGGGCGCTGGAGAACGGCGGCCTGAGCACGCTCCATCCCATGATAGCGCAGGCGGTCGACCGGATCGCCCAGTATATCCTGTTCGAGAGCGGGAGAAGCAAGCTGATAGGTGAGGGCAGTCTCATCGACGCCGTGGACGCCATCTTCCGCCTTTCCCGCGTCGATCTGGAGCGTGCCGAGGCCTTGCTGCAGCGGAGCCTGCAACAATGGCCGACGGGACAGGCCTATGCGTGGCTCTCTTTTATCCGCACATTCCAGGTCGGCCAGCGGTTCAGCGCGCGCGATGCGCAGATCATCGACGAGGCTCAGGCCTATGCGCGAAGGGCGCTGGAACTCGAGCCGGGCAACCCCGTGTCGCTGGCGCTCGTGGGGCACGTGCATTCCTTCCTGTTCGGAGAGTACGACTATGCCGCGGGCCTTTTCGAGAAGGCGATCCGGTTGAACCCCGTGCAACCGCTGGGCTGGGATCTGTACGCCATGCTTCACTGCTATGTCGGGCAGGCCGACAAGGCCGTGGCCATTTCTCGCTGGGTCGATCAGCTCGTCGCCAACAGCCGCTACAAATACTATTTCGATACGACCCGATGCGTCAGCGCGGCACTGGCGGGCGACTATGCGGTCGCCATTGCGGCCGGCGAGGAGGCGCTCAAGGTTCGGCCCGATTTCAATTCGGTGCTTCGGTATCTGGTATCCAGTCACGCCCATGCGGACGATATCGATACCGCCCGGCGATACCTTGAACGGCTTCAGGCTGTTGAGTCCGACTTCTCGATTACCAGCCTGCGCGAGAGCCGCTATCCGCTGCTCGGGACCGAGGGTGGTCAGGTGCTGATCGACGGTTTGATCAAAGCGGGGGTCAAAGGCCGATAGCACAACAGCAATAACGCCGGTTAACCAAGGAGGGACGACATGGCGGGGGCACAATCGAGAGTGGTCGAGTTTCTCAATACCTATCCTTTCAAGGTGGAGCCGGACACGGTCATTCCATGCAAGGATGCCGCCTCCGCGGAGGAGGAACCCCCGGTTTCTCCACTCGTTTCTGATCTGGGGGAACCGTCGTCGTCAGGGGCATCTTCCGATGAGCCGATGGTGGCTGTGGCTTTTGCCGCTATGGCGGTGATGAACAAGAGCGTTGCCAACAAGGCGGTGCTCAACAAAAACAAGAATAAAAACAAAAATAAGAACAAGAACAAGGTCAGTGGTGCACTGTCGGGACTGGCATCGGCCCATCTGGTCCCCGCCTTCGAGTTGCGACGGCTTCACCAGCAACCTTCCCGCAATGCCTTTAGTGCTGCAAAGCGCTTCTGCTGGGAGGTTCTCGATATTCTTCCTCCGCCCGGGCCGGACTACACCCGGCTTGAGACGACTGTGATGTTGTCGATGCAGAGGCGAGACCGGGAGCGTGCGCGCCGCCTGCCGGACATCGAGAAGGAGGCGACCACATCGGTCGCTGAATTCACCAGGGCGCTCTATATCGAAGATATCGACGGATTCCCTCAGACCGAAGGACTGTTTCAGTCCATTCTGATGGCCTGTGAATACGTGGGGCTCCTGTACAAGGACAAGTTCAGCCGTCAGCGCCCCAATCAGTTCGAACCGCTGCTCAGGCCGCTTCTGGCAGTTCCGTCGCACGCGGCTTATCCGAGCAATCACTCATTCCAGTGCTTTTCCATTGCGTTCGCCTTCGCCACCATCTTGCCCGAACATCCGGTGACTGACGAACTGGCCCGGATTGCCCAGAAGGTTGCCGAAAACCGCGAATGGGCGGGATTGCATTATCCGAGCGACACACAGGCAGGCCGGGAGCTGGCGCGTCGCTTCGCCCCTTACCTGCATGATGCGTTTGGCGCCGTTTTCCAGGCGGTTCACGACGAATGGACCTAACCTTGCCTGATGTCTGCATTGCTCTTTCTGGAGGATGTTTCACATGTCAGTTGCTGCCGAAGTTTCGCCCGCCTACCCGCAAAGCTATTATTACCTTTGGCATCTGGCCGCCCTCGGCGTGATCAAGGCCGACTTCGGGCAACCGCCGGCGGAAATGCCGGGGGAGGACGACAGTGCAATCAGGGAGAAGCCTGACCCGAAAATTTCGTCCACCGCTTGGGATCTGATTGCAGCGGCAGGGTCGGTTCATCCGGCCAAGGTTGCGCTGATCGACGTCGGTGTCTCCCGTGATCACCCCAACCTCGCGTCCCGCGTCGAGAGGGGCGAATCCATCGATCTCGCCAGCCACCGCTATGGGGCACGCATTGCCGAGCAATTGAACGACGACGATCCTCATACGCCGGAAGAGAGGTATTCCTTCTTCGCGAACCTCAGTCTTTCAGGTCTCGGCAATCTCGGGCTTTCCAATGACGACGACGAATACCTCGCCGAGATCGTGGCCGAGTACAAATCCTCGCAGGGCGTCCTGCGCCGGCTGATCGATCCGGAAACGCTCTTTGCGTCGCATGGCACCGCATGCGCTGGCCTGATTGTCGGGGAGCCTGCGGCCATCGTCGAGGCAACGGGAGAGACCCAGGTGCCGGAAGTGATCTTCGACGCTTCGGGGCCGGATGCGGCGCCCAGCAGGAACCGCAATGTTCTGCCCTATTTCGGGGTGGATCCGTTCTCTCGGCTGGTCTCGATCCGCACGTCTTTCGAAAGCGACCCACTGCAGTTCATTGCGGCCTTTCTCTACGCCTACCAGCAGCGAGCCGACGTCATCGTATTGCCACGTGGCCTGCCGGATCCCAAACGCTCCCGCGTGCAGCCGAAGAATGAACTGAAGGCCGATCTCGAGCAGTACAGGAACCGTGATGCGGCCGACCTGTTCGCGCGTATTGCCGTGGCGCTCAACGGACCGGCGGAGCTCGATCCGCACGCAACCCAGGAAGGATCGAACCCGCAGCGGCTCTGGAAGATCCTCAAACATCTGATCGTCGCGATCAGCCGCAAGATCCCGATCGTCTGTGCGGCGGGCAACAGCGGCGAAAGCCAGATGATCTATCCGGCAAGCCTTGCCGCCGATAACAACGGCATCATTGCGGTCGGTGCGGTCACTGTTGAGGGGTTCCGTTCGGGCTACAGCAACTACGGCGAAGGACTGACGCTGGTCGCGCCGTCCGACGACGGCGAAGTCTTCAACCGCCACCAGCTGCGCATCGACAGGCTCTCTCCATTCTTCGTCCGCCATGCCTATCCGCCCGGTCAGCTCAAGCAATACCGGTATTCCCATTTCAGCCTGTTGACGACGGATCTGCCCGGTTGGTTCGGCTACGACAGCGGCGCAAATCCGTGGTCGTCCTTACTTCCGTTCAGCGACAATCCTGGCATTGGCGGTGGCTATTACACGACGTTCGGCGGAACGTCCGGAGCGGCAGCACTCATTGGTGGCGTGTGCGCTCTGGTCCAAAGGGCGTACAAGATAAACCACGGGGCTAATTCGCGTCTCAATGGCGTGAAGCTCAAGACGCTGCTGACGGAAGCCTCCACTCATGATTCGATTGTTGCCCCGGGCTTTCGGCCCTTGACCCCCGACTGCATGAATTCTGACGCGGAGGACGCCCACGGCGTGACCTATTTCTTCGGTGCGGGTCTTCCGCATGCAAACGAGGCGGTGCGGCTGGCACTGTTGCAGTGATGACAGCCCGCATTCCTGCCATTGGATACCTTCTAGACAGGCCCGTTTGCGGGCCTTTCGCTTCTTTCATGCATTTTTGACGCCGCTTTGACGAGGCGTTGGCGCTGACTTGACGCCGCGGAGCGATGCTCCCTTCCAACGAAGCGAGCCGGAAACGAACCGGATCGCAGAAAGGAACCAGGGAGGCGTAAGAACATGACAGGAAAACTTCTGAGATTGGCGCCTGCCTTCATCGTTTCCGGCGTGTTGAGCAGCACCCTCAAGGCCGAAAGCATCATCGACGTCAACCAGGACGTCGTGACCATGCAGCGCGATCACGTGCTCGCACGCAGTAACGCCAAACGCGAATCCACAGCCTTCGGAGCAAACAAGAGCGGAGACTACTACGAAGGCGCTTTGCCCCAGCAATGAGGCGCGGATTGTAGTCTTCATGGGCCGGCGATGCCGCCGGAACATACAAAAACTGAAGGGAGATGAATATGCGAGAGAAACTGAACACTGCAATGCTCTTCGCGACCCTCGCGATCAGCGGCGCAGCATCTGCCACCGAGGGCGAATACTATCAAGGCGCCCAGCCGATGGCCGTACTCTTTCCTGTCGACCAAGTCGTGACTGGCGGCGTCGGCTGGAAACACCCTGAATTGACGCGCAAGCCGACATCCCGGGACAACCGTAAACTGAATGATAAACAGGGCGCTCGCTAACCCGGTCGCCCTGCTGAGAAGAAAACCACTCAATTCAAGACACCGATCGAGCACAGGTCGCAACCATTGTGCCGATCTCACACAGGGAAAGGGACAGATCATGACCATCACCATGAACACACTTGCAGCCGCCCTCGTTGCCGCAATGTCTATCGGCACGGCCGCATCTGCAGCGGAAGGCGAATATTACGAAGGCGCTGGATCAGCAACCACACGGTTTCACGCAGATCCGCTGATGACGGGCAGCATCGGTTCGCCGACGCCTCGCCACATGCCGACCCATTGGACCGTCGATCGCGGAGACTACTATCCGGGTGCCAGTCGGGATCAGTAAGGCTGGGGGATTCCGACAGTCACCGCAGAAGAACGCCAGCCGGTCATTCGGCTGGCGTTCTTCATGGTTTCGTCCTCAGGATTGAGGAGAAGAGTTGCGGCGATCACCTATCTCGATCGCTGATTGGAAGGCCGGGGCCGGGTCATGCCACGCTGAGGGTGTTGACGAGATCGTCCCGGACAGCGGCTACGTGCTCCGCCAGGAACCGGCCGGCGCGTTCGAATCGGCCGGAGCGGCAGAGCTGGATGAGTTCGGCATGTTCCGACATGGCACGCTGCATCGCCGCTGGATTGGATAGCTGAATGCGCGTGTATCGGTCGCTCGTCTGCAGCAGCGAGGCCACGATCTGCTGCGTTCGCGGCATATCTGCATGATGGTACATTGCCATATGCAACTCCGCGTTCAATCTCCCGTACTCGTTCACGACATTCGACGAGATGGCCCGGACGTAATCCTCGTGCTTGGCGGTTATGCGCTCGAAGTCTTCATCGCTCAGTTTTGGGGCCGATGCCAGCAATAGGCGCGGCTCCAGCAGGATGCGCAGTTCGAAGACATCGTCGATCTCGTCCCGTGAGAGGTCCGAAACCACTGCCCCCTTTTGCGGCATGATCTTCACCAGCCCCTCTGCCTCCAGCTGGAAAAGGGCCTCCCGGATGGGAATGCGGCTTACCCCGAAGGATTCCGCCAATGCATCCTGGCGCAACTGCGTCCCGGCTTCATAGCGGCCGGACAATATCCCTTGGCGGATTTCCTCAAGCAGAGCGCCTGAGAGGGTCCGGTGCTTGAGGGACGGCTTTGGGCGCATCGATAAAAAACCTCTTAGGGGGCATTGACTCCAAAAATGTATAAAATCTACTTTATAAAAAAACAAGGGAACGTGAATGGATCTCGTGTCGTCTTCACCTGGGGGTAGGCCGTTGGCGCCCGTCCGGCTCGTCGTGGGGCTCTCCGAAGCCGTGCTTGCCTGTGAGAAGGTGCTCGTCAGTCTGCTGATGGCGCTGGTGCTCGGACTCATTCTCCTGAATGTCGTCACCCGTTACACGGGCATGCCGCTTTACTGGGTCGATGAGGCTGCCGTTTATGCCATGGTATGGCTGGCCTTTATCGGCGCGTCGGCACTAACCCGGCTGCGGCTGGATTTTTCGGTCACATTGCTCGCCGACAAGCTTTCCGTATCCAACGCCCGCCGGATGAAGGCTTTTGCGAGCTTGTTCGGCACGGCCTTCGCTCTTGCGCTGGGCGTCATGTGCTGGCGCTGGATGGATCCGCTCGGCATCGCCGCTGCGGGTTTCGATGCCAAAGCCTATGCCGGCGCTACCTTCAACTTTCTCTACACAGAGCAGACCCAGACGCTTCGTTGGCCAACCTGGGCGGTCAGCATGGTCATTCCGATCTTTGCGGTCAGCATGCTCATCCACGGACTTGCGAATTTTCTCGAAGATCTCGGCCTGGCGCCGGTGAAGGTTCGACCTGACTTCAGCCATGCGGAAGGCGTAAACTGATGGTGACCACTTCTGCATTTCTGTTCGTGATGCTGATCGGTGTTCCGATCGGACTGTGCCTGATGCTGGTCAGCATGGTCTACATCCTCGACACAGGGAACATTCTGCTTTTCGAGAGCCTGCCGGTTCAACTGTTCGGGGGAGTCGACAACTACGGTCTGATCTCCATTCCGCTGTTTGTGCTGATCGGCGAGGTCATGAACGGTGGCGGCATTACCCGCCGGATCATCGACATGACGATGGCCTTCATAGGCGCCATGCGTGGCGGACTTGCCTATGTAAACCTCTTCGCCAACATGTTCGTCTCCTCCATCCTTGGGTCCGCAACCGCGCAGGTTGCCATCATGGCGCAAATGATGGTGCCGGAGATGGAGAAGAAGGGCTACGACAAGACGTTTGCCGCAGGTCTCACCGCCTATGCCGGCATGCTTGGGCCGATCATTCCGCCGTCGATCATGTTCGTCGTCTACAGCGTTCTCGCCCAGGTTCCGGTGGCGGACATGCTGATGGCTGGAATGATACCGGGGATCCTGTTGACGCTGATCTTCTGCATCGTGATCGCATTGATGGGCTTCGTCTACGATTACCCCAGGGGTGAGCAGTGGACGCTTCGGGAGCGTGGGAAGATCGTGCTCAATGCGCTTCCAACGCTTTCCATCCCCATCATCATCGTCGGCTCCATTCTGGCTGGTATCGCCAATCCCACCGAAGCTGCCGCCGTTGGTGTCGTGGCAGCATTTGTGGTCGGTCGTTACTGGATCGGCGACCTTTCCTATTCGGACGTGCCGAAGATGTTGCTCAAGTCGGGCATCTATTCCGCCGTCGTCCTTTTCCTGGTGGCCGCCGCCGCCGTGTTCTCCTGGGTGCTTGTCTACGGCATGGTGCCGCAGAAGGTCGCGGCCTGGGTGCAGACAGTGGCGTCCGACCCGATCACCTTCATGCTGCTCGTCAACATCATCCTCCTGGTCATCGGCACGGTGATCGACGGCGCGCCCGGCCTGATTATGACGGTGCCGATCCTCCTACCGATCGCCACCGAAGTCTATGGCATCGATCCGATCCATTTCGGCGTCGTGGTCGTCGTCAACCTCGTTCTCGGCTTTCTGACGCCGCCGGTCGGCCTCTGCTTCTTCGTGGCCTCGGCCGTGACCGGCGCCAAGCCGGGCAAGATGTTCCTGGTGACGCTGCCGTTCTTCGTCGCATCCTGCGTCCTGCTTGTGCTGCTTTCGATCTTCCCCCAGCTCTCCACCTACTTTGCCGGATAACCGACAACTCCAGAGGATAGAACAATGAACATAACCCGCAGAAACCTTCTTCTCAGTGCCTCCGCCGGTGCCGCTGTTCTCAGCGCGCCGTCCATCGTACGTGCCCAGGAAAGCAGGACCTTGCGCCTCGGCATCACCACACCTCCCGGCCATCCGTGGAACAACGCCGCACTGAAGGTCGGCGAGATGCTGAAGGCGGAAAGTAATGGCCGTCTGGAGCTTGCCGTGTTCCCGGCGAACCAGCTCGGCACCGAGGCCGCCATGATGCAGCAGATGCAGGCCGGTTCGCTCGATCTGGGCTGGATCATGACAGCGGAACTTGGGTCGCGCATTCCATCTATCGCGGCCATCAACGCTCCCTGGGTGGTGGATTCGACAGCCAAGGTCGCGAAACTGGTTCGTGAGCCAATCGCAATGGATCTCCTCAAGGTTCTTCCGGCCGAAACCGGCACGATCGGGCTTGCATGGGGCATCACCACGATGCGTGTCGTCTTCACGGCGAAGGAGATTTCTGGCCTCGAAGATATCAATGGCATGAAGCTGCGCATCAACACGACGCCGGCCTACAAGGATTTCTACGAGCTTCTCGGTGCGGCACCGACGCCGATCCCGACGCCGGCTGTGTTCGATGCCATGTCGAACGGCCAGGTGGACGGTCTGGAAGCCGACCTCGATTTCTCTTGGAACCAGCGCTTTGACAAGGTCTCCAAGACCATGCTGAAGATGAATGCGATCTTCATGCCGTGCGTCGCGCTGGCCTCGGGCCGAGTCTGGCAGGCGATGCCGGAAGCCGATCGTGAACTGATCACGCGCCTGACAAAGACCGCTCTGGACGAGCAGATCGATGCGATTGTCGCAAACGAAGCAAAGCTGCTCGAGGAGTTCGGCAAGGCCATCACGATCAAGGATGTGCAAGTGGCGGACGCCGGCAAGATCATCGACGCCTACGACAAGATCTGGCTACCGAAAGCTCCGATCCTCGCTGATCTCCGCAAGGTGGGCGCTAGCCTCTGATTCTTCTTGCCGCTCCGCCGCGGAGCGGCATCCACGACTGGCCCGCGATGTTGCATCATGCCGCATCCGCGGGCCTTTTCATGTCCACGTTTGAAGCACTGGTCGAGCACACTTCCAGCCGCTAGGCTGGCGTTGCATCGCTCCGGTCCGAGCGTGTCGAATACGGAGTAGTCATGACCGAGAATAAATCCATCCTGTCCGTCCCTGCGCTGCTGGAACGGGTCGAAACGATCTTCATCAATGCCGGCTGCAGCCGGCAGCAGGCGGCGGCCGTGGCCCGCGTCATCGTTGCCGGCGAGCGCGACGGTTGCAAGTCGCATGGCATCTACCGAATCGAAGGCTGCCTGCGAACGATAAAGGCTGGCAAGGTCGTGCCGGATGCAGTGCCTGTCCTTGAGGTCGATGACAGTGCAATCGTGCGTGTCGATGCCAAGAGCGGATTTGCAAATGCCGCCCATGAGGTAGGCATTCCAGCACTCGCCGAACGAGCGAAGGAGCTCGGCCTGGCGGCTCTGGTCATCAATGGCTGCACGCATTTTTCGGCTTTGTGGCCGGAGGTGGAGGCTGCGACCGAACATGGCCTGGCGGTGATTGCGATGTGCCCGAGCTATGCGACCGTCGCTCCGGCTGGAGGCAGCGAGCCGTTGCTCGGTACCAATCCGCTGGCGTTTGGCTGGCCCCGCAACGGAAATTCGCCCTACGTCTTCGATTTTGCCACCAGTGTTGCCGCCCGAGGCGAGATCGAGCTGCATCGGCGCGCCGGTAAGGAGCTCCCGGAAGGTTGGGCCCTGGACGGCGATGGAAACCCTACCACCAGCCCGGAACAGGCGCTTGCCGGAGCCATGCTGCCGTTTGGCGGACACAAGGGCTCTGCGATCTCGACGATGATCGAATTGCTCGCCGGTACGATGCTCGGCGATCTGACGAGCCCGGAAGTTCTGGATTATCTGGGAACGACGACGCTTTCGCCGCATCATGGGGAATTGATCATCGCCTTCGATCCGGCCCGCTTCTCGGGTCAGCGCCGCGGCAATCCGCTCGATCGGGCGGAAGTTCTGTTCGAGGCGATCGCAGGGCAGGGCGCCCGCCTGCCGTCACAAAGACGGTTCAATGCACGGGCGAAATCGATGTCCGACGGCATCGAACTCACGGCGGCGGAAATGGAGCAGCTTGAAAGGTTGCGCCAGATGGGACTTGGGTCCGTCGACTGACCGCCCCAAGTTGGAAGGACGGCGAAAGGTGGCGGCGCTTTGAGCGCCGCGCCATGGATGGCGCGGCGTCAACGACGCTGTAATGCTGGAGCCTGCGTCCGGTACTTTCCGAAACCGATTTCGGTTTCGGATCGATGCGCTAGGCCGCCATTTTGTATGCAGGCTGCAGCGACCCGCTCCAGCTGGCATACCACTGATCGAACAGGGCGAGCTGGGTCTCGACATAGCCGCGCTGGCTGGCGGCAAGTTCGTCGGTCTCGTTGAAATGAAGCGTGTATTCACGATCGCCCTTGAGAACCATCATGTGCTTGAAGAACAGCACGAGGTCCGGGCCTTCGTCGAAGGAGGAGAGCACCGCCAGCGCTGCTTCCAGTTCAAGCGCGAGGCGACGGGCTTCGGCATCACCCTTTGCGGCCGCCTTTGAAAGGTTGCACATGTGCAGCACTTCCTTGGGCAATACGTTGCCGATGCCGGTGATCGCACCCGTTGCGCCGCAGTTGACGAAGCCGTGGAATACGGCCGTATCGACGCCAATCATCAACGTCACTCCGTCGTCGCGGCTGGTGAGGTTCTCGGCTGCATAACGCATGTCGGCAGGACCGCCGAATTCCTTGAAGCCAACCAGATTGGGATGTTCGGCGCGCAGCGCAAAGAACAGGTCGGCGCGGGTTGCGAAGCCGTAGTAGGGGCTGTTGTAGATGACGGCAGGCAGATCCGGAGCGGCCGACAGGATTGCTTTGAAATGGGCCTTCTGCGCGGAAATGACAGAGCCGCGCGACAGAACGCGGGGAATGACCATCAATCCCTGGGCGCCCACCTTCTGTGCGTGGGCGGCATGGGCAACGGCCTGCTTGGTGTTGACCGCACCGGTGCCGACAATGACCGGAATTCCGGCCTTCACGAGGCGCTTGATGCCTTCCATGCGCTGCTCGTCGGTCAGGAGCGGCCAGTCGCCCATGGATCCGCAATAGACGACCGCCGACATTCCGGTATCCAGAAGCTGCTTTGCCTTGCGGACCAGCGCGTCGAAGTCTGGGGTGCGATCATCCTTGCACGGTGTCATGAGTGCGGGAATGCAACCTGAGAAGATTTGGGAAGCCATCGGTCATCTCCATTGAACTGCGTTAGCAATGAACGGGCGGCATCCAGCCAGCCCGAATTGAGATTATTCTACATCATGTATTCTCTTTGTCGACAGAAATTCATCGGCCTACGTGAGGTGACCGGACGATATCCACCGGCAAGGATCCCGGATTTCGCCGCAACGTCGTCCTGCGGGTCTTTGTCCTTGATCTAAAGGGGCATGTTGTGGCTCACGCCCCGCGAAATCATGCTCTGGATCTGCTGCACGATCTGCTCCGCGTGTGCGGTTGCGAGCCGGTCGCAGGTGTTGACGTCGCGCGCCTCGATGGCGGCGATGATCTGCTCGTGCTCCACCACGTAGCGATGCGGGAGTTGGTCGTTGAACGACGAGTAGTAGATCCTCAATATCCGCTGCCCCTCATCGAGAAGCCGGCAGAAGAGGCCGGTGAAGTAGGGGTTCCGGCCTGCCTCTGCGATCGCGGCATGGAATTCCCTGTTGGTGGCGATCATCGCCAGCGCATCCTGTCCTTCGACGGCGCGGGCAAACTCCCTCTGCCTTGCGCGGATCGACTGTATGTCTTGGGCGGTGTGGAATTCGCCGGCGAGCCGCGTCGTGACACGGTACATAAGAGTAAGCGCGTCGAAGAATGTATGGAGATTGAAGAAGTCGATATTGGCGACGACCGTCGAGCGGTTCGGCAACTGGGTTACCAGGCCCTCGCCGGCGAGCCGTACCAGCGCCTCCCGAATTGGGGTCCGTGACATCGCGAGCCGCTCGGCCAGCTGGTTTTCGTCGATCGGAGTGCCGGGTGCCAGGGCCAGATCCAGGATCTCTTCACGCAGGGTCTCGTAGACGAGCTGCGCGCCGGATCCCCGCTTGCGTTCCCTGATTGTCTTTTCCGTCATGCCTGCGCCTCTCGCTGACCGAACCAATAATGCGTTTGCCGATGGGAATCCACCGACGCGGGATGACGGAATCAGCAGGCGAATCTCTCGAGGGAGATTCGTGCCGAATCGTGACGTGGCAGTTCTGCTTGCCGGTCTCGTCGCGTGCGCCGCCATCGCCGGCCGATGTTCCCATTATAAGGTGCATGCGGGCATTGCGGCACGAATCCGGCAAGAATCGGCCTTGCGATACGTGGATCGGGCCTTTGTGGAGGCGGCTAAGTCGCTGCAATTCAGTCACTTCTTAATCAAGCGTAAACCTTTCGGGCCCCCGGTCGCCACATTTGTGTCCTTTCAGCAACAGGATCGCCGTAAGCAGGCATGGGAATGTGTGTTCCCTCAAGTTCCCGATTGCATGGGCAGGCCCGTCTTGTATTTTCACTCTCGGAAGCGAGGCGGTGGATCGTCCGTCTTCTGGAAATCGACGGGGATGGGGCAGGGAAAGCTGTCCTTCAGCAAAAGAACCCAGACCCATACGAAACTTTGACTGGAGGTCAAAAATGAACATCAAGAGCCTTCTTCTCGGCTCCGCTGCTGCCCTCGCAGCAGTATCCGGCGCACAGGCTGCCGATGCAATCATCGCTGCTGAGCCCGAGCCGATGGAATACGTTCGCGTTTGCGACGCATTCGGCACTGGCTACTTCTACATCCCGGGCACGGAAACCTGCCTCAAGGTTGGTGGTTACGTTCGTTTCCAGGTTAACGCAACCAATCTCGATGGCGCTCGCGACTGGAATGCCTTCACGCGTGGTCGTCTCGAAGTTGTTTCGAAGTCGGACACCGAACTCGGCGAACTGACCGGCTTCATCGCCATCCATGGTCAGTCCGACAACCAGTTCACTGGTGAAGACAACTTCTACATGGACGAAGTCTACCTGCAGCTCGGTGGCTTCAAGGCTGGTAACTACCTGAACTGGTGGGATAAGGGCATCAACGGCGAAACCGACCAGATCGGTGGCAGCCGCCAGAACTCGATCGCCTACATCTACACGGGCGACGCCTTCACCGCCGGCATCCAGCTTGACGAAATCCAGGAAAGCGTTGTTCCTGGCAGCGACAACGACCTCGGTCTCGAAGCTATCGTAACCGCTTCGTTCGGTGCTGCTTCCATCGACCTGCTCGGTTCGTACGACTTCGACGCTGAAGAAGGTGCAATCCGCGCACTCGTTTCGGCTGAAGTTGGTCCAGGCACCCTGCAGGCTGCAGGTATCTGGGCAAGCGACGTGAACTACTACTACAGCGGCGCTGAGTGGACGATTGCTGCTTCGTACGCCTTCAAGGCGACTGAAAAGTTCACCATCACTCCTGGTGTTCAGTACTTCGACAACTTCCTCTTCTCGGGTGACGATGCTTGGCGCGCTGGCCTGACGGTTGACTACGCAGTCACCGAAGGCATGGCTGTCAAGGTTACCGCGAACTACAACGACCGTGACGGCGCTGACGAGTTCTGGGACGGTTTCGTCCGTCTTCAGCGCTCCTTCTAATTGCTGATCTGGAATTCCCCCGGCGTGCCGGGGGAATTTCTTTATGGAAGTGGTCGGGCAGACCATATCACGGGAACTGGTGGAGAAAGGTCGCTAAGCGACCTCTTTTGGTTTCCGCTATTCAGGCGGGCGCCATAGCTTCGATCCGACTGGAGAATTCACATGAACATCAAGAGCCTTCTTCTCGGCTCCGCTGCCGCGCTCGCAGCAGTATCCGGCGCTCAAGCCGCCGACGCCATCATCGCTGCTGAGCCTGAGCCGATGGAATACGTTCGCGTTTGCGACGCATTCGGCACGGGTTATTTCTATATTCCGGGCACCGAAACCTGCCTCAAGGTGGGCGGTTACATTCGTTTCGAAGTCAACTTCGGTGAAGACATTTCCGGCAGCTCCGATTGGGACGCCTTTACGCGCGGTCGTCTCGAGGTGATCTCGAAGAGCGACACCGAGCTCGGTGAACTGACCGGCTTCATCGCCATCCATGGCGAAGGTCAGAACCAGGTGACCGGGGAAGACGATTTCTACATGGACGAAGCCTACCTGCAGCTCGGTGGCTTCAAGGCTGGTAACTACCTGAACTGGTGGGACGCCAACGACCTTCCGGGCGAGCTTGATGATCTCGGTTCCAACCGATTGAATTCGATTGCATACATCTATACGGGCGACGCCTTCACCGCTGGCATCCAGCTCGACGAAATCCAAGAGAGTGACATCCCTGGTAGCGACAATGAACTTGGTCTTGAGGCTGTTATTCAGGCTTCGGTCGGTCCGGTCGGTGCCGAACTTCTCGGCTCCTACGACTTCGGCGTAGAAGAAGGCGCAATTCGCGCTATTGGTTCTCTCGAAGCCGGTCCGGGCACGTTCTACCTGTCGGGTATCTATTCTTCCAATCCGAACGAGTACTACTCGAGTGCGGAATGGACCGTGGCTGCGGCATATGCCTGGAAGGCAACCGAGAAGTTCGAAGTCATCCCGGAATTCCAGTACTTCTGGTCCTCCGCAGCTGCTGACGGCAGCTTTACGGGCGACGACTATTGGGCTGCCGGCGCGACCGTGAACTACGCGGTTGTCGAAAACCTGACGACGAAGGTTTCCGTCGCCTACCATGACGATACGGAAAGCTGGGGTGGCCTGTTCCGTCTCCAGCGCGATTTCTGATCCGCATGAAACAATGCAAAAAAGCCCGGCACATGCCGGGCTTTTTTTGTTTCTGAAGACCGGCAATCGCGGTGAGCGTGTGAAAGTTTGATCTAATTAGAGAGTCGGAGGCGGCGGCGACCAAGGCATACTGCGTAAAGTGGAGGCCGGGTGCGCGACCAGCATGGGCACTAGTTCCCGGCCATGTCCGTCGTCGTATCCGGGGAGGGGGCCGGAGCTTGATGCCGGCCAACCCTCAGATCGGCAACGATGTCCGTCTTCTGGCCCAGGCGCGTCTTGTAGACCTGGTAGTTCTCCATGATCCGTTGGACATAGTTGCGCGTTTCCGGAAAAGGGATGCGCTCGATCCAGTCGACGACCTCTTCGATCGGCTTTCCGCGTGGATCTCCATAACGCTCGATCCATTCGCCGACCCGTCGAGGGCCGGCATTGTAGGCGATGAACGTCAGAACGTATGATCCGCCGAAGGAATCGATCTGCTCGCCGAGATAATGCGCGCCGAGCGTGGCATTGAAGGCGGGGTCGGTGGTCAGTTTTTCGGGCGCATACGCCAGACCGTGGCGCTTGGCGACGCCCTTGGCGGTGCTGGGAAGTAGTTGCAGCAGTCCCCGCGCATTTGCCGGTGAAACGGCCGTCGGATTGAATGCGCTTTCCTGCCGGGCGATAGAGTAGGCGAGAGCCTTGCCCGATCCGCCAATGTTGGCGCCAGCCGGTATGGCGCCGATCGGGAATGCAAGTGCGGCCACGTTACGCCCTTTTGCGAACGCCGCCTTCCCCATGGAGAGTGCCAGGTTGTGGTTGTTTCGCCGCTCGGCGCGCTCGACGAGAAGCGTTAGCTCTCCGGGGCTTGCGATATCTTCCGACAGGGCTCGCAACAGGCTTTCGGCCCGCTTTTCATGGCCGGCAGCCTCGAGCCGATCAATGGCCGCCACCGGTGCGCGTCCAATGTAGTTTTGCCTGTCTTCATCCGAGGGCGACGGTGGTGCGACTTGGAGCGACGTCACACCGAGGCGTGCTGCTGCAAGCTGCCCATAGAATGCGCCGGAATACTCGGCTGCCTTTTGGTAGTATTCCAGCGCATTGCCGGACTTCGTCGCTTCCGCAGTGCGTCCGAGCCAATACCAGGCCCGTGAAGCCGAAATTGGCCGGCTGGATGCTTCCAGGATGCGGCGGAAGTGACCTTGCGCCTTTTGCGGATCGTTCAGGTGGCGAAGCGCGTACCAGCCGGAGTGAAACTCGGCATCAGCGATATCGGTGGGGTTGGTTGCGGAGTGGGCAGAGACCACGGCGTAGGCTGCCTTGTAGTCTCCCAGATCGGCCAGTCCGCGTGCCACAATGCGCCGCTCATCCCACCATTCCGATGTATTGATGAGCTTGGTTCCATCACGCGGTACCTTATTCAGCAAGGCCGCCGCCTCGCGGTATTTGTCCTTCCGGCGAAGGTTTTCGACCTGCAGGAAGATATAGGCCGGGTCGCTTTTCCAGGAGGCATCCACCGTCTTCAGCGTCGCTTCCGCGTTGTTCGCCCCGCGAATGAGCGTCGTCCAGGCCTTGTAGAGCGATTGCGCTTCGCCAAGATCGGCGAAACGCTTCGCCTGCGTCACCCGGCTGCGATACATCAGGTAGTCCATCCGGGCCTTGTGGTCGCGCGCCGTCAGTTGCGGACCAAACGCCTTCAGCACCCGGTTTTCCATCGCCGTGTCCAGCGGTTCCGAAGCCCAGATGCCCCGGATCGTGCGCAGGGCCTCATCGGACCGGCCGCTCTCCCCAAGTGCGCGGGCATGCAGGAAGCTGCCCTCGGGCGTCTCGGGCGGTGCGGCAGTGAAAATGCCGAGAACAGTCGCCGCATCGGGATTTTCGCGGAACAGGGCCCTCTCGAAACGCGTCCTGAGCTGGTCTTGGCCGGGCCAGTCCTTCAACTCCTCCTGGGCTGCGGCAATTTCCGTGGAGGAAATGCCGGAAAGGCCGGACGAGGCAAGCGCCCAGGTCAGCGTCTGTCGGTCGACCGAGCCTGCGGGCAGACTGTTGCGCACGACCAGCGCCCGCTTGGCATCATTGTCGGACAATGCGTCAAGACCGGCCTTCAGCACTGGCGCAGGGGCAAGACGCCCCGATCGAGGAATGGTGCCGGTGACGAGCGGCATGGGAAAGGTTGCCGCCGCAGGACTGTCGGGTTTGACAAAAGGAAGGGGCGCGCCGCCATCGGGCAACGGCGCAGCAAGCGAAGACGCACTCGACAAGCCAAGGCCGATGGCAGTCAGCAACAACACAGGCTTTTTCATCCGGTGACTCGCGACAAGTAGACAGAACCCCGCATTTCTATTAGCCGCTTCGATGATTAACGAAAGCTTACCAAGGTTGGGAAAGACGCCTTTTCGGCGCCGCGGCCTTCATCAGAAATCGCGTCAGCATCCGCTTGTCGTCGCATTCCCACCGCTCTATTGTGCGCCACCTTAATCACGGAATACGGCCGAAGCATGGACTGCCGGCCGGTGGGAGTTATGCATGTTCAAGGGATCGATGCCCGCGCTCGTCACGCCATTCACCGCCGATGGCGCGGTGGACGAGAAGGCATTCGCCGCTCATGTGGAGTGGCAGATTGCGGAAGGCAGCAGCGGACTGGTGCCGGTCGGCACGACGGGCGAGTCACCGACGCTGTCGCATGCCGAGCACAAGCGCGTCGTTGAGCTTTGCATCGAGGTTGCAGCCAAACGGGTTCCGGTGATCGCCGGTGCGGGCTCCAACAACACCCGCGAAGCGATCGAGTTGGCTGTTCATGCGGAAAAGGCCGGGGCAGATGCGCTTCTGGTCGTCACTCCCTACTACAACAAGCCGACCCAGAAGGGGCTGTTCGCTCATTTTTCGGCCATTGCAGAGGCTGTGAAGGCGCCGATCATTATCTACAACATCCCGGGGCGATCCGCTGTCGATATGACGCCGGAAACCATGGGTGCGCTCGCCAGTGCACATTCCAACATCGCTGGTGTCAAGGATGCGACGGGCAAGCTGGAGCGCGTCTCCGAGCAACGTATCACCTGCGGCAAGGATTTCATCCAGCTGTCGGGCGAAGATGCAACGGCGCTTGGTTTCAACGCGCACGGCGGGATTGGCTGTATCTCGGTGACTGCAAACATCGCGCCACGCCTGTGCGCCGAGTTCCAGGCCGCGACACTGGCCGGAGACTATGCAGCCGCGCTCGAATACCAGGATCGATTGATGCCTCTTCACAAGGCGATCTTCCTCGAACCGGGCCTCTGTGGTGCCAAATACGGTCTGTCGAAGACACGGGGACTGAGCCGGGCAGTGCGTTCGCCGCTTCTGTCCACGCTGGAGCCGGCGACCGAGGAAGCCATTGATGCTGCGCTTCGCCACGCAGGTCTTCTCAACTAGGCTTCCGGCTGCCGCTTCACTTTATGAGGGCGGCGCATTACATGAAGGAAACCCCGTCCAAGGCCCATGGGCGGGGATTGAACACATCAACAAAGGGCGCGATGGATGACAGATGGCCCCCAAAGGTAGCCAGAGAACGGTGAGCAAGATTGTAGCGGAGAACCGCAAGGCACGCTTCAACTACGAGATCCTGGATACGTACGAGGCCGGCATCGTTCTCACGGGGACAGAGGTCAAGTCGCTGCGGGAAGGCAAGGCCAACATTGCTGAGTCCTACGCTTCGGACGAAGGCGAAGAGATCTGGCTGATCAATTCGCATCTGCCGGAATATCTGCAGGCCAATCGCTTCAATCACGAGCCGCGCCGCCGCCGTAAACTGCTGTTGAGCAAGCGCGAGATCAACCGACTGCGCGTCGGCATCAACCGCGAAGGCATGACGCTGGTGCCGCTGAAGATCTATTTCAACGAGAAGGGCAGGGCGAAGCTCGAACTGGCGCTCGCCAAGGGTAAGAAGCTTCACGACAAGCGCGAGACCGAGAAGGAACGCGATTGGAACCGGGAGAAAAGCCGGCTGCTGAAAGCCCACTAGGACCAATCACTTCTGGGGGAAACCTTTTCCGCGGCATATCCGTTCTTTGGGAATGCCGCGCAGCCGCGCATGGAAGGTTGCCGACACGGATACGGGTTGGGGGCTCTTTCACATCTATCGGGTGACCGACCTGTCGATCACCAACGGCAAATTCCCGAAGGCGGCTGCCGGCTATTGACGTCGCATGCTGCCGCAAGAGGAACAAATAGCCTTTCCTGCCGTTGAGGCCGACAGTCTCAGGTGAGCCCCGCATGAATCGCAAAATGATATTGACCTACGGCCTGGTCGTCCTGGGTCTTGGTCTCGCGGCCTATCTTCTCTGGAATATCTTCAGCCAATATACTTGGTCCGATATCGTCGCATCGGTGGCGGAGATACCGACCGCCAACCTGCTTGCCGCAATAGCATTTTCCGCAGGCTCCTACCTTTGCCTGACCGGATTCGACTGGATGGGCATTCGCTATGTCCGCAAGGATCTCGCCTATCCGAGGATCGTCTTGGCCTCTTTCATCACCCAGTCGATAGGCCAGAGCGTCGGCCTGGCCGGACTGAGCAGCGGCGCTCTTCGCTATCGCTACTACGCCCATTGGGGCTTGAACACGGAACACGTGGCAAAGATCGTGCTTCTGTCAGGTGTCACCGTCAGCATCGGTTTGACCGTACTGACGGGCATCGTGATGATCCTCAACCCAGCCGACGCGGCGCAAGTGTTCCGTTTGAACGAGGCGACGGCGCTTGGCATTGGCATCCTCTGCCTGCTGTTGACCGCAGGCTACCTGGCGCTGGCAAAGTTTGCCCGCGCGCCAGTGCGTATCCGCAAATGGACCTTCCAGATGCCAACACTGCGACTTGCGCTCGCCCAGGTCGTGATCGGGACAACCAACTTTGCGCTTGTGGCTGCTGCGCTACGGGAGGTCATGGGCGCGACGGCCGATGTGAGCTACCTCAAGGCCGCGACGGCCTATGTTCTGGGGAATGTCGCGATCATCGTCACGCATGTGCCGGGCGGTCTTGGCGTGCTTGAGGCAACAGTCCGCCATGTGATGGGGGATCAGGCATCGATTGGATCGCTGGTCGCGTTCCGCGTGATCTACTTCTTCATCCCACTGGCAATAGGCATTCCGCTTGCGCTGATAACGGAAGCGGTCTTCCGTGCCCGCAAGGCGTCGTCACCTTCGCCATCTTCGGTCACGGAGCCCGGCTCCGCGACTTGAAGCTCTCCTTGGCCGCCGCCAGCTCAGGACGGCGCTCGGCAAGGGGGCGATGATCAGCCCTCCGGCGTTTCAACCGGTTCGGTTGGGCGCGGTGATCTTTCCGACGGATCGCGGCCTATTTCCGCTTTCAATGAGACGAGATCAATAAAGTGATCTGCCTGCCGCCGGAGATCGTCGGCGATCATGGGAGGCTGGGTTGCCATCGTGGAAATGACCGAAACTTTACGCCCTTTACGCTGCAGCGCCTCCACCAGGGTGGTGAAGTCGCCGTCGCCTGAGAAGATGACGAGATGGTCTGCCGTTTCCGATTGCTCCATGGCATCGATGGCAAGCTCGATATCCATGTTGCCCTTGATCTTGCGGCGCCCCATCGAATCCGTGAATTCCTTGGCCGGCTTGGTTACGACCTTGTAGCCGTTGTAGTCGAGCCAATCGATCAGCGGGCGGATGGATGAATATTCCTGGTCCTCGATCAATGCGGTGTAATAATAGGCTCGCAGCAAATAACCGCGCTTCTGGAAGGCCTTGAGCAGCTTGCGATAATCAATGTCGAAACCAAGGCTCTTGGAAGCTGCATAAAGATTTGCGCCATCGATGAAGAGTGCGATCTTCTCCCTGGGGTCAAACATGTTTTCCGTCCATTTGATTGGTGCTGACGTGCAGGCGCGGCGTCACGAGATCAAAACCTGAGCTTGTAGCGCTAGTATCTTCAGTACATTATCATCTATTCATGTAGCTGCATGTATGGCACGATTCGCAAATATCCAAGCATCTTGCAGTTGAAATCCCGCTTCCCGAAAAGGTGCTGTGGTTTCATGCGCCGGCGGACTGATCAGGAAAAACTTGAATTCTGTGCCCAATCGCTGTATCGGGCGGGTAGATTCCCGGAAATAACGACCGCAAAGGACAGGCAATGGCCCGTGTCACCGTAGAAGATTGCATTGATAAAGTCGACAATCGCTTCGAGCTCGTGCTTCTGGCCAGCCATCGTGCACGCCAGATCTCCCAGGGCGCGTCGATAACGATCGACCGCGACAACGACAAGAATCCGGTCGTCGCCCTTCGCGAAATCGCCGATGAGACGCTTGCTCCGGAAGACCTGAAGGAAGACCTGATCCACTCGCTGCAGAAGCATGTGGAAATCGATGAGCCGGAGCCCGATCCGGCTTCCCTGGTTGCCGCCAATGCAAGTGCCGGAAGCGGCGCGGACGAGGAAGATGTGCCGGAGACCGTCACTTTCGACCAGATGTCGGAAGAAGATCTCCTGGCTGGCATCGAAGGCCTTGTCCCGCCGGAAAAAAGCGACGATTACTAATTCTTCATTGTCTGGCCTGAATTAGATTGCCTGCACTATGATGGCTGCGCCAGTCTGCGACTGGCGCGCCTTTTTTGTTTCGAAGCGAGGAATACTTCCGGCATGATGCGGCAATATGAGCTTGTTGAGCGGGTTCAGAAATACAAGCGCGATGCCAACGAAGCTCTGCTCAACAAGGCCTATGTCTATGCGATGCAAAAGCATGGACAGCAAAAGCGTGCCAGCGGCGACCCCTATATTTCCCACCCTCTGGAAGTCGCGGCGATCCTCACCGACATGCATCTCGACGAGTCGACAATTGCGGTCGCCTTGCTTCACGACACAATCGAGGACACCACCGCGACCCGCGCCGAGATCGATGAGATCTTCGGCGAAGACATCGGGCGCCTGGTCGAGGGATTGACCAAGCTCAAGCGGCTCGATCTCGTGACCAAGAAGGCCAAGCAGGCGGAGAACCTCCGCAAGTTGCTTCTGGCCATCTCCGACGATGTGCGCGTGTTGCTCGTCAAGCTTGCCGACCGGCTGCACAACATGCGTACGCTGGAGCATATGAACCCCGAAAAGCGGGCGCGTATCTCCGAGGAGACCATGGATATCTACGCGCCGCTTGCCGGCCGCATGGGTATGCAGGACATGCGGGACGAGCTGGAGGAACTATCCTTCCGCTACCTCAATCCCGAGGCGTATGAGACGGTCACCAAACGGCTTGCCGAGCTGTCCGCCCGCAACGAAGGTTTGATCACGAAGATCGAGGACGAGTTGCGCGACCTGCTTGTCGCCAACGGCCTTCTCGACACAATGGTGAAGGGACGGCAGAAAAAGCCGTACTCGGTCTTTCGCAAGATGCAGTCGAAGTCGCTCTCCTTCGAGCAGCTGTCGGACGTCTATGGCTTCCGCATCCTGGTTGGCGACATTCCGTCCTGCTATCGAGCGCTCGGCATCGTGCATACGCGGTGGCGTGTCGTTCCAGGCCGCTTCAAGGACTATATCTCCACCCCGAAGCAGAACGACTACCGCTCGATCCATACGACGATCGTCGGCCCCTCCCGCCAGCGCATCGAGCTGCAGATTCGCACCAAGCGGATGCACGAGATTGCCGAATACGGTATCGCCGCGCACACGCTGTACAAGGATGGCGAGGGTGGCGAGGGCGCTGAACTCCTGTCCAAGGAGTCCAACGCCTATTCCTGGCTGCGGCATACGATCGAGGCGCTGTCGGAGGGTGACAATCCGGAAGAATTCCTTGAGCACACGAAGCTCGAGCTTTTCCAGGATCAGGTCTTCTGCTTCACGCCGAAGGGCAAGCTGATCGCGCTTCCGCGCGGCGCCACGCCGATCGACTTCGCCTATGCCGTCCACACCAATATCGGCGACACAACCGTCGGCGCAAAGATCAATGGTCGGATCATGCCGCTCGTGACACGCCTCAACAATGGCGACGAAGTGGAGATCATCCGTTCCGGCGTTCAGGTTCCGCCGGCTGCCTGGGAAGAGATCGTCGTAACCGGCAAGGCGCGGGCAGCGATCCGTCGTGCGACCCGCATGGCGATCCGCAAGCAATATGCCGGCCTCGGCTATCGGATACTCGAGCGGACGTTCGAACGGGCCGGCAAGGTTTTCTCGCGTGAGGGCCTGAAGCCGGCGCTTCATCGTCTCGGTCAGAAGGATGTGGAAGACGCCATTGCCGCCGTTGGTCGGGGTGAACTCTCGTCGCTGGATGTCATGCGTGCGGTCTATCCGGACTATAAGGACGAGCGCGTCACGGTGAAGCCGTCGGCGGACGAGGGCTGGTTCAACGTTCGCAGCGTCTCGGGCATGATGTTCCGCGTTCCTGGCCGGTCGGCTGAAGCGCGTGAACATGCCGCTATGGAAACGGATGGTGCAGGCCCGCTGCCGATCCGCGGGCTGTCTGCAAACGTGCCGGTGACCTTCGCGCAAAGCGGCGCGGTCCCTGGTGACCGCATTGTCGGGATCGTGGAGGATGGCAGTGGAATTACCATTTACCCGATCCAGGCGCCGGCGCTGCAACGCTTCGACGATCAACCGGAGCGCTGGATCGACGTGCGCTGGGATCTCGATGACGAGAACAAGTCACGCTTCATGGCGCGGATATTCATGAACGCGCTGAATGAGCCGGGCACTCTTGCGACGGTCGCCCAGACGGTCGCCGGTCTGGACATCAATATCCGCAATCTCGACATGGGCCGTGTCGCCACGGACTTTTCGGAGATCGGGCTTGATGTGGAGGTCTGGGATCTTCGCCAGCTCAACCAGCTGCTGACGCAGCTGAAGGAGCTGGATTGCATCTCGACTGTGAAGCGCGTCTACGACTGATTGCCTCCGTTATGGGCATGAAATGCGACCTGCCATGCTTCACAAGCAGGGCAGGCTCGCATCCTCGGCGTTGGTAAAGCCCGTCCGCACATCTTATATTGCTGCAGTGCAATAAAGATCGAAGACGAAAGAATACGACAATGTTTGGACCTGTAAAGAAGATCGCCCGCGCTCTCCGTGGGCAGACTATCCAGGAGCGCGAGCTTGCTTACCTCAACGGCGCAATTGATCGCGTAGACCTTGAATACCGTCAGCGGCAGATCGACCGCGGCATGTTCAGCCGCGGGTTCTAAGCTTCAGGCCGGCTCGCAATTTCCGGCCGGATTCCGGTCGGCATTTGGTCTCCGGCGTACGCGCCGGACGATACCCTGAACGTTGATGAGCGTGCCTCGCAAGCTTTGAAGCTTGACGTAACGTCAGGGAATGCTCAATTCATGTCCATGAAGCATCCGAAGACGCCGGGACCCTCCCGGAAGGAGGGGCCGTGATCATTGGCATGGGTAGCGATCTTATAGACATCCGCCGCATCGAAAAGTCGCTTGAGCGCTTCGGCGAGCGGTTCACCGACCGCTGTTTTACCGAAATCGAGAAAGCCAAGTCGGATCGCCGCCGCAATCGCGCAGCGTCCTACGCGAAGCGCTTTGCGGCCAAGGAGGCCTGCTCGAAGGCCTTGGGGACAGGCCTTGCGCAAGGTGTGTTCTGGAAGGACATGGGGGTCGTCAATCTTCCGGGCGGCAAACCCACTATGATCCTGACCGGAGGGGCGGGCGAGCGACTGGCGTCTATGATGCCGGCCAAGCACGATCCGGTCATTCACGTGACGATCACCGACGAATATCCCTATGCTCAGGCCTTCGTGATAATCGAGGCGCTGCCCGTGGCCGATTGAGCCATTGCCGCCGCTGGACGAAAAGTCTAGAGAAGCGGCACCAACTTGAGTTGACCGAAGAGAAAGACCCCACGTGTCAGATAGAGCCGACAAGAAGCACGAGAGCGCCCTTTGGGAAAATATAAAGGTCATCATCCAGGCCTTGCTCCTGGCGATGGTGATCCGCACCGTCTTCTTCCAGCCCTTCACCATCCCCTCGGGCTCGATGATGCCGACGCTGCTGGTCGGCGACTACATCTTTGTGAACAAGTTTTCCTACGGCTACTCCAAGTATTCCTTGCCGTTCTCGCCGGACCTGTTCGAGGGGCGTATCTTCGGAAGCGAGCCGGAGCGTGGGGACGTGATCGTCTTCCGACTGCCGACCGATACGGATATCGACTACATCAAGCGCGTCGTCGGTCTGCCCGGCGACCGTATCCAGGTGACGGATGGCGTGCTTTCAATCAACGGTCAGCCGATTCCGAGGCAGCCGAACGGAACGTTCACGTCCGACTACCGGCTGGATCCGGGCGCCGACGTGCCGATCTTCCGTGAGACGCTCGACAATGGCGTGAGCTACGACACGCTGGACCAGGTGGAAAATTCGCGCGGCGACAACACCCGCGAATTCATCGTTCCCGAGGGCCACTACTTCTTCATGGGCGATAATCGCGACAACTCCCTCGACAGCCGTTTCGACGTTGGCTTCGTGCCCGCTGAAAACCTGATCGGCCGTGCTAGCGTCATCTTCTTCTCCGTCGGTAACGATACGTCCTTCCGTGAGTTCTGGAAGTGGCCGGCCAACATGCGTTGGGACCGCCTGTTCAAGGGTGTCAACTGAATGAAGTCAAAGACGCTATCGGCGGAGGACAGGTCCAAGCTCGAACAGTTGATTGGCTACGAGTTCGTCGACAAGCAATGGCTGGACCGTGCCCTGACCCATGCCAGCACCGGGTCCGCCAAGGCCGCGAACTATGAGCGCCTGGAATTTCTGGGCGATCGGGTCCTCGGTCTCTGCGTTGCCGAACTCCTGTTCAAGAGGTTCAGAACGGCCGCCGAAGGCGAGCTTTCCGTTCGCCTGAATCAGTTGGTAAGCGCGGACACCTGTGCCCAGGTCGCCGACGAGCTGGAGCTTCACCGTTACATTCGTACAGGTTCGGATGTGAAGAAGCTGACGGACAAACGGATGCAGAACGTCCGCGCCGATGTGGTGGAAAGCATGATCGCTGCCCTATATCTCGATGGTGGTTTGGAAGCTGCCCGCATCTTCATCCTTCGCAACTGGGAAGAACGGGCCGCCCGAGCCGACGGTGCACGGCGTGACGCAAAGACAGAACTGCAGGAATGGGCGCATGCCAAATTCGGCCTGACCCCGTCCTACCGCATCGATGACCGTGCCGGGCCGGATCATGATCCGCGCTTCACGGTGACCGTGGAAGTGAAGGGCGTGGCGCCGGAGACAGGCGTTGATCGCTCCAAGCGTGCTGCCGAACAGGTCGCCGCCACGAAAATGCTCGAACGCGAACGCGTATGGCAGAAAAATTCTGCCGAAGGTTGATTGGAACCATGACAGACAACGAAAACATCCAGGGCGCCGAGACTGAAGGAGCTGCGACCCGCTCCGGCTTCGTGGCCCTGATCGGCCCCACCAACGCTGGCAAGTCGACGCTTCTGAACCGCCTTGTCGGCGCGAAGGTATCGATCGTCAGCCATAAGGTGCAGACGACCCGTGCCATCGTTCGTGGCATCGCCATTCACGACAATGCCCAGATCGTCTTCATGGACACGCCCGGCATCTTCAAGCCGCGCCGCAGGCTCGACCGCGCCATGGTCACATCCGCCTGGGGCGGCGCCAAGGATGCCGACCTGATCATGTTGCTGATCGACAGCGAACGCGGTCTGCGCGGTGATGCGGAAGCCATCCTGGAGGGCCTCAAGGAGGTCAAGCAGCCGAAGATCCTTGTGCTGAACAAGATCGACCGGGTGAAGCACGAAGACCTGCTGGCACTCGCCGCGAAGGCCAACGAATCCGTCGAGTTCGAGCAGACATTCATGGTTTCGGCCACAGGCGGCTCGGGCTGCGGCGATCTGATGAACTTCCTGGCGAAGCGTCTGCCGGAAGGCCCGTGGTATTATCCGGAAGACCAGATCTCGGACCTGCCGATGCGTCAGCTCGCGGCGGAAATCACCCGCGAAAAGCTCTTCCTGCGGCTGCATCAGGAGCTCCCTTATGCCTCGCATGTGGAGACCGAGAAGTGGGAGGAGCGCAAGGACGGCTCCGTTCGCATCGAGCAGGTGATCTACGTCGAACGTGACAGCCAGAAGAAGATCGCGCTCGGCAAGAACGGTGATGCCATCAAGGCTATCTCGACCGCGTCCCGCAAGGAGCTGTCCGAAATCCTCGAACAGCCCGTACACCTCTTCCTGTTCGTGAAGGTGCGTGAGAACTGGGGCGACGATCCGGCGCGCTTCCGCGAAATGGGACTTGAATTCCCCAAGGGTTGAACCGGCTATTTCTGCCGGTCCATCAATGCCTTGACTTCCATGTAGCGGCGCCGGTTTTCCGGCTCCTGCTCGTTCTCCGAATAGCACGTATCGGAAATGCAGAAGCGGCTGAGATTGAGGGGCGGGGTGGCGCCGGTGAACTCGCACTCGATCTCGTTGGTGAAATCGGTTGCCGTGGCGTTCTCCCGCGTGGAGTAGGTCAACCGGGCGCCCGGCGGATCCAGTTCCGGAAATGACTGCACGACCCCTGTCTTGAGCGCAGGTACGAGCAGGAAATTCTGCGCCACGGAAACGCAGGCCTTTTCGAGTTCGGGCGATTGCGCCATGGCCGGCGAGGCTGCGAGGAGAAGGGCGAACGGAAAATATCTCATGGAAGCTCCCGGGTCGGAATTCGCCGGGGCAATTCCGGAGACGGGCAATTTGTTCCAAGATCTCCGCGATAAAGTTTCGGTAAATTCGATTCAGGTGCAGCGGCTTATCGGCTAATGTTGAATCGGATCAGGAAGTAGTCGAAGCGCCATGCAGTGGCAGGATGAAGCAATCATCATCGGGGTGAAGCGCCACGGCGAGACAAGTGTCGTCGCCGAGGTGATGACACGTTCGCGTGGCCGCCACCTCGGTCTTGTCCGCTCCGGACGCTCCCGCACCATGCAGCCCGTGCTCCAGCCGGGCAATCGCGTCGAGGTCGTGTGGCGAGCGCGGCTCGATGAGCATCTGGGCGAGTTCAAGCTGGAACCGATCCGCCTGCGCGCCGCCCGACTGATGGAAAAGGCGACCTCGGTTTATGGCATTCAGGCTATGGGCGCCCTGTTGCGGCTGCTCGCGGAGCGGGACCCGCATCCACATCTTTATGAGACACTGGATGTCATCCTGGAGACGATGGACGATCCCGCCGATGCGGGAGAGCTTTTCATCCGTTTCGAGCTCGCGGTCCTCAACGACCTGGGCTACGGTCTGGACCTGACCGAATGCGCGGCGACCGGCACCAGAGAGAACCTGCAATACGTCTCTCCGAAGTCCGGCCGCGCCGTCTGCCGCGAAGCGGGAGCACCCTACGCGGATCGTATGCTCGCCTTGCCGGCCTTCCTCTGCGAAGGCGCGAAGTCTGCGGCAACTCCCGAAAACATGGCGGCAGCGTTCCGGCTCACGGGCTTCTTCCTGCACCGCCACGTTTACGAGCCGCGCGGGATCACGGAAAACGCCGCCCGGGACGGCTTTGTCCAGGCGGTGTTGAAGGCTCTGGCACTGCAGGATGCTCGCCAGGCGGGTTGATCAAGGCAGTCGGTCAGGCCGGCTGTGCTGCAAGGGCCGGACGCTCGACCGCCTGTTCCCTGATCGGCCAGTGGACGACGGCAGCGAAGATGCCGAGCGCTACGCCCAGCCACCAGACCGAATCGTAGGAGCCGAACCGGTCATAGAGATAGCCGCCCATCCACACGCCGAGGAATGATCCGATCTGGTGCGACAGGAAGACGAGCCCGCCGAGCAGTCCGAGATGCCGCGTGCCGAACATGATGGCGACAAGTGCATTTGTCGGCGGAACGGTCGATAGCCACAGAAGGCCCATCACGGCCGCAAAGATGACGACGGAAGCAGGCGTTTGAGGCAGGAGCAGGAAAGCGCTGACGGCGATCGACCGGGCAACGTAGATGTATGCCAGGAAATAGGGCTTGGAATAGCGCTGCCCGATGAAACCGGCGGCGAGCGAGCCGATGATGTTGAAGAAGCCGATCAGCGCCATGGCGATGACAGCGTAACGGGCATCGATCCCGATGTCGCCGAGATAGGCCGGAAAATGCGCGGTGATGAAGGCAACCTGAAAGCCGCAGACGAAGAAGCCGGTCGTCAGCAGAAGATAGCTCTTGTGGCCAAGGGCCTCCCGCAGGGCCTCGCCCACCGACTGCTTGAACTGGCTCTGTGACTGGGTACCGGAGTTTGCGTTGCCACGGAGCGGAAAGGCCAGCAGCGGCACGATCAGCATCATGATCGACATGTAGACCAGGCTGTCGGACCAGCCGAAGTTGCTGATCAGCGCCTGGCTCAGCGGCGCGAACAGGAACATGCCGGCAGAACCGGCGGCCGTGCCGAAGCCGAACGCCATCGAGCGTTGCTCCGGAGTGACGTTGCGAGCGAAGGCGGACAGGATGACGCTGAAGGAACCGGCACCGATCGCCGTGCCCACAAGAATGCCGCCACCGACATGGAGCCAGATCGGCGCATCGGCATTGGCCATCAGGATAAGGCCGGCGGCATAGAGAACGCCCGAGGTAGCCAGCACGCGGCCCGTTCCATATTTGTCGGCAAGCGCCCCGAAGAAGGGCTGGCTGAGGCCCCAGAACAGGTTCTGCAACGCCATGGCGAGGCCGAAGGTCGAACGGTCCCAGCCTGTCTCCGCCAGCATTGGAAGCTGGAAGAAGCCCATTGCCGAGCGCGGGCCGAAGGTCAGCATGGCAATGAGCGAGCCGGCGACGATGATCAGCCAGGGCATTGATGTTCGAGCGGCCTGGGTCATCGTGATGTCTCCTGTGTGATTGACGTGCTCGAACATAATGCCGAGCCGACCATTCCCATAATCAGTTTTGCTCAGGCGACCTATCACCCGAATTGATGGCAGTCAGATTTCCCCGGGAGGATCGATCTTGACTGCCCTGCGGCCGGTGCGCGCTTCGCGATAGATGGTGAAGAGCCCGGCGCACACGACAATCATCGAGCCGACGATCATGTTGAAGCCCAGGGTCTCGTTATAGATGAACACGCCGATCAGGGTGACAAGCACCAGCTGGAGATAGGACATGGACTGTACGATGACGGCATCGATGTAGTCGAAAGCGCGGATCAGCAGATAGTGCCCCACCACGCCCGATACGCAGAGGCAGAGCATCCAGTAGATGTCGTTGCCTTCGAAGCTTATCCAGTAGAAGGGGCCAACCAGCGAAATTGCCAACGCACCGGCGACGCCCGTGTAGAAGAAGCTGGTCGTTGCCGTATCCGTGCGGCTCGCGAGCCGGGTGGTGATCGAATACAGACTGTAAAGAAATGCTCCGGTGAGCGGCAGCAGCAGGCTGATGTCGAAACCACCCGCTTCAGGCTTGAGGATCAGGAGCACGCCGAGGAAGCCGACGGCAATGGCCGTCCACCTGCGCCAGCCTACGCGCTCGCCCAGCAGCGGCATGGACAGCAGGGCAACGATCAGCGGTGCGGATTGAAAGATCGCCTGGCTTGACGCAAGGCCGACGACTGCGAACGAGGTGATGGCCACGACGATCTGCACTGACAGAAGCACGCCTCGGAAAATCTGCAATGCGGGACGAGGTGTCGTCGCCGTACCCGATATGCCACCTCGCGACCGGCTGGCCAGGAGAAGGGCAAAGGCCGCGAAGGCCCAGTACCGCATCATCGTGATAAAAATGGCGGGATAATTATCCGCCAGATGCTTGGAAATGCCGTCCTGAATGGAAAAGATCGTTACTGCCAGAAGCGCGAATGCGAGGCCGGTCGCCCGAGGTGTCATGAAGGATCGAATTCCTGATGGCTGGCGGCTGCACCGGCTAAGTCGAAAAAAACAAAAAAAACCAAGGTTGTATGACAACCTTGGCTAGAGATAACGACCATCTTGTCGCAGGCGCAAGCCCAAAATCAACGTTTCTTGATCGCCCACGTCGTTTCGCGGCTCGCGATGACCCGCACCGGATCGCCAACCTTGATATGGCCGGTGTGTCGGGGCACGGCGTTCCAGCCGAAGAGGGGGCCGGGCACGCGGCGATCTGCAGACATGCGCAGACGGCCCATGGCCGGCATGGGGTTGGTCACCTCGCGCGAGCCGCTTTGTTGGTCCTGGGTGGTCATGATGCAGCGGGCGCAGGGTTTTACAAGATCGAAGGTCACGCCGGAGATTTCGATCGACGACCAGCCATCTTCTGCCCAAGGTTCGTCGCTCTCGACAACGATGTTCGGGCGGAACCGCTCCATGCCGACTTCCCCTTCGCCATGCGCGCGCATGTCGGCGTTGAGAGTCGCGAGGGAAGCGGTGGTCGTAACGAGAACCTGGTAACCGTCGGCGAATGTGACGGGGGTGCCTTCGCCGGCCCATTCCGTACTTGCGGTGCGCTCGGCCTGATCGTCGAAGAAGACCAGCCGCGTGTCCCGGCCCAGCCAGTCCGAAAGTCTGGCGTTTGTGACGTCGTCCGCCAGCGCTGCGCTTACAGGCGACTGCCAGACGACGACGTCGATGCGCCGCCGCGGGTCGGGCTGCTGGGCGTAGTGATCTCCTTGGCCGTCCATTGCCAAGTGCACCGACGCGCCCCGGGGAGTGACCGTCAGCCGCGCAAGGAGGGGAAGCTCGCGCTGCGTGATGAACTTGCCCGCGGCATCCGTAATCATCATGCGGCGGTCGCCGGGAATGCCGGTGCGGCCGATCTCGGCTTCCGGCAAAGCGATGCCACGGGCGCTCTTGAGGGGATAATAGTTGAGTTCACTGACCCGCATGGAAGTCTCTCATATCTCGTCGAGGAAGAGGTCGAGCACGTGCTTCAAGCGCTCGTGCCGTTCGGTGGCGAGTGCCCGGCCGGTCGCGGTCTGGAAGCCGTCCGCGAGCTTGAAGAGCTTCGTCTCGAAATGATCGATGGCGAAGGCCTTGTCATCGAGCGGGCGTTCCTGGGCCATGGGGTCGGCGGGGTCGTAGAGGCCGGATCCCATGCGGCCGGCGATATAGAAGCAACGGGCGGCACCAACCATGCCGATTGCGTCCAGACGGTCGGCATCCTGCAGGATCTTCGCCTCCTTGCTTTCCGGCGGGATATTGGCCGAGAAGCTGTGGGCGGTGATGGCGTGCGCAACAGCGGCGACGTCCGCATCCGCCCATCTCATGCTGGTCAAAACCTTGGCTGCCTTTTCGGCTGCAAGCCGGGATGCTTGTGCCCTGAACGGGGAGTTCTTCTCGACCGCGACACAGTCATGCAGAAGAACCGCGGCTGCGAGTATCCGTGCATCGCCGGCTTCTTCGGCCTGGATGCGCATTGCGTTGCGGAAAACGCGCAGGATGTGGGCGACATCGTGGGATCCGTCGTCCCCTTCGGCGGCATGCGGCAGCAGTGCCGCGGCCAGCTCCTCGTAGGGGAAAAACGCTGCTGCAAGAGAGGGGGTCACGCCTTGGCCTCCGGTTCTGCTTCAACCCTGATGGCGGCCGCGGACTTCTTCGCCAGTATCTTCTGGTAGAACAGTCCGATACCCATAAGCACCAGGCCAAGGCCGATGAACGACAGTGCCCGGAGGATACCCTCGAGGTTGGACATGTCTATCAGGAAGACCTTCAGTACGGTGATGATGACGAGGGCTGCCGACGCGATCCTGAGGCTGCGGGCATCGAACCGGGAGCCGAGGACGAGCAGGGCGACGCCGATCACCAGCCAGACGACGGAATAGGTGTAGGTTTCGTTTTCCAGGAAACCCTTCCAGTCGGCGATGTTCTCGCCGTGCCAGAAGCGGCGCACCGAAAGCGTCGCCCACAGGAAGCCGAGTGCCGCACCGGCAATGGCGAGCATCATCACGTAGGGTTTCGGCCGTTTGTCACTGGCGAAATAGGCGAGCCCGGCATAGGCGAGCGCCGGCATGAGATAGCCGATGAGCAGCAGGTTGATGAACGGCCAGCCGCCGGTGCTCTCGCCGCTGAAATAGGGATTGAGCGCGAAAACGTGCAGCGAGAGCACGTTGATCGTGGCCAGCACGCCGGCGATCATGGAGCCATAGCGGAAGACCGGGCTCGGCGCGCGCTGGTCCAATGTCATCAGCGTTGCCGAGAAGCCGATGGCGAGCAGCGTGTAGATCGACTGTTCACTGAGTGTCGGTATGCGATCGTCCAGCACGCCGCCGCTGATCGCATGGCGAACGAGTACGGCTAGTGCCATCATGACCGAAAGCGAGGCCAGCGCCTGAAGGACGTTGCGGATGCGGCTGCTGCGCCAGTTGCGCATCTCGTAGGCTGCAAGGACTGCCAACAGGGCAGGGATGCCGTAACCCGCCAGCAGCGCGTTCCAGAACGGTGTCGTGCCAAGCTGGTTCGGCCCGACAAGTGTCGGTTCCCAGCCGATCCGCCCGAAGATGAGGACAAGCGCCGCGGCCATGGCCCACGGCAATGCGGGCCACTGCCGCAGGCGGGTCGCCAGGACATAGGCAAAGCCGAGAACGGCGAGCAGGATCGTCGTGGTCATGCCATTGGTCAGCGCGTGGAGGCTGAAGGCGAAACCGGCAAACGAGCCGAGCACGATGAGGTTGGCAGGCCGGTCGAACTCGCCGGCAATGCTCCGCCTGAATCGCCATTGCGCCGCCGCCAGCAAGGCGCCTCCGAGGACCAGGCCGTAGAGGCCATGCGTCCAGTCGCGGCCAAGCAGGCCGAAATTCAGGAAGCTGATCGTCGCCAACGTAACCGGAACCGCGGACATCAGGATGGCCCAGATTGCGCCGAGCCTAGGATCGTTGTCCCCATGCCGGCGCAGGAAGATCAGGCCGAGGACGGAGAAGACTGCACCCAAAAGCAGGCTGATCGCGATCTCCCGACCGAATGTCACCAAAGGTGCCGTGCCACTGTCAGCGGCCGGGACGGGGACGTAATCGAGAAGGATGAGGGCCATGAGGCCGACGCACATTACGGCCCCGAACGCGGAAAGGATCGTCGGCCATACGGCGTAGGATCGGCTTGCCCCGATCGCGGCAAGGCCGGCGACGAGCGATGCCGCTGCGAAGGCCGGCAGGATGGAATCCGTGCCGCCGATCGCGAGGAACGCCAGTACAGGCAGAAGAATGGCAAGCGACAGCGACAGGTTGATGCCGAGCGGCCTGCGCCGCAGGAAGCGCCACCAGGTTTCATTCGTTGCGGGCGCAAAGCCAAGCTGTGCTGCCGGCCAGATGAAACCCGTTCCGGCCACCATGGCGAGCAGGGCAAGGGTCGGGGGTAGCGGGTCGAAGATATAGGTCTCGAACGCATAAGCGATGGCCCAGGCAGCCAGTCCGAGGTTGGCCAGCGCCGGCACGATTGTCCACCTGCGGACCCGTGCAGCGGCTGCTGTCGCCAGCCACGAGATCGAGAGGAAGGTGAACAGAACCGTCGCACTCGGCGCGGTGGACGCAACCAATGCCGGGGTGATCATCGAGCCGGCAAGGCCCAGACCGGCCAGACCTTGTCCATGCAGAAGCGAGAGGGCGAGGGTCCCAAGCGAGACCAGGGCAAGCAGGGCAAAGGCAAGCGTTGGGCCGATGAAGCCGTAATAGCCGTGGGCGGCATAGGTTGCGCCGATAAGGGTGATGGATCCGGCTGCCGTCAGCGCACCGGGTATCATCGCATTGCCGTAGCGATCCGCCACCTGTGGCAGGATGCGGCGTCGGACGATTTCGCCGGCACCAATCAGGACGAGGCCGAAGATGCCAGCCAGCACAAGCCGCGTCTCCGGGCCGATCAGGCCACTTTCGATGGAGTAGCGGATCAGGAAGATGCCACCCAGCGCCAGCGCCACGCCGCCAACCCACACGGCCCAGCGTGCACCGAGATTGCTCTCCAGCGTTTCGCGCCCCTCGGGTTTTGCGGAAGGCTCAGCCAGCGGCGGCGATTCGATGGGTTCCCGGGCAGCGATATCGGCCTGAACGACACCTGCCTCTCCGGATTGTGGTTCGCTTGCCTCTATCTGTGGAGGTGGTGCGACCTGAACGGCTTCGTGCTGGCCGAGAGACGTCGATGCAGGCGCAGCCGAAAAATCCGCCCGCAGCTTCGTGACTTCGTCCTCGAGCCTGGCCAACCGCTGCGATGTCTTTCGCTGCCACGCGATGCCGAGCACCAACAGCAGTAGAAGTAGAAGTTCCATTCGATCCCGCCCCCGGCAAAAGTGAGTTGCTTATACATGCGCAGATTGCCGGAAGGGAAGAGTAGGCGCCGGGCTACGAGGTTGCCGCCGCCTTATCGGGCTCCTTGCACAACTTTGCGTCACGCAATGGCTCGTATTTAGGCAATATGTAAAACGATGATTTTATGTGCAGAAATTGCTTGCTTAGGTCGGTGTTTGCCGCTTTGAATGTGGCAATTCCAACCAGCAGGGGACCAATGAAATGATGATGACGCGCAGACACTTGTCAAAACTCGGCGCCGCCGCCGCGATAGCCCTGAGTGCCGGGTTCTCGGCACCGGCATTCGCTGAGACGGCCATCAAGATGACGCTCGACTGGAAGTTCGAGGGGCCGGCCGCAGGTTTCCTTCTGGCTGTAGACAAGGGGTACTTCAAGGAAGAAGGCCTGGATGTGACGGTCGATACCGGAAACGGCTCGGTCGAGGCGATCCCGCGGGTGGCGACCGGCACCTACCAGGTGGGCTTTGGCGATATCAACTCGCTCATCAAGTTCCTGGATGAGGATCCGTCGCAGAAGATCAAGGCCGCAATGATGGTCTACGAGCGTCCGACCTTTGCGGTGGTTGGCCGCAAGTCGCTCGGCGTCACCGAGGATCCGAAGTCGCTCGAAGGAAAGAAGCTAGGCGCGCCGCCGCCGGATGGCGCCTTTGCCCAGTGGAAGGCCTTCAAGGAAGCGGCCAAGATCGACGACAGCGCCATCACGATCGAATCGATCGGATTTCCGGTCCGTGAGCCGATGCTCGCCAAGGGCGATGTCGATGCCGTGTTCGGTTTCGCGTTCTCCGTCATCCTCAACCTGAAGGCACAGGGCATCGAGGACGACGACATTGCGACGATCCTGATGGCTGAGAATGGTCTCAACCTCTATGGCAACGCTGTCATGGTGAACACTGATTTCGCTGCTGAAAATCCGGAAGCAGTGAAGGGCTTCATGAAGGCGCTCGCCAAGGGCTTTGCTGCTGCCGTTGCCAATCCCGAAGAAGGAGTGGCTGCCGTTCTCGCACGCAATGAAACCCTGAATTCCGACATCGAGCTGGAGCGCCTGAACATGGCCAACGCCATGAACATCAAGACGCCGTATGTGGTCGAGAACGGCTTCGGCGGTGTCGATATGGACCGCCTGACCGCATCCATCGCAACGCTCAAGGTTTCCATGGGTCTCAAGGGCGACATCAAGGCTGAGCAGGTGTTCGATGCGAGCTTCCTGCCGGCCAAGGAAGAACGGATGCTTCCCTGATCGAAGCATTGCCCTCCCTTGAGAGGGGATCGGCACGGAGTGCCGGGGGTGGGGTGAACGGCCGTTTATGTGTCATCCCCGCCCATTGCTTCGCGATAACCTCCCCCATCAAGGGGGAGGTGGTCGTACCCAGGCTGGCTCAAGAAAGAACCAACATATGTCCCACCTCGTTTCCATCGACGATGTCGATATGCGCTATGGCGGCGCGGAAGGCACCCTGGCGGTGTCGCAACTGACCATGAGGGTCGCCAAGGGCGAATTTGCTGCCGTGGTGGGTCCGTCCGGCTGTGGCAAGTCCACGTTGATGAAGCTCGTCACGGGATTGCATATTCCGCAGGCTGGCACCGTCATCGTCGCCGGCCAGCATGTGACGAAGCCGGTGTCGATCGTCGGAATGGCCTTCCAGAACCCGACCTTGCTGCCGTGGCGCACGACGCTGGAGAACATTCTCCTGCCGCTTGAGATCGTGGAGAAACACCGCCACCGGCTGCGCGCCAACAAGAAGGAATACGTCGCGAAGGCCGAGCACCTGCTCGAACTCGTCGGCCTCAAGGGGTTCGGTTCGAAGTTTCCGTGGCAGCTTTCCGGCGGCATGCAGCAGCGTGCCAATCTCTGCCGGGCGCTGATCCACGAGCCGGAATTGCTGATGCTGGACGAACCATTCGGTGCGCTGGATGCTTTCACCCGTGAGGAGCTGTGGTGCGTCATCCGCGACCTGCATGCGGCGCAGGGTGTCACGATCGTTCTCGTAACCCACGATCTACGCGAGGCCGCATTCCTGGCCGACAAGATCTTCGTTATGAGCGCGCGGCCCGGCCGCATCCTTCGAGAGCACCTTGTGCCGTTCGCCCGGCCGCGGGATCTCGAGATCATGTACCACACGGAATTCAACGATCTCGTGCAACAGCTGCACGGAGAGATCGCGCAGGCGAGGGTAGTGGCATGACGATCGTGACGGACAACACGAAGCCCGCGTCGATCACCAGGCGGGAGCCGGCCAGGATCAACTGGGTCAAGGCTGCGCCTTGGCTATATACGCTCGGCCTGTTCCTTGCGTGGGAACTGCTGGTCATTGCCTTAGACATGCCCGTGACGATCCTGCCGGCGCCCAGCCGCATATTCGAAGCGGTGGTGCAGTACTGGTCGCCGCTCCTGAAGAACTCGCTGCAAACGCTGTTTACGACTACGCTGGGCTTCGGGCTGGCCGTCGTTGGAGGATTGGCGATCGGCCTGTTCATCGGATGGTCGAAGACCATCTATGCCGGGCTCTATCCGCTGATGATCGGCTTCAACGCGATCCCCAAGGTGGCCGTCGTGCCGATCCTGGTGATCTGGTTCGGGATTGGCACCATCCCCGCCGTCATCACCGCCTTCCTGATCTCCTTCTTCCCGATCGTCGTGAACGTGGCGACGGGGCTGGCCACGATCGAGCCGGAAACGGAGGATGTTTTGCGCGCCCTCGGCGCCAGGAAGATCGACATCATGTTGAAGGTCGGCATCCCCCGTTCGATGCCCTATTTCTTCGGTTCGCTGAAGATCGCCATCACCCTGGCATTCGTCGGTTCGGTCCTCAGCGAGACCGTCGCCTCGAACTACGGTCTTGGCAACATGATGAGTTCTGCACAGAGTCAGTTCAACGTGCCGCTGGTCTTTGCCGGACTGCTGGCGCTCGCAATCGAGGGTATCGCGATGTACGCGCTGATGGCCTGGATCGAGAAGCGCATGACCGGCTGGGCGCATCGCTCCACGATGGCGAACTGAGCGTAGAATGACCCTGCGCGGTCGCATGCCTGCCGCCTAAGTTGGATAATTGGGCATCGGGTCCGGCTTCCTCGTAAAAAGCCGGACCCGATGCCTCCGTTCCATCAGGCCGATGACGCCGTCGTGCCGAGCGGTTGGCCGGCCCGACGGGTCCGCATGCGTCATCCTGTCGGCGACTGAAGGTCTGGAAACAGGCTTTCCGGGGCGGTTTCAGGCTTCGCTGCCGGTTTCTTTTCAGGCTCGGGCTGCTTGTCAAAGGCGAGCTTCACCGCCTTCGTCACATGGCGGCTCGTCTCCCACCATTGGCTGGCATTCATCCAGTAACGCAGGGTCACCTTGGCGCTGCCGGAATCGAACTCGGCGACGTAGGTGGTCGGCGCCGGGTTGTTCAGAACGTGTTTTTCAGCGGTCGCCGTCGCCAGAAGTTTTTGCTGCGCCTTGTCGATGCATTCACCGGCATCGATGCTGATGGTGACCTCGTGGCGGCGGGTCTTCAGACGGCTGAAATTGGTAATCGGCACGTTCCACAGGGTCGAATTCGGCGCCAGTCGGTATACGCCCTCGGCGGTGCGCAGTTCGGTGGCAAACAGGCCGACCTCGATGACGGTGCCGTTGACGCTGCTGGTCTCGATCGTCTCGCCCACCCGGAAGGGACGCAGCACCAGCAGCATGATGCCCGCGGCAATGTTTTGCAGCGTGCCCTGTAGCGCCAGGCCGACCGCGAGGCCGATCGCACCGAGAGCGGCGAGAATGGATGCCGTCTGGACGCCGAACTGGCCGAGCGCCATCACGAACACCAGGATCAGCACGCCGTAGCGCACGACCTTGGAGAAGAAATGCGCCAAGGTAGCATCGATACCGTGGATGCGCGACATGCCGTTAAAAGCCCAGCGGCTCAGCATGCCGGACGCGATCCAGCCGATGGTGATGAGGATGAGGGCGCCGATAATCGAGAACGAGTACTGGACGGCCAGTGCCATCAGTTGCGCGAGGGCCGCCCTTGTGGCGACGACTGCATCAGATGCCTGTTCCATACCTGTGCCTGTTCCTTTCCCTCGATCTGCCCCCTAATTGGAGCAGGTGTCGTTGAGGTCAAGCGAAGCAGCCAGACTTTTAGGGAGGCGGGGCCTTCTGTTGATAATGCTGATGTTTCGCTGAATCAGGATAGCCGGAGCGGCAGCACGAACGATGCGCGGCCATCGGTTTCAGCGCCTCGGCCGATGGACTTGATTGCCGCCACGAGCCGGCCATTGCGCTCCAGCAGGCGGTCGCCGAATTCGATCAGGCGCGTGTTTGGCGTCGCATGCGGCGCAACGGTGCGCATCCGTGCGGCCAGAGCGAAATCGTCCTCTTCCGGATCGACGGCGAGCGACGCGATCATTGCGGCTGCCGGCGAGCGGGAGACACCCATCCAGCAATGGATGACAATCGGAGCGACGCCGTCCCACTGGCGCGCGAACTGAATGAGCTGTTCCACATGCGTTTCCGCCGGCGCGATGAGGTCGCCTGTCCCGGCAAAGGTGATGTCGTTCATCTTCAACGTGAGGTGCCGGTCCGCGGCAATGATCCCCGGGCGGTGGAACGCGTGCTTTTCCGCCATCAGGCTGATCATGTGGCTTGCTTTGTGGCGCACAGCCAGTTCCGCGATGCTGCCGAGGGGACAGACGACGATCGCGGTCATGGCCCGCAATCCTGCCGACGCCCGGCTTCCAGCTCCTCGAAGCGCTTGAGAAAGGCTTGCTGCGCCTCACGCGCCGGCATGGGCTCGATCGGCAGCATGTCCGTCGTGATGCCGCGCGGCTGCCCGAAGAACTTGCGGGCCTCTTCGGCTGAAAACCCGGCCAGTTCGGTCGCCTCGAAAAAGGCGGCAATGGTATCGGCCTTCTTGATCTGCGTCTTCAATTCCCGGCTGGCGTGGGCGGGCAGGCCGAAACGCAGATGGATGGCAGCCTCCAGTCGATGCTCGACGGTCTTGTAGCCGCCGCCGACCACAGACTTGAAGGGGGATATCATGTCGCCGATGACATATTCGGGCGCGTCATGCAGCAGGGTCATCAGAAGCGGCTGGCAATCATCGCCATGGTTTCGCCGAAAGATCTCCTCCACAACGAGACAATGCTGGGCGACAGAAAACGCATGGTCACCACGTGTCTGGCCGTTCCACCGCGCAACGCGGGCGAGCCCATGGGCAATATCCGCGATCTCGATATCGAGAGGCGAGGGATCCAGTAAATCGAGGCGGCGACCCGACAGCATGCGCTGCCAGGCGCGGGCCGATTTGCCCAGGCTCACGGTCCGGCCTCTTCTTCACTGCTGGGGAACGAAAGGCCGCTCCACGCCGGTAGCGCAACCGTCACCGCCACGTCGCCGGCAAGCACAGGAATTCCTGCCGACATTGCACTGCCGATACGATCGGTACGAACGATGGCGAGCCCCGAACGCCCGCAGACGGTTCCGAGCGTACCGACCGCTTTACCCTCGGCCGTAATTTCCGTGCCCGTGGCGGGAAGATCGGTTTCGGCACTGATCTGGACGAGACGGCGCCTGGCGGTGCTGCGATGCTGCATGCGCGACACCACCTCCTGGCCCACATAGCAACCCTTGCGGAACGAAAGGCTGCCGTTGATATCCATCAGGACGTCATGAGGAAAGGCATCCTGCAACGCGTAATCCGCACCCGAGGCTGCAACACCGGCTTCCACGCGCAAAGCATTGTAGTCCCCATCGAAGCTCTCGGCCCCTGCCTGGCCTCGAACGCGTATGACGGGGATGCCTGCCTGGCCGAATCGGGCGTCGGCGGCCCCCTCACGGGCTGCCTGCTCACCCCAGAAAACAGTCGCGCCTTCATCCGGGGTCGTTTCGATTTCAACGGCAGAGCGCAGCTTGTACATGGTCAGGCGACGGCTGAGTGCTTCGAGCTGCGAGCTTTCTGTTTCGATGAAAAAGCCGTCGGCCTCTCGCCAGATGAGGAAATCGAAGAGAATCTTGCCTTGCGGCGTCAGGAGGGCGCCGCCACGCGCTTCGCTCAAGGGTAGCGAGGCGACATCCGTGGTGATCAGATTCTGCAGGAAGCTCTCGGCCTCCTGTCCGGAAGTGCGAAGAAAGCGGCGCTCAGGAAGGTAGGCGGCTGGCATCTGGAAAACTCGTTTTGAGAAGCCTGACAGTTAGGCATTTGCTGCGGTCGCGGCAAGGGCTCGGGGTGAGCGCGAATCAGTCGCCGCCGGTAAACGACTTCCATTCGCCGTCGGGAGTGATGGCGAGCCTGTAGAAGTTGTAATTGCCGGCGTCCTCCATCCCGATCAGGTCGCCGGCGGTCACGATACGCAGCAGTTCTACCCGCTCTGGAGGCGTCAGTGTCGCGAGCGACTTCCCGGCGAAATAAGGCCAGACATAAACCTCCTCTGGCGTGCCTGCATCGATGCGGGCAGCGCCGGTGGAGAGAATATCCAGGAGGATCGCGAGGATCTCCAGCCCATCCGGATCACCGGAGTAGCTTTTCATGGCTTCGATGGGATCGCTGATTTCGCCGTTGACTTGCGTCTGACGCGGGCCGGGATTGGTTAGCGTGCGCAGTTTCTCTATATCCCCGGATGCGGCAGCCTCGACAATCAGTTCACGCATCCGCCGCACCGGCTCGGGAAGAGCGGATGATTCCAGAATGATTTCGGCGTCGACGGGAGCTGCGGGCGCGCCGGTCTCGTCTGCGCCGTCCGATGATTCGGTCGGCTCGTCCGGCGAGCGATTGATGAGGGGATCGGGAAGGGGAAGGTGGGGGGACGATTCGTTATCGATTGCCTCTTGCTCCTGAGCGCGCGAATCACGAACAGGTCCGACTTCTGACAGGGCAGCAGAATCAAAGGGGAGCAGCAATATCGTAAGGCTGATCAGGAAGGCGGCGAGCGAAACTCGCCCTGGCTCTTGCTGACAATCACGCGCGCTTGGCATGGAAATGCCTCAGCAGTTATTGAATGATGCGTTCAGGAGAAAATTCACCGGCAAGCATACGCTCACGAAGCGCTTCCAGCATGGCTTCAGCGCCATTTTCACCATGAATGCGAATGGTCTCCCGCATTGCGAGCGCGAAGGCCGCATCGGCAATGATTTCGGGTTCGATGCCGTCGGCTACGCCGTCAGCCCAGGCTTCATTCTGGTACTCCAGGGCAACCTGCATCTTCTCGTGGACAATCATGTCGTCGATCTCGTTGCGGCCTGTCTGCATCATGTCATCCTCGGTACTCTTGGGTTACTTCCCCGTTAAGAACTCTAGCAGCCTTTTACCAAAACGACACGGGGTGCTGGCGAAAGAGGTAAATAATGCTCTAATTTCCGAAGCGTGCGGCAATTTCTGCGGCGAGTGTTGCGCCTTCGTTACGGTATCGCTCTTCCGCTGTCCGTGCGGAGTCCGTGCATGTCGTATGCACAGAAGCAAAGGAGCGATAGCCGCGATTGAAGGCAGCGGTAAGGCGTTCACGCCTTTTTGGCTCCTTTGCCGTGTCCGCGCTCAGCAGTTCCTGCATGGATGTACGCCAGTCATCACTCTCTTTTCCGCATAGCGAGCGCAGGTATTGGATCGAGCCCAGAACCTCGGCGAGTCGGGAGAGTTGCATGTCGTAGGGAGCAGGCAACTCCTCGGCAGGCGGCTGCGGGGCGGGCGCGGTACCCTGCGCGACAGCGGTCGAGGTCATGACGCTCAGCAGGATCAGGCTTGCGCACGCACGCGGTGTAAAGGCCATGTTTCTCTCAGTTGTTTGACGTTGTCTCAGATGGTGCGACCAGCGCTGCAAGCTTTTCCGCGCAGTCGAGCACGCTGGGTGGAACGGGGAGGCCGCGAATCTCTTCCACCGTATACCACCCCTGATCGGCTGCATCATCCGCAGCGACCGCTTCGGCCGATTCGTCGGCCTTCACGCGGAAGACGGACAGGAAGAAGTGGTTCTCGACCCCGTCCTCGGCTTCCGTTTTCAGATCATATGTGGCGAACAGTTCCGGGTTGTGTGCCTCTATCCCCGTTTCCTCCCGGAATTCGCGCAATGCAGTCTGCTCCGGTGTCTCTCCCGGCTCGGCCCGTCCGCCCGGAAACGCGAACAGGTCTGCCGAAGGCGGATTGCGCCGGCGGATGAGCAGGAAGCGTCCCTCCCGTTCCAGGATGGCGGAGGACGCCAGTCGAACAAATGCGGACGAATGTTCCGGTGATGCTTGGTCGGTCATTGATGCCAAGGTAGAACGAAACACCATGAAGAGAAACCGGGGACACCGCTCGTCGCATGAAGACATACATCCTCTTTGCCGCTGCGGCTCTTGCCGAAATCGCCGGTTGCTTTGCCTTCTGGGCATGGTGGCGCCTCGACAAGCCTGTGTGGTGGCTGGCGCCCGGCATGGTGTCGCTGCTACTGTTCGCGGGTCTGCTTGCCCTCGTTCCCAGCGAAGCCGCGGGGCGGACCTATGCGGCCTACGGAGGCATTTATATCGTCGCTTCGATCCTCTGGCTCTGGCTCGTGGAAGGGCGTCTTCCCGACCGGTGGGACATGAGCGGCGGCCTGATCTGCCTTGCCGGAGCGACCGTCATTCTGTTCGGCCCGCGCGGCTGAGGCTTGTTCTTGACCGCCCCTCGCGGCGGTGCGATGACAATCACATGTGTGGACGCTATGCCCTTACCGCAACGCCGGAAGAGATCCTGCACTTCCTGAGCGTCATCGACATCGAAGACTTTCCGCAGCGATACAACATCGCGCCGACGCAGCCGATTCTCGTCGTCGCGTCGTCCGAGCGCGGCCCTCCGGGCAGCAACCTGCCCGACCGGCGAGCATTGCTGGCTCGCTGGGGGTTCATTCCCGGCTGGGCAAAGGATCCCGCCGACTTCCCGCTGCTGATCAACGCTCGCATGGAAACAGCGTCCGAGAAGGCGTCCTTCCGGGCCGCGATGCGGCATAGACGCATCCTCATTCCCGCTTCCGGTTTCTATGAATGGCGACGGCCGCCGAAGGACACTGGCGTCAAACCGCAGGCTTACTGGATACGTCCCAGGGCCGGCGGACTTGTGGCATTCGGAGGGTTGCTGGAGACCTATTCGTCCGCCGAGGGATCGGAACTCGATACGGCTGCGATCCTGACGACGAAGGCAAACGCGGCGATGCGTGGCATTCATGATCGGATGCCGGTCGTCATCCCCCCGGAGGAATTCTCCCGTTGGCTGGATTGCAGGACACAGGAGCCGCGGGCGGTTGCCGATCTGATGCAACCGGTGCAGGAGGACTTCTTCGAAGCCATCCCGGTTTCCGATCTCGTCAACAAGGTCAGCAACATGGGGCCGGACGTCCAAAAGCCGGTTCCTCTCGCCGAGCCAGCCCAGCCTCCCAAGGCAGCCGCCAAAACGGGCTCCGGCCAGATGTCGCTTTTCTAGTCCTGCAGGACGCCCTCACTCGGAACATTCCTCATGCTGTCTGCCACCCTTTCCGGCTTCGCGCTCGGCGCATCGCTCATCATAGCAATCGGCGCACAGAACGCCTTCATCCTGCGGCAGGGGCTGATCCGCAGCCACGTCTTCGTGCTCAGCCTGATTTGCGCTGCGTCGGACGCCCTACTCATCGCCGCCGGCGTGGCCGGTCTCGGAACGATCGTGGCGCGATCCCCGACATTGATTGCTGTCGTTTCGCTGGGTGGGGCGGCGTTTCTGGCCGCATATGCGATCCTGGCATTCCGTCGCGCCTGGCGCCCGGCCGTGATGGTGGCGGGTGCTCCCGAAAGCATGGGGCTCAAAGCGGCGGTACTGACGTGTCTCGCCTTCACCTTCCTCAATCCGCACGTCTACCTGGATACGGTCATCCTGCTTGGCAGTCTGTCCGCCGCATTCGAGGGGCAGGAGCGCGTCGCCTACGGTGCAGGCGCCGTCACTGCATCCTTCGTCTGGTTTTTCGGACTGGGCTATGGCGCGCGTCTGCTCGCGCCACTCTTTGCGAGGCCCTCAGCCTGGCGGGTCCTGGACGTCCTGATCGGACTGGTCATGAGCCTGCTGGCGGGCGGGCTGTTGCTCAGCCTCGGACAGAACAGTTGAGCGATTGATCAGCCGGCCGGCTTAAGTGCCTGTTTCGGCTTCAGCATGAGGGCTGCTGCGATGACGGCTTTGATTCCGAGGGGCCGATAGGGGTGAGCCTGCTCGGTCTTTGAGTGCTCTGCCGGCTTTTCATTGCTCATTGGTATCTCCTCCACGCCAGTCCGGTAATGGACCTGATTGCGCGCAGGGATTTCATCTCGAAAATCGGCGGAATAATGGCGGCGAGGGGCGAATGTTCCACGCCCGCCGGCGCTGCTCGATCGACCCTATGAGATGTTGCAGAGCCGCCGCGTGGGCGACCCTGCATACGGATCATACGGAGACGTTGTCGTCCTCGATCGTAAGGGTTCCGTAGCGCCTGTGCCAGAGGCGCGCACTGAACGGCAGGAAGGCGAGGTAAGCCAGTACGGTTACGACGAGGACCTGCCACGTGTAGCTCATCAACAGTGCGACGTAGAGAACGACGACGAGAAGGAGGGGCAGCATCAGGTCACGGCGGATCTTGGTTTCCGACTTGCCGGACCATACCGGCAGGCGGCTCACCAGAAGATAACCGATGAGGATCGTGTAGGCGACGCTGCCGTAAACGAAGATCGGCGAAGGGCCGACGCCGAGGAAGCCGAGATAGACGGGCAGGAGGACCAGCATGGCGCCCATAGGGGCGGGCACGCCGACGAAGAACTCAGACTGCCACGCCGCTTTTTCCTCACGCTCGGCCATCACGTTGAAGCGTGCGAGGCGAAGTCCTGCCGCGATGGCATAGATGAGTGCCGCGATCCAGCCGAAGGATCGGGCGTTGTCCAGCAGAAAGGCATAGGAGACCAGAACGGGTGCGACGCCGAAGTTGATGATATCGGCGAGCGAATCCATCTGCACCCCGAACTTCGACGTCGCTTTGAGAAGGCGTGCGACCCGGCCATCGATGCCGTCGAGGAAGGCGGCCAGGAGAACCATGGCGACCGCAAGCTCGAAACGCCCTTCGAAGGCGAGTCGGATGCCTGTGAGGCCCGCGCAGATCGCCAGGACGGTGATCAGGTTCGGCACCATCAGACGGAGCGGAATTTCCCTCAGCCGGGGTCCCCGGCCGCTCGTGTCGGTCCGGGATGTCTCGGGCGTCGGTACCGGCGTCTCCATGACGTCTCCTTCTATGCTGTTAGCTGCGGCGGCTGATTGTCGGGCCCTTGGTGGAGCCGAACTCTGCAAGGATGGTCTCGCCGCCAATTGTCTGCTGCCCGACGGATACCCGCGGCTGCGCACCGGCTGGCAACAGGACGTCGAGACGCGAACCGAAACGGATGAGACCGAAGCGTTCACCGGCAGTCAGCGGCTCGGTCGGCTTGACCCAGCAGACGATGCGGCGCGCCACCAGACCCGCGATCTGCACGACGCCGATCTTTCCGTGGCTGGATTCGATCACCATGCTGTTGCGTTCGTTGTCTTCGCTTGCCTTGTCGAGTTCGGCATTCACGAACTGACCGGCGCGGTACTGGATGTCGGTCACCTGGCCCCGCATCGGTGCGCGGTTGATGTGGCAGTCGAAGACGTTCATGAAAACCGAGATGCGCAGCATGGGCTCGGTGCCGAGGTTCAGTTCCGCTGGCGGCACGACCATCTGCACCGACGATACCCGTCCATCGGCCGGGCTCAGCACGAGATCATCATCCTGCGGAACGAGGCGCTCGGGATCCCGGAAGAAGTAGGCGCACCACAGCGTCAGCACGAGACCGACCCAGAAGAGCGGTTCGGCAATCCAGCCGAGGATCAGGGAGGCGATGAAGAAGGCTGCAACGAAGATGTATCCTTCCTTGTGGATCGGAACGAGCGTGTTGCGGATGGTGTCGAACAGGTTGATCAACAAGGTTCTCCTCGAATTGTCAGTTGTTGCTGACTACAGGCAAACAGATAAGGGGGCAATGCGGTTCCGCCAACGCCCTTATGACCATGGAACGGCGGCGTTCTTGTTCCGCCGCGGGCACGCCTATTGAGGCTTCACCCAGCCCAGCCATGTGGTCAGCGCCAGAAGCGGCGAGCCGAAGAAGATCAGCACCAGCATATACGCAAGCGCAATGCTGCAAGTGATGATCAATCTCTTGGATAAATATTTCATGACCCGGTCTTCTCCTTATTCGGCTGCTGGTGCGCCGCGCTCGACCACGCCGAGATCGTCGCTCTCGCGCACCTTCCTGAGTTGTTCTTCCGCCTGGGTCGCCTCGCGCTGGCGGTTCCACATGGAGGCGTAGAGCCCGCCTGCTGAAAGCAGCGCTGCATGTGTGCCGCGTTCTGCGATCTTGCCGTCGCGAAGCACGATGATCTCGTCGGCGTTGATGACGGTGGAAAGCCGATGCGCGATGACCAGCGTGGTGCGGTTCTCCGAAACCACGTCCAGTGCGGTCTGGATCTCGTGCTCCGTCGTGGTGTCGAGCGCCGAGGTCGCCTCGTCCAGAATGAGGATGGGCGGGGCCTTGAGGATCGTTCGCGCAATCGCGACACGCTGCTTTTCGCCGCCTGACAGTTTGAGGCCGCGTTCACCCACCATGGTCTCGAACCCGTGCGGCAGGCTTTCGATAAAGGTGCCGATCTGCGCCACCTCGGCGGCTGCGCGGACCTCATCGTCCGTGGCGGACGGGCGGCCGTAGCGGACATTGTAGGCGATCGTGTCGTTAAACAGCACCGTGTCCTGCGGCACCATGCCGATGACGGACCTGAGGGATGTCTGTGTCACATCGCGGATGTCCTGGCCATCGATGGTGATCGTGCCGGACTGGACGTCGTAGAACCGGTAGAGAAGCCGGGAAATGGTTGACTTGCCGGCGCCGGATGGCCCGACGATAGCAACGGTCTTGCCCGCGGGCACCTCGAACGAAAGTCCTTTCAGGATCGGTCGGTCGGCATCGTACGCGAAGTGGACATCCCTGAAGGCTATGGAGCCGCGTGCGATCTTAAGCGGCGCGGCACCCGGCTTGTCGAGTACTTCCGCTTCCACTTCAAGGAGTTCGAACATCTGCTCGATATCGGTGAGCCCCTGGCGGATTTCGCGGTAGACGAAACCGATGAAGTTCAGTGGGACGGAGAGCTGCAACAGCAGGGCGTTGATGAAGACGAAGTCGCCGATGGTCTGCTCGCCACGCTGCACGGCCAGCGCCGACATCACCATCATCGCGGTCATGCCGAGGCCAAAGATCACGCCCTGGCCGAAGTTCAGCCAGCCAAGAGACGTCCAGACCTGCGTGGCGGACTTTTCATAACGCTCCATCGAGGTATCGAAGCGACGCGCCTCCATCTCCTCGTTGCCGAAATACTTGACGGTCTCGAAGTTGAGCAGCGAGTCGATCGCCTTGGTATTCGCGTCGGTGTCGCTGTCGTTCATCGAGCGGCGGATGGCGATGCGCCAGTCGCTCGCCCGCACGGTGAACCAGACATAAGCCCAGACGGTAATTGCGGTGACTGCCACGTAGGAGAGGCCGTAGGTGAGCCAGAAGATCACGGCTGTCAGCAGGAACTCGACGAAGGTCGGCACCGAGTTCAGGATGGTGAAGCGGACGATCGTCTCGATGCCCTTCGTGCCGCGTTCGATGATGCGCGAAAGACCGCCCGTCTTGCGTTCCAGGTGAAAGCGCAAGGATAGTTTATGCATGTGCACGAATGTCTTGTAGGCGAGCTGCCGTACAGCGTACTGGCCGACGCTCGCAAACATGGCGTCGCGCAGTTGGTTCAGCCCCACCTGCAGGATTCGTGTCAGGTTGTAGGCGATCACCAGGACCACGGCACCGAGCATGAAGACCGGCAGGATCCCCTGCATGTCGAGGCGACCATTCAGAGCATCCGTTGCCCATTTGAAGAAATAGGGGACGCCCAGCAGGATGACTTTGGCCAGGAACAGGAAGACGGTTGCCCAGATGACGCGCTGCTTGAGATCGCGGCGGCCATGTGGCCACATGTATGGCCACAGGTTGACGAGGGTCTCCATCGGATTGCTGGAATCCGCCGAGACGGTCTTCTTCCTGTCAGTCATTCAATTCTCCGCGCGGCGTACAAGGCGCACCCCGCACATAAGCTCCGGTGCGGGATCTTGCAACGACGGTTTCACCCTTCCGCTGGCGGTTTTCGCCCGAAAAGGCTTCAGATCTGAATGCTGACGCCAGGCTTTGCGGCGTCCGGTGCCGTCCAGGAGAGGTAGTAATAGGTGTCGCCGATCATGCCGAAATAGGAACTGACGCCTGGGGTCTTGTCCTTGTGGCTGGTGTCCTCGTTGCGGACGTACCGGCCGGAACTGTCCCGCGTGAGGTGTTCCTTCAGGAAGCTGCTCCAATCGGCTTCGTCGGTGGAGGTCTTGCCTGGTGCGGGTTTCTCGGTCTCGGAGGCGTCCCACGCCTTGATTTGTTCACCGGCGGCGGCATCAGTGACCGTCAGCGTCCCGGCCTCGATTGCCTTCAGCATGGTCTCTGCCATGGCTTTGGTGTCGGGATTGGCCTTCAAGGTCGCCAGCTTGTCCTGCAGAGCATCCATGAAGGCCTTGCTGGATATGTCGTCGACGGAGCCATCGTTTTCCGTCGCATCGGTAGGCTTGCCGCCCATCGCTGCCTGCCGCTGGAGCGTGGCGATCAATGCAGACAGGCTCGTGTCTTCATAATCGTCATCGCCATTGCTCCCGGCGTAGAGGATATCGGCGAGGGAGCGGCTTGGCCCGGCAGAGGACGATTGCCCGGAGGTGCTACCCTCGGATGCTTCCCTGAAGGCGTTGAGAGCAACCTGCTGCGACCAGATCCTGACTGCGGTGAGACTGGAAATCATGCTCTTACTCCGGTTGCGCGCTGTAGATCGACGTAACGGATGATTCCGTTTCAACGCGTGACAGAGGCAGCATGGGCGGCCCACCCTGTGCGAAACTTATGACTTGTAGTCAGGTTTACTCACAGAAAAGCCCGCAGAAGTGGCTTTCTGCGGGCTTGGAACTGGTTGGCTATGGCGTTAAATCTAGAGCTGTTGCTTTTGAAGGCGCTTCCGGTGGAATTCCTCGGCGTCGGGCAGAGCCTCGTCAGGGACGCCGAAAATCTGCCCCGGCTCGATCCTGTCGGGATTGTCGATCTGGTCCTGGTTGGCGAGGTAGATCGTCGTGTAGCGGACGCCCTGGCCGTAGACCCGCCTTGAGATCTGCCACAGCGTATCTCCGCGGCGGATGATCACCGAGGTGGGAGAGTGTTCCAGCGGTGCCTGCGCGATCGTCTTCGGGCCGGTCTCTGCCGTCTGTGCTGCTGCAGCAGCAGGGGGGGCGATATCGTCTCCGGCATTCTCCGCGATCACCGGTCCCACCGCCTGTTCGATAACGGACGTGATGCCCGCCAGCTGGGAGCCGACGGCTTCCGGTTCAGGCGGAAGCTTGTCCAGCGCGGCGGATGCTTCCGCTGCCTGGGCGATTGCTGTTTCAACGATCTTCTCCGCCGAGGCGGGGGCGCCGGCCGGCAGTCGGTACTCCGAGAGCGACTTCAGCGCGATGGCGGTGGCCGACCGAGCGGCAGCGAGTTCCTCAGCCGAAGGCTGGCCGCCGTCCTTGTAAAGCCCTTGGAGAAGCGAAAACGCCTTCGCCGCTTCGTTCCGCAACTTGTCGAATGTGCCGCCATCGATCGGCGGGACGACGTCAGGACCCTGCGGTCCAGCGACGGCCGCCACCTGTTCGCCCGCGGGACGGTTGAACGGCACGTCGACGCGCAGCGCAGTCTTGCCTGTGCTGTCCAGCATTTCGACGGCGATGACATGATCTCCAATCGCGAGGTTGATATCGCCCTCGATCACGAAGTTGCCTTCTTCCGTAGCCTTGGCGCGGCCAACCGGCTGCTCGTTGGCAAAACCCAGGAGCGAGGCACCGGAAGGGGCGCGACCGGCGATGAACAGTCGGCTGCCTTCGATCTCGACGGCCGTGACTTTGATTTCGGCGCCACTGGAGGCAGAGGGTTGAACAGGGGCTGCGGGATCAATCGGCGGTGCTGCAGCGACCAGGTCCGCGGCCGCCTTGGGCAACTCGGGTAGCGTAGCGGCGGCGGCCGGTGCGCTTGCCTCGGTGCTGGCTGCAGGAACATTGACAAGACGGCTCGCCTTGCCGGGCTTGGTGACCATGGCGAGAAGTTTACCTTGTCCGCCGGGTGGTACGGAGATCGTCGCGATTTCTTCGGACGTAACCGTGTGTCCGTCCTCGCCGATCGCCTTCAGCACCAGTTGGTGGTCACCAGCCGACAGAGGCTGTTCCAGCACGAGCGCAAAATCGCCGCTCGGATCCGTCTTTACGGTGGCGACGACCTTGTCTCCGTTGCTGACCTCGACCGTTGAACCCGGGCCTGCGCGGCCGGCGATGACCGTCGAACCGTCAGGCTCGACGCGAAGGACGTCGAAAGCGGGCGTGACGGCTGCGTCTGCCGGCGGCTGGGGTGCCGATGCCGCCGGAGCTGCGCTCTGCGCTGCGGGAGCGACGTCGCTTGAGGGCGCTGGTGTCTCGGCCGTTGCCGGCTTGTCTGTCACAGCTTCCTTCATCGTCTCGCCGGCTTCATTGATCGCTGCGGTGAGCGGCTTGCTGTCGTCCGATATTTGCGGCAGCACGAAGAAGATCATCAGCAGGGTCGCAGCAACAAGGACGGATAAAGCCAGCCAGACGGCGCGGTTTCGCATGTTCACGGTTCTCCGGGCGGATACTGCCGCCTGTATCTCCGAATTACCCCTTTCCTACTGGCTTCACAAGCTTTTCAGTCTGTTTGGGCTTGCGGCAAGGGGGATTTACGACCACTTTTATACACTGCCGTGTTCGCGGCGGTCTCTCATCAATGCCTTCCCGGAGTTCATAGTGCCCATTCAGTCCATTTGCGTTTATTGCGGTTCCCAGCCTGGTCGTGATCCTGCCTATATGGAGGCCGGCCGCGCGCTCGGAAAATCGATCGCCGCGCATGGCCTGCGTCTTGTCTACGGCGGCGGCACGAAGGGCATCATGGGGGCCGTGGCCGCCGGCGTGCTGGCCAATGGCGGGAAGGTGACCGGCATCATTCCCGAATTCCTGGTCGACATGGAGGCGACGCGTCACTCCCTCGGCCAGCTCAACGAACTGATCGTCACTGAGGACATGCACACCCGAAAGCATACCATGTTCGAGCGGTCCGATGCCTTCGTCACGCTTCCGGGCGGGATAGGCACGTTGGAAGAGATTGTCGAGATCATGACATGGGGACAGCTCGGCCGTCACGAAAAGCCGATGGTCTTCGCCAACATCAACGGCTTCTGGAACCCGATGCTCGATCTCGTCCAGCATATGCGCGAGCAGGGCTTCATCCACCGCGCCCATCTCGTCCAGCCCATGGTGATCGACGACATCGATCACATCGTTCCAGCGATCCTGGAGCGGGCGGAGGAAGAAGGCGTGTCCAGCGGCGAGGAGGCGGTTATCGCAAAGCTCTGAGCCGGTCTCCGGCTCAGGCAGGAGGGCGCGAAAGCGCCCGGCACTGCCTACCGATGACCGGTTTGAATGTAAGCTTCAACGAAATGAATTGGCTTGCGGGGGCTTACGGGTCTAGGAGTAGCCGCTTTCTCCAACAGACAGCAGACCAGCCATGGCAGACGAGAGCGTTTCGGCCCCGATCAAGAACGAGGATACGCGGCAGGGTTTCGCCTTTGCGCTTACGGCCTATCTGCTGTGGGGCTTTCTGCCGTTTTACCTGAAGGCCGTGGCGCATCTGCCGCCTCTGGAAGTTTTGGCGCACCGGGCACTGTGGTCCGTCCCCGTTGCAGGTGTCGTCCTGCTGCTGTTGAGGCGCACCGAAGAGCTGAAAGCAGCGATCCGCACGCCCCGCATGCTGGGGATGGCCTGCGTTACCGCAAGCTTTATCACCGTGAACTGGGGTATCTATGTCTGGGCGATCGCGGCCGGTCATGCACTCGATGCGGCGCTCGGCTATTTCATCAATCCGTTGTTCAGCTTCTTCCTTGCCGCGGTGGTGCTGCGTGAAAAACTGAACCCGCTGCAGCTTGCGGCGATAGGACTTGCCGCAGTCGGCGTCGCCATCCTCACCTGGGGCGCAGGTGGTCTGCCCTGGGTATCTCTCGGGCTGGCCTTCACCTGGGGTTGCTATGCGCTCTTCCGCAAGACGCTGCCGATCGGCCCGAACCAGGGCTTCTTCCTGGAAGTGCTGCTGATCAGCATCCCGTTCCTGCCCTATATCGTCTATCTTGAGGTGACAGGGCAGGGGCATCTCACGAACAGCACCGACTACGACACCTTCATCCTGATCCTGGCTGGCCTGGTCACCGCCGCACCGCTGATGATCTACGCGAACGGCGCCAAGCTTCTCAGGCTGTCAACCATCGGCATCATGCAGTATATCGCGCCGACCATGATCTTCCTGATCGCAGTCTTCGCCTTCAAGGAGCCGCTCAGCACGGTCAAGTTGACCGCTTTCATCTTCATCTGGTCAGCGCTGGCGGTTTATTCCTACGGCATGCTGCGGGCCGCGAAGGGGCGGTGATCCTGACGGATCGCGGCCTCACTCCGCGGCTATCCGTCCAGCCATCTTGCGGTTCTTCATCAGCTTGTAGACGATCGAGTCGATCAGCGCCTGGAACGAGGCGTCGATGATGTTTTCCGAAACCCCGACCGTCCACCAGCGCGCGCCATCGCCATCGCTGGATTCGATCAGCACGCGGGTGATGGCAGCGGTGCCGCCGTTCAGGATGCGCACCTTGAAGTCCGCCAGAACCAGATCGCCGATCTCCGTCTGGTATTTGCCGAGATCCTTGCGGAGCGCGAGGTCGAGTGCGTTGACCGGGCCGTCGCCCTCGGCAACCGACATCACCTGCTCGCCATCGACATCGAGTTTCACAACCGCCTCGGACACGGTCTTGATACGGCCGTGGGAATCGAAGCGCCGCTCGACCATGACGCGGAAGCTGTCGACCTTGAAGAATTCCGGGATCGTCCCGAGCGTGCGGTGCGCCAGGAGTTCGAAGCTGGCGTCGGCTCCTTCATAGGCATAGCCGGTCGCCTCGCGCTCCTTGACGATGGAAATCAGGAGATCGAGCTTCGGATCATCCTTGGCGACTTCGATGCCACGCCGCTTCAGCGCGTTGATGAAGTTAGACTTGCCGCCCTGGTCGGAGACCATGACCTTGCGGAAATTACCGACGCTTTCTGGCGGAACGTGCTCGTAGGTTTTCGGATCCTTGAGCAGGGCCGAGGCATGGATGCCGGCCTTGGTGGCAAAAGCGGACGCGCCGACGTAAGGGCTCTGCTGGTTTGGAGATCGGTTCAGCAGTTCATCGAATGCATGACTGAGATCGGTGAGACCCGTCAATCGCTCGGTGTCGATACCTGTTTCGAAACGGCTGGAATAGGCTTCCTTCAGCGCGAGCGTCGCAATCAACGTGACCAGATTCGCGTTGCCGCAGCGCTCGCCGATGCCGTTGAGCGTGCCTTGGATCTGGCGACAGCCGGCCTCCACGGCGGCAAGCGTGTTGGCGACCGCCTGGCCGGTATCGTCGTGGGCGTGAATGCCGAGCGAAGCGCCGGGAATGCCGGCGGCGATTACGGCGGAGACGATCTCGCGGATCTCCGCAGGCTGCGTGCCGCCATTTGTGTCGCAGAGCACGATCCAGCGCGCGCCGGCATCATGGGCGGTGCGGGCGCAGGCGAGAGCATAATCCGGATTGGCCTTGTAGCCGTCGAAGAAGTGCTCGCAGTCGACCAGTGCCTCCTTGCCGGCGGAACAGGCGGCTTCGACGCTTTCGCGGATGGATTCGAGGTTCTCCTCGTTGGTGCAGCCGAGCGCGACCTTGACATGGTAGTCCCAGCTCTTTGCGACGAAACAGATCGCATCGCTTTCTGCCCGCAACAGGACACTGAGCCCCGGATCGTTGGACGCGGAAATGCCGGCGCGCTTGGTCATGCCGAAGGCGACGAACGCGGCCTTGTCTGTCCGCTTTTCCGAAAAGAAGGCCGTGTCCGTCGGATTGGCACCGGGATATCCGCCCTCGACATAGTCGAAGCCGAACGCATCGAGCATGCCGGAAATGGCAATCTTGTCCTCGACGGAAAAATCGATGCCCGGGGTCTGCTGCCCGTCGCGCAATGTCGTGTCGAAGAGATAGATGCGTTCGCGTGTCATGTTGGCGTTCCCTCCCAGGAACATTTACTCTGCAATTCCGGTCGCCGGTTCCCTCTCCCCGGAAACGGGGAGAGGTTCAGGTGAGGCAGGGCTCTTCAGCCCTTACCCGCAAACCTGTCCGTCGTGCGGATCAGGCGGTCGGTGATGCCGGGCTCCGACACCGCGTGGCCCGCTCCCTCGATGATGTGGAAATCTGCATCCGGCCATGCCTTGGACAGCTGCCAGGCGTACTTCAGCGGGCAGGGCATGTCGTAGCGGCCGTGGACGATCGTACCCGGAATGCCCTTGAGCTTGTAGGCGTCGCGCAGAAGCTGGCCCTCTTCGAGCCAGCCCGCGTTGACGAAGAAATGGTTCTCGATCCGCGCAAAGGCGATCGCGAAATGATCCCCGGCGAAATCCTCCTGCATCTTGTGGTCGGGCAGGAGCGTGATGGTCGAGCCTTCCCAGACGCTCCATGCCTTGGCGCAGCGCAACTGCTCGGCCTTGTCGTCGCCGATTAGCCGGCGGTTGTAGGCGTGCATGAGCTCATGCCGCTCATCTTCGGGGATAGCAGCGACGAACGGCTCCCACTTGTCGGGGAACATCTCGGACACTCCGAACTGGTAGTACCAGTCCAGCTCCCCTTTGGTCAGCGTGTAGATGCCGCGCAGCACCAGCTCGCTCACCCTCTCCGCGTGGGTTTCGGCATAGGCGAGCGCCAGCGTCGATCCCCATGAGCCGCCGAACACCTGCCATTTCTCGGCACCCGTCATCTCGCGCAGGCGCTCGATGTCCGCTACCAGATGCCAGGTCGTGTTCGCGTCGAGACTGGCGTGGGGCGTGGACTTGCCGCATCCCCGCTGGTCGAACAGGATCACGTCGTAGAGAGCCGGATCGAACAGCCGTCGCTGGTTCGGGTTGATGCCGCCGCCAGGGCCGCCATGCAGGAATACGGCAGGCTTTGCGCCGCGTGTGCCGACGCGCTCCCAGTAAATGGAATGACCGTCACCGACATCGAGATGGCCGGTCTCAAAGGGCTCGATCTCGGGATAAAGCGTACGCAGAACTTCAGTCATAAATGGAGCCCTTTCTCAGGCCAGTTTTCGGTATCGTGGTCAGGGTGCTGGAAGGAGATGATCTGCTCCTGCTTGGTGGCATTCGATCCTTCTTCGCGAATTGGCTGGTCGAAGATCGTCGTGACCCACGGAATGTGTGCGCTGAAGTTGACCTGGATCTGTGGAGCGAGGTCGTCCCGGTCGTCGAACGAACCGATCGAAAGGTCGATGCCGCCCGGATAGCGATAGGTGAGGGGCGTGCCGCACCGCTCGCAGAAGCCGCGTTCTACATTGACGGAGGACTGGAAGTATTTGGGCTCGTTGCGCGTCCACTCCAGCCCATCCTTCGGTGCCGTCACCAGAGGGCCGAAGAAACCCCCGAACGCCTTCTGGCACATGCGGCAATGGCAGATGGAGGCGCGGCCCAGCTGGCCGCGGATGCGAAAGCGTACAGCGCCGCACTGGCAGCCACCTGTCTTGTATGTCTCGTCCATCATCGGTCCTCCGGAGGCCAGGTTGCGGTGTCGTGGTCAGGATGCTGATAGGATTTGATGTCGGCAAGAAACAGCGCTGCATCGATGTCGTCCAGCGTATGGCGCTCCGGCAGGTCGTGCAGCCGATCGACGAATGGCACCTTGCCCTCGACGCCATACTGGATTGTCGGCGGCACGCTCGCCGGTTCATCGAAGGCACCGGCAGCGATGGACATGCCATCGGCGGCCTCGTAGGTTAGCGGCGTGCCGCAGTTTTCGCAGAAGCCGCGCGCGACGTGGTTGGAAGAGCGGAACCGCTTCACCGTTCCCCGCGTCCACTCGAGCTGCGCGCCGCGCACGGAGACAAGCGGCGCATAATAGGCACCGAAGGCCTTCTGGCACATGCGGCAATGGCAGATGGAGCTGTCCGTCAGTTCGCCTGTGACGCGAAAGCGGATCGCCCCGCACTGGCAGCCGCCGTTATGTACCGACACGATCATGGCCGCGCGCCCGGTGGCCAGCGTTCCGTGTCATGGTCAGGATGCTGCCGGCTGCTTTTGGCGATTTCCGCATCGTCCTGCGGCGACGTATCCATCCGAGGATCGCCGGGCAGCATGTCGAGTTCCCCGAACCACGCCATCTTGCGGGCGGGATTGGCCTGAAGGTGCGGCTTCACGCTTTCCGGTTCGTCCAGCGAACCGAGCGTGATGCTGATGTGGTCGTGGCCACCATCGTAGAAGAGCGGCGTTCCGCATATCGCGCAGAAGCCACGCCGGGCCGAATCGGATGACTGGAACCACGTCGGTTCACCGCGGGTAAGGGCGAAGTCCTCGTACTTCACCCCGCCGAACGGCATGAAGTAATTTCCCGCCGCCTTCTGGCACATGCGGCAGTGGCAGATATGCGGCAGGCCGATCTCGCCCGTGGCGCTGTAGCGGACGGCGCCGCATTGGCACCCTCCGGTGTGGATCTGGGTCACCTCTTCACCTCCCACGTCGTCACCCGCTCGCCGGTGGCCGGGTCCTTGCCGTCCTTGAGCTGGATGCCCTTGGCGGAGAGATCATCGCGAATTTTGTCAGCTTCCGCAAAGTTCTTTGCCTTCAGCATTTCCAGGCGCATCTGGACGACCGCATCGACCGCCGAAGCGAAGGCCTCATCGACCTCCGTCTTCTTTGGCAGGACGCCGAGCAGGGCGGCGGTGGCGGCAAAAGCTGGAAGCTTGGCCGGGTCAGACTTTGCGGCCTGCGCCAGCGCATGCAGTTCCTGAACTGCGGCAACCGTGTTGAGGTCTTCGGCGAGTGCATCGAGAACCGACGCATCGGGCTCACCTTCGGCCCCGTCAGCCGCCGGCCATTTGGAAAGCAGCCGTTCAGCCTCTTCCAGGCGCTTCACCGAAAAGTCGATCGGCTCGCGATAGTGCGTCATCAGCATGGCGAGCCGCAGCACTTCGCCCGGCCATTGGCGGCCGCCGAATTTTTCCGTGTGCAGCAGGTCATGGATGGTGACGAAATTGCCTTCCGACTTCGACATCTTGCGGCCTTCGACCTGTACGAAGCCGTTGTGCATCCAGACGTTGGCCATCACTTCGGTGCCGTGGGCGCAGCGCGACTGGGCGATTTCGTTCTCATGGTGCGGGAAGATCAGGTCCAGCCCGCCACCGTGAATGTCGAAGACGTCGCCAAGATAGCGGCCGCTCATCGCGGAGCATTCGATATGCCAGCCCGGTCGACCGCGGCCCCACGGGCTCTCCCAGCCAGGCTCATTGTCGGCGGAAAGCTTCCACAGCACGAAATCGCCGGGGTTTTTCTTGTGTAGATCGACCGCTATGCGCGCACCGGCCTGCTGCTCGTCGAGCGGGCGTCTGGAGAGCTTGCCGTAATCCTGCATCGATTTCGTGTCGAACAGCACGTCGCCCTCGGCCTGATAGGCATGGCCGCGCTCGATCAGCCTCTCGATGATCTCGATCATCTGCGGGATGTTGTCGGTCGCGCGGGGCTCGACGGTCGGCTCGACGCAGCCGAGCGCCTTCACATCCTCGTGGAACTGCGTCTCCGTCTTTTCGGTCACGAGGCGGATGGCCTCGTTGAGCGGCAGGCCCGGATGGTCGCGCAGTGCCCGCGCGTTTATCTTGTCGTCCACATCAGTGATGTTTCGCGCATAGGTGACATGGGCGTCGCCATACACATGGCGCAGCAGGCGGTAGAGCACGTCGAAGACAATCACCGGCCGGGCATTGCCGATATGGGCATAGTCATAGACCGTCGGCCCGCAGACATACATGCGCACGTTCTTGGGATCGATCGGCCGGAACTCGGCCTTCTCGCGGGTCAGCGTGTTGTAGAGCTTGAGCGACATGCTCATCGAATTCTCCCAAGGCAAGCCACCGGCTGGACCGGGTCGTTTGTCTTCAAGGCTTTTCGAGAGACGAAAACGGCCGGGCCAGCGGATGCGCTAGCGAATAATGATCCCGCAAATGGAAATCGCCGTTTTCATGCGGCGGTTATGGCGCGGGCAGAAGTTTTGGTCAAGGGCCGGAAGGAGCCTGGCAAGCTCCGCTACTCGTTTTCTCTGGAAACAGCCAGCCACCGGCGCGAGAAGAATGCAACGATGGCTGCGACAGCGAGGAAGAGCACGACTGCAGCCAGCAGGTGAAGATGCAGACTTACCCGGCCAAATACGGCTTCCACGGCGTTGCCGAAGAGGTAGCCGATTGTGGTGATGACGATACCCCACACAAGGGCCGCGACGAGGTTCAGCAGCACGAAACGCAGCGGCGTGACGCCCGACAGACCGATCGCTATCGGACTGATCGTGCGGATGCCGTAGATGAACCGGAACCCTAGAATGAATTTGTTGGGATGCGTCTCCAGGAGCCTGTTGACCCGGGCGGCTGCAGGGGTCCGCGTCAAGCGCTGCACGAAGGCCAGCCTGTTGGCATAGCGGCCGGCGAAGAACAGCACCTGATCGGCCGCAAAGGAACCGAAGCAGGCCGCCGCAGCTGCCTGCCACCACCACATGAGGTGACGATGAGCGAAGACGCCGCCCAGAAAGGCAGCCGTTTCGCCTTCGAGCGCCGCGCCGATGAACACGGCCGCGAGGCCATAGTGCGAAATCAGCCCTTCAAGGGACAAGGATGCACACCTCCGCGATCGAAAGCCGGCAAAATGCGGGCTTTCGTAAGCTAGAGTTTTTCCAGCTCGCGGAGAAGCGGCTTATTCCGGCATCCGGTAATCGACGAACTTGTTTTCGCGCACGAGGAACAACCGGCCCGTCTCGGTCATCTCGGGAGAGGCGAGCGGCAGGATTGCGGCTGCAACGTCGGAAGGATGCGGCAAGGTCGTCGGATCCTCTCCGGGTATCGCTTGCGCCCGCATGGCGGTCCGGGTGGCGCCCGGATCGATGCTGTTGACGCGAAGGGCGGTGCGCTGCTGTTCGGCAGCCCAGGTTCGGGCCAGAGCCTCGACTGCGGCCTTGGATGCCGAATAGGCACCCCAGAACGGACGACATTTGTGCGGGGCTCCGGAGGAGACGATCAGCGCCCGTCCGGCGTCCGACTTCAGAAGCAGCGGCTCGACGGAGCGGATAAGCCGCCATGTGGCGGTCACGTTGGTGAGCATCACCCTTTCGAAGACCTTTGCTTCGATATGACCGACCGGCGAGATGACGCCGAGGATACCGGCATTGGCGACGAGAATGTCGAGCTTGCCCCAGCGTTCGAAGATCGAACCTCCCAGCTGGTCGATTGCCTGCATGTCCGTAATATCGAAGGGCACGAGGGTGGCTGTGCCGCCGGCGGCCTTGATGGCGTCGTCAAGTTCCTCGAGACCGCCTACCGTGCGCGCGCAGGCGATCACGTGGGCGCCCGCCTTCGCTAGCTCGAGTGCGGTGAAATAGCCGATGCCGCGCGATGCGCCGGTAACCAGCGCGATCCGATCCTTCAGGTTGATCGTCATGTCCCGTCCTGTCTCATGCGGCATGAAAGAAGGCCGCGTCGCCGCAGCCTTCTATTGCTTTTCCGTACGGATGGAAACAGGCCAGTTGCCGCAGCTTAGCCGTTGCTTGCCAGCATCGAAATCTTGTTGCCCATCGCTTCGCCGTCCTTGTCCAGCAGCCGCGTCGGGTAATCGCCGGTGAAATAATGGTCGGTGAACTGCGGGCGGACCGGGTTGCGCGGTTCGCCTCCGACAGCACGATAAAGCCCGTCGATCGACAGGAATTCCAGCGAGTCGGCGCGGATGTATTCGCACATGGCCTGCAGGCTGTCGTACTGGTTGGCGAGCAGCTTTTCCGCGTCCGGCGTGTCGATGCCGTAGAAATCGGGATAGTAGATCATCGGGCTGGCGACGCGGATATGCACTTCCTTGGCGCCTGCATCGCGGATCATCTGCACGATCTTCAGCGAGGTGGTGCCTCGGACGATCGAATCATCGACCAGCACAACGCGCTTGCCTTCGATCATCGCACGGTTCGCCGAATGTTTGAGCTTCACGCCGAAAGCGCGGATCTGCTGCGTCGGCTCGATGAAGGTGCGGCCGACATAGTGGTTGCGAATAATGCCGTATTCGAACGGGATGCCGCTTGCCTGGGCGTAACCCAGTGCCGCGGGCGTGCCACCATCGGGAACGGGAACCACGACATCCGCGTCGACGGGAGCTTCATTTGCGAGGTTGATGCCCATGTTCTTGCGCGCGACGTAGACGCTGCGTCCGCCGACGACCGAATCGGGCCGGGCGAAATAGACGTATTCGAACAGGCACAGACGCTCGGGCTGCTGGTTTCCGGCCTTGCGGGCGTCGATCTGGACGGAGCCGTCGGGCTGGATTTCGCAGATGATGACTTCGCCGTTCTCAACGTCGCGGATGTATTTCGCGCCGATGATGTCGAGGGCACAGGTTTCCGAGCAGAAGATCGGCTTGCCGTCGAGTTCGCCCATGACGAGCGGACGGATGCCGGTGGGATCGCGCGCCGCAATCAGCTTCGTGCGGGTAATGGCGACCATCGAATAGCCGCCTTCCATCTGCCGGATCGCATCGATGAACCGGTCGGCGGTGGAGAAATAGCGGGAGCGCGCGATGAGGTGGAGAACCACTTCGGTATCAGAGGTGGACTGACAGATGGCGCCGCCGGCAATCAACTGGCGACGAAGCGTCAGGCCGTTGGTGAAGTTGCCGTTGTGCGCGATGGCAATGCCGCCGACTTCCAGTTCCGCGAAGAGCGGCTGGACGTTGCGCAGCGCAACTTCGCCGGTGGTCGAATAGCGGACATGGCCGATGGAGATAGAGCCCGGCAGTTTCGCGAGTGTCACGGGGTCGGTGTAGTGATCGCCGACGAGGCCCATCCGGCGTTCCGAGTGAAACTTCGTGCCGTCGAAGCAAACCATGCCGGCCGCTTCCTGGCCTCGGTGCTGGAGGGCATGAAGCCCGAGTGCAGTCAGTGTCGCCGCATCGGGATGGCCGAGGATACCGAAGACCCCGCATTCCTCGTGAAGCGTATCGCCATCAAGCTCGTCGGAGATCGCCTGCGAAACCGGCTCGTTCATCTGCGGGTCCTTGCCTTAGAAAAAATGGACGAGCCGGCGGGTCGAGTTCCCGTTGCCAGCCCGTTCGCTTGAATTTCCGTATATAGCACAAATGGTGATGTTTCGCGGCGCATCAAGCGCAACAAAACGTCAATTATTTGTCGCCGGGGCATCATCCGCGGGCGCGGTTTCTGCAGGCGGCTGCTCCTGAGCAGGCGCTCCCTCGACCGGCGCCTCTTCCTGCCCGGTGATGCGCGCGCGGATCTGCGGCTCGATATCTTCCGGCAGCACCGCTTCGAGGCGGCCGACCATCGTATCGAGGAACGGCTTCGACTTGGACTGGCTCACCCATTCAGGCTGCGACCGCACGTCCACCAGCCAGTTCCAGAAGGCAACGGCCACGACGAGCAGCAGAATGCCGCGCGCTGCCCCGAAAAGGAAACCGAGCGTCCTGTCCAGCGCGCCGATGCGGCTGTCGATGATGAAGTCGGCGATGCGCGACGTGATGAAGGAGATGAGGATGAGCGCGACGATGAATATGATGCCGGCAGAGGCAGCAATCGCGATCCGATCGTCGGTGGTGTAGTTCTGCGCGTAGGGAACGAGCAGCGGGTAGAGGTAATAGGCGGCGGCGACGGAGCCGACCCAGCTCGCAATCGACAGCACCTCGCGAGAAAACCCGCGAACCATGGCTAGCACGGCAGAAAACAGCGTGACGCCGATGACGATGCCGTCAAAGATCGTGATGGGCATGTAAGATGTACTCCAAGACTTGGCCGTGCGCACGGCCCCCCGCGTTCCGGCAGTCTCTTACAACAGTGGTGCCGGTAACGGAAGATCAATCATCTTCCTGTGGGTTTGCAAACCGTGCGGCAGAACCTGCGATCCGGCTGACGAGGTCCGGAAGGTCCTCGATTTCGATCCAGCGGCCGTTGGAGGATTTGGGCAGCTCCGCCGAGCTGGCAGGCAGCATCGCGCTGGAAAAGCCCAGTTTTTCCGCCTCTTTCAGTCGTTGTGCCGTCTTCGAAACAGGCCGGACGGCGCCGGAGAGACTGATTTCCCCGAAATAGGCACAGTCTGCGGGCAGGGCGGATCCCGCCAGCGACGAAACCAGTGCGGAAGCGATGGCAAGGTCTGCGGCCGGCTCGGAAATGCGGTAGCCGCCGGCGACGTTCAGGTAAACGTCGTGCTGGCCGAGCCGGACGCCGCAATGGGCCTCCAGCACGGCAAGGATCATCGCCAAACGCGAGGAATCCCAGCCGACCACGGCGCGACGCGGTGTTCCGAGCGAGGTCGGCGCCACCAGAGCCTGAACCTCCACCAGCACTGGCCGCGTCCCTTCCATGCCGGCGAAGACCGCGGCACCGGGCGATTTCGCATTCCGTTCGCCGAGGAAAAGTTCGGACGGGTTGGTAACCTCTCGCAGGCCGATATCGGACATCTCGAAGACGCCGATCTCGTCGGTTGGTCCAAACCGGTTCTTGACCGTGCGCAGGATGCGGTAGTGGTGGCCGCGGTCGCCCTCGAAATAGAGAACGGCATCGACCATGTGCTCGACCACCCGAGGCCCGGCGATCTGTCCTTCCTTGGTGACATGGCCGACCAGAACCATGGCGGCTCCCGTCTGCTTGGCGTAGCGGATCATGGCCTGAACGCCGGTGCGTACCTGGGTGACGGTTCCGGGGGCGGAATCGGCTGTGTCGCTCCACAGCGTCTGGATGGAATCGATGATGACGAGGTCCGGCCGCTTGCCCTCGCCGATGGTCGCAAGGATGTCCTCGACATTCGTCTCGGCGGCCAGAAGCACATCGGTGTCTGCCGCGCCCAGCCGTTGAGCGCGCAATCGCACCTGGGCGACGGCTTCTTCGCCCGAGACATAGATGATGCGGTGTCCACGGCGCGAAAGTGCCGCCGCCGCCTGCATCAGGAGCGTGGACTTGCCGATCCCCGGATCGCCGCCGATCAGCACCGCCGAGCCACGCACGAAGCCACCGCCGGTCGCCCGGTCGAGTTCGGAAATGCCGGTGTGAATGCGTGGGGCCTCTTCCGTTTCACCGGAGAGCGTGGTGAGAGCCACCGCCCGACCCTTTTTGGGCACCTTGCCGGGACCGCCGCCGATCCCGCCCATAGGATCTTCTTCAACGATCGTGTTCCACTCACCGCAGCCATCGCACTTGCCGGCCCAACGATTGTGAACCGTGCCGCAGTTCTGGCACACGAATTGGGTTTTTGGTTTTACCATGAGGATCGGTCGCCGCCTTGAGTGCCAGTCATATCCGCCGTGAACAAAAGCGGAACTTTTCTTCTTCTAGTCGAAACTGGTGGCGGATGGCAAGCGGCGCCGGACATCAATCGGGATAGATATACCGTCGTTCGTGGCGCAGCCCCAGGCCGGTCAGCACTTCGTAGCCGATCGTCCCGGCTGCACGCGCCACATCGTCGAGCGGGATGTTGGGGCCGAAGAGCTCGACGTAATCGCCCGTCTTGATCTCGTTCTCCGGAACGTCGGTGACGTCGAAGATTGTCAGGTCCATGGTGATCCGTCCGACGACGGGGATCCGGTGCCCGGCAATGAAGCCGAAGCCCCCTTGAGTTCCGCCGGCGCGCAGCGGAACGCCGGAACCCGACAGCGAGCGGAGGTAGCCATCCGCATAACCGACGGAAACGATGGCCAGGCGGCTCGGTCGCGTCAGCTGATAGGTGGCGCCATAGCTAACCGTGTCGCCGGTCCCGGCTGTGCGGATCTGGATGATACGGGCTTCCGCCTTTGCCACCGTCCGGAGCGGCTTCATGCCGTCGATGGCCTCGCCACCATATAACGCTATGCCCGGCCGGGTGAGATCGAAGTGGTAATCCTCTCCCAGAAAAATTCCGGCAGACGCTGAAAGACTTGAATCGATTCCTTCGAAAGCGGCGCTAACTTTCTGGAAAGACTCAAGCTGGGCCTTGTTGCTTGGAGCAGACGGCATGTCGCCGCTGTGAAGATGCGACAGGACGAGGACGGGCGAGAAACTGGCCGGCCGGGACACATCGTCGGCCAGCTCGATCGCCTCTTGCATGGACAAGCCGAGACGGTTGAAGCCGGTATCCACCTGCAGGGCGCAGGGGTGATCGCCATGCTCTGCCACCACAGCCATCCACAGGGCAAGCTGTTCCTCGGAGGTCAGTACCGGTACCAGGTCATGTTCGAAAAACAGATGCTCCTGTCCCGGCCATATCCCCGAGAGGACGAATATACGGGCATCTGGAGCATAGGCGCGAAGCGTCACGCCTTCCTGAACGACAGCCACGAAGAAATCGCGTGCTCCTGCCTCGTAAAGGGCGATGCCGCAATCCTCCAAGCCCAAGCCGTAGGCGTCCGCCTTGACGACGGCGGCTGTCCGCGACTTGCCGGACCGGCGTGCCATATCCCGCCAGTTATCCGTCAGTGCGGCGAGGTCGACGGTCAAGCGAACAGGAGCGATGTCGAACTCGTCGGCATCGGCGGGAAGGAAGTCTTGGTCAGTCATGGCATTCCTGGGAACAAAGGCATGGAATAAGCCGCGGTTGCCCGCGTCTTTTCGGGCAGCCTATCACTTTTGCTCAATAGGGTAATGCCTCCGAGGGTTATTATGCCGCCATGCACAGCGTTTCTCAGAAGCCCGCACCAAACGCCATGCCGTGTGGCCACGCGATGATGCCATGGCATGCGCTTTGGCCGCATCGATGCCGGGAAGTATCGGTGAAAGAGGCAGTCGGGGCTGCGTCGCAGCCCTGCGGGCGGCGGGAATGTGATCCCGCCGCGGATGTGCCTCAAGGCTCTTCGTAGGCCGTGAACGATGGGTCGGCCAGGTCCGTAAAGCGCGTGTATTCGGCCTGGAACGCAAGCTTGACGGTGCCGGTCGGTCCGTGACGCTGCTTGGCGATAATCACGTCCGCGGTGCCCTTCACCTTGTCGAAAAGGGTTTCCCATTCCGGATACTTGGGGTCGCTGATGTCGCGGGGTTCCATGTTCTTGACGTAGTATTCCTCGCGGAACACGAAGAGCACGACGTCCGCGTCCTGCTCGATCGAGCCCGATTCACGAAGGTCGGAGAGCTGCGGACGCTTGTCCTCTCGGCTTTCCACGCCACGAGAGAGCTGCGACAGCGCGACGATGGGGACGTTCAGCTCCTTGCCGAGCGCCTTCAGGCCCGTCGTGATCTGGGTAATCTCCTGGACGCGGTTCTCCCCGGATTTGCCGGAGCCGGTCATCAGCTGGATATAATCCACCACCAGGCAATCAAGGCCACGCTGGCGCTTCAGGCGGCGGGCGCGGGCAGAAAGCTGGGCGATCGAGATACCACCGGTCTGGTCGATGAAGAGCGGCACCTTCTGCATCATCTGACTGCAGGCGACGAGCTTCTCGAAATCGGCCTCGGTGATGTCACCGCGGCGGATCTTCGAGGAGGAGACTTCCGTCTGCTCGGAAATGATACGGGTGGCGAGCTGTTCGGACGACATTTCGAGCGAGTAGAAGCCGACGACGCCGCCGTTCTTTGCCTTGAAGGATCCGTCGGGCTGCACTTCCGGCTCGTAGGACGCGGCGATGTTGTAGGCGATGTTGGTGGCAAGCGAGGTCTTGCCCATGCCGGGGCGTCCTGCAAGCACGATCAAGTCGGAGCGCTGCAAGCCGCCCATCTTGCCGTCAAGCGACATGATGCCGGTCGAGATGCCGGAAAGGTGCCCGTCGCGCTCGAAGGCGGCACCGGCCATGTCGATCGCCTGGGTCACCGCGTCGTTGAACGACTGGAAACCGCCGTCGTAGCGGCCGGTCTCCGCCAACTCGAAGAGACGGCGTTCGGTGTCTTCGATCTGGCTCTGCGGCGGCATGTCCAGCGGCGCGTCGTAGGCGATGTTGACCACGTCCTCGCCGATCTGGATCAGCGCGCGGCGCAGCGCCAGGTCGTAGATCGCCCGGCCATAGTCTTCGGCGTTGATGATCGATACGGCTTCCGCGGCAAGGCGGGCGAGATATTGCGCCACCGTCATGTCTCCGACGCGATCGTCGGCAGGCACGAAATTCTTCAGCGTAATCGGGTTGGCGGTCTTGCCCATGCGGATGATGTCGCCGGCGACCTCGAAAATCTTGCGGTGCAGCGGCTCGAACAGGTGGGCCGGCTTCAGGAAGTCCGACACGCGGTAATAGGCGTCGTTGTTGACGAGGATCGCACCCAGCAGCGCCTGCTCCGCCTCGATATTGTTCGGGGCTTCGCGGTAATGGGGTTCGGCGTCCTTGTTGCTGAGTGCCGTCAGCTTGCGTGCTACGTCCTGCATGTCTTCCAATCGTGGCTTTAAGAGTCGGTGCAACCATACAGCAGTTTGCGGCAGATGAGCGGATCGCCACCCCCACAATCGTGAAATCCACAGTCGAAAGACGAGGCTGTGGATAAGGCATACCAAAACCGTCAAGATCATTTGACCGTGGCAAAAGATACGTTTGTCGCTGATTCGCGACAAGGCAGTGGCTTCGTGATGGCGGGCGAGTGGTGTGGTCGCGTCGTTGCGACGCGCCGGGAAAATATCCCATTGTCATTGCACCCAAATTTGGTTTAGCTGGTTTAGGCTTGAAAGATCGGCGGATGCGCTGGAGGTAGCCATCCGCTGGAACGGGACATGGGGAGTGTCCTGATTTTGGTGGTACAGGGAGGAAAACATGTCCACGAAGATGATCGCTGCATCTGCGGCAGTTGCCAGCTTGTCTATGCTTTGGGCGTCCAGTGCATTGGCCGCCACCGAACTGCAATGGTGGCACGCCATGACGGGCGCCAACAACGAGGTAGTCGACGCACTCGCCAAGGAATTCAACGAGAAGCAGAGTGAATACAAGATCGTGCCGGTCTTCAAGGGCACGTATCCGGAGGCGCTGAACGCCGGCATCGCCGCGTTTCGTGCCAAGCAGCCACCCGCCATCATCCAGGTCTTCGACGTCGGTACCGGCGTCATGATGGGTGCGGAAGGTGCGATCGTTCCGGTTGCCGAAGTTCTGGAAAAGGGCGGCTATACCTTCGACAAGTCGAAGTACCTGTCGGGCATCGTCGCCTACTATTCAAAGCCGGACGGCACCATGTTGTCCTTCCCTTACAACTCGTCTTCTCCGATCCTCTATTACAACAAGGACGTTTTCGAGAAGGCCGGTCTCGATGTGAACAACCCGCCGAAGACCTGGCCGGAAGTCTGGGACGCCGCCCGCAAGATCAAGACTAGCGGTGCTGCTCCTTGCGGCTACACATCGACATGGCTGACCTGGATCCAGACCGAGAACTTCGCCGCCTGGAACAACGTGTCCTATGCGACAAACGAAAACGGCCTTGGCGCCACGGACGTCGAGCTGAAGTTCAACGCGCCGCTGTTTGTCGAGCATTTCCAGTCGATTGCGGATCTCGCAAAGGAAGGTGCCTTCCGTTATGGCGGCCGCACGTCGGAAGCAAAACAGCTGTTCCTCTCGGGCGAATGCGGCATCCTGACGGAATCCTCCGGCGGACTGGGCGATATCGTCAAGAGCGGCCTGAACTACGGAATCGGCCAGTTGCCCTACCACGAGGGTGAAGGCCGCCCGCAGAACACCACTCCCGGCGGTGCAAGCCTCTGGGTCTTCGGCGGGAAAAGCGACGAGGAATACAAGGGTATCGCCGAGTTCTTCAACTTCCTGTCGCAGACCGAAATCCAGTCGCGCCTGCACCAGGTCTCGGGCTATCTGCCGGTAACGATGGAAGCCTACAAGGCGACAAAAGAATCCGGATTCTATGAAAAGAACCCGGGCCGCGAAACGCCTATCCAGCAGATGTTGAACAAGGAGCCGACCGAGAATTCCAAGGGCGTCCGGCTTATCAACCTGCCGCAGGTCCGCGACATCATGAACGAGGAGTTCGAGGCGATGCTGGCTGGCCAGCAGGATGCCAAGGCAGCCCTCGACAAGGCCGTGGAGCGTGGCAACTCTGCAATCCAGCAGGCGCTCGGCAACTAAGCAACCCTTCCTCAACGCCGTCCGGACAAACCGTCCGGGCGGTCCTTTGTCTGTTGGAGGGCCTCACTTTGCAGAATGTCGTATTTCCCAACAAGATACTTCCGTACTTGCTCGTCGCGCCGCAGATCGTCCTGACGCTGGTCTTCTTCTTCTGGCCCGCCAGCCAGGCGCTCTATCAGTCGGCTATGCGCGAAGACCCGTTCGGCCTCAGGAGCACCTTCGTCGGCTTCGCCAATTTCTCGGCGATCTTCAGTGACCCGAACTACCTGCATTCGCTGCAGGTGACTGTCGTCTTCAGCATCCTGACGGCGGCGCTCGCGATGGGAACGGCGCTTCTGCTGGCGACTGCTGCCGATCTGGTTGTGCGCGGGCGCAGTTTCTACCGCACGTTCATGATCATTCCCTATGCGGTGGCGCCGGCGGTGGCCGGCATGCTCTGGCTGTTCATGTTCAATCCGGCCATGGGTACCTTCGCTTATCTCCTGCGCCGCAACGGCGTGATGTGGGACCCGCTGCTGGACGGTAACCAGGCAATGATCCTCGTCGTAGGCGCGGCAGCCTGGAAGCAGATCAGCTACAACTTCCTGTTCTTCGTCGCCGGACTGCAGGCCATCCCCAAGTCGCTTCTCGAAGCGGCCGCCATCGATGGGGCACGCGGAAGCCGGCGCTTCTGGACGATCGTCTTCCCGCTGTTGGCCCCGACGACCTTCTTCCTTCTGGTGGTCAACACCGTCTACGCCTTCTTCGATACCTTCGGCATCATCCACGCAGTCACCGGCGGAGGCCCCGCAAGAGCCACGGAGACCTTGGTATACAAGGTCTACAACGACGGCTTCGTGAACCTGAACCTCGGCTCGTCCGCCGCTCAGTCGGTTGTGCTGATGGTCATCGTGATTGCGCTCACGGCCTTCCAGTTCCGCTTCGTCGAGAAAAAGGTGCATTATGGATGAGGGCCGAACATGATTGAAAACCGTCCGCTTGCGAAGCTGATGGCTCACCTGATGCTGGTGATCGGCATCCTGATCGTCGCCTTCCCGATCTACTATACGTTCGTTGCCTCGACGATGACCTCTGCCGAGGTCATCCGTGCACCGATGTCGTTGCTACCGGGGGATCACTTCGTCGAGAATTATTCCGGCGCCATGTCGGGCGGACTGGAAAAGGTCGTCGGCGTCAGCCTTGAACGGCTTCTGCTCAATACGTTCGTGGTGGCTCTCGCGATCGCCATCGGCAAGATCATCATCTCCTTCCTGTCGGCATTTGCGATCGTCTTCTTCCGGTTCCCGTTCCGGATGGCCTTCTTCTGGATGATTTTCATCACCCTGATGCTGCCGGTGGAGGTTCGCATCCTGCCGACCTACAAGGTGATCGTCGATCTCGGCCTGCTCGACACCTATGCCGGGCTGACGCTGCCGTTGATGGCCTCGGCCACAGCGACATTCCTGTTTCGCCAGTTCTTCCTGACGATCCCGGGCGAAATGGTCGAGGCTGCGCGGATCGACAATGCGGGGCCCTTCCGGTTCATGAAGGATATCCTTCTGCCTCTCTCGAAGACCAATATCGCGGCCCTCTTCGTGATCCTCTTCATCTATGGCTGGACTCAGTATCTCTGGCCGCTGCTCGTCACCAACGATGCGAAGATGAACACGATCATCATCGGGCTTCGGCGAATGGTCGATTTCACCGACGCATCCACCCCGTGGAATTACGTCATGGTTACGGCGGTCCTCGCCATCATCCCGCCCGTGCTGGTCGTGGTGCTGATGCAGCGCTGGTTCGTCAAGGGTCTTGTGGAGACTGAAAAGTAATGGCCGAAATTGAACTCAAGGATGTCCGCAAGGTCTATGGCGGCAATATCGACGCCATCAAGGGGGTGTCCCTGCAGATCGCCGATGGAGAAATGATCGTGCTGGTCGGGCCGTCCGGCTGCGGAAAGTCGACGCTTCTTCGTATGATCGCCGGGCTGGAAAGCATCTCTTCGGGCGAGATCGTGCTTGGCGGTCGCGTCATCAACGGACTGGAACCTGCCGAGCGCGACATCGCCATGGTCTTCCAGAACTATGCGCTCTACCCGCACATGACGGTGCGCCAGAACCTGTCCTATGGCTTGAAGAACCGGAATACGCCGAAGGATGAAATCGACCGCCGTGTCGCCGAGGCCTCCAAGGCGCTGGAAATCGAGCAATTCCTCGACCGCAGGCCACGCCAGTTGTCCGGTGGGCAGCGCCAGCGCGTGGCCATGGGGCGGGCGATTGTTCGCAAGCCGGCGGCCTTTCTCTTCGACGAGCCGCTATCTAATCTCGACGCCAAGCTGCGCGTGCAGATGCGTGTCGAGATCAGGCGGCTTCAGCGCTCGCTGGCGACGACCAGCGTCTACGTCACCCACGACCAGATGGAGGCCATGACGCTTGCCGACCGCTTGGTGGTGCTCAATGCCGGGCGGATCGAGCAGGTGGGAACACCGATCGAACTCTATGAGCGGCCCGCATCGACATTCGTCGCCACGTTTATCGGCTCGCCATCCATGAACCTGCTGAAACGGCAGTTGGGCGAGGGGAGCGGCTGGAGGCTTTCGGACACGGCCGGCGTGGCTAACGCCATCGAGACCGTTGGAATTCGTCCCGAGGATATCGTGATTGCGGAGGCAGACGCCCCGGCCGACTTCCTGGGGCAGGTGCAGGTGGACGCGGTGGAGCTGGTTGGCGCCGAAAGCTATGTCCACGGCTCGTTTGCCGATGGCAACACGATCGTGTTTCGCGTTCCCGGCCGCTCACAGATCGGGATAGGAGAAATGATCCGCATTGCTGCCGGTCGAACAAGCATTCACATGTTCGATGCCGGCGGCAAGCGATCAGCCTGACGAAGCACCAAACGAAAAAGCCCCCGGCAATGCCGGGGGCTCAATGTCAGAGGCCGATGAAGATTACTCTTCGTCGCCGTCGCGGTCAGCGTCCGGATCGAAGAAGTCTTCCGGACGCAGTGCGTCTTCGTCCACGCCGTAGATGGCGTCAGCCGAGGTGAGGCTTTCGCCCTTGGCCTGGCGGGATGCTTCTTCTGCCGAACGTGCAACGTTGAGATCGACCGTGATCTCGACTTCAGCGTGCAGGTGCAGCGTAACGGTGTGGAGGCCAATGGCCTTGATCGGCGTGTTCAGGTCGACCTGGTTGCGGCCGACGTTGAAGCCTTCTGCAGCCAGAGCCTCGATGATGTCGCGAGCAGCGACAGAACCGTAGAGCTGGCCGGTTTCGCCAGCCGAGCGGACGATGACGAAGGTCTTGCCTGCGAGAGCGTCGGCAACCGTCTGAGCTTCGGACTTGCGCTCGAGGTTACGGGCTTCGAGCGTCGAACGCTCGGATTCGAAACGCTTCTTGTTGGCGTCGTTGGCACGCAGTGCCTTGCCCTGGGGGAGGAGGAAGTTACGGGCGTAGCCGTCCTTTACCTTTACGGTCTCGCCCATCTGGCCGAGCTTGGCAATCCGTTCAAGAAGAATGACGTTCATGGATCTGTCCTTTCGAGTTCGATGTTTCAGTTGTTTACGTTGGATTCATCGGGTTTTGCCGGGGTCAGCGCGATCGTCTGGCGGGTGTCGGACAAGCCGAGCACGAGGATGACGAACGCTGGCATCAGCATGAGCGAAGAAAGATATGCGAGGACGAGAACGGGCAGGCGCCAGTCCTTGTCCTTGGTGCGGAAATGCAGCGAAGCGAAGCCCGCCATCAGGAAGCCTGCGCCGAAGGCGCCGGATATGGTTGCGCCCACCATGGCCGGTACGCCGCCGAAGAAAGTCAGCAGAATGCCGGCAAGGAAAACGAAGATGGAATTGCGGCTCATCCGCAAGCCGGACGGCATGTCTTCCCGCGGACGAAGCGCACGCGTCGAGCGGGAAACGAAGCGCATCGCGATGTAGAACGCCGCAAACAGGAACAGCACCCACAACCCGCCCTGGATCATCGGCAGCATCAGGATGAACGTCGCCTTCGTCTGCGCGACGTTTGCGGGATCGGGCGCGAAGGCCGGTTCCTGAGCCTGCAGCGCGGAGGTCATGGCATCGACCAGCTGGCCGGTGAGTTCGGGACCGTAGCCGATGACGACACCGAGCGCGATCATCGCGATCGTCACGATGCAGCACAAATGCAGCAGGATGTCGGACAGGGGATACCAGGCGAGCAGGTCGTCCGGGCCGCCGATTTCCGAAGCAGGTCGTGCGAGATTGGCAAGGTGCGACAGCCATCCCGCCGGAAGAAGCGTAAATATGGCCATCATCGCGGCGAAAGGCGGCGATACGAGGATCGCGCCCAGAAGGGCTGCGGTTATCACGGCGATGATCGCGGCGCGATTGCCCCAGCCCAGACCGGCGACCAGGATAGGCAGGGCGGATGCAGCGTAGATGATGAATGCGAACGACAGCTGCGATATCGCACCCAGCGCGAGCAGGGTGGCAATAACGCCGGCAAGGATGCCGATCGGCAGTGCTGTCTGGTTCGGTGTTTTCACGGTCTCGCTGTCCTGCATGAGAGCAGTTAGGGGATTATGCCTGTGGCGCGTCCCCAACATGGGTTTTCCGCAGGTCCCGTTCGAGCGAAAGGTATCTGCGATACTGGAAGCTCCGATCCGCGCCCAACGCGAAGGGATTTGGACCCGCTGACTGTTAATCAGCGGGGCCAACGTTCAAATTAAGCTACGACGTAAGGCAGCAGGCCGAGGAAACGAGCGCGCTTGATCGCCTTGGCGAGTTCGCGCTGCTTCTTCTGGGAAACGGCCGTGATGCGGGAAGGAACGATCTTGCCGCGCTCGGAAATGTAGCGCTGCAGGAGACGAACGTCCTTGTAGTCGATCCGCGGTGCATTGGAGCCCGAGAAGGGGCAGGTCTTGCGGCGGCGGTGGAACGGACGGCGTGCCGGAGCAGAGGATGCGTCAGCCATTGTGTTTTCTCCTTAAGCTCGATTACGCACGGTCTTCGCGCGGGCGGCGTTCGAAGCCACCTTCGCGGGGACCACGATCTTCGCGCGGACCACGGTCCGGACGCGGACCACGATCGCCGAAGCTCGGGCGGTCGCCGTCACGGCGCGGACGGTCGTCACGGTCGCGCTTCTGCATCATCGCCGACGGACCTTCTTCATGCTTCTCGACGGAAACCGTCATGTAGCGAAGAACATCTTCATTGATGCGCATCTGGCGCTCCATCTCATGCACGGCAGCAGCCGGTGCATCGATGTCCATCAGAGCGTAGTGAGCCTTACGGTTCTTGCTGATGCGGTAGGTAAGGGACTTGAGGCCCCAGTTTTCTACGCGCCCGACTTTGCCGCCGTTAGCTTCGAGGACACCCTTGTACTGTTCGACGAGGGCATCAACCTGCTGAGCGGACATATCCTGCCGGGCAAGGAATACGTGTTCGTAAAGAGCCATGTAAGCTTTGCCTTTTCTTGCGGTTGTTTTGTCACCCGGTTTCGGCGGCTAAGCCTCAACGACTGCTCTTGGAAGGGGTAAAACCCCGGCAAGAAAAGCTGTTGTATCGAGACGGTCGAGAGCGGAGACACGGGAGGCCGGAACGTTTTCGTTCCTGCGGCCGCTCTCGCGACCTACCCTCCGTTCAGCCACCAGCCAGAAGACCGGGTGTTTCGAACAGGGCGGCTTATACGGATTTTTGGCGAGAAGGCAAGGGACTCAGTGAAATGCCTTGCGCTTTAGTACGACGAACCATTTGTGGCTTCGGTCGGCAATCAGGCCGGCGTTGTCGAGAGGGACAGTTTTTTTCGTTACCGAATCAAGCACGTTGAAGCCGATTACGTCGATTTCGCCGGGCCGCTTGGTGACAACGATATCCGTATGAGACGGATAGCTTCCTGTCCTGTCAAAATATGCCTGGGCACCGCTGAAACTGACCCGGGCATAGGTATAGCCGACGACATCACCGACTTCCGGCGTGGCTGCAGCCTCGTGCAGACGGTAGCCATGATAAAGCGCCGAACTATCGTTGTTTTTGCGCGCCGCGACGAACTTGCGGATCCAGACGGAGTGGGCTTGCGCGAATGGAAACTCCTTTCTGGTGAAGCCGGCCGTCTTGAAGGCGAACGAGATGCCAACCGCAGACCAGAAATAGTGGTCATTCATGATCTCGGTCGGAGTAGGGGAGCCGCCGCCTGCACTGTTGTAGTTTCTTATCACGTAGTTGGCGTAGGGTGTTTCGTCATCAGTGTGGGAAATGTTCCGTCTGCCCGTCCTGAGGTTCCAGGTGGATCGGCCCCAATGGTTCCACTCGGCATCGACCGCATTCATGAGATCGGCAACTGTTTTTGCCATCTGGCTCTCCCTGAAGTTGCCTGAGTCCCTTCAGCAGGCCCGGAATACCATAAGTTGTACAATATAAGTGAGTGCTCGTCAATGGTGCGGCGGTCGGCGGCCATCTGCTGTCGACCCGCTTGAGCTTGGGCCGACAGCACTATCCAGCCGTGGTTTGCCTTAAATAGGCATCGGATACCGCCGGTAGACGCCGGCGATTTCCTTCATCGCCTCGTCGCTCAGGGTCACGTCCTTCGCTGCAATGGCTGCCTTCAACTGTTCCATCGACGTGGCGCCGATGATGACGGAGGTCATGAAGGGGCGTGCGAGGCAGAAAGCCAATGACATCTGCCCAAGATCCAGTCCGTGACGTTTGGCGACCGCGGCATAGGCCTTCACCGCCGGCTCCTGCAGTGGTTGCAGCCGACCGCCGAGGTCTCCGTTGATGGTCGCCCGTGAACCCTCGGGACGAGCGCCATCCTGATACTTGCCAGTGAGGATGCCAGCTGCGAGCGGCGAATAGGCGAGAAGGCCGACATTCTCGTGATGGGCGACTTCAGCTAGGTCGAGATCGAACTGCCGGTAGAGGAGGCTGTATTCGTTCTGGATTGAGGCGACGCGGGGGAGGCCTTGTTCCTCGGAAAGGCGTAGATATTTCAATGTGCCCCAGGCGCTCTCGTTCGACAGGCCGATCTCGCGAATCTTGCCTTCCTTGACGAGATCGCCGAGCGTCGAGACGATCTCGGCGATATCGTCTGCAGCCTTGCTGCGGTCCTGATCGGCGGCGTCGAAGCTCCACGCCTGGCGGAAGTGATAGGTTCCGCGGTTTGGCCAGTGGATCTGGTAGAGATCGACATAATCGGTCTGAAGACGCTTCAGGCTGGTTTCGAGCGCGTGGCGCACGCTCGTCCCGTCGAGGTCGCGACCGTCGCGGATATGCGGTCGTCCGCTACCGGCGACCTTGGTCGCAACCACGATGTCCTTTCGCTTGCCGGTCTTCCTCAGCCAGGAGCCGATAAACTCCTCGGTCCGGCCATAGGTATCCGCGCTGACCGGTGTCGTGGGGTAGAGCTCGGCGGTATCGAAGAAGTTAATGCCCGCCTCCGCTGCATGGTCCATCTGATCGTGTGATTCCGCCTCGCTGTTCTGCGAGCCCCAGGTCATTGTGCCGAGGCAAATCTCCGACACGGAAATGTCCGTGCGGCCCAGTTTATTGAACTTCATGAAGGTGAATCCTGTCTTGGAAGATGGCCGCGAACTTATGCAGGATTTGCCATTTGGCAAGAACCTGGGGTAAGTGCCGCCCATCCACGGCCTACGAGAGCGCGGCGCGGCGGCAACTTGTAATGAGTGACTGCATCGTGACCAGCGGGTGATCGTAAGGCGACTGAACTGGTATTTCTGGAGCTTTTGTAATGAATGACATCTCTAGCCGACAGGATGTCGGCGGCTTCCCCGATGTGGGATCTCCCCCGACAAAAGGACGGTGGAAACTGATCGGACCGGGGATCGTAGCTGCGGCAACCGGCGTCGGTGCGGGTGATCTGGTCGCAACGCTGATTGCAGGTTCCCGCTTTGGCTATGCCCTTCTGTGGGCGGCGGTGATCGGCTGTATCGTGAAGATTGCCCTGGCTGAAGGTTCGGCGCGCTATCACCTCGCCACCGGGTCGACCATGCTCGAAGGCTGGAAGTCCCTCGGCAGGTGGACAAGCTGGTATTTCGGCATCTACATCCTCATCTGGGGCTTTGTGTACGGTGCAACCGCAATGAGTGCCACGGCTCTGCCGCTCGCAGCGCTCTTCCCCGCGGTGCCCCTCTGGTTGTGGGCTATTCTCTCCGGCTCGATCTGCGCCATTTTCGTCTCGCTGAACAAATACGAGATGTTCGAAAACGTCATGAAGTTCTTCATCGGCGTGATGTTCGTCATCGTCGTCGGCGTCGCGCTGATGGTTGTGCCCAATGTCGGCAATGCCCTGACCGGCCTGATACCGAGCATCCCGGAAGGCTCGGTCGTCTACACCCTCGGCCTGATCGGCGGCGTCGGCGGCACGATCACCATGGCTTCCTATGGCTACTGGGTGAATGCCAAGGGCTGGCGCTCTCCCGCCTGGATGGGCGTCATGCGGCTCGACAACCGCGTCTCCTACGCCATCACCGGCATCTTCGTCATCGCCATGCTGATCATCGGCGCGGAGATGCTCTACACCGCGCAGATCACCCTTTCGACCGGTGATCGCGGCCTTCTCGATCTCGACGAGGTATTGCGCGAACGTTTTGGACCTGTTGTTTCCGTCATCTTCCTGATTGGTTTCTTCGCCACCGCCATCTCCTCCATTCTCGGTGTCTGGCATGGTGTGTCGATGCTGTTTGCCGATTTCGTTCGCACCCATATCAAGGGCGAGACCGGTTCGCGCGAAGGCCTAGAAAAGACGCCTGCCTTCAAGTTCTACCTGTTCTGGCTCACCATTCCCCCGATGGCGCTGCTGTGGTTCGGCCGACCGTTCACGCTCGTCATCATCTATGGCGCGCTCGGTGCGTTCTTCATGCCGTTCCTGGCAATCACGCTGATCTGGCTGCTGAACTCGGCGCGGGTGCCCAAGGAATGGCGCAGCGGCTGGGTTTCAAACGGCCTGCTGGGCGTTGCCGCGGCATTGTTCATCGTGCTGTGCGCCAACGAGGTGGTTGGTTTCATTTCACGCTGATAGTGCTGGATCGGTCAAGGCGGGGAAGTTCCCTGCCTTGACTCCCGCGTCTGGAACGTGAATTGGAAGAAAAAAACCTGCAGCGCCGTGCGCCATTACCGGCGCACAAGGACGCTGCGCTAGTTTAGGGTCTGCACATCGTGCTTTGCGAAAACCGAATCGGGGTTTTCCGGGGCGATGCGCCAGGAAAGGATCACATCCTATGAGCATCGCATTCACGTTTCCTGGGCAGGGCAGCCAGTCCGTCGGCATGGGCAAGGATCTTGCCGATGCCTTTCCCGAGGCCCGCGCCGTCTTCGAGGAAGTCGATGACGCGCTCGGTCAGAATCTGTCCGACATCATGTGGAACGGCCCGGAAGAGACGCTGACGCTGACGGCAAATGCCCAGCCGGCGCTGATGGCGGTTTCGATCGCGGCAATGCGCGTGCTCGAAGCGCGTGGCCTCAAGCTTGCCGACAAGGTCGCCTATGTCGCCGGACATTCTCTCGGCGAATATTCTGCTCTGTGTGCCGCCGGCATGTTCACCCTTGCAGACACCGCCCGTCTTCTTCGTATCCGTGGTGATGCCATGCAATCCGCTGTTCCGGTCGGTGAGGGCGCCATGGCTGCCATCATCGGGCTTGAGCACGGCGACGTGGCGGGCATCTGCGACGAAGCGGTGAGCGCAGGAGTTTGCCAGATCGCCAACGACAATGGCGGCGGACAGCTCGTGATCTCCGGCTCCAAGGCTGCCGTCGAGAAGGCTGCTGGCCTGGCGACCGAGAAAGGTGCCAAGCGCGCCATCATGCTGCCCGTATCGGCACCATTCCATAGCGCCTTGATGGCGCCGGCAGCGGACGCCATGCGCCATGCCCTCGCAACCGTCGAAAAGCGTAATCCGGTCGTGCCGGTCGTCGCCAACGTCCGCGCCGCGCCTGTGACGGACGCGGGTGAGATCGCCGATCTTCTGGTGGCCCAGGTGACCGGCCAGGTGCGCTGGCGCGAAACCGTCGAATGGCTTGCCGCCAATGGCGTTGCCGATCTCTACGAGGTCGGCACCGGCAAGGTCCTGACGGGGCTTGCCCGTCGCATCGACAAGAACGTTTCCGGCGCGGCGGTCAATACGCCCGCCGACATCGAAACCGCACTGACGGCCATTCTCGGCTGATCCATCGAAGGGAATATGACCATGTTTGATCTGACCGGCCGCAAGGCATTGGTGACAGGTGCGACCGGCGGCCTCGGCGAAGAGATCGCTCGTACGCTCCACAAGCAGGGCGCGATTGTCGGTCTGCACGGCACGCGCGTCGAAAAGCTCGAAGCGCTCGCTGCCGAGCTCGGCGAACGCGTGCACATCTTCCCGGCCAACCTGTCCGACCGGGCAGAGGTCAAGGCGCTTGGCGAGAAGGCAGAGGAAGTGCTCGGCGGCGTCGACATCCTCGTCAACAATGCCGGCATCACCAAGGACGGGCTGTTCGTGCGGATGAGCGATGAGGACTGGGACGCGGTCCTGGAAGTCAACCTTACATCCACCTTCCGCCTGACCCGCGAACTGACGCACCCGATGATGCGTCGCCGCTTCGGCCGCATCATCAACATCACCTCGGTCGTTGCCGTAACCGGTAATCCGGGCCAGGCCAACTACTGCGCATCGAAGGCCGGCATGATCGGCTTCAGCAAGTCGCTGGCGCAGGAAATCGCCACCCGCAACGTCACGGTCAACTGCGTGGCGCCGGGCTTCATCGAAAGCGCCATGACCGGCAAGCTGAACGACAAGCAGAAGGACGCGATCCTCGGCGCCATCCCGATGAAGCGCATGGGCGCCGGTGCGGATATCGCTTCCGCGGTGCTCTATCTGGCCTCCACGGAGGCTGGCTACGTCACCGGACAGACTCTGCACGTCAACGGCGGCATGGCGATGATCTGACGAATGCCGTTCCTGCGGCGAATGCACTCGGCTGTGGGTGCCTCGCCGGGGAACAAATTCTGGCTTTGCGGAACATCGAAAGCATGTTAAGCGGGCCATGACTGTGGACAGTCGCCCCGAAATGCAGGCGATCATTGTGCTTTTGCGCACTTTATCGGAACCTGCGAAGGGTTGAACGGGTTTGCCCGCGTAGCCAGCTTTAAATGGCCAACGCAGGTTTTCAACAGGGTACGAATGCCATTGAGGCATTCGAGAAGACAAAGGTCGAGGAAACCGACATGAGCGATATCGCAGAACGCGTGAAGAAAATTGTTATTGATCACCTCGGCGTCGATGCCGACAAAGTCGTCGAAGGCGCAAGCTTCATCGATGATCTCGGCGCGGACTCGCTCGACACGGTCGAACTGGTCATGGCTTTCGAAGAAGAGTTCGGCGTTGAAATCCCGGACGACGCCGCTGATTCCATTCTCACCGTCGGCGACGCTGTGAAGTTCATCGAGAAGGCCCAGGCCTGATACCATTTCAATTGCGGGGCGATGCCGTTTGGCAGCCCCTATGGCGGCCCGCTCGTTCGGGCCGTTTCAGTAACTAAAACACGACAGACTTAGGTGGGACGCTGGCGATGAGACGGGTCGTTATCACCGGTACCGGCATGGTATCTCCGCTCGGATGCGGAACGGAAGTGAGCTGGCAACGGCTGATTTCGGGGCAGAATGCCGCGAATAAAATTACCGATTTCGAGGTCGAGGACCTGCCCGCCAAGATCGCTTGTCGCATTCCTTTCGGTGACGGCTCGGGCGGCACTTTCAATGCCGACGATTGGATGGAGCCGAAGGAACAGCGCAAGGTTGATCCTTTCATCATCTATGGCATGGCCGCCGCTGAGATGGCTCTCAAAGATGCCGACTGGCATCCGAAGTCCAATGAGGATCAGATCGCGACCGGTGTGCTGATCGGCTCCGGTATCGGTGGTCTCGAAGGGATCGTCGAAGCCGGTTATACGCTGAAGGAAAAGGGCCCCCGCCGCATTTCCCCCTTCTTCATCCCGGGCCGTCTTATCAACCTGATATCCGGCCAGGTCTCAATCCGCCACCAGTTGCGCGGCCCGAACCATTCGGTCGTAACCGCCTGTTCGACGGGCGCACATGCCATCGGTGATGCCGCGCGCCTGATCGCGCTGGGCGATGCCGACGTGATGGTGGCCGGCGGTGCGGAATCCCCTATTTCACGCATTGCGCTGGCCGGATTTGCGGCCTGCAAGGCGCTTTCGACGCACAACGAGGAGCCGCAGAAGGCTTCCCGACCCTATGATCGCGACCGTGACGGCTTCGTCATGGGTGAGGGCGCTGGCATCGTGGTTCTTGAAGAACTGGAACATGCAAAGGCCCGCGGTGCGAAGATTTACGCCGAAGTGGTGGGCTACGGGCTCTCCGGCGATGCATTCCACATCACGGCTCCGTCCGAGGATGGCGAAGGCGCCTTCCGTTGCATGACGATGGCGTTGAAGCGCGCGGGGCTGAACCCTGCCGACATCGACTACATCAACTCTCACGGCACCTCCACCATGGCCGACACCATCGAACTCGGGGCTGTCGAACGCTTGGTTGGCGATGCAGCGCCGAACATCTCCATGTCATCGACCAAGTCGGCCATCGGACATCTTCTTGGCGCCGCCGGTGCAGTCGAAGCGATCTTTGCGACGCTCGCAATCCGCGACAACGTCGCACCGCCGACACTCAATCTCGACAATCCCGATGTCGAGACGGCGATTGACCTGGTGCCGCACAAGGCGAGGCAGCGTGAAATCAACGTTGCGCTCTCCAATTCGTTCGGTTTCGGGGGAACGAACGCCTCCCTCGTCCTGCGCCGTTACGAAGCCTGAACATAGCGGGGCTGGTGGGGTTCACCGGCCCATCTACTGAACCTGTTTTTGCCGCATTGCTTGGTCAAATAGCGGTCACTACCGTGCATTCATGGGGGGCGCAGTGAACAACAGCAACCAGACGAGCGAAATGTCGCCAGGCCATGGCGGCGGCAGCGGCCCGATCATTCCGAAATCGCCCAATGAGGCCCTGAAGCCTGAACGCGTGCCGGATCCGCCGCGACGGTCGAAAAAGGCACGCAGCCAGCTGGTAATATTCCTGAATTTCGTGATGACGGCGGTGGTCATTGTCTGCGTGGTTGCAGTCGCTGGCTTTTACTACATGGTCTCGACCTTCCAGAAGGCAGGTCCGCTGGAGGCCAACACGCACTTCATGGTGCGGGCGGGCAATGGTCTGGCGGAGATCGCCAACAACCTCGAGCGCAACGGCATTATCTCCGATGCGCGCGTCTTCCGCTATGTCAGCGCGACCTATCTGCGCGACGGCGGCACGCTGAAGGCCGGCGAATATGACATCAAGGCCGGGGCTTCCATGAAGGAAATCATGGAACTGCTCGAATCCGGCAAGTCCATCCTCTATTCCGTCGTGCTGCCTGAGGGCCTAACCGTTCGTCAGATGATGCTTCGGCTCGCGGAGGATACGGTGTTGGAAGGTGAGTTGCCGGCAGAAATCCCCCCGGAAGGCAGCCTGCGTCCTGACACCTACAAGTTTTCCCGCGGCACCAAGCGTGCCGATATCGTCCAGCAGATGCGCGTCGCCCAGGAAAGGCTGATCGATCTGGTCTGGGAAAAGCGTGATCCGGACCTGCTCGTCAAGACCAAGGAAGAGTTCGTTACGCTCGCGTCTATCGTCGAGAGGGAGACGGGCAAGGACGACGAGCGCGCTCGCGTGGCCTCGGTCTTCCTGAACCGGCTTGAAAAGGGCATGCGTCTTCAGTCGGACCCGACCATCATCTATGGCCTTTTCGGTGGTGAAGGAAAGCCTGCGGACCGCCCGATCTACCACTCCGACATCCAGAAGGAAACGCCCTACAATACCTATGTCATCAAGGGGCTGCCGCCTGGGCCAATCGCCAATCCTGGCCGCGCTGCACTTGAGGCAGTAGCCAATCCGTGGCGCACGAAGGACCTTTACTTCGTGGCCGACGGCAGCGGTGGGCATGCCTTTGCGGAAACCCTGGATGCCCATAACGCCAACGTCCGCCGCTGGCGGCAACTGGAAGCCGAACGCGCTGACAGCGCCGAGTCGGAGTTGAGCGACGGCCAGCCCGGCGGCGACGAAGCCGAAAAGCCTTCCAACTGACGTCAAGTCCTGAGCGGAGAAGAGAATGAGCCCCCAGTCGATGACCGGTTTCGCCCGCAGCGAAGGCACCCACGGGCGTTACCGGATCGTCTGGGAACTCCGCTCCGTCAACGGCAAGGGGCTGGATCTGCGGCTGCGGCTGCCCCCAGGGCTTGAGCGCCTGGAGCCCGACGTGCGCCGGCTCGTGGCCGAGCGTTTCTCGAGGGGGAACATCCAGGCGGCGTTGAGCGTGGCGGCATCGGAAACGAAGCTCGAAGCCGTGCTGAACCGCGATGCGCTCGACGCTATCCTGGCGCTTCGTTCTCAGCTTGGAGACGTCATCGACCCTGCGCCTTTACGTCTCGATACGCTCCTTGGTATCCGCGGGATCGTGGATATCCGCGAGGCAGAGGATAGCGATGCAGCGGCCGCAGCCCGTGATACGGCCATACAGGAAGGCCTGGAAGGCGCGCTGGTGGCTTTGAAGCAGATGCGGGAGAGCGAAGGTGCCGCACTCGCAGAGGTGATGTCAGCACAGGTAACGCGGATTTCTGAGCTCGCGGCGGTGGTCGAGCAAGATCCTTCTCGTTCGCCCGAAGAGATCGCACGCCGGTTGTCGCAGCAGGTGGCTGCCCTGCTTCAGGATGGCGCGTCGCTCGATTCCACCCGTCTTCATGCGGAGGCGGCACTGCTTGCCACCAAGGCCGATCTGCGTGAAGAGATCGACCGCCTCAAGGCCCATGTGGCCGCTGCCACCGAGCTTCTCGAAAAAGGCGGGCCGATTGGCCGGCGGCTGGATTTTCTGGCACAGGAATTTAACCGCGAATCGAATACAATCTGTTCGAAGTCAAACTCGGCCGCGGTTACGAGCGTAGGCCTCGAGCTTAAAGTCGTTATCGACCAGTTCCGTGAACAGGTCCAGAATCTGGAGTAAAGCATGAACCCCGCGGCATCCTCGCCCGTCAAGATTGCCCGCCGTGGGCTGATGCTCGTCCTTTCCTCGCCGTCTGGCGCAGGCAAGTCTACGATCGCTCGCAATCTGCTCGACGACGACCACAGCCTCGAGATTTCCGTCAGCGTCACGACCCGGCAGAAGCGGCCGAGCGAGATCGCTGGAAAGCACTATCACTTCATCAGCGTGGCGCAATTCGAGAGAATGCGTGACGCCGGCGATCTTCTTGAATGGGCAGAAGTCCACGGCAATTTCTATGGCACGCCCCGCGAGCCGGTTGAGCAGGCGATGGCGGAAGGCCGCGATATGCTGTTCGACATCGATTGGCAGGGTGCGTTGCAGCTTCAGGAAAAGATGACGGCGGACGTCGTTTCGATCTTCGTGCTGCCGCCGACCATGACGGAATTGCAGTCCCGTCTGCATCGCCGTGCAGAGGATTCCGAAGAGGTGATCAGGACGCGGCTATTGAACTCTCGCTCCGAGATCGAGCATTGGCGCGAGTATGATTACGTCATCGTCAATGATGATCTGGACGAGGCGTTCGGCTATGTGAGCTGCATAGTCAAGGCGGAGCGTATCCGACGTGATCGCCGGCACGGCCTTTTCGATTTCGTGCAGGAATTGCTGACCGAAGAACCGAACCTCTGATTTCTTCAGGGAATCACGAATATCGGCTTTAACAGGCCGATGGCGTGGAGGTACTCCACAAGCTCTATCAGCGGATAAAGAACGAGGAAGGGCAGGCAGTCCCGTAGAGTGCGGGATAGCGCCCTGGCCGAGAACGTGACGCTCTCGGATGTCCTGTAGAGCCAGGGCCGCGGTATGATCAGTGGTGTCCGGACGGCATAATCGGCATAGATATCCCCGAACTTGGCTCTCAGGAATTCGGCTTCTCGTGTAGCGGTGTGGTGAAAGACCACGATGCCGATGGCAAAAAAGGCGGTTGCCAGTATCACCGAGCCGTAGACCAATCCGATGCCCAGAAGGCCCGTAAGGGAGAAGAAGTAGAGAGGGTTCCTCGTTACGGAATAGGGGCCGAGTGTCACGAGCTCCCGGTTCTTCTTGGATCCGATGTAGAGGATGCTCCAGAGCCGCCCCATGACGGCGGCGATCAGCAGGGCAAGTCCTGCGGTTTCCATCACCTCATGCAGCAGGCCTTCTTCAGAAATTCGAGGCCGGGTAAAGAGTATGACCGTGGCGACGCAGATCGACATGAGCCAGAGTGCAGCGAGCCGCAGCTTCTGGTTGAAAGGCTGGGGAAGCTGGGTGGTGGCGGACATGAGTGACCTGCTGATCCGGCAAGTCCCACATGAAAGCCATTAATAAGGCAAATTATTGTCGATCAGAGCGTGTTGGCGAGCGTCACGAATTCCTCGACCGACAGCGTTTCGGCACGCCGGGCCGGGTCGATGTCGGCCTTGTTGAGCAATGCTTCTCCGCCGAGCGGCTTCAGGCTCTGGCGAAGCATCTTCCGCCTCTGGCCGAATGCCGCATGCGTAATCCGTTCGAGCTTCTTGGCGTCGCAGGGAAGGGGCTGAGGACGGGGCGTCAGGTTGACGACTGTCGACGTCACCTTCGGCGGTGGCGTGAACGCCTGTGGCGGCACGTCGAAGACCATCCTGGCGTCGGTGCGCCAGCCGGCCAGAACACCGAGCCGTCCGTAGTGATCATCGTCTTCGTTGGCGACGATCCGTTGCCCAACCTCCTTCTGGAACATCAGCGTCAGCGATTCCCAAAACGGCGGCCATGTCGGTGGCAGCAGCCAGTTCACCAGGAGCTGTGTGCCCACATTGTAGGGCAGGTTTGCGATGATCTTGACCGGTCCTTCGGGTGCTATGGACGGCAAATCCACCTTCAGAGCGTCGCCTGCGATGACTTCGAGCTTGCCGGGGTAGTGATCCGAGATTTCAGCCAGGGCGGGCAGGCAACGGGAATCCCGTTCGATCGCGATAACCTTCTTGGCTCCAAGCGACAGGATTGCGCGCGTCAGTCCACCCGGGCCGGGTCCTACTTCGATGACAGTCACCCCCTCCAGCGACCCGGCGCTGCGAGCGATTTTCTGGGTGAGGTTGAGATCGAGCAGGAAATTCTGTCCGAGCGCCTTGCGCGCGTCGAGGCCATGGCGCTGAATCACGTCGCGCAGCGGCGGCAGGCCGTCCAGTGTTGCCATCAGGCAGGAACCTTTGCCGATTTCTCTGCCAGTTCGGCGGCCAAGGTCAGTGCCGCGACAAGGCTGGTCTCACGGGCAACGCCTTGTCCGGCAATGCCGAATGCCGTCCCATGATCGGGTGACGTGCGGATGAACGGCAGGCCGAGCGTGACGTTGACGGAAGTGTCGAAGCCCAATGCCTTGGCCGGAATGAGGGCCTGATCGTGGTACATGCAGATGGCGACATCGTACCGGCCACGAGCCTCGTCATGGAACATCGTATCCGCGGGCAGGGGGCCGAATGCGTGGATGCCTTCGCGACGCAGAGCGGTAATCGCCGGATGGATGATGTCCCGGTCCTCCTGGCCGATTGCGCCTTCCTCGCCAGCATGCGGGTTGAGACCCGCAACAGCAAGCCGTGGCTGGGCAATGCCGAATCGTTCCTTGAGATCGCGGTGTGCAATCCGGCATGTCTCGACGATCAGCTCTTCGGTCAACACGGAAGGGATGTCCTTTACCGGAATATGGATCGTCACCGGTATCGCGCGCAGCTTGGGGCCGGCCAGCATCATCACCGGCATCGCCTTTGTACCGGAGGCACGTTCGGCAAGATCTGCCAGAAACTCCGTATGACCGGGAAAGCCGAATCCGGACGCATAGAGGACGGACTTGGCAATAGGGTTGGTCACGACGGCCGCCGTGCTGCCCTGGAGTGTCAGGGAGACTGCTGTCTCTATGGCGCTGATGGTCCCGCGGGCCGTAGCGACATGCGCTTCGCCGGGAGCCACGACCGCACCGGCGGCGACCGGATAGACCGGAAGGCTCGCCGAAAAGATGGATTGTGCGCCTGCAGGATCGGTTTCCACAATCGGAACGTCGAGGCCCAGAAGCTGCGCCCGCGCAGCCAGAACGGTCGGGTCGCCGACATAAAGGAACGGTTGGAGCTTATGCTCTCGCCGCCCTGTCCAGGCCGCGAGGGTGATGTCGGGGCCGATGCCGGCAGGATCGCCCTGTGTGAGAGCAAGCGGACGATCAAGCAGCATTCATTTTCCTCGTATCAACGGTAGGCGATCTGGGCCTTGTTGCGCAGTTCCTCGAGGTATTTCTCCTCGTTCGGATTCTTGCCGGTTTCCTGTTGCTTGCCAAGATCCTCGGCACGGAAAACGACTTCCGCCGCATGGTCGTCCGAAACCTGGCGCTGATTGCATATGGCAAGGAATTCCACGCCGCGTGGAGTGACGAGCGTGCTTGTCGTACCGCTGGACGCCTTTTCAATCAGCGGTTTCCATTCCTCAGGCAGTTCGGGCGCAAGGACACGGCCAAGATCACGAACGGAAACGTCGAGCATGGTTGCCGCAAACTGCTTGGCCTGCTCGCAACCCGGGAACTTCCCACGGCTGTTCTCGGCTTCCGATTTCCGCTTGCCGAGAATTGCCTTCCGCTTGGAATCGGGAACCACAAAGATGATCTGTTGCAGGAAGTATTCGGTGGTTACCGGCTTCTGCCCGTTGTTTTCCATCATCCGCTTGACGAGATCTTCGGATGACATCCGGCCTCTGTTGCCGCCAAAGCGTGAATTCACCAGTCGTGGCCAGCTCATCTGGACGGCGATGTATCCCTTGAAGTGATCGGCGCCGACGCCTGCCTGGCTGAGAATGCTCGTCATCTGCTCCGGCGAAAGCTTGTTGCTTGCCGCAAAGCGAGCGAATGCCTTCTCGACGTCATCAGTACTGACCGACATCTTCACCCGTGCGATCTCGTCCCGTTTCAGGGCCTCCTCGACGAGCTGGTTGAGAGCAGTCTTGTTGTCGCCCTTCTGCCGTTGGAGACGCAGGAAGGCAACACGGCGTGCGACGTCGCTGCTGGTAATCGGCGTCTTGTTGACCACCGCGGCAATTTGGCTGGCAGCCTGCGCCTGCTGGTAGGATGGTTCGATGGCCACAGAGGCGGCAAGCGCCGCCACGGCTACGATAACCCTGCGTGTTGCTGTCATTGCAGACATGATACTCGTCCTTCTACGCGGCAGCCCCGCTGTGCTGCGGCCGCCAGCGCTCGTCTATCTAAAGTAGGTCGATCCGGTTGCACAATTCTTACGGCAAAACAATGGCCAGACCACTATTCGAGTGAAGTCGAGCCGATATCGATGTCGCCAAGAGTCCGGAACGTGATGCGCGCGCCGATAGACCAGTCGTTTGCATTGGTGCTGCTGGCCGGCTCATCGTTATAGGCGAGCGTGAAGATCGTGCACTCGTCGGCATAGGTGATTGCCAGACCGCGGCGGATGACCTCCTGCTCGTTCAGATCCCAGACTGCGGAACCGCCGAGAGACCAGTTCTCGTTGATACGGATCCCGCTGGCCGATTCGACCAGTTCGGTATCGACAATGGACCCATACTCCGGCTGCGCCTCGATCTGAGTGTAGCTCAGCGTCGTGCTGAACCGCGCGGAACTGTAAGAGATGGTTGCATCGGTTCGCTGCAGGTCGAAGGTCTCTTCGTCGAAGCGGGCGCCTGCCTGGAGTGTGATGCCGATCGGAAGATCGATCCCCGCCATCCCGACATAGTCGGAGGTATCCGTTTCGAGACCGGAATTTGCGCCGGCATGGACGAGGTCTTCCGTTGCAAACGAGTTCTGGCCTGCCAGGTGGAAGCTCTGGCCGACGATCCCGCGCAGGCCGATGCCGTTGTCGAACGAACCGGTGTATCGAAGGCCGACATTCGCACGCGTGCCGCCTTCGATACGATCGAAGCCGGAGAACTTGTCGCGCTCGAACAGCGTCGTCGCGTCAAATACGAAGCTCTGCGCGTCCTCGTTTGGAAGGCCGCCGGCCATCTGTTCGTCGGGCCGGACGAAGACCTGTGCAATCGGCTCGATGATGTGGCTGCTGTTTTCCGTCGTGAGGAGGAACGGATATCGTGCCTCGAGACCCGCGGTCACCATGTATCGAGCGTTGGCGCCGTCATCTTCGAAATCACCAAGATAGCCGCCGGGAGCCGAAGACGTATGCCGTATCGCGTCTCCGCGTGCAGCAAGGAGCGGCGTCAGAAGCAAGCCGCCCTCAGTCGTGAACATCCGCTTCCACTCGGCTTCGGTGGTGAAACGGCTGTACGCTCCTTCCAGCCCGGGGAACTGCGGCGTGAGGCCGTTGGATGAAAAGTCGTCTTCCCGACGGGAAAGGTTCGTCAGGTTTGTCGTGATTGAAAGCTCGCCGCCGGCAACCGGTTCGGGCGCGAAGTATTGGTAGTCAAGCGACGGATAGACGATCGCCTGTTGCTGCTCGAGCGTGTTCTCGTATGCGACGTCCTGGACGTTGAAGTAGAAGGCGCGCAGGTCGAAGTGGTTTCGCTTCCCCATTCCCGTCAGGTAGAACTCGTTCCGGAAGACGTCCTCATCGACGCCATCCAGCGAGTAGGTCTTCGAGAAGTTGTTGTCGCTCTGGACCATGACGTCCCAGCCGAACGTCCAGCGCGGATTGATTTCGAAGTCCGCTTTGGAGCCGGCCATGAAACGTGAATCGGCTCGCGCGTCACTGGACCCGGCATCGAACGAGCCGGGATCCCGCTGGTTGATTCCCGCGAACCTGAATGTGTGTTGGCCGGTCTCAAAACGGTTGCGGACCTCGCCCTGCAGCAGCAGTCCCTGACCTGTGTAGTAGGTCGGGCTCAATGTCGCGTCCATGTGAGGAGAGAACACACGGTAATAGGGAACCGTCAGCCCGAAGCCGAGGTTGTCGTCAATGCTCATCGTCGGGAACAGGAAGCCTGACTTCCGCTTCACCGTATGATCCGGCACCTCAAGGAAGGGCAGGAACCCGATCGGCACGCCGAACAATTCGAATCGTGCGTTTTCCAGGCGAACGGTATGGGTCTGGCCGTTCTGCACGACGCGCTGTGCCTTCACCTGCCAAAGCGGTGCGCGTCCCGGCTTATCGGCACAGGGCAGGCAAGCGGTGTAGACGCCGTTGTTCAGCACCATCAGGTCGCCGGGAAGGCGTTCCGCGCTCTCGCCGGCAATACGGGTATTGTCCGTCGTCTCGACACGCAGCGAGTTCAGAAAACCTTCGCTGAAGTCGTCCGTGACGTCCAGTTCATCCGCATAGATTCGGTTTCCATCGGGCTCGATGAGCTCGATGTTCCCGCGGGCAACAACCCGCCCGGATTGCTGGTCGTAATCGACCCGCTGCGCCACCATGCGGTAGCGGTTATAGTAAATCTGGACACCGCCAGTCGCGGAGACCTTCTGGGCATCCTGATTGTAGACGAGCTCGTTGGCGCGCAGAAGCATCTTTGCTTCGTCGTCCGCCACGTTCGCCAGCCCCAAACTGTTTTCTTGCGCGCGGGCAGACAGCGGCCCCATGCCATTCAGGCACACAGCTACACTCGCCAGCAGGACCGCAAGGCGCCGTCTGATATTTCCGCGGTCGTTTACCGCCACTAGCCATCCTCCTGGTGAAGCAGAATAGTCGCGCCGAGGGCCGTCGCGACAATCACCGGCACCCACACCGCCACCAATGGCGGCACGGCCCCGCTGCTCCCGAATGCTTTCACAAGCACGGTTACGACATAAAGCACGAAGCCGGAAACGATTCCACCCAGAATCACTGACCGAGATTGTGCGAAGCGACTGAATTTTAACGTTACTGTGGCCGCGATGAGAGTCATCGCAACAAGCAGCAGCGGCAGTGAAATGAGCGAGTGAAACTGTGTTTCCAGCGCTTTCGTGGGTAGTCCGAAGGATTTGCCCACCTCGATTTTTCGCGAAAGGTCAAAAAACGCAATGGTTTCAGGCTGCGACAGGCTTTCCTGGAGGAACTCCTGTTTCAGGTTCGTACTGACCTGTGCCGTCTCGATACGCACGGGAATTTCGCCCGGGCGATTCTCCATGACGTTGGTAAGAGACCAGTAACCATCTTCCAACTTAGCTTTGGATGCATCCTGTCGCAGGATCACGCGCCCGTCACCGTCGAAATGGATGACCACCACGTCGAACAGCTCGGTTCCCTCCGCCTCGTAGCTTTTGGCGCCGATAATGACGTCGTTTCCGTTCGATACCTGCCTGATCCAGGGAAGGAAGGTGGAGCGGGGTGCGCGGTTGCTGGCTTCGCGCCAGGACGCCTCAAGCGAAATCGATTCGCGCTGTCCCCAGGCTGCCAGTGGGTTGACCACAAGGATCGAGAAGAGGCCGATGAGGAAGGCGCCGGTGACAAAAGGCGTCATGAACTGCCAGACCGAGACGCCCGCCGCCCTTGTCACGACGAGTTCGTAACGGCGGTTGAGGGCGATCATCACCGTCATGCCGATAAACAGCGTGAGGGTGGGAACGGTCTGCAGGAAGATCAGCGGCGTACGCATGGCTGTGAACGCCAACGCTCCCGACACCGAGTACCCTTGCATGCTTGCCATGCGTCGGCTGGTTTCGCTGAAATCGGCAAGGAATATGATCGCGCAGACGCCCAGGAAAAACCAGATGGCCGTGACGATGTAGCGACGCAGGAAGTAGCGGCCGAGTGTCGAATAGATCATGCCCGACCTCCGGCCCGGTCGGCCCAGCGCTGCTGCGCGCGTTGCCAGAGAACTGTAAACAGGCGTGAGACGGCCTGCGGCATGCGGATTTGTCGCCGGGTGGCGAGAAGATAGATGCTGCCGCCGATCGTCGCCACCGGCAGCAGGTACATCAGGAAAATGTATGCCTCATCCTGTTTGACGAGGTTCTTGACCGAGAACCCGACCCAGCGCAGCGCGAAAGCGAGTATCAGTGCAGCAACCATCGGATGAAGGCGCGTCTGTCGGTGCGAGCGGGAATCGCCCGCGATGATCAGCGAGATGAGCGCGAACATGAACGGGAACAGCCATTCGGTCAGGCGCCCGTGCAATTCCGACCGATAACTTCCCGGCGACCCTTTTACATGCGGATCCGTCGGGTCGGGATTGAGCAGGAACCCGAGCGTGCGGTCGCCGGCGTTCAGAGAAGGTGCCTCTTCCCCGGACATCGCCGACAAGTCAAAGGCATAAGAGACAAACTTGATGATCGAGATGCGGCCGTCGGGGGTCTTTCGGTGAACCTCGCCGTCACGCATGGTCAACGACGTCCCGCTCTCGTCGATCGAACCTTCGCGAGCGTAGTAAATAAGGTCGAAGCTCGGATCCCGGCTGTCGACCACGAAAAGACCGGTCAGGATGCGTCCGGAATGACGCTCCGAGATCTGGACGTACAGGCCGTCTTCGATGCTGCGAAAAGTCTTCTCTTCGATGACCGAGGACAGAAGGTCGGCATAGGCCTCGGCAACCATGTGCCGGGCGGCGACGCGAGCGGGGGGCTCGACGAAGTTGGCAACGACGAAGGAAAACATGCTGAGGAAAGCCGCCAGCAGCAGGACCGGGCGATAGATGATGCTGCGTGACGCGCCGGCCGCATCGATGACCGGCAATTCCGAATCGTTATTCATCGCCGTGAGCGTCTGCGTGATTCCGATCGCCAGGGCAAAAGGCAGCACGACCGGAATGATTGTCGGCAGGATGAAGGTCGCGAGCGTCATGAACGAACCCATCGACTGGCCCGTATCCGTAACCAGGTTGATCCGACCCAGCACCTGGATCGACCAGATGATGGTCAGTACTGGCAGCAGGGTCACCAGAAACATCTGTATGATCCTGCGCAGTATGTAGATCTCGAGCAGCTTCATTGCGTCCTGGTGTCGTGGTTCGGGTCAATGGGCGACGCACGCGTGGCTGCGCCTATCTAAGCGATCGCCATAGGGTTGGCGACAGTGTTCCACTTACAATTTGTTTGCAAATGCGATTTTTTGACGGACTGTGTCATTTAGAAATTTTACGTTACGCGGGGCTTTCCTTCGCCCCGGATCGTCGGCGGTATCGGGCAAGCTCCGGCAAAAGCCAACGGAACGCTTGTCATCTCGTATGAAACAGTGATGATCCGCCGGAGTATCACCACGAATCTGGAGGGGACGATGTCAACCCAATATGAAATCGACTTTGCCGCATCCGCAACGTTGGACGGATCCCTTGCCGTGATGCTGCAGCTGGCCGGGCAGGATGCACCCGCCGGACTGGCGGATGCCGATCCTGAAAACGTGTCCGCGCGGGCGGCCAAGATCGCGAAATTCACGGCGAAATCCATGAGCACGCTGGATCTCATCGCGCCGCACGGGTCGAAGGCGGACCGCCTGGTCGTCCTTGGACTGGGTAAATTGGATGCGCTGACCGCGCATGACTGGCTGAGGGCGGGCGGTGCCGCCGCTGCAGGGTTCAAGGCCGCCACCCGGGTCGTCGTTTATCTCGATGCGCCGGGACTTCAGGTGGAGCCTGCCCTGGCTGCAGACTTCGCTTTGGGTCTTATGCTCAGAGCCTACAGTTTCGACGCGTACAAGACGAAGAAGAAGGATGACGAGGACAAGCCGCCGAAGAAGGTGGCCGTCACCATCGTCACCCGTGCTCATGCCGGAGCGAAAAAGGCGCTTGCCGAGGCCGAGGCGGTCGCCGGCGGTGTTGTGCTCGCGCGCGATCTGGTCAACCTGCCTCCCAACGTCCTCGGTCCGGTCGAATTCGCCGACAGGGCAAAGGCACTGGAAAAACTCGGCGTCCAGGTCGAGATCCTGACCGAGAAGGAAATGGGCGAGCTGAAGATGGGAGCGCTGCTCGGCGTTGCTCAGGGCTCGGTGCGCCCGCCGCGGCTTGCTGTCATGCAGTGGAAGGGCGGAAAGCCAAAAGAGCCGCCGGTCGCGTTCATCGGCAAGGGCGTCGTGTTCGATTCGGGCGGCATTTCCATCAAGCCGGGAGCCGGCATGGAGGATATGAAGGGTGACATGGGCGGGGCGGCGGCCGTAACCGGCCTGATGCACACGCTTGCGGCCCGCAAGGCGAAGGTCAATGTTGTCGGCATCATCGGTCTCGTCGAGAACATGCCGGACGGCAACGCCCAACGCCCCGGCGATATCGTGACGTCGATGTCGGGTCAGACCATCGAGATCATCAACACCGACGCGGAAGGCCGGCTCGTGCTTGGGGATGCCCTCTGGTATTGCAACGACCGTTTCAAGCCGCGCTTCATGATCAATCTGGCGACCCTGACGGGCGCGATCCTCGTTGCTCTGGGCAACCAGGCGGCGGGCCTCTTCTCCAATGACGACGAACTTGCGACCCGGCTTTCGGCAGCTGGCGAGGCGACGGGCGAAAAGCTTTGGCGCATGCCGCTTGGCAAGGAATACGACAAGATGATCGATTCCAAGTTTGCCGACATGAAGAACACCGGCGGGCGCCATGCGGGAGCCATTACCGCGGCACAATTCCTGAAGCGTTTCGTTGGGGACACCCATTGGGCCCATCTCGACGTCGCCGGAACAGCCATGAACTCGCCCTCCACCGAGATCAGCCAGTCCTGGGCCTCTGGTTACGGTGTCCGCCTTCTTGATCGTCTCGTAAGCGATCACTACGAAGGCTAGGTATGACGGAAGTCCTTTTCTACCATCTGACGGAATCGAAACTCGAGGATGCGCTGCCGGCGCTCCTCGAGAAGAGTGTGGAACGTGGATGGCGCGTTATCGTCCAGACGAAGGAGGAAGGGCGCCGCGATGCGCTCGATAGCCATCTCTGGACATTCAGGGAGGACAGCTTTCTTCCCCACTCAACAGATGACGCGGATCGACCGGAAGCACAGCCGGTGCTGTTGACCGCGACTGCCGATAACGCCAACGAGGCGTCGGTCCGCTTTGTCGTTGATGGCGCCGAGCCTCCGCCGCTCGATCCGTACGAGCGGGTCGTATTCATGTTCGACGGTTATGACGCCGGTCAGCTGGAGCAAGCGCGTGCGCAGTGGAAGAAGCTGAAGGGCGAGGGGCACGCGCTGACCTATTGGCAGCAGTCGCCTGAAGGCCGGTGGGTAAAGAAGGCGTAATGGCCGCCTTTACCCTTCGATCATCTGGCGCGGCCTGACCGGGGTTCAGCCCTTCATGATCGTCTTGCGCAAAAAGCTGTAGCCCATGGCCTGCCGCGCCGCCAGTTCACCGCTGTCGCCGGCACCGCCATGGCCGCCGGAACCGTATTCGTGGAAGAACGGTTCGTGCCCGGAATCGATCAGTCGCTTGGCGAAGCGACGGGCGTGCGAGGGATGTACCCGGTCGTCATTGGTGGAACTATCGATATAGACCGGCGGATAGGTGATCTCGCCGACCGGTTTCACCTGATGCAGCGGTGAATAGGCCAGCATGGTCTCGAGGTCTTCCGCCACGTCCGGATTGCCGTATTCGTCCATCCAGGCCTTGCCGGACGGGAAGAGATGGAAGCGCGACATGTCGATCACCGGCACCGAGGTCCACACCGCGCCGAAATCCTGCGGGTAACGGGTCAGCATCACTGAGGTTAGCAGGCCACCATTGCTGCCGCCGTTGCAGGCGATGCGCGATGGCTTGGTGTACCCGCGTTTCACCAGATCGCGGGCGACCGCGACGAAGTCTTCGAATGCCTTGTGGCGCCCCTTGCCCTTGGCGGTCTTGTGCCAGTCGGGACCAAGCTCGCCGCCGCCGCGGATATAGGCCTGAACAAAGGCGCCGCCCTGGCCGAGCCACAGGCCGTAGGCACCGGAATAGACGGGCGACAGCGACACTTCGAAGCCGCCATAACCGTACATCAGCACCGGAAGCTCGCCCTTCGTCCACGTTTTCGGCAGGACGATATGATAAGGCACCTTGGTGCCATCCTCCGACGTTGCCTCCAGAAGTTCGGACTGCATGCCGTCGGCATCGAAATAGACGGGCGTCGAGCCGAGTGGCACGAGCACCGGCGTGGCGTCATGGTCGGTCAGGTCGAGGCTGTAGGCGCTGGAGGGAAGAAGAAAGCCCTGGCCGATGACCGTGAGGATTTCTTCTCCAAGCGTTAGGTCGGCATCGAGCAGGCGAAAACCGACACTCTGCAACTCTTCCGGCAGCGCCAGTTCCTGCGGTTTCCCGTCCGGCTTCGTCAGGTCGAGCAGGAAGAATTTAGGCACCATGCGGTCGCTGACGACGAACGCGGCCCAGGTCTTCAACAGGGCAAATTGCGCGACAGACTGGCCTTCCCGAGGCGTGAACAGGACGCGCGCCTTGCCAAGCGGTTCGGCGGTGAACGGTAAAAAATCCTGAAGGATCAGGCTACCGCTCGGGTGCCGCTCGGCGGTTTTCGCCCGCCAGAGCACGTGGGTGTGGTTGTAGTCGGTATCCGATTCCTTTGGCAGGTCCAGGCGTTGCAGGCTGCCGCTCGCATTCCTGATGTGAATGCTTGCCTTGCCGATATCGTGAACGTTCGTGAAAAATTCGATTCCGCGCTCACCCGCTTTGCCGCCCCAGAACAGCGGGTCGATAATGCCCGCCATGCCGGTGACGTCGTCCTTGTCTGCCTCGAAGAGGATCGGCGCATCCTGAGGGGGGACCCCGCGCTTGAGACGGCGGCCTACTCTCGGCCAGCCCGAACGGGTGGCGGAATTTTCATCGGCCGCGCCGAAATAGGCGATCTCGTCGGGGCTGATCCAGCTGGCATGCGCCCTTGCCGGTGGCGTGTCGAAGCCGCCCTCGACGATCGTCCTGGTTTCCGTGTCGAATTCCAGCAATCGCACCTGGTCGGAACCGCCATCCGAGAGGATCAACAGCACGCGGGTCGGCTCGTAAGGGCTGGTGACGGCACCGGAATAGATCCAGCGCTTGCCTTCCTTTTCGCAGAAAGCGTCGAAGTCAAAAACGGTTTCCCAGGGAGCGTCCGGGCGCGGCTCCTGGCCGACGGGCAGGCGGCGCCAGATACCGAACGGGTTGTTCTTCGAGCGGTGGAAGTCGAACAGCCATTTGCCGCGTCTCACCGGTACGATCAGCCGGTCCTCGCGCTCGATCATGGCCTTCAGCGCATCGCGGTCCTTCTCGAACTCGGGCGTCCTGAACTGCCGGTCGGAATGTTCGTTGCGCTCGGCAACGAAAGCGATCGTCTTCGGGTCGTTGTCGGTTTCGAGAAACAGGTTCATCGCAGGCCTCCTCATGCACTCGGGAAGCCCTTACCTAGGGATGGAAGAAAGCCGCAGCAACCGCCCGGTGACGTTAAGGGGCGATCATGGCGGATCGATCTGCGCGCGAGCTTACCCGGCCATCGCCTCTTCATACTCGGAGGACAGCATCAGCCATTCTTCCTCGGCGGCCGACAGCTTAGCGGCTGCCTCACCGCGTTCCTTGGCCTTCTGTGCAGCCTTGGCAGGCGCCTTCTCGTAGAGCGCCGGGTCTGCAAGCTCTTTATCAAGCGCCTGAATCAGCTTCTCAAGCTTGCCGGTCAAGGATTCGATTTCGTTGATCTTTTTCCGCAACGGCGAAAGCGAGGCGCGACGTTCCGCGCTCGCTTTCCGCTGCTCCGCCTTTGAGGCCGCATCATCAATCAGCTGCGGCTTTTCTTCTTTTTTTTTACCGGAACTGACAATCAGGTCGCGATACTCTTCCAGATCGCCTTCGAAGGTCTGTACGGTGCCGTTGTTGACCAGCCAGAGACGATCGACAGTCGCTTCGATCAGATGCCGATCGTGAGAGATCAGGATCACGGCGCCTTCGTAATCATTGAGCGCCTCGATCAGCGCGCGGCGGCTGTCGATGTCGAGATGGTTGGTCGGCTCGTCGAGGATAAGCAGGTTCGGCGCGTGGAATGCGGCAAGGCCCATCAACAGACGTGCCTTTTCGCCACCCGACAGGTCCTTGGCGGCGGTCGACATCTTTTCCGTGGCAAGCCCCATCTGGGCGACACGGGCGCGCACCTTGGCCTCCGGTGCCGCCGGCATCAGGCGGCGCACATGTTCCACCGGGGAATCGCCGGGAACGAGATCGTCGAGCTGATGCTGGGCGAAGAAGCCGACCTTCAGGCTCGGCGCCAGACGCAGTTCGCCGCTCTCGGCAGCAAGCCGGCCGGCGACGAATTTTGCGAAGGTAGACTTGCCGTTGCCGTTCGAGCCAAGCAATGCGATGCGGTCGTCATTGTCGATGCGCAGCGTAATGTTCTTCAGGATCGGCTTGCCCGGCTCGTAGCCCACTGCGGCGTTCTGAACGGAGATGATCGGCGAGGCGGGTTGCTTTTCCGGTTCCGGGAAGGTGATCGGCTGGACGTGGTCCTCGATCACCGAGGCGACCGTTCCCATCCGCTCCAACGCCTTGACCCTTGATTGCGCCTGCTTGGCCTTGGAGGCCTTCGCCTTGAACCGGTCGATAAAGCTCTGCAGGTGCTTGCGGGCCGCGTCGTTCTTGGCCTTCGCCTTCATCTGCAACTCGTCGTTCTCGGCCTTCTGGCGTTCGAACTGGTCGTAGCCGCCGCGATAGAAGGTAAGCTTCTTCTGGTCGAGATGGACGATTGAATTGACGGCGTTGTTGAGCATGTCGCGGTCGTGGCTGATGACGATGACCGTGTGCGGATAACGCCGCACATAATCCTCCAGCCAGAGCGTGCCTTCGAGGTCGAGATAGTTGGTCGGTTCGTCGAGCAGCAGCAGGTCGGGTTCGGCGAAGAGCACCGAGGCGAGCGCCACGCGCATGCGCCAGCCGCCGGAGAAGGACGAGGCGGGCCGGAGCTGGGCTTCCTGCGAGAAGCCGAGGCCGGCGAGAATGCTGGCGGCGCGCGCTTCGGCCGAATGGGCGTCGATATCGACGAGACGCATCTGGATGTCGGCGATCCGGTGCGGATCGGTTGCGGTCTCGGCCTCATTCATCAGGGCGGCACGTTCCTTGTCGGCGGCGAGAACGATTTCCAGAAGGGAATCCTCGGTGCCGGGTGCTTCCTGTGCCACCTGGCCGATGCGGGCGCTTTTCGGAAGAGAGACGGAACCGGTTTCTGAACCCATGTCGCCGGTGATGACGCGGAACAGTGTGGATTTGCCCGCTCCGTTGCGGCCAACGAGCCCGGCCTTGGTGCCGGCTGGAAGCGTGACGCTGGCATGATCGAGAAGCAGGCGCCCGGCGATGCGGGCGGAAAGATCGGTAATTGTTATCATGGCGGCGGTTTTGGCCGAAACTTGTCACCAAAGCAATATGAAGAAGACGAAGACACGTTGACCCGCCGGTGGCGCTACATCCATTTCTGGCCTTCGGCGCGCAGGAAATAGATCAGGTCAAGCACCAGCGACGGCTTTCCAAGCGAGGTGAGGATGGAATGGACCTGACCTCGATGGTGCGTCTGATGGTTGAAAACATGGGCGAGGACGGGGCCGAGCGGTTGGGTGATCTGTACGGGATTGCTGATCGGCGTGTAGGTGAAGGACCTTGAGATCTGTTCGTCGCCCAGCCCATTGATGAAATCGATGAGGCGCTGGTCTTCCTCCGTCCTTGCCTCCCGCAGGGCGCCGAAATCCTCGAAAAGCACCGCATCCAGTGTGCTTGGCGCATCGCCATCGCCGGTGATGCGCTTCATCCAGATGCGATCGGTCGCGAGAAGATGGTTGAGCGTGCGGTGCGCCGAACCGAAGAATGCGCGCCTATCGGCGCGATACTCCTCGTCCGAGAGTTCGCCACAGGCATCGTAAACGCGTCCGTTGGCCCAGCGGTTGTAATGGGCGAACATCTGGAAGTGGCGGCGCATGAATATCTCCTCGGTCGGTTGCGGCACCTTAGCCGCGAAGATCTTACAGCGGCATGATGCCATCCATGAAATTTGGTGATTGGACTTTGCCCGATGCCTCCCCAGAATGCTCCGATCAAATGCCGGGAGCCCAATGATGACGCGCGTCCTCTATTCTTTGTGCGGAAAGGATGAAAACCGGCCTTTCTCGCCCCATTGCTGGAAGGTCTCGATGGCGCTTGCCCACAAGGGACTGGACTTCATCGAACGACCGTATCCCTTCACTGCGGTCCCAGACCTGGAAGACGGCTTCTCGAAGACCGTCCCCATCCTTCGCGACGGCAATCATCTCGTCCGTGACAGTTTCGAGATCGCCCTCTACCTGGACGAAACCTACCCGGATCGGCCGACGCTCTTCGGCGGCGAGGGCGGCAAGGCGCTCTCCCGCTTCGTCGAAAGCTTCTCGCAGATGATTATCCACATGCCGGTCACAAGGATGGCCGTCATGCACATCCATGACATGCTCGATGAGGCAGATCAGGTCTATTTCCGTCAGAGTAGGCTGGAGCGGTTGGGCAAGCCGATCGAAGAGGTTGCAGCGGAAGGCGAGGCCGAGAGAGTGGCTTTCGCCGCCAAGCTGGAGCCGGTGCGCCGGACGCTGCACTTTCAGCCCTTCCTCGGCGGGGATGCGCCGTTGTTCGCCGACTACATCCTGTTCGGGGCGCTACAGTGGATGCGCGTCACCGCAGGGTCGCCGCCATTGCCGCAGGATGATTCGGTCCTTCGATGGTTTGAGCGCTGCCTCGACCTCCACGATGGTCTCGGACGGCGTGTGACAGCCGCGTGAAATCGCGCAAACCCCCTTGTTTCCAGTGGCAGGGGCGGGTAAACACCGCCCACTTTCTCTGGAACCAAAGGAATTGACGATGGCGATTGAACGCACGTTTTCGATGATCAAGCCGGATGCCACCAAGCGCAACCTGACTGGCGCGATCACCAAGGTATTTGAAGACAACGGCCTTCGCGTCGTCGCTTCCAAGCGCGTCTGGATGAGCACGCGCGAAGCCGAAGGCTTCTACGCCGTTCACAAGGAACGCCCTTTCTTCGGTGAACTCGTCGAAGGCATGACCTCCGGCCCGACCATCGTTCAGGTTCTGGAAGGCGAAAACGCCATCCTGAAGAACCGCGAGATCATGGGTGCAACCAACCCGGCAAACGCTGACGAAGGCACGATCCGCAAGCAGTTCGCCCTGTCGATCGGCGAAAACTCGGTCCACGGTTCCGACGCTCCGGAAACTGCTGCCCAGGAAATCGCCTACTGGTTCGCCGAAACCGAAATCGTCGGCTGATAGGCCCTCGATAGACATTGAAAAAGCCGGGGCCACGCTCCGGCTTTTTTTATTCGGGGCATTTCTCCGGCGAGAAATCGGTCGTGCCGTCGGGTTTGAAGACTTCGGGGTTGCGGTCGTAGAACGGCCCGAGGGTAAGCGGCTTGGCAGGCAGGATGCTCTGGTCGACGTTCGAAGTGATGGTCGTCTCCAATGTCTGGATTTCTTCGTTGTCGGCGCCCAGCAGCCGGATCGTCACCGCATAGGGCTTACCCTTCTTCACGCAGTGCACCGCCGGGCTTTCCAGAACGATCTTGTCCATGACGGGAAAAAGCTTCTCGCGTGCCACCAGCGGCGGCCCGCCGCGCGGATCCTCGAACGTGGCCTCGGCAAAACCGCCTTCCGGAAGCGGCGCCAGCTTGCGTAGCGTCACCAGGTATGTCGCCCGCGCCACGCGGTAATTGAACACGAATATCTTGCCGGAAATCTCTACCAGTTTGTCGTCGGCGGCATCCCGCTGACAGGAGGCGAGGGCGGCAACCATCATCCCAGCAAGGATCAGCCGGCGCATCACGATACGGCCTCCTGTTTCTTTCGATGATAGTGCCGGCTGGCCTTGGCGCGATTGCCGCAAACGGCCATGTCGCACCACATGCGGCTTCGGTTGCGGCTGCGGTCGATGAACAGCCAGCCACAATTGCCGCAGATCTTCAGCCGTTCGCCTTCCGCATCCGACAGTAGCCGGATCGCTGACCGCGCCGTTGCCGCCTCGAGCGATGCCTCGCCCGGGGCGCTTCTCAACATCTCCGCCACGGCCTGCAGCAAGTCCGCGAGCAAGTGCCGATCGTCATTGCCTTCGATACGCATTCGGAAATAGGTGTCGATCGCCTCACGCAAGGAGAAGAATACCGTATGGTTGTTGTGCCGTACGGGCTCCAGATCCCCGAACAGAGCCCGCTCGGCCGATAAGCGGGCCGCTGCGCCGGGAAAGGCTTCGAAGTGTTGGGGGACGGCAAAGCGATCGATACGGCGCTCCGGCTCCGTGCGGAAGATGACGCTATTTGCGACATCCAGCGCAAGCGCGCCGCCGGCAAACCGATGGGGGGTCCATGAGAAAGTCATGGGGTGATTATAACCAGTAAAAGCCGATTGACCAGTTAGTATATGCGTGGAATGAATAACGCATGGCCTATCTGCTACAGCAACTGGCGAACGCGGTCCCGCTGTCGGCGCTCTACGCGACGCTGGCCTTCGGCTATGCCATAGCCTTTGCGGTGACGAAGCGGGCCGATATCACCTACGGGGCAATCTTCGCCTTCTCCGGCCACCTCTACCTGCTTGTGACGCATTTCGGCTGGGATGAGTTGCGGCTGATCCTTCCGGCGGCCCTGGCTCTGGGTGCGACTGGAGCCTTGTCGGGAGGGATTGCGACCGGTGCCGTGGCGGGGCGCTTCATCATGCAGCCGCTTTCGAGGATTGCTCCCAATGCGATGATCGTCGCCTCGCTCGGCATCGTCCTAGTGCTGATGGAAGGAGCGCGACTTGCATCGCAGACGCGGGAGCTCTGGCTGCCGCCGCTGATGAATGCGCCGGTCATCCTTTGGAACGCCGATGATTTTCCCGTCACGCTGACAAGGCTTCAGTGCGTCAGCGTTTTGATCATGCTGTCGTTGATGATGTCCGTCTCGCTTGTCCTGTCCTATGGTCGGTGGGGAAGGCAATGGCGGGCGGTCTCGGACGATCCACTGGCTGCGCGGCTGTCGGGTGTCGATTCCCGCGGCGTATTTGTGCAATCCTACGCCGTTGCCGCTTTGCTCGCCTCCATATGCGGGGTGCTTGCCACCTCGCACTACGGCACGATGGATTTTGGGGCAGGGCTGTTTTTTGGTCTGAAGGTCGTGCTGATTGCCGCCGCTGGCGGCCATTCCCGACCTTTGCATGCGGCAGCCGGGGCTGCAGTCGTCGGCCTTGCGGAAACGCTCTGGGGCGCCTATGGCCCCATCATGTGGCGAGATCTGGTCGTCGTTTCCTCCCTTGTCGCGCTCCTTGTCATGAGTCGTCGGGAGAGGGCTATTCCGTGATCAGCGCCACTTGTCGCGCGCTGCGTCGTCGGCGTCCTTCGCCGCCACCCAGTCACCCGTCGAGCCGTCGGCCCCGTGTTCCTTCTTCCAGAAGGGGGCGGAGGTCTTGAGAAAGTCCATCATGAAGCTGGCGCCATCGAACGCCGCCTGTCGATGCGGTGCCGCAGCAATGACAGCCACAATATTCTCGCCCGGGGCGATCTTTCCGTAGCGGTGGATGGCGCTGAGACCGAGAAGCGAGAACCGTGCGATGGCGAGTTCGGCGATCCGCCGCATCTCCGTCTCCGCCATTCCGGGGTAATGCTCCAGTTCTAGCGCGGAGAGGGTGCCCTGTTCGTTGCGGCACAGACCCGTAAAGGTGACGACGGCACCGATGTCCTGCCGCCCCTGTGTCAGGGTGTCGATCTCGGCCTGCAGGTCGAAATCTTGCGCCTGGACGCGGATCAGCGGTGCGGTCGTCATCGGATCACCCGCCTGTCATAGGCGGAAAGATGCCGATCTCGCGGGCGTCGCCGATCGTCTCGCTGTGCTCGACATGTTCCTGGTTGATGGCGACGCGGATCACTTCGGCATATTGAAGCGCTGCCTCATATCCCTCGCCCAAGGTCTTCAGATGACTCAGCAAATCGCGAACCGTCTTTACGTCGCCGGGAAGCTCCATCTCCTCCTCCGGCTTGCCGATCCGCTCACGCACCCAGGCGAAGTAGACGAGCTTGGTCATCGTCAGTCCACCATGTGCTTCAGGCCGGCCTTGAAGTAATCGTAGCCGGAGTAGAACGTCAGGATGGCTGCAAGCCAGAGCAACGTAATCCCCATCTCAGTCGTGTAGGGAAGGATCTTGTCGCCGGCAGGGCCCGCGAGCAGGAAGGCGATTGCTACCATCTGGATGGTCGTCTTCCATTTGGCGATGCGCGTCACCGGCACAGCCACCTTGAGCGCCGCGAGATATTCCCGCAGGCCGGAGACGAGGATTTCGCGGCAGAGGATGGTGATCGCCGCCCAGATCGACCAGCCGGCGATCGTGCCGTCCGCCGCCACCAGCAGCAGCACCGAAGCAACCAGCAGCTTGTCTGCGATCGGGTCGAGCATCCGGCCGATATTCGACGTCTGGTTCCAGATGCGCGCCAGATAGCCGTCCAGATAGTCGGTGATCGAAGCGACCACGAAAATCCAGAAGCCCGCCCATCGTGCAAAGTCGGAACTTTCGAGCCTGCCCTCGACGAAAAAGCAGAGAACGATCAGCGGTACCGCAAGAATGCGCGCATAGGTGAGGAGGTTGGGGATGTTGTATGCGCGCGAAGCCATGTGGTGCCCTGTCATTCCTGTCTTGCCCTAGTTGGCGCTTCCGATGGCAAGCGTCAACATATCGATCGGTAAATTAAACGCCATTCTGCGGCATCAGCCGGATTGGTTCTCGTGGAAGTGATGGTAGACTTGTTTGGCGACCGCTTCCGATATGCCATCGACGGCCATCAGATCGTTCAGCCCGGCCCGCGAGACGGCCTTCGCTGTACCGAAATGCTGCAGGAGCTTGCGCTTGCGGCCGGGACCGATGCCGGCGATCTCGTCGAGCGGATTTCTCACCATTTCCTTCTTGCGGCGCGCCCTGTGCGAACCGATGGCGAAACGGTGTGCCTCGTCGCGCATGCGCTGGATGAAATAAAGAACGGGGTCGCGGGGCGGCAGTGAAAAGTCGCTGCGCCCGTCCGCGAAGAAGCGTTCGCGCCCCGCATCGCGATCGACACCCTTGGCGATGCCAATCGCCGTCACCACGTCGCGGATACCCAGCTCGTCAAGGATGGTCCGCACCGCCGTCATCTGCCCTTGGCCGCCGTCGATCAGAATCACGTCAGGCCAGGCGGGAAACGCGGCGTCGCCGTTGTCCTCTGCGGCGGTCTGCGAACGATCCGGTATCCCTTCTTCCTTGAGCAGGCGGCTGAAGCGGCGCGTCATCACTTCCCGCATCATGCCGAAGTCGTCGCCCGGAGTGATCTCGGTCGATTTGATGTTGAACTTCCGGTACTGGTTCTTCACGAAGCCTTCCGGCCCGGCCACGACCATCCCGCCGACGGCGTTGGTGCCCATGATGTGCGAGTTGTCGTACACTTCGATCCTGCGCGGCGTACAGGAAAGCCCGAAGGTTTCCGCAAAACCCTGCAACAGGCGTGCCTGGGAAGCCGTCTCGGCAAGCTTGCGGCCATGGGCCTCGCGAGCATTCGCCAGGACGTGATCCACCAGGTCTCTCTTCTCGCCCCGCTGCGGCACGGAGATCGCCACCTTGTGGCCGGCCTTTTCACAGAAGGCCATGGCGAGCAGGTCCTGCTCCTCGACGGTCTCGGACAGGAGGATCTGTCGCGGCACCGGCTTGTCGTCATAGAACTGCGCAAGGAACCCGTTGAGCACTTCCGCGCCGGACATTTGCGGGTCGGCCTTCGGGAAATAGGCTCGGTTGCCCCAGTTCTGGCCGGTGCGGAAGAAGAAGACCTGGATGCAGGTGAGCCCGGCTTCGTGGTGAATGGCGAACACGTCCGCCTCTTCAATCCCAGCCGGGTTGATCCCCTGGTGACTCTGCACATGGCTGAGGGCTGCCAGGCGGTCGCGATAGATGGCGGCTCGCTCGAAATCCAGATCCTCCGATGCTTCAGCCATCTGCCGACCGATCGTCGCCTTGACGTTCTGGCTTCTGCCGGAAAGGAAGTCTTTCGCCTCTTCGACCAGTTCGGCGTAGCCTTCGTCGCTGACCTCGCGGGTGCAGGGAGCGGAACAACGCTTGATTTGATAAAGCAGGCACGGACGGGTGCGGGTTTCGAAGACGCTGTCAGTGCAGGTGCGCAGCAGGAATGCACGCTGCAGCGAGTTGATGGTGCGACCGACGGCGCTCGCCGACGCAAATGGCCCGAAGTAGTCGCCTTTGCGGGCGCGGGCGCCACGATGCTTGAAGATGGCGGGCGCGCGATGGTCGCCGGTGATCAGGATGTAGGGAAACGACTTGTCATCCCGCAGAAGCACGTTGAAGCGCGGCCGCAGGCGCTTGATGAGGTTCGCTTCGAGCAGCAGAGCCTCGGTCTCCGTCCGTGTCGTGACGAACTCCATATGGGTCGTGTCGCGCACCATGCGGGAGAGACGGTTCGAGTGGAGGCGTCCCTGTGCATAGTTGCCCACGCGCTTCTTCAGGCTGCGCGCCTTGCCCACATACATGACGTCGCCGGCCTCGTTGAACATGCGGTAGACGCCCGGCGCGTTCGGAAGATGCTTCACGAATTCGGCGATAAGGTCGGCGCCCTTCAGGCCGCTCTCGTTCTTCCAGCCCTCGTTCCAGTCGATCCCCGACGCAGGAGCAGCGTTGAGGTCGACGGGGATGACGTCGTCCTCGTCGTCTTCCGTTTCGTCGTAGAGCACACCGCCATCGGGCAGTTTGGCTGAATTCATCTCGTCCTCTCCGCCTGCCGGCGCACGGATGCGGGGCGCATCGTCGGCGGGCATCGAATCGCGTCGTCTGGATGCCCTACAGGTAGTGCGTGGGCGATCTTATTAAAAGACGACGAAGCCGCCATGCCCGATTGGGAAGCATTATCTGCGACGGCTGACCGAACAGGCGGGATGTCATCGATAGCGGTGATGGGTTGCTGCTGCACCTGCTGCCCCGGGACGTGATGAGTCGCGTGCTGGGAAAATGTGGTAAACAAAATGTAAATCAATCGACGTCGAGCAACGACAGAAGTGCACGCAAGGTTAATTACAAATTAATTCCAGTGCGTATTGGGATGATCAAAAGTGGATATTGTGAAGCGTTATGTGTGTTGTTGTATATATAGTTAATGAGTAATGTGTTGCGGCAATGCAACATCACTTTCTAGCCATTGCTGCGCCACAATCAATTCACAATTCGGCTCTTTCTTGCACTCATTTCCCGACCATCTTCGGTTCAGCGGGCAGGGAACAACGACGCGGCAGTTTCGTCGCGGCACATTCCCGGCACAGCATGAAAAGGAGAATTCTGTATGCGTAATCTTACCGCAGCTCTGTTGGTTTCGGCTGCTACCTTCGCCACGATCTCGGTTGCCAATGCCGCTGATGCCGTCGATCAGATTCCGGAAGCACCTGTAGCTTACGAGCAGCCTGCACCGGTCAGTGACTGGAGCGGCGCATATCTCGGTGGCTATGGCGACTACAAATGGGGTCGCTTTGGAAGCAACGACCGTGACGGTGCTCTCGGTGGCGGCGTTTACGGCGGCTACAACATGCAGAGCGGCCAGATCGTCTACGGTGTCGAAGCCGATGTCGGTTATAACGGCGTAGAAGAAGAAGCTGCACCAGGTGTTGAAGGCGAAGCCGGCTGGAACGGTTCGGTCCGCGCTCGCGTCGGTTACGACATGAACCCCTTCCTCATCTACGGTACGGCTGGTGTTGCCCTGCAGGACAACGAATTGTCCGACGCAACGTCGTCCGATAGCAACACCGCTGTCGGCTACACCGTCGGTGCTGGCGTGGAAGCCATGGTGACTGAAAACATCACCACGCGCGTCGAATACCGCTACACGGACTTCGGCAGCGACACCTACAACCTCGACTCCGGTTCCTTCTCGCGTGGTTTTGACGACCACAGCGTCAAGGTTGGTATTGGCGTCAAGTTCTAATTCCAAGCCTTAACAGGCGGAAAAGCCCGGGCTTTTGGCCCGGGCTTTTTTTGTGTCGCGAGGTCTGGCGCGCTCTCAATCCATCTGGATATTGGCGCTCTTGACGATCGGCGCCCACTTGGCGATTTCGGCTGTTACATGCTTGCCGAGGTCTTCCGGCGTCGAGCCGACGATCGTGGCGCTGAACTCGTCCATCCGGGCGATGACCGCTGGATCCTTGAGCGCGGTGTTTGCTGCCTCGTTGAGCTTGGCCACCACTTCCGGCGGAGTGCCCGCCGGTGCGAACAACGCGTTCCACGTATAGGTCTCATAGCCGGGAACGGTTTCCGCCACCGTTGGCACGTCCGGGAAGGATGGAGCCCGCTTGGCGGTCGTCACCGCGAGCGCCCGCAGTGTGCCGGCCTTGATGTGGCCGGACGAGGAGGGGAGGTTGTCGAACATGATCGGGATCTGGTTGCCGATCACGTCGTTCAGGGCTGGCCCGGCGCCCTTGTAGGGGACGTGCAGCATCGTCACCCCGGCCATGCTGTTGAACAACTCGCCGGAGAGGTGCAGCGGCGTGCCGTTGCCGGACGAGGCGTAGGAGTATTTGTCCGGCTCCTTCTTCAGGAGGTCGATCAGTTCGGCCACCGTGTTGACCGGCAGCTCCGGGTTGACGACGAGCACGTTTGGCACGACGACGAGCAGCGAGATCGGCGAAAAGTCCTTTTCCGCGTCGTAGGGCGTGGTCTTGAGGATCAACGGGTTGAGCGCATGGGTGGCGACCGTTCCCATCAGGATCGTGTAGCCATCAGGCTCGGCACGCGCTACGCGATCCGCGCCGAGGTTGCCGCCGGCGCCAGCCACATTCTCGACCACGATCTGCTGGCCCAGGATCTCGCCCATCTTCTGCGCCACGACGCGCCCGACCACGTCCGTCGAGCCACCGGCGGAAAAGGGCACGACCAGCGTAATGGTCTGGTCGGGAAAGGTTTGTGCCATAGCCGCATGGCCGAGCGACATCAGGGATAGTGCCGAACCGGCAAGTATAAGTGCGGCGCGTCGCGTCAGAACATTAAGCTTCATGCAAATCTTCTCCATAATACGGCCTCCTGCCGCTTGTTGCATGGTAGCGTAGGTATGCCGCAGGGCAAGCTCTTCAATACCCTGTGCAGGCGGACGGAAAGATCGCTGGCATCGGAGGCGGCCGGTCGGCTCCGATGCTTCCTGGTCGGTCAGCCCGATGGAATGGGGCCTGTGGCCGCCGTCCGGCAGCAGCTGGAGGTCAGCCCGCTGCCTTCATTTCCGCGAAGCCGGCGAAGTGCTTGGCAAACGTGTCCGGCCACGCGGCAAGCTCCACCCGCCCGTACCGCCAGTCCTTGTCGCTGAAGCGGAGGTCAAGGTAGCTCAGCGCCGCCGCAAGTGCGAAATGGCCGCCATTCAGCTTCTTTCCGGTCTTCGGCAGATGGCCGTTGAGGTGATCGAGCGCGCGGCTGACCTTGTCCCACTGCTTGTCGATCCAAGGCTGGTGCACTCTGTCTTCCGGGCGGCTGCGCCGCTCGTTCATAATCGCCAGGAGGCTGTCCATCACGCCGTCGCACAGTGCTTCCAGCACGTCCGCATCCGCCCGCTTCGGATCCTTCCTGGGGTAGAGCTTCCCGCCGGACAGACGATCGAGGTAATGCATGATGGCGACGCTGTCATAGATCGGCGGCTCGCCCTCGCGGATGAGTGTCGGAATCTTCCCGAGCGGATTGTTGGCCAACAGTTCGGGTGGATTGCTCGATGTGTCCACCTTCTCGGCATCCAGTCGGATGCCTGCGTGATGGGCAGCCATCCGCACCTTCGCGGCGTAGGGAGAGGCGGGCGAATAGAGGAGCTTCATTGCGGCGTCCTTGGGTGGTGCTTCGGTTATTCGGCGGGGGGAACGTCGATCTGGCTACGCTGGCAGCCGCGCCGGTCGACTTCGGCGCAGTCGCGGAACTGCAGGTCTTTCGTCAGGCAGATGCGCACCTCTTCCAGTTGCCGTCCTTCGCAGCTGGCGGCGATGCCCCGTGTCGTCATGCCCGGGTTGGCAGCGACGAACGCGCTCTCGATCTGTGCGGTCGAGAGAGTGAGCTGCTTTTCGCCTTCAGCAAGCGTGTCGGGAATGCGCACCCGATCGTAAGCCTTCCGGGTTTCGGCGAGATATTCTTTCTGGCTAAGCCCGGTGCAACTGCCGTGCTTGCGCCATTGGTGGCCGATCAGCCCCATCGACGGCATGATGTCGAACAGCGTCTCGCCGAGCGCGTTCGGCACACGCTGCGGTTCCCGGTTGCGGCAGAATTCGGGATAGCCGGCCTCGTATTGCGGCCACAGGCCATGGACAATGAAGCCATAGCGTTCACCACCGTCGCATTGCTGGGAACTGCGTCCGCCCTGCTGAGTTGCACAATAGGTTGGCGACCAGGAGAGCGACAGGACATAGAAATCGAAGTCAGGAGATTGCGCCCTTGCGGTGCCGCCCCAGGCGAAAAAAGCCAGGCATGCGAAAGCGGCTAATACGGTGCGGAAAGGTTGATCCATTAACCCATTGCCTCCAATGTGGGCGAGTCAGCGGTTGTTCTGCAGGTGCTGAAATGTCTTGGAGGAGAGAAGATCGGCAAGTTTGAATGACCTTGAAAAAGTACCTCTGGCCCGTCGTCGGCGCGGCGACGATAGCGGTTTGTGCCTGGCTTCTCTACAAGGAATTGCGCGGCCTTTCACTAGATGATGTCTGGGAAAGTCTCGCGGCGATCTCCCACACCCACTGGGTTTTGTCGGGGTTATGCACGCTGGTCGCCTATGCCGCCCTGGCCGGCTACGACCGCATTGCGCTCATGCATCTCGGCCGCAAGATCGACTGGTGGTTCATCACGATCTGCTCCTTCACCACCTATGCGCTGTCGCACAATGTTGGGGCATCGGTCGTGTCCGGTGCGGTCGTGCGCTACCGTGCCTATTCGTCAAAGGGCCTGACGCCGGCGGAGATTGGCATTCTCATCGCCGTTTGCTCATTCACCTTCATGCTCGGCACACTGCTTCTGGCTGGCCTGGTGCTGGTCATTGAACCGGAATTGACCGAGCGATTTGGCGATCTCGTGCCGGTCGAGGCCTCGGCTGTAACGGGCTTTGTGATTCTCGGCCTTGTCGCGCTCTACGTCGTTGCCAGCTTCATGAAGCTCAAGCCGATCAAACTGGGTTCGATCAACATCTTCTATCCCGCGCCGCGCGTCGTCATACCGCAGTTGATCATCGCACCGGTCGAGCTGATCGGTGCCGCCGGCATCATCTATTTCGCCCTCCCGGAAGCGGGAAATCCCGGCTTTCTGGTCGTGATGGGCATCTTCCTGATCTCGTTTTCAGCGGCGCTTCTGTCTCACGCCCCAGGCGGGCTCGGCGTGCTCGAGCTCGTCTTCGTCATGGGGCTGCCGGACATGGACCCGGCGGACGTGATTGCCGCGCTGCTGGTCTTCCGCCTGTTCTACCTGATCATCCCCTTCGTCATGGCGCTGGTGGTGATCCTGGTCTTCGAGCGCTCGCAGTTTCGCCGCAACAACCCGCCGGACATGCGGCGCGGCGAAACCTGATCCGCTACTCGCCGCGCAGCCAGAACGCCCGTTGCGAGGCGAAGCGGTCCTGTGCCAGTATGTTCTTCAGGACAGGCAGCAGCGTGTGCATCTCGTCCTTCAGCGTGAAGGGCGGGTTGACGACAACAAGGCCGGAGCCGGACAGCCCCGTCGTCTCCCGGTCGCTGCGTACCGAAAGCTCAAGGCCGAGCATCCTCGGGATTTCCAGCTCCTGAAGCGCCTGGTGGAACGCCCTGATCGGCGCTCCTTTCTTCAGCGGATACCAGAGGCAGTAGGTGCCGCCGGGAAAACGCCGGTAAGCCGTCGCCAGTCCGCTCACCAGTCGCTCGTATTCGCCATCTTCCTCGAAAGGCGGATCGACGAGGATGATGCCGCGTTTCTCCTTGGGCGGCAGGTGTGCGCCGAGCGCCAGCCAACCGTCCAGTTCCGTGACGCGTGCCTGATAATCCCCCTCGAAAAGCCGCGCCAGCCGGCGCGAGTCCTCGGGGTGGAGTTCCATGGCTGAGAGCCGATCCTGCGGCCGGAACAGCATCCGTGCCAGCTTCGGTGAGCCGGGATAGAGCTTCAGGTCGTTTTCCGGGTTTAGCTCGCGAATGATGCGGAGATACGGCGCCAGCAGGTCGGCAGCAGCGGCTGGAAGATCGGCATCGATCAGGCGCCCGATCCCGTCGCGCCATTCGCCGGTCTTCTGCGCCTCTTCCGAGGAGAGGTCGTAGAGGCCGATGCCGGCATGCGTGTCCAGCACGCGGAATGCCTTGTCCTTGTTCTGCATGTAGACGACGAGACGCGCCAGCACGGCGTGCTTCAGGATATCGGCGAAATTGCCCGCGTGGTAGATGTGCCGATAGTTCATGCCTGATTGTGTCCCGGATGAATTAATTTGATGAACTGCAAAAGCGCCTTTTTGCTGCTCCTGCCTTCGCATATAGAAATATCATGAACGTTACGACCCCGATCACGGCGAAAGCCACCTCGAATGTCAACCGCGTCGGCCATACGGTCTGCCCGCATGACTGTCCGTCCGCCTGCGCGCTAGATGTTGATCTGACGGCGGAAGGCAAGATCGGCCGCGTCCGCGGCTCGAGCGACAATACCTATACCGCCGGTGTCATCTGCGCCAAGGTCGCGCGCTACACCGAGCGGATCTACCATCCGCAGCGGCTTCTGACGCCGAAGCGCCGTATTGGCGCCAAGGGCGACGGTGCCTGGCAGGAGATATCCTGGGAGAATGCGCTCGACGAGATTGCCGACGCGTTTGTGAAGGCGGAAGCCCTTCACGGTACGGAAGCCGTCTGGCCCTATTTCTATGCGGGAACAATGGGGCAGGTGCAGCGAGATTCCATCGAGCGCCTGCGCCACGCCAAGAAGTATTCAGGCTTCTTCGGTTCGATCTGCACGAACATGGCCTGGACCGGATATGTCATGGGCACGGGCGCTCTACGCGGCCCTGATCCACGCGAGATGGCGAAGTCGGATTGCGTCGTGATCTGGGGGACGAACGCAGTTTCCACCCAGGTCAACGTCATGACGCATGCGGTGAAAGCCCGCAAGGAACGCGGTGCGAAGATCGTCGTCATCGATATCTACGACAATCCGACGATCAAGCAGGCCGACATGGGCCTGATCCTGAAGCCTGGCACAGATGCGGCTCTCGCCTGCGCCGTGATGCACATCGCCTTCCGTGACGGCTATGCTGATCGCGACTACATGGCGCAATACGCTGACGATCCCGCGGGCCTCGAAGCTCACCTTCGAACAAAGACACCTGAATGGGCCTCGGCCCTTACGGGTCTTTCGGTGGACGAGATCGAAGCGTTCGCGCGCCTTGTCGGGACGACGAAGAAGACATTCTTCCGCCTCGGCTACGGTTTCGGCCGCCAGCGCAACGGCACGGTCTCCATGCATTCGGCACTGTCGGTCGCGACCGTTCTTGGTTCCTGGCAATACGAAGGCGGCGGTGCTTTCCACAACAACGGCGAGATCTTCCGGCTGAACAAGGCGGAACTCATGGGCACGGCGTACGCTGATCCCGACATCCGCATGCTCGACCAGTCGCAGATCGGTCGCGTTCTGACCGGAGATGCCGAGGCACTGCGCCAGCGTGGTCCGGTGACGGCGCTGCTGATCCAGAACACCAACCCCGTCAACGTGGCGCCGGAACAGCGTCTGGTGAAACAGGGTTTCCTGCGCGATGACCTGTTTGTTGCAGTCCACGAGCAGTTCATGACTGAAACGGCGGAGGTGGCCGACATCGTGCTTCCGGCCACCATGTTCCTGGAGCATGACGACATCTACCGCGGAGGCGGCCAGAACCACATCCTGCTCGGCCCCAAGCTGGTCGATGCCCCGGACACGGTGCGCACCAACCTCTTCGTCATCGAGGAACTGGCAAGCCGCCTCGGCGTCTCGCATTATCCCGGTTTCGGTCTTTCCGAACGCGAGCATATCGACCGCATGCTGGCGGCGAGTGGCTGGCCCGGTTTTGATGCGCTTGCGCTACAACGCTGGATCGATGCCCAACCCGATTTCGAGACCGCCCACTACATCAAGGGCTTCGGCTATCCGGACGGCAAGTTCCGCTTCAGTCCCGACTGGGCGAATGGTCCGTCGCCGGATCGGCCCCCGAAGAGTATCGGACCGATGGGCCCGGTTGAAGCGCTGCCGAAATTCCCGGACTACGTCCCGGTCATCGAGGTCGCCAACGAGGAGCATCCGTTCCGCCTTGCCACGTCGCCTGCGCGCAGCTTCCTGAACTCGACCTTCGCGGAGACACCGAGTTCGGTTCAGAAGGAGAAGCGCCCCGAGGTGATGGTCGAACCTTCCGATGCCGCCCGGCTCGGGATCACAGACGGCGACGTCGTGAAGCTTGGAAACCCGCGTGGCGAAATCCGCCTTCATGCGAGGATCGTTGCCGGTGCGCGACCCGGTGTCCTGATTGCCGAAGGCCTCTGGCCCAACAAGGCTCATCTGGACGGGGAGGGCATCAACGTGCTGACCGGTGCCGATGCCGTCGCCCCCTATGGCGGCGCGGCCTTCCATGATAATCGCGTCTGGCTGCGCAAGGCCTGACGACTGCCCGCAGGTTCCATCCGGGACAAGCGCATCCAGATAGGACGGACATGCTCGACATCGATACCTCCGAGGCAGAACGCGTGCGGCTGATCTCCAGAGCGAGGTTGTGGAAGGGGTTCGTGCATCTTCAGAAACTCGTCTTCGAACAGCGGATGCCGGACGGCAGCATGGTTACGCTCGATCGCGAGGTGCACGACCATGGCACGGCAGCGGCGATCCTTCTCCATGATCCCAAGGAGGGAAGTGTCGTTCTGGTTCGCCAGTTCCGGCCCGGCGCCTTCGTCAATGGCGATCCGGCCTTCATGCTGGAAGTCCCGGCCGGGCTGATCGACGAGGATGAGTTGCCTGCAGATGCGGTGATCCGTGAGGCAATGGAAGAAACCGGTTTCGAGATCGACGAGGCCCGCTATCTGTTCGACATGTATGCCAGCCCCGGCACTCTGACGGAGAAGGTCGCGCTGTTCGTCGCAAGCGTCAGCGCCGACCGCAGACCGGGAACAGGCGGAGGCCTGGCCGGTGAGGGCGAGGATATCGAAGTGGTGACCATGGGGCTGGATGATGCCTATGCGATGATCCGCACTGGCGAGATCAACGACGCCAAGACGATCGTCCTGCTGCAATGGGCGATGCTTAATCGCGACAGTCTGTCGGGTTGAAAACAATCTAGCCGTGACATCGGTCAGAGGGCCTGATGACCACCCGGGAGGTGGGAGGCGCCTGCCTCAGCTCATCGGTGACAGAAGCGTTGCGTCGGCATTGCCGGTGCCATTCGTCTGTATGACGCGGCCATCCTCCATCCGGACGTTCCCCTCCGCGACGAGCTTGAGCGCCAACGGATAGAGCTGGTGCTCGACCGTCAGAACCCGAGCCGCCAACGTATCGGCGGTATCGCTGCCGATCACGGGCACCGCCGCCTGTGCAACGATCGGGCCTTCATCGATGCCTTCGGTGACGAAATGAACGCTGCAGCCGGCAATTTTCATGCCGGCATCGATGGCGCGCTGGTGCGTATGAAGGCCTGGAAACAGCGGCAGCAGGGAAGGGTGGATGTTGAGTATCCGCCCTTCGTGGCGCCTTATGAAGTCACCGGAAAGCAGGCGCATATATCCGGCAAGGCAGATGATGTCCGGCCGGATTTCGTCTAGCGCTGCCAGAATGGCTTCTTCGTGTTCCGGCTTGCCGGCATAGTCCTTGCGTTCGAACACGCGGGTAGGAATGCCGAGCGCTTCGGCCTTTGCCAATCCACCGGCCGAAGGCTTGTCAGAAATGACGCAGGCGATCTCGGCAGGCCAGTCCGCAGCCTCGCACGCCTTTGCCAGCGTGAGCATGTTGGAGCCGCCGCCGGAGATGAAGACGACGACGCGCTTGCGGCCCCTCTGGCTGGCCGATGGGATCATAGGCCAAGCGTGCCCTGATAGATGACGCCCTGAGCGCCTTCCTCACGCGCCACCATGCGGCCAAGCGGCACCACCACTTCACCTTCGGCGGACAGCGCGTCCGTCACGGCTTGAGCATTCTCGGCGGCCACGACGATGATCATGCCGATGCCGCAATTGAAAGTACGCAGCATTTCCTTCGCCTCGACGCCGCCTGTCTTGGCAAGCCAGGAAAAGACCGGCGGGACCGGAATAGAGTCGAGATCGATTTCAGCCGCGAGGTTTTTCGGCAGAACGCGCGGGATGTTCTCCGGGAAGCCGCCGCCGGTGATGTGGGCCAACGCCTTGATGGCGCCGGTCTCGCGGATAGCCTTCAGAAGCGGCTTTACATAGATCCGGGTCGGCGTCAGCAGAGCCTCGCCGAGCGTCTTGCCATCCGCGAAGGGGGCCGCATCGCTCCAGTCGAGCTTCGAGACGGTAACGATCTTGCGGACCAGCGAAAAACCGTTGGAATGCACGCCGGAGGAGGTGAGGCCGAGGATCATGTCGCCGGCTGCAATGTCGCCAACCGGCAGAAGCTGGCCGCGCTCCGCGGCACCGACTGCGAAGCCCGCGAGGTCATAGTCGCCGCCCGCATACATGCCGGGCATTTCGGCTGTCTCGCCGCCGATCAGCGCGCAGCCGGCGTCTCGGCATCCGGCGGCGATGCCCTGCACGATGGCGGCGCCCTGGTCTGGATCGAGCTTTCCGGTGGCAAAGTAGTCGAGGAAGAAGAGCGGCTCGGCACCCTGGACGACGAGGTCGTTGACGCACATGGCAACGAGGTCGATCCCGACGGTGTCGTGCTGATTGGCGTCGATGGCGATCTTGAGCTTGGTGCCGACGCCGTCATTGGCGGCCACCAGGACCGGATCGGTGAAGCCGGCAGCGCGCAGGTCGAACAGGCCGCCGAAACCGCCTATCTCCCCGTCGGCGCCGGGACGCCGCGTCGAGCGCACGGCCGGCTTGATCTTCTCGACCATCAAGTTGCCCGCGTCGATATCAACGCCTGCATCGCTGTAGGTGAGACCGTTCTTGCCCGCCTCGCTCATCGTACTGTCTCCGCTCGCTACGCTTTGAGGGGCCATTGCACGGGACGCGGCGTTATGCAAGCGTCAGGCCCGCCTTTGCAGGGGTAAACATCCGGTGGAGCTGATCCACTTGACCTTTGCGGCAATGCCAGCATATCGGTGTCGCAGGCCGCAGCCATGAGGAATTTGACGCATGCCTTATCATATCAGCGGCGCGAGCCTTCGGCGCCAGGTCCTGTTCTGGGTGGCGGCCGTCTTCGTCTTCGTTATCTTCCTCTGGGCGTTTCGCTCTATCCTGTTGCCGTTCGTCGCGGGCATGGCACTCGCCTATTTCCTGGATCCGGTAGCCGACTGGCTGGAACGGCGGGGCCTGAGCCGCATGATGGCGACCACCGTCATCCTTGTCTGCTTCGTGCTCGTCTTCACCGTGTCCCTGATGGTCATCATTCCGATCATCGTCAGCCAGTTGAACGATTTTGGCATGGCGCTGCCTGAATATATCGGAAAGCTCCAGGAATTGGTCGCGAGCCCCCGGGCATTTCTGCCGGATTGGATCAGCGCCCAGATCGAGGCCGTGAAGGGTAATTTCTCCAATGTGATGTCGGAGGGGGCCGGTTTCATCGGTGGCCTGCTCAAGCAGATCTGGGCCTCGGGACGCACGCTGCTCGACGTGTTTTCCCTGCTGGTCGTCACGCCCGTCGTCGCGTTCTATCTTCTGCTCGATTGGGATAAGATGGTATCCAAGGTGGACAGCTGGATTCCACGTGATCAATCGATCACAGTGCGCCAATTGGCTCGGGATATGGACTCGGCGATCGCCGGCTTCGTCCGTGGTCAGGGCTCCATCTGCCTTGTTCTCGGTATTTTCTACGCCATCGGCCTCTCGCTCGTCGGGCTGAATTTCGGCCTGTTGATCGGCTTTGCCGCGGGCATGATCAGTTTCATTCCCTATGTGGGCTCCTTCGTCGGCCTGCTTCTTTCGGTTGGCGTCGCGCTCGTGCAGTTCTGGCCGGATTACACCTGGATCATTGCCACCGCCGCCATCTTCTTCGCCGGTCAGTTCATCGAGGGGAACATTTTGCAACCGAAGCTGATGGGCTCGCGGATCGGCCTGCATCCTGTCTGGCTGATGTTCGCACTGTTTGCCTTCGGCGCCATGTTTGGCTTTGTCGGCCTGCTGATTGCAGTCCCCGCGGCAGCCGTTGTCGGTGTGCTTGTCCGTTTCGCCCTCTCGCGGTATCTTGACAGCGATCTCTATTACGGACGGTCGGCCACGCTCCCCTGGGAGGAGGTGCCGCCGTCCCAGGTACTGGAGCATTCCCAGGACAAGCAATGAACGACACGACAGAGCGCGACCAGCGGCGCCACGAACAGCTGCCGCTGGCCTTCACCTATGATGCAGCGACGGGTCGCGAGGACCTGCTGGTTTCCGAGCGGCTGAATGCGGCTGTCTCCATCATCGACGCATGGCCGCATTGGCCCTCGCCAGTGGTCATTCTTGCCGGCCCGGTGGGGTCCGGAAAATCTCATCTGGCGGCCATCTGGCAGACGCGAAGCCAGGCGGCGGATATCCATCCGACGAGCGGGTCCGGAGGGGCGTCTCTCGCCGCAGCGGGCCCTGTGTTGTTCGAGGACGCCGATCGCCGCGGTTTCGACGATGCCGAACTCTTCCACATCATAAACAGCGTCCGCGAGAACGGTCATAGCCTTCTCATGACGTCGCGGCTCTGGCCCATGTCGTGGCCGGTGACGCTGCCGGACCTGCGATCGCGCCTGAAGGCGGCGACTGTGGTCGAGATCGGCGAACCGGACGAGGAACTCCTCGCCCAGGTCATCGTCAAGCTGTTTGCCGACCGGCAGCTTTACATAGATGACAAGCTTGTCGGTTACATCGTCAACCGGATGGAACGTTCGCTCGGCTCCGCGCAGACCATCGTCGAGCGGCTCGACCGGCTGGCCTTGGGCCGCGGCACGCGGATCACGCGCCAGCTTGCGGCGGAAGTCCTGAACGAGGTTGGAAATCCCGGCGAGGGCGATTGACTGTCATAGTTCCGTCGTCAAACTGTAATATCGGCCGGGGGTGAAATGGGGGCGATGAAATGGACTTGACGACGGAGACGCATCAGCAGGGCGAACAGACGCCGGTTGCCCATGAGCTGATGACCAGCCCGGACCGCTTCATCAACCGGGAATTCTCCTGGCTGCAATTCAACCGCCGCGTTCTCGAGGAAACGCTGAACACGGCCCACCCCCTACTCGAGCGGGTCCGCTTCCTCTCCATCTCGGCCGCCAACCTCGACGAATTCTTCATGGTGCGGGTCGCGGGCCTGGAAGGCCAGGTGCGGCAGGGCATCGTCGTTCGCAGCCCCGATGGCAAGACGCCCGCCGAGCAGCTCGACGCGATCCTGCAGGAGATCGATAACCTGCAGATGGAGCAACAGGCGTCTCTTGCCGTTCTGCAGCAGTATCTCGCCCGCGAGGACATCCTGATCGTCCGGCCCGCCGCGATGTCGTCGGAGGATCGCAACTGGCTTGCGACGACTTTCGACAACGAACTCTTCCCGGTCCTGACGCCGTTGTCGATCGATCCGGCTCATCCGTTCCCCTTCATTCCCAACCTCGGCTTTTCCATCGCCCTGCAGCTCGCCAGCCTGAGCGGCCGCGACCCGATGACCGGTCTCCTGCGCCTGCCGCCGACGCTTGACCGCTTCGTGCGCCTGCCGGACGATGGCGCGACCATCCGCTACATCACGCTGGAGGATGTGGTTGGAATGTTCACCAACCGGCTCTTCCCGGGATACGAGGTCAAGGGTGCCGGTACTTTCCGCATCATCCGCGACAGCGATATCGAGGTCGAGGAAGAGGCCGAAGACCTAGTTCGCTTCTTTGAAACGGCACTGAAGCGCCGCCGCCGCGGCAAGGTCATCCGGATCGAGACCGACTCCGAGATGCCGGCGTCGCTGCGGCAGTTCGTCGTGCAGGAACTCGGCGTTCCGGAGAATCGCATTGCGGTTCTGCCGGGCCTGCTGGCGCTCAACACGCTTTCGGAGATCACCAAGGCGCCGCGAGACGACCTGCGCTTTGAACCGTTCAATCCGCGTTTTCCCGAGCGCGTCCGCGAGCACGCCGGCGATTGCCTTGCTGCGATCCGCGAAAAGGACATGGTCGTCCACCACCCCTACGAGAGCTTCGACGTGGTCGTGCAGTTCCTGCTGCAGGCCGCCCGCGATCCCGATGTGCTGGCGATCAAGCAGACGCTCTACCGCACCTCGAACGATAGCCCGATCGTCCGTGCGCTGATCGATGCCGCCGAAGCCGGTAAGTCCGTGACGGCACTCGTCGAGCTCAAGGCTCGCTTCGACGAGGAAGCCAACATCCGCTGGGCGCGCGACCTGGAGCGTGCCGGCGTGCAGGTTGTGTTCGGCTTCATCGAGCTGAAGACCCATGCCAAGATGTCGATGGTCGTGCGCCGCGAAGACGGCAAGCTCCGCACCTATTGCCACCTGGGCACCGGCAACTACCACCCGATTACCGCCAAGATCTACACGGACCTGTCGTTCTTTACCTGCAATCAGAAGATCGCCCACGACATGGCGAATATCTTCAATTTCATCACCGGGTATGGCGAGCCGGAAGAGAGCATGAAGCTCGCCGTGTCGCCCTATACGCTTCGCTCGCGCATCCTGCGCCACATCGAGGAAGAGACCGCCCACGCCAAGAACGGTGCGCCGGCCGCGATCTGGATGAAGATGAATTCGCTGGTCGATCCGGACATCATCGATGCGCTCTATCGCGCAAGTCAGGCTGGGGTCGATGTCGATCTCGTGGTGCGTGGCATCTGCTGCCTGCGCCCCAAGGTTGCTGGCCTTTCGGACAACATCCGCGTCAAGTCGATCGTTGGCCGGTTCCTGGAGCACAGCCGCATATTCTGCTTCGGCAACGGCTTTGGTCTGCCATCGGACAAGGCGCTCGTCTACATCGGCTCGGCCGACATGATGCCCCGCAATCTCGACCGCCGCGTGGAGACGCTTGTGCCGCTTCTCAACCCCACGGTGCATGAGCAGGTTCTGTCCCAGATCATGCTGGGCAACTTGATTGACAACCAGCAGAGCTACGAGATATTGGCCGACGGAACGTCAAGGCGCATCGAGGTGCGTCCCGGCGAGGAACCTTTTAACGCACAACAGTATTTCATGACCAATCCGAGTCTATCCGGTCGTGGTGAAGCTCTGAATTCGAGTGCTCCGAAACTGATTGCCGGCCTCATGTCCGGACGCAAGAAATAGGCAGTATGGTAAGATCGGAAGCCCAAGGGCGGCTCCCGGGCATCGCCCCGGTCTCCGTTGTCGATATCGGTTCCAACTCGGTCCGTCTCGTCATATACGAGGGCCTTTCACGCGCGCCCGCCACACTCTTCAACGAGAAGGTCCTGTGCGGGCTGGGCAAGGGACTTGCGTCGACCGGCCGCCTGGATCCGGTGGCCGTTGAACGGGCGCTTGCCGCGCTCAGACGCTTTCGAGCTCTTTCCGAGCAGGCCCGAGCAACCGACATCTACGTGCTGGCAACTGCTGCTGCGCGCGAGGCTACCAACGGTTCGGGCTTCATCCGCAATGCGGAGCAGATCCTTGGGTGCAGGGTCCAGGTCCTGACCGGCGAGGAGGAAGCCCTTTATTCCGCCCATGGCGTGATCAGCGGCTTCCATGATCCGGACGGGATCGCCGGCGACCTTGGCGGCGGGTCTCTCGAACTCATCGACATCCGCAGGGAACGGCTCGGCCGTGGCATTACCCTTCCGCTGGGTGGTCTTCGCCTGTCGGAAACCTCGGGCCAGTCGCTGCAAAAGGCGAGGGCCATCAGTGCGGAGCAGATTTCCAAGGCGAAGTTCCTGAAGGATGGCGAGGGCCGGACCTTCTATGCCGTGGGCGGTACTTGGCGTAACATTGCCAAGCTGCACATGGAAATCACTGGGTACCCGCTGCACATGATGCAGGGGTACAAGGTCGGGTTCAAGGAGATGGACGCCTTTCTCGATACGGTGATCGAGGGTGGGGACAGCAAGCATCCCGCATGGCAGGCGGTCTCCAAGAACCGCCGAGCGCTGCTGCCTTTTGGCGCGGTTGCGATGCAGGAAGTGCTCCGGGCGATGAAGCCGGCCCGCATCCTGTTCTCGGCCCAGGGCGTTCGTGAAGGCTACCTCTATTCGCTGCTCTCCGATGAGGAGAAGGCGAGCGATCCTCTGCTGGTTGCCGCCGACGAACTGGCGATCCTGCGCGCGCGCTCGCCCGAGCATGCACGCGAACTCACCACCTGGACAGGCCGGATGGTGCCGCTTTTCAGCATCGACGAGAACGAGGAAGAGAGCCGCTACCGGCAGGCCGCCTGCCTTCTGGCCGATATCAGCTGGCGGGCCCATCCGGATTATCGCGGGCCGCAGGCGCTGAACCTCATAGCGCACTCGTCGCTGGTCGGCATCACGCATCCGGGCCGTGCCTATCTCGCGCTCGCGAATTACTATCGGTTCGAAGGGTTGCAGGATGATGGCGCTTCCAGCCCGCTCGCCGCCATCGCCGGACCGCGTCTGCAGGATCTGGCGAAACTTCTGGGCGGTCTTCTGCGTGTCGTCTACCTGTTTTCGGCCTCCATGCCGGGGATCGTCAACAGCCTGTCCTTCCGTCGTTCCTCGTCGCCGGATCTCGACCTGGAGTTCGTGGTGCCCCATGAGCACGCGGATTTGGCCGGCGAGCGTCTCGACGGCCGGCTGCAGCAGCTTGCCAAGCTGACCGGCAAGCGTCTGGCCTTCAAGTTCGAGTAGGATTACGGCGTCTCCTCTCCCCGCGAGCGGGGAGAGGGTCGATTGACCGCTTACTTCGCGGCGAGGAAATCGCCGACTTCCAGCAGTACGAATTCGTTATCGTCCGCCTTGTCGATCGCGCGACCTGCCGAGAAAGGCAGGTTGTTGTCGTTGCCGACGATGATGTGCGTCGGATCGACGACGTCGACATCCTCGATGGTGACGAAGGGCATGTCGTAGAAGCCTTCGCCGCCGCCCTGGCGTGCCACGCCATTCGGATCCTTCACCTGCATCAGGTCGATATAGCCGATCTTGCGCACTGCCTTGCCGACATTCTCTTCCGTCATCTCGATCTTGTAGATCCGCTTGAGCTTGGCGGGCGTCGCAAAGCAGGTCGGCTCCGGCTTCTTCGGATCGGCACACGCCCGGTCGGCGGTGCCGGCGCCGTTGTCACGCTCGATGACGAGTGCCGTCGTGTCGTCGATCATGTTGAAATCGCCGATAGCCTCGCCACCGTCCGCTAGCGGATAGAACCAGCTGCGTCCGGTCCAGTCCTTCGACGCGACATCCAGTTCGATGATCCTGAGCGCCGTCTTGCCGTCGGCGGCCTCGAGCGAGCCGTCCTCGAGGTAGAGCGGGCCTTCGAGCAGGCCATAGAGCTTCGTGCCGTCCTTCGACATCGCAAGGCCCTCGTAGCCGCCTGAGCGCTTGAGGTTGAAGGCAGCCATCTTTGCCGTCGGATTGGCCGGCGTGACGAGAGCCGGATGGTCCGGGGACTTGACCTCCACTTCGCCCGCCTTCGTGGCGATGACGTCGGTCAGCTTGCCTTCGCTGGAGAACTTGAGGATGTACGGACCGAATTCCTCACCGACCCAGAAGCCGTCCTCGACCGGCTGGATGGATTCGAGGTCAAAGTCCGCGCCGGTCAGGTAGCGCGCGTCACTGCCTTCCAGCACGATCGGGAAGGGTGCCTTGCGATCCGGATCGCTGAGAAAGACGGTGTCCAGCCGCTCGACCATGCCGTTTTCCCAATCGAAGCGAATGTTGTGCAGCATCAGGGCAGCATCGCTCGAGTTGCTCTTCGAACCGAAGCCGTTATCGGAAAGGCTCCAGAACGTGCCATCCGGCATCGTCTTTATGCCGGAGAAGCCCTGGACGGGCTGGCCGTCGAAGGGCAGCGAAAGGCCGGTCGGACGCACGCCGTCCTTGCCGGGGACGGTGCCGAGGCCTTCGGCGCGCTTGCGGTTGGGTGTCGAGAACTTGCCGGAGGTCTTCAGATGCTCCGGCGCATCTTCCGGTGCGGCAATGATGGTGTTCGCCGGCAGAATGGCGTGCGAGACGAGCGTGGCGGAAAATTCCTGTTCGTCGGCAAAGGCGTGGCCACCCATCAAAGCGGCAAGCGCGACGGATGCGAGCAAAGTCCTGATCATGAGATCACCTACGGTAAGAGGTTGAAACACCCTCTCCTAGGATCCTCACATGACGATGAGTTGATGGAGGTTTGACAGATTGATGAAGGTTGCGATTGTCCGCATCAGGAAGCGCGGCTGAGCGCCGTCCAGCGTCCGGGCGTCATTCCGAACGTCTTCTTGAAATGGCGGGTGAAATGCGCCTGGTCGGAAAATCCGGCTGCTGCAGCAGCCTCCGCCAGGCCTGTGCCTGCGCGAAGTTCCCGCCGCGCCCGGTCCAGACGGCGCATCACGAGGTACCGGTGAGGGCTCGTTCCGAGGACGCGGCGAAACTGTCGTGCCAGCTCATAGCGGTCCATGCCTGCAAGCTCCTCCAGTTCGCCGGAAGATACGGTCTCTTCGCAGTGCTCGTCGAGATAATCACGGCACATCAGGACGGCGCGGTGCGCCGTGGGGCCGACACGCCCAGGCGCAACAGATGCGTTGCGGCAGAGGCCGGCGGCAATCCGCGTCAGGGCGTCGTCCATGAGCATGCTCTGCGGTTCGTGCACCAGGTCTTCCAGCACGTCGAGCAGCGCTGCGCGCAACCCGACATCCGTAACGACGGGATCGGCGACGAAGGGGAGGGAGCCCGCCGTCTGGCCGCAAGCTTCTGCAATGAGGCTCGGGGGCAGGTAGACCATGCGATAGACCAGCCCGTCTTCGGTCCCGGCTCCTCCGTCATGCAGCTCGTCCGGGTGCAGTACGATCACGCGTCCCGGAAGACTGAAGCGGGATGAGCCCCGGTAGCTGAAGGTCTGTATGCCGGACATGGTAACCCCCAGCGCATAGGTGTCGTGCCGATGCGGCGAGAACCCGTTGCCGTGGAAGCGGGCTTCGATGCGTTCGATGCCGCGAGGTGAGCTTGCCAGGCGGATCCGGTCGCCGCCTTCCGGCACGCACGAACGTGCAAGATCGAGACCGGCGGCTGCCGTTATCTGGTCGCCTTTCTCGATTCCCCGAACGGAGTTCCCGTGCATGTTCGATACCAAGATCGCCATCGTCCTTCGCAATGACCTTGCTCCCTGGCAGGAGCTCAACGTGACCGCTTTCCTGACGAGCGGGATCGTCGCCCAATATCCGACGATCATCGGCGAACCTTATCGGGATGCGACGGGCAATGTCTACAATCGGCTGAGCGTCCAGCCCATGGTCGTCCTGAGTGCCGGCCAGGACGATCTCCGCACGATCCACCTTCGTTCGCTGGAGCGTGCGGTCACCACATCCATCTATGTCGAGGAGATGTTTGCAACCGGCCACGATGTGGCGAACCGCGAAGTCTTCGGGCGGTTCTCGCCGGACGATGCGAAGGTTGTCGGCATCGCCATGCGAGCCGACAAGAAGATCGTCGACAAGATCACCAAGGGTGCAAGGCTGCACGGATGAGCCTTGAAGCGTGAGGAAGGGCCGTGGATTAAAGCTCCACGGCCTCGATCTTCTTGTCCACGAACCGCAGGGCGACGCTGCCGGAGATCAGTCTCAGCGCAGTTTCGCCAAACAGTTCTCGCCGCCAGCCGTGAAGTGCTGCCACCTCGGCGGTCTCCCCCTCGGCCGCGATCTTTTCCAGGTCGTCGGTATTGGCGATCACCTTGGCGGCGACCCCTTCCTTGTCGGAGATCAGCTTCAGGAGCACCTTGAGAAGCTCGACGGCGGCACCGGAGCCCTCGGGCGAACGGGTTGGCTTGGGCGCATGCGGCATCTCGGTCTTCGGCAGGGCGAGTGCCTCATTGACCGCTTCGATGACGGCCGCGCCTGAAGTCGAACGTTCCCAGCCCTTGGGAATGGTCCTGAGCCGCGACAATGCTTCCGTATCCTTCGGCTGCTGCTGGGCGACCTCGAAGATCGCATCGTCCTTCAGCACGCGCGATCGCGGAACGTTGCGGCTACGCGCCTCCCGCTCGCGCCAGGCGGCGACATACTTCAGGATGGCAAGCTCGGTCGGCTTGCGCAGGCGTGCCTTCAGCCTCAACCAGGCGTCGTCGGGATGGATATCGTAGGTGCCGGCGGATTCGAGGATCGCCATCTCTTCGTTCAGCCACGTCGCGCGGCCTTCGCGCTCAAGCTGTTCCTTGAGCGCCTGATAGACATCGCGAAGATGCGTAACGTCAGCCAGCGCGTAGTCGAGCTGTTTTTCGGAAAGCGGGCGCCGGCTCCAGTCCGTGAAGCGCGACGACTTGTCGATCTGCTCTCCGTTGATCCGCTGGACGAGCTGGTCATAGGAAATGCTGTCGCCGAAGCCGCAGACCATAGCTGCGACCTGCGTGTCGAAGATCGGATGCGGCACGAGATTGCCCAGGTGGTGGATGATCTCGATGTCCTGCCGCGCGGCATGGAACACCTTGATGACCTTCGGGTTCGCCATCAGCTCGAAGAACGGCTTGAGGTCCAATCCCTTGGCGAGAGGATCGACGAGCACCTCCAGGGTCGGACTCGCCATCTGGATAAGGCAGAGCTGCGGCCAGAACGTCGTTTCGCGCAGAAACTCGGTATCGATGGTGATGAAATCGGATTGGGCAAGCGCCCGGCAGGCGTCTTCCAGTGCGGCAGTCGTTTCGATCATTAGTCCAGTCACAAGAATTCACGTCAAAAGATCAGTCTTCCTTCTCCTTCCGGCTGCATATGTCAATATAACAGGACGCAATCAGGAACGATCTTCTTTGTCCGGCGGTGCCGCGAGCTTGTTGAAATAGGCCGAAGTTCGCAAAAGGGCCCGGAATCGGCGAGGCCGTTCCTCGGGCGGGACAGCGGCGCGCGCACCCATCCGTTTCATGGTGAACAGGGCAAAACCCGCGAAGATCACCGAGGTGTAAATGAAGAAGACCTCCGGCCCGTAATATTCCAGCAGTAGCGCGGCGAAAAGCGGTCCGATGGTTGCGCCGATCGACCAGTAGAACAGAAGTCCGGCGGAGACGATCGCGTGTTCGCCATCCTTCGCATAGTCGTTGCCGTGAGCGGAACAGAGCGAATAGAGCGGCATGGAAAAGGCGCCGAACAGGAAGACGCCGATGATGTTGGCGGTTTCATTGGTTCCCGCGCCGAAGGAAAGATAGGCACCGGTCAGGATCGCACCGACGGTCGTCCAGAGGATGACCGTGCGCCGGTCCAGCCTGTCGGAATAGACGCCGAGCGGATATTGCAGCACTACGCCGCCGATGATGCCGGCGCTCATGAAGGTTGCGATCGAGGTTATGCTCATGCCGATCGTTTCGCCGTAGATCGGGCCGATATTGCGGAAGGCCGCCATGGCGAGCCCCACGCAGATCACGCCCACCACGGCGAGCGGCGAGATGCGCCAGACGGCCTTGAGGTCGAAGCGGATCGCTTCCGGTGGCGCCGGGCTGGAACGATCGGCGAGCGAGATCGGTACCAGCGAAAGCGTCATGGCGATCGCGATGACGCTGAAGATCACTGTTCCCTCGATCCCTGCAACCGGGATCATGTACTGCGCCGCGGTCACCGAGACGAGATCGACAACACGGTAGAGGGAGAGGGTGCGCGCGCGATTGTCGTTCGTCACCTTGGCGTTGATCCAGCTCTCCACCGTTGCGAAAAGGCTGGCGACCGCAATCCCGATAATGAAGCGCATCACGAACCAGAAGGTCGGATCCATCACCAGCGACAGCGCAAGCGAAGAGGATGCGCCGATTGCCGCCATCGCGGAAAAGGTCCGGATATGGCCGATACTCCGGAGCAGGCGGGTGACGTAGATGCAGCCGATCGCGAAGCCGACGCTGTAACCGGCTCCGATCATCCCGATGATCGAGGGTGAAAAGCCTTCATGCGAGCCGCGCAACGCAATGAACGTTCCCTGTAGTCCGTTGCCGCCGATCAGGATGCCGGCAGTGACGAGCAGGGGAATCAGGGGGCGAATCTGGCTCATGAAAGACTTCCGCGGGAGGCGCTCGACTCATTGCCGTCGTTCGCTTGCAGAAGTTCTAGCAAGGTCCTGCTGGAAAGACAGGTGAAAAGCCGGCAGGAGGGGCAAAGTCTTGACAAAGCGGGTCGACCATGCGCTTTTCGCGCCGAATTTCCGTCTGCCGGCTCGATGGTTTTTTCACGCCGCTCGCCGCAGTTCAGCACCAGTCCAGGATAGTTAATCAAATGCATCGTTACCGCAGCCACACCTGTGCAGCCCTCCGCAAGGCGGACGTCGGCTCCAATGTCCGCATTTCCGGCTGGGTTCATCGTGTCCGCGACCATGGCGGCCTGCTGTTCATCGACCTTCGCGACCATTACGGCATGACCCAGGTCGTCGCCGACCCGGACAGCCCGGCCTTCAAACTGGCCGAAACCGTGCGCGGCGAATGGGTTATCCGCATCGACGGCACCGTCAAGGCGCGTTCGGAAGAAACCACCAACAAGAACATGGCGACCGGCGAGATCGAACTCTACGCCCAGGAAATCGAGGTTCTCGGGGCCGCCAAGGAACTGCCGCTGCCCGTCTTCGGCGAGCCGGAATATCCGGAAGACGTCCGCCTCAAGTACCGCTTCCTCGACCTGCGCCGCGAAACGCTGCACAAGAACATCGTCAAGCGCACCCAGATCATCGCCGCCATGCGCCGCGAGATGACGGCCGGTGGCTTCACCGAATATTCGACGCCGATCCTGACCGCGTCGTCGCCGGAAGGCGCGCGCGACTTCCTCGTTCCGTCGCGTATCCATCCCGGCAAGTTCTTTGCCCTGCCGCAGGCGCCGCAGCAGTACAAGCAGCTGATGATGGTGGCCGGTTTCGACCGCTACTTCCAGATCGCGCCGTGCTTCCGCGACGAAGACCCGCGTGCCGACCGCCTGCCGGGCGAATTCTACCAGCTCGACCTCGAAATGAGCTTCGTCACCCAGGAAGAAATCTGGGAGACGATGGAGCCGGTCATGCGCGGCATCTTCGAAGAGTTCGCCGAAGGCAAGCCCGTTACCCAGGAATTCCCGCGCATCCCGTATGATGTCGCCATCCGCAAATACGGTTCCGACAAGCCGGACCTGCGCAACCCGATCGAGATGGAAGCCGTCACCGAACACTTCGCTGGCTCCGGCTTCAAGGTGTTCGCCGGCATGATCGCGTCCAACCCGAAGGTCGAAATCTGGGCGATCCCGGCCAAGACCGGCGGTTCCAGAGCATTCTGCGACCGCATGAACGCATGGGCGCAGCAGCAGGGTCAGCCCGGCCTCGGCTACATCTTCTGGAAGGAAGAAGAAGGCAAGGTCGCCGGCTCAGGCCCGCTCGCCAAGAATATCGGCGAGGAGCGCACCGAGGCGCTGCGCGTCCAGCTTGGCCTCGAAGCGGGCGATGCCTGCTTCTTCGTCGCCGGCGAGCCGGAGAAGTTCTACAAGTTCGCAGGTGAGGCGCGTACCCGTGCCGCCGACGAACTGAACCTGTCCAACAAGGACCAGTTCGCCCTGTGCTGGATCGTCGACTTCCCGTTCTTCGAACACAACGAGGAAGACAAGAAGATCGATTTTGCCCACAACCCGTTCTCGATGCCGCAGGGCGGCCTCGACGCACTGGAAAACCAGGATCCGCTGACGATCAAGGCCTACCAGTACGACATGGTTTGCAACGGCTTTGAAATCGCTTCGGGCTCGATCCGTAACCAGCTGCCGGAAGTCATGGTCAAGGCCTTCGAAATGGTGGGCCTTTCCCAGCAGGACGTGGAAGACCGCTTCGGCGGCCTCTACCGTGCGTTCCAGTACGGCGCGCCTCCGCATGGCGGCATGGCAGCCGGTGTCGACCGCGTCGTCATGTTGCTGACGGGTGCCAAGAACCTGCGCGAGATCACGCTGTTCCCGATGAACCAGCAGGCTCAGGACCTGCTGATGGGGGCGCCTTCGGAAGCCACGCCGACGCAGCTGCGCGAGCTGGCTATGCGTGTCGTGCCGCAGAAGAAAGACTGATCTTCAGGTCACAGTGACCGAACGTTCGAACGGCGGCCGGAAGGCCGCCGTTTCGCGTTCCATGGGACTTTTGGCGGCCGCATGTGCCGGAACCTTATTCTCGTTCCTGTGTTGTCTGGCCAGCAGAAGCACAGGAGAAAGAACATGCGCACTATGCTGCTGGCCGCCTCCGCGGCCTTCGTTATGGTTTCCGGCGCGGCCCTAGCGCAGAGCACGGTCATCGTCCAGGAATCGGCCCCGGTCGTTACGGGATCGACGGTCGTCGTTCCCGGCGAAGTCCGGACCTACGTCATGGAGCAGAGCGTTCCTTCCGTCGCCTATGAAGGTGAAATCGTCGTCGGCTCCCCCCTTCCGGACACGGTCGAGGTCCGTACGATCGATGGTCACAGCGACTATGCCTACACGGTCGTCAATGAGCGCCGCGTCCTCGTGAACCCGCAGACCCGTTCGGTTATCCAGGTTCTCGACTGATCAAGAAGCAGGCCGGGGCGGCTAGTCCCGGTCTCTTTGTGCGAGCTGGCGTTCATCACGTTGTGCGGCAGTCAGTCTGCCGCTATAGACCCTTCATCACAAGGACTCGGGTGAGACTCCCGGGTGGCTCTTCCGGCCGCCGATCCGCCGGACAACGCAAAGCATCACATCCTTTTAGCCATAAAAGGCTCCTGAACCGGATCACATCCGGTGGATGCTTCTTTTGCGAAATTTCCCAGATGAACGGTTTTACTACCTACAAACGTGAATGGTTTTCCAACATCCGCGGCGACATCCTGTCCGGTATCGTCGTCGCACTTGCGCTCATTCCCGAAGCCATCGGCTTTTCGGTCATCGCCGGCGTGGATCCAAAGGTCGGCCTCTTCGCCTCCTTCGCTATTGCCTGTGTCTCCGCCTTCACGGGTGGCCGCCCAGGCATGATCTCCGCGGCAACGGCTGCGACCGCCGTCCTGATGGTCACGCTGGTGCGCGACCACGGCCTGCAATATCTCTTCGCTGCCACGTTGCTGATGGGCTTGCTGCAGATCCTCGCGGGGCTTGCCAAGGTCGGCCGCGTCATGCGCTTCGTGTCGAAGTCGGTGATGACGGGCTTCGTCAACTCGCTCGCGATCCTGATCTTCATGGCGCAGTTGCCGGAACTGATCGGTGTCCCGGTGGAAACCTACGTGATGATTGCTGCTGGCCTTGGCATCATCTACCTGTTCCCGCTGGTCACGAAGGCCATCCCGTCGCCACTCGTTGCAATCGCCGTGCTGACCGGCATTTCCGTCTACTTCGGCATGGATATCCGCACGGTCGGCGATCTGGGCGAACTGCCAGCGACCCTTCCGATCTTTGCACTGCCTCAGGTTCCGCTGACCTGGGAGACGCTGGAGATCATCTTTCCGTATTCGCTGGCCCTTGCTGCCGTCGGTCTGCTGGAATCCCTGCTGACCGCGAAGATTGTCGACGAGATGACCGATACGAACAGCAACAAGAGCCAGGAATGCGTGGGGCAGGGGGTGAGCAATATCGCCTCCGGCCTCATCGGCGGCATGGGCGGCTGCGCCATGATCGGCCAGTCCGTCATCAATGTCAGGTCCGGTGGTCGCGGCCGCCTCTCCACCTTCGTGGCCGGCGCGTTCCTGCTCGTCCTCATCCTGGTCCTCGACGACATCGTGCGGATCATCCCGATGGCTGCGCTCGTCGCCGTCATGATCATGGTTTCGATAGGCACATTCTCGTGGCGCTCGATAATCGATCTCCGCCGAAATCCGCTGCCGTCCTCGATCGTGATGTTGGCAACGGTCGTGACCGTCGTCGCGACACATGATCTCGCCAAGGGCGTTCTGGTCGGAGTGCTGCTCTCCGGTGTCTTCTTCGCCGGCAAGGTGTCGCGTCTTTTCCATGTCCGCTCGGAGTTGAGCGCCGACGGCACGGAGCGCACGTATCATGTTGACGGCGAGATTTTCTTCGCCTCCACCGAAATCCTCATCAAGGCGTTCGATTTCGGCGAGCCGCTGAAGCGGGTGACGATCGATGTCACGGAAGCCCATCTGTGGGACATTTCGGCGGTCGGGGTTGTTGATGATGTCGTACTGAAGTTCCGCCGTCACGGTGTCGAGGTCAACCTGCGCGGGGTCAACGAGGCGAGTGCCCACATGATCGACCGCTTCGGACTGCACGACAAGCAACACGCTCCCCGGCCTGCATCCGGGCACTAAACAAAAAGGCCTCCGGCATCTGCCGGAGGCCTTTTCGTAACAATCGATAGAGCGTTACCGCCGCCGGTTGGCTTCCACTGTCACGCCCAGCACGTCCGGAAGCGTCTCCGGCGCGCCCATGGCCGCTCCCATGATCATCGGGAAGGGGACCGGGTTTTCAGGTTCGGCGGTGATGATCAGGTTGCCGGGATTGTCGATGTAGGTGTTGACCGCTTCGCTCACCATGTTTTGCAATGTCGGCACGTTGTATTGCGCCAGCATCAGCGGTGTCATGGCCTTCAGCATCTCCCCCATGGCCTCGCCGGTGATGCCCTGTTCCTTGCCCGCATAATCCAGGGCGCGATTGGTGATGCCGTCATCATCGAAGCTGATCTCGGCGCTGTTGAAGGTCAGTCGCTGCATGAGCCCGAGCATGGCAAGGCCCGCTGCATCCTGGCTTTCCTTGCTGCCATTTTCCTGCATCGCGTTCGACGTTTCCGCTGCGGCCTTCACGAAGTCCATCGTGTAGCCGGAAATGCTGAATGCCATGGCAAGCTTGCCGATGTCGTCGAAGGCGAAATTGTAGTCGTCGATGTCGACAAGGCCGTCCTCTAGCTGCCAGCTTCCGCTGAGCGACATGCTGCCGTTCAGCGAGGTAACGCCCATCGCTTCGATGGCCTCGCGTGACTTGGGATCTTCCACCGTCGAGAGATCCGCCGCGATACCCGAGACTTCCATCGCGAACCCGACCGAAGACTGGTCTTCGGCAATTTCGGTCGTCGAGACGGACGACTCGACGGAGAATACCGGCTTTCCGTCAAACGTAACCTCCATCAGACCCGACGATGCTTCCTCATAGAGAAGAACGGAATCCAGCGTGTCGCCGGTGACGTCAGCCGGCACGGTCACGTTTGTCATGGAGATGTCGGCAATCGAAACGGTGGTCTTGTCTTCCCGAACGTTGACGTTCGGGAAAAGCACCTTCTCGATCGTGTAGGCGCCGCCGTCTTCAACGACGCCTTCGAGCGTGATGTCGCCAAGCGACATGGCTTCGCCTGTCGGCACCGGCTTGTAGGTTGCGTCGCGCAAGGTGACGGTCGATCCGCGAACATCTATGGTCTTGGCGGCAAGCGGGTTGTCGGGCAGGCCCATTGCCGCGTTGATCTTCGCGACGAGGTCGGCACCGTCCAGCGAAAAGGCCGGTCCCGCCATCATCAGGAGGCCCGTACCGGCCATGAGAAGCCGCATCTTGCCGGCGTGAGACATTACGAAGTTCTCCCTTTTCGGGCGGTGCAGCCCGACATGTTGCATTTCCCGCTGTTATAGGCGGCGGCGAACAAACGTCCATGATTTTGTTGAAGGGCCGCGACCATCCTGCGACGTTTCATCCACAGGCTGCTTTGCCACGAATCTTGCTGAAAATCAGGCTTTCCGCTAGTCAAGGCCATGGGACAAAATCTTACACCGCCGTCAGACGGCGAAGGCGGCGATCACATCGTACCGATCGACCTGAAGGCGGCGCTCGAAGAGCGTTATCTCGCCTATGCTCTATCGACGATTATGCACCGTGCGCTGCCCGACGTTCGCGACGGGTTGAAGCCGGTTCACCGCCGCATCATCCATGCGATGAGCGAGATGGGAATCCGCCCGAACTCCGCCTTCAAGAAATGCGCCCGTATCGTCGGTGACGTGATCGGTAAGTTTCACCCGCACGGCGACCAGTCGGTCTACGATGCGCTGGTGCGCCTCGCGCAGGATTTCTCGCAGCGCTATCCGATCGTCGACGGGCAGGGCAACTTCGGCAATATCGACGGCGATAGTGCCGCCGCCTATCGATATACCGAAGCGCGCATGACCGAGGTCGCCGCCCTTCTATTGGAAGGGATAGAGCAGGACGCCGTCGATTTCCGCCCCACCTACAATGAGGAAGACGAGGAACCGGTCGTCATGCCGGCCGCCTTCCCGAACCTGCTCGCGAACGGCTCGTCAGGCATTGCTGTCGGCATGGCGACGTCGATCCCGCCGCACAACGCGCACGAGCTTTGTGACGCGGCACTGCATCTTATCAAGCATCGCGACGCGACGGTCGAAAAGCTGGTGGAGTTCATTCCCGGCCCGGACATGCCGACGGGCGGCATCATTATCGACAGCCGCGAGCAGATCATCGAGGCCTACAGGACCGGCCGCGGCGGTTTTCGCGTCCGCGCAAAATGGGAGATGGAGGATCTCGGTCGCGGCGGCTACCAGATCGTCATCACCGAAATCCCGTATCAGGTGCAGAAGTCGCGGCTGATCGAGAAGATCGCCGAGCTGCTCATCGCCCGCAAGCTTCCGCTGCTGGAAGATATCCGCGATGAGTCCGCGGAGGATGTCCGTGTCGTTCTCGTGCCGAAGAGCCGGTCGGTCGATGCGACGCTGCTGATGGAATCGCTGTTCCGGCTGACCGATCTCGAGAACCGCTTCCCGCTCAACATGAACGTCCTGTCCATGGGCAAGGTACCCCGGGTCATGGCGATCAACGAGGTCCTGCTGGAATGGCTCGACCATCGCAAGGAAGTCCTCGTCCGCCGCTCGAAGTTCCGACTCGCCGCGATCGATCGTCGCCTTGAGATCCTCGGCGGCCTGCTCATCGCCTATCTCAATCTCGACGAGGTCATCCGGATCATCCGCGAGGAGGACGAGCCGAAGCCCGTCATGGTCGCCAAGTGGGACCTGACCGAGATCCAGGTCGAAGCGATCCTCAACATGCGGCTGCGCAACCTGCGCAAGCTGGAAGAGTTCGAGATCCGCAAGGAATTCGACGAACTGACACAGGAAAAGGCCGACATCGAAACCCTGCTCGCTTCCGACGAGAAGCTCTGGCGGGTCGTCGAAGTCGAGATCCAGGACGTCAAGAAGAAGTTCGCCAAGGCGACGGAGCTTGGCCGTCGCCGCACCCAGTTCGCAGAAGCCCCGGACGCCGATGTCGAGGCTATCCAGCAGGCGATGATCGAGAAGGAACCGGTCACGATCGTCATCTCGCAAAAGGGCTGGATTCGTGCGCTGAAGGGACATATCGCCGACACGTCATCGCTGACCTTCAAGGAGGGCGATGCGCTGAGGCTCGCTTTCCCTGCGCAGACGACGGACAAGCTGCTGCTCGTCACGACGGGCGGCAAGGTCTACACGATCGGCGCCGACAAGCTGCCGGGCGGCCGCGGTCATGGCGAACCTCTCCGCATCATGGTCGACATGGAAAACGACCAGGACATCCTGACGGCCTTCGTCCACGACGCGTCGCGCAGGTTTGTGCTGGCGTCGACTGCCGGGAACGGGTTCGTCGTCGCCGAAAGCGAGATGATCGCCAATACCCGCAAGGGCAAGCAGATCATGAACGTCGGCATGCCGGACGAAACAAAGCTGGTCGTGCCGGTTGCCGGCGACCACGTGGCCGTCGTTGGCGAAAACCGCAAGCTGCTGGTCTTCCCGCTGGCGCAATTGCCTGAGATGAGCCGCGGCAAGGGCGTACGCCTGCAGCGCTACAAGGACGGCGGCATTTCCGACGTCAAGTGCTTCGCGATCGCCGACGGCCTCACCTGGGAAGACTCGGCCGGTCGTATCTTCACCAAGTCGAAGGAAGAACTGGTCGAATGGCTGGGCGACCGTGCCACGGCCGGGCGTCTCGTGCCGAAGGGCTTTCCCCGCAGCGGAAAGTTTTCGGGGTGACCAGGGATAGGGAACGGCGTGATCGCGCAGAAAGCGGTCGCGCCTTCCTCGTCCATCTCACCTGCCGCGATGGCCGGAACTAAAGCGATGACCTCGGCCTGGGTCGCTTCGATCAAGTGCCCGCTAATCGGCGGAAATTCACGATGATCGGCTATTCTTGCTCGCCGTAAAACCGCTCCCAGCCGCGCGGCGTCAGGTGCTCCTGCGGCTGGTACCGCGTCTTGTAGCCCATCTTGCTCGATCCCTTCACCCAATAACCGAGATAGACGTGCGGCAGTCCGAGCGCCTGTGTCCGGCTGACATGGTCGAGGATCATGAACGTTCCGAGCGATCGCCGGGCAAGATCGGTATTGAAGAAGGAATAGACCATGGACAGCCCGTCGCTCATCATGTCCGTGAGCGCTACGGCGAGAAGTTCACCTTTGGGCTTCTCACCGATGCCGTCACCTGGCTCGCGGCGGCGATACTCGATGATGCGGGTGTTGACGTGGGTGTCCTCCACCATGATCGCGTAGTCGAGCGCGGACATGTCGGACATGCCGCCCTGCCGGTGCCTGTCGTCCAGGTAACCACGAAAAAGCGAGAACTGCTCCGGCGTGGGCTGGGCGGGAAGCAGGGTGGCTATGACGTCCTTGTTGGCGGCCAGGGCCCGCCGCATGGTGCGCGTCGGCTGAAATTCGTCGGCCAGGATGCGCACGGAGATGCAGGCGCGACAGGTCTCGCAAGCCGGGCGGTAGGCGATGTTCTGGGAGCGTCGGAAGCCGCCTTGCGTCAGGAGGTCGTTCATCTCCGGCGCTCGGGGCCCGACCAGATGCGTGAATACCTTCCGCTCCAGCTGCCCCGCTAGATAGGGGCACGTAGCCGGCGCCGTCAGATAGAACTGCGGGGAGGGCGTTGTCTGTGTGTTCATCGCGGCGCAATCAGCCCCTTGGCTTCCTGAAGATGCCGTAAAAGCCATACCATGGCGCACTTTGGAAAAAGGTCAACATGGCCTTGCGCATGCTTGCGGGCAGGCGTTTCAATCCCTGCGGATGACGACGGTACCCAGAAGCATGTCATGGACGAGCCGCGAGCGGTTCGTGAACAGTCCGGCCAGCAGAATGAGCGGCGTCAGGACCGAATTGATGATCCAGAACAGCACCGTGTGGACCATGGCGGTAAGGAAATCCATCCGCCTTTCGTCGAGCCGCATCATGGCGACGCCCATGGCGCGCATGCCCGGCGTTGCCTGGCTGGGTCCGCCCAGCGTCATGCCGAAGTACAGGAGCGCAACGATCACGAACAGTGCCGGATACAGGAAGAAGCCGAGGCCGAGCGTGATGATGCCCAGAAAGAAGACGACCACCGCCGCCGGAATGCAGAGCAGCAGCACGATTGCGTAGTCGATCACGAAAGCGAAGGCACGGCGCGATAGCACGCCGCTATAGGCACGCCAGTCGTCCGGTGCGGAATAGGTCGGGTTCGGATCGAGTGCCATGTCGGTTACCTCCAGTTGTTGTACTCGATATGGGAGGTCGAAGGTGTCTGCGCAAGCAGTCACCCGATCCACTCATCATCCCTTGGCCAGCCTGCGGGCCACGTCGACGGCAAAATAGGTCAGGATACCGTCGCAGCCGGCCCGCTTGAAGCATAGCAGCGTCTCCATCATGATCCGGTCGCCGTCGATCCAGCCGTTCATCGCCGCTGCCTTGATCTGCGTGTACTCGCCGGAGACCTGATAGGCGAAGGTCGGCAGGCCGAAGGCCTCCTTGAGGCGCCAACAGATATCGAGATAGGCGAGACCCGGTTTCACCATCAGCATGTCGGCACCCTCTTCGACGTCGAGTGCGGCGTCTCGGAGTGCCTCGGCGGCGTTGGCCGGGCTGATATAATAACTGTTCTTGTCGCCCTTCAGTAGGCCGCCGGTACTGATCGCCTCGCGATAGGGACCATAGTAACCGGACGAAAACTTCGTCGCATAGGACATGATGCCGACATCCTGGTGGCCATTCGCATCGAGGCCGCGGCGAATGGCGCCGATGCGGCCGTCCATCATCTCGGATGGTGCAATGATGTCTGCGCCGGCGTCGGCCTGCATCACGGCTGCCCTGACGATCTGGTCCACCGTCTCGTCGTTGACGATGATACCGTCGCGCAGGATGCCGTCGTGGCCGTGGCTGGTGAACGGGTCGAGCGCCACGTCGGTGATGATGCCGATATTGGGCACGGCCTTCTTGATCGCTGCCGTCGCCTTGTTGATCAGGTTATCGGCGACAAGGCTCTGGGAGCCGGTCTCGTCGCGAAGTTCCATTTCGATATCCGGGAAGGTGGCAATCGCCGGGATGCCGAGGTCTGCTGCTTCCTTGACGGCTTCCACCGCCTTGTCGACGCTCATGCGGTTGACGCCGGGCATGGCGGCAATCGGATCCACGATGCCCGTTCCGGGCACGAGGAAGATCGGCCATATCAGGTCATCCGTCGTCAGCCGGCTTTCCTGCACCATGCGGCGTGTCCAGTCGGCCTTGCGATTGCGGCGCATCCGGCGATGGCCGGTGATCTCGTCGACGAGGTGTGTCTTGTCGTTCATGAAGAAGCCTCGCTTTCCCTAGTCTGATTTTAGGCCGTCCATAGCATTTCGGGCGCCGAATGCGAATGGGCAGAACGCCGCGCATGTGTCCCAGCTGCGTCCCAAGGCTAGCGGTCACCGGTTACGCTGGCTATGGTGTGCGCATGGAGCCTGATTCACCCACAGTCATGAAGCGCACCTTGACCCAGATCATGTTCGTGATCTTTCTAAGGCTGGTCGCGGTCACCTGCTTCTGGTTCGGCCTGCAGTACTGGGCAATGCTCGTCGGCTATTCGAGGGGTGGGGGCGGTCGTTTCGATCTCCTGTCCGTCCCGTGGCAGGTGGCGGCACCCAGCCTCGCCGTGCTTTTTCCCGTCGCCTCGCTCGGCCTGTGGCTGGCGGTTTCCTGGGGGCCGGTCCTGTGGGTGATCGCTGCCGTCTCCCAGTTTCTGATGTACAAGCTGTGGCCCGAAATCTTCGGCACCAACAGCGTCGTCCTGCTTTTCCATGCCGTCGTCGCATCGCTATACGTGCTCTTTCGCGTCGCTTTGTGGCTGGAGGAGCGCCGGAAGGCTGAACCGGTAACCACTGATTTACCCTGATGCGAAAGCTTTGAGCGCTGAAATTTGAATGATTTTTCGGCCTAACTATTTGATTTTCAATGGCGGAAATATATCCGGTGCGGACCTGCCTTTGATCGGCCGCAATCCGAAATATGCGGGTAAGGCATTGTTAAACATATGTTTTAAGTCGAATTTTATCGGCATTCGTTAGTGTCACTCACAAGGCGGACAGAAACAAAAACCGCCAAACAAACAGTGAGGCAGACATCATGAATACGAACCTGAAGCCGCAGGCAGCGGTCGCCGTAGAACCGCGTGAAGAAGCCATCCGTTCGCTCTACCTGGAGTCTCTTCACCTCGTTGAGCGTCTCCATCGCCGCCTTCTCGACGTCATCAAGGATGAATTCGATCGCCAGGGCCGCGACGACATCAACGCCGTACAGGCACTGTTGCTCTTCAACATCGGCAATTCGGAACTCTCGGCCGGTGAACTGCGCTCACGCGGTTACTACCTCGGCTCCAACGTATCCTACAACGTCAAGAAGCTGGTAGACCTCGGCTTCATCAACCACCAGCGTTCGCGCATCGACCGCCGCTCGGTCCGCATCAGCCTGACCGAACAAGGCCAGGAAATCGCCGAAACAGTCGCCAAGCTCTATGAGCGCCACGTAGGCTCGATCGAAAAGGTCGGCGGCATCGGCTCCGACGAATTCACGCAGATGAACAAGCTGCTTCAGCGCCTCGACCGGTTCTGGAACGACAGCATCGCCTACCGCCTGTAATACAAAAAAGACTCCAGTCGCGATCGAAACCGGATGCGTCCCCTGCGCGTCCGGTTTTCGCGTTTGTCAAACGGCACGGGGGGTCTGGTGCGGTCGGTGGGGAGGTGGTCGGCATCGGCGTGGTACTGACGGAGGCGAAGGACTGGCAGGAAACGCTCGGCGAAGATGCCGGGCTGATCCACAGCCTCGCACACATTCCCCAGTTCACCCAGGTCGACGGTACCTGGGCGCCGATCCCCGAGACCGTCCTCTGAAGACATTTCTTGTGCCTGCGGGCATGCCGTGAGGCGCCAGTTTCAATCCGGTCGTGACGCGTTACCGAAAGGTCACAAGGCCGCCGGCGCGTGGCCTGTCACGGCATTGTCATGCGTCTGCCGCTGGGCAGGCCTCGCCCGGGACACGAATTGGCCATATTACCATGGGATCGGCAGCTAGGGTCGCTGGGCAGGAATCACCCCTAGGTGTCGTTGCCGGCTGCGCGTTTTGCGCGTTTGTTAACCATATCCCGCTACGTGTCTCTGGAAGCCGATCGGGAATAGTTGGGTAGGATGATGTCGAAGAAAATCGGATCGGAAAGTCTTTCTCGCCGCATGCTGCTGCGGTCTGCCGTATCTGCCGGCGCGGTTGCGCTTGCAGCACCTGCATTGGCGCAGACCGCTCTCGAAAGCCTCATTGCCGCGCCGCGCCGCGGTGCCTGGGACGACCAGTTCGACGCCAAGGCAGGTACGCGCACGGTCACCGCCGTCGCCACGAACAATCCGGTTCTTGGGCCGCATGCGCCGGCCAACATCCAGCAGGCGATCATTAACTACCAGATGATCGCTTCGAACGGTGGTTGGCCGCAAGTCAATCCCGCGCAGACGCTCCGCCTCGGTGTCGTCGACCCGGCCGTGCAGCAATTGCGCCAGCGCCTGATGATTTCGGGCGATCTGCCACAGGGCGCAGGCATGTCCAATTCCTTCGACAGCTACGTCGATGGCGCGGTCAAGCGCTTCCAGGCACGCCACGGCCTTCCGGCCGACGGTGTGCTTGGCGAATATTCCGTGAAGGCGCTGAATATCCCGGCGAACACCCGCCTGCATCAGCTCGAGACCAATCTTGTCCGGCTGCAGTCGATGTCCGGTGATCTCGGCCGCCGCTACGTGATGGTCAATATCCCGGCCGCCTATATCGAAGCTGTCGAGAACGGCCGTGTCGCCCTGCGCAATACCGCGGTCGTCGGATCCATCTCGCGCCAGTCGCCGACGCTCAACTCGAAGATCTATGAGGTCATCCTCAATCCGTACTGGACTGCGCCGCGCTCGATCATCCAGAAGGATATCATGCCGCTGATGCGCAAGGATCCGACCTACTTGGCGCGCAACAACATCCGCCTGTTCGACGGCAACGGCGGCGAAGTGGCCCCGGAAACCCTCGACTGGAATGCCGAAAAGGCTCCGAACCTGATGTTCCGGCAGGACCCGGGCAAGATCAATGCCATGTCGTCGACGAAGATCAACTTCCACAACGAGCATGCCGTCTACATGCACGATACGCCGCAGCAGGGCTTGTTCAACAAGCTGATGCGGTTTGAGTCCTCCGGTTGCGTGCGCGTCCAGAACGTCCGCGACCTGTCTACCTGGCTGCTCAATGAAACACCCGGCTGGTCTCGCCAGGAGATGGAGCGCGTCATTGCCACGCGCCAGAACAACCCGATCAAGCTGGCGGAAGAAGTGCCGGTCTACTTCACCTACATCACCGCCTGGTCGGCGGACGACGGTGTGGTCCAGTTCCGCGACGACATCTATCAGCGCGACGGCGCAACTGAGCTCGCATTGCAGACGACGACCGGCATCGAGCAGTCGGCCGGCCCGATAGATGCCGATCTGCTGCCGCAATAATTGCGATAGCCGGATACGATTGCTTCAAAGCCGCGGCGTTCGTCGCGGCTTTTTTCATGTGCGTTGGCGGTCCGCGGACGCGCAAATGTCGCGCGCCGTATTGCCCAAATCCGGGCCACCCGTTAAGACGCGGGGCACACGCATCCTGATCCGCCTGAGGAGCCCTGCCCATGTCGAACACCGACGCCTTCTTCTCCCGTCCGCTTGCCGAAACAGATCCGGAAATCTTTGGCGCGATCGAGAAGGAACTGGGTCGCCAGCGCCATGAGATCGAACTCATCGCTTCGGAAAACATCGTCTCGCGCGCCGTACTCGACGCGCAGGGTTCGATCATGACCAACAAGTATGCCGAGGGTTATCCGGGCAAGCGCTACTACGGTGGCTGCCAGTTTGTCGATATTGCCGAGGAGCTGGCCATCGAGCGCGCCAAGAAGCTGTTCGGAGTCAACTTCGCCAACGTTCAGCCGAACTCCGGTAGCCAAATGAACCAGGCCGTCTTCCTGGCGCTGCTGCAGCCGGGCGACACGTTCATGGGCCTCGACCTCAATTCGGGCGGTCACCTGACGCACGGTTCGCCGGTCAACATGTCCGGCAAGTGGTTCAACGTCATCTCCTACGGCGTGCGCGAAGGCGACAACCTGCTCGACATGGACGCGGTTGCCGAAAAGGCCCGCACCCACAAGCCGAAGCTGATCATCGCCGGTGGCACCGCCTATTCCCGCATATGGGACTGGAAGCGTTTCCGCGAGATCGCTGATGAAGTCGGCGCCTATCTGATGGTTGACATGGCTCACATCGCCGGGCTCGTCGCCGGTGGCCAGCATCCGTCGCCGTTCCCGCATTGCCACGTCGCCACCACCACGACGCACAAGTCGCTGCGTGGCCCGCGCGGTGGCGTCATCCTCACCAATGACGAGGATCTGGCGAAGAAGTTCAATTCGGCCGTCTTCCCCGGCCTGCAGGGCGGCCCGCTGATGCACATCATCGCCGCCAAGGCCGTTGCCTTCGGCGAAGCGCTGCAGCCCGACTTCAAGGATTACGCTGCCCAGATCGTCAAGAACGCCAAGACGCTTGCAGACACGCTGATGGCCGGCGGTCTCGACATCGTCTCGGGTGGCACGGACAACCACCTGATGCTGGTCGATCTTCGCAAGAAGAACGCCACCGGCAAGCGCGCGGAAGCAGCGCTCGGCCGCGGCTTCATCACCTGCAACAAGAACGGCATCCCGTTCGATCCTGAAAAACCGTTCGTTACCTCCGGTGTCCGTCTCGGGACCCCGGCCGGTACGACGCGCGGTTTCAAGGAAGCTGAGTTCACGGAAATCGGCAACCTCATCGTCGAACTCCTGGATGGCCTGAAGACCGCCAATTCCGACGAGGGCAATGCTGCGGTCGAGGCAGGCGTGCGCGAAAAGGTCGTAGCGCTCACCGGTCGCTTCCCGATGTATCCGTACATGTAACCGAAGAGAACCAAGCGAATGCGCTGCCCCTATTGCGGTTCGGAAGATACGCAGGTCAAGGATTCCCGCCCGGCGGAGGATAACACCTCCATCCGCCGGCGGCGCATCTGCCCGGATTGCGGCGGCCGTTTCACCACCTTTGAACGGGTGCAGCTGCGCGAGCTGATGGTCGTCAAGAAGACCAATCGCAAGGTGCCGTTCGACCGCAACAAGCTGGTGCGGTCGTTCCAGATCGCACTGCGCAAGCGGCCCGTCGATCCCGACCGCATCGAGCGTGCCGTGTCGGGCATCGTCCGCCGGCTTGAAAGCTCCGGCGAGAGCGAGATCTCCTCGGAAGAAATCGGCCTGCAGGTGCTCGAGTCGCTGAAGAGCCTCGATGACGTGGCCTTCGTTCGCTACGCTTCCGTCTATCGCGATTTCAGCCATGCGGAAGACTTCGAGAAGGTCATCGAAGAGATCAACGCCAAGATTGCCCGCGACCCCGGGCTAGAGCCTTAGTCGTGCCTGTCTCCTCCGAGGACCGGCGCTACATGGCGGCAGCAATGCGGCTGTCGCGCTGGCATACGGGGCAGACCGAGACCAATCCCTCCGTTGCAGCCGTCCTCGTGAAGGACGGTGCCATCGTCGGCGCCGCCGTCACCGCGCCGGGCGGGCGTCCGCATGCGGAATCGCAAGCCTTGGCCATGGCGGGAGAGAAGGCGAGGGGGGCGACCCTCTACGTCACGCTCGAACCCTGCTCACATCATGGCAGGACGCCGCCCTGTGCCGATGCCACCGTTGCCGCCGGCGTGGCGCGTGTCGTCGTCGGCCTTACCGATCCCGATCCCCGTGTGTCCGGTTGCGGGCTTGCCATCCTGCGCGATGCCGGCATCGAGGTCGAAAGCGGCGTGCTGGAAGAGGAGGGGCGCCAGGTGCTGCGGGCCTACCTCATGCGTCAGACGAGAGGCCGCCCCTATGTGACTCTGAAACTTGCGGTTTCCGCCGATGGCATGATCGGACGAAAAGGCAATGGACAGGTGGCGATCACCGGTCCTGCGGCGCGTGCGCAGGTCCATGTCCTGCGCGCCGAAACGGATGCCATTCTCGTCGGCATTGGCACGGCGCTTGCGGACGATCCGGAACTCACCGTCCGCCTGCCGGGTCTGGAGGGCAGGTCGCCCGTCCGGATCGTACTGGACCGTGGGCTGGACCTGCCGCCGACATCCAAGCTTGCCAGCACAGCGCGGCACGTGCCTGTCCTGAACGTTACTATATCCCCCTCGGGGCCCCAGCGGCAGGAGCAACTGCAAGAGGCCGGCGTCGAAGTTCTCGAGGCCGAAAACCTCCACACACTCCTGAATGCGCTTGCCGCCCGTGGTCTCTCGTCGCTACTGGTCGAGGGCGGCGCAGGCGTTGCTCGCAACTTCCTCGATGCCGGACTGGTTGATCGCATCCTCCTCTTCGAGAGCGATGTCGTCATCGGCGAAGCTGGCATTGAATCGCCTGTCGTCCACTCCGATATTCCGGATGGTTTCAGCCTGGTCCGTAGCGGCACCTTCGCTACCGACCGTTATTATGAATACGAAAGGTCTTCCTGATGTTCACTGGTATCGTCACCGACGTTGGCGCCGTGTCGAAGGTTTCGCCGATGGACGAGGGCGTGAAGCTGCGCATTGCCACCAGTTACGATCCGAAGACCATCGACATGGGAGCGTCGATTGCCCACGGCGGCGTCTGCCTCACGGTTACGGGCCTGCCGGGCGACACCAGCAATGAGCGCTGGTTCGAGGTCGAGGCCTGGGAAGAAGCCCTGCGGTTGACGACGATCGCCGGCTGGCAGGAAGGCACGCGCATCAATCTGGAGCGGGCGCTGAAGATTGGCGATGAACTCGGCGGTCACATCGTCTCGGGCCATGTGGACGGCAAGGCGGAGATCCTGTCGGTCGAGTCGGAAGGCGAGGCAGTCCGCATTCGCTTGCGGGCACCGGAAGAGTTTGCCCGTTTCGTCGCGCCGAAGGGCTCGATCTGCCTCGACGGCACGTCGCTCACAGTCAACGCCGTGGACGGCACCGATTTCGACATCCTCCTGATCCGCCACACGCTCGCCGTCACCACCTGGGGCGATCGCAAGCCGGGCGATTTCGTCAACTTCGAGGTCGACACAATGGCACGCTACGCCGCCCGTCTGGCTGAGTTTCCTGGGGCAGGGAAATAGACGCGAACAAGGCAGAAGGTGTGCCGCCCATGTTGCGGACACTGCGAAAACGAGAGGTGAGGCACCTTCTGGTTCGGCCAGAAGCAGAAACTGCGGGTAAAAAACCATCTTATCTGGCCCAATATGGCCCCGATTGTCTGCAAACCCGGCAGTGCTTCAAACTCTCCGACGATGAAGGTGATCAATGGAAGAACTTGAGAAGGCTGCTCAAGGACTGCTTTATGATGCGAATTATGATCCTGCTGTCCTGGATATGCGCAGGGCAACCAAACGCGTCCTGCACCGCCTGAATGCGCTGTCGCCCGACGCCGGGTCCGAACATGCGGAGTTGATCAAGGGCCTGCTTGGCCGGATAGGCGAGAGCTTTGTAATCGAGGGACCGTTCCATTGCGATTATGGCTTCAACATTGAGATTGGCGACAACTTCTATGCCAACACAAATCTCACTATCCTCGACGGAGCAAAGGTCACGGTCGGGAATAACGTCTTCATCGCTCCCAATGTCGGAATCTATACCGCCGGGCACCCGCTGGATGCGGAGCGTCGAAACGCAGGGCTTGAGTATGCTTTGCCGATAACGATCGGTGACAGTGTTTGGATTGGGGGCGGTGTGTCTATAATGCCCGGCGTGACCATTGGTGAGAGGGCCGTCATCGGCGCAGGAGCAGTCGTGACGCGCGACGTACCGCCCGCTGTCGTCGTCGGAGGGAATCCGGCACGGGTCATTCGTGCCATTACCGATGAAGATGGCACCCGGGAGAATTTTACCCGGAAGTGAGGCGGGGCCTTGTCTGTCGGATACCAGGGGCGCCAACGGAGTTCAGAATGCACAATAGTGATCGGTCGATCCACATGGCGGCAGCACGCCAACGCGTAGAAGCAGACATGAATGCAATCGGCATCAACGAGACCTTTATCGGGGAGCTCGTCGATACGTTCTACGGCCGCGTATTGGCGCACCCCGAACTGGGACCTGTCTTCGATGCGCGCCTTTCCGGGCGCTGGCCGGACCATCTGGTGAAGATGAAGAGCTTCTGGTCCTCAGTGGCTCTGCGCAGCGGTGCCTATGGCGGAAAACCTGTCCAGGCGCATACCGGCGTGGCCAATCTCACACCGGAGCTTTTCGCGAAATGGCTCGAGCTGTTTGCCGCCACGCTAGACGATATCGCGCCGAGTAAGGCGGCGAGGGATTGGTTCATGGCAACGGCGGCTCGCATCGCACAAAGTCTGACGCTCTCGCTGTTTTACAACCCGGCGCTTGACGATCCGGCGTTGATAGTGCGGAAATAGCAGGAGCCTTGCTAAGGTAACATGTTGCCATGCGTCATCCCCGAAAGCGCGGGACGACCCGCTGATGCGTCGCTGGCGCAGGGCTGCTATGGCTAAAAACGCTTGCCTTCCTGACGATGCCGTGGTTTGACCCGCGCCATCCCGTTGCGCCGATTTTTCCTTAGGAAGCCGTCATGTCAGATATGTCAAAGCCTCATCTTCTGATCGTGGAAGCCCGCTTCTATGACGACATGGCGGATGCGCTTCTCGACGGAGCTACGCATGCGCTGAAGGAAGCTGGCGCGACCTATGACGTCGTGACCGTGCCCGGCGCGCTGGAAGTGCCGGCTGCGATCGCGATGGCGCTCGACGCGGGCGAAAACGATGGGCGGGAATATGATGGTTTCGTCGCGCTTGGCATGGTCATTCGTGGCGAGACATATCACTTCGATATCGTCGCCAACGAATCTTCACGTGCGCTGATGGACCTCGCGGTCTCGGAATCGCTTGCGATCGGCAACGGCATCATGACGGTTGAAAACGACGAGCAGGCATGGGCACGGGTCCGCCGCTCCGACAAGGACAAAGGCGGCTTTGCCGCACGCGCTGCGCTGGCCATGATCGCGCTTCGCGAAAAGCTGAATGGTTGATCCAATGACGAATGAAGAAAAGCCGGCGGTGAAACCTGCCAATCAGCGTGGCGCCGCAAGGCTTGCCGCGGTTCAGGCACTTTACCAGATGGATGTTGGCGGTGCCGGCGTCCTGGAAGTTGTCGCCGAATACGAGGCGCATCGCCTCGGCCAGGAGCTGGACGGCGACACCTATCTCAAGGCCGATGCTTCCTGGTTCCGGTCTATCGTGTCCGGCGTCGTGCGCGACCAGGTGAAAATCGATCCGGTCGTCCGGTCCGCTCTGCAGAACGACTGGCCGCTGTCGCGTCTCGATTCGACGTTGCGCGCCATCCTGCGCGCCGGCACGTTCGAAATTCTCGAGCGCAAGGATGTTCCGATCCCGGTCATCGTCACCGAATATGTCGAGATTGCCCAGGCCTTCTTCGAGGGCGAGGAGCCGAAGATCGTCAACGCGGTTCTCGATCGGATCGCCAAGCAGGTTCGCGGGCCAACTGCCAGATAGGGAATGGACGACCATGGAGGGAAGTGTTGACGGCTTGCAGGCACAGCTGAAATCCGCCAAGCGAAATGTCTTCCTCCTCTCCACGGTGCAGGCGATCCTCGGATCGGCACCACCTCTCGTCTTCTCTCTTGGCGCGCTCGCCGGCTACCAGATGCTGGGCGAGGACAAGTCGCTCGCCACGGCACCACTGACCGGTTTCAATCTGGGTGTCGCGTTCGGTGCCGTGGCGGTTGCCATCGCGTCCCGCTTTCTCGGTCGTCAGGTGGGCTTTATCCTCGGTGCGTTCATGGGCGCCACCGGGGCGGCGGTCGCAGCGGTCGCCTTGTTCCGCTCCGATTTCTGGCTTTTCGCGTTCGGCCTGCTGCTGATCGGAATTTCGGGCGGCTTCACCCAGAAGATACGCTTTGCAGCTGCCGACGCGTCGCCGACCTTCTACAAGCCCCGCGCCATTTCCTGGATCCTGGCCGCCGGGATCGTCTCCGCGATCCTTGGGCCGCAACTGGCGATCTGGGCCAAGGACCTGTTCGCTCCTGTGATGTTCGCGGGCGCCTTCATCACGGTGATTCCCCTCTGCCTCATTGCCGTCCTCGTTCTCTCGGCGTTGAAGCTTCCGGAGGCCAGCATCAAGTCCGCCGGAGACCTGCCCGTACGCCCGCTCAAGGAGATCGTGCTGACACAGCGCTTTCTCACCGGCATGATCTGCGGCATCGGTTCGTTTGCACTGATGACCTTCATGATGACCGGCGCGCCGCTCGCCATGGTCATCGGCTGCGGTTTCTCCACGGAACTCGCGACGCTCGGAATCCAGTGGCACGTGCTTGCCATGTTCGCTCCGAGCTTCTTCACCGGCATGCTGATCTCCCGCTTCGGCACGGAGAAAGTGGTCGCCGCCGGGCTTGTGATTCTCATGGCCTGCGCCGTCGTCGCGCATATGGGCATCGAGCTCTGGAATTTCTGGGGTGCGCTCGTGCTCCTCGGCATCGGCTGGAACTTCGGCTTTATCGGTTCCACCGCAATCATCGCTTCCAGCTATCGGCCGCATGAGGCCGACAAGGTGCAGGGCTTCCACGACATCATCCTTTTCGGCACCGTGGCGCTCTCATCCTTTTCCTCCGGCAAGGTGTTCACGGCCTGGGGCTGGTCGGCGATCAACCTCGCCATCTGGCCGGTGACGATCGTCTGCCTCATCCTCATCCTCCTCCTGATGCGCAATAAGGCTGCGACAAAAGCCCCCTGACCCTCCGGTATTCTGGGACTTGACGCAGCCTCCTCCTCACGGGCAATCTCCCTCCGCATGGCAACCCTTGGTTTCCTTGGGAGGGGAGGTGGTTGCTGCTTAATGCTGCCGAGGGGACCTCGTCGGCGAAAGGGAGAGGAAGAAGCGAAATGACCGTTATTTTCGGTGTGATCCTGTGCGGCCTGTTGTCGGTCGCGTATGCCGCATGGGCGACGCGAAGCGTACTTGCCGCTGATCAGGGCAATGCCCGTATGCAGGAAATCGCAGGCTATATCCGTGAAGGGGCTCAGGCCTACTTGGCCCGCCAATACCTGACCATTGCCATTGTCGGTGTGGTGGTGACCATTCTGACCTGGCTTCTACTGTCCGGAACGGCGGCCATCGGCTTCATCATCGGTGCAGTGCTCTCGGGCTTGGCCGGCTTCATCGGCATGCACGTCTCCGTCCGCGCCAACGTGCGCACGGCACAGGCGGCTTCGCAGAGCCTGGCGGCAGGCCTCGACATCGCCTTCAAGTCCGGCGCGATTACCGGCATGCTGGTCGCTGGGCTCGCGCTTCTCGGCGTCTCCATCTACTACTGGATACTGACCGCGGCCCTTGGGCACGAAAGCGGTTCGCGCGACGTGATCGATTCGCTCGTTGCCCTCGGCTTTGGCGCCTCCCTGATTTCGATCTTCGCCCGTCTCGGCGGCGGTATCTTCACCAAGGGCGCCGATGTCGGCGGTGACCTTGTCGGCAAGGTGGAAGCCGGTATTCCGGAGGACGATCCTCGCAACCCGGCCACCATTGCCGACAACGTCGGAGACAATGTCGGCGATTGCGCCGGCATGGCGGCAGACCTTTTCGAAACCTATGCAGTCTCGGTCGTCGCGACGATGGTACTCGCTGCGATCTTCTTCGCCGGTGCGCCGGTGCTTGAAAGCGCGATGATCTATCCGCTGGCCATCTGCGGCGTCTGCATCATCACCTCCATCATCGGCACCTTCTTCGTCAAGCTTGGCGCAAACGGCTCGATCATGGGTGCTCTCTACAAGGGCCTGATCGTCACCGGCCTTCTGTCGATCATAGGTCTGGCAGCAGCAACCTCGCTGACTGTGGGCTGGGGCACGATCGGCACGGTGGCCGGCCAGGAGATCACCGGCGGTAACCTGTTCATCTGCGGCATTCTCGGGCTCGTGGTAACCGCGCTGATCGTGGTCATCACCGAATATTACACGGGCACCAACAAGCGTCCGGTCAATTCTATCGCCCAGGCCTCGGTTACGGGGCATGGCACGAACGTCATTCAGGGCCTTGCTGTTTCCCTGGAATCGACTGCCCTTCCGGCAATCGTCATCGTTGCCGGCATCATCGCCACCTACCAGTTCGGTGGCCTGTTCGGCACCGGCATCGCGGTTACCGCCATGCTTGGCCTCGCGGGCATGATCGTCGCACTCGACGCCTTCGGGCCGGTAACGGACAATGCCGGCGGTATCGCGGAAATGGCCGGCCTGCCGCCCGAGGTGCGCAAGTCCACCGATGCTCTGGATGCCGTCGGCAACACGACCAAGGCGGTGACCAAGGGCTATGCCATTGGTTCGGCCGGCCTCGGTGCACTCGTCCTGTTCGCAGCCTACGCGAACGACCTGCAGTACTTTGCCGCCAACCCTGCCCAGTACCCGTATTTTGAAGGCATCGGCGACATCTCCTTCAGCCTGTCCAATCCGTACGTCGTGGCCGGCCTGATCTTCGGCGGGCTCATTCCGTATCTGTTCGGCGGCATCGCGATGACCGCCGTAGGCAAGGCGGCCGGCTCGATCGTCGAGGAGGTCCGTCGTCAGTTCCGCGAGAAGCCCGGCATCATGGAAGGCACCGAACGGCCGGACTATGGCCGCGCCGTCGATATTCTGACCCGTGCCGCCATCCGCGAGATGATCATCCCCTCGCTCCTTCCGGTCCTGGCCCCAATCGTCGTCTACTTCGGTGTCCTTGCAATCTCCGGATCGAAGGCTTCTGCCTTTGCAGCACTGGGAGCATCGCTACTGGGCGTCATCGTCAACGGCCTGTTCGTGGCTATCTCGATGACATCGGGCGGCGGTGCCTGGGACAATGCCAAGAAGAGCTTTGAAGACGGCTTCGTCGACAAGGACGGCACACGGCACATGAAGGGCTCGGAGGCCCACAAGGCCTCGGTGACCGGCGATACCGTCGGCGATCCCTACAAGGATACGGCGGGTCCTGCCGTCAATCCGGCCATCAAGATCACCAACATCGTCGCCTTGCTGCTGCTGGCGGTGCTGGCAGGCTAAGCCACCAGGTAAACAAGAAAAAGGCCCGCGAGACATCGTCTCGCGGGCCTTTTCGTTTCGAACGTTCGCCGAGGTTTAGTTGGCGCCCATGTTCTGGAAAATGCTTCTTGCGGCATTGGCACCGCCTGCTCCGCCACCCGACAGCAACTGCTGAAGGAAGGTGAGGTCGCTGCCGCCGGTCGGCGTCGTGCGCGAAATCGTGTCGAAGACCTTGCCGTCCTGAAGCGTGTAGTGCGCCTTGCGCTCCACGACGCCGTCCTTGTCGAAGTAGATCGCAAGGACAGTCTGCTCGACCAGTCGCGGCTTCATGAAGGCCACCGGCCGCTCTCGCTTCTGGGAGATATAATAGAGAACCTCGGAATCGAAGGTTGCGGTGGTCGAAGGCGTGCCCATGGTCAGCAACACCTGCTCGCGGCTCGATCCGACCGGGATCAGCGCCAGCGATTCCTCGTCAAGCACGTAGCCGTTGTACATCGTTTGGCCGATGTCCATGGATGTGCAGCCAGTGATTGCGGTCGATGCGATGATGACCGCGACTGCGGTTCTGCTCAAGAACTTCATTTCAGACCTTAACACTCGCCTTTGAAAGGCTTCCCGAAACATTCGATTTGCGGCCTTCGCCGTCACCTGCAGTCCATATCATTGTGGCTATTCCGGGGAGAGGCGATCACCTTGCCTGGAAAACCACGCAGCCTGCGGCCGCTGATGAAGATATGCGCAACGACGTTGCAATTCGTGCCTGCTTCGGTAAACCAGCTTTCGCTTCCATGCAACACATGGAGAACAACTGCGAGAATTCTTATGGTCTTCGGCCTGTTCCGAAAGAAAAAACAAAACCAGCCGATTGTCGATCGCCAGTACGCCGCCTTGACATCGGCGGCGCGCGATCCTTTCTTCTATACCGATCTCGGCGTGCCTGACACAGTCATGGGGCGTTTCGAGATGTTGTCGATCGTCATGATCCTGTTCTTCCGCCGAACCGCCAAGTCGAATGTCAGCGGGCAGGAAATCGCGCAGGAAATCATCGATGCCTTTTTCCAGGACATCGATCATTCCATTCGCGAACTGGGGATCGGCGATCAAGGCGTGCCGAAGCGCATGAAGAAGCTTGCTGGCATGTTCTACGGACGTCTGGAAAGCTACGCCTTGGCTCTCGACGCTGTCGACCGCGAAACCCTGGCGCAGGGGCTGGCACGCAATATCCACCCCGAGACTGGCGATGCGCCGTCGATGCTGGGCCTTGCCGACTGGATGGTCGGTGCAGAAGCAGCGTTGTCTTCACTCTCCGAGGAAGACATTGCTCGAGGTTCGGCCATCATGCCGTCCCCAACGAAGTGAGGTTTCGATGAATCAAGAACATGGTAGAGGCGACACGCCTCCCTTTTCATATCCCGTTCGTGTCGGGCATGTGTCGGCCAACGCAGTCGCGGTCCACCTCGAGGCGAGCCCCACCGAACTGGTGGGGCTGGCAAAGCTCTGGGAAGTGGAGGTCGTTCGTTCGCTGAGCGCAGACTTGCAGATCGCCCGCTGGAAAAAGGATGGCGTGCGTGTCCGGGGACGGGTCGAGGCGGAGATCGTGCAGGCCTGCGTGGTGACGCTCGAGCCGGTGACGTCGAGGATCGACGAGACATTCGAGCAGCTGTTCGTGCCCGATGGCTCGAAGCTTGCACGCGTGGTGCTGAGCGAAACGGCGGAGATGGTGCTTGATCCGGAAGGTCCGGATCTGCCGGAAACATTCACCGGTGATACGATCGATGCCGGTGAGCTGGTCGCCGAAATGGCGGCACTTGCGATCGACCCCTATCCACGCGCCGAAAGCGCGGAATTTGCCGACCGCATTGAGAGCGATGATTCCACCGATGCCCCAAAGCCGTCACCTTTTGCGGTTCTGAAGGACTGGAAAAAGAAAGACTAGGATGGAAATCGCCGCGATTGGGTTGTAAGCACCGGCGGAACCATTATTTTGGCATCGATTTCGCCGACGGCGAGCATAAGGATCAACGACGCGTGATCAGAATTTCTCTTGATGTCATGGGGGGCGACTTCGGACCCGAAGTCACCATCGCCGGTGCAGCAAAGGCATTGGAACGGCATCCCGACGTCAGCTTTATTCTGTATGGCTTGAAGGCCGAGTGCGAGCCCATTCTCCAGAGATTTCCGAAACTGCGCGAGCGTTCGGTCTTTCACGACTGCGAACTTGCGGTCGGAATGGATGAAAAGCCGAGTGCTGCCCTGCGCCGGGGCCGTTACGTCTCGACGATGTGGCGCTCCATCGAAGCGGTAAAGCTGGGTGAGGCGGATGTCGCCGTATCGGCTGGCAACACCGGCGCGTTGATGGCGATGGCCAAGTTCTGCCTGCGCACCATGGCCCATATCGAGCGGCCCGCGATTGCAGCCATCTGGCCCACCCTCAAGGGCGAATCGATCGTTCTCGACGTCGGCGCGACTATCGGAGCGGATGCGCAGCAGTTGATGGATTTCGCCCTCATGGGCGGTGCCATGGCGCGTGCTCTCTTCGACGCGGAGCGGCCGACTGTCGGCCTCCTCAATGTCGGCGTCGAGGAGGTGAAGGGCCAGGAGGACGTCAAGGAAGCGGGTCGCCTGATCCGCGAGGCCAATCTGGGAACGATCCACTATCACGGCTTCGTCGAAGGCGACGATATCGGCAAGGGCACGGTTGACGTGGTCGTTACCGAAGGCTTCACCGGCAATATTGCACTGAAGGCCGCCGAGGGAACCGCCCGTCAGATGGCCCAGCTTCTGCGTGAAGCGATGTCGCGGACGCTCCTCGCCAAGATCGGCTATCTCTTTGCCAAGAGCGCTTTCGATCGCCTGCGCGAGAAGATGGACCCACGCAAGGTGAATGGCGGTGTATTTCTCGGGCTGAACGGGATTGTCATCAAGAGCCATGGTAGCACCGATGCCGAGGGTTTCGCAGCGGCGATCGATGTCGGCTATGACATGGCCCACAACGGGCTGACAGAAAAGATCGCCGAAGATTTGAGAATTTATCATGCCCGACGTCAGCCGCCTGCTGACCCAGAGGCGGCATGACGACAGGATGTGATTAGCATGATCCGTTCAGTGGTTCGCGGTTACGGGGCAGCGCTCCCCAAGCGCGCGGTAGCCAACCGCGAGTTGGAAGGCATTGTCGAGACGTCGGACGAGTGGATCGTCCAGCGGACCGGCATTCGACAGCGCTACATTGCCGGCGAGGGCGAGACGACGGCGTCGCTTGGTGAAGAGGCTGCACGCGCTGCTCTCGCGAAGGCAGGCCTGACGCCGGACGACATCGACATGGTGCTGGTCGCCACCTCGACACCGGACAACACCTTTCCCGCCACTGCGGTCAACATCCAGAACCGGCTTGGCATGAAGCATGGCTTCGCCTTCGACATGCAGGCGGTCTGTTCCGGCTTCGTCTTCGCTATGGCAACGGCGGACATGTATATTCGCGGCGGCATGGCCAAGCGCGTTCTGGTCATCGGCGCAGAGACCTTCTCCCGCATCCTCGACTGGAAGGACCGCACCACCTGCGTGCTGTTCGGCGATGGCGCAGGCGCACTCATACTGGAGGCGGCTGAGGGCGAGGGGACTGTTTCCGATCGCGGCGTGCTGACGGCGCATCTGCGTTCCGACGGCTCCCACAAGGAAAAGCTCTATGTGGACGGCGGACCCTCGACCACCGGTACGGTCGGCCATCTTCGCATGGAAGGCCGCGAGGTCTTCAAGCATGCGGTGGGCATGATCACCGACGTGATCGAGGCAGCGTTCGATGCCACCGGCACGACGGCCGACGATCTCGACTGGCTGGTGCCCCACCAGGCCAACCGTCGCATCATCGACGGTTCCGCCAAAAAGCTGGGAATCCCGACCGAGAAGGTGGTGGTCACCGTCGATCTCCATGGCAACACGTCGGCAGCTTCCATTCCGCTGGCCCTGTCCGTGGCGCTGGACGACGGCCGCATCAAGAAGGGGGACCTTGTGATGCTGGAAGCCATGGGCGGCGGTTTCACCTGGGGTGCTCTTCTGGTTCGCTGGTAGTCTGATACCGCAGATAGCGCCGGATTGTTTCAGGACAGGCTCGGAAGCTGCTGATTTTACAGTAGAGCTTGACCCTGACGCTCAACCAAAATAATCTTGCCCCAGCTTTCAGAACATCAGTTAACTGGGCGGGGATCATGGCCGGAAAGACAGTGACACGGGCAGATCTGGCGGAATCGGTATTTCGCAAGGTCGGGCTTTCACGAACCGAGTCTGCCGAGCTGGTGGAAACGATCATCGACGAGATCTGCAACGCCATCGTTCGCGGGGAAATGGTGAAGCTTTCTTCCTTCGCCACATTCCAGGTTCGCGCCAAGAACGAGCGTATCGGACGAAATCCGAAGACGGGCGAGGAGGTGCCGATCTCCCCGCGTCGTGTCATGACCTTCAAGGCCTCGAACGTGCTCAAGCAGCGTATTCTTCGTGCTCACAACACGCGAAAGCTGAAGCAGAAGCCCGCCGCGCCGGCAGCCTGATGCATTTGCCTGTGTAATTCCTGCGTGCATACTTGAATTTCCACCTTTAAAGCGCTGAAATATTCACGATTCGTGATGTTCCCTGTGGCAAGCGGCAGCTCGCTCGCGAGCGCCGTCCTTGCATCTTGGAGACTGACGTGGACAAAAGCCCCGACGCTTTCCGCACCATCAGCGAGGTCGCCGAAGACCTGGACCTGCCGCAGCATGTGCTGCGGTTCTGGGAGACACGCTTCCCGCAGATAAAGCCGATGAAGCGAGGGGGCGGACGCCGCTACTATCGCCCCGATGACGTCGACCTGCTGAAGGGCATAAGGCACCTCCTTTACGATCACGGTTATACCATCAAGGGCGTACAGAAGCTTCTGAAGACGAACGGCAACAAGTTTGTCGCCGCTATCGCGTCCGGTGATCTCGCCACGATGGACGCGATCATGGCGGCCAGCAGCGAGAAGCAGGCGGAACCCAAGGTCGCTCATGCCGAGGACGATCAGATCGTCGGGCGGCCGAAGACCAAGCCGAGCGGCCGTTTCTTCGGCTTCGGCTCCAGTGGCGATGACGATGGATCGGAAGTTTCCGTGGGCAAGGGCAGCGTCGGCAAGGAGGATCGCGCCTTGCTGCAGGAAGCGTTGTTCGATCTTCTGGAATGCAAGCGCCTGCTGGATCAGGTCCGCTAACCGATCACCTCACAATAACGTCAGCTCCATGTTCACCTCTCGTTCAGGCGGGAGGCTCGACTATGAGCGCAGCAAGGGACGCGAGAACAGGTGAGGAAGCATGAATAGACTCGCAATTATTCTTATATCACTGGTCACAGCCATTTCGGGCGTTGCGCCTGCGCAGGCATTCCCCTCGGTCGTGGCTCCCAAGGTTCAGACCCAGATGCCTGACGTGCAGCAGGTGCGGGACGGTCATCCACGCTGGAGCCGTCATGACAACCGCCATTGGCGCGGTGGTCGCGACCGTGACTGGCGCGGGGATCGAGGCCGTCATTGGCGTGATGACCGGCGCTATAGCCATCGCCGCCACTACCGCCACCGCAACAACAACGCGGGCGCGATCATCGGCGGTCTGGCCGCAGGTGCCATCATCGGCGGCGCGATCGCCTCACAGCAGCCTCGCTACTATCGCGGCGGCGGCGGCAACGATCACGTGAACTGGTGCTACTCGCAGTACCGTTCCTATCGGGCATTCGACAACACGTTCCAGCCCTACAACGGGCCACGTCGCCAGTGCTATTCTCCCTTTTGATAGGGAGATCCATCCAAAGGCCGGGTTCGCCCGGCCTTTTTTGTGCCCACACGCCAATTGCAGGCGCGTGTCAACGGATTTACAATTCGATTAGAATTTAATGTAAAACTTCGTAAACAAAGTCTTTGTAGACTGGGAACCTGTGGGGCAGACGCATCGTTCATGCGGTGCGCAAATGGAGGCTCGGGTTATGATCTTGAAGATTTTCGGTTCCTATTTCACTAGCGACAACCAGCTTGCGACCGGCACCTATCCAGATGGCCTGTACCCGGTTCTTGCCGCGAAGGAACTGGCCAACGAGCGCGACAGGAATTTCCGCGAGTCCTACGCCCGAGACTATTCGCTGGCCCGCACGATGGATCACCAGCCGCCCGGCTTTGCCTGAACTTCACTTAATCTTGCTTTCCGGCGGGCAGGCGCACGGACGCCGCCCGATCCCCGTTTGCGAACCCGGCACCTGAACAACGCAGGATGACGGCATTTCGTTTGTTCGCTTGGCAGCTGCCGCTCAGTCCTGCCCGCCTGTCACGTTCCCCAAGTAAAACTGCGTATAGAATCGATGTGCCACTAAGACGGGTGGGATCGAAGGCGGATCAGTGGATGTCGTTGGAGGTCCAGTTCGCGAAACGGAGAATCGTTCTCTGCCTGCATGCACGGCCGCACGGCAATGGGTGACAGAAGCGCGGCGGCGCGGGGGTGCGGGAATTGCTCGTCCTTGCGAGGGAAGCTGGCCTGGACGGCCTTCGCGTTGCGTAACATGCGCGCCTGTGGTGGGTCGATAGCAGACGGGTATGCAACCGGCGTCCTTGTCTTGGATGCGGCGTTCAGCACCCTCCGAAGGATGAAAAATGCGCCATTTGCGCGCTTCAGGACGGCAGCATCCGCGATGGGAGAATCGATGACCTCCGCCAGGCTGTCCAGAACCCGTGCGGCAGCCGCCGTCAGAGCCGGGTTCTCCGAGCGAGAATCGATATAGCGGGCCAGATCAAACTTGCGCCGATAGCTTCGAGCCACAGACGCCAAAGCGATCCAATCTTCTAATGGCTCATTCATCGAGCTCGCCTCCATGATCGTTTCATACGATCGATGCCGCTTACTAGCAAAGTCACCCCGTTCAACGTGGCCTGTTACACGCCGTGGTAAACCTGACATTGACTATGTTTTTTTGCGTGGCCTCGGCGCGGTGTGCAAACCGCGTCGATATCTGGAAGGGCAGTGCAGCATGCCGCAGGGATTTCGCATGACCTTTCCCACCAACGCTGCCTCTTTCCGCCCGCTGAGGATCCTTTTTGCGAACCATGCCGTTTTTTCCCTTGCACCTGAACGGCCGAAAGACTAGGGAAATCATGCTCATTGAGCAGGTCGGGGCGTAGCGCAGCCCGGTAGCGCACTTGACTGGGGGAACGATCCCCTCAAGCCTAATTTCTCTTTCCTTCCATAGTCTTGGCTTCCTCGTCGGTCCCGTTGGTGGGATTTCTGGTGGGACTTGATGTCGCCTCTAGCGCCGCTCTCAGGTCGTCATCCTGCGCGTGGGCATACTTGGTCGTCGTAGCGATATCAGCATGGCCGAGAAGCCGCTGCGCAACGCGCAGGTTAGACTTCCGCAGGACACGGGTCGCTGCGGTGTGGCGCGTATCATGGAAGCGAAAATTCGAAACGCCGGCAGCCGGAACCGCTCTCCGCATCGCACTCTTCAATCCGCTCTCCGTCAGGGGGTAGCGCTTCCCACGGGACAGCTTCAGCTTTTTGTTGGCCCTGGCTGCTTCGAAGGTGAAGACCCTGACGGGATGGTTGTCCTTCTGTGCCCACAGTAAATCGAAGGTCTCTTGTGACATGGGGATCGTCCGCGAGTGGCCACCTTTTCCCGTAACAGTGAAGCGGCGCGAGAAGAAATCTACGTGCTGCCATTCGAGGCCAAGGATTTCCATGCGCCTGCAGCCGTTGAGAAAAGCAAAGCGAACGGCGTCCTCGTAGCCACGACCAAGCGCATTCATAATTGCGCTTTCCTCCTCGACTGAGGCCTCGCGGACGCGCTCTTTTTGCTCCTTCAGCAGGTGCTTTCCGAATGTGATGTCACCGACAGAAACCTTCCAGACGTTCTTGGCTCTCAGGATGATCTCTCGAAGTGGCTGGGTGCAGGACCGGTTGACGGTCGCGGAACTCACAAGGTTTCCTTCGTGGAACTTTCCGTCCTTATGCTTCCGGCGCACGCGTTCACCGCGCCGCCTTGCGACTAGGCGCGCAACTGTGGCGTCGTCGATATCGCGAAGATCCGTTCCGGCGCCAACATTCTGCCGCAGCCATTCCAAAACCTTCAGCGTGGTCTCAAAGTTCTTATGATGCTGGCCGACCTCGTGATACCAGCGCAGGGCGGCGATTTCGAATGTCATCGTGTCTGCCTGAAGTGCAGATTCGGCGGCAACTGTTGCTTTGGCTATCTGCCGCTGGTTGTCTTCGAAGCTTTTTGCGTCTCGCTTTTTCGTTGCGCCAGTATCGCCAGAAAATCGACGGTGCCCGACGACGAAATCGTACGAGTAGGTTTCTTTACCGCTACGTTTGTAGACCGACATATTGTCTTAGCCTGTTTCTCTTTGAACTCGTCGATGTCCTGCTGGGCATACCGTCGGGCCGCTCTCTTCTTGCCTCGGCCCACGTTAATCCAGCGCAGAAGGCCATCATCGGTCAAGTCCCTGAGCTGTCGTTCCGAAATTCGAAGCTGACCGGCGGCCTCTGCAGGGGTGAGGAGATCGTGTTCGCTCATCGGTTCCTCCTCAGCCATGCTTTGAAATCGCCGCGAAGTTTCAGCCAACGGTCGGCTGCGGCGGGGTCTTCGTTAAGTTCGCCCAGTGACTGCACGGCAAGGATCGAGCGAACTCGCGTTTTGATGCGCTCGCTGTTGGATGGGTCCTGCAGGCCGTGGTGCTCCATCAGGTAGTCTGAAAACCGTCGGTCGCCTCTGCACTTCATCGCCACCTCGGCGGCGAAATCCTTCTTGTCCTCATCTGGCTTCAGTTTGCGAATCTCGGCGAATGCCGCCTCAAGGAGCAGGAGGGTTGCGGTCAGAAGCCGTGGCGCCGCCGCCATAAGGCGGCGATCGTCGTAGCTGCACTCTGGCATGATCGTTGCGATTGGCACGATTTCGCCGGTCAGGGTGTCGCGAATACATATCTCCGGGCGCTTTTCATCGACGTTGTAGGACTCTGTCCAGTCGCTGATCAGGCCGGCGATCTCCTTCGCCTGCGGGTACAGGGCCTTGGCCTCGACCAGGTTCATGCTACCTCCGGCCACTGGCGAATTTGGAGATCCGCGGGGATCGGTTGTTTCCGCGTCATCTGCTTCATGAAGAATGCTCGGCCGAGCGATCGGCTCTGGTCGCGCAGGTACCGGAAGTCATCGGGATCGGTCGGGCGTGCCTTGTGCGGTCCCTGGTCGGTTTCTCCGCCGGTGATGATCCAGTCCGGTGCGTAATTGTCGAGAATAGTGCGGCCTAACAGGGGCTCAAAACTACCGAACGTGAAAAGGGGCTCGAGCGACTGCTTGACCTCCCAGAGCTTCATGCGGTCGCGGTCGTATTCCTGCTGGTTGGCGATCGTGGCGCCGATCGCGGCGTTGCGTGGGAGCATCCGATGGCCGCGGGAGGGATCGGTCATCTTCATGACGTTCCCGATACGCTTAGTCAGCAGGAGCCAGATAAGGTTCGGTGTCGCCTCGATCAGGTCCATAAGATCGTCGCGCCAGCGGTCATCGACCTCATTGTCGAAGACGTCGGCAAGTGATGCGCAGAATACGAAAGGACGGCGACCGGAGGCTGCTGCTTCCCTGTTCCATGTAATTGGCTTGCGCCAGTTCGCTTTCCCGGTGCGCTGACGATCCTCGCCGGGTCCCCACTGGACGCGACGGTATCTGTTGGCCATCAGGTTCTCAGCATAGCAGCCGTCGCACGCCGGTGAGACTTTTGTGCAGCCGATCCAAGGGTTAAAGGTGTGGTCGGTCCACTCAATCTTGCTGTTCTCAGCCATGATCTGTGCGCTCCGATTTCGTTTCGGTCGCGGGGTAAACTTCACCACGCTCGATTGCCTCAGCCAGCTCCTTGATCTTGTAGAATAGCTTGTAGGTCTCGCCGCTCGTCCAGAGGATGTTGACACAGGCAGTGTGCCAAGCGTTCGTGGAGGCCGTTGTCGGTGAGGGTGATGGGTCAGGGTATGCGCAACCATCATCACAGGTATATCCGTCGCAGTCCCGGCACGGCACATTGGTGGCGGGAGCGGTGTAGAGCTTCGGAGCATCCCGGCATTCGCCAACGTCTACACCCTCGCCGTCCCGGCAATCGTCGCAGAGCCAACGCCCATCGGGGGTGACGTTGATACGGCCCCGATCGTTGCCGCATGCCTCCGCGTTGTTCTCGGCGCATATCTCGCAGACGTATAGGATCTTTGGATAGTCAATCTGCTCCCCCGCCGCATGCTGCACGGGAGGTGTGGCGAAGACCGGGAAAGCTCGCGGATCGTCCTTGTCACTGATCCACATTGCGCCCCATGGCACCTGCCGAACTGGAGCCTCCTCGCCGTGACGAAGGTACGCTACCGGCTCCACATGCAAATCTGGAGTGGGTGGCGCTTCGATTGCGGCAGCAATGGCAACTTGCCAGCCGGCCTTTAGCTGGAACTGTCGATCGAGCGCCATGGGAACCATCTCGTCGTCATTGTCGCGGACGGCTAGCAGCGCGCCTTTGTCCATCATCTGGCGAACAATGTCGTCGGCGACCGCCAACGCTCGCTGGTCAATGTCAGCCGCCTGCACATTCGTCTGGGGCGGTGGGGTTCGGCACATTGAACAGATCGCCCGACCATTTTTGATTTGCCACCCATCCAGCCTTGCGAAGCGTCTGCACTCGGCAACGGTGGTTGGCTCCCGCATGGCCCACTCATCCCCTTCTGGCGAAGAGAAACGCTTCTTCGCGTAGGCTTCCCTGTCATGTTCCGGGTGATCGCAGTTCAGCGAATACACCAGCACTTTCCCGAAAAGTTCAGCCATTGCCGCCCTCCACATTCGGTTGGGGTGA
>NZ_JAJAWH010000109.1 GCF_020531965.1 Pseudorhizobium xiangyangii | reverse complement strand
TTCACGTTTGAAATCTTTCCTTGCCCAGTTTCACGAGCCGTTCGTATTCCGGCGTTCCTGGCTGGTGGTCTGAACCTTCGATCAGCAGCCCGAGGATAAAGGCGCGATCGGCCTTTCCGAGCCCCGCCTTTATGACGAGGCCACCGAGCATGATTTTTTGACGGGCGTCGCGTTTACGGTCATCCGTGGCGATGGCGCTCTTGTCGCGCATAAGGCGTATCAGTCTTCGTTCGAGCCGCTGGATCGGCTTAAGTGGCCGACTTGCGAAATTGCTCGGTGAGCTTTGCGAACGCCTCTCTGAACTGGTCGTCGGAAATGTCGAGATTATGAAGGCCGGCTTCCATCGCCAGTTTGCCGATACGGCTGACACCCTGTTCCTTGCGGGCCTTGATCTTGTCCCTGATTTTGGAAATCTCGGCTTCAAGGTCAGCGATCGATTTGGATGAACGTGGTGCCATGGTTTTCTTCCTGAATTGCAACTGAGGCTGATTGAATCAAAGCGACCGCCACTAGTCAATGCAATATCATTACCCAACCAATTGACGAACTGAACGGCTAAGCCAAGCCATCTATACAAAAGCCAGCCTATTCAGCTATGTAAGTCCAGGAAGGAAGAGGCGCTTGCTGCGCCAAGGTCCGAATGGCAAGCGGACTAGTCCGCTTTGGTCAGGAGGCGCAATTAGTCGTTGTATTACAACGAAGGTTTTGGTAATTGAATTTGTCCCAAATATCAATGGATGGACTGCGATGGCTATTCCTCACTTTCGGGCG
>NZ_JAJAWH010000108.1 GCF_020531965.1 Pseudorhizobium xiangyangii | reverse complement strand
ACCGCGGCTTAAGCCGCGGTCTTTTCCGTTCTGGAAAGGCCAAGGCGAAAACAGCCGGGTCTCGCCAGCTTCAAACGTCCAATGGCAGCACTGGACAGAATGACTGCCGTCTGCTGTTCCCCCCCACAACGAGAAGAAAATATGAATCGAGTTCTGATTAACTGCCTGAATGCTGTGAACAACCTGCTGGCTATCGTACTGGTGGCTGCAGGAGCGCTGCTCGGGTACACAAGCGGCCAAATAAATGGTGGTGGCCTGATCATGGTGGCTGTTGGAGCCCTTGGAGGCTTATTAGCGGCTTGCCTCGTATGCGGCCTTTTGGCGGTGCTGATCGAGATTGAGAGGCATGTACGACAGTTGAAAGGCCCAACACTGTAGACGCAACTCGTCAGGGACCGCCGCCAACCGGGCTGCCGGCAGAGGGAGGCTTGGTCCGCCCTGTGTCGGCATTGACTGTGGGACTTCCTACGTGACCGCAGTGGTTGCGACGGCAACCTGTGTATTGCTTAGCTTCGTCGCTGCCTGATGGAGCTTTTCCGCAGCAGACATGATCGCCGCCCCCACGTCTACACCGGCGATCTTCAGGAACGCAGCGCTGGTCTCTATTTCCTGACCAGCCTGCTGACCGCCTTCAGCAACCTTCCGCGCAGCCTCGTCGCCAGCTTCCTTCAGGCCACTCGCGTCGATCGATCTTGAGTGCGTCCTGAAACTCCTCGACGGTGACTTCTATTCCGTCGAAGATTGCCGAACGGCGAAGCAACCACAGAAAACAGATCTGTTTGATGCAGATCAAACCA
>NZ_JAJAWH010000107.1 GCF_020531965.1 Pseudorhizobium xiangyangii | reverse complement strand
AACTCCTGACCCTACTGAATATCTCAGGGCCACAAACGCTGGCGCACGTCACATCCGATGATCTGGTCACGATAAAGAAGCGCCGGGCACCGTTTCGGTTGGTGAATGACATGCATAGCCAGCAGGATCCCGGATCTGGTTTGCAGGCTGATCGATGCAGGATTCAATCCAGTCGCGGTTGCATCGTTACTGCCTGGAGGAACCGGGCGAGCCCGAGCAGGCCCGGTTTGCGAGGCAAATTCTGGCGGATTTAGGTCCGCGCGACCATCTCCAGCGCGAGATCGTGGAGTATCTCCGGCGGATCGGCGTGTGCTGGCTGTGTGACCCCGGTCAGTCCGACCCTACAGCCTGAAGCGACGAATGCCACCGCAGCGATCAGGAGCGGTAAATAACAATGAAGTCCTAACAGACTCCAGCAAGGCTATCCAGTCGACTTCGGCCGGAGACCGCCACGGCACCGTGCCGTGATCAGCGTCTCTCCGATTGCACGAGTTACAGCAGGACTGGCAAAGCCTGGAGCGGGACACCTCTCACCACCAACATCGAGGCCTGCTCGGGCGTTCATCAACGAAGGAATACGATACCATTAGCCCTCGTATGATACACTCCCCTGTGGAGTGGGGCTTAATGGGCTGGAACGGGTGCCTAGACGGTCCTTCTGTGACATTAGCTAGGTAGGCATATGTGCCCCCGACGAACCCGACGATTTCGGCCGCGAGCGATCCTTTTTCTGCTCGCGACTCGTCACTAGACAGTTCCTATGGTATTAGAGTTGAAGTGCGTGGCAGTCTGTCCCAGTGACACGTTGTTTGATGACGCGCCTTCCGCCTTTGAGCATGTGGTGACAATCAATGCGGGTTGTCTGCCGGCAAAC
>NZ_JAJAWH010000106.1 GCF_020531965.1 Pseudorhizobium xiangyangii | reverse complement strand
TGACACGACGCCGCCGTCGGTGATCGCCAGCGTACCGGTGCCATTGTGGCCCACTCTCAGGAAGCCAGAGTTGTTCCACTGCGATCCAGCGCCGCTCACCGTCGCCACGCCTGTGCTGCCGGTGCCATTGCCAATAGTGCCGCTGGTATTTGACACGACGCCGCCGTCGGTGATCGCCAGCGTACCGTTGCCAGTGCTGCCCACGGTTAGGGTGGCAGAGCTGGTCCATTGCGATCCGACGCCGCCGACGGCGACAGACCCGGTGCCGCCATTTAGACCAATGGTGCCAGAACTGCTTGAAACAACGCCGGCGCCGCTGATGTTCAGAGTACCGGTACCGCTGTTGCCCACGACCAGGCCCGCGTTGCTCCACTGTGATCCAGGGCCGCTTACCGTAACCAAGCCAGTGCTACCGGTGCTAAAGCCAATCCAGCCAGCTCCAGTATTTGACACGATGCCGCCGTTAGCTATTTCCAGCGTACCGTTGCCGGCATCGCCCACAATCAAGGTGCCACCGATGTTCCACGGCGAACTTTGGCTTCCCGGTACCGTGACAGTGGCGCCATCAATCACCGCTTGTGCAATGGCAGGGGAGGCGCTGAGCAACGCCAAAAGGGACGTGCCGAAAAGAAGATACGGGGCCTCTTGGCGCCGGGCGAGCGATGTAGTCTGCGGGATCATTTCGGTCCTCAGTTCGGAAGTTGCTTGAGGTCTTGCCTATCCAAAGGCGCCAGACAAGAATCTGGATTGCATCGGCAATTCACGTACCAGGCGTTTTCAATAGATACGCCGCACGGAAGGACCGACATTTCCGATTGGATAGACGATTTCCTGTATTGAGTACAGATCTTCTGTCTGATCCCTAATCTATCGTAGGCACTGCTGA
>NZ_JAJAWH010000105.1 GCF_020531965.1 Pseudorhizobium xiangyangii | reverse complement strand
CCATGGCGGGCGCCCAAAGGGGCGCCCGCTTCCAAGTTTGGACCCTCTACCCGGTCAAGTGTTAGTTGCCGCGAAAGGGAAGAAATGTGCTTAATCTGTCTTTGCGGCATCCGCACAGCGTCTCAACAGTTGGACACGTGATCGGAGTTGGGACGGGAACCGTGCAACGGCGTATCCTAAACTCGGGAAGGGCTCCTACACTCTAAGTTCCTAGAGCCGCCGTATGAAACTTAAACGATTGCCCGCAGTCGACTTCTAACTCAGCCAGGAATGCTGAACCGGAATAAAGTGCGATGGTACAGACGAACACATAAACAAGCACGACCGCTAGCCCACAGATAGCCTTTCGGCGTGAGTGTGAGCGACGGGTCGTGATCTGTTCCCGCTTTATCCCTCAGCGTATTTGCGGCACGGATTAGGATCTCAATCATTTCATCAGTAAGCATTGCGTTGAAGCCATAGTCCATTTTGATACTTCGTATATATGGATGACGTACTGGGTCGTCTACATAGGAGCAGCCGGTATGATTTTGGTCGCTTGGCGCCACAGTTGTCGCCGTAGATGGTACCTGCTGAAGCCGATGTCGAGACAACCCGGGCCGCCCTGATGGAGTATATCCTCGGCGAATTGGCATGCATACTGACGTCGATGTCGATGCACGCCACGAGAAAATGAATTATATGTAACGTACCTTTTAATCCATATGCTTGCCAAATGTTAGAAGGTTGCTATATGTCATCGGTGATGACGGCTGATCGGGAGCGACCCCGAAGCCGTGTAGTCGAGCCGCGCGGCCGGTGACTCGTGCAGATATCGATCGGATGGACGCAGATGCACACTGTGCTGATCTAAAGCGATCGAGAGTTAGGACGAAGAGAAATGTCGA
>NZ_JAJAWH010000104.1 GCF_020531965.1 Pseudorhizobium xiangyangii | reverse complement strand
TCGGTATGGCCGCCGAACTCGACGGAGGCACGGCCATATAGGCTGACGTTGTCGGAAAGCTTGGCCGTTGCGCCGATCCCGACGTCGAAGGTCGTTCCACCCATGTCGCTGCCGACAGAAGTGCCGTTGGCCGTGAAGCCGCCTTTGCCCCTCAACTCGTGTTTTACATTGGCATCGACAAACGTCGTCACCGACCGGCCAGACTTCTTCTTCCTCGGCTGCTGCGGGGCCCGCGCGGATGCCTTGCCCTTCGTGTTCTTTACGCCTTTGCCGGTGTTGCGCGTTTCGGGCGGGGCCACCGCTTCCACCTCGTCGTCGAGGAAGAAAGTCTTCTCCAAACGCAGGCCGAGGCGGCCGCGCAGACTTTCTGACTCCTGGCCGGAAACGGTAACGCCATAGTTGTCGGTAAAGCTATCAGCGGTAACCTTCGAATAGACGAGCTGCGCCTGCGGCTGCAGGATCAGGTTGTCGCCCAGATCAATGCCGTAGCCGGTCTCGACAGAGGCGGAAATCGCCCGGCCTTTGTAGCCGTTGTTGAGATCAAAACCGGTGACCGACTTCGCATCCACCCCGAAGTCGAGCCAGTCGTGCTTGACCACGGCATCGACATAGAGACCTGTACCGGATTGCGACCCGGTCGGGGCATGCTGCTGCCAGGTGGCGTAACCTCCGATGCCCTTGCTGGAGATCGAGCCATGGGCAGTGCGGCCGCTGACGTCGAAGCTGGAGTGAGCAAACTCCCCGAACAGGCCAACGGTGAGCTTGTCACCCTGGACGAAGACACCTTCCGTGGAGTAGTCGCCGCCAATCTGCATGCCTGCGACATTCGTACTGAACCCCTGGCTGTTGTAGCCTGTGACCTTCGGCGAATAGGAGCCGGACTTTCCGATGGCGCGTGACCAGGCGTGGAAACCATTGCTCATCTCTTCGGCACGCAGTTC
>NZ_JAJAWH010000103.1 GCF_020531965.1 Pseudorhizobium xiangyangii | reverse complement strand
CTCAAGCGCAATGTATTTGTTGATGCAGTCGTTCCCGATCTTAGCGGCTACTACTGCGTGACGGCGCATGGCATGGCTTGTGAACGCCGTGCGAAGCTACGGAAGCTGGCGCGCTACTCGCAGTCCGGCAATCGGTGATCGAGCGGATCATGTACGGCTGGTCGCCGCAGCAGATCGCCGGGCGCTGCGCCTGGAACGCCATCCGATCTCGGTCAGTCACGAGACGATCTACAAGTTCGCATATTCGGCCGATGGGCATGCAATCAAACTGTGGCGGCATCTGCCGGAGCATCGTGCCCGCCGCCGACCGCGGCATGCAAGACGCAAGCATGGACAACGGTTTAGCCCGGAACTCAACATCCTGCGCCGCCCAGATATCGTCGCCGATCGAAAACAGTTCGGGCATTGGGAATGCGATCTGATCCAGTTTCGGAAGAAGTTCGGAAAAGCCAACGTGACATCACTCGTTGAACGGGTCAGCCGCTTCGCGATCTTCCTGCGCAACAATGATCGACAGTCGCGACCGGTCATGGATGGCCTGGTTCGTGCCCTGCAAGCCCTGCCCCATCTCGCCCGTCGCTCGATTACTTTCGACCGTGGAACAGAGTTCACCGACTGGCCCTATCTGCAGGCGCATATTGGCACCCAAACCTGGTTCTGTGATCCACAGTCCCCGTGGCAAAAAGGCACCGTTGAAAACACCAACGGCCGGGTCCGGAAATGGCTTTCGAGAGAGGTCGATCCTTTGACCGTGACAGATGCGGACCTGGTCGAAATTTGCGGCCGGCTCAATGCAACGCCGCGCAAGTGCCTTGGCTACAAAACTCCGGCCGAAGTCTTTCGCAAGAAAGTGCTCGCTCAGATGCGCTACGCCGGTTAACTTCAGACGCCTCGCAAGTCGCGGTTCAGCATGAACTCACAATCTTTCGAGAACTCAAGCGCAATGTATTTGTT
>NZ_JAJAWH010000102.1 GCF_020531965.1 Pseudorhizobium xiangyangii | reverse complement strand
CGCCATCACGTCCTGCACCAACACGTCCAACCCGTCGGTGCTGATCGCGGCCGGCCTTCTCGCCCGCAACGCTGTTGCCAAGGGCCTGAAGTCCAAGCCGTGGGTGAAGACTTCGCTTGCGCCGGGATCCCAGGTCGTCGGCGAATATCTCGCCAGGTCCGGCCTGCAGGAATCGCTGGATGCGATCGGCTTCAACCTCGTCGGCTTTGGCTGCACGACCTGCATCGGCAACTCCGGCCCGCTGCCGGCGCCGATCTCGAAGACGATCAACGACAAGGGCCTCATCGTTTCCGGCGTGCTTTCGGGCAACCGCAACTTCGAAGGCCGCATCTCGCCGGACGTCCAGGCCAACTACCTTGCTTCGCCGCCGCTCGTGGTCGCCTATGCGCTCGCCGGCACGGTGCAGAAGGACCTCACCAGCGAACCGCTCGGCGAAGACCAGGACGGCAACCCTGTCTACCTCAAGGACATCTGGCCGACTTCGCATGAAGTGCAGGAGTTCATCCAGAAATACGTCACCCGCGAACTTTACGAAACGAAGTATGCCGACGTGTTCAAGGGCGATGAAAACTGGCAGGCGGTCAAGGTTCCTCCGGGCCAGACCTACGCCTGGGACGACAAGTCGACCTACGTCCAGAACCCGCCCTACTTCGTCGGCATGGGCAAGACCGGCTCAGGCCTCAAGGACATCAAGGGCGCTCGCGTTCTTGGTCTCTTCGGTGACAAGATCACCACCGACCACATCTCGCCGGCCGGTTCGATCAAGGCTGCTTCCCCGGCGGGTGCCTACCTCACGGAGAACGGCGTGGGCGTCGCCGACTTCAACCAGTACGGCACGCGTCGCGGCAACCATGAAGTCATGATGCGCGGCACGTTTGCCAACATCCGCCTGCGCAATCACATGCTCGGCCCGAACGGCAAGGAAGGTGGCTACACCATCCACTACCCGTCGAAGGAAGAGATGTCGATTTACGATGCGGCCATGAAGTACAAGGACGAGGGTACTCCGCTCGTCATCTTCGCC
>NZ_JAJAWH010000011.1 GCF_020531965.1 Pseudorhizobium xiangyangii | reverse complement strand
TCGTGAAGGCCTTCACGATGGAGCAGGAGCTGACCCGCAAGGTGGAAGGCATCATTGGTCAGGCGGAAAAGCGCGCCAATCGCATCGCGCGCCTTTCGGAGCGCACCGCGCCGCTGACCGAAACCTTCGCCGGCTTCGCGATTTCCAGCGTACTGGCCTATGCGGCATTCCGTTCGATCTATGACGGCGTGCCCCCCGGCGCGTTTTTCGCCTTCGTGACCGCCCTCCTGCTCGCCTATGACCCTGCCCGCAGGCTCGCGAAGCTTCAGGTGCAGATGGAGCGCGCCGTAGTCAACGCGCGCATGATCTACGCACTTCTCGACATGCAGCCGCAGCAGCGTGACAAGCCCGGCGCCAAGGATCTGGTCGTCACGGATGCACGTATAGAACTGCAGGACGTGACCTTCTCCTATGCCAGCGGTGAGCCTGTCCTGAAAGGCGTCAACCTGTTGGCGGAAGGCGGCAAGACAACCGCGCTGGTCGGCCCCTCCGGCGCCGGCAAGTCGACCATCATCAGCCTTATTCCGCGCTTCTACGACCCATCCGGCGGGCGCATCCTGATCGACGGGCAGGATATTACCGAAGTCACAAAGGCATCGCTACGGCATCACCTCGCCTATGTCTCTCAGCAACCCTACCTGTTCGAGGGCACAATCCGCGACAACATCCGCTACGGCCGGCCGGAAGCGACGGACGCTGAAGTCGAGGACGCTGCAAAGCTTGCCTACGCGCATGACTTCATCCTCGCTCAACCCTTCGGCTACGAGACGCCGGTCGGCGAAAACGGCGTGACCCTGTCGGGCGGGCAGCGGCAGAGGCTTTCGATCGCACGCGCCCTGGTTCGCAACGCGCCGATACTTCTTCTCGACGAGGCGACGTCTGCCCTCGACAACGAGTCCGAAGCTGCCGTCCAGAAGGCACTCGATACAGCGATGAGCGGTCGAACCGTGGTCGTCATCGCGCACCGTCTCTCGACAGTCGTCAATGCCGACAAGATCATCGTCATGCACGAAGGCCGCTGTCTGGAAGAAGGCACCCATGAGACGCTTGCGCGGCAGAAAGACGGTCTTTACGCTCGCCTCAACAATCTTCAAGCGCCCGAACCGGGTATCTGACCAAGGAGCCGATGCCCGCATGAGCGACAATCCGATGAAACTCGTGGTCGTAGGCGCAGGTGGCCGTATGGGGCAGACCCTGATCCGGGTGCTTCACGAAACCGATGGCGTCGTGCTGCATGCGGCAGTCGAACGCGAAGGGTCTCCTTTTATCGGCAAGGATGCAGGCGAGCTGGCCGGTGTCGGGCCGATCGGCGTGCCGGTGACAGCAGACCCGCTCAAGGCCTTTCTCGATGCCGAAGGCGTCCTGGATTTCACCGGCCCTGCCGCCACGATCAACTTCGCCGGCCTCGCGGCCCAGGCGCGCATCGTCCACGTGATCGGCACGACCGGCTGCTCACCCGCGGACGACGAGAAGATCAAGGCAGCCGCCCGTCACGCACGCGTCATCAAGTCGGGCAATATGAGCCTCGGCGTCAATCTTCTGGGCGTCCTTGTCGAGCAGGCCGCACGCGCCCTGCCGGCCGCGAACTGGGACATCGAAGTCGTGGAAATGCACCACAAGCACAAGGTCGATGCACCATCCGGTACCGCCCTGCTTCTCGGCGAGGCCGCGGCCGCGGGACGCGAGATCGAGCTTCTGTCAAATGCGGTCAAGGTCCGCGACGGACATACCGGCGCGCGTGAGGCAGGAACGATCGGCTTTGCCACGCTACGCGGCGGTTCCGTCGTCGGCGATCATTCCGTCATCATCGCGGGTGAAGGCGAGCTCGTCACCCTGTCGCACAGCGCCCGCGATCGTTCCATCTTTGCCCGCGGCGCTGTCGTCGCTGCCCTTTGGGGCCGCGACAAGAAGCCCGGTCACTATGACATGCTCGACGTGCTCGGGCTTTCCCACTGATCATCCGAAGGAATTGACTTCATGAGCGGCACTCTCGTCCTTGTTCGCCACGGCCAGAGCGAATGGAACCTGAAAAATCTCTTCACCGGCTGGCGTGATCCTGGCCTGACGGAACTGGGCGTCCAGGAAGCCGAAGCCGGCGGCCAGGCGCTCGCCGATACCGGCATCAAGTTCGACATCGCCTACACCTCCGTTCTGGTGCGCGCGCAGCACACTCTGAAGATCGTGCTCGACAAGGTTGGCCAGCCTGACCTCGAAACGATCCGCGATCAGGCTCTTAACGAGCGTGACTACGGCGACCTTTCCGGCCTTAACAAGGACGACGCCCGCGACAAGTGGGGCGAGGAACAGGTGCATATCTGGCGCCGCTCCTACGACGTTCCTCCTCCAGGCGGGGAAAGCCTGCGCGACACAGGCGCCCGCGTGTGGCCGTACTATATGACCGACATCCTGCCGCGCGTCCTGCGGGGCGAGAAGGTGCTGGTCGCAGCCCACGGCAATTCGCTGCGCGCGCTCGTCATGGTACTCGACCGCCTGACGAAGGAACAGATCCTGAAGCTCAACCTCGCGACCGGCGTGCCGATGGTCTACACGCTCAACGCCGATTCCACCGTCGCCTCGAAAGAAGTGCTTGGCGACATGTCCGGCGCTCATTGATCCGAGGGCCGCTCGCGCGGCTTCTCAGTTTTCGATGGTGAACTGAACCCGGTCGGCCGCAAAGCGGCTGACCGCATATTGTACCGGCACCCCCGCCGGATCGGCATTCAGCGACCTTGTCACGAGCAGGATCGCACCGGGCGAAAGCTCCAGATCCCTCAGGTCGTCGCCATCCGCATGCGTAGCGGTGACCTCCGTCGTCACCCGCACGTAATCGTCCAATCCCAGAGACCGGAATGCAACCGTGATCGAGCCGCTCTCCCCATAGGCGCGGCCGATCCCCGCAAAGCGTTCGGCCGGGAACCAGGCCGTCGCACGCGACACCGCACGTCCATCCGCCTTGCGCAAAGTCTCAAGTCGTATCACCGTTTCCTCGGGCGCCAGTCCGAGACGGCGCGCCAGTTCGTCAGATGCGGGCTCCACCGTCGATGACAGAAGAATCCCCTCCGTTTCGAGGGCCTGGGCGCCAATCCCCTCATTGAACCGTGTCCGTCGCGAGATCGGAAAATTCAGCCGATCCTTGCGTTCGATCATCGTGCCGACACCTTGAACGGCCCTGACGATACCTTCCTGTGCAAGCGCCGCGAGCGCGCTTCTCACCGTATGCCGGTTGACGCCAAACTGCGTCGCCAGCATGATTTCCGGCGGCACGCGGCCTGTCTCATCGAATTCACCCGCGGCTATCGACGCGCGAATACGATCGGCAATCTGCCGCCACAATGCCACTCCGCTCTGTCGCTGAACCACCGTCGAATTCCCCGCCATGTCATACTCTTGTCACTTGCTGCCGTTACTCATACAGTAACTTGTATGGTTGTCTATATCAATAGACATTTGAGAGAGGCCAATGACAATCCCTGCTCCCGCGATATCCGCCGCCGAGACGAATGAACGGCAACGCGTTGCCCGTCTGCTCGCTCACGCCACGAAACAGGAACTCCAGGATGCCTGGGACGCGCTTGCCGAGAAGCCGGTGGTGAAGCCTGTCCGTGGGCCGGAAACGGGCCTGGTGATGGTCCGTGGCCGGATCGGCGGCGGCGGCGCTCCCTTCAATCTCGGTGAAGCGACAGTGACGCGTGCCACGGTTCTTCTGGGATCCGGCACAGCCGGACATGCTCATGCGCTTGGCACCGACAAGAGCAAGGTTCGCCTCGCAGCGGTCTTCGACGCTCTGTGGCAGGATGAGCCTTCCCGCGCCTTCGTCGAGAACGAAATCCTGATGCCCGTTGAAATCCGTGTTGCTGCAGACGACAGGCGACAGGCGGAAGAGACCGCAGCCACCCGCGTTGATTTCTTCACAATGGTCCGGGGAGACGACTGATGGCCATGCAAGCACAAGCCCTTTCCGGCGGTTTTCATGAACCCGTATACGATTCACAAGCCGTCTTCCGTCTCCTGATGGACGGGATGGCACGCCCTGGTACCGTGCAGACCGTTTCCATCGATATCGGCCAGCCCACACCGCTCGGGCGCGCCGCCGGCGCGATCGCCCTGACACTCTGCGATGCCGACACGCCCGTATGGCTGCAGCCGGCCGTCGCGAAATCGGCTGCCGCCGAATGGATCGTCTTCCACACCGGCGCAACCATCATCGCCGAAAAGGCCGAGGCCAGGCTCGCCTTTCTGACTGCTGGCTCGCGGCCTTGCTCGCCGGGTCTCTTTTCCGCCGGGACACAAGAATATCCGGACCGCTCGACGACGCTCGTCATCGAGGTCGAGTCCTTCACGTCGGGCAAGACGATGACGCTCTCCGGACCGGGGATCAAGACGCCGCTGACGGCAACGGTCGCAGGTCTTCCGGACATATTCCTAAGCTTCTGGGCGGACAACAGGGGGCTCTTCCCGAGAGGCGTGGACGTGATCCTTACCGCCGGTGACAGGCTGCTCTGCCTGCCCCGCACAACCACCATCGCATGAGGAAACCGGCATGTACGTAGCTGTAAAAGGCGGCGAAGCCGCCATCGACAACGCACACCGGCTGCTTGCGGACCGGCGCCGCGGTGACAGGTCACTTCCATCGGTAACCATCGACCAGATCGTCGAGCAGTTGGCGCTCGCCGTTGACCGGGTCATGGCGGAAGCCTCCCTTTACGATCGCGCCCTTGCGGCACTTGCCGTGCGGCAGTCGCGCGGCGACCTCATCGAGGCGATCTTCCTGCTGCGCGCATACCGTACGACGCTGCCGCGCTTCGGCAGCACGGTCCCGGTGGATACCGGCAAGATGAATATCGAACGACGGATCTCTGCCACCTACAAGGACTTGCCGGGCGGGCAGGTCCTTGGGCCGACATTCGACTACACGCATCGCCTGCTGGACCCATCCCTTCTCACGGACGAAGTTGTGGAGGAGGCTTCTCGCAAGGAACCGCTTGCGGGCGAAACAACCCGCGTCTCGGACATCCTCGCCACCGAGGGCCTCATCGAAGCAGACGGGGTGTTGCCGGACGATCATCTGGCGGGCGACCTGACCCGTGAGCCCCTGGAATTTCCGATGACGCGCGACCTGCGGCTACAGGCGCTCGCTCGCGGCGACGAGGGCTTTCTGCTGGCGCTCGGTTACTCCACCCAGCGTGGCTACGGCCGCAATCACCCCTTTGTCGGCGAAATACGCATCGGCCAAGTCGAGGTGGAGATGGATGTCCCGGAACTGGGCTTTTCAGTCTCGCTCGGGCGTATCCAGGTAACGGAGTGCCAGATGGTCAACCAGTTCAAGGGTTCGTCCAAGGCACCACCGCAATTCACCCGCGGTTACGGCCTCGTCTTCGGACAGAGTGAACGAAAAGCGATGAGCATGTCTCTCGTCGACCGGGCACTCCGGGCGGAAGAACTTGGAGAAGACATCAAGGCACCCGCACAGGACGAGGAATTCGTCATTTCCCACTCCGACAACGTGCAGGCGACCGGCTTCGTCGAGCACCTGAAGTTGCCGCATTACGTGGATTTCCAGGCCGAGCTCGGACTGGTGAGGAAGATGCGCGCCGATATCGAAGGCGCGCAGGACAATGAAAACGCAAGCGTACAAGACGCTGCTGAATAACCCCGATTATTTGCGACCTGCCTCGCCGTACCAATAGGCGCAGCAAAAGCCGGTCACTGCAAACACCGAAAAGAACATTGTGATCAGAAGGCCAGTATCCATGACAATCATCTCCTTTTGCTTGGGAGAAACACGCCATGTCTCCTGAAGTTCCATCCGACAGCGGCCTGGCGGCCTACAACTTCGCCTATCTGGACGAACAGACGAAGCGAATGATCCGCCGCGCGATCCTGAAAGCTATCGCTATTCCCGGCTACCAGGTGCCTTTCGCCTCGCGCGAGATGCCCATGCCGTACGGATGGGGAACCGGCGGGGTTCAGGTGACCGCATCGATCATCGGTCCGGACGACATCCTGAAGGTAATTGACCAGGGCGCCGACGACACGACCAACGCGGTATCGATCCGCGCCTTCTTCCAGAAGGTCGCCAATGTCGCGGTCACCACCCACACGGGGGACGCGACCATCATCCAGACGCGCCACCGCATTCCCGAACAGACACTCTCGGAAGGCCAGGTTCTCGTCTACCAGGTCCCTATCCCGGAGCCACTGCGCTTCCTGGAACCTCGCGAGACCGAGACCCGCAAGATGCACGCGCTCGAGGAATACGGCCTCATGCATGTGAAGCTCTACGAGGACATCGCGTATAACGGCCGGATCTCCAAGACCTATGCCTATCCGGTAAAGGTCGCGGGACGCTACGTCATGGACCCTTCCCCGACGCCGAAATTCGACAATCCCAAAATGCACATGTCGGAGGCACTGCAGCTCTTCGGCGCCGGTCGCGAAAAGCGCATCTACGCCATCCCGCCGCACACCGAGGTCGTTAGCCTGGATTTCGAGGACCACCCCTTCGAGATCCAGCGTTTCGACAAGCCCTGTGCGATGTGCGGAGCGGAAAACGTCTACCTCGACGAGGTCATCCTCGACGACAAGGGCGGGCGCATGTTCGTCTGCTCCGACACCGATCATTGCGAGGACCGGCGCGAACAGGGTCACGTGGGCGAACTACTGGCGATCCAGGAGGCAGCGGAATGAACGACACACCTCTTCTCAAAGTCAGCGCCGTCTCGAAGTTCTACGGCCAGCGGATCGGCTGCAAGGAAGTCTCATTCGATCTCTGGCCCGGCGAAGTGCTGGCTATCGTCGGTGAATCCGGTTCGGGCAAGACGACACTCCTCAACTGCATCTCGACGCGGTTGATGCCCACCGCCGGCAGCGTGGAATACACGATGCGCGATGGTACGGTCCGTGACCTCTACCACATGAGCGAGGCGGAACGCCGCTTCCTGATGCGCACGGACTGGGGCTTCGTGCACCAGAACCCGGCCGACGGTCTGCGCATGACCGTTTCGGCCGGCGCCAATGTCGGCGAAAGGCTAATGGCGGTCGGCGACCGCCATTACGGCAATATCCGGGCCACGGCCAGCGACTGGCTATCGCGCGTCGAGATCGGCGTCGACCGTATCGACGATGCGCCCCGCGCCTTTTCCGGCGGCATGCGGCAGCGCCTGCAGATTGCGCGCAATCTCGTGACCGGCCCTCGCCTCGTCTTCATGGACGAGCCCACCGGCGGCCTCGATGTCTCGGTGCAGGCGCGTCTTCTCGATCTGGTGCGCGGTCTGGTCAACGACCTCGGCCTTTCGGCCATCATCGTCACCCACGATCTGGCGGTTGCCCGTCTGCTATCGCATCGGATGATGGTGATGAAGGACGGCTACGTCATCGAGCAGGGGCTGACAGATCGCGTCCTCGACGACCCGCGCGAGCCCTATACCCAGCTTCTCGTTTCTTCGATCCTGCAGGTCTAAGGGGACGCATGGTCCCGAAAAATGGTCTCCGGCTTTCGGACAAGACCATGCGTAAACAAGGATAAAAATACATGGCCACTCCCCTCATCGTCTCTGAAGTCTTCAAGAGCTTCATCATGCACCTGCGCGACGGCATTGAGCTGCCGGTCGTCAACGACGTCAACTTCTCCGTGGCAAGCGGCGAATGCGTCGTGCTGGGCGGACCGTCCGGCATCGGCAAGAGCTCCATTCTCAAGATGCTCTATGGCAACTACGCCGTGGATGCGGGACAGATCCTCGTGGCGCACCAGGACCGGATCGTCGATATTGCCAGTGCCGACCCGCGCACTGTCCTCGACGTCCGCCGCCGGACGCTCGGATATGTCAGCCAGTTCCTGCGTACCGTGCCGCGCGTTTCAGCGCTCGATGTGGTCGCCGAGCCGCTCGTGGCGCGAGGGGTGAGTGCCTTGGAAGCGCGCGACACTGCAGCTTCGCTTCTGTCTCAGCTCAACCTTCCAAAGGAATTGTGGGGGTTGCCGCCGGCCACCTTCTCCGGTGGCGAACAGCAGCGCGTGAACATCGCCCGCGGCTTCATCACCGACCACACCATCCTGCTGCTCGACGAACCGACGGCTTCGCTCGACGCGCGAAATCGCCGGGTCGTCGTGGAGATGATCGCCGAGAAGAAGCGGAAGGGCGTGGCGCTGCTCGGCATCTTCCATGACGAGGAGGTGCGGGAAGCCGTCGCCAACCGTATCGTCGATGTCAGCCAGTTCTCACCGAGAAAGGCCGCGGCATGAACTCCAGGGTGGGCGTCCAGCCGGTCATCCATCCGAGCGCCAGCGTCAACAACTCTGTTCTCGGTCGCTATACGGAAGTCGCCGAACGGTGCCGCATCGACGAAGCCGAGATCGGCGACTATTCCTACATCATGCAGGACGGCTCGATCTGGTGCGCCACGATCGGCAAGTTCGTCAACATGGCCGCCTCGGTGCGCATCAATGCCACCAACCATCCGACCTGGCGTGCGACACTCCACCACTTCACCTATCGCGCCGCCAATTACTGGGACGACGCCGAGAACGAAGAAGACTTCTTCGAATGGCGTCGCGACCACCGCGTCACCATCGGCCATGACGTGTGGATCGGACATGGGGCAACCGTCCTGCCCGGCGTCACTGTCGGCAACGGCGCAGTGATCGGCGCCGGAGCCGTCGTTTCCAGGGATGTCGCGCCCTATACGATCGTTGGTGGCGTTCCCGCCAAGCTCATCCGCGAACGCTTTACGAAGAAAGTCGGGGCCGACATGGACCGGCTCGCCTGGTGGGATTGGGACCACGGCAAGCTGCGAGCAGCACTCGACGACTTCCGGGCGCTCTCTGCAGAGGACTTCCTTGCGCGCCACACACCGGCTTGAAGCCCGAGGGGCCGCGCTTATTACAAAACAGACATAAAACCGACATTCAGGCTTCATCAACCGTCGCTATCGAGACCCCACCGAGGCAATACGGACAGGAAACATGAAGTTTGAACTGAGGAATGTTACACGCCGTTTCGGCGAGCGGGTTGCAGTCAACGCGGTCAACGTCGAAATTCCTCAGGGTCAGATGGTCGGCATCATCGGCCGTTCGGGTGCCGGCAAATCAACCCTGCTGCGGATGATCAATCGCCTGCAGGACCCGAGCTCAGGCTCGATCCACTTCGGCGATCTGGAAGTCTCTGCCCTCAGGGGAACCGGGCTGCGCAACTGGCAACGCGATTGCGCGATGATCTTCCAGCAGTTCAACCTCGTGCCGCGGGTCGATGTCCTCACCAACGTCATGCTCGGACGGCTGAACCATCGCTCCACCGTCATGAGCCTCCTCAACGTATTCACGCTCGACGAACGGCTAATGGCCATGGCGGCGCTCGAGCGCCTCGGCATCGAACAGACGGCGCTCCAGCGGGCAGGCACGCTTTCGGGCGGACAGCAGCAGCGCGTGGCGATCGCCCGCGCCTTGATGCAGGCGCCGAAGATGCTGCTTGCCGACGAGCCGATCGCGTCGCTCGACCCACTCAACGCCAAGATCGTCATGGACGCGCTGCGCGGCATCAACGAACGCGAAGGCATCACGGTCGTCACCAACCTGCACACGCTCGACACTGCGCGCAGCTACTGCGAGCGGATCATCGGCATGGCGGCCGGACGTGTCGTCTTTGACGGAACCCCTTCCGAACTGACCGCCGGGGCGGTGCAGGAGATCTATGGCTCCGACCGGGACGGCGCAGGCATCGACGAATCGCTGACTTCGACCAGCATCAACATTCCCGCAGCCGCCGATAAGGCAGCCAGACAATCTACCGGTGTGAGAGCCCTGGCTGCAGCCAGCGTCTGAACCGGCGCCATGATCGCAAGCCCGCGTCAAGGGCACTTCCTTTTGCAACAGCAATCCGGTCGTCCGGACAACCAGGAGATCATCTCATGTTGAAGAAAACTCTGCTCGCGGCAGCAGCGCTCAGCGTTCTGGCAGGTTCCGCAATCGCGCAGGACGTCAAGGTCCTGCGCATCGGTCTCGACGGCTCGGAAAACGAAGCCGACCAGATCCGCAACACACAGTGCGTCGCCGACGGCCTGAAGGCTTTCACCGGTGTGGAAAACGTGCAGATCTTCCCGTCGCCGGATTATAACGGCGTCATCCAGGGCCTGCTCGGCGGCACGATCGACATCGCCTCCATGGGCGCTTCGTCCTATGCTGCCATCGCGCTCCAGAAGCCCGACGCCGTGGATCCGATCCTCACCTACACCCAGTCGGACGGCTCCAGCGGCTACTACTCGATCATGGTTGCCCGCAAGGATTCGGGCATCACATCGCTTGCCGACGCCAAGGGCAAGAAGATCGGTTTCGCCGACCCGGACAGCACCTCGGGCTACCTCGTCCCGAACGTCGCATTGCCGAAGGAAATCAACGCTCCGGTCAACGAATACTTCTCCGAAAGCGGCTTCGGCGGCGGCCATGAAAACCTCGTTCTCGCCATTCTCGACGGCAAGTTCGACGTCGGCACCACCTTCGGCTCGGGCGTCGGCAACTGGGAAGACGGTTACACCGGCGGCAACCTGCACCAGATGGTCAACAAGGGCAATCTGGACATGGACGACCTCGTCGAAGTCTGGAAGTCGCCGCTGATCCCGAACGGCCCGCTGATGGTCAACAACCAGCTGCCGGCGGAGATGCGCGAGAAGGTCGAAGCATACTTCCTGGACCTGCCGAAGTCGGACCATGACTGCTTCAAGGCCTACACCCAGGGCGACAACAAGGAATACATCAAGGTCGACCAGTCGTTCTACCAGACGATCATCGACGCCCGTAAGTCGGTCATCGGCGGCTGATCCCTGAAGATTTCAACGGCGGCGCTTCAAGGCGCCGCCGTTTTCCCAAAGAGAGTTACGGCATGGCGGATATCAGCGCAAACAATCCCGGCGGGCTCGGCTCCGCGGCATCCTTGACGATGCGGCACTATCAGCAGCAGCTCAAGACACGCCGGATCTACACCGCCATATCGATCGTGGTGTTCCTGATCGTGCTCGGCGCATCGCTGAACTTCGCGAACAATGCCAATGCCGGCAAGTTCTTTGAACGGCTGCCTTACCTCTTCGATTTCATAACCCACTTCGTGCCGGACAGCCCGATGGAGATCATCCGGGCGATGTTCGACCTGCAATCCCCCTACGCGGACGGATCGCTCAAGTACGATTATACGAGCGACCGGGTCTATCTGACCGAGAATTTCTACATTCCGCATTTCCTCTACCAGCTGATCATCACCATCAACATTGCATTGGTCTCGACCATCGTGGGTGCGGCTGCCGCCTTCGCACTCTGCTTCTTCGCCTCGACCAATCTGGTCGGTGCCGGCGCCACGCGTTTTGTCGTTCGCCGGATCATGGAAGTGATGCGCGCCTTTCCGGAGATCGTCATCGCGGGGCTCCTGACCGCCATTCTGTCCATCGGTCCGATCGCGGCGATCATCGCCATCACCGTGCACACCGTAGGCGCGCTTGGAAAGCTGTTCTTCGAAGTCGTCGAAAATGCCGACATGAAGCCGGATGAAGGCCTGCGTGCAGCCGGCGCGAACTGGGCGGAACGGGTGCGTTTTGCGATCGTTCCTCAGGTTCTCCCGAACTTCGTATCCTACACGCTGCTGCGCGCTGAGATAAACGTGCGCGCCTCCACCATCATCGGTGCGGTGGGCGGCGGCGGCATCGGCGAGGTCTTCCGGCTGGCGATCGGCCGTGACCACGCCGCCAAGACTTACGCCATCATCATCCTGCTGCTGGTCAGCATCATCGTCATCGACCAGTTCTCCGGTTGGCTGCGTCGCCGGCTCGTGGGTGAACAGTCCTTCGAATTCGGCAGGGGAGCAGCCTGATGCCATCGGTTCCCTCCATCAACACCGCGGATCGCGAACGACTGCTCGCGGATTACCCGCAGGTCTTTCATCGCAGCTTCTGGCAGCGCTACGGCCTGGCAGTCGGCGCCGGCATCGTCGCCGTCTACCTCATCATCTGCTTCTTCGCGTTCAATGTCGGACCAACCTTCATGCAGGGCCGCTGGGATCGTGCTTCGCTGTACGTCCAGGACTGGTATTCCTGGCGCGCCCAACCGCGCCTGCGCTTCGAGGAAGACGGCACAGTGCGGGCCCAGTGGTCGAGCCGGGGCCAGTATCCGGCCGACGCCAACATATCCTGGCTGCAGCCGACGGCAGCGGGCGGCTATGCCGTGACCTACGGAAACGACGACGATCGCCTCGATGTCACGCCCAGTCTGGTCCAGGTCTATCTCGGCGGGACTGCCTATCCCGTCACCATCACCGTTGATGCTGCGACCGCACCGGAAGGCGCACCGTCCGCGATCACCCAGGACGGCAACAAGGTCCTCGTCGACTACGGTTTCGAAGGCCAGGCGGAAATCCGCACCGGCCAGGTTTACGTGCAGCGGCGTTTCATCGGCTGGGCAAACTTCCTGTTCGACACCAAGTCCGAATTCTGGGGCAGGACCTATGGCGAACTTCTGGTGCTTGCGACCTTCGGCGAACGCATCGATCCGGACCGCAGCAATTTCGGCCATATGGTCGATGATTTCCTGGGCAACAACGTCTGGCAGCATTCCGACATCCTGTCGAAGCTGATGCAAACACTGGTCATGGCCTTTGTCGGTACGTTGTTCGGCACGCTGGTCGCCTTTCCGCTCGCCTTTATCGCAGCCCGCAACATCACGCCGAACCGTGCCGCCAACTGGTTCATGAAGCGCTGCTTCGACTTCCTGCGCTCGATCGACATGCTGATCTGGGCGCTGTTCTTCACGCGCTCTTTCGGCCCCGGGCCGATCCCCGGCATCGCGGCGATCTTTTTCACCGACAGCGGCGCACTCGGCAAGGTCTACGCGGAAGCGCTGGAAAACGTCGATGACAAGCAGCGCGAGGGCGTGAAGTCGGTCGGCGCAAGCCCGGCCGTCGTCAACCGCTTCGGTGTCGTGCCGCAGGTCCTGCCGGTCTTCATCTCCCAGTCGCTGTACTTCTGGGAATCGAACATCCGCTCCGCAACCGTAATCGGTGCCGTCGGTGCCGGAGGCATCGGCCTCAAGCTTCTCGAAGCGATGGGCACCAATGCCGATTGGGACAAGGTCGCCTACATGGTGCTCCTCATTCTGCTGGTGGTGTTCCTGTTCGACAACATCTCCAACGCCATCCGTTCGCGCCTAATCGGACAGGCGGCTCATTAAAAGCCGTCCGTCATCATCATTCTGTCATGGAAATCTTTTAGCGCAGGTTCTGTTTCCGAACCTCCTCTGCCGCTACGCTTCCAGCGGTTCTCTGATTCTGGATTCGATTTTGCGCTACGCCATATACTACGCTCCCGCCCCCGATGATCCGTTGACGACCGACGCCAGCCGCTGGCTTGGCCGCGACGCGTTTTCCGGAGAGACATTCGGTCCCCCTGCCTCGCTGCCAATGCCGGCCGAGCAGTGGCACGGCCTTGTCGCAGACCCGCAACGCTACGGCTTCCATGCCACACTGAAAGCCCCGTTCGAGCTTCGCGAAGGGCAGACGGAAGCTGACCTCATAGAGGCCTTCGATTGCTTTGCGGCATCGATGACGGCATTCGAGATCCCGCGGCTCGTTCTTGGCCAGCTTGGACCCTTCTTCGCTCTCGTTCCGCATTCGGTCTATCCTTCGCTGCAGGAGTTCGCGGCATCGGTGGTCGAGGAATTCGAGCCTTTCCGTGCGCCGCTTTCGGAAGCGGACGTCGCCCGACGCCGTCCCGAACGTCTGAGCGAAGCCCAGCGCAGCTACCTGCTGCAGTGGGGCTACCCTTATGTCATGGAGGAGTTCCGATTCCACATGACGCTGACCGGACCTATCGAAACGACGCTTGCGCCGCAGGTGCGAGACGAGCTTCAAATGCGCTTTTCACGGTATACGGATGCCGCTCTTCCCATAGACGGGCTGGCTCTTTTCACAGAGAGCGCCCGGGGCGCGCCCTTCACCATTCACCGCTGGCAACCGCTCGGCTTGCCGGAGCAAAGCAGAAAGATCCTCCCATGAGCGCCGAAACCGTTCTTTCGAATGCCCGCATCGTTCTCGAGGACCGGATCCTCTCCGGCTCCGTTCTCATCCGTGACGGCCGTATCGCGGATATTTCCGAGGGCGCAACGCGGGCGGGCGAGGATCTGGAAGACGATTTCCTGATCCCCGGCCTGATCGAGCTGCACACGGACCATCTCGAACAGCATTATTCGCCGCGCCCTGGCGTGCGGTGGAACACGACGGCCGCCATCCAGGCCCATGACGCCCAGGTCGCCACGTCCGGCATCACGACGGTCTTCGATTGCCTGCGCATGGGCGCCGACGAGGACGGCGGCTTCGAGAAGGGCGAAATGCGCGGCCTGGCCGATGCCATCCAGGCGGCGCAGAAGGACGGCCGGCTGCGCGCGGAACACCTCTTCCACCTGCGCTGCGAAGTCTCTTCCGACAACGTACTGGCGCATTTCGAGGATTTCGAGAACGACCCCTACGTGCGCCTCGTATCGCTCATGGACCACGCGCCCGGACAGCGCCAGTTCCAGTCGATGGATCAGTACATCCTCTACTACAAGGAAAAGCGCGGCCTGAGCGACGAAGCCTTCGCCCATTTCGTGACGCGGCGGCAGGCAGCATCGGCCAGGTATTCCGCGGCCCACCGCGACGAACTGGCCCGCAAGTGCGCCGAACGCGGCATCACGGTGGCAAGCCATGACGATGCTACACTCGAACATGTGGATGAAGCGATCGGCCACGGCGTTCGGCTGGCCGAGTTCCCGACCAGCTTCGACGCCGCCGAAGCCTCCCACAAGGCCGGCATGAGCGTGCTCATGGGGGCGCCCAATATCGTTCGCGGCAAGTCGCATTCCGGCAATATTGCCGCGCGCGATCTGGCGGAACGCGGCGTGCTGGATGTCCTTTCCTCGGACTATGTCCCGCTCAGCCTGCTGCACGCGCCGTTCGTGCTTTCCGACGAAGTGGAGGGCATAAGCCTGCCGAAGGCGCTCGCCATGGTCACCGCCACCCCGGCACGCACCGTCGGGCTCGACGACCGTGGCCAGATCGCGCCCGGCCTGCGTGCCGACCTCGTACGTGTTCACCGCAACCACGGAGTGCCCGTCGTACGGGCGACCTGGCGTGAAGGCCGGCGGGTGGCGTGATGGTTCACGCGGCGGGCAGTACTGGCGTCAAGGGCGATATGGCGGGCCATATGGTGGTCGTCGTCGGACCGAGCGGTGCCGGCAAGGACACGCTGATGGCCTATGCGGCCAGTCATCTGAACGGCCGGCAGGACATCGCCTTCGTCCGGCGCGTCATCACGCGTGACGGAAACGCCGGCGGAGAAGATCACGACGCCGTTTCCGAGGCAGAATTCGACCACATGGCTGAGAGCGGCAGCTTTGCCGTCTCGTGGGAAGCCCATGGGCTGAGGTACGGTATCCCGTCTCGGACCTTGATGCAGATCGCCAACGGACAGCTCGTGATTGCCAATGGCTCACGTTCCGCGCTGCCCCGCTTCAAGGCCGCCTTCCCCGCCATGACAGTCATCAACATCACCGCCCGGCCTGAAGTGCTGGCCGAGCGCCTGGAAGCTCGTGGACGCGAAACGCGGGAAGAGATCCTCGGGCGGCTTGAGCGCAGCTCGCCCACGCTCGACGGCGACTATGACGTCGTGACGATCGACAACAGCGGCACCCTGGAGGACGCCGGCAACGCCTTGGTGGAAGCGCTGTCGAACTATCTGGCGATCGCCTGATGGCGATAACCGATCCTAATGCGCCTCGTCCCAGTTGGACGCGGCCCGCGCATCCACCTTCAGCGGCACTCTCATGTCGAGCGCCGGCATGGCAGCATTCTCCATGACCGAGACGATGATCGGCACGCTGGCATCCACCTCGGCATCCTCGACCTCGAAAATGAGTTCGTCGTGGACCTGCAGTAGCATACGCACCTTATCACCCAGACCCGCGTCTTTCAGCGCCGGCTCCATCTTCACCATGGCGCGACGGATGACGTCCGCCGCCGAGCCCTGAATCGGCGCATTGATCGCCGCGCGTTCGTTGAAGGCCCGGACGGATGGGTTGGACGACTTGATCTCCGGATAATGCGCGCGACGACCGAAGATCGTCTCCACATATCCATTGTCGCGGACAAAGGCCTTGGTGTTCTCCATATAGTCGCGGATGCCGGGGAAGCGCTCGAAATACTTCTTGATGTATTCCCCTGCTTCCGATCGCTCGATCGACAGCTGGTTGGCGAGGCCGAAGGCGGAAATGCCGTAGATAATGCCGAAGTTGATCGCCTTTGCGCGGCGGCGAATCTCGCTCGGCATGCCTTCCACCGGCACGCCGAACATTTCCGATGCCGTCATGGCATGAATGTCGATACCGTCGGCGAAGGCCTGGCGCAGTTGCGGAATGTCAGCGACATGCGCCAGCACCCGTAGTTCGATCTGGCTGTAGTCCGCCGATACCAGCTTGTGTCCCGGCGTGGAGATGAAAGCCGTTCGGATCTTGCGGCCTTCCGTCGTGCGGATCGGAATGTTCTGCAGGTTCGGCTCGACCGAGGACAGGCGTCCCGTTGTCGTCGAGGCGAGTGAATAGGACGTGTGCACCCGCTTCGTGTCGGGATGGACATATCCCGGCAGAGCATCGGTGTAGGTGGACTTGAGCTTGGTCAGCTGACGCCAGTCGACGATCTTGCGCGGGAACTCGTGGCCTTCGGTTGCAAGCTCTTCCAGGACCTGCGCCGATGTCGACCACTGGCCGGTCTTGGTCTTGGCGCCACCGGGCAGCCCCATCTTGCCGAACAGGATATCACCGAGCTGCTTCGGCGATCCGATGGTGAACTTTTCGCCGGCGATCCGGTAGATCTCGTCCTCGATGGCCGCCGCCTTCTGGGCAAGCTCTCCGGACAGGCGCGACAGGATCTGCCTATCGACCGTGATCCCCCGCTCTTCCATCCGTGCAAGCGTGGAAACGAGCGGCCGTTCCAGCCGTTCATAGACCCGCGTGAGTTTCTCGGCCACGAGCCGCTGCTTCAGGATCGTTGCAAGCCGCAGCGTGATGTCGGCCTTTTCGGCGGAATAGCCGGTCGCACGTTCTATATCGACGAGATCGAACGTGATGCCCGATTTGCCACTTCCCGCCACGTCCTTGAACGACGCCGGCATGTGTCCGAGCCAGCGGTCGGAGAGGGAATCCAAGCTCTGCCCGCCCTTGCCTGCTTCGATGACATAGGACATCAGCATCACGTCGTCATAACTCGTGATCTCGATGCCGTTCCGCTTCATGAGAAGGTAGGCAAACTTCAGATTGTGACCGACTTTCAGGACCGCGCTGTCCTCCAGAAGCGGCTTCAGGCGGTCCAGCACCTCGCCCGGAGCGAGCTGATTCTCCGCAAGTCCGCTGCCGAGCAGATCATTGCTACCTGTCTTGTGGGCAAACGGCACATAGGCGGCGCGAATGTCGAGGCCGGACGGATTGCGCGTGTTGTCGGCTAGCGCCAGCGATATGCCGGCCAGCTCTCCCAGCATCGGATCGATGGATGTGCCTTCGGCCTCGAAGGCGACCACGCCCGTCTCGCGCGCTCCGCGTATCCAGTCATCGAGCTCCTCTATGTCACGAACGGTGACGTAGCAGCTCTTGTCGATATTGGCGGTCGCGAACGCACCCGCCCGCGCCTTGGCGAGATCCGCCGGTGCGGCGGCAGCGTATGCATCGGCCGCTGCCGGTTTGGCCGGGGCGACCGCTGCGGCAGCACCGGTGTCTGTTCCTGCATCAAGATCGGGACCCCGCGCGGCAGCACCCCACTCCACCGTGACCTCGGCGGGCTCGATGGCGCTCGCATCGCATTGACAGGCTTCAGCGACCCGGCGCGTCAACGTGCCGAACTCCATCGTCTTCAGGAAGCCGATAAGCTTCGGTCCATTCTGCGGCTCGAGCACCAGTCCATCCAGCGGCACATCCAGCGGCACATTCGTGGCCAGCTCGACGAGACGGCGCGACAGGCGGGCCAGATCGGCATTGGCGATGATGCTCTCGCGCCGCTTGACCTGCTTGATCTCGCCTGCCCTTGCGAGCAGTGTCTCCAGATCCCCGAATTCCTTGAGCAACTGGGCGGCCGTCTTCGGCCCGATGCCGGGGATGCCCGGAACGTTATCGACGGAATCGCCGACCAGGGCCTGCAGATCCATCATCTTTTCCGGCGGCACACCCCATTTCTCGATCACTTCGGGAATGCCGATCTGCTTGTCCTTCATGCTGTCGTACATGTGGACGTTGGGCGTCACGAGCTGCATCAGATCCTTGTCGGACGAGATGATGGTGACGTCGGCGCCGACCGCTTCTGCCTGGCGCGCATAGGTGGCGATGATGTCGTCGGCCTCGAACCCTTCCGTCTCGATGCAAGGCAGATTGAAAGCACGCGTCGCCTGCCGAATAAGCCCGAACTGCGGAATCAGGTCCTCCGGTGGCTCGGAGCGGTTCGCCTTGTAAGCGTCGTAGAGCTCCTTGCGGAAAGTCTTCGACGAATAGTCGAAAATGACGGCGAAATGCGTCGGCGTTACCCCGACCGAGGTATCGCGCGCATCCGTCAACAGCTTCCACAGCATATTGCAGAAGCCTGACACGGCACCGATGGGCAGGCCATCGGACTTGCGGGTCAGCGGAGGAAGTGCGTGAAACGCCCGGAAGATGAACCCGGAGCCGTCGACGAGGAAGAGGTGATCGCCTTTTTTCATGGGCTATGGAATAGCGTGGGGCACCTTTCCCGTCCACGAAAACTTATCCGGGTTCTTCACGTCCCGCACGGCGTCCAGCATCACCCGAATGTTACTGAATTGTAATATGCGGTTCCCTTGAAAAGCCCGATTTCGCTCCACATCTCAACGTTACCGGCGATTGATCACGCCGCAGTCTGGTTGCTGGCTCGTCCCCCGCCGCACCAGACCGGGCAAAGGCCTAATCCCCTCTCCGGGCCTTTGTCCTCCTATCGACCGCCATGGCCGTCCCCTCCCGGCCATGGCGGTTTTCGTTTGTGGCCACCCCATCAAGCCGCAGGCTTGGCGAAAGCATCTAGCGCTATATATCGTCGGCATTCCGAGGGAGGGACGGGTGTCCAGATTGACCCATGGCGTATAACCGCTCGCATTCCGCGACATATCTAGCCGGCCAGATCGCCAAGGGTTTCGCACGCTCCCTGCAGCGCCGTGCCACGGCGCTCGGCTTTTCTCCCGGACAGTTTCCTGTACTTCTCGAGCTCTGGCAGGAGGACGGCCTGACCCAGAAGCAGCTTCTCGATCGGCTGGACGTGGAGCAGGCAACGCTCGCCAACACTCTTGCCCGGATGGAGCGTGACAGCCTCATCCAGCGCGAGCAGCATCCCCGCGATCGTCGAGCCCAGATCATCCGGCTGACGGAACTTGGTCGTGAGCTTGAACGCCAGGCGATCAATGCCGCAGCAGAAGCCGATGCAGCGCTCTTCGACGGCTTCCGGCAGTTCGAGCGCGAGCTGATGATGGAATATATGCGCATGGTGATCGAAAACGCCCGCAAGCTGTAAGCTTCCGCATCCGAAACGAACGACCGTTTCCTCTACAGCGCAGCGCACCATTTGGGCGCACCAAGGACGCCGCAGCACTTTGGGTCTGCGCAATCGTAGTTTCCCAAAATCGATTCCGCTTTCCGGGTCGATGCGCTAAGGTCCGCCCGCAATTGCAGACAGGATTTTGCCATGACCGACCTCTCCCCCGTTCTCGATCGCGCCGACCAGAACCTCGAAAAAAGTCTCGAGCGCCTGTTCGACCTCGTGCGGATCAAGTCCATTTCCACCGATCCCGCCTACAAGGCCGATTGCCGCACCGCAGCGGAATGGCTGGTAGCGGCGCTGATGGAGATCGGTTTCGACGCATCGGTTCGCGACACCCCCGGCCATCCTATGGTCGTGGCCCATCACGACGGCGCGACACCCGATGCCCCGCATGTCCTGTTCTATGGTCACTACGACGTTCAGCCGATCGACCCTATCGAGCTTTGGGAGAACGATCCCTTCACCCCTGCCGTTAAGGATCTCGGCGACGGCCGCAAGGTCCTGACGGGTCGCGGAACCTCGGATGACAAGGGTCAGTTGATGACCTTCGTTGAAGCCTGCCGCGCTTTCAAGGAGGTGCATGGCAGCCTGCCGGTGCGCGTCACCATCCTGTTCGAAGGCGAGGAGGAATCCGGCTCGCCTTCGCTGAAGCCTTTCCTCGAGGCCAATGCCGACGAGCTGAAGGCGAGCTGCGCACTCGTCTGCGATACGGGAATGTGGGACAGCGATACGCCGGCGATTGCGGCGGCACTCCGTGGTCTCGTCGGAGAAGAAGTCACCATCACGGCTGCCGACCGCGACCTGCATTCAGGGCTCTTCGGCGGGGCCGCCGCCAATCCGATCCATATCCTGACGACCATTCTCGCCGGCCTGCGTGACGAGACCGGGCGGGTCACGCTCGAGGGCTTCTACGAGGGCGTCGAGGAAACGCCGGCCAACATCAAGGCGAGCTGGGAGACGCTTGGACGTTCGGCGGAAAGCTTCCTCGGCGAGGTCGGATTGTCCGTCCCTTCCGGCGAAAAGGGACGCTCCGTACTGGAACTCACCTGGGCACGCCCGACCTGCGAAGTGAACGGCATCTGGGGCGGCTATACCGGCGAGGGTTTCAAGACCGTCATCGCCGCCAAGGCTTCCGCGAAAATCTCCTTCCGCCTTGTGGGACAGCAGGACCCATCGAAGATCCGCGACGCATTCCGTTCTTATGTCCGCTCGCAGATCCCAGCCGACTGCTCGGTCGAATTCCATGAGCACGGTGGCTCGCCCGCCATCCAGCTGTCCTACGATTCTCCGGCGCTGACCAAGGCGAAGAACGCATTGTCGGACGAGTGGGCAAAGCCGGCTGTCATCATCGGCATGGGCGGCTCCATCCCGATTGTCGGCGACTTCCAGAAAATGCTCGGCATGGATTCGCTTCTGGTCGGCTTCGGACTGGTGGACGACCGCATCCACTCCCCGAACGAGAAATACGACCTGAAGTCCTTCCACAAGGGCATTCGTTCCTGGGCACGCATCATCGCCGCGCTGGCGGCATAGAATAGAACGAAAAGAGGAGCGGACCGCAGGGTCCGCTCCTCTTGGAGCGTTCAAGGCTAAAATGAGCACCCAAAAACAAAAAGGCCGGGCAAGCCCGACCTTTCCACTCTCGATTCTGTTGGTGCCAGTACATCCGTGGTCACCCAGGAATCGAGACAGGCATTCCGGCGCGTCCGCTTCGGCTTTCGCCAAATCGCGGCCCTGGCGATCATCATCGCTTGAACTGGTTAACACTTCGTAAACAACGAATATGTCGAACTGCCCAAGGATGGCGCGGTTTCCCGCATTTGCTCACTGCGCCGGAAATGCCGTTGAGCCTGAGATGGGAAGTCGCCGCTTCATTTGCAAGGGCTAAAATGCAAGAAGGCCGGACGAGCCGGCCTTCTTCGTCTTTGATCGGTAAGGCTCAAGCCTTCTGCAGGTTGTCCGCAGATACCTTGCCCGAACGGCGATCGCTGACGAGCTCGTAGGACAGCTTCTGGCCGTCGTTGAGCGAGCCCATGCCGGCGCGCTCTACAGCAGAAATGTGTACGAAAACGTCGGCGGAGCCGTCGTCAGGCTGAATGAAGCCGTAGCCCTTGGTTCCGTTGAACCACTTTACGGTACCCGTTGCCATAATGATTGCCTTTCTCTCGCAAATATCAGCGTTGTTCCAACATTCCGGAACGTTGAAGTTTCGTATTTGAAGGAAAGATGGTCGAGAACGCCGTAGCGCTTAGAGCAGACTTATCAAACAAATATCGATGATCGGGAAATAGAAGAGAGGGGCCGTTCTGTCAAGGTTTCGTCTCGCAAACGCCGCGACGAACCACCTCCGGAAAAACAGAAAACCCGGCGCGGGAGGAGGTGCGCCGGGTTTCCGAAACTGACCAGCAACCGGGAGGAGGAGGTGTTGCCGGTCCCATCGAAGAACGCTGGGAGGAGGAGTGCGTCTTCGATGTTTTGACTATACATCAGGCACGCTTAAAAAACAGTCGATATTTTGCACCGCAGCATTGCGCCCTTCGCATGGCTTCGGCCTCGACTTGCAGGATCGCGGCTAAAAAAGCTATCCAAGGGGATGAGCCTTGAATCCGTTCGCCACTTTTTCTCCTCTCACGCGCCAGACGTGGAGGTTATCGTTACCGCCGAGAGCTCCGCAACGGTGCCGCTTGCGGCAGCAGCGCACGGCGTCGAGCCGGAACAGATCGCCAAGACAATCTGCGTCAGGGCGGGAGACAGCGTGGCCCTGGTGGTCATGGCCGGCACGGCGCGACTGGATAACCGCAAGTTCCGCGACCGTTTCGGCACCAAGCCGAGAATGCTGGGCGGCGACGAGGTCCTGGAACTGACCAGCCATCCAGTCGGCGGCGTCTGCCCCTTTGGGCTGGCCTCACCGATAAATGTCTATTGCGACGTATCGTTAAAGGATTTCGTCGAGGTCATCCCCGCAGCCGGCGCTTCCAACGCCGCCGTTCGCATCAACCCGACGCGAATGGCAGAATTGACAGGCGCCGAATGGATCGACGTCTGCCAGTTTCCAAATGAGGGAAGTGTTGCCGCTCAATAATAGCGCTTGTACCAAGCGCTCTTGTTTTCGGCTGACTGGACGCCGACCAGATAGCCAATGGCAAATCCGATCGCGCCGACCAAGGTAACAATGGTTGTCGCCGTGGCGGGATGCTCGCGAATGGCACCTGCCACCGAACTCGCCTCGCCTTGCACGTAACTCGCCGCATCGCCTGCGCGCTCTGCCAGACGGTTTCGCAGGCTGGCTATTTCGGCCCTAAGGCTGGCGATTTCCCGTCCGACCCTGTCGTTATCATCCTGATCCGTACCACCCAGTGCACTTACACTACCTAAAGTCTCCGCCATCAAAGCCTCCATTGTTCCATGAGAGACTGGTCAACTGATGAGGATGTAATCGGTTCCGCGCACCGCCGAGAGGATTTCAGGCACCTCGACTTTCAGCAAGAATATGCGCCAGGGATTCGAGCTTCTCTTTCTCGCTCAATCCCTTCTGCATCGAATTCACCAGAATGAGCGCGAGCGCTTCGCCATCAGGGCTTGCCTTCTTGATGTTATGCTCGACGCAGGTCCGGTCGAAAACCTCCTGGAGCATACTCAGTTGATCGGGACCAACCGGATTACGAACGATCTGTGTAGGCAAAACTACCTCCCCATGACACCGCGGCCCGAGTTTACATGCAATCCCCGATGGGATTTCATCGGGCAAACTGCGGCTTTATGAAGGCCGCCTTGTGTAGACCTTGCGCATGAGATTGTGATGTCAGAGGTTTGCGGTTTTGGGGAGGCAGCGACGACACAGGCTTGTCGGTCGGTGTCCAGCACACTCAGGCGATTCGCACCTGAACAGAAACGGCAGGCAATCTTCTGCCTGCCGCCCGCCTTGGCTAAGATGTTAGCTCGCTTACGCCGCGCCGGCGGGATCGCCAATGGGCAGAAGCGCGGGCTTCAAGTTGGGATCCTGCGGGTTTTTTGTGTCGGCGGGATCCTGGACAGGTGTCAGCGGAGGCTTTCCCTGAGTCCGGTCGGGAATGCCCGGTGTCGGCGTCGGCCCGCGCGGGGTGTCAGGTGCCGGATTCGGGATGGGATCTCTATTCGGCATGATATGTCTCCTGTGTTCCTCCATAACGGAACGAAGGACACCATGCATTGTTCCTTGTGATCGCCGCCGGGCCATTGCGCCTGCGCAGCCATCACCTCAGCACCAGACATCTCATTCGGTCGCCGTCGCGTGATCTTCGACGGGCTTCTGTTTGGCGACGCAGCTAGAGACGCCGACTAATGGCATCAAGATACTCTCGCGAGAACGGACCGGTAACGCCGGCGGTACCGGCGGCAACACGTCCCTCTCAAACATCTGTTAAAGAACACGAATTCATATTCCGATCTTTAACACCCCCTTAAATCGCCGCATTTAAAGTTCAGCGAAGGCGCGGGCAAAGTGGAACTGTCGGTTGGTGCCGGCAAGGAATACGGGGGCTACCGACGCGGAATGGCGGCCAAAGGCAAATCGCGACAACGGGTTGAACCATCGTTCGAGGACGATCGCGACGACGTCGAGGACGATCTGCGGCTGGATGCCGACGATCGGATCATCGGCACGCGCAACGCCAAGCGCCCGCCGAAATCCAGGAAACCCACGAAAACCGCAAGCCGTGGAAAGCGCAAGCAGACCCGCCGTTCTCGCGGCATCTTCGGCCCCGTGCGGTCGCTGGTGTACTGGTGCATCGTATTGGGCATCTGGGCCGCGATAGCAGTCGGCGGCCTCGTCCTTTATTTCGGTGCGCAAATGCCGGCGGCAAGCAGCTGGTCTATCCCCGACCGGCCTCCTAACATCAAGATCGTCTCCACCGATGGCTCGGTGATCGCCAATCGCGGCGCCACGGGCGGCGAGGCGCTCGCGCTCGAGGAGATGTCGCCCTTCATTCCGCAGGCCGTCCTCGCCATCGAAGACCGGCGTTTCTATTCGCATTTCGGCGTCGATCCACTTGGCCTGACGCGCGCCTTCATCAACAACATAACGGGGCAACCGATCCAGGGCGGCTCGACGATCACCCAGCAGCTCGCCAAGAACCTGTTCCTGTCGCCGGAGCGAACTTTCGAGCGCAAGATCCAGGAAGTGCTGCTCGCCGTCTGGCTGGAAACGAAGTTTTCCAAGGACCAGATCCTGGCGATGTACCTCAACCGGGTGTTCTTCGGCTCCAACGCATACGGCGTGGAAGCGGCCTCCCGCCGATATTTCAACAAATCCGCGCGTGAAGTGAACCTCGGAGAGGCGGCGCTTCTGGCCGGCCTTCTGAAAGCGCCATCCCGACTTTCGCCCGCCCGTGATCCGCAAGCAGCGGAAGAGCGTGCCCAGATCGTACTGGGCGCCATGCAGGAAGAAGACTACGTCACCGAAGACGAGATCAAGACCGCGATGTCGCAACCGCCGACGAAGGCGCGCAGCTATTGGTCCGGTGCCGAACACTATGCCGCCGACATGGTGATGGACGAGGTCAGGAAGCTACTCGGCGAGGTAAAGCAGGACCTCCTCGTCGAAACGACCATCGACCTCACCTTGGAACGCACGGCCGAGGAGGCGTTGACAGACCTCCTGGAGGGTGAGGGCGGCAAGCTCAATGCGTCGCAGGCAGCCCTCGTTTCCATGGATGCGACCGGGGCGATCCGGGCACTCGTGGGCGGCAAGGATTACGCCCAGAGCCAGTTCAACCGCGCCGTGACCGCCAAGCGCCAGCCGGGCTCCGCATTCAAGCCTTTCGTCTACGCGGCGGCGCTCGAGGCCGGCATTCGTCCGGACTCGATCCGCAGCGATGCGCCCGTCCGGATCGGCAAATGGACGCCGGAAAACTACGACCAGAAATACCGTGGTGACGTGACGATCTCGTCCGCGCTCTCGCAATCTCTCAATACCATCGCAGCCCAGCTCGTCATGGAAGTGGGGCCGGCGGAAGTGGTGAGCCTCGCGCACCGCATGGGCATAGAACAGGAATTGCAGCCGAACGCCTCGATCGCGCTCGGCACCTCCGAGGTGCCGCTCGTCGAGCTCACGGCGGCCTATGCGCCGTTCATGAACGGCGGATACAAGGCGACGCCGCATATCGTGCGCCGCGTTCTCGATACCGACGGAAATGTTCTTTACGAGGGAAGCTATGACAACCCGCCGCGTGTGCTGAGCGAAGCCATCGTCGCGACCATGAACAGCATGATGACGCGGGTGATCCAGGAGGGTACGGGGAAAGCCGCACGCCTCGACGACTGGCAGGCGGCCGGTAAGTCGGGCACCACGCAGTCGTTCCGCGATGCACTCTTCGTCGGCTATACCAGTATCATGACAACCGGCATCTGGTTCGGCAACGACGACGGCACGCCGATGAAAAAGGTGACCGGCGGCGGTCTGCCCGCCAGGGCGTGGAAGGAATACATGACGGCGGCGCACACGGGATATTCGCCGACGCCGCTGTTCGGCAGCCACGGCGGCTACGACCTGCCACCGGCGGTCGTCGAACCCGAGACGGGTCCAACCACGATCGGCGACATCATCTCCAATGTCATTCCCGGCATGGGTGGCCGCGAGGTGTACCCAGAGCCGCCTGCGGATCCTGTCTATGGCGACGTCACGCCGCCCGGTGACCTTCCGTCCGGCGAGTATCGCGATTACCGTGAATATCGTGGTCCCTACGATGGTTCCGACGGTGGCCCGGTCCCGCCTGCGGATGTCGGCGGAGGACCGATCCCGCCCGGCGATGTCGGTTCGACAGCCTCCACAGGACAGCGGCGGCAGACCACGCTCTACGATCTCATCATGGGCCAGTGACGCAGCCCGGCACGAACGTTCACATTCGCGTGTTTTTTTGCTGGTGTCAGCGGGTTGTCCTGCCTTGCAGTCCAAAATTCCCGTCCTTATATACGCCGCATGACACAGCATGTGCTGTGAAAGTACAAAGACCATCCCAGTCGAGGAACTGTCAGCGGAATGCCTGAGCGGGGTTCCGACGGTTCGCTTAAAGGAGAGAGAAGAAATGGCTAAAGTTATTGGCATCGACCTCGGGACGACCAACTCCTGCGTGGCGATCATGGACGGCAAGGATGCCAAGGTGATCGAGAACGCCGAGGGCGCCCGTACTACCCCTTCCATGGTGGCATTTACCGAAGATGGCGAACGCCTCGTCGGCCAGCCGGCCAAGCGCCAGGCTGTCACCAACCCCACGAATACCCTGTTTGCCGTCAAGCGCCTGATCGGCCGCCGCTACGAAGATCCGACCGTCGAAAAGGACAAGGGTCTCGTTCCGTTCGATATCGTCAAGGGCGACAATGGCGATGCCTGGGTCAAGGCTCACGACCAGAACTATTCGCCCGCGCAGGTTTCCGCGATGATCCTTCAGAAGATGAAGGAAACCGCTGAGTCCTATCTCGGCGAAAAGGTCGAAAAGGCCGTCATCACGGTTCCTGCCTACTTCAACGACGCGCAGCGCCAGGCAACCAAGGATGCCGGCCGCATTGCAGGCCTTGAAGTTCTGCGCATCATCAACGAACCGACCGCTGCTGCCCTTGCCTACGGCATGGACAAGACCGAGGGCAAGACGATCGCCGTCTACGACCTGGGTGGTGGTACGTTCGATATCTCGGTTCTCGAAATCGGCGATGGCGTCTTCGAAGTGAAGTCGACCAACGGCGACACCTTCCTCGGCGGTGAAGACTTCGACATGCGTCTCGTCGAATATCTTGCGGGCGAGTTCAAGAAGGACCAGGGCATCGACCTGAAGAACGACAAGCTCGCCCTGCAGCGCCTCAAGGAAGCATCCGAAAAGGCCAAGATCGAACTGTCGTCCGCACAGCAGACCGAAATCAACCTGCCGTTCATCACGGCCGATGCATCCGGTCCGAAGCACCTGACGCTGAAGCTGACCCGCGCCAAATTCGAAAGCCTGGTCGACGATCTCGTCCAGCGCACCGTTGCTCCGTGCAAGGCAGCCCTCAAGGATGCCGGCGTTTCTGCAGCTGAGATCGACGAAGTCGTGCTGGTCGGCGGCATGAGCCGCATGCCGAAGGTACAGGAAGTCGTCAAGCAACTGTTCGGCAAGGAGCCGCACAAGGGCGTCAACCCGGATGAAGTCGTCGCTCTCGGCGCTGCCATCCAGGCCGGCGTTCTGCAGGGCGACGTCAAGGACGTCCTTCTGCTCGACGTGACCCCGCTGTCGCTCGGCATCGAAACACTCGGTGGTGTCTTCACCCGTCTGATCGACCGTAACACGACTATCCCGACCAAGAAGAGCCAGACCTTCTCTACCGCCGAGGATAGCCAGTCGGCTGTGACGATCCGCGTTTCGCAGGGCGAGCGCGAAATGGCCCAGGACAACAAGCTGCTCGGCCAGTTCGACCTCGTCGGCCTGCCACCGTCGCCGCGCGGCGTGCCGCAAATCGAAGTGACCTTCGACATCGACGCCAACGGCATCGTGCAGGTTTCGGCCAAGGACAAGGGCACCGGCAAGGAACAGCAGATCCGCATCCAGGCTTCTGGCGGTCTCTCCGACGCCGACATCGAGAAGATGGTGAAGGACGCCGAAGCCAATGCCGAGGCCGACAAGAAGCGCCGTGCGGGCGTCGAGGCGAAGAACCAGGCCGAAAGCCTGATCCATTCGACCGAGAAATCCCTCAAGGATTATGGCGACAAGGTCACTGAAACCGACCGCAAGTCGATCGAGGACGCTGTTGCTTCGCTGAAGACGGCCATCGAAGCATCCGAGCCGGATGCCGATGACATCCAGGCGAAGACCCAGACCCTCATGGAAGTGTCCATGAAGCTTGGCCAGGCTATCTATGAAGCCCAGCAGGCCGAGGGTTCCGACGGTTCCGAGGGTGGCAAGGACGACGACGGTGTCGTTGATGCCGACTACGAGGAAATCAAGGACGACAAGAAGTCGGCCTGAGGTTTCCCCGTGGCAAACCTCAGCAAATAGTCGACTAGAAATCCGGCTGCCATCGTGCAGCCGGAATCCTTTCGGGAGCCGTTACCTCTATGGCAAAAGCAGACTTTTACGAAACCCTGGGCGTCGGCAAATCGGCCGACGAGAAGGAGCTGAAAAGCGCCTTCCGCAAGCTGGCTATGAAATGCCATCCGGACAAGAATCCGGGCGACGCCGAGGCCGAAAAGAAGTTCAAGGAAATCAACGAGGCCTACGAGACCTTGAAGGACCCGCAGAAGCGGGCAGCCTATGACCGTTTCGGCCATGCGGCCTTCGAGCAGGGCGGCATGGGTGGACAGGGTGGCTTCTCGGCAGGCGCCGGCGGCTTCTCCGATATCTTCGAAGATATCTTTGGCGACATGATGGGCGGCGGTCGTGCGCGGCGGTCGACCGGCGGCCGGGAGCGCGGCGCCGACCTCCGCTACAACATGGAAATCAGCCTCGAAGAGGCATACGCTGGCAAGACGGCACAGATCCGGGTTCCCACCTCGATTACCTGTGATGTGTGCACCGGCTCGGGAGCCAAGCCCGGCACGCAGCCCAAGACCTGCGGCATGTGCCATGGATCAGGCCGCGTGCGCGCAAGCCAGGGATTCTTCTCGGTCGAACGCACCTGTCCGACATGCCATGGACGTGGCCAGACGATCACCGACCCGTGCACCAAGTGCCATGGCCAGGGCAGGATTTCCGAAGAGCGTTCGCTTTCGGTCAACATCCCGGCCGGCATCGAGGACGGCACGCGCATCCGCCTGCAGGGCGAGGGCGAGGCCGGCGCGCGCGGTGGACCGTCGGGGGATCTCTACATCTTCCTGTCTGTGAAGCCGCACCAGTTCTTCCAGCGCGACGGGGCTGACCTGTTCTGCACCGTGCCGATCTCGATGACGACGGCAGCGCTCGGCGGGACCTTTGATGTTGCAACGTTGGATGCGACTAAATCGCGGGTCACCGTTCCGGAGGGTACTCAGCCCGGCAAGCAGTTCCGGCTCCGGGGCAAGGGCATGCCGGTCCTGCGCTCGGCGCAAACGGGTGACCTCTACATCCAGATCCAGATCGAGACGCCGCAGAAACTCACCAAGCGGCAGCGCGAACTGCTGCAGGAGTTCGACGACATCTCGTCCAAGGAGAACAATCCGGAATCGACAGGATTCTTTGCCCGGATGAAGGAATTCTTCGAGGGATAAGGAGCGGTCGGGCCCTCTGGCCCGATTTCCAGCCAGTCGATTGCAGTGACGAACGCCCGAAGCTTATGCCAAGGGCCGGTAGGGTCCGGTCCTTCAAAGCCTCACCGCAAAGGCAGCAGATTCCGAAATGAACAAAGGCAGCGGATCACTCCGCTGCCTTTTATTTTTAGGATAACCCGCGGAACGCTCACGACATTGCGTGGACAGAGGATCCTGCAAGCAGGACCGCGAAGCCGAGGAGACCCGTGGCAGCGACCTTCTTGACCGTCTGCGGGGAAAGCATCGAACCTGCCCCCCGGGCGACGAGCGCGCCGCCGACGATCCAGCTGTTGGCTGCGAACAGGACCAGACCCGAGAACAGTCCGAGCCAGGGCAGTATCTCCAGGAACGCCCCCTGCGGCATGATGGCAAGGGCAATGATCGGCGCCTTCGGATTGAGGACTGTCGTTACGTAGACACGCCGTGCATCCACCTCGCCACCGGCTGGCTTATCCTCTCCCGCGGAACGCCAGAGACGCCAGCTGAGAAATAGTATCCACACGACGGCGGCACCCCTGGCCCACAGCAGCGCAACGGGATAGGCCGTGAAAAATGGCGCCGCCACGAGGCAGACGGGAATGATGACCGTCAGATAACCGCCCAGTTCCGCCACCACCAGCGTCAGCGACGATTTCCAGCCGCGCGCATAGCCGGCCAGCATCATCAGCGTATTGGTCGGACCGGGCGTCAACAGCAGAAGAAGAATGCCGGCGATAAAGGGGAGAACGTGCATCGATATGGTCCAGCTTAAGGGCAGCCGCTGTTCGTGCGGCGCTCCCTGATAGCATGGTCAGGCGATTGGAACTTGACGCCGATCAAGTGCGATATTCGGAGGGACCCTATCAGTAATGGGGTGGCTTGGTGATCGGTGGTGCGTCGAGGGACGACTCCTCCAGCGAAAGGAACCGCTCGGTCAGGCGGTCGAGCTTGGCTCTCGTCTGCTCGACGATTTTCCACTGCTCTGCCAACTGGTCGGACAGTTCCTCGATCATCTTTGCCTGATGGGCGGCAAGTTCTTCCAGCCTTGTCACGCGGTCGTCGTTATCGGTCATGTAAGCGCTTTCTCTATCCGACCCCTCACGGGAAGCGAGCGCTACAGCTCCTTCCTCCGCTTGTAGGGCATCAGCATGATAGCCGAGGCTGTTACCGCACCCCCAAAGGTCAGCGCAAGCGGGAAGGCGATCAACGCGAACGAAAGCACCGGCGTCTCGGACCGGGTGATCAGGGTTCCAAGCCCATAGAGATTGAACCAGAACAGCGCAGAAGCGATAAACAAGCCGAGAACCATGCCAAATGCCGCATTGATGGCCAGGAACCACAGCATCTGGCGGTGGTCGCGCCGGGCTTCGTCCGGCGTCATATCATCGTGCATTACCATGAGCCGCCTCCGGAGACATCAGAGATTGGATATGCGCGGATGTCGCGCAGGAAACTGCCGAACGGGAGGAAAGTTCCGAAGGCTCAGGTACATCTGAGATCGCCGCGCGATACATGAAGACGGAATAGCATACGGGGCGAACTGACCTTGTGAAAGCCGGTGCTTGCCATCCCGCGCCAGAACCCTTAGCTCCTCTGCCAGACAACGGATTCCCATGGCGCAGAAAGCATCCCTCTCCCGTCTCAAGCTCACCGATTTCCGCAACTATGCGGAGGCGGCGCTGTCTCTCAACGACAGGCATGTAGTGCTGACCGGCGAGAATGGCGCGGGCAAGACCAATCTTCTCGAAGCGGTATCCTTCCTTTCCCCGGGCCGAGGTCTTCGCCGGGCTGTTTTAACCGATGTCACTCGCGTCGGCGCCGGCGGCGGCTTTTCCGTCTTTGCCGACGTCGATGGCATGGAAGGCGAGGTTTCGCTCGGGACAGGCGTAGACGGCGATGGGGAGACGACGACGCGGCGCCTGCGGATCAATGCAACGCCAGCCAAGTCGACCGAGGAACTTTCAGATCATTTGAGCGTGTTGTGGCTAACGCCAGCGATGGACGGCCTGTTTACAGGGCCTTCCGCCGATCGGCGACGCTTCCTGGACCGGCTCGTCCTGTCGATCGATCCGGGCCACGGCCGCCGCGCAAGCGACTTCGAGCGCACGATGCGCAGCCGCAACCGACTTCTCTCCGAAGGGCGATACGACCCGTCCTGGCTGACCGCCATAGAGACACAGATGGCGGGGCTGGGGATCGCAATGGCGGCCGCACGACAGGAAATGCTGGGCCTCTTGCGAAATTTGTCGATGGCCTCGGAGCAAACGCCATTCCCATCCCCCGTCCTTGCGCTGGAGGGATTTCTTGACGGGGCTCTCGACACGCCTGCCGCGGATCTCGAGGACCGTTATATCGACATGCTGCGCGAGGGGCGCGGACGCGATGGAGCCGCCGGTCGGACGCTGGAAGGTCCGCACCGGGTCGACCTTCTGGTCCGCCACCGCGAAAAGGATATGGATGCCGGGCGCTGCTCCACCGGCGAGCAAAAGGCTCTTCTGATCGGGCTTATCCTTGCGCATGCACGTCTTACCGCCAACATGACCGGCTTCGCCCCCATACTGCTCCTGGACGAGATTGCCGCCCACCTGGACGAGGGTCGGCGCACCGCATTGTTCAACCTCATCCACGATCTCGGTGGCCAATCCTTCATGACCGGCACCGATCAATCGATGTTTTCCACGCTGGCGGATCGGGCGCAGTTCTTCACCGTCGAGGGCGGCAGTATCCGAGCCTAAGGCGTGCTTTCCTTGCCGCCAACCTGCCAGAACTCCGTGCGTCCCTTTGCACGCACAAGGAGGCTCCAACTCGGCCAATCCATGCGCCTTGCCGTCCGAAAATCAATTCCGCTTCTCGGGTCGATGCGCTAGAATCATCCCATGCAACTGACGCCAGACGAGATCGAGCGCTATCGGCGCCACATACTTCTTCCGGAGATCGGAGGCGAAGGGCAACAGCGGTTGAGGAGTGCGCGTGTCCTCGTCATCGGTGCGGGTGGCCTTGGCGCACCGGTGCTCCTCTATCTGGCTGCGGCCGGCGTCGGTACCATCGGGATCATCGACGACGACATGGTCTCCCTGTCCAATCTGCAACGACAGGTCATCCACGATACGGGAACGATTGGCGAAGCCAAGACCGCAAGCGCTCGCAGCGCTCTCGCAAGGCTCAATCCCGGGATACGGGTGCTGAGCTACGAAGAGCGCTTTTCGCTCTCCTGGGCCGCGACCCATCTGCCGCTCTTCGATCTTCTGGTGGATGGCTCGGACAATTTCGACACCCGCTATGCTGCCGCGGACGCGGCATTGCAGGCCGAAGTCCCCCTGGTTACGGGTGCAGTCGGCCGTTTCGACGGCTCGGTGACAGTGTTGAAACCCTATGAGGCCGGCGCGGACGGCCAGCTCAACCCGACCTATCGAGACCTCTTTCCGCAGAAGCCGCCGCAGGGCCTCATACCCTCCTGCGCCGAAACCGGCATCATCGGGGCGCTTACCGGCGTTATCGGCACGCTGATTAGCATGGAGGCAATCAAGCTGCTCACCGGCATAGGGGAGCCGCTTGTCGGCCGCCTTCTCCTCTACGATTCGCTTGCCGCCCGCTTCGAGACGATCCGTTACAAGCGCAGGGCCGCAGATGCGGCTGCAGAATGAGCGAGATGGCTAAGCAGGCCGGCACCTGCTACCGGCCAGCGCATCACGACCTGCCGGGCAAGACCCGATTTGGCGGGCGATGCCCGTCAAAAAACGCGCGGATGTTGATGATGACCTTGTCGCCCATGTCGATGCGGCCTTCGATCGTTGCCGATCCCATATGCGGCAGCAGCACGACCTTGCCCTGATTGGCCAGCTTGACGAGCTTCGGGTTCATCGCCGGTTCGTTTTCATAGACATCGAGGCCCGCTCCGGCGATCTTCTCTTCACGCAGGAGCCGGATCATGGCGGTCTCGTCGATGATATCGCCTCGCGCCGTGTTCACGATAAGGCTGGTCGGCTGCATGAGCGCCAGCCGCCGCGCCGACAGCAAATGAAACGTTGCCGGGGTCGAAGGGCAGTTGACGGAAACGATGTCGACCCGCGCGAGCATCTGGTCGAGGCTATCCCAATAGGTGGCCTCGAGTTCCTCCTCCGTCGCCGGGTTGACGCGCTTGCGGTTATGGTAATGGATGGACAGGCCGAAAGCCTTGGCGCGGCGTGCAACGGCAGTGCCTATCCGGCCCATGCCGACGATGCCGATCCGCTTGCCCCAGATCCGACGCCCAAGCATCCACGTCGGCGACCAGCCGGCCCAATCGCCCGCATGGTCCGTCAGTATCCGCGCGCCTTCGGTCAGCCGGCGCGACACTGCCAGGATCAGCGCCATGGTCATGTCGGCGGTGTCTTCGGTCAGCACGTTCGGCGTATTGGTAACGGTGATGCCTTTCCTTGCGGCCGCATCGATGTCGATATGGTCGGTGCCGTTCGAGAAGCTGGCGATCAGCTTCAATTGCGGCCCGGCTTCCTCGATCAGCGCCTCGTCGATCCGGTCGGTCACTGTCGGCACCAGCACGTCGGCAGTCTTCATTGCCGCGGCGAGTTCGTCGCGGGTACGTGGCGTGTCGTCAATGTTGAGTTCCGCGTTGAAGAGCTCGCGCATGCGGGTCTCCACTGCATCGGGCAGCTTGCGGGTGATGTAGACCTGGGGCTTCTTCTTCGCTGTCATGGGCGTCGTATTCAGAGGTCCTTAACCAAGTCGCGCGATAATCGACATATCCAGGGCGTTTCTACCAGACCCGTCAGCGAAGACAAACAAAACCTCTTGCGAGGGTTGATGTCTCGGCTGCGCCCGGCAGGAATCTCCTCGCAACCGGTACGTTCGGGACCGAAGAACTTTGGAACGACACGCATGCGTAGCGTTATTCTCACGACCGTCATAGCTGCATCGATCGGACTTGCCACTGTCATTTCAGCGGCTTCGCCAACGCTCGCCCAGGGTGCCGGAAAGGGAGCCAGCGGCCTTCCACTGCCACGCTTCGTCAGCCTGAAATCGAAGCGCGTCAATATCCGAATTGGCCCCAGCACGGACTACGCGGTCGCCTGGATGTACATGAAGGCCGGTACGCCGATGGAAATCATACAGGAATACGACAACTGGCGGCGGGTGCGTGATGCGGATGGCACAGAGGGATGGGTGAACCAGGCACTCCTGTCCGGCGACCGCACCGCAGTTGCCGCACCGTGGATGCGTGGAAAGGGCAGCGACGTGTTCGTCAACATGCGCCGCGAACCACAGAGCGGCGCTGCCGTGACCGCCAAGCTCCAGCCGGGCGTGGTGATCACCGTCGACGAATGCAATGGCGACTGGTGCCATTCATCCGTCAACGGTGCAGAAGGTTGGGTCAATCAGGCCGAGATCTGGGGTGCCTATCCCGGCGAGGCCTTCAAGTAGGCGCGAAGTCTAGAGAAGACCTTCCCGCGTAGCGGCGTCCTTCAGCGACTGCATCGGGCGGGGCCCGATCTGCTGGATGACAATCGCGGCCGACAGGCAACCGAGCTTGCCGCAATCGGCAAGAGTGCGCCCCTGGGTGTAGCCGACCAGGAAGCCGGAAGCGAACAGATCGCCTGCTCCTGTCGTGTCGACCAGCTCGGGGATGGCAAACGCATCGATCTTCACCCGCTCATCGCCACGCACGATGATCGCTCCTTCTTCGCTCAGCGTCACGGCGGCCAGCTTACAGTCGGCAGCGATCTTGGTGAGGGCGAGATCGAAGTCCTCGGTCTCGTAGAGGGATAGCACTTCCTGTTTGTTGGCGAACACGATGTCCACCGTGCCGGAGCGCATGAGGTCGAGAAATTCCGCACGATACCGTCCGACGCAGAAGGGATCCGACAGCGTCATGGAGACCTCGCGACCATTTTCATGGGCGATGCGAGCACAATCGAGAATCGCTTCCTTCGCCCGCGGCGGGTCCCAGAGATAGCCTTCGAAGTAGGTGACCGCAGACTGCGCCACGACATCCGGTTCGACGTGTTCCGGCCCCAGATCGACGCAGGCCCCGAGATAGGTGTTCATCGACCGCTCGCCATCGGCGGTCACGAAGATCATCGAGCGGGCTGTGGGCGGATGGGCACCTTCCGGCTTCGTCTGGTAGTGAACGCCCTGCGCGCGGATATCGTGCTGGAAAATCGCTCCCAGCTGATCCTCGGCAACCTTGCCGAAATACGCTGCCTTGCCTCCAAGGCTAGCAATGCCGGCCGCGGTGTTGCCTGCCGAGCCGCCGGAGGCTTCAACCGCCGGCCCCATCTTCGAGTAGAGCAATTCCGCCCGCTCTGCGTCGATGAGATTCATCGCACCCTTGATGATCCCGTTCTCGGTGAGAAAGCTGTCATCGCATCGTGCAAGAATGTCCACGATAGCGTTTCCTACCGTAAGAACGTCGAATTTTGACATGCAGCCAAGGCCCCTTGGTTTTCAGTTTGGTTGAGGCCCTTTTTGCACATGCGAAGCAAAAACCCTAGTATCAACTTCTTCGAAAGATCCCCTGCGCGTGCGGCATTTGTCGAGCGGAAGTATATGGGCTAAGGCCAACAATCCTCCCGCAAAGGTTCTCTCCCGTGTCCGCTACTCTCGTTAATGTCGCTCCCGTCTTTCTGTTGATCCTTATCGGCTGGGTTCTTGCCCGCACCGGTATACTGAGTGAGGCGACGGGCGATGCGCTCGGGGAATTCGTCTTCAAGATTGCCGTGCCAATGCTGATCTTCCACACCCTGGCGGATGCCCATTTCGAGGGGGTCTCGCCTTTCCGATTGTGGATCGCCTATTTTGGCGGCGTGGCGGTCACATGGACGGCGGCGCATCTGGTCGCCAAGCATGTTTTCAAGCGGGACGACAAGATCCGCGTCATTGCCGGCATGTCGGCGGCGTTTGCGAACAACGTCTTTATCGGCCTGCCACTGGTGGGCCGCTCCGTCGGCGACGACGGTCTGGTGGCACTATCGATCCTGCTCGCCATCCACCTGCCGCTGATGATGGTAACGGGAACCATCCTCATGGAGAGGGCTTCGGTCGTTGTCGATGGCGGAAAGACCCGCGGGGTGGGAGCGGTACTCCTTCAGGTCGGATCAAACCTCGTCCGCAACCCGCTGGTCATCGCACTCGCTGCGGGGTTGGCCATCAACCTTTCAGGCCTGACCCTCACTCCGGTGCTTGGCACGGTAGTGACCCAGCTATCCAGCGCAGCGGGGCCGGCCGCGCTGATCTCGATCGGCATGGCGCTGACGAAGTATCCCGTCCAGGGCAATATCGGCCTGACGGGCGCTATCGCCGCCCTCAAACTCTTCCTGTTACCGGCGGCCGTCTTGCTGATGTGCAAAATCCTTGGCCTGAGCCCGGCGTGGACTGCCGCCATGGTGCTGACATCCTCCGTCCCCACCGGCATCAATGCATGGCTCATCGCGCACCAGTTCCGCGCCGGCCAAAACATTGCCGCCTCCACAATCAGCGTGACAACCGCATTCGGCATCATCTCCGTCAGCTTCTGGGCATGGCTGCTCGGCTAGGTTTGGAACCTTGCGGTGCCACTTGCAAAAGCCACAAAAAAAGCCCGGCTCGAAAGCCGGGCTTTTTGGTAACGAATGGGGTTCGCGGCTTAGTTGGCCGGGGCCGGCTGCTGCGCAGCAGGAACGGGCTGTTCCTCGGCAGGGACCGGGGCTTCTGCGGCAGGTGTTTCAGCCGGGTTTTCGGTAGCGGCAGCGGCGTCTTCAGCCGGAGCGGCCGCACCTTCAGCCGGAGCGGCTGCGTCTTCGGCCGGAGCAGCGGCCTGCTCTTCGGGCAACGGAACCGGGCTATCCGACAGGCCACGCAGATAGGCGATAACGTTCGCCCGCTCGTCGTCCTTCTTCAGACCGGCAAAGCCCATGGCAGTGCCCGGGACGTGCTGCTTGGGAGCAAGCAGGAAGCCGTTCAGATGTTCATAGTCCCAAACGACGGAACCGCCCTGTGCAAATTCCTTCATGGCTCCCGAGTAGCCAAAACCTTCATGCGACGCGATCGGGCGATCGACGATACTCCACAGGTTCGGGCCAACCTTGTTGGCACCTCCCTGCTCGGTGGTGTGACAGCTCGCACACTTCTTGAAAGACGATTCACCAGCTGCAGCATCGGCGCTTGCAAGAAGCGTGGCGACCGGAACAGCGGCCACTTCCTCAGCTCCACCGGCATCTCCGCTCGTTTCCGCCACAACGATGGCGAACCCTTCCTTTTCCGGCACTCCGGCGTGGAAGATCCCTTCGGAAGCAATCGAGACTGTCATCAACACGAAAACGGTGGCAAGAAAAGCTCCCACTGCCATGTTCACGTACGAATTCATTTGCACACGCTCCTTCGCAACCGCCGGGCAAGGCGGGGCCATCTTGAAATCGCGCGGAACCTATGTCTTTTGCATGGCGGTTGCAACACGATTATAAGACAGCGCGTGAGACTTTTTGACACTGATCAAGTGCGCTTCAGAAGGCTATTCATGACCAAGCTCCCCCATGACCGGACGCTCGTGCTGATTCCTGCCCGGATGGCTTCGACACGATTGCCGGGCAAACCGCTTGCCGACATCGCCGGCCTGCCCATGATCGTCCAGGTTGCTCACCGAGCCCGGGAGGCAGACGTTGGACCGGTCCTGGTCGCCGTCGATCACCAGGAAACATTCGACATTGTCGCCGCTGCCGGTTTCGACGTGGTGATGACGCGAGCCGACCACCAGTCCGGTTCGGACCGGATATACGAAGCCCTGCTGAAGGCCGATCCGGACAGGAAGATCGACATTGTCATCAACGTGCAGGGAGACTTGCCGACCATCGAAGCGGAGGCCGTGCGTGCGTCGCTTCGCCCGCTCGAAAACCCGGAGGTCGACATTGCGACGCTGACCGTCGAGATCACCGACGAACACGAGAAGACCAATCCGAGCGTCGTGAAGATAGTCGGCTCACCAATCTCGGACCGGCGCATGCGGGCGCTCTATTTTACCCGGACGACTGCACCACACGGACCGGGACCGCTGTACCACCATATCGGGCTCTATGCGTACCGGCGGGCGGCGCTCGAGCGTTTCGTTTCCCTCGGTCCCTCCGTGCTCGAAAAGCGTGAGTCGCTTGAGCAGCTTCGGGCGCTGGAAGCGGGCATGCGCATCGACGTGGAGATCGTTGACTCGGTTCCGCTCGGCGTCGATACTCCGGCCGATCTTGAAAAGGCCCGCGCGATCCTCGCCGGCCGCTCCTCCTGAGGCGTTTCTCCATGCACCAGACCAACAGGATCGCCTTCCAGGGCGATTTCGGCGCGAACTCCGACATGGCCTGCCGGGACATGTTCCCATCGATGGAGCCGCTTCCCTGCCCGACCTTCGAGGACGCCTTCACGGCACTCGAAACCGGCGAGGCAGACCTGGCGATGATCCCGATCGAAAACACGATCGCTGGTCGCGTGGCGGACATCCACTACCTGCTGCCCGAATCGCGCCTGCATATCATCGGCGAGTATTTCATGCCGATCCGCTTTCAGCTGATGACGCTGCCCGGCGTTACCCGCGAAGAAATACGAACCGTGCACAGCCACATCCATGCACTCGGCCAATGCCGCAAGATCATCCGCTCTAATGGCTGGAAGGCGGTCGTGGCTGGCGATACGGCAGGCGCGGCAAAGCTCGTGTCGGAAACCGGCGACCGCTCCATGGCAGCCCTCGCACCGCGCCTCGCCGCAGAGCTGTACGGACTGGAGATCCTTGCCGAGAACGTCGAGGATACCGAAAACAACGTCACGCGCTTCGTCGTCCTGTCCCGTGACGAGAGCTGGACGCAGCGTGACGACGATTCTGAGATCATCGTCAGCACATTCGTGTTCAACGTCCGCAACATCCCCGCGGCACTCTACAAGGCGATGGGCGGTTTTGCGACGAACGGCGTCAACATGACGAAGCTGGAAAGCTACCAGCTGGGCGGCAAGTTCGTGGCAACGCAATTCTACGCGGACATCGAAGGGCATCCCGACGATGCGCCGGTGCGGCGGGCACTAGAGGAGCTTCGCTTCTTCTCGGAGAAGGTGCGAATCCTCGGCGTCTACAAGGGCCACGCGATGCGTGGCGCCCTGCAGAAGGCCTGACTACTTCCGTGGCCAATCGATCCAGTCGCGAATCAGGCGGTGGGCGATAGCCCCCTTCTGCGGCGCGAAGACCGCACTGCCCGGCAGGGCGTCCAGCATGGTGGTCACCTCCTGGCGCGAGAACCAGCGGCAGTCGGCGATCTCCTGTTCGTCGATCTTGATCTCGACCGACCTGGCCTCGGCATAGCAGCCGATCATCAGCGAATGCGGCATCGGCCACGGCTGCGAGGCGTGGTAACGCACACGAGCCGTCTCGATACCCGACTCCTCGAAAGTCTCGCGACGGACGGCATGCTCGATCGTTTCACCGGGCTCCACGAAGCCTGCGAGGCACGAATACATGCCTTCCTGGAAGTGATGACTCCGGCCGAGAAGGCAGCAATCCCGTTCCTCATCGATCGTCAGCATGATGACCACTGGATCGGTTCGAGGGAACGTCATGTGCTGGCAAGCGGTACAAACCCGCCTGTAGCCGCCGATCCTGCTTTCCATCGGCGCGCCGCATTTTCCGCAGAAACGATTGGTGGCATTCCAATGAATGAGTGCCGCCGCCTGCGCCGCTTCGCCCAAAAGCTCTTCGTCCAGAAGCTCGTCACGGTAGAGCGCGCGGGTCTCTGTCGGCTTGAAGCGGCTCTCCAGATCGTCTGCCGAAATGCCCACCGGGACCGCGATGCGCGGCTCGCCGTTGTCGCGGTAGCCGAGGAGCACGGCGTTCTCAAAATCAGGCTGCAGCTCCGGGAGTTCGTATGCCCCGAAGAGAGGATCAAGCACCTGGCCATCATGCTTCAGGATCAACCGGTTTCCGGTGAACGCAAGGATATGCGTGCCTTCAACCGCGAGTGCGTTCTGAAGACAATCTTCATCGCGATACTCGGCCTGCCGGTCGAGCGTGTTGCCGGAGAAGGCCGTAAGAGTGCTGGGTTCGGGATGGGGAGCGTCGGTATCGAAAATCGATGCAGTCATGTCAGAGGGCTTCAATCAATTTATTGAGGAGTTGCAGTTCGGCGCCGTCGCGATAGGGCTCGGCGGTTCCATAGCCCCAAACGGGCTTGGGCCAATTCGCGTCGCCTTCGGACCTGCCTATGACATGGACGTGCAGTTGCCGCACGATGTTGCCGATTGCGCCGACATTGATTTTCTTGGCGCCAGTCGCTTTTTGCAGGGCTGCAGCAACGCTGTTGGTCTCGAATGTCAGGAGTGTCTGGTCGAGAGGAGTTAGCTCAAAGATTTCGCTGATACCTTCCCGTTGCGGCACCAGCAGCAGCCAGGGCCATCGACTGTCCTTCATGAGACGCAGTTGGCAGAGACCCAGAACCGTAACCAGCTCCGAATCCCTTTCGAGCCTCTCATCCAGCCTGAAGTTCTTCAATGGCATCCTCCCTTGTCATAAAAGCCTAACAGTTTTTTACAGGCTTGGCTTGCATTTGCGAGCGTTATTGCCGATATGTGCGGCGGGAGGTTGGTGGTGGACGAGCCACTCGCCAACCGGGTCAGGTCCGGAAGGAAGCAGCCCTAACGAGCCAGGCACGGGTCGCCGTGCCAGCCTCCCACCTTTAACCCTTGAGGTTACCATCTTGGTCAGCTTCCGGTCCGGTCAAGAGGCTGGAACGGCCCGCGCAGGCTGGCAGGACTTATGAACGACACCGGGTCCATCTCCACGACTGTTACGCCTACCGGCAGCGGCTACCGGGTGCTTGCCCGCAAGTACCGCCCGAAGGATTTTTCGGACCTCATGGTCGGCCAGGAGCCGATGGTTCGAACGCTGACCAACGCGTTCGAGACCGGCCGCATCGCGCAGGCCTACATGCTGACCGGCGTTCGCGGCGTCGGCAAGACAACCACCGCCCGCATCCTTGCCCGCGCATTGAATTACAAGACGCCCGAGATTGACCGGCCGACGATCGACCTGCGGAGCCCCGGCGAGCATTGCCAGGCGATCATGGAAGGCCGGCACGTCGATGTCATTGAGATGGATGCCGCCTCGCATACCGGTATCGACGACATCCGCGAGATCATCGAGCAGGTCCGCTATCGCCCGGTTTCCGCGCGCTACAAGGTCTACATCATCGATGAAGTGCACATGCTCTCGACGCAGGCCTTCAACGGCCTGTTGAAGACGCTCGAGGAGCCGCCCGAGCATGTGAAATTCATCTTCGCCACGACCGAAATCCGCAAGGTGCCGATCACGGTCCTGTCGCGCTGTCAGCGCTTCGACCTGCGCCGGATCAGCGCCGCCGATCTCGTCGGCCTGTTCACGACCATCCTCGAAAAGGAAGGCATCCCGGCCGAGCCTGAGGCGCTGTCGATGATCGCCCGCGCCGCGGAAGGATCCGCCCGTGACGGCCTGTCGCTGCTTGACCAGGCGATTGCGCATGGCGGCGGCAATGTCCAGGGGGCGACCGTTCGTGGCATGTTGGGACTTGCCGACCGGGCCCGCATCGTCGACCTTTTCGAACATATCGTGCGCGGCGACGTGACAGCAGCGCTTTCAGAGTTTTCGTCGCAGTACGAGGCGGGCGCCAATCCGGTCGTGGTGCTGACCGACCTCGCCGACTTCACCCACCTCGTGACGCGCTTCAAGTACATTCCCGAGGCTGCGCAGGATCCCTCGATCAGCGAGGTGGAACGGGTCCGCGGACAGGAATTCGCCGACCAGGTTTCAGTCAGCACGCTGTCACGGATCTGGCAGATGCTGCTGAAGGGCATTCCGGAAGCGGAGAATTCCTCCCGGCCTGCCGGCGCGACGGAAATGGTGCTCATCCGCCTGACCCATGCCGCGCATCTCCCCGCACCCGAAGATGCCGCGCGGCGACTTGCTGAGTTCGCCAACGGTGACATGCAACGGCCGACACCCGGTCCAAATGGCGGCGGCAATGGCCATGCCATGTCTTCTCCCGTTTCGCAGCATACTGCTCGGGGACCGGACATGGCGATGCCGCGCGCCTCCTCTGGTGGCGCCACCGCGATGCTGCAGGCGGTACCTTCGCCAGAGCCGCACGAGATGCCGGTCGGTCGTATCGAAGAGCAACCGTCGGAAAGACCCGCCCCGAAAGTGCCGGTCGATTCGATGCAGGACATCGTCGAACTCTGCTCGAAAAACCGCGATCCGAAGCTGAAGGCGCTGATCAGGAACTTCGTGCATCTGGTGAAACTCGAGCCCGGCCGCCTGGACATGCGGATGACCGAAGGCGCACCCGGCAGCCTGCCGGGCGAGCTCGGCGTCAAGCTCAAGGAATGGACCGGCATCCACTGGATCGTCAGCCTGAGCAAGGAACAAGGCGAGCCGACGCTCATCGAGGCCGACAATACCGCCCGCGAAGCACGGCTGACCGACGCACGCGCCGATCCGGACGTGGCAGCGATCCTCACCCAGTTCCCGGGCGCCAAGATCATCGACGTGCGCGTCCGCGTAACGGAAGAAGATACCGAGGCCGAGGAATTGCCGGCGCCGGCAGCGGCGGAATCCGCCGAGGGCGACATCCTCCCCGGCGACGACATCGAACTATAAAAAAGAGAAGGAAAAGACGATGCGCGACATCATGGGCATGATGGGCAAGGTCAAGGAAATGCAGGCCAAGATGGAGCAGATGCAGGCGGACATCGCCGCGCTCGACATCGAAGGCAAGTCTGGCGGTGGGCTGGTGAGCGTACGGCTCAACGGCAAGGGCGAGATGCTGGGCCTCAAGATCGACCCGTCGCTCTTCAAGGAAGACGATGTCGAGATCCTCGAAGACCTGATCGTCGCGGCCCACCAGGATGCGAAAGGCAAGGCGGAAGCCATGGCCGCGGAGAAGACCAGGGAACTGACCGCCGGCCTGCCTATCCCGCCGGGCATGAAGCTGCCGTTCTAAAATCCCTCAGGACGCCATAACGGCCGCGCGCAGTCTCTCGCTGACCGGCGCGGCCAGCAGCCTGCTCCTCTGCACATCGGTAAACCGCTTGCCGAATGTCGACAGCAACTCGGACATCGAGATCCTGTCGCCTTCAAATGGCTTGTAGAGGACTGTTTCCCCGGGCTCCAGCATTCCCGTGCGGAGTATCCGGCAATAGATGCCCGGACGGCCAGCCTTCGTGTATCGTTTCACGAACCCCGGCTCCTCCATCTTTGCCGCAAGGGTGGCGCAGGGGATGCGCGCCGATGTGACTTCCAGAATGACGGCATCGAAATGGAAGCGGTCGCCCACCGCCACGCCTTCATTCGCCAGCCCTTCGATGACGAGGTTTTCGCCAAACGTGCCAAGTGGCAGAGGTCGGCCGAGTTCCCCTGCCCACCAATCGAGAGTCAGCGAGCCTTCCAGCAGGACAGCCTGGTCCGGACCACCATGATGCTTCCGATTGCAGACCGCATCACCTACCAATCCCAGCCGGTCCAATATGACCGGCGCACTGATGGCAGCCTTGTTGATGCCCGTCCTGTAGCTCTTGCCCGGCAGCTTCTCCGGCTGTCCGAGACAGATCGCGGCGAGTTTCATCAGAAGTGACCTTGTGGCGATTCCGTTCCGCAGAGATATCAGCTAAAAGCCCCGCATGGCAAAACGCGTTACCGGTCCCGAAATCGAAAAGCTCATCCAGTTGCTGGCGAAAGTGCCGGGGCTTGGCCCCCGCTCGGCCCGCCGCGCGGCTCTCCATCTGATCAAGAAAAAGGAGCAGCTGCTCGGTCCTCTCGGTCAGGCTATGGGTGAGGCCTATGACAAGGTGAAGGTCTGCTCGCGCTGCGGCAATGTCGATACAGTGGATCCTTGCACCGTCTGCACCGACATCCGTCGCGACCAATCGGTCATCATCGTTGTCGAGGACGTTTCGGACCTTTGGGCGCTGGAGCGGGCGGCCGCGATGAACGCCGCCTACCACGTACTTGGCGGAACGCTTTCTCCGCTCGACGGTATCGGACCGGACGACCTGAATATTCGCGGGCTGATCGAACGGGTGAACGAGGGTGGTGTCCGCGAGATCATCATCGCCGTCAATGCGACCGTCGAAGGCCAGACGACAGCCCACTATATAACCGACCAGCTGGCAGGGCTCGAAGTAAAGATCACACGCCTGGCTCACGGCGTCCCCGTCGGCGGCGAACTCGATTATCTCGACGAAGGAACATTGACCGCGGCCCTGCGGGCACGAACAGCTATTTGAGGAGGATTTCATGACGAAATTTGCACGGACCATCGCCGCACTGATCGCCCTCCTTCCCCTTCCCGCGCTCGCTCAATCCAAATCCGACGTGGAGCGTCAGTTCCAACGATGGATCGCCGGCGATCTTGCCGCCGAGGCGAAGAGAACGGGCATCTCGGACCGGACACTGAAGGCCGCGTTCTCCGGCATCTCGCTGAACTGGGAGCTACCGGACCTCGTGCCCCCAGGCAGCAAGCCACCCAAGAGCCGGGACCAGAGCCAGGCGGAATTCTCCTCTCCCGGCGCCTATTTTTCCGAGAAGCGGCTGCAGGGACTGGCCGCTACGGGCCGCAGCCTCGCCACAACGCATGCCTCCACTTTGAAAAGGGTCGAGGAACGCTACGGCGTGCCGGGCGAAATCGTCGTCGCCATCTGGGGCCGGGAATCCGGCTTCGGCCGCGCCAAGCTCCCACACCCGGCTATCGAAGTGCTGGCGACCAAGGCCTTCATGTCAACCCGCACCGACATGTTCCGTTCGGAACTGATCGCGGCGCTGCAGATGGTCGAACGCGGCGACATCTCCGCTTCGAAGATGATGGGATCCTGGGCAGGCGCGCTTGGCCAGCCGCAATTCCTGCCATCCAGCTACCTGAAATATGCTGTCGACTTCGATGGCGACGGCCATAGCGACATCTGGAACTCGGTGCCGGATTCGCTCGCATCCATCGCCAACTATCTTGCCAACGAAGGCTGGCAGCGCGGGCGCGACTGGGGCTTCGAGGTCGGCATTCCTGCCGGCGTCACCTGTGCCCAAGAAGGCCCGGACCTGGCAAAACCGATCTCCGCCTGGGCCTCATCGGGCATCGAACGCATCTCCGGCAAGCCCTTCCCATCTTCGGAAGCGAGCGCTGACGGAATGATGCTGGTGCCGGCCGGCCGGCATGGTCCGGAATTCGTCGTCACGCCGAACTTCTACGTCATCAAGGAATACAACAACTCCGACCTCTACGCGCTGTTCATCGGCAACCTGGCCGACCGGATCGCCTATGGCAGCGGCCCCTTCCGCACAACGTGGGGCAATGTCGGAAAGATGCTGCGCTCGGATGTACTGGCAATGCAAAAGGCGCTCGTGGCGAAGGGCTATGACGTCGGCACGGTCGATGGCCTGGCCGGCTACAAGACGCGACGCTCGCTGGGCGACTGGCAGGCGAAGAACGGCCTCACGCCTACATGTTTTCCAGATGCATCACTCAAGGCGCGGTTAAAATAATCCAACTCTGAAGCGCATCGCGATCTCTCAGATTCGCTTCCTTCCGCTGGCCTTTTGTTGCCGCATGCAAAACCGCATCGCACTTTTGCGCGACATGCTTAGTGATGGTCGATATGCGGCTGGTGGAAAACATCGTCGAGGGTCGCCGGGATGGTCTGGCGCTCGATCATCCGGTGAACCCGCAGCTTGTCCCCACGATGCAGAGCCAGGATCCGGTCGGTCGTCTCGGCATCCGCCTGCGTACGACGCTGGTTGTGCCGGACGTACTCCACCCAGGTCGGGACATGGTAGGTTTCCGTCCAGATTTCAGGAAACTGCAGGTCGCGCATCAGCGCCCAGTTGCGAGCGCCATCGCGTATACGGATACGTCGCCGCTCTGCCATCAAGGAGAGGAATTCCGTCAGGTCCTCGTCATGGATTTCGTAATCCACCTGAATGACGACAGGGCCGCTCCGCGGCTGGATCTCCAGCCCGAGCGCCGGCTCCACGAAACGGTTGAGAGGATCGAGGTTGAGCGTCCGGAAATCGGGCATCGGCAGGCGAAGACCGATTGCCGCCCCGAACAGCATCAGCAGGCTGGAAGCAACCAGCGCGTTCGACGGACTGACCGTTTCCGCCCAGTAGCCCCAGAGCCAGCTGCCAGCGGCGATGCCGCCGAACGTCATGGTCTGGTATAGCGACAGGGCACGGCCAACCACCCAGCGAGGCGTCGACAATTGTACGACGGTATTCAACAGCGAAAGGGTAATGACCCAGCACATCCCCGCCAGCACAAGGGCCAGGAAGGTGATGACGGTGCTGGTGCTGGTGCCGATGATCGCGGCGCTGAGCGCGAAACCCGTGAAACTGGCGCGCACGATCTGCTCGCTCTTGAGCCGTTCGCGGATCCGCACGTTGAGGAAGGCTCCGGCAATCCCACCAACGCCAAAGGCGCCGAACATTATGCCGTAAGTGAGCGGCCCACCCTGGAGAATATCGCGAGCGACGATCGGCAGAAGTGACAGGACCGACCCCGCCGAAACGCCGAACAGGAAGCCTCGGATCATCACCTTCTCGAGATTGGGCGACATCGCGACATAGCGGAGACCGGCGGAAATGGCACTTCCCAAGGTCTCTCGCGGCAGAGGATTCTTCGGATAGTCCGGCTTCCAGCGCAAAAGAACATAGATCAGCGAGAAATAGCTCAGCGCGTTGATCGCGAAAGCCGTTGCTGCACCGGCTGTGGCGACGATGACCCCGCCGAGAGCCGGGCCGACGCTTCGGGTGATGTTGAAGCCGGCGCTGTTCAACGAGACCGCTTCCGGGAGATCGGCGCGAGGGACAATGTCCCCCACTGAGGCCTGCCAGGATGGATTATGAAGCGCGGTGCCGGAACCGATGATGAAGGTGAAGGCCAGCAGCAGCCATGGGGTAAGCCATCCGGCGCTGGCGAAAATGGTCAGCAGAACGGACGCTGTCAGCATCAGGAACTGTGCCGTCAGCATCACCTTGCGCCGATCGACGCTATCGGCGAGCGCGCCGGACACAACGGAAAACAGCATGATCGGCAGGGCAGTGGAAGCCTGTACGAGTGCAACCAGATTCTCGGACGTCGTCAGAGCGGTCATGATCCATGCGGCACCCACCGCCTGGATCAGTCCACCCAGATTGGAAGCGAGGCTCGCCAGCCACATGTTTCGGTAGGTTTCATGGCGCAACGGCGCAAACGTGGATTGTCGGTCAGGCACGCGGTTTCCAAACGGGACTCAAGGCGGTATCCGGGAGTATAGTGCGACGGCCCACGGAAGCCAGTCCCATGCACTCCCACGGCAGCCCTTGCAAATGCGGACTGCAGCGCGTATATGCAGCTCATATTCTTGATCGTTTGATGAAGGGTGGGGCCTGACCGGGACCCGCTCTTTTTTGTTAGGCGGTCGAGGCAAGCAACACGCTCCTTGGAATGAGGAAATGTCGGAACAGCCTATGTCGCAGACCGAAAACCAACCGCGCATCATTGTGGAGACCGGCGTAGACCTGAGGGTTGCCGAGATCATCGAACCGGTTCTCGGCACGATGGACTACCTTCTCGTGCGGGTCCGGCTGCTGAACCAGAACGGTCTTACCCTGCAGATTATGGCCGAACGCAGCGACGGCACAATGACCGTCGAGGACTGCGAAGCGATCTCCATGGCGATTTCACCTGTTCTAGATGTGGATGATCCTATAGATAAGGCCTATCATCTCGAGGTGTCGTCGCCCGGGATCGACCGTCCGATGGTCCGCAAGTCCGACTTTTCGCGTTGGCAGGGTCATCTGGTAAAGTTCGAGACGTCGATCCTGATCGACAACCGCAAGCGGTTCCGCGGCAAGATCGTCGAGACGAACGACGAAGGCTTTACGATCGAGCGTGATCAGGTGGCCTACGGCGAGGCGCCGAGTGTAACGATCCCGTTCACCGCGCTGTCCGAAGCGAAACTGATCCTGACGGACGACCTGATCCGCGACGCATTGCGCGCCGACAAGCTGGCCAAGGCGCAAGCCGCCAACCAGAACGGCGACGACGAAGAATAACTCAGACTGGCCGGCCGAAGAGGCCGAGAACCTTTCGACTGACGGAGACGAACGACAATGGCAGTGAGTGCAAACCGGCTTGAGCTTCTGCAGATTGCGGATGCTGTAGCGCGCGAAAAGGTCATCGACCGCGAGATCGTGCTGGCCGCAATGGCTGACGCTATCCAGAAAGCGGCACGCTCGCGCTACGGGTCAGAAACAAACATCCGCGCCGACATCAACTCGAAGACCGGCGAAATCCGCCTGCAACGTCTGCTGGAAGTGGTCGAGGTTGCCGAGGATTACGGCACGCAGATCCCGCTGGAACTGGCTCGCGACCGCAACGTCGATGCCAAGATCGGCGATTTCATTGCCGATCCCCTGCCGCCGATGGATTTCGGCCGCATCGCCGCCCAGTCCGCCAAGCAGGTCATCGTGCAGAAGGTTCGCGAAGCCGAGCGTGATCGCCAGTTCGACGAGTTCAAGGATCGTGTCGGCGAGATCATCAACGGCACCGTCAAGCGCGTCGAATACGGCAACGTGATCGTCGATCTCGGCCGCGGCGAAGGTATCATCCGCCGCGACGAAATGATCCCGCGTGAGACGATGCGCTACGGCGATCGCGTCCGCGCCTATGTCTACGACGTCCGCCGCGAGCAGCGCGGCCCGCAGATCTTCCTGTCGCGTACACATCCGCAGTTCATGGTGAAGCTGTTCACCATGGAAGTGCCGGAAATCTACGACGGCATCATCGAGATCAAGTCGGTTGCCCGCGATCCAGGCTCGCGCGCCAAGATCGCCGTCATATCGAACGATAGCTCGATCGATCCTGTCGGCGCCTGCGTCGGTATGCGCGGTAGCCGTGTTCAGGCCGTCGTCGGCGAACTGCAGGGCGAGAAGATCGACATCATTCCGTGGTCCCAGGATCCGGCGTCCTTCATCGTCAACGCGTTGCAGCCGGCGGAAGTCGCCAAGGTCGTTCTCGACGAAGATGCAGAACGCATCGAAGTCGTCGTTCCGGACGAGCAGCTGTCGCTGGCCATCGGTCGCCGCGGCCAGAACGTCCGCCTTGCATCGCAGCTGACCGGCTGGGATATCGACATCCTGACGGAAGCCGAAGAGTCCGAGCGCCGCCAGAAGGAATTCAACGAGCGCACGAACCTGTTCATGGACGCGCTCGACGTCGACGAGATGATCGGCCAGGTGCTGGCATCCGAAGGCTTTGCGCAGGTCGAAGAGCTTGCTTACGTCGAACTCGACGAGATTGCTTCGATCGAAGGCTTTGACGAAGACACCGCCGGCGAAATCCAGATGCGCGCCAAGGAATACCTGGAGCGGATCGAGGGCGAAATGGACGCCAAGCGCGTCGAACTGGGCGTGCAGGACGAACTGCGCCAGATCGACGGGCTGAACGGCCAGATGCTGGTTGCGCTCGGCGAAGACGGCATCAAGAACATCGAGGACTTTGCCGGTTGTGCAGCCGACGATCTCGTTGGCTGGAGCGAGCGAAAGGACGGCGAAACGAAGAAGTTCGAGGGCCTGTTCTCCAAGTTCGACGTATCGCGTGCAGAAGCCGAAAACATGGTCGTCCAGGCCCGCCTGCTCGCAGGCTGGATCACCCAGGAAGATCTTGCAGCGCAGCAGGTTGAAGAGGGCGAGGAGGCGGAAGCCGTCGCTGAAGAATGATGGCCGACCGCCTTGTGCAGGAGCCGGACGACGATGCGGAAATGGTGGTGAACGACCGTACCTGCATCGTCACACGTGAAGCGGTATCGCCGGAAGGCCTGATCCGCTTCGTTGCCGGGCCAGATGGCCGGGTCGTGCCGGATCTGAAACGGCAGCTCCCGGGGCGGGGTTGCTGGGTGACGGCAGAGCGTGAACTGATCGACCGGGCGATACAGCGGAAGCTTTTCGCCCGGGCACTGAAGAGGGACGTCACGGCTGACGCCAATCTCGGCGCCCTTGTCGACCGACTGATCTCGGCCGACCTCGCCGGGATGATGCATCTGGCGCGCAAAGCTGGCCAGTTTGTCAGCGGCGCGACGAAGGTGGATGCGGCCGTTCGGGCAGGAGCGGCACTGGCGGTGTTTCACTCCGCCGATGCGGCTGCCGACGGTGTCCGCAAGATCGACCAGGCTCGAAAGGCCTGGAAACTGGGCAGCAATGCCGGAGACGACATACCGTCTTTTTCGTTCTTTACAGGAGCGGAAATGGACGACCTGATTGGCCAGAATGCTTTTATCCATGCCTGCGCGCTTGCAGGGCAGGCGGGTGAGGGTGTAGTGAAGCGCGCAACCATGCTCGAAAAGTACCGCGGTGTCGGTCAATCGGGAGCAGATGGCGGCGCACGCCGGCCAAAGCAATGACGCGGCCACCGGTAGTAGCCGGCCGCCGTACCGAGAGACACGCATTGATAGACGAGGTCTGATGTCGCCATCCGTCCTCGTTTGAAGGAACAGGAACGGAATGACCGACAACAACGACGACAAGACACTCAGCGCTACGGGCAAGAAGACCCTCACCCTGAAACCAACGGGGATGAGCCAGGGCACCGTGCGCCAGGAAATGGGTCGCGGTCGAACCAAGGCGGTCGTGGTCGAGACGCGCAAGCGCCGCCCGATCCGTCCGGAAGACGACAAGCCGGCATTCACAGCTCCCACTCCGGCTCCTGCTCCGGTCGCTGCACGTGCTCCCGAGCCCGTAGCGCCAGCGGCGCCGACGCGGCCTGCGCCGACACCCGCGCCCCGCGCCCACCAGCCCGCTCCACAGGCCCAGCGTCCCGCTCCGGCATCTCAGCCTCGGCAGCCCGAACGCCCCCGCGGCGCCGTTCTGCACGACCTGTCTGCCAGCGAAATGGACGCCCGCCGTCGCGCACTGGTAGAGGCACAGGCTCGGGAAGTGATCGAAGCCAAGCAGCGTGCCGAGGACGAAGCCCGCCGGAAGGTAGAGGACGAGCTCCGCAAGGTCGAGGAAGCAGCAGAAGCTGCGCGCCGCGCGGCCGAGCCTGCTCCGGTGGAAGTTCCAGTTGAAGAAGTACCGGCACCTGTGGCAGCCCGCGCTGCCGAGCGCCCGGCGCCCGCACGCCCCGGCGAAGCACGTACACAGCCGGCTGCGCCAGCTGCGGCGCCTGGCTTCCCACGTGGACGCAAGCCCGGCAACGACGAAGACGAAGATCGCGGTCCGCCGCGTGGCGCGCCCGCTCGTGGCCGCGTTGCAACCCCTGTTCCGGCAAAGCCGGCGACCCGACCGAAGACCGAAGACGACCGCCGTCGCGGCAAGTTGACCGTTACCACGGTCGGCACAGACGAGGACGGCAGCGCACGCGGCCGTTCGATGGCAGCCATGCGTCGCCGGCAGGAGAAATTCCGCCGCAGCCAGATGCAGGAACCGCGCGAAAAGGTTCTTCGCGAAGTCACACTGCCGGAAACCATTACCATCCAGGAACTGTCCCAGCGCATGTCCGAACGCGCTGTCGACGTCATCAAGTACCTGATGAAGGAAGGTCAGATGATGAAGCCGGGCGACGTCATCGACGCCGACCTTGCGGAAATCATCGCCGGCGAATTCGGCCATACGGTCAAGCGCGTCTCGGAATCCGACATTGAAGAAGGTATCTTCGACGTCGTTGACGATGCCGGCGAAATGGTGTCGCGTCCTCCGGTCGTGACGATCATGGGTCACGTCGACCACGGCAAGACCTCGCTGCTGGACGCCATCCGCCAAACGAGCGTTGTGTCAGGTGAAGCCGGTGGCATCACCCAGCATATCGGCGCCTATCAGGTAGAGCAGAACGGCCAGAAAATCACCTTCATCGATACGCCGGGCCACGCCGCGTTCACCGCCATGCGTGCCCGTGGCGCGCAGGCAACCGACATCGCCATCCTGGTGGTTGCGGCCGACGACAGCGTGATGCCGCAGACGATCGAATCTATCAGCCATGCCAAGGCTGCGGGTGTTCCGATCATCGTGGCGATCAACAAGATCGACAAGCACGAAGCCAATCCGGACAAGGTGCGCCAGCAGCTTCTCCAGCACGAAGTCTTCGTGGAATCACTGGGCGGTGAAGTGCTCGACGTCGAAGTTTCGGCGAAAAACAAGCTCAATCTCGACAAGCTGCTCGAGGCGATCTTGCTGCAGGCGGAAATTCTCGATCTCAAGGCCGATCCGAGCCGTACGGCAGAGGGTATCGTCATTGAAGCCCAACTCGACCGTGGTCGTGGCTCCGTTGCCACGGTTCTGGTGCAGAAGGGTACATTGAAGCCCGGCCAGATCATCGTTGCCGGCGATCAGTGGGGCCGTGTTCGCGCACTCGTCACCGACAAGGGCGACCATGTGAAGGAAGCCGGTCCGGCGACGCCTGTCGAGGTACTTGGACTTTCCGGGACGCCTTCTGCCGGCGATCGTTTCGCAGTCGTTGAGAACGAAAGCCGCGCCCGCGAGATTTCCGAATACCGCCAGCGGCTTGCCCGCGACAAGGCGGCGGCTCGCCAGTCCGGCCAGCGCGGTTCGCTCGAACAGATGATGAGCAAGCTGCAGAATACCGGCTACAAGGAATTCCCGCTGCTCATCAAGGGCGACGTTCAGGGTTCCGTCGAAGCCATTATCGGCGCTCTCGACAAGCTCGGCACGGACGAAGTCCGGGCACGCATCGTTCATTCGGGTGCAGGCGCAATCACCGAGTCGGATCTGGCACTTGCCGAGTCTTCCGAAGCGGCAATCATCGGCTTCAACGTCCGTGCCAACGCACAGGCGCGCGCCGCAGCCGAGCGTGCCGGCACCGAAATCCGCTACTACAACATCATCTACGATCTGGTGGATGACGTGAAGGCAGCGATGTCGGGCCTGCTCTCGCCAGAACGTCGCGAGACCTTCCTTGGCAATGCCGAAATCCTGGAGGTGTTCAACATCACCAAGACCGGCAAGGTCGCAGGTTGCCGCGTCGTCGAAGGCAAGGTCGAGCGTGGTGCAGGCGTTCGCCTGCTGCGCGACAACGTCGTCATTCACGAAGGCAAGCTCAAGACGCTCAAGCGCTTCAAGGACGAAGTCTCCGAAGTGCCGGTCGGCCAGGAATGCGGCATGGCATTCGAGAACTACGAGGACATCCGCGCTGGCGACGTCATCGAGTGCTTCCGCGTCGAACACATCACCCGGACGCTCTAAGCGCCGGACTTTTACAATGCGAGCCGCCGGGAAGGAATTTCCGGCGGCTTTTTTTTGAGCCGAGGAGGAGCTGCAGTGGGAATTTCTTTTGATCTGGGCGGCAAGACTGCCATCGTGACGGGCGCCAATACCGGTCTTGGACAGGCGATAGCCGTGGCACTGGCCGGTGCGGGAGCCGACATTGCCCTCGTTGGCCGCTCGTCCATGGCGGAGACGGAAGCTGCAATCGCCGCTGCCGGCAAGGGACGCAGCCACACGATCAAGGCCGACCTTTCGACGATCGAGCCGGTGAAGGACGTGATCGACCAGACGGTCACCTGGTCCGGCCGCGCGGACATCCTCGTCAACAACGCCGGGATCATCAAGCGTGCCGACGCTGTGGACTTCACCGAAGCCGACTGGGATGCGGTTATGGACGTCAACCTGAAGACGGTCTTCTTCCTGTCCCAGGCCTTCGCCCGTCACCTGATCGCGGAAGACAAGCCCGGCAAGATCATCAACATCGCCTCGCTCCTGTCCTTCCAGGGCGGCATCCGGATCCCCTCCTACACGGCGTCGAAAAGCGGCCTTGCGGGGCTTACGCGGCTACTCGCCTGCGAATGGGCCGGCAAGGGCATCAACGTCAACGCCATCGCGCCCGGATATTTCGAGACGAACAATACCGAAGCGCTGCGTAACGACGCCGACCGTAACGCCACGATCCTGGGCCGCATCCCGGCAGGTCACTGGGGCAAGCCCGACGAACTGGGCGGGGCAGCCGTCTTCCTCGCCTCACAGGCGTCGGACTACGTGCATGGCATCGTTCTGCCCGTCGACGGCGGCTGGCTGGCGCGCTGATTGGAGCGTTTCCTTGTATGGAACGCTCTAACCTTCCATCAGCCTCTTCATTGCCGCATGGAAACGTGCGGCAATCTTCTCGCGGCGACGGTGTCGCCCGCCTTCCACCTGCTTGAGGCCATTCACCCAGACACAATCCGGCCGGACGCTTCCCGCGAAAATCCAGCCGTCGAGGACCCGATCCAGCTCGAGATAGGGTGCGGCCGAACAATCGAGTGAAACGAAATCCGCAGGATGCCCCTCCTGAAGGCCGATCCGGCCACCCAGCGCCTGGCCGCCACCGGCCAGGGCGCCATCGAACAGCGTGCGCCCGGTAGAGCCGTTCGGACCCGCAACCACATTGCGCGCCCTTAAAGCCAGACGCTGCGAATACTCAAGCTGCCGCAGTTCTTCATCCAATCCGATCAGTACGTTCGAATCCGAACCCACGCCGAACGATCCACCTGCGCTCAGGAATTCCTCCCCCGGAAAGATACCGTCGCCGAGGTTGGCCTCGGTGATCGGGCAGAGGCCCGCGACCGCGCCGCTCTTCGCCATGGCCTGCGTTTCCCCAGAAGTCATGTGCGTCGCGTGAATGAGGCACCAGCTCTTGCCAACATCCGCATTGGCGAGAAGCCATTCGACCGGCCGGGCTCCTGACCAGGCGACACAATCCGCCACTTCCTTCAGCTGTTCTGCAACGTGGATATGGACTGGCCCCTCGCCCGCCATTGCGGAGACTGCCGCCAGTTCATCCGACGTTACGGCACGAAGACTGTGCGGCGCGACCCCGACAACGGCGTTAGGCAGGTTAGCCACCGCGGCGCGCGCGCCATCCAGCAGGCGGGCAAAGCTTTCCAGGGAATTGATGAAGCGGCGCTGGCCATCATTGGGTGCCGCGCCACCAAAGCCGGAGCGGGCATAGAAGACAGGCAGCAGCGTCAGCGCGATACCGGTCTTGGTAGAGGCTGCCGCAATCCGTTCCGCGAGTTCGGCGACGTTTGCGTATGACTGTCCGTCGGTATCGTGATGCAGATAGTGAAACTCCCCGACCCGACCGAAGCCGGCTTCCAGCATCTCCATGTAGAGCTGCGCTGCCACGGCCTCCATCTGGTCAGGAGTCATGGAGAGGGCGAAGCGGTACATAAGTTCACGCCAGCTCCAGAAATTGTCGGAGCCGGGACCCCTGGTTTCCGCCAGACCTGCCATTCCGCGCTGGAAAGCGTGACTATGCAGGTTCGGCATGGCCGCAACGAGGACCGAATGACGTTCGTCGCCCGGCTCCGCATCGCGACCGCTCGTTACCGACAAGATACGCCCGCCATCCAGCACCAGCCGCACATTCGTGGCCCATCCGCCCGGAAGCAGCGCGGTCGCGGCGTGAACAGCATTCGTCATTACATCCTCCATCTCGGCTCCCGAAAGCCCGTGCAATGGCTCTTGCAAGGTCCTTTGTTATGTATATACATATAGCAGCAAAAGGGAAGAGGATGCCATGAGCCAGAACCCCGTTTCCGACGTCGACCATTCGACAGCTTCCGGCCTTTGGGTCAATGCGCGTCTTGCCACGCTCTCTTCGGGCTTGGGCATCGTAGAAGCCGGTGCCGTGGCGGTCAAAAACGGCCGCATCGCCTTTTGCGGACCGGAGACGGATCTTCCTCCCGAGCTTCGAGCATCCTCCACGCCGATCGACTGCGCTGGGCGCTGGATCACTCCGGCGCTCGTCGACTGCCATACCCATCTGGTCTATGGCGGCGACCGGGCACTCGAATTCGAGATGCGGCTTGCCGGTGCGACCTACGAAGAGATCGCCCGGGCCGGCGGCGGGATCGTCTCTTCGGTGAAGGCCACCAATGCACTTTCCGTCGACGAGCTGGTCGCGCAGGCTCTGCCACGCCTCGACACCCTGCTCGCGGAAGGCGCCTCGACGATCGAGGTCAAGTCCGGCTATGCGCTGAACATCGAGGGCGAACTCAACATGCTTCGCGCCGCTCGCAAGCTGGCGGAATTGCGTCCGGTACGGATCGTCACGAGCTGGCTTGCCGCGCATGCGACGCCACCGGAATACAAGGGCCGCAACGGCGACTATATTTCAGACGTCGTGCTGCCGGGGCTGGAACTGGCGCATGCCGAAGGGCTGGTGGACGCGGTGGACGGCTTTTGCGAAGGCATCGCCTTCTCGCCTGCGGAGATTGCGCGCGTCTTCGACAAGGCAAGGGATCTGGGCCTGCCCGTGAAGCTGCACGCCGAACAACTTTCCGATCTCGGGGGAGCCAGGCTTGCGGCAGGCTATGGCGCGCTGTCCGCCGATCATCTCGAATACCTTAATGCCGCTGATGCCAAGGCCATGGCAGAGGCGGGTACGGTTGCCGTACTGCTCCCTGGCGCCTTCTATACGCTGCGGGAAAAACAGGCGCCGCCGGTGAAAGCTCTGCGGGAGGCCGGCGCTCATATCGCGCTTGCGACCGACAGCAATCCCGGAACCTCTCCCCTCACCTCGCTTCTGATGACCATGAACATGGGCGCGACGCTCTTCGGCCTGACCGTCGAGGAATGCCTTGCCGGGGTCACACGCGAAGGTGCACGGGCGCTCGGCCTGCTTGACGAGACCGGCACGCTGGAGATTGGAAAATCCGCAGACTTCGCCATCTGGAATATCGAGCGGCCTGCGGAACTCGTCTACCGCATCGGCTTTAACCCGCTGCACGAGCACGTCTTCAAGGGAAAGAGGATTTCGGCATGAGCATCATCCTTACACCCGGCTCGGTCAGCCTCGCTACCCTGCAGGAGCTCTACTGGAACCAGACACCGGCGCGCCTCGATCGAAGCTTCGACGCCGGTATCGAAAAAGCAGCAGCGCGCATTGCCCAGATCGCCGCGGGCAATGAGCCGGTCTACGGCATCAATACCGGCTTCGGGAAGCTTGCATCGATCAAGATCGACGCCGCCGACGTGGCCACGCTTCAACGAAACCTCATCCTCTCGCATTGCTGCGGCGTCGGCGCACCCCTTCCCGAAAACGTCGTGCGCCTGATCATGGCACTGAAGCTGATCTCGCTCGGACGCGGCGCCTCCGGTGTACGGCTCGAACTCATGCGGTTGCTCGAGGGCATGCTTGAACGTGGCGTGATCCCCGTCATCCCGGAGAAGGGCTCAGTCGGTGCATCCGGCGACCTCGCGCCGCTGGCGCATATGGCGGCCGTGATGATGGGACACGGCGAAGCATTCTTAGCCGGCGAACGAATTTCGGGTGGCGACGCCCTGAGCCGTTCGGGCCTGGAACCCGTTGTTCTTGCGGCGAAAGAAGGTCTGGCCCTCATCAACGGGACACAGACATCAACCGCGCTGGCACTGGCCGGGCTCTTCCGCGCCCATCGCGCGGCGCAGGCGGCGCTGATCACGGGCGCAATGTCCACCGATGCCGCCATGGGTTCGTCCGCACCTTTCCACCCGGACATCCACACCCTGCGCGGTCATCAGGGCCAGATCGATACCGCTGCCTCTCTGCGTGCCCTTTTGGCCGGATCGGTGATCCGCGAGAGCCACCTGCAGGGCGACGAGCGCGTGCAGGACCCTTACTGCATCCGCTGCCAGCCGCAGGTGGACGGCGCCTGCCTCGATCTTCTCCGTTCGGTCGGCCGCACGCTCGAGATCGAAGCCAATGCGGTGACTGATAATCCGCTGGTTCTTTCAGACGATTCCGTCGTTTCGGGCGGCAATTTCCATGCCGAACCCGTGGCTTTCGCCGCCGATCAGATCGCCATCGCGGTCTGCGAGATCGGCGCCATCGCCCAGCGGCGCGTTGCGCTTCTGGTCGATCCCGCCCTTTCCTACGGCCTGCCGCCTTTCCTCGCAAAGAAGCCGGGACTGAATTCCGGACTGATGATCGCCGAAGTCACGTCGGCCGCTTTGATGAGCGAGAACAAGCAGATGTCGCATCCTGCATCGGTCGATTCGACGCCGACCTCCGCCAACCAGGAGGATCATGTTTCCATGGCCTGCCACGGCGCACGGCGCCTCCTGCAGATGACGGACAATCTCTTCGGCATTATCGGCATCGAGGCGCTGACGGCGGCACAGGGCGTCGAACTGCGTGCTCCTTTGACGACAAGCCCGGAGCTTGCCCGCGCCATCGGTGCGATCCGCGCGGTGGTACCGACACTGGAGGAGGACCGCTACATGGCGCACGACCTTCAGGCTGCGGCCCTGCTGATTGCAGGCGGGTCGCTGAATGCATCCGTCTCCGACGGCGTCCTGCCCCGTCTGGAGGTCTAGCATGGCGACGGAAAGAAAACCCCTCGACGGAATCCGCGTATTCGATATGACGCGCGTGCTCGCCGGCCCCTACTGCACCGCGCTGCTTGCGGATCTTGGTGCGGAGGTCATCAAGCTTGAGCCTATTGCCGGCGACGAGTATCGGCATGTGGGCCCTTTCCAGGACGGTGAAAGCGCGCTCTTCCTGCTCACCAATCGCGGCAAGAAATCCATTTCCATCGACCTCAAGCAGGAAGACGGCCTGGCGCTTGCCCGCGACATCGCCCGCAATTGCGACGTCGCAGTCGAAAACTTCCGGCCGGGGGTCGCTGCGCGGCTCGGGCTGGGGCCGGACGACCTCAAGGCCCTGAAGCCGGACATCATCTACGCTTCGATCTCGGGCTTCGGACAAACAGGCCCCTGGACGGATCTGCCGGCCTACGACCTCGTCGTCCAGGCCATGTCAGGGCTGATGGCCGTCACCGGTGAAGAAGGTGGTGCCCCGCTGAAAGTAGGCGAATCCTTTGGCGACCTGGCCGCCGGGCTTTTCGCCAGCTGGGCGATCCTTGCCGCGGTGGTTCAGCACGCCCGCACCGGCGAGGGCTCAGTCATCGACGTTGCCATGTACGACACACTGTTCTCGTTGCTGCCCACCGCCCACGCCCAGTACCTCTACTCCGGCCGGGAGCCGCAGCGGGTCGGTAATCGCCATCCGCTCTCCACCCCTTTCGGATGCTATCAGGCCACGGACGGGCTTTTCGCTATCGCCGTGCTGAACGACCGGCAGTTTGCCGGCTTCGCAAGCCTCATCGGCGCACCCGGTCTCGAGAAGAACCCGAAGTTTGCAAGTGACTCCGCTCGAACCGAGAACGAAGCAGAATTGCGCGGCATCATCGAGGAATGGAGCAGCCGGCAAACCGTGGATGACCTGATCGAGGCGCTCTCGGCGGCGCACATCCCCTGCGCGCCCATCCGCAGCATTCCGCAGGCGGTCGCCAGCCCGCAGACGAAAGCGCGGGAACTCATCGGCAGCCTGACCCATCCTTCGATCGGGCCTGTTCCGGTGGTTAGCCAACCGGTCCGCTTCGACGGCAAGAAGCCGGCCAGCGACAGCGCTGCCCCTCTTTTGGGCGGCGATGCCGAAGACATTCTTGTGCGTCTCGCGGGACGAACGACAGAAGAAATTGAGATGCTGCGCGCAAGCGGCGTCATCGGCGGAACAGGAATGCCATGATCGATCCGTACTCCATGCTCAGCGACGAAGAACGCGCATTTGTGGAGGTTCTGGAGCGATTTGTTCGCGACGAGCTGATGCCGCATGCCGCCGAGGTCGACGAACAGGCCGCGTTCCCCCGCCGGCAGCTTTCCAAGCTGGGCGAGCTTGGCATGCTCGGCGCAAACCTGCCCGAAGAATGGGGTGGCGCCGGCATATCTGCGCCAGCGCTGTTGCGCGCCGTCGAACTGGTTGCCAGCGGCTGCGGTTCCACCGTCTCCGCGCTGACCGCCCACTATCTTTGCACCGATTCGATCCTGTTCGGCGGCAACGACGAACAGCGCGGGCGCTGGCTGCCCAAGGCGGCTGCTGGATCTGTCCTGGGAGCATTTGCCCTGACCGAGCCGACCGCCGGATCCGATCCAGCGGACATGAAGACAGTTGCCCGTCGTATCGAAGGCGGATGGCACCTGAAGGGCAGCAAATGCTTCATCTCCAATGGTGGCGAAGCGGACATCATCGTGGTCTATGCGGTCACCGATGCGGCCGCCGGACACCGCGGCATCAGCGCCTTTCTCTTGGAGAGCGGCACCCCTGGGCTGCAGGTCGGCCTACCGGAGAAGACTATGGGCCTGCGGGGCGGTCACGTCTTTACGCTGCATTTCGATTGCATCTTGCCTGAGGAAGCACTCCTCGGCGGGGTAACGGGCCAGGGCTTCAAGACGGCGATGAAGACGCTCGACAACGGACGCGTCGAGGTGGCGGCCATGTGCCTAGGGATTGCCGGCGAAGCCATGCGGCTCGCCGCTAACTACGCCCGCGAGCGGGTTATTGGCGGGGAAGCCCTGTCTGAAAAGCAAGGTATCCGCTGGATGCTCGCCGATATGGCGCTTGATCTTCAATCCGCCCGCCTTCTGGCCCTCGAAGCAGCCCGCCAACGCGAACTCGGGCTTCGCTTCAGTGGTGCAGCGGCGATGGCCAAACTGGCTGCTTCCGAAATGGCGGCGCGCGTCACCGACAAGGCGCTGCAGGTCCATGGCGGCTATGGCTATACCCGTGATCTGCCGCTGGAGCGCTTTGTTCGCGACGTCCGCATCATGCGCATTTACGAAGGTTCATCCGAAATCCAGCGCAATATCATTGCCGCTCATGTCCTATCCTGAGGAGAAATCCATGACCAATCCGCGCCATAACATCCGTGATGTCCGCTCCCCCCGCGGCAACGAACTCACCGCCAAAAGCTGGATGACCGAAGCGCCGCTGCGTATGCTGATGAACAACCTGGATCCTGACGTCGCGGAAAACCCGCACGAGCTGGTGGTCTATGGCGGCATCGGCCGCGCCGCCCGCACCTGGGACGATTTTGACCGTATCGTCGCGTCCCTGAAGACGCTGACGGAAGAGGAAACTCTGCTCGTCCAGTCCGGCAAGCCGGTCGGCGTGTTTCGCACCCACAAGGATGCGCCGCGCGTGCTGATCGCCAATTCCAACCTCGTGCCGCACTGGGCGACCTGGGACCATTTCAACGAACTGGATAAGAAGGGTCTGGCCATGTACGGCCAGATGACCGCCGGTTCGTGGATCTATATCGGCACGCAGGGCATCGTCCAGGGCACCTACGAGACCTTTGTAGAGGCCGGCCGCCAGCATTACGATGGCAACCTCAAGGGTAAGTGGATCCTCACCGGCGGCCTCGGTGGCATGGGTGGCGCCCAGCCGCTTGCCGCCGTCATGGCCGGCGCTTGCTGCCTCGCCGTCGAATGCGACGAGACCCGCATCGATTTCCGCCTGCGCACCCGTTATGTCGACGCCAAGGCAAAAACGCTGGACGAAGCCCTGGCGATGATCGACGAGTGGACCAAGGCCGGCGAAGCAAAGTCGGTCGGCCTCGTCGGCAACGCCGCCGAAATCTTCCCGGAACTCGTCAAGCGCATGCAGGCCGGCGGCCCGCGCCCTGACATCGTCACCGACCAGACCTCGGCGCACGATCCGCGCAACGGTTACCTGCCGATCGGCTGGACCGTCGAGGAAGCCAAGGCCAAGCGCGAGAGCGATCCGAAATCGGTGGAAGTGGCGGCCCGCGCCTCGATGAAGGCGCATGTCGAAGCCATGGTCGCCTTCTGGGATGCCGGCGTGCCGACGCTCGACTACGGCAACAACATCCGCCAGGTTGCCAAGGACGAAGGCCTCGAAAACGCTTTTGCCTTCCCCGGCTTCGTACCGGCCTATATCCGCCCGCTGTTCTGCCGCGGCATCGGCCCGTTCCGCTGGGCCGCCCTTTCCGGCGATCCGGAGGACATCTACAAGACCGACGCCAAGGTGAAGGAACTTCTCCCCGACAACAAGCACCTGCATAACTGGCTGGACATGGCCAGGGAGCGCATCGCCTTTCAGGGCTTGCCGGCGCGCATCTGCTGGGTCGGCCTCGGCGACCGCCACAAGCTCGGCCTCGCTTTCAACGAAATGGTGAGGAGCGGCGAACTCTCCGCGCCTATCGTCATCGGCCGCGATCATCTCGACAGCGGCTCCGTCGCCTCGCCCAACCGCGAGACGGAAGCCATGAAAGACGGTTCGGACGCCGTCTCCGACTGGCCGCTGCTCAACGCGCTGCTCAACACCGCATCGGGCGCGACATGGGTTTCGCTGCATCACGGCGGCGGCGTCGGCATGGGCTTTTCCCAGCATTCCGGCATGGTCATCTGCGCCGATGGTTCGGAAGATGCCGACCGTCGTCTGGAGCGTGTCCTCTGGAACGATCCGGCCACCGGTGTCATGCGCCACGCCGATGCCGGCTATGAGATCGCGGTGGATTGCGCCACGGAAAAGGGCCTGCGCCTGCCCGGCATTCTCGGGAACTGAGGCGATGAGGGTGATGCGCGCGGCCGACTACAAGCGCATGCCATGGAAGAACGGCGGCGGAGAGACGGTGGAGATCGCCGTCTTTCCTCCCCAGGCCTCCCTGGATGACTTCGGCTGGCGGATCAGCATGGCGACAGTCGCAACCGACGGGCCATTCTCGGCGTTCTCCGGCATCGACCGCACACTCTCCATCCTCGATGGTGCCGGCATGGTACTGAGCATCGCCGAACGCTCACCTGTTGTGCTCGATGCCGTATCGGCACCCCATGCGTTCCCGGCCGATGTCGAGACGTCCGCACGCCTCATCGACGGCCCGATAACCGACCTCAACGTCATGACCCGTCGCGGGATGTTCCGGCACACCGTCGAGCGCCGCACCGGACCCGGTTCGATCACGGGGGATGGAACCGTCAGGTTGATCCTCTGCGGAGCCGGAGAACTGACTGCCGAGAGCGGCTCTCGGGCGGTGAAGCTCGAGCCGCTGGATGTGTTGCTGCTGGATGAGGGTGAAAATGTCGAAATCCCGAAAGCAGGGATCTTCTACCTCGTCGCAATCTCTGCGGTGGCACCGCATTTTGTCTAGACAAAAAAACGGAGATTTGACTAGTATGCTCTCCAGGAAGGCAAACCATCTGCCTGCCTTACAATAAAGCAACAGGGGTTCGACTATGAAAAGAAACTGGGTAATCGCGGCCGCCGCCGCGACATTGATGTCTTCCGCCGCCCACGCCCAAACGGCCGTTTCGATCGGCATGTCCGGCTGGACCGGCTTTGCGCCGCTGACGCTGGCCAAGGAAGCAGGCATCTTCGAAAAGAACGGCCTTAGCGTCGATATCAAGAAGATCCCACAGGCGAGCCGCCATCTCGCTCTCCTGTCCGGCGACATCCAGTGCGCAGCAACGACGGTCGAGACCTGGATCGTCTGGAATGCCAATGGCGTGCCGTCCAAGCAGATCTTTCAGCTCGACAAGTCGCATGGCGCCGACGGCATTGCCGTGCGCAATGACGTAACGAGCGTTGCCGACCTCAAGGGCAAGACCGTCGCTGCGTCCACTCCGGGCACCTCGCCCTATTTTTTCCTTGCCTGGATCCTCAAGGAAAACGGCATGACGATGAAGGATGTCAACGCCGTCAACCTCGAGCCCGGCCCGGCCGCACAGGCCTTCGTTGCCGGGCAGAATGATGCCGCGATGACCTACGAGCCTTATCTCTCGACGGTTCGCGCCGCTCCAGACCAGGGCAAGATCCTGGCGACCACGCTGGATTACCCGGCGGTCATGGATACGTTCGGCTGCACGCCAGACTTCCTGGCCGAGAATCCGGATGCTGCAAAGGCATTCGCGAAGAGCTATTTCGAAGCGCTCGAGATGATCAAGGCGGATCCGGAAAAGGCCTACGGCATCATGGGTGCCGATGTGAAGCAGTCGGCAGAAGCCTTCGGCGCCTCCGCCAAGTTCCTCGAGTGGCAGGATCAGGCCGCCAACAAGGCGTTCTTCGAAGGCGAGTTCAAGACGTTCTCCGAAAAGGCGGCGGATCTGCTGCTCGAGATCGGCATCATCAAGGCAAAGCCTGACCTTTCGACAATCGTCGATACGTCTTTCATCCAGTAAGTTCACAACCGCCGGCGGAGTTCGCTCCGCCGGACCAACATCCGGGGCAGCATGCGTCCTCTTGAACCGATAGGCCAGCAGGCCCGCGTCCTGCTCGGCATCCTCTTCTTCGTCCTGTTCTTCTCCGCCTGGGGCGTCGCAACGCTTGGCGGCTTCGTTTCGCCGACCTTCCTCGCCGATCCGATCACCATGGTGAAGGACGGAATATACCTGCTGACAGAGCAGGGCTTCATGACCGACATCGGCATGACCGTGTGGCGCGTGCTCGGCGGGTTCGTGCTTGCCATGATCGTCGCCGTGCCGCTCGGCATCGCGATGGGCGCCTACAAGCCGATCGAAGCACTGCTCGAGCCCTTCGTTTCCTTCGCTCGCTACCTGCCGGCCTCCGCCTTCATACCACTCCTCATCCTCTGGGCCGGCATCGGCGAAATGCAGAAGCTGCTGGTGATCTTCATCGGCGCCGTCTTCCAGATCATCCTGATGGTGGCCGTTGCCGTGTCCAGCACGCGTCGTGACCTCGTTGAAGCAGCCTATACCCTCGGTGCGACAGACCGTGGCGTGGTGCGGCGCGTCCTCATGCCCGCCAATGCACCCGACATCGCGGAAATCCTGCGGCTGGTGCTCGGCTGGGCCTGGACCTACGTTATCGTCGCAGAGCTGATCGGCGCCTCCTCCGGTATCGGCTACATGATCATCAACAGCCAGGCGCTGATGGCGACCGGCCAGATCATCTTCGGCATCATCGTCATCGGCCTCATCGGCCTGATCTCCGACTTCGCATTCAAGAGCCTGAACAGGAAGCTCTTCGCCTGGAGGCTCGCATGAGTGAACTGATCATCAAGGGTGTAAGCCGGACCTTTCCCGGCGTGCACGGCGGACAGCCCGTGCAAGCGCTGCAGCCCACCGACCTGACCATCGAGAAGAACGACTTCGTCACCATCCTCGGCCCCTCGGGCTGCGGAAAATCGACGCTTCTGCGGATCATCGCCGGGCTCGACCGGCCGACAACTGGCACAGTCACGCTGGAAGGCAAGGAAATCAAAGGCCCCGGCGCCGACCGCGGCATGGTGTTTCAGTCTTATACCCTGTTTCCCTGGCTTACCATTCGCGAGAACGTTGCCTTCGGTCTTCGTGAGCGTGGCGTTCCGGCGAAGGAAATGTGGGAGATCGTCGATAGCTATATCGACAAGGTCGGATTGCGCGGTTTCCAGAACCACTGGCCGAAGCAGCTTTCCGGCGGCATGCAGCAGCGCACGGCAATTGCCCGCGCCCTCGCAAACGACCCGAAGATCATGCTGCTGGACGAGCCGTTCGGCGCGCTCGACAACCAGACCCGCGGACTGATGCAGGAGCTGCTGCTCGGAATCTGGGAACGCGAGCACAAGACGGTCATCTTCGTAACCCACGACATCGAGGAAGCCGTATTCATGGCGTCGCGGGTCGTCACGATGACCGCCCGTCCCGGCCGGATCAAGTCGATCACGCCGGTCGATCTCCCGCATCCGCGCCACTACACGATCAAGGCCAGCCCCGAGTTTTCCGCACTTCGTCTCAAGCTGACGGAAGAAATCCGCAGCGAGGCGATTGTCGCGGCGGGACACGGGTAAGCCGGACATGCAGGGCATCGCCAAGGACAAGTCCCTCCACGTGCGCATTCTTGGCGATGTCGAAGGCCGCATCCTGTCCGGAGAGTGGCCACCGGGCCATCGCATTCCCTTCGAACATGAACTGACCGAACAGTACGGCTGCTCGCGGATGACCGTGAACAAGGCCCTGAGCGAACTTGTGACGAGGGGCCTTATCGAACGCAGGCGTCGCTCCGGCAGTTTCGTCACTCGTCCGCAGGTGCAATCGCTGGTCATGAAGATCCACGATATCCCGCGCGAGGTACAGGCGCTTGGTCTGGACTACGAGTACCGGCTGCTCTCGATCGAGCGGCGCCCCTATCGACAAAGCGACCGACCACGGCTTGACCTCGTGCCCGGTGATCCCATTCTGGACATCACCTCCTGCCATATGGCGGGCGGTCTGCCTTTCTGTTTCGAGGAACGGCTTATCAACCTCGCCGCGGTTCCGGATGCCGCCGATGTGGACTTTTTAATCCAGCCACCGGGCAGCTGGCTGCTCGGCCAGGTTCCCTGGAGTGCGGCCGAACACCGCATCCGCGCGGTGACCACAACCAAGCGCGCTGCCGACGCACTCGATCTCGCCCCCGGCACGGCATGCCTCGTCATCGAGCGGCGCACCTGGAGCAACGACGGGCATATCACCCATGTGCGCCTGACCTATCCCGGCGAACGTCATGAACTCGTGGCGCAGCTCTCACCGTAATTAGGTGACTGAACCCGGCGGCGCGCCCTTTCAATATCATGCGGGCGCCTAGATTTAATTGTTGCCAACCATTGTCATGTTTATTATCGAGAAGCCATAAAACGCAGCCGGCAAAAGCCGATGCGACATTCCGTCGGGACTTGACCGTTCATGAGGCCAAGCCCGAACATTCGGAGAGCCTCTTTATGCCGACCGCTGCTACCTTTACTTTCCACCTCCGTTCCAGAACCAAATATGCATCGGCTGCGGCACTTCTCGGCCTGTTGACGTTCACCCCGACCGCCTTGCTGGCGCAGGAGCCCGCGCAAACCACGGCGCCTCAATCCAACGACGCCGCACCTGCGCAAGCGACAACTTCACGACCGGCCGCTCCGCAGGCAACCACTCCGCCAGCGACGGCACCACAACCTGCAGCACCGGAAAGTGCGTCCCCGCAGGGCAGCACTTCTGAAAACGCAGCTCCGGCTACCCCTTCGGCGCCAGCAACGCCGGCAGTTCCCGAGGCAACCCAGCCCGCGACGGAAACGACCACTCCTCCAGCAGCACAACAGCCAGCTTCACCGGCCGCAACTGCAGAGCCTGCTGCTCCCGAGCAGCCGGCAGCCGAAGCACCGAGCACCTTCATCGAGGACCTTCTGCCCGCTGGCGAACGCTCCGATATCCCGCACGACCTGTCGCCGTGGGGCATGTTCATGGCCGCCGACTGGGTGGTCAAGGCCGTCATGATCGGTCTGGCCTTCGCATCGCTGGCAACCTGGACCGTCTGGCTGGCCAAGACACTGGAGCTCGCGGGCGCCCGCGCCCGTGCCGGCCGCACGCTCAAGATCATTCGCAGTTCTTCGACACTATCCGACGCTATCGGCGAAATCGGCACGCGTGGCGGTCCCGCTGCACTGATGCTGCGCGCAGCGGCCGACGAAGTCCGGCTCTCCGAGGTCGCGCTGGATCACGCGGCAAACGACGGCGTCAAGGAGCGCGTCTCGTCTTCCCTGTCGCGCATCGAGTCCTTTGCAGGACGACGGATGTCCCGCGGAACCGGCGTCCTTGCCACGATCGGATCGACAGCGCCGTTTGTCGGCCTGTTTGGCACCGTCTGGGGGATCATGAACTCCTTCATCAGCATCTCGGAATCGCAGACGACCAGCCTGGCCGTCGTCGCACCGGGTATCGCGGAAGCGCTGCTCGCCACCGCTATCGGCCTCGTCGCGGCTATTCCGGCAGTGGTGATCTACAACGTCTTTGCACGCTCGATCACAGGTTACCGCCATTTGCTGGCCGATGCAGCGGCCGGCGTCGAACGGCTGGTCAGCCGCGATCTGGACTTCCGCAAGGTTCCGCCCGGCAGCCGCAAAGCGTCCGTCTCTCTCGTTGCAGGAGCGTGACCCATGGCAGGCGGCATCCGTGACCACGGCGACGAGCTTTCGGAAAACCACGAGATCAACGTCACCCCGTTCATCGACGTCATGCTGGTGCTGCTCATCATCTTCATGGTGGCAGCTCCGCTTGCAACGGTAGACGTGAATGTCGATCTTCCAGCCTCTACGGCGCAGCCTTCCGAACGGCCCGAGGAGCCCCTCTACCTGACCGTCAAGGAGGATCTCGGCCTGAGCCTCGGCAACGAGACTATTCAGACGGAGCATCTGACGGCGGCGCTCGAGCGGGTGACCGAAGGCAACAAGGACGCCCGCATCTTCCTGCGCGCCGACAAGGCGATCGAATACGGGCAGTTCATGGAAGTTATGAACATGCTGCGCGATGCCGGCTACCTGAAGATCGCGCTCGTCGGCCTCGAAAGCCTGCCGGGACCGGCACCCGCCGCAGCACAGCCGGTCGCAGGCGCCGCCCCTGCTCCTGCCTCTCCTCTGGGGAGCACCGCTCCATGAGCGACCCGACGTCCCATTCGAGCCGGAAGGGCCGGATCGGCGAACTGGCGCTCTGGTCGACGGCCGGCGTGATCATGCTGACTGCACATCTGGGTGCCGCGGCTGCACTTCTGCGCCAGGACCCGGAGCCGGCTGCTGACATGGGGCCGCCAGCCGCCATCATGATCGAACTGGCCGCCGAGCCGGAAGCGGCCAATACCGAGGAGGATCAGGTCGCAGAGGACCAGCTCGACGCGGAAGAAGTGGCCAGCAAGCAGCTTGAGCCGGTGGAGACGCCGCCTGAGCCCACACCTGAGCCTCCGCCAGAGCCGGTGGAAGAGCCGCCACCGGAAGAGGTGGTCGAACCGGTGGAGCCCGAGCCTGAACCTTTCCAGCCACCCGAGCCCGAGATTGCGGAACCCCTGCCGGAACCGCCGCCAGAGCCTGTGGAGGAGGTCGATCCGCTTGAACAGGAGATGCTGGCTGCACTCGAGAACGTCGAAGTTCCGCTGCCCGTGACGCGCCCGTCACCGCCGCCTCCCCCAAAGAAGGAGCCGCCGAAGCGAGCCAAGCAGCAGCCACAGGCATCTAGGGAAGCTCGGGAGGCAAAGCTACAGACCAAGCAGGCTAACCGCACCGCTGCTAGCCGGACTTCTGAAGGATCAGCCGCACCGTCCGTTTCGCCGGCGGGCTGGATGTCAAAGGTACGATCACGGATCGTGCGCAACGCGCGTCGCTGCCCCGGTGGCGAAGGCACTGCAGCCATACGCTTCACCTTCGACAACAGCGGCAACATAACCGGTGTCTCGCTATCCCGCTCTTCCGGAAGTTCGCAGACTGACGACTACCTCATTTCCGCGGTGCAGCGCTCGTCTCCTATTCCGGCGCCGCCGGCAGGTGCAACAAGGCAATTAACGCAGCCAATTACCTGCACCCGCTGACCAGTTGTCCACTCTGTTCCGCAGGCAGCCCTGAGCACGCGGCCCATCAAACGAGCAAAGCACCCGCAGTTTTCCGGCGGGTGCTTTTTCTTTGGCAAATCGCTCTCAGCTATTATCTCGAACCTCCGCGCAACGGACTGCATTCGGCATCGCGCTCATTGCGGCCCTGCGTTCATCACTGGCGTCTTGTGAGAGAGTACTGAAAATGAAAAAGCCCGACGCGGGAGGAGGTGCGTCGGGCTTTAAACTTGATCGGCAATGGGAGGAGGAGGAGATTGCCGATCTCATCGAACAACGCTGGGAGGAGGAGTGCGTCGTTTCGATGCAAGAGATATAGTCTGCGTCGCATGCATTGCCAAGAGCTTTGCCGCATTGCAGCAATGCGCACGACGCAACGCTCGCCCAAATAATGCGCTTTCGAGGGTGCACCTTCCGGCGCTTGCTGCGGAGCAGGCTCTGTGGCATTCCCTCCGCGACAAACCAGAGGACAGACGATGAGCAGCATTCGGTATCACGAGGGTGACATTTCCGCGGCAGACGCCGCGCGCTACACCGGCGCCATCGCAATCGACACCGAGACGCTCGGCCTCATACCCCGGCGCGACCGCCTTTGCGTCGTGCAGCTCTCGCCCGGCGACGGGACAGCGGATGTGATCCGCATCGCCGCCGGCCAGAAGGAGGCGCCCAACCTCGTCGCACTTCTTGCCGATCCGGCACGGCAGAAGATCTTCCACTACGGTCGCTTCGACATTGCAGTTCTGTTCCATGCCTTCGGCGTGACCACCCGTCCGGTTTTCTGCACGAAGATCGCTTCGCGCCTGACCCGCACCTACACCGACCGTCACGGGCTCAAGGACAATCTCAAGGAAATGCTCGACATCGATGTGTCGAAGGCGCAGCAGCAGACGGACTGGGCAGCGGAGATGCTCTCCCCGGCGCAGCTGGAATATGCCGCGTCCGACGTGCTGCACCTTCATGCGCTCGCCGGCAAGCTGACCGGTCGCCTCAACAGGGACGGGCGCATGGAGCTGGCAACCGCATGCTTCGAGTTCCTGCCGACGCGAGCCAAGCTCGACCTGCTCGGATGGGAAGAGACAGACATCTTCGCCCATAGCTGAGATTCTGTCAGGTTATTTGCTGCTACTCTAGGTTTATCGATCCTTAACCGCTGCAGCCTAGCCTTCCCGCAGAATAACTGGCGGGACTGGCAGATGATTCTTCCCACGCAAGCGACATTTGGGCTGGCTGCAACCAACGTCATGCAGTCGATGCTCGACCGCATCGAAGAGCAGCGCCGGCAGTCCGAGGAAAAGGCGACCGGAGAGAAGAGGGATCCGGTTGTCGAGGCGCACATCAGTGCCAGCGTCGACGCCAAGCGCGCCAAGGAAAAGATTGCCGAGGCCCTGTTCGGCATCCACAGCGTCAATCCAAACGAACTCAAGATACAGCTGACCGAACGGCTGGCCGCGAAGCTCGGCATCGATCTGTCGGAAGAGCGCTCAAACTTCGCACTCGGGCGAGCGATCGAAGAGGCCGTCAAGCAGCTAGACTCGACGCAGATTTCAGAACTGGAAGATGAGCTTGGCCTGAAGGCGGCCGGCGTCTCGCTCGACACCGTGATCGCGGCGATCAAGAACCCCTATGGCGATGACAATGCCCGCCTGCTGGACGGTCTGTCGAAGGCGGACAACGGCGGCAGGTCGGCAGAGGACGTTGCTCGCGCCTTGCAACGTCTCGAGGACGTGGCTGACCCCAAAACGCTCGAAGAACTGAAGCTTGGTCCGCAGGGGCATAACCCGACGCGCGTCGAGGACCCCGAGACGCGCGCTGAGCGCAAGGAAGATATCAAGGCGCTGGAGGCCTCCGAAAAGCTGGAAGACGTCCAGGAAATGCAGGACGCCGTGGAAGAGCAAAACGGCAAGGCCACCCAGCCGGTTACTCCCGGTGAAACTGCGCCGGCTTCTGGCGCTACCGAGGCGGACATGATCCTTGTCCTTGGTGCGGCTGTCGAACAGACGCGCGACGCAGGATCGGAAAGCGATGACGTCGTGCTGATGCCCGGGACGAATGACGCTGCCAAGGATGACACGGTTGCAGCGACCGACGACACCGAGATCAACGATGTAAACGCCGAGGCGATCGAGGACGCGGCGGCCGAGGAGCTGACGAAAACGCAGCAGGGTATCCTGCCTATCTCGATCGACGAGATCGGCCTCTACGAGCTTTTGAAGAAAAAGCTCGCCGCCTAACGAGAGCCCACACTTCGCAATCAGCGTCTAATCGAGGTGCCGCGCCTCGCAGCGTCGGCCCGTTGCGGACGCCATCGTTAGCGGATCATTAACGATTCTGCGTCAATTCTATACAATCGATCGGCATTGTTGGCGCCATGAGCGCGCCGCGGCCGCAGCGCCGGACCGCTGCGAAAAGACTGCACCGCTGTAGCCGAACTGTCCTGACATCCCGACACATGGAGCAGATCATGCTGCCGCCCCTTGGCGCTGCCTTGAGCGCCTCAGTCGATTACCAGAGCGTCCCCCGACAGCCTCTCCAGGCGACGCTCGTATCTGCCGCCGCGAATAGCAGGGCCTCGGTACCGTTGCCGGCAAATCTTCTCAGCGGAGGCCGGATCGACCTCCTCTCCCTTTCGGGCCAGATGCACCTGGCCCAGGGCCTCTCCGTCTTTGCTGAAGCAGTCGGCAGCTACCTCAAGATCAGCCGGCGCGAAGGCGAGGGCTTGGTAGACTACGCGCATCGGCTTGCCGAAGCGCTCAAATCGCTGAGCGCAGCACAGCGTGCGGTCCTTGAGCAGAGTATTGCGCAGCTGGTACGCGGTATCACGCTCCGCATGCTTGCGGAGATCCTCAACAACCCGCTGGGCCCCGAGGCGGCACGCCTCAACGCCTACATGGAGAGTGGTCGGTTCCTCGATCGGGATCCTGCGGCGCGCGCCGTCGTGAGCTCTTATCGGCAGAACGCCGCGGCCGACTTGTCCGTAAACGCGATTGCTCCGGGTCGGCTGCCTGCTTCGGTCCCTGCGCCCGGAGCGATTGACGCGCAGGCACAAACCAATGCAAACGGGCGCCAGCCACTTGTATCGGGCACCGGTGCAGCCGTTCAGGCCGGGGGAACGGGCTCTCCTCTCAACTCCGGCCAGGTAAAACAGGCCGGCATGGCGCATTTCGGTGCCGAGATGACCGAAGAACCGCAGCAGCAGCAGGAACAGGAACAGGCGCCGGATGGTGCAAAGACTTCATCCTTGAGGCCGGAAGTCTCCAGTAACGGACGAACTCGAGCCGAACAGATGGGCGGACTGTCTGCGCCGGGCGCCAGTGCTTCGCACACCGGCAACGCTCCGGATCTTCCTTCCTTGCGAGCAGCCGACACTCAACGGGCCGCCACGGCTCGCGATATCCTTGCCGGCCGCAGTCATGGTGCGGAAGCGGCCGCACGCGCACCAGAGGGTCCAAGAGGCAGTTTAGTGGCCTATGATGCACCAGCCCTTGCGCGCGTCGCACAGCGCCTTCAGGAAGACGTGAAGAACCTGCCTGCTCAGGCAGTCCGTTATCTTGCGGAAAGGCTTGCAAAGGGGTCAGAGCCGGCGGTCATGCCCGGAGCCTCCTCACCCCTCGGTGTTCGCAGTTCATCAACAGCAGCTTCCATATCACAACAGGGCAAGGCTTTTCTCGCGGTCGATACCATTCCCGGCGTCGAGACACTGTCTTCACATAACCAGGATCCCCGGATCATCCAGTCTGATCTGCTATCCAGGCCGCCCGTGGAAATACCCGCACCCGGACCGGCATCTCTGAACGACGGTTCGTCCAGGGCAACAGGTGCGAGTGCGCTGATCGAGCAGGCATTGTTCCTGCCGATGGTATCCATGGTCGCGCGCGAAGGCCTGATGCAGCCTTTTGTCACCTATCCTTCTGTTCCGGTTCCTCCTGAAGAAGAGGAGCGCGATGTCGAGCGTCTATCGCCTGTCGACGAGGACGGCGAAGGCCATTCCTCCGGGCAGGATGCCAGGGACGGCAGCGAAGAAGATGCAGGCGAAGACGGTGAGGCAAACGAGCAACCGCCGGAGGCGACAGCCGGCGAGGACCCTGCCGATCACGCGCAGGACCTCTACTGGCGAATGGCAGACCTCAACTAACCCCACTCACCAAACGAAAAAGGCCGCCGGAGCAATCCGGCGGCCTTCCATTATCTGCAGTGACGTCGATTACTCGCCGTTGCTGCGGTTCTTCAGAGCTGCGCCGAGGATGTCGCCGAGCGATGCGCCAGAATCGGACGAACCGAACTGAGCGACTGCTTCCTTCTCTTCTGCGATCTCGAGAGCCTTGATCGACAGCATGACCTTGCGGTCCTTCTTGGAGAAGTTGGTGACGCGAGCGTCAAACACCTGGCCAACCGAGAAACGCTCCGGACGCTGATCGTCGCGATCGCGTGCCAGGTCGTTGCGGCGGATGAAGGAAGTGATGTCCTCGTGGGCAACCAGCTTCACTTCGAGGCCACCGTCGTTGACGGCGATGACTTCGCACGAAACGACAGCGTTCTTGCGCAGTTCGCCGGAAGCAGCAGCGTCGCCGACTGCATCCTTGCCGAGCTGCTTGATGCCGAGCGAAATACGCTCCTTCTCGACGTCTACATCGAGAACGACAGCCTTGACGATGTCGCCCTTGTTGTACTCCTCGATGACCTGTTCGCCCGGACGGTTCCAGTCGAGGTCGGAGAGGTGAACCATGCCGTCGACGTCGCCTTCGAGGCCGATGAACAGGCCGAATTCGGTCTTGTTCTTGACTTCGCCTTCGACTTCAGTGCCGGCCGGGTGCGAGAAGGCAAATCCCTGCCATGGGTTCTCGAGGGTCTGCTTGAGACCGAGCGAGATACGGCGCTTGGACGGATCGACTTCGAGAACGACCACGTCAACATCCTGCGTCGTGGACAGGATCTTGCCGGGATGTACGTTCTTCTTGGTCCAGGACATTTCGGAGATGTGGATCAGGCCTTCAATGCCCGGCTCCAGCTCGACGAACGCACCGTAGTCGGTGATGTTCGTAACCGTACCGGAGATCTTCTTGCCGATCGGGTACTTGGCCGAGATGCCATCCCACGGATCCGACTCGAGCTGCTTCATGCCGAGCGAGATGCGGTGGGTTTCCTGGTTGATTCGGATGATCTGAACCTTGACCGACTGGCCAATGGACAGGATTTCCGACGGATGGTTGACGCGACGCCAAGCCATGTCGGTGACGTGCAGCAGGCCGTCGATGCCGCCGAGGTCAACGAACGCACCGTAATCGGTGATGTTCTTGACGACGCCGTCAACAACCTGGCCTTCTTCGAGGTTCTGAACGATCTCAGAACGCTGCTCGGCACGGGACTCTTCGAGAACCGTACGGCGCGAAACAACGATGTTGCCGCGACGCTTGTCCATCTTGAGGATTTCGAAGGGCTGCGGGTTGTGCATCAGCGGAGTGACGTCGCGGATCGGACGGATGTCGACCTGCGAACGCGGAAGGAAGGCAACAGCGCCATCCAGATCGACGGTGAAGCCACCCTTGACCTGGTTGAAGATAACGCCTTCGACGCGCTCGCCGGCTTCGAACTTGACTTCGAGCTTGACCCAGCTCTCTTCGCGGCGAGCCTTCTCGCGCGACAGAACTGCTTCGCCGAGTGCATTCTCGATGCGCTCAACATAGACTTCGACTTCGTCGCCGACCTTGAGGGTGCCGTCTTTGCCCTTGACGCCGAATTCCTTCAGCGCAATGCGACCTTCGACCTTAAGGCCGACGTCGATGACTGCGACGTCCTTCTCGATCGCGGTGACGATGCCCTTGGCTACATAGCCTTCGGCCAGATCGGTCTGTGCGAACGATTCTTCGAGGAGGGCTGCGAAGTCCTCCCGCGTGGGATTAGATACTGCCATGAAATCTCCTGAGGTGTCCGTTTCGGACACGCATGCGCCGGTGGGTTCGTGTTAAACACGCTCGAAGCCCAAGCCCGCCTCATCTAAGAGGCAATCCGGCGCAAGGACTTAAGACCTTCGAGCCGAACTGACGCGCCGGAAACCGGCAGATCGTCAGTTCTTTTTCAAGGCAGCATCGATGAGGTTCTTCGCCGCCCTAAACGCGGCCTCTATACTCATTTCCGAGGTATCAAGCAAGTGCGCATCGTCCGCCGGCTTCAGCGGGCTGTCGGCGCGGCCCATGTCGCGCTCGTCGCGCTTACGGACGTCTGCAAAGATGGCGTCGAAATCCGCCTCGCCACCCTTAGCGATGATCTCGTCATAGCGGCGCCTCGCCCGCACCTGAGGCGAAGCCGTCACATAGAGCTTCACGGGCGCCTGAGGGCAGACAACCGTACCAATGTCCCGGCCATCGAGGACCGTGCCGGGCTCGCGCTGCGAAAACATGCGCTGGGCCTCCACCAGCGCCCGACGAACGGCTGGCATGACGGCAATCTTCGATGCTGCCTCGCCGATCTCATGGCGGGCGAGAACCGCGCGATCAAGCCCGCCGAGATCGACAGCAAGCGCCATCCTCTCAGCCACCGCCTCGTCGTCCAGCGATAGCCCCGCGTCCAGCAATGCCTTGGCCGTCGCCCGGTAGGTGAGGCCCGTGTCGAGATGCTGGAAGCCATAGGTTTCAGCAATCTGTCGCGAAAGCGTGCCCTTTCCCGCCGCCGCAGGCCCATCGATGGCGATGACGAGGCCCATCAGGCCGCCCTGCTCTCGACTGCTTCGATCCGGGCGCCCAGCCCCGTCATCAGGTCCATGAATTCCGGGAAGCTGGTGGCGATGATGCCCGCATCGTCGACCGTTACCGGATGCTCCGAAACGAGGCCCATGACGAGGAAGCTCATCGCGATGCGGTGGTCGAGATGCGTGACGACAGCCTTGCCCGACGCATCGCCATAGCCCTTGCCGTCCGGACGGCCGCGAACCACCAAAGTGTCTTCGCCTTCGTCGCAGTCGACGCCATTGAGCTTCAGTCCGTCTGCAACGGCGGACAGTCGATCGGACTCCTTGACCCGCAGTTCCTCGAGGCCAAGCATGGTCGTCGTGCCGTCCGCAACGGCGGCGGCAACAGCCAGTACCGGATACTCGTCGATCATCGACGGCGCCCGATCCGCCGGAACGGTCACACCCTTCAATTGCGAATACTTCACGCGCAGGTCGGCAACGTCCTCGCCGCCAGCAAGCCGCGGGTCGAGGATCTCGATGTCGGCGCCCATTTCCTGCAGCGTCAGGATGAGGCCGGTGCGCGTCGGGTTCATCAGCACGTTTTCGATGGTCACGTCCGAGCCGGGCACCAGCAGCGCCGCGACCAGCGGAAATGCGGTCGAAGACGGATCGCCCGGCACATCGATCACCTGACCAGTGAGCTTGCCACGGCCTTCCAGCCGGATGGTGCGGACGCCCTCGGCGTCCGTTTCCACGGTCAGGTTGGCCCCGAAGCCCTGCAACATCTTTTCCGTATGGTCGCGTGTCATCACCGGCTCGATCACCGTGGTGATGCCGGGGGTGTTGAGACCGGCGAGCAGCACGGCCGATTTCACCTGGGCAGACGCCATCGGCACGCGATAGGTGATCGGATTGGGGATGGCAGGCCCGCGCAGCGTGACCGGCAGGCGGTCGCCGTCGGCGGATTTCACCTGCACGCCCATCTCCCTTAGCGGATTGAGGACACGGCCCATGGGACGCTTCGTCAGAGACCCGTCGCCGATGAAGGTGCTGTCGAAATCATAGACGCCGACCAGACCCATGGTCAGGCGGCATCCGGTGCCGGCATTGCCGAAATCGAGCGGTGCCTCCGGCGCAAGCAGCGCACCATTGCCGGTGCCCTGGATGATCCACTCGTTGCCGACCTTGTCGATCTTTGCGCCCATGGCGCGCATCGCCTTGCCGGTATTGATGACATCTTCGCCCTCGAGCAACCCGGTGATGCGGGTCTCGCCCGAGGCCAGGCCACCGAACATGAAGGACCGGTGCGAAATCGACTTGTCGCCTGGAATGCGAACGGTGCCTCTAAGGTTCTCGGATTGCTGCGAGCGGGCCGGCTTCAACGCGACACCATGCGACATGGCTAGTCCTTCTATTCCTCGATATTGAACGTGCGGGCGTCGTTAGCATAAAGCGGAAAGCCGGTCATCCAGCGATTTCGCTACCGCACGAGGCAGCCCTGCAAGTTTACCTTTGACAGGAAACAATGCAGGCCTTATGGGGACCGGCTAGTTTTTTCACCCGTTGACAGCCGCTCCGGCGGCAAGCCGACCCTGATCGGCCATTCTCACGAGGCTTTCACAGTGGCAAAAGCGGAACTCGGAACCAAACGTACCGACCCGGATACCGGCAAGAAATTCTACGACCTCAACCGCGACCCGGTGGTCTCCCCCTATTCCGGCAAATCCTGGCCTCTCTCCTTCTTCGAGGAGAATACGGCCCAGATGAAGATGGAGCAGGCCGAAGAAGAGGAAGTGCAGGAAGTCGATGCCGAGAATCCTGACGTCGAACTGACGGCCAGCGATGACGGCGACGACGCAGCCAGCGGCGACGACATTCCCGATGATATCGGTGATGACGACGTAGAGCTGGACGGCGACGACGACGATACCTTCCTGGAAGCTGACGAAGACGATGATGACGACGATATGTCCGGCATTATCGGCGTAGCCGGCGACGACGACGAAGTCTAATCATCTCACAAATGCCCGGCGGATCGATAAAATTCGCCGGGCATACGAATTTGGCTTGCACTCTCCAAAAACCGGAAGTAATAAGCCGCCACTCCGGGCGAAACCCTCGGGGTTCCCAGACCGGACAGAATTCCGGACCACCCTGATGGGGCTATAGCTCAGCTGGGAGAGCGCTTGCATGGCATGCAAGAGGTCAGCGGTTCGATCCCGCTTAGCTCCACCAACTCTTCTCTTAACGAGAATTCCCTTTTAAAATCAGTCGCATACGATGTTTGCATTTTTCGGTGCGTACCCCAGCGCGTACCCCATTTACGTACCCCGCGCCATAAACGTCTCAGTGTAGCTGATGCAGTGCCCGCCTAAGGAGCCCCCAGCAGGCATCACGGGCGGCTAGGCGTGACCGATGGTTTCCTACGGTCCTCCTCATATTCTCGCTCGTGGTCCCTGTTGGAGGCTCCGCTTCCTCGTCTTCCCTGAGGGGAAGGCGCAGCGCGAACAAGGGACACACCATGCGCAACATCATCATCCGCATCACCGAAGCAGCCCAGGCCATAGCCATGGATTTCCGCGATGCCTGCTCCCGTCACGTTTCACTGAACATCGGCGGTGACATGCCTGGGCTTTTCGTGAAGGTGCCGTTCACCTCGGCTAGCGCCTGGGTAGAGTGGGGCACTCCCCATGCTGGTTACGGCACCAATCGGGAAAGCGAGACGGAGCTAGAGTTTTTCCTCGGGACCATCCGAGGCGTCCTATCGATCGAGAAGAAGACCGAGGTGGCAGGCCATTAAACACCTAAGCGCCACAGCTTGATCGATTACCACCCACCTTAGACCTCTCGCAAATCGGCGGGTCGTCGAATTACCCCTCACCATAGAGTTTCTCATAGCGGCTTCGGTCCTGAGCAGCTCCTCCCTTGGGTCACCCTCGGCGGTCCTTCCCGGACGCTGGCGGTGGCCCTTTCCATTTCTAGCTACTGTGCACAGGAACAACCATGACAAAACTACCGGGATTGACCCGACAAGATGACCGCCCATCCGTGGGTGGAGCGAACCGAGGCCGCGTCCAGGTTCGGAACCCCATCAGGGATGTAGCCTTGCAACCCCAGGCTCGCCCGGTGGATACCTATAGCCGACCTCAGGCCCCCAACTCGGGGCCGAATGGTCTCCAGCAGCTAGCCGAAGCTCTGGCCCAAGTGAGTCCATCGCTCACCAACTTTCTCGATACGTCCGCTGCCAAAGCGCAGAAGGATGCCGAGGACCGAGCCAATCGCCGCATCGGTGGGATGAGCTTCCAGGATGCCCGCGATGCCGTGAACAGTGGCAAGATGACCGAGATGGACAATCCCTGGTTCAAGGCTGCATTCATGAAGCAGTACGGCGAACGCCTCGCCTATGAGCGGGTGAATGAGCTGTCCGGCGAGTATGAGACGAACTTCGACAAGGACAACGGTGATCTCGATGGGCTCATCCGTGAGCGCACCGCTGGCGACTTGGAGCAGTACGGGAAAGACCCGCACTTCACCGGAGCCTATAACAAGGTCATGGATGGTTTCGGTGCCCGTGCGGGAACAGCTCACGCCCAATACAAGACCGAGCAGGTGAAGCAGGATACCGTCAGTGGGGTCTATGACACCTTCCACGGTGAGGCCACTACGCTCCGTGCTGATGGCAAGAGCCCCCAGGAGATCGTCGGGGCGCTCCGGGGGAAATACGAGGGCAACCGATCGCTGCTTCATGTGGACTACAAGGAGCAGGACAAGGAGATGGTCCGGCTGGCCGAAGCGTTCGCCGATAAGGGTGACCAGGAGATGGTGGATGCCATCCTCAACTCTGAGCGGCGGGGAGCTGATGGCACCGCACTGGGCACCCTAGGTTCCAACCGGGAGTTCCAGGCGGATGCCGTTCGTATCCAGAACGCAGCCAAAAGGCAGAACCAAGAGCAGACCGAGGAAACCACTCGGGATGTTCGCATGGACTTTTGGGACAAAGCTAGGCAGGGCCAACTCGACCGTGAGGAGCTGATGGCTTGGCATAGGGGAAACCCAGGCGCATTCACGGAGGCCCAGGCTCTATCTCTGATCAACCAGAACGACACCTACAACGAAATCCAGGCGAAGGAGCTGGCCAAGGCCGAACAAAAGATGGTCCTGGAAAGGGCCGCTGTTCAAGCCGAGGAGGACGTAACCACCCGTAACGTCGAGGCGGTTACCAAGGGCATGGGCGCTTACATCGAAGAAGCTGTCATTCCTACCAAGACCGGCGAGACTAAGACGCTCTCCGTCGAGGACCAGAAGAAGGCAGTGGCCAAGCGCCTTGTCGAACAGACGGAATGGCTTGTCGAGAATAAGAAAGCCACCCCTGAGCAAGCCTTCGGGATGCAGGTGGAAACCTTCTCGGTTGGCAACTTGACGAACCCGAAGTGGGAAGAGGCTCTCAGAGGTGGGCCTGTGGCCGCGACCCAGTTCACGCTCTCGGGCGGGGAGGTTCCGCCTCAGCTAGAAGATGGGGTAGATGTGTACATGAGGCTTCATTCGGCTAACCCGAAGCTTCTCGATACGCACATCAAGGAAGGAGCTACACGCGACTTCTACGAGGCGTACAGGGTAGCCACGCAATATCTCAAGCTTGCGCCTAAGCAGGCCATGCAGATGGCGATGATGCAGACCTCCGACCCCGAGCGGGCCAATTCTTCGGGCCTCCAGTCACGGCTTGGTGAGATCGATGCCCACATTAACGATATCCGCTACGGCGCGGCATGGCACACTCTATACAGGGACACTAAATCGCCGTCCAACCGGGGTTACATCGCCTCTGAGGTGAGCCGCCTAGGCAAGTTCTACGTACAGACCGGGATGGAGGCCGGGGATGCTCTGAACGAAGCTAAGGAGCGGTTCATCCAAACCCATACGGCTGTAGGCGGGAATTTCGTTTACACCGCTGGTAAGGACGTGCCGCCCGACTTCGGGAAGCTCGCTACTTACGCGCTTGCGAAATATGCGGAAGACTTTGGGGAAGTCGAAGGTCTTGACCAGGACGACCTAACAATACGTCCAGCGACCAACGGGAACGGGTGGATCATTGTCCACCAGATGGGACAATATCCGGTCGAGAACGCGGCGCGGGCTAACGTTAACCTCCGCTCGCTTTGGCAACTAGACCAAGAGCGCCAGGAGAGGATGAAGCAGGAGATTATCGAAAAGCAGACCCAAGCGCAGAAGGATGGCTCCATCAATAAGACCGCGATGGATGAAATTCTGCCGCCTGTGAAGGGTGGGGTGTTCAGTGGCACTCGGTTCGATGAGATCAACAAGGGCCCCGAGACCGTAGACCCTGATGATCTTCCTAACCGTACGCCGTGGATTGACGGCGTCCTACCTCCGTTGAAACGTGGCATCCTCAGCGGCAGCGAGTAAACACCGTATGCCCTGCATACTGCGCGCCCCTCGAAGGCGTCTCGAAGGTCCTAGGTGTTGCTGGGGGCTGGCCCAGTGCAAGCAGTTCTTCCAACAGGAAGTTCGCACGGTGGCTCGGTTGCTGCCATTCCAGAACCTCAATGAGGTTGCTCAGCTTCTCTCGGCATCCATCAGTCCGCGAGACCCACGGCGGTAATCACCTCACGTCAACAGACACCACACCCTCGGTCCAATCGGGCCGGGGGTTTTTCTTTTCCAGCGCCAATGCGCAATCAACAACCGATAGGAAAACCATGACAACCACAGCTTCCCCCGATCTCTCCGCTGTCACAGCAGGCCGTCACTACGCCATTTTCACCGATGGGTCGTGCCCAGGCAATCCGGGACGCGGCGGATGGGGTGTCCTTCTCCAGCTCCGTGAGGGTGACCGAGTTATCCGGCAGGCTGCACTCGCGGGCTACCAGCGACCGGAGACGACCAATATTCGCATGGAAATGACCGCAGTCCTCAAAGGACTTTCTGCGATCTCCAAGGAATTAGCGACACCGGCCTTGGTCGTGACTGACAATGAGATGATATTCAAGGCCATGACCTCCGCCAGCTTCCCAAGATGGAAAGCTGCTGGCTGGTTGAACGGCTCCAAGCCCCTTAAAAATGGCGACCTATGGGAAGCCATAGACATAGCCATGGGCACTAGGGTCGTCCACTGGCAATGGGTTCGCGGACACGCCGGTCATCCTCAGAATGAGATTGCCAATGTGCTTGCCACCAACGCGGCAGCTGGCCGGTACCGAGGGGACGGCCGAAGTGTTCGTGAAATGCATCATGGCTTGTTTTTCGAGGAGATGAGCGGGGGAGGTTGATTACCACCCACCATAGGAGGGGAAGCTCTCCCCCGCCCCCCAAACATTACTTATGCATGGTCCGTGCTTCGCTTGCGTTCCAGCCCCATGACCAACAGCATCACCCTCGTAGCCTCAACCGTCTCCATGAAGAAGGGGCAGGCCGTCTGTAACAGCCGCGCTTTGGCTGATGTCTTTGAGAAGCGGCACGATAACGTGCTTCGTGATATCGATAACCTGCTGGCCTTGATTTCGGGTTCCTCAAATCTGAGTGGCCTATTTTTCGAACGCTCGGACCACCATCCACAAGCTCGTAAGATGGTCCGCTCCTTCGACATGACCAAGGACGGCTTCACGCTATTAGCGATGGGCTTCACTGGCCCAAAGGCTCTCCAGTCCGGCAAGCCCATGACCAACAGCCGCGATGTGGCCGCGCTGTTCGGGCGGCTTCATAAGAACGTGTTGCAGGGTATTCAGAACCTGGAATGCAGTGAGAATTTTAATCGGCTGAATTTTCAGCCCATTGAATATTACGACGAAAGGGGGCGGCTCAAACCCTCCTACAACATGACCAAGGACGGCTTCACGTTCCTCGTCATGGGCTACACCGGCTCCCTCGCTGCTCGCTTCAAGGAAGCCTACATCAACCGCTTCAATGAGATGCGCGCGGACCGCTGTGCCATCAGTCAGCAATTACCCCTCACCATAGGAGGGAGCCTCTCCCCCGCCCCCCAAACATTACTTATGTATGGCTCCAGGCCAGCCCCCCCCCCCCCCAACAATCCCCCCATCATCCTCATCCCACAGCGCAACGCTCATCCATTGAGCGAGGCATTCTGTATGCGACAACTGCAAGGATTTTCATGAACCCCGCACCAGCCATCCCATATCGACTAGCTGACCTCTCAGTCCGACCATCGGTCCCGGAGGATGTTGCCTATCTCGCCCCAAGGCTTCGAAACGAAGACCTCGGGAGCGTCATGGCTTCCGGCTCACCATCCGCCGAAGCTGCGCTTAACAGCGTACTTACCCATTCCGACCTCTGCCTGACCGCCGAGGATCAATCCGGCAATCCGGTTCTAATGTTCGGTACTGTCCCTAATCCGAGGGACGACACCGTGGGTCACCTCTGGTTCATCGGCAGCGACAACCTCGACACCTGCAAGACCTCGCTACTCAGAGAGGCCCGCCAGTTTGTTTCTGTGTTTCTTCGTAAGTACGCCATCCTCTCCAGCTTCATCGACTGCCGGGCTCCGGTACGGAGGCGTTGGTTGCGGAGCTGTGGCTTTGAGTTCGTCGGTGCGATCATCGGCCCTGGTCCCGGCGAGCATCCCTTCCAAGAGGCCATTAAATTTAGGAATGACCGATGTGTAATCCACTAGCACTTCTAGGCGGCGCGTTGGGTGTTCTACAGACTGGCATGGGGTTTGTAGGTGCCCAGCAGCAGGCCAAGGCGCAAAACGATATGGTCCGCGAGAACCAGAAGGCCGCTAATGCCAACCTCGTCAGGGAATATGCCGACGTTCAAACCCGGCAAATCCAGGAAGAGGATGCCACCGCAGTCCAGAAGCAAGACCTCTCCCGTGAAGCCCGAGCCGCCCGAGCCACTACCATGGCCGCTGCTGGTGAAGCTGGTGTCGCCGGTCTCTCGGTCGATGCTCTGCTAGCGGACGTTTACGGTAAGGAGGCCATGGCCAAGGACCGCATCTCGCAGAACAGCGGCTTCATCACGCAGAACCTCAGCCGAGAGATGGACGGCCTCAAGGCGAAAGCTAAGGACCGCATCAACTCCATGCCTTGGGCAACCGGCCCTAGCCCCTTTGCGGCCGCTTTGAAGATCGGGGGTATCGGGCTCGATAGCTACTCCAGCTATCAAAAGCGGACCCCGCGCTGATGAATTGTGCTAGCGATGCCGACCCGAGGTGCAAGTTCAGAAAGTAGTGTATGAGCTACCACCGAACCGAACCGCCCCGAATAGTGGGTTTGCCCCCGCGTCCCAAATCGTCATAATGGTGTTGCGGTCGAGACATGATGCGGGGCTTGCTTGGAAAAGGTCGTGATACCATTTGGGGCGTACCAGCTACGAACCGAGGCTAGCAGTATTGAAGCCCTTGCCGCTCTGCATGCTGCGCTATCACCCTATTCAGCCGCCGAAATCAAAATTGATTGCACCAAGCTCGGATGGTTCGATGCACACCTTGCCGCTCCTTTCATGACGGTCATGAACCATAGTCGTACCCAATCAAACAGTATATCTCTTACCGGGCTCGCGGATAATGTTAGTCTCATCCTGCGGAAAAATGGGATGCTCGCGCGCAAAGCCGAAGACTCTTACCATACGACCATTCCGGTGACGTCATTCGGATTGGATGAAGAGATCGAATTTGCGGACTACTCCAGGAAGCATCTGGCGCGGCGAGAAATGCCAAGGATGTCTCAGGCCCTCGTCGGCAAATTCTTTGAGGGTTTGGACGAGCTATTTGCGAATTGCGCGCTACATTCGAAGTCAGAGATCAACGTAGTGGCTGCTGGTCAATTCTTTCCACGGGCTGAGCGGCTTGCGTTCGCGATCTCCGATGGAGGGCGGGGCGTTGATGGCTCACTCCGAGCTTCGGGCATCACATATTCTTCGCCGGAAGATGCGATAGATTGGGCAATGCAAAATAACAATACGACCCGCCAGGGCTATGTGCCAGGAGGGCTTGGACTAAAGCTCCTGCGGGAGTTCATCGCGAAGAATAACGGCAAGCTAATGGTAGCTTCAAGTGCCGGTCTTTGGACGCAGACGGGAACGCGCTTAACTAAGGCTAGAATGCCCAAACCTTTTCCGGGAACGGTCGTTATAATGGAGATACTGACATCCGACAGGAACGTGTACGACCTCAAAGCGTCCACCGACCACCGCAACATATGGTGAAGACGATGCGAAACGTAACAGTACCAATCTCTTCCATAGTGGGAGGAGGAATATGTGTATCAGCTACGGATGGGCACAAGGTCTATGAGCATGTTCGGAAGGGCGTTCTTGATGGAGATCGAGTCGTGCTTTCATTTTCGGGCATCACTCGAATGACTACGGCATTTCTTAATGCAGCAGTAGGTCAGCTTTACGGTGAATTCTCAGAAACGATTATAAGACAGCACTTAGCTGATCCAGTCGATTTTGAGCCTTGGCACATTAGCCGCTTGAGGCTCGTTGTGGATCGAGCAAAGGAATATTTTCGGGACACGACGCGAGTGGAGAAAGCATTCGCTAGCAATGCGGGACACCATGCCGACGATATTTGACGCTAAGAAGAGCTGCTCGTTTTCTGGTCGCAAAGTAATGTTCGACACCAACGTGTGGATATTCATTGACGGCTATGACCCGCGCCAAAAAGCCTACACGAGCTGCTACAGTGATTTCTATCTGTCCCTCTTGAAGAGCGACAACACAATTGTTGTGAACGATTATGTTCTGGGGGAATACTTCAATCGGGCTTGCCGTATCCAGTACGACCTCAAGTATGAGGACGACCCTCCGAAAAGACATTTTAAGCGACGAAGGCAGGGCGAGGACTTCAAAGAGTTTATGGAGACCGTCCGGGACACTTGTCTTGGTATTCTTGATCACTGCGAGTATGAGCCCGCTGTCCGAACTGATTGCTTGATGGCAGAGTTCATCACGGAGGCTGGAAGCGGCACGATTGACTTCTCGGATATCATAATAAGAGAGCATTGCCTGGCAAACGATTACGTCCTTGTGTCAGACGATGCTGATTTTGCGGATTGTGGACTGGACTTCGTGACTGCAAACCCGAAGGTTCTGGGCAAAACGACCTAAGTCTTTAATTCCCGAAAAAATCCGAGGCGGCAATCGATAGTAATGCTCGGGCGCGTACCCCCGTGCCCCTAGGGGCGCACGGAATAGCTCAGGCGGGCGCATAGGCGCGGCTACCGCCCCCATCACCAATGTTCAAGTCTTGACCTTGCGCCGCCGCCCTGCATCTTTCCAGTCACGCATAAGGGGCACCAATGGAAACGATGACGGAACACCGAGTGATGCCGAAGCGCATCCGTGGGCTACGTGAACTGTTCGAGCGGCTTGAGGTTTTCCGTGAGCTTCGTTCCGAGATGCCGATGCAGACAGCCTCGGTCTTCCTGGCCATTGCCATGCGGCAGGGGCTCTTGCAGCGCGACCTCCCCGACATACTGGGCCTTAGCCAGTCGTCCATCTCCCGTAACGTTCACGCGCTATCGGCCAACAACCGCCATGGGAAACCTGGGCTCGGCCTCGTCATCCAGAGAGTGGGACCATTGGGTGCAAAGTCGCCCGTGCTTCACCTCACGAAAGCGGGCAAGGCGTTCGCCGCACGTTTGATGGCTGGTGATGCCACCGCTGTCCGATAAGGTATAGCCACTGCGGACGTCGACGCTGGAGTTTAATCCGTCCGATATGAGTTGACATCTGAGTTATGAGACACTATTCCGACTTCATCTTAGACCTTATCGGACAGAAGGTGTCTCATGAAAATCGGTTACGCTCGCGTCTCCTCTACTGGCCAGAATGAAGCAGCCCAGGTGGACATCCTAAACCGCCATGGAGCGGAAGAGGTGTTTATCGAGAAGGCCAGCGGGACCAGCAGAGACGGCCGTGCAAAGCTAGCTGAGGCCATCCGTTTTGCTCGTAAGGGTGACGCCCTGGTTATTACGCGCCTCGATCGTCTAGCCCGCTCTGTGCCCGATCTCCATGCCATCGCCCAAGAGCTACAGGCAAAGGGCGTGGACCTCATTGCCACTGAGCAAAACATCGACACCACGACGCCCACCGGACGCCTCATGTTCAACATGCTGGGCGCGATTGCTGAGTTTGAGACCGACCTCAGGAAGGAGCGCCAACTCGAAGGTATCGCCAAGGCCAAGGAGGAAGGACGCTACAAGGGACGCCCTGTGACGGTGGATGGCGAGGCCATTAGGGCGGCTTTGGCCTCTGGCGACAAGCCAATGGCGGTGGCCAAGCGGTTCAACGTAGCGCGCTCTACTGTTTACAGGATGGTGGCCGAGCCAACTCGAGCCGACGTTTAATCTGGCGATACGCCTTTGTCGGGGTGTCTACTTGTTTTCGACAGTGGCACTCAGAAAAGATGTGTGCAAAGTGTGGTGGGTTGCCCAAGAAATAGAGGGGCAGCCAGTAGTGGTTTATTGAAGAACACGGGCGGACGCGCAATGGGGGCAAGGGGGGTCGGTCGCCTATGGGCCATCAAGGTATCTCACGTTATACGATGGTCACTCCTGGCCAAGGTCGGGACGACTTCGGCTATGAAGTTGACTGTCCTCATTCCCTTGGTTGGTTTCTTCCTTCTTTTCAACCAGTACACGGAGAGCCTGCTGACACTGCCTAACTTTCTTAGGGAGGACCTAGGATTACAGTCAGGTCCGTCACTGTCACCGCGAAACCTTTATTACACCTATTTCGGGCTGTGCTTCCTCGGCGTGGGGTCTTTTCTCTTTGCGATTTTCTGCCCCCGCGAAATCGGAAGCGAACCCAATATCGATCGATACGTAATCAACGCGCCATCGATCAACGCGCCTGTCATTGCAAAAGACGACTTTCGGACACTCCTTGACCTTAGATTTTCCGGACTGCGATCATCCGACGACGATGCAGGAAACACCCCTGATTTCCCTGATGAGCTAGGCTCTGAATTTCATGGGCTTATGGAGGAACTTTATAAAGCCGTCGATGATGATGTTGATGGTGCCCCAGAAGTGATGCTGGGCAGCGGATATCTAGACTTTACTAAGCTTGCGCGGTCGATCTGGAACAACGTCCGTGCACAGTGGGTCTGGACCCAGCCGTTTTACTCGGCAGCCCCGAATTTCGCCCGTGACATCGCTTTCGTCAAATATCGGTTCCTTGATTACACTCGGTTCCGGATGCGTCTAGCTGTCGCATTAGTCTACCTAGTCGGCTTCCTACTACTGCTAAAGCCAACGCTACATGCGACCGCGCTTCTGGCTCTTGCTTGGCTCCAAGCAGGCTAGGACCTTAAGTGCGCAAGCCAATCTCTCAAGCCGTTCAAGTGAGTGTGATAATGAAATCACGCCGCCGCTGCTGCATATGCTTTGGTCTTCATCGAGACATGACGATGAAAAGGGGGCAGATCGCTCATCTGGATAGGAACTCAGAAAATCCAAATGAAGAGAACTTGGCCTATCTGTGTCTCGATCATCACGATCAGTACGATGGAACCACGCGGCAGAGTAAGAACTACATGGTGGCAGAGGTGAGGGCGTATCGAGACGAGTTGTACGCCGACATCGACGTTTACTTTGGGCTTGGGGGCGGTGTCATTGGACGAGCTTGGTTATGGCTATTGGATAGGACCGCGAGGCGCTTACGATGAAAATCACCGGGCACTACATTCGGCTGGACGGCCACAGTGCTGAATTGCACGTTAGCAGGTCTCGATTTCACCCTGATCGCTTTCATGTCCAAGGCCTAGCATTGTGGGGTGAAGATCGACCTTACGGCCCCAATATGGGCGACTTGGAGTTTTTCGCCAATCTAGATGGGAGTGTCCTCGAACACGAGGAGCCCAGCCAACCGGGGCACAAGCTAGTGCTCTCTTTTCAAGGAGAGGTACTAGACGTGACGGAAGTGAATGCGCATGGGCTTTATGGTATGAACGTGAGTTTTGGTGGCCGCTATAAAAGAGCCAACCCTGTGACGAGTCTTTGGGGCACATTAACTATGGCATTGAGGCGCTTGGTCACAGGCTAGATTATGAGCTAACGCAAGTTTTCCATATCCCCAGCATCGCCTCAACACGCGGCTGGACACGCTTCCGGGCTTCCTCTCTGTCCACCCCATGCAGTAATAGGGTCTCATATTCCGTCATCTGGTGACGCAAGAGGCCGTCCATGGTGATGCCTACTGCGCGGCCTAGCTTCACTCCGGGCGTCCATTTCTTGCCTGAGACTTCCTTGGCCAAAAACTCCACGGCGAACTCCGGGCAACCTGGGTGTTTCTTGCGTATATGACGAGCAACGAGATCAGGCGGAAAGACCGTCATGCCGCTGGGGGCTCCGAGGGGAGCTTCACGGCCTCGACACACTCCCTAGCCTGCTCAATCGCCGGACCAGCAGAATACACACCGAGCGTCATCCCTTGCCGCTTGTGGCCTACCACCGCCGCGATGATGCTTTCCAGCTGGCCCGCGCGCTCCGCTTTGGTGATGAACCAGCGGCGGAACGAGTGGAAGTTAATCAACGACCGTCGCCGTCCATCCAGTTCCTCGCGAACACCAATCGAACGAGCATAGGCCGTAAACTGGTTTGAGGTTTTGAATGATCGCTCCCGCTTAGTTTCTGCCTTCTGCGGTCCCGGCCACTCAGGAAAGAACGGGTCATCCGGGTTTCTATCTTTAGTCCGTCGCTCGACTATTTCCGTTAGGTCGGAATGGATAGGACATAGCCGCTCTGTTTTTTCCTTCTTCTGCGGCTTGAAGACAAACACACCATCGTCCCGGCAATCCTTCACCCGCAAACACACGATGGGGTCTAGGCGGCATCCCGTGAGGGCAGCGATACGCATAAGGTCATGCATGGCTTGCGTGGCGTCACCCTTAAGCAACCTCACCATCTCCTCATCGGTAAAGGGGCGTTCTTTCTCGTCATGCGCCACAGGGGGAGGAGCGAGGGCCAATCCTCGCCATACATCCACAGGCACCTCCTCCCGCTTCTCCAGCCATTGCCAGAAGCGGGAGAGGCGGTTGATGTATTTATTCAGGGTGACCGGGGAGAGCCTTGGCTCCAATGCCTGAAGGTCGTCCACGAAGCGGATTGCGGCCTTCTTAACCGGGAACGATTGCAGGAAGGGCTCCACATTGTTCTCATCGCACCATCGTTTCAGAAGCTTAATGGCGCGCTCATCATCACCCTTTGTACGCGGCTTGACGTTGAGCTGAGCCATGTACTGTCCGTGAAATTCATCAAGCGGGGTAGCTTTCCCAGCAACCATCTTAGCGAACTGCTGCGCCTGCCTCACCTTGCTTGGCTGAAATAGGGGCTCCTCTTCGCCTGTGATCGGGTCAACATCAACCCCCACAGGTTTCCCCAGGACGGCATCAATCGTCACCGCAACACCGGCATCGATTGCGTCCACCTCTCGGTCACTCTCGGCTCTTCTGAGCTGGCGGCGAAACTCGTTTGCAATGGAGCGCAAATCGGAGCCACCATCACCATCTAACGCTTCCGCTATACGGGCGCGCATCTCATTCACAATCGGCCATTTGAGCTGATTAGCGATAGTCAGGCTGTCCGTGTTCAGTGAATGTTTCAAGCGAGAAGTGCCAAGCTTCACATGGAGAGACTTCGGAACAGCGACGGTTACCCGCCACTTACCTCTATGCTGCTCCAAATACTGACGGTCGTTTCCTGCTGGTCTAGCCACTCGCTGCGTACCCCATTTCGTACCCCGTTGACGTACCCCACAGGCGTTGATATACCGCATAAACACTGATTTTCAACGGATAAATTTGATGGCAGGTTACTCCCCGCTTAGCTCCACCAAATCCCCACATGACGTTCTTATCGTTCATATTCTGCAACAGCCGCGAACTTTGGCGACTTCGTCATTGAAGTCATGTCTGCAGGGCAATTGACTTTTCCGCGCCATCCTTCTGAATGGGCGGATGGCAATTGTATCTCGCCCAGCCGCCCGCGTTCGAGCGGCCATTCTTCCGCTCCTGCTTGTGGCGAGCCTCGCAGGCTGTGCCGGAAGACCCGAGGGCGTTCTGATTCCGACCGCTGCAGCAGCGACACCTGCTGGCCAGAAGGTCGATATGCTGGTGGCAACGACCCGGCTACCGTCACAGACGCCGGGTATCCTGTTCTCCGGCGAGCGCGGTGATCGGCTGGAAATCACCGACATTGCCATCTCTATTCCGCCGGAGGCCAATCGCAAGGTCGGCGAGGTTCAGTGGCCGAAGCGGCTGCCTGCCGATCCCTCCAAGGAATTCGCCACCCTGCGCGTGACGCCCGTAAAAGATGAAGTCGAGGCCCGCGGCTGGCTCGACCGGCACCTGCCGCCCAGCAAGCGCGTGCTCGTCTTCGTGCATGGCTTCAACAACCGCTACGAAGACGCCGTCTACCGGTTTGCACAGATCGCCCATGATTCTGGTGCCGACGTTGCGCCGATCCTCTTCACCTGGCCGTCACGCGCCTCGATCTTCGACTACAATTACGACAAGGAAAGCACGAACTATTCCCGCGATGCGCTCGAAGAGATGCTCGGTGCCATCGCGGACGATCCAGAGGTCGGCGAGATCACGGTCATGGCGCACTCTATGGGCTCATGGGTGACGGTCGAAGCGCTCCGGCAGATGGCGATTCGCGACGGCCGCGTTGCCCCGAAGATCCAGAACGTCATCCTCGCCTCGCCGGACCTCGACGTCGATGTCTTCGGGCAGCAGTACAGGACGCTCGGCGCCAACCGGCCCGACTTCACCCTGTTCGTTTCCCGCGATGACCGGGCCCTGCAACTGTCACGGCGAATTTCGGGCAATGTCGACCGGCTGGGCCAGGTCGATCCGACGGTTGAGCCCTATCGGACGAAGTTTGAGAATGCAGGCATTTCCGTTATCGACCTGACGGCGCTGAAGGGTGGCGACCGGCTGAACCACGGCAAGTTCGCGGAAAGCCCCGAGGTCGTCCAGCTGATCGGGACCCGTCTTCTCGCCGGCCAGACGATCACCGACTCCAATGTGGGTCTGGGCGACCGTATAGGCGCCGTAGCGCTCGGCACGGCGCAGACGGTGGGTGGGGTGGCAACGGCCACGGTCAACGCGCCAATCGCCGTCTTCGACCCGCAGACGCGCCGCAATTACAACGAGCACCTGCGGCGAGTCGGGCGTTCGTTCGAAAACACCATTGTCTCGACAGTGCCGGAATAGGCACCGCTAGCCGAAGATCGTCCGGCCGTTCTCGTCAAAGCGATGCATGTTCGCCTTGTCCGGCGTCGCAAAGACGATGTCGTCGGGCGCGTAAGGGTGCTCGCCAAAGAGCCGCACCGTGACGAGACCCGCGCTTTCGGTATCCATGTAGACAATCGTGTCGGCACCGAGATGTTCGACATGTTCGACCCTGCCCTTCCAATCGCCGCTCTCCGAAGAGAGGGTGATGTGCTCGGGGCGGATGCCGATCGTGCTGGCACCCGGCTCGTTCAGTCGCGATGCCTCGATCAAGTTCATCTGCGGCGAGCCTATGAAGCCGGCGACGAAAAGGTTGGCCGGCTTGTTGTAGAGCTCCATCGGCGAGCCCACCTGTTCGATAGCCCCGGCGTTTAACACGACGATCTTGTCGGCGAGCGTCATCGCCTCCACCTGGTCGTGCGTCACGTAGATCATCGTCGCCTTGAGGCGCCGGTGAAGTGCGGCGATTTCAAGCCGCGTCTGGACACGCAGAGCCGCATCGAGGTTCGACAGCGGCTCATCGAACAGGAAGAGTTTCGGTTCGCGTACGATGGCACGGCCGATCGCGACGCGCTGGCGCTGACCACCGGAAAGCTCCGCGGGACGACGAGCGAGATAGGGATCGAGAGACAGCATGCCGGATGCCTTGGCGACGCGGGAGTTGATCTCCGTCTTCTCGGTTCCGGCCTGCTTCAGGCCGAGGCCCATATTGTCCTTCACCGTCAGGTGCGGATAGAGCGCATAGGACTGGAACACCATGGCGATGCCGCGCTTGGCAGGTGGGGTGTTGATGACCTCCGCTCCATCAATCCGCACGCTGCCGGACGTCGCATCCTCCAGTCCGGCAATGACGCGCAGAAGCGTGGACTTGCCGCAGCCCGAGGGGCCGACGAAGATGACGAACTCGCCATCCGTTACCTCCAGATCGATGCCCTTCAGCACCTCGTGATCCCCGAAGGCCTTGCGGATGGATTTCAGTTGCAGCGAACCCAAGGGCGTCTTCCTTAAAAAAATGGCTTACAGGATCACGGGTGCGCCGGTGCGCACACTCTGATCGGCCGCAAGGCAGATACGCAGCGACTGAACGGCGTCGTTCATATGGCGGTCGAGATCGATGTCTTCGCGGATAGCCTTGAGCACGTAGGCCTGCTCTAGATCGCAGAGATCCTGGTGACCCGGCTCACCTGCCATGGCGAGATCCTCGTCGGGCGACAGGAACCTCCCGCTCGGCCCGGTTTCGGCATTGTGGACGCGGATCACCGAGGTCTTTGTGTGGGTGTCGATGTCGTCCGACTTGGCGTTTGGATCCATGACGATGGAGACCGAACCCTTCGGCGACATGACGTCCTTCACGAAGAAGGCGGTCTCCGAAATCATCGGCCCCCAGCCGGCCTCGTACCAGCCGACCGAGCCATCCTCGAACATCACCTGCAGGTGGCCGTAGTTGTACATGTCCGGCGCGACCTCGTCCGACAGGCGCAGGCCCATGCCGCGGACCTGTACCGGCTTTGCATCGGTGATCTGGCACATGACATCGACATAATGCACGCCGCAATCGACGATTGGCGAGGTGGTCTGCATCAACGCCTTGTGCGTTTCCCAGGTGGGGCCGCTGGACTGCTGGTTGAGGTTCATGCGGAAAACGTAAGGCGGACCGAGCTTCCGGGCCTCCTCGATCAGCCGCATCCATGACGGATGGTGACGCAGGATGTAGCCTATCACCAGCTTGCGTCCTGCGGCCTTGGCAGCCGCCACGACGCGCTCGGCATCGGCAACGGTCGTCGCCAAAGGCTTTTCCACAAAGACGTCGCAGCCGGCCTCGAACGCCATCACGGCGTAGTCCGCATGGCTGTCCGAATAGGTGCAGATGGCGCAAAGGTCCGGTTTCAGCTCGGCGAGCGCCTTCGGAAACGACGGATGGATCGCGTAGCCCCTCAGCTCCTCCGGCAGCGCCACTTGCGAACGGTTGACGAGGCCAACGATCTCGAAGCCGGGATTGCTGTGATAGGCGAGCGCATGGCTGCGTCCCATGTTGCCAAGGCCGGCGACGAGAACGCGAACAGGCTTGTTTTCTGAACTCACTTCACAGCTCCGGAAGTAATGCCGCGGATAAGCTGCCGCGAGAAGATGACGTAGAGAACCAGGACCGGCAGGATGGCGAGAGATAGCGCCGACAGAACCGCATTCCAATTCGTGACATACTGACCGATAAACATCTGTGCACCGAGCGTGATCGTCTTCGTTGCCTCACCTGGCGCGAGGATTAGCGGGAACCACAGATCGTTCCAGATCGGAATCATGGTGAAGACCGCAACTGTCGCCATGGCGGGACGCACCAGCGGCACGACAAGACGGAAGAAGATCGCGTATTCCGACAGGCCGTCTATCCGGCCGGCATTCTTCAGGTCGTCGGAGACCGTTCGCATGAACTCCGACAGAATGAAGATGGCCAGCGGCAATCCTTGCGCGGTGTAGACGAGGACGAGCGCCGTCAGCGTATTGACCATCCCCGTTGCAACCATGCCCTGCAGGATCGCTACCGTACCGAGGCGGATCGGGATCATGATACCGAGCGCGAGATAGAGACCCATCAACGTGTTGCCGCGGAACCGGTATTCCGACAGCGCGAAGGCCGCCATGGCGCCGAACAGCAGCACGAGTGCGATCGATACGACGGTCACGATCATGCTGTTCTGGAAATAGCCGAAGAAATCGCCCTGCTTCAGGACCGTTTCGTATCCGACGAGGCTGAAAGTCGAAGGCGTCGGGAATGCCATCGGATCACGGAAGATCGCATTGCGGGTCTTCAGCGAGTTTACCAGGGTCAGGAATACCGGAAACAGAGCGATGACCGTATAGCTGATCAGCGCCAGATGAATCAGGCTGTTGCGGAGAATCGAAGAACGGGCTTTCGACATATCCTCGCCTCTCAGAATTGATAGCGGCGCATGCGCCGCTGGATGACGAAGAGATAGAGCGAGACGCCGGCGAGAATGATCAGGAACATGACGGTCGCGATCGTCGCGCCCATCGGGCGGTTGCCGATCTGGTTCTGGAAGCCGAAGAAGGTGCGATAGAGCAGCGTGCCCAGAATGTCGGTGGACCCATCCGGCCCTGCGAGTGCGCCCTGCACGGTATAGATCAGGTCAAAGGCGTTAAAGTTGCCGACGAACGTGAGCACGGAGATGATCCCGATCGACGGCAGGATCAGCGGCAACTTGATCTTCCAGAACTGGCTCCAGCCGGTGATGCCATCACATTCGGCGGCCTCAAGCACCTCATCCGGGATATTGAGGAGTGCCGCATAGATCAGCATCATCGGGATCCCGACATATTGCCAGACGGAGATCAGAGACACCGTGATCAAGGCGCTTTCCGACTTGCCCAGCCATGGCGAGAAGAAGGACTTCATGCCGACGAGGTCCATCAGGCCTGGGGCGATGCCCCAGATCGGGGAGAGGATGAGCTTCCAGATGAACCCTACAATAACGAAGGAGAGCAGCGTCGGCACGAAGATCGCGCTACGGTAGAAGGCCGCGAACCGAAGGTTCGGAAGCGACAGCATGGCCGCCAGTGCAATGCCGATCGGGTTCTGGACCAGCATGTGGATGATGAAGAAGACGACGTTGTTCCAGAGCGCGTTCCAGAAGTCTGCCGCCAGGCGCGGATCTCCAAACAGGCGCTGGAAATTGGCGAGACCGACAAATGCCATCTGGCCGTCTACGACGTTGAAAAGCGAAAGCCGAAGCGTCTCGATCAGCGGCAGGATCATCACCGCCGTGTAGACGAGGAAGGCTGGCGCCAGGAAGATCCAGATATGCCAGCGTACCGAACGCTTGGCCGGAGCGATCGCAGGATCGGCTGTGTCGATGTCGCTCATGGCTCGGTTCCGGTCGTGTTGGGTTTCACCTCCCCTTGAGGGGAGATCGCAGCGAAGCTGCCGATGGGGTGATCTTTCGTGGCGCTTGGCCAAGATCACCCCATCGCGAACCTGCAGTTCGACCCTCCCCCTCAAGGGGAGGGCAACATACTCACTTCGCCGGCTTGTACCAGCTGTCGAGGCCCTTCTGGGTTTCTTCGCCCGCCTGCTCCGGCGTCATCGTACCGTTGATGACATTGGCCGAGGCACGCCACATCTCCAGATCGAGGTTCGGATCGCCACGGCCGACGATTGCCGCACTCGGGCGGATCGTCGTCTCGCAGTTCTCACGCCAGGAAACGAATTCCTGGGCCAGCTCGTCCTGCATGGTCACCGGCGAATTGTTCAGACTGAAGAACCCGGGAGCGGCGTTCGCGTAGAGATCCGCGAATTCCGGAGATGCCACCCAGGACAGGAAGGTCTTCGCGGCATCGGCGTTCTTGCTGTTGGCGTTGAGGCCAATGCCGATGTCGTTGTGGTCGGAGATGTAGCACTTGTCGCCGGCCGCCTTTACCGGCGGTGCGAAGGCACCCATCTCGAAATCGGCCTGGCTCTTGAACGGCGCGATTTCCCATGAACCTGTCGGATAGATCGCTGCACGACCGAGGGTGAAGAGGTTCTGGCTGTCCGGATAGGTCTGGGCTTCGAAGCCGTCGCCGAGGTAGTCCTTCCACTTGGCGAGCGTCGCATAGGGCTCGACCCACTGCGGATCGGTGAGCTTCTGCGTGCCGGCGATCAGCGCCTTGCGGCCCTCTTCGCCCTTCCAGTAGTTCGGACCGATGTTGTAGTAGCCCATGGTCGCGGCTTCCCACTGATCCTTGGTACCCATGGCCAGCGGAATGTAGTTGCCGTCTTCCTTGAACTTCTCGAGAACCGCGAAGAACTCTTCCTCGGTCTTCGGTACCTGGACGCCGACCTCTTCGAAGGCGGCCTTGTTATAGATGAAGCCGTGAATAACCGAGGCCATCGGCACGCAGAACGACGTCGCGCCGTCGTCCGTCGTCCAGGCCGACTTTGCCACGTCGGAGAAGTTCTCCATGCCCTGAAGATCGTTCAGCGCTGCAAGCTGGCCCTTCTCGAACATGGCGAGCGACAGGTCGAACGGACGGCAGGTGATAAGGTCACCGGCGGTACCGGCTTCCAGCTTGGCGTTGACGGCCGAGTTATATTCGGTCGGCGCCATCGGTGCGAACGTCACCTTGATGTTCGGGTGCTTGGCTTCGAAGGCCGGAATGATCTTCTCCTGCCAGATCGGCAGGTCGTCATTGCGCCAGCTTTCGATCGTTAGCTGCGTTTCCTGCGCCATCGCAATGCCTGCCGGAGCAAGCACGGTGGTGGCAAAAAGCATGCCTTTCAGTATGCGGGTCATGATGCTCTCCCTCTTCGTTCGCGCCTTCAGGCGCTTTTGTGGAACCCAGTCGTAGCATTGATTTCTGCAAGCGCCGGTCGCAGCCTTTCATCGGAAGCGGCAAGGACTCGTCGCGCAGCATCGACATCCGGCGCACCGGATGCCAACAGAACGGCAACCTTCACGGAGCCATCGGCTTCGTCGATCAGCCGCGCGGCTTCGTCTGTTCCGACACCGGCGATGTCGGACACGATACGCGCGGCGCGAAGACGAAGCTTCTCATTATCGGGATTAAGGTTGACCATGTGGCCGTCGTGAACATGGCCGAGCCTGATGGCGGCGAGCGTCGACAGCATGTTGAAGGCGATCTTCTGTGCGGTACCCGCACCCATGCGGGTGGATCCCGCAATCACTTCCGCAGGCGTTTCCAGGAGGATCGCGACGTCTGCGTGTGTAAAAAGCCTGGCGCCGGCATTGTTGGCAAGCGCGACGACCTTAGCGCCGCGGGATCGCGCTTCCTCTGCCACGGCCAGCGCATAGGGCGTCGATCCGCTGGCGGAAACACAAATCACACAGTCTCCGGAGCCGATGACGGCCGCATCCTTGCGGGCCTGCTCGACGTCATCCTCCGGCGCGCCGGCGAGGTCTGAAAGGCTCTCCACCCCACCGGCAAGCAGCACGACGATCTGCTCCTGGCGAATTCCGTAGGTTCCGGGAAGCTCGAGTGCATCAGCCATTGCCATCAGGCCGGAACTGCCGGCGCCGGCATAAACGAGCTTGTTGCCCACACGAACGGTGTTGGCGAAAAGTTCGGAGGCTTGATCGATCGCTGGTATTGCCGCGTCCACGGCCGCGGCCGCGGCCTGCTGGCCTGCAGCAAGAAGCGCCAGCACCTCAAGCGGAGACAGGGCATCGAGCCCTTTCGCGTTCCTGTGTCTGGCTTCGGTGGCAGTTCTGCTCATCCGCTTCTCCCTCTTACTAAAATGATGCCAAAAAAATACCAATTGTCCAGCGGGAAAAGCAGATTTTATGAAGATCAGATTAACAACTTTTCCCAGGATATAAATTTATTTCGTTAATTCAATGTTTTGCTCAGTTCACCTTGCTGGAAACAGCTTTCGGTATTGGTAAATGGTATTTTTTTGGTATCATCGCCGTGGAGGTCGTGCATGACGAATTATTTCATTGGGATCGATGGCGGAGGCACAAGCTGCCGGGCCGCCGTGGCGGGTGCAGATGGCCGCATCCTCGGACGTGGGCGCAGCGGCGCCTCCAATATTCTGACGGCTCCCGACATTGCACTCAAGCATATCGAGGAAGCCGCCCTGCTCGCCCTGCACGACGCAGGCCTCGCCGATCACGCTCTTTCACAATGCTCGGCACTCCTGGGGGTCGCCGGCAACAATGTCGGCGATGCGGTCTCCTATGTCACGGCGCGTCTGCCGTTTGAACGCGCCCACATCGTTTCCGACGGACTGATCGCGCTTCAGGGCGCCTTGGGCGACGCCGACGGCGCGATTGCGATCGTCGGTACCGGCACGATCTTCATCGTCCGCCACAAGGGTCAACTCCACTATCTCGGCGGCTGGGGCTTCCAGATTGGCGATCTTGGCGGCGGCGCACGGATCGGCCATGCGGCACTCCAGGAAAGCCTGCTCGCGCATGATGGCATTCACCCAAAGAGCGCGCTGACGTCGCTCATCCTCGACGAGTTCGACAATGATCCTCGCAAGGTCGTAGACTTTGCGCGAGCCGCCCATCCCGGAGACTTCGGACGCTACGCGCCACAGGTCGTGCAGCTTGCCGCAGAAGGTGATGTCACCGCACTGCGCCTGATGCGTCAGGCCGCGACATATGTCGATGACGCACTCGACGCCGTTAGCCGGATCACCGAGGGTAGCGGGCAACTGTGTCTCCTGGGCGGGCTGGCGCAGATCTATCCGTCCTATCTGGCCGAGCGACACAAAGCGCGCCTCGCCGAGCCGCTGGCCGATGCATTGGCCGGCTCCGTTGCTCTTGCCATCAAGACGTTCCAACCGGAGGCGACCGACTGATGAGCGACGCGCTGGCCTCCATCCTGCCTCTGGAAAGCCTGCAGGCGACGGGCGGCGGCCCGCTCTATCTCAGGCTGCGCCAGACGCTCGAGAGCGCCATCACATCCGGCCGCCTCGGCCACGGCGATGCGCTGCCCGCCGAACGGGATCTGGCGGAGTATGCCAATGTCAGCCGCGTGACGGTGCGCAAGGCGGTCGACGATCTTGTCCGAGACGGTCTCCTTGTCCGGCGACAGGGTTCGGGCACGTTCGTTGCCAAGCCGGTCTCGCGCGTGCAGCAGCCGCTGTCCCGGCTTACCTCGTTCACCGAAGACATGGCCCGCCGCGGGCTGGCCACCCGCTCCGAGTGGCTGGAGCGCGGCCTGTTTCACCCCTCGCCGGAAGAAATGATGATGCTCGGGCTTGCAGCCGGCACGATGGTGGCACGGCTCGACCGATTGCGGGTCGCCAACGAGATGCCGCTTGCCATTGAACGGGCGAGCCTTTCAGCGGAATTCCTTCCCGATCCGGCTGCCGTAACGACGTCGCTCTACGCCGCGCTCGAAAAGACGAGCGCCCGTCCGGTACGCGCCATCCAGCGCATATCCGCGTGCAACGTAAAGGAACCGGAGGCTGGCCTGCTTGCCGTTCCAGTCGGCGCTGCCGGGCTTTCGATCGAGCGCATCTCGTACCTCGCCTCGGGCCGCGTCGTTGAATTCACACGGTCCCTCTATCGCGGCGACACCTACGACTTCGTGGCCGAACTCACGCTAGGAGAATAAATTCATGCAGACCCATATGCGAAGAGAGATCAACGAGATACCGGACGCCGTAGCGCGCCTTCTCGATCAATCCGCAAACGCGTTCGCTGATGCCGGCAGAGCACTGCGGGAACGCGATCCGGCCTTTCTCGTGACAATCGCCCGCGGTTCGTCCGATCACGCGGCGACCTTCATCAAGTACGCCATCGAGCTCAAGACAGGGCGGCCTGTGGCGTCACTCGGCCCTTCGCTCGCGTCCATCTACCATGCGCCGATGACGCTCGCCGGCGCTGCGGCGATCGCAATTTCGCAATCCGGCAAGAGCCCGGACATCGTTGCCCTGGCTCAGGCGGCAACCGACGCCGGCGCACTCAGTCTGGCATTGACGAACACGCTGCAGTCTCCGATGGCCAACGCCTGCACCCACGCCATCGATATCCAAGCCGGGCCGGAACTGGCCGTCGCCGCAACAAAGTCCTACTTCAATTCCATCGTCGCCGGCTTGGCGCTGCTGGCGGAGTGGACCGACGACAATGATCTGCGGACTGCACTTCGCGATCTGCCATCCGTCTGCAAAAAGGCCGTCGCTCTGGAGTGGAGCGATCTGGCCGGCCAGCTGGGCGACGCAGATTCGCTTTTCATGCTGGGCCGTGGTCCCGCCCTTGCTATCGCCAGCGAAGCGGCGCTGAAGTTCAAGGAGACGTCGAACATGCACGCCGAGGCCTATTCCTCAGCCGAGGTCCTGCATGGTCCCGTGGCACTGGTCGACTACCGGTTCCCGATCATCGCCTTCGCAGCTCGCGACGCGGCAGAAAACTCGGTGATCGAGATCGCCGACGGCCTGGTCGACAAAGGCGCACTGGCTTTTGCGACCTCGACCCACACCCGTAAGGCGACGCCGCTTCCGTTCGTCGCGACGGGCCACCCGTTGACCGACGCGCTCTGCCTCATCCTGCCTTTCTACGGTTTTGTGGAAGCCTGGTCGCGGACCCGTGGCTACAATCCCGATGCACCGGCGGCCCTCAAGAAGGTGACCGAAACCAAATGACCAGCAAGGCAATTCGCGGCTCACGCATTTTCGACGGCGAGACCTGGCACGAGGCTTCCTCCCTCGTCCTGTCCGAAGGCCGCATCGAGGCCATTGTTGCCGACGCTGACATTCCGGCCGGAGCGGAGGTCGTAGACGCCGGCGGGGGCATTCTCGTGCCGGGGTTCATCGACCTGCAGGTCAATGGCGGCGGAGGCGTTATGCTGAACGATCATCCGACTGTCGCGGGACTGCGGACAATCTGCACTGCGCACGCCCGATTCGGCACGACGGCGCTTTTGCCGACGCTGATCACGGATACGACGGAAACGACGGCCGCAGTGATCAGCGCTGGCCAGCAAGCGATTAAGGAAAAGGTGCCGGGCTTTCTCGGTCTCCATCTCGAAGGGCCGCACCTGTCGCTCGCTCGCAAGGGCGCCCACGATCCGTCCCTGATTCGCCCGATGGATGACACCGATCTCGACCTTCTCCTTTCATGTCGCGACGCCTTTCCCGCGATGATGATCACTGTCGCACCCGAGAACGTTACGGAGAGTCAGGTCTCCAGGCTCGCCGATTGCGGATTTATCGTCAGCCTTGGCCACACGGAGGCTAGTTTCGGGACGGCAAGGCGCTATGCCAATGCAGGTGCGCGCACCGTCACGCATCTCTACAATGCGATGAGCCCGCTGGGTCATCGCGAACCAGGCATGGTGGGGGCAGCACTCGATACCGGAGGTCTCCATGCCGGCCTGATTGCAGATGGTATCCATGTTCATCCGGCCGCCATGCTGGTGGCGCTGCGAGCCAAGCAGGGGCCAGGACGGATCTTCGTCGTCACCGACGCCATGTCTCCGATCGGCACCGACCTCACGAGCTTCACGCTCAACGGACGCGAAATCCTTCGACGCAACGGTCGCCTGACGCTTGCCGACGGCACGCTCGCCGGGGCCGATATCGACATGATCTCCTCGGTCAGGTTCCTGCACCTGACGCTGGGATTGCCGCTTGAGGAGTCGCTACGGATGGTCTCGGTCTATCCCGCCGAAGCGTCGCAGGTTGCGGACCGCAAGGGCGCACTTGAGGCAGGGCTCGACGCGGATTTCGTGCTGCTCACGGATGATCTTCAGATGAAGAGCACCTGGATCGGCGGCACCTGCGTCTATCAGGCCTGATCAGCCGCCTGCGCAAAGCTGATCCGCACGCGCAGGCCGTGACCGTTCGACCCATCCTGCAAGTCCAGTTTCGCGCCGTGCAGGCGCGCAATCTCCTCGACGATCGGCAGGCCGAGGCCGGTTCCCAAGTCATCGGCGCGGGCGCCGCGGTCGAACCGCCGCAGTACGGCGTCGCGCTTGCCCTCTGGGATACCGGGACCGTTGTCTTCCACTTCCAGGATAGCTACGCCCTCGTCGAGGAACACGCGAACCGTGATTTCCGAACCACGGCCCGCGTAAATCAGCCCGTTGGCGATCAGATTCTTGAGTAACTCCCCTAGCAACAGCGGTTCCGCCAAGACGCAGACGGCGGCCTCACCTTCGAATCCGAGGTCGATGCCCGCCTCCGCAGCCGCGGGCACATGATCAGCCGTCTGCAACTGGGCCAGTGCCGATAGATCCGTTTCTTGCAGCGAAGCGGATCGGGTGGCCGCGTCAATCTTCGCCATCAACAGCAGTTGCCCGAGGATGTGCTCACCATCCGCAACCGCCGCATCTGCCTTGCCAACGGCCTGCCTGACAGCTTCCGGATCGGATGCACGCGCGGCGATAGCCAATTGCGTGCGAACGATCGCCAGCGGAGTGCGCAATTGGTGGCTGGCATTGCCCGTGAAATGCCGCAAGGCATCGAGAGCCGATTCAAGCCGCACCATGAACGAATTGACGGTGTCGACCAGGCCCTGCACTTCGCTGGGCACACGCTCGCCGATGGGATGGAGATCGTCCGGGCTGCGCTGTGCGATCGCCTCGCTGAACCGATAGAGCGGCCTAAGCGACACCGTGACGGCGATCCACACGATGACCGCCGCCCCGACAATCATGAACAGGAGCCGGGCGGCCGAACGGAGCAGGATGGTTCGCATCAATTGCTGCCGCGCCATCGTGGTCTCGGCCACGGTCACGACGAAAGGCACGGAATTGATGCCGGTTGAGGCAGACCGCGCGAGCGCGGCTACACGGATCGGCTCGCCCCTGAACACAGCGTCCTCAAAGGCGGCCGCCTGACCTTCGGAGCGCGGAATTGACGGCAGGTTCTGATAACCGGTGATGAAGGTGCCGGGCGGCCCGTCGACGCGATAGAAGACGCGATCCTGGGCAGCCGACGTCAGCATCTCCAGAGCGACATACGGAATGTCCACCTCCAGCGAGCCATCCTCCGATACGATAACGCGCTCGGCAATCGCCAGCGCCGAACCCATCAGCACCCGATCGGATACTTCGTCGGCTGTCTTCTCGGCCTCGCGCCAGGTATCGACGAGCGCAATGGTGCCCATGACGGCAGTCGCCAGAAGCAGCCATGCGAGCAACCGGCGCCGCAGCGAATAGGCATGGGTCATGGGGCAAGGCTTGCGATTTCGAGATAGTAGCCGATCCCGCGTGCCGTCCTGACGGTCAATCCGTAAGGAGAGAGCCGGCGACGGAGGCGGCTGACATATTGCTCGATGGCATTTGCCGACAGATCCTCGTCGAAGCCCGTCAGGGACCGGACGATGGCATCCTTGGACACGACCTTGCCGGCACGCAGGAAAAGCAGCTCCAGAAGCGCGACTTCCCGGGCGGGAATATCCAGAGGCACTCCGGAACTGCTGAAGGTTCGCGACGTCAGATCAAGCGTGACGCCGCCGAACTGGACGACAGAGCTCCGCAGCCCCGCCTGCCGCCGGAGCAACACGCGGATGCGCGCCTCGAATTCCGAGATGTCGAACGGCTTGATCATGTAGTCGTCGGCGCCCAGGTCGAGACCCTTCACCCGTTCCTCCGGCGCTCCCCGGGCCGTGAGGATCATCACCGCCGCCTTGTTTTGTCGTGCGCGCATTGCCCGCAAAACGTCAAGCCCGTCCATTTCGGGAAGGTTGAGATCGAGGATGACGAGGTCATAGGCTTCCGCCGCTGCGACGGCTTCCGCCGACGCTCCATCGGCTACCGCATCCACCGCATAGCCGCTACCGCGCAGGATCGTTGCAAGACCCTCCGCCAGCGTCTGATTGTCCTCTACGAGAAGAATACGCACGGCCACCCCCTAAGCTTCGGCAACTTATCGGCGTTCCGGCTCGATGTCACGGAGCGGCAATTCATTGTCCAACTTGTTCAGACGCGCTTGCTGGTGCATTGTCCGGTCATGAAGTTGCTCTTCATTCCATTTCTCCTCATCGTGCTGTTGCCAGCGCGGCTTGTCGAAGCCTCCACGACCGTGTTTCCGGCTGTGTCCGGTCGTACCGACGCGCCTGTTCTGGTCGTTTATTCGTCCCTAGACGAACCGCTAGCACAGCCAATGATTGCCGGCTTTCAAGCTGTAAATCCGGATGTGGCCGTGCGCTATGAGGACATGCTGACAGGGGAGATCTACGACCGGATCGTACGGGAAACCGAGGCGGGACAGAAGACTGCGGATTTCGCCTTCTCTTCCGCCATGGATCTTCAGGTCAAGCTCGCCAACGACGGCTACGCACAGCGCAGTGATCTGCCCATGAGCGACCAGTGGCCGGGGTGGGCCAACTGGCGCAATACCGCTTACGCCCTGACATTCGAGCCCGCGGTCTTCGTCTATCACAAGCCCAGTTTCGAGGACAAAACCCCGCCTTCGACACGCGCCGAGTTTGTTGATTTCCTGCGAGAGCAGGGAAACGCCACATATGGCCGGATCGGCACCTATGACATCGAGCGGTCAGGCGTCGGTTTTCTTTTCATGTCACGAGACCAGGAGCAGTTCGGCGACATCTGGTCGGTAATCCAGGCCATGGGCGCGGCGGGGGTCAAGCTCTATTCCACCAGCCAGGCAATTCTGGAGCGGGTCGCCGACGGCCGCTTCCTTTTGGGCTACAATATCCTTGGCTCCTACGCCGCCGATTGGGCGTCGCGGCATCCGGAAGTCGGCATCGTACTGCCCAAGGACTATACGGTCGTCATGTCAAGGATCGGCCTCGTACCGCAAGCGGCCGCATCCCCCGAGCTCGGTCGCCGCTATCTCGAATTCTTCATGTCCAAGCAAGGCCAGACCATCATGGCCCGCGAGCTGCAGATTCCGGCCGTGAGCCCCGAAGTCTCCGGCAACAATACCGCAACGACCATGCGAGAGATGCTGGGCGGCCAGCTGAAACCGGTCCCGGTCAGCCCGGGACTGATGGTTTATCTGGATCAAGTGAAGCGCGCCCGGCTGGTTGCCCGCTGGAACGAGGTCCTGCGCCTGCAGTGATTCCGCCTTGCGAATTTGGAGCAATGGGAGGAATGTCAGGTAGATGTCAGCTTGATGTGATCGCTTAGGACGTTCGACGCCCCTGGAGGGGGGCTTTCGATGCGGATGGGAGGAAACCTTGGCCGGCATTGCCGCGCACCGGGTCATGCTCCTTTCCCAAAATCAAATCATCGCGTCCAATGGCCGCGTTTTGGAGGACATACCCTTGAAACACTTCATTCTTGCCTCGCTTGTTGCTGGCGCCCTCGCTCTGCCGGCGCATGCTGCGGACTACACGATCATGGCACCTGCCGCTCCAGGTGGTGGTTGGGACCAGACTGCCCGCTCGCTGCAGACCGCACTCCAGGAGGAAGGCATCTCCGGCAACGTTCAGGTCGTCAACGTACCCGGCGCCGGCGGCACGATCGGCATCGCCCAGTTCGCCAGCCAGCAGAAGGGCAACCCGAACGCGCTCATCGTCGGCGGCTACGTCATGGTCGGCGCCATCCTGACCAACCAGTCGCCAGTCACCCTTAAGGATGTCACGCCAATCGCCCGCCTGACCGGCGAGTACGAGGCCATCGTCGTTCCGGCATCGTCCGAAATCCAGTCGATTGACCAGCTCGTTGAGGCCCTCAAGAAGGATCCCGGTGCGGTATCCTGGGCCGGCGGTTCTGCCGGCGGAACAGACCACATCGCGGTGGGCCTGCTGGCCAAGGCTGCGGGCGTCGACCCGACGAAGATCAACTACATTGCCTATTCCGGTGGCGGAGAAGCCCTCGCAGCTATCCTCGGCAGCCAGGTCACAGCTGGCGTCTCCAGCTACGGCGAATTCGAGGCCCAGGTTAAGGCGGGCACGTTGCGCCTTCTGGCGGTATCGAGCGAAGAGCGCATGGAAGGCGTCGACGCTCCTACCTTGAAGGAAGCCGGCTACGACGTCGTGCTGCAGAACTGGCGCATGGTCGCGGCGGCTCCGGGTCTTTCGGACGAGCAGAAGGCAGCCGTTCTCGCCGACATCGAGAAGCTGGCCAAGTCGCCGACCTGGCAGGAGACGCTGAAGACGAAGAACTGGGCCGATACCTACCTTGCAGGCGACGCTTTCGATGCGCAGCTGGCCAAGGACATCAGCGCCACCGAAACCATCCTGAAGGACATCGGACTGGTTAAATGAGCCTGGACCACTCGAAATCGACATCTCAACAGCGCCGCCCCGATTGGGCGGCGCTTGCCATTGCCGTCATCCTCGTAGTGATCGCCGCCGTCATCTTCTTCGATGTTTCTCGGCTCAAGGGAACGGCTGGTTATTCGCAGGTTGGACCGGCAACGGTTCCCGACTGGATCGCGTTTGCCCTGGTCGGCCTGGGCATCTGGACGGCGATAGAAGCATTTCGCGGAGATTTCCCTGCGCGCGATCATCAGCAATTTGGCCCGGTAGTGTGGGTCGTGGCCGGTCTTGCCGCACAAATGCTGCTTCTGAAGACGGCCGGCTTCTCGATCGCGACCGGCGTCCTCTTCGCCCTCGTCGCTGCGGGCTTCGGAAAACGCAAGCTATGGATCACACTCCCGGTGGGCATCGTCCTCTGTCTGGGCATCTGGGTAATATTTGCCGGACTTCTCCAGCTTTCTCTTCCGGCGGGACCGCTGGAACAGCTGTTCCTCTGATGACGACGCCCGGAAGGCCTGCTCATGACTACGTTTGAATTTCTTTTGCAGGGGTTGTTGTCGGCGATGGAGCCGATCAACCTCCTTTATGCGCTGGTCGGCGTAACACTCGGCACGGCGGTCGGCGTTCTCCCCGGCATCGGGCCTGCGCTGACCGTGGCGCTGTTGCTGCCCGTTACCTATCGTCTCGACCCTACCGGGTCTCTCATCATGTTCGCCGGCATTTACTACGGCGGGATGTATGGTGGCTCTACGACGTCCATCCTCCTCAACACGCCGGGCGAAAGTGCATCTATCGTCACAGCGCTGGAGGGCAACAAGATGGCGCGAGCGGGACGCGGCGGACCGGCACTTGCCACCGCGGCGATCGGGTCCTTCGTTGCAGGCCTCATCGCGACGCTTTTGCTTGCTTTCCTCGCGCCCTACGTCGTCCAGCTGGCAATCAAATTCGGCCCGCGTGAATATTTCGCGCTGATGGTGCTCGCCTTCGTGACGGTGTCGTCCGCGTTCGGCGATTCGGCTCTCCGGGGTCTGACATCCTTGTTCATAGGTCTTGCCTTCTCCGTGATCGGCATCGATCAGTTGACCGGTCAGACCCGGCTCGCCTTCGGCGTGCCGGACCTCCTGGACGGCATCGAGGTCACAACGATGGCGGTCGCCATGTTCGCGATCGGCGAGACCCTGTACATCGCGGCCCAGGGTAGCCGCGGCGCGGATATAGTGGAGGCAGTCAAAGGGTCTGTGTGGATGAGTGCCGCCGACTGGGGCCGCTCCTGGAAGGCGTGGCTGCGCGGTACGATGATCGGCTTCCCGATCGGCGCGATGCCGGCCGGCGGCGCCGAGATCGGCACCTTCCTCTCCTATGCGACGGAGAAGCGGCTGACCAAGCATCCGGAAGAATTCGGCAACGGCGCGATCGAAGGCGTCGCGGGACCGGAAGCGGCCAACAATGCATCGGCAGCCGGTACGCTGGTTCCGCTGCTGACGCTTGGTCTGCCAACCACGGCCACCGCAGCGATCATGCTGGCGGGCTTCCAGCAATACGGATTGCAGCCGGGTCCGCTGCTGTTTGCGACCAACCCCCAGTTGGTCTGGGGCCTCATCGCCTCGCTGCTGATTGCGAATCTCATGCTGCTCGTTTTGAACCTGCCGCTGATCGGCCTTTGGGTAAAGCTTCTGACAATCCCGAAACCCTGGCTCTATGCCGGCATCCTCGTGTTTGCGACGCTTGGCACCATCGGCGCCAATCCGTCGGTCTTCGAGCTCGGGATGCTCCTTACCTTCGGCTTGCTGGGTTATGCCATGCGCGTCTTCGGCTATCCGATCGCGCCCGTCATCGTCGGCCTCATTCTAGGTCCGCTCGCCGAGCAGCAGTTGCGACGCGCGCTGGCGATCAGCCAGGGCGACGTGACCTTCCTCGTCACGTCTCCAATCGCGGCAGGGCTTTTTGTTGTGGCGGCCCTCGCATTCATCGTCCCGCTGATTATGCGGATCAGGGGCCGGGGTCAGGTGCTAACGCAACTGGCCGCAAGCGAAGACTGAGTTAGTCCTCCCAGGACGGAAGGGGGTGCGGCTTCGGCCGCGCCCCCTTTTTTATGTTCAACCTATTATGGTCCGAAGACGGACCACCCGGTCCGGTGCGCCAGCATTTCGAGGGCCAGGGACCCCAGCAGCGAATTGCCGTTGTGATTAAGACCGGGCGACCACACCGCTACGGAAGCCTTGCCCGGCGCAACAGCCATGATACCGCCGCCTACCCCGCTCTTGCCCGGAAGACCCACACGGTAAGCAAAGTCTCCTGAACCATCGTAGTGGCCGCACGTGAGCATCAGCGCGTTGATGCGCCGTGCCCGCTGGCGTGAGACCACCGTGTGACCCGTCAGAGGATTGCGACCGGCCGCTGCAAGGAAAAGGCCGGCATGAGCTAGCTGCGCACAGGTCATTGCCAGGGCACAGTGGTGGAAATAGACGCCAAGTACGTGCTCGACCGGATGATCCAGCTTGCCGAAGGACCGCATGAAGTTGGCAAGCGCAATGTTGCGATAGCCCGTGGCGAGTTCCGACTTCGCAACAGCGGGATCGATGGCGATCGCGTCGTCGTCCGCCAGATACTGCGCGAAGCGGACGATCTCACCAATCGCCTCCCGCGGCGTATGTCCCGCCAGAACCAGGTCGCTGACGGCTATGGCGCCGGCATTGATGAACGGATTGCGGGGCTTTCCCTCCTCGTTCTCTAGCTGAACGATGGAGTTGAAGGAGGAGCCGGAGGGTTCACGCCCGACCCGCTTCCAGACATTCTCGCCGTGCTTGCCCAGTGCAAGCGTCAGCGTGAAGACCTTCGATACGCTCTGGATCGAGAAGGGCTCGTCGCAATCGCCCGCTTTGTAGACGCCGCCATCGACGTCGACCACGGCGATGCCGAATTTCCTTGGATCGACATGGGCGAGCTGCGGGATGTAATCCGCTACCTTTCCTTCCCCGAGCCTCGGTGTCAGCTCATGATGGATCTCATCGACAATCGCCTGCAAATCTTCCACGCCCTCGCCCTGCCGCACTATTCGAAAGCCGCACCGGAGAGGTGGTTACTCGCAGATGTCTTCACCTCGCCGATTTCTGCCCAGAGCGAATCGACGGTCGTCGGATCAACGTCCGACATGATGTCACGCAACCAGCCTTCGTGAGCGGCAGCCATGGCGATGAAAAGTTCAACCCCCAGAGGCGTTAGCTGCGCGACCGTCACTCGCCGGTCCCTGTCAGGAGTGACACGCTTCACAAGCCCATCCGTCTCCAGCCGTTCCACCAGACCCGTGACATTGCCATTGGTGACCATGGTGCGCTTGGAGAGCTCGCCGAGACGGAGGCCGTCCTTTTCCCGGTAGAGCTGCGCCATCAGGTCGAACTGCGGCAGCGTCGCGCCGAACTCCGCGCGCAGGCGGCGGCGGATTTCCGTGGTGATGAGCTTGGTCGTTGAGAGCATCCGCAGCCACAGCCGCGTTTCCGGCTTGTTGCGACCGCTCGGACCATGCACGATCATTTCCAGGTCGGCGCTTGCCGCTTCCATCTCTGCCATCTCCATGCGCTCTGCCGAACAGTTACGAAGCGTTATTTCAATTGTCAAAGGTTCCCTTGCTCGGAGATGACACTTCCTGAAAGAACTTGACGCGAAGGCGACCGCGCATATAGTTTAAACTTAAAATAATAAGTCGGGAACTTCAGGAGGAATTGCTTCATGCGCATCGTCTGCATCGGCGGCGGCCCGGCCGGACTGTATTTTGCGCTCCTGATGAAGAAGCAGGATCCGGAACACAGCATTTCCGTCGTCGAACGAAACCGCCCCTACGACACCTTCGGCTGGGGCGTGGTGTTCTCAGACGCAACCATGGAGGCCATGCGCGTCTGGGATCCGGAGAGCGCCGCCGAGATCGAGGATGCCTTCAACCACTGGGACGATATCGAGGTCTTGTTCAAGGGCACCCGGAGAAGGACTTCCGGTCACGGTTTCGTCGGCATCGGACGCAAGAAGCTTCTCAACATCTTGCAGCGCCGCTGCGAGGCGCTGGGCGTAGAACTCGTCTTCGAGACGGACGCAGCGAGCGATCTCGAATTCCCGGACGCGGACCTCGTCATCGGCTCGGACGGGTTCAATTCAAGGATCCGCAACCGCTATCCCGAGATATTCCAGCCCGACCTTGTGACACGGCCGAACCGCTACATCTGGCTTGGCACCAAAAAACTCTACGACGCCTTTACCTTCGACTTTCGCAAGACGGAGCACGGCTGGTTCCAGGCCCATATCTACAAGTTCGACGAGAACACTTCCACCTTCATCGTCGAAACGACGGAGGAGGCATACGAGAAGCACGGCCTCGGCCAGTTGGACCAGCAGGGCTCCATCGACTTCTGCCAGGACCTGTTCTCGGAAGTGCTCGAAGGCGCCGAACTGATGACCAATGCCCGGCACCTGCGCGGCTCCGCCTGGCTGAACTTCAACCGGCTTATTTGCGGCAAGTGGAGCCATTTCAACGGCCAGTCGCATGTCGTGCTGATGGGCGATGCCGCCCATACCGCCCATTTCGCCATCGGCTCGGGGACGAAGCTCGCCATCGACGATGCGATCGAACTGACCAACCAGTTCAACAAGCGCGGGCATAGGAAAGACCAGATTCCGGCGGTGCTCGAAAACTATGAGGAGATCCGCCGCGTCGATGTCGCTCGCATCCAGAATGCCGCCCGCAACGCCATGGAATGGTTCGAGGTGGTGGGCAGGCGCTATGCCGATACGTTGCCGCCGGAGCAGTTCATGTATTCGATGCTGACACGCTCGCAGCGCATCAGCCACGAGAACCTGCGTCTGCGCGACAAGACATGGCTGGAGGGTTACGAACGCTGGTTTGCGGAACATGCCAGCATCGGGGAAGGCGCCAACGGAAACACCGTGCCGCCGATGTTCACGCCCTACAGCATACGCGGAGTAACGCTGAAGAACCGTATCGTCATGTCACCAATGGCCATGTACTCGGCGAAAGACGGGCTGCTCGACGATTTTCACCTCGTGCATCTCGGTGCCCGCGCGCTCGGCGGCGCAGGCCTCGTCTTCGGCGAAATGACCTGCGTATCTGCCGATGCCCGCATCACTCCCGGCTGTCTCGGACTGTGGAACGAGGAGCAGGCGGCCGGCTGGAAACGATTTGTCGATTTCGTCCATGGCAACAGCGGCGCAAAGGTAGGTATCCAGCTCGGTCATGCAGGCCGCAAGGGGGCGACCAAGCTCGCCTGGGAAGGCATCGACCAACCCTTAGACGCAGGCGGCTGGCCGCTCCTGTCCGCCTCCGCCCTACCCTATCTGAAAGACGGTCAGATCCCGAAAGCCATGGACCGGGCCGACATGGATCGCGTCAAGGCGGATTTTGTCCGCGCGACCGAGTTCGCCGTCACCACCGGTGCTGACTGGCTGGAGCTGCACGGCGCACACGGGTACCTGTTGTCCAGTTTCCTGTCGCCGCTCACCAACCGCCGCACCGATGAATATGGCGGCGGCCACGCGAACCGGGCCCGCTATCCGCTCGAGATCTTCCACGCCATCCGCGCGGTCTGGCCGGCGGACAGGCCGATCTCGGTTCGCCTGTCCTGCCACGACTGGTTCGAGGGCGGCAACACGCCGGACGATGCCGCGATTTTCGCCCGGATGTTCAAGGACGCCGGCGCCGACATGATCGACTGCTCGTCCGGACAGGTGTGGAAGGAAGAAAAGCCGGTCTACGGTCGCCTCTTCCAGACGCCGTTCTCCGACAAGATCCGCAACGAGGTGGGCATTCCCACGATCGCCGTCGGCGCAATCTCCGAGGCGGACCACGCCAATTCTGTGATCGCGGCCGGCCGCGCCGATCTCTGCGCCGTTGCACGCCCCCATCTGGCGGATCCCGCCTGGGTGCTGCACGAGGCTGCCCGCATAGGCCTGAAGGAGATTGCCTGGCCGAAGCAATACTATTCCAGCAAGCTGCAGTACGAGACCAACCTGTCCCGCCAGTCGGCAGCCAAGTGAGAACCGGCAGATGAACAGTTCGCGAAAGTTTGAAGGGCGCCACGCACTCGTCACCGGAGCCGGCAGCGGCATCGGCACTGCAATTGCAACGGCGCTGGTTGAGGCGGGTGCGCGTGTGACCCTTGCCGGCAGGCGGGCAGCGCCACTGGAGGCACTCGCCACGAAGCTCGGACCCCTCACCTGCGTTGCCGATGGCTTCGACGTGACCGACGAGATCGCAATCGATAACGGTGTAAAGACCGCACATTCGGCCTTCGGCCCGATCAACATCCTTGTCAACAATGCCGGTGAGGCACCGAGCGCACCGTTCGAAAAAACGTCGCTCACAACGTGGAACCGCGTCCTCACCGTCGACCTCACCGGCGTTTTCCTCGTCACACAGGCCGTGTTGCCTGACCTAAGGGCTCACGGCGCAGGCGCCCGCATCATCAATATCGCCTCCACTGCCGGCCTCACTGGCTACGCTTACGTTTCCGCCTATACGGCGGCAAAACATGGGGTTGTCGGGTTGACGCGCTCGCTGGCCGTCGAGCTGGCCAGAACCGGCATTACCGTGAATGCGGTCTGCCCCGGCTTCACCGACACGCCGCTGATCGCCACAGCGATCGAGACGATCATGGCAAAGACCGGTCGAAGCCGCGAAGAAGCATCCAGAGAATTCACGAAGAGCAATCCGCAGGGGCGGCTCATTACCCCGGAGGAGGTAGCCGACACAGTGCTGTGGCTCGCATCGTCGGCAGCGGGTTCAATCAATGGCCAGGCGATCGCGATCGCCGGCGGGGAGGTATTGACGGGATGAGCACGGTTTCGATGGCAGGACACCTGCGCCCGTTCAAGGACTATCAGGCTCGGCATTTTCTCTGGAAGGTGAGCGACGACGGCCGGGTCGCCACTATCTGCCTCGATCGCCCGGAACGTAAAAATCCGCTTACTTTCGAAAGCTATGCGGAGCTGCGCGACCTTTTCCGTGACCTCGCGTATGCGTCGGATATCCGTGCCGTCGTTCTGGCCGGTGCCGGCGGCAATTTTTCCTCTGGCGGCGACGTGTTCGAAATTATCGAGCCATTGACCAAGATGGCCATGCCGGATCTCCTGGCTTTTACGCGCATGACTGGCGACCTCGTCAAGGCGATGAAAAAATGCCCGCAGCCTATCGTTGCTGCCGTTGATGGCATCTGCGTCGGTGCCGGCGCAATCCTCGCCATGGCCTCCGACATTCGGCTCGCAACCCCGGAAGCCAAGACCGCCTTCCTCTTCACCCGGGTCGGCCTTTCCGGTGCGGACATGGGGGCCTGCGGAATCCTGCCGCGCATCATAGGCCAGGGCCGCGCCGCCGAACTGCTCTTCACCGGCCGCTCCATGAGCGCCGCCGAGGGCCATGCCTGGGGCTTCTTCAACGCCCTGCATACCGCAGACACGGTCGAGGGAGAGGCGCTGAAGTTGGCGCATTCGCTGGCCGATGGCCCTTGGTTCGCCCACACAATGACAAAGACCATGCTGAACCAGGAATGGGCAATGGGCATCGACGAGATGATTGAGTCGGAAGCCCAGGCACAGGCCGTCTGCATGGCGACGAAGGATTTCCGCCGCGCCTTCGAAGCCTTTGCGGAGAAGCGCAAGCCGGTCTTCGAGGGGGATTGAGATGGCTGATCCCACCATGCTTGCCGGCCCCGCCCGCGAGCACATCGACTGGCCATTCTTCGACGAGAGCCACCGGGCACTCACTATAAAGCTCGATGCCTATGCCGCATCCAGCGCCCTTTACGGCATCGACCATGCCGATACCGACCGTGCCTGCCGTGCTCTCGTTCGCTCACTCGGCGGGGCCGGTCTGCTGGACGCGGCGACCGGCGCAGGCGGCAGCCAACCGATCGACAGCCGCGCCGTCTGCCTGACGCGTGAGACGCTGGCCTGGCATGACGGACTTGCCGACTTCGCCTTTGCCATGCAGGGACTCGGCACCGGCGCGATCGGCCTTTCCGGCTCGCAGGAACTCCGCGACACCGTGCTGCCCAAAGCCCGGTCCGGCGAATGGATCGCTGCCTTTGCGCTTTCCGAAAAGGAAGCCGGCTCGGATGTTGCAGCCATGGCCTGCGCCGCCCGGCGCGATGGCGACACTTACGTACTCGACGGCGAGAAGACGTGGATTTCAAACGGCGGTATCGCTGACGTCTACACGGTCTTCGCCCGCACCGGAGAGGCGCCGGGCACCCGCGGCGTCTCCACTTTCGTCGTTTACGCCGACGACCCCGGCTTCTCAATTGCCGAGCGAATCGATGTGATCGCACCGCATCCGCTCGCAACCATCCGCTTCGACAACTGCCGCATTCCCGCTAACCGGCTCCTCGGCAGCCCCGGTGAAGGCTTCAAGATCGCCATGCGCACGCTCGACATTTTCCGCGCATCCGTCGCCGCCGCCGCGCTCGGCTTCGCCCGCCGGGCGCTGGACGAGGCACTCGCCCATGCCAAGGCACGAAGAATGTTCGGCAATCACCTGTCCGACCTGCAACTTACCCAGGCCGCCTTCGGCGACATGGCGACCGGAATCGATGCGGCCGCGCTCCTCACCTACCGCGCGGCCTGGCGCCGCGACGTGCAGGGCTTGCCGACCACCAAGGAAGCCGCCATGGCCAAGATGACTGCGACCGAGACCGCCCAATCGGTAATCGACCGCGCCGTGCAGATGTTCGGCGGACGCGGCGTGAAGCGTGGCGAGATCGTCGAAAGACTCTACCGCGAGATCCGGGCGTTGCGGATCTACGAGGGCGCCACCGAAGTCCAGAAACTCATCATCGCGCGCGAGCTCCTGAAGGCCGCGCCTCCGGAGAAGACGTATGCATGACATCCTTCAGCCCGAAGGTTGGGCGAAGCCGATCGGCTATTCGAACGGCGTGGCCGCACGAGGCCGGCAGATCTATGTCGGCGGCCAGATCGGCTGGAACGGCCAGTGCGAATTCGAGACCGACGATTTCGTCGAACAGGTGCGCCAAACGCTGAAGAACGTCGTCGCCATTCTGTCGGCGGCCGGCGCCGGGCCCGAGCACATCACCACCATGACCTGGTATTTCACCAGCAAGAGCGAATATCTCGGCAACCTGAAGGGCATCGGCCAGGCCTACCGCGAGGTGGTGGGGCGGAATTATCCAGCCATGGCCGCCATGCAGGTGGTGGCCCTGATCGAGGATCGGGCCAAGATCGAGATCCAGGCCATCGCCGTGGTGCCGGAGTAGAGACATGAGCGGTGGTTCTCTCGCCTTTTCCGGCAGCGTCCGCGGTGAACTGCGGCAGGCCGTGCTGCTGGTCACCATAGACAACCCACCGGTCAATGCACTCTCGGCCGATGTCCGCGCCGGCCTGATGGCAGCGCTCGACCAAGTGGAAAGATCGGTCGAAATTCGGGCAATGGTTATCACCGGCGCCGGAAAAACCTTCATCGGCGGGGCTGACATCAGGGAATTCGGCAAGCCGTCGGTCGATCCGATATTGCCTACTGTGATCGAGCGTATCGAAGTCTTTGCAAAGCCGGTCGCCGCGGCCATCAATGGCGCGGCCCTCGGCGGCGGACTGGAACTGGCGCTCGCTTGCCATCACCGCATCGCGGCACCCGTCGCGCAGATGGGCCTGCCGGAAGTGAAGCTCGGCATCGTCCCCGGCGCCGGCGGCACACAACGATTGCCGCGGCTGGCAGGCATTCCCGCGGCAATCGATCTCATCGGCAGCGGCCGCAGCGTGAAGGCCGCGGAGGCGTCTTCCCTCGGCATCATCGATGCGGTGTCCAAGGCAGATCTGATAGAGACCGCAATTGCCGCAGCGACAGCGCTGGCGGGCCACGATCTTCGACGTACCGGATCGCTTGCCGTGCCTTCTGCCGAACCCACCGATGTCGAGAAAGCCCGGTCGAAAATTCTGAAGAAGGTGCGTGGTCAGCAAGCGCCCTCCGAAGCCATCCGACTGGTCGAGATGGCCACGCGGGCCATCGCTGAAGGTCTGGCGGACGAGCGCGACACATTCCTGCGACTGCGCGACAGCGAGCAAGCCGCGGCATTGCGGCATGTCTTCTTTGCCGAGCGGCAGGCGTCCAAGGTCGAAGGCCTCGATGGTATCGAGCCGCGCCCCGTCGAGACGATCGGCATCTGCGGTCTCGGCCTGATGGGAAGCGGCATAGCAGTCGCCGCACTCGGCGCAGGCTATCGGGTGATCGGCCTCGACCAGACGGGCGAGGCCGCAGAAAGAGGCCGCCAAGGCATTATCGCTCTTCTGGAGCGAAACCTGTCTTCCGGCCGGCTGGACCAGGCCGGGTTCGAGGCACAGACTACGCGGCTTTCTGTGACGGCCCAGGATCTGGATCTAGCCCCCTCCGATCTCGTCATAGAGGCGGTGTTCGACGATCTGGACGTCAAGGTCGACCTGTTCCGCCGGCTCGACCGCGTGCTGCGCCCTGACGCCGTGCTGGCGACCAACACGAGCTATCTGAACCCCGACGAGATCGCTGCCTCGACCCTGCATCCCGAACGCGTGCTCGGCCTGCATTTCTTCTCGCCGGCGCATGTCATGCGGCTTCTGGAGGTGGTGCGTTGCGGCAAGACAGCGCCGGACGTGCTCGCCACCGGGCTTGCAGTGGCGAAAAAGCTGCGCAAGCTCGCGGTCGTCACCGGCGTCACCGAAGGCTTCATCGGCAACCGGATCTTTTCGGCTTATCGCCGCGAGGCGGAATTCCTGCTGGAGGACGGCGCGCTCCCCCATGAGATCGATGCAGCCTTGGAAAGCTATGGCTTTCCGATGGGGCTCTTTGCCGTTTACGACATGGCGGGACTGGAGATCGCCTGGGCGCGCCGCAAACGCCAGGCCGCAGGCCGTAATCCATCCGAGCGCTATGTCGAGATTGCCGATCGTCTCTGCGAAGCGGGCCGTCTCGGTCAGAAGGCAGGCCGTGGCTGGTATGCCTACAATCCGGATGGCAAACGGCAGCTCGATCCGGAGGTGACCGCGTTCATCGAAAACTGCCGGGCGGAAAAGGGCATCACACCCTGCAGCTTCACCGCCGAAGAGATCGTCAAGCGCCTGCTTGCCGCGATGTCTTATGAGGGACGCAGGTTGCTCGATGAAGATATCGCGTCACGCGAGAGCGATATCGACCTGGTGATGATCAACGGCTACGGCTTCCCGGCCCAAAAGGGTGGGCCGATGTTCGCGGCTCAGACGCCGAGATAACGATCCTGGATATCGGCCGTAAGCCCGGCTGGAGCCCCGCTCCAGACGCTGCGGCCGTTCTCCAGAATCACGCAGCGATCCGCCACCGGCAGCAACTCCGACAGCGTCTTGTCGACCACGAGGATCGAAAGCCCTTCCGCCTTCAGCGTGCGGATCGCCGCCCAGATATCCTGCCGGATGACCGGCGCCAGACCTTCGGTCGCCTCGTCGAGAATGAGAAGCCGGGGATTGGTCATCAGGGCACGGCCAATCGCCAGCATCTGCTGTTCGCCGCCGGAAAGCGAGCGGGCCATCTGCGCATGACGCTCTGCCAGGCGCGGGAATAGCGCGTTGACGCGCGCAAGCGTCCATTCGCCGAGGCGCGCGGCCGCCACGAGGTTTTCGTGTACCGTCAGGTTCGGGAAGCAGCGCCGCCCTTCCGGTACCAGTCCAATGCCGAGCTTGGCGACCCGGTGCGACGGCTTTCCCTTGAGATCGGTTCCGGCAAGCCGAACCGAGCCCGCGCGCGGCGGATTGAGGTTGCAGATCGCCCGGATGGTCGTGGACTTGCCCATGCCGTTGCGCCCCATCAGGGCTACAGCCTCACCTTCAGCGACGGAGATATCCACGCCGAACAAGGCCTGGCTCGCACCGTAGAAGGCTTCGATCTTCGAAACGTCGAGCAGCATCAGGGGTGATCTCCGAGATAGGCGGTGCGCACGGCCGGGTCGCGGCGGATCTCGTCCACCGTGCCGGTGGCGATTACCTTGCCGTAGACCAGCACCGAAATCCGGTCCGCCAGCGCGAAGACCGCATCCATGTCGTGCTCCACGAGCAGGATCGGTGCCTCCTGACGCAGGCCATCGAGGAAGCCCGTCAACGTCTTGGAACCTTCCGGTCCCATGCCTGCCATGGGTTCGTCGAGCAGGAAGGCCTTCGAATCCAGCGCCAGCGCAATGGCGATCTCCAGCTGCCGGCGCTCGCCATGAGAAAGTTCAGCGGCCGGAATGCGCGCGCGGTCCTTGAGGCCGACCCGTTCCAGCATGGCCATCGACCGGTCAATCAGGCCAACGTCGCGCATCACCGGCTTGAAGAACCGGAAGCTCGAACCCTCCTGCGCCTGCACCGCCAGCATGACATTGCGCAGCGCCGAGAAGTCAGGCGCCAGGGAGGAAACCTGAAAGGTGCGTCCAAGGCCGCGACGCGCACGTTCGGCGGTGTTCAGGGCGCCGATATCCTCGCCGGCAAAGCGGATCGTGCCGGTGTCCTGCCTGAGCGTGCCACAGATCTGGTGGATGAGTGTCGACTTGCCGGCGCCATTCGGCCCGATCAGGGCATGGATTTCGCCGGGGTGCAAGTCGAGCGAGACGCCATCGGTTGCTCTCAGTGCGCCAAAAGCCTTGGAAAGATTGGACAGTTCGAGAACCGGTTCAGCCATGATCTTATCCATGCTTGGCCTTTCCAGCGAAGAGGCCAAGCAGGCCACCCCGCGCAAAGAGCACCGTGCCGAGCAGGATCAGGCCGAGGAAGAATTGCCAGCGCTCCGTCAACCCGCCCAGCACATATTCGATGATCACGAACAATGTGGCACCGGCAAGCGGCCCGAACAGGCGCCCGGCGCCGCCCAGGATGATCAGCACGATCAGTTCGCCGGACATGTGCCAGGACAGCATGGACGGACTGACGAAGCGGTTGAGATCGGCAAACAGGGCGCCCGCAAGCCCGGTGATCGCTGCCGAGATGGCGAAGGCCGTAAGCCGGATTCGGAAAGGCGCAATGCCGACGGTCGCCACGCGCACCTCGTTCTGGCGCGCCGCCTGCAGTGCGGAACCGAAGCGCGAGCCACGGATCAGCACGAAGAGACCGAGCACCGCCATCAGTACAGCATAGCAGATGAGGAAAAAGCCCAGCGGCCGCATGGTGTTGACGCCGGGAAACTGGTTGCGCACCAGAATCGACAGGCCGTCCTCGCCGCCATAGGCCGGCCAGGAGATCGCGAAATAATAGACCATCTGCGCAAAGGCCAGCGTGATCATGATGAAATAGACGCCGGAGGTGCGCAGGCTGATCGCACCGATCAGCAGCCCGACGAGACCGGCAACGACCATCGCAACCAGCCAGATGACCAGCATCTGGTTCGTGCCCGAAAATCCAAACAGAAGCGGGTCGCCGGAGAAGCCATGCGTGGCGAGGATGCCCGCCGCATAACCGCCGATGCCGAAGAAGGCCGCATGGCCGAAGGAGACGAGGCCGCCAAGACCGAGCGCCAGATTGAGGCCGGTTGCGGCAAGCGCCAGAATGACGATACGGGTCGCGAGCGTCACATAGAACGGCTGACCGAAGGCGTTTGCGGCCAGCGGTGCTGCAAGCAGCAGGACAGCCAAAATGATATTGATGAGGTTTTCGCGGGTCATTGCCACTGTCGTCGCCTCACATATGAGCGGCGGGGAAAAGCCCGCGCGGCTTGACGGCAAGTATGAGCGCCATCATCACATAGATCAGCATGGAGGCGGCAGCGGCGCCGATCATGCCAGCCTGGGACGGCGGCACGAAAAGGCCGAAGAGCTGCGGCAGCAGAAGGCGCCCCATGGTATCGACGACGCCGACCAGCAAAGCGCCGAGTAGCGCACCCTTGATCGAGCCGATACCGCCGATGACGATGACCACGAAGGCGAGGATCAGTACAGGCTCGCCCATGCCGACCTGCACCGATTGCAGCGCGCCGACCATGGCACCGGCCAGGCCCGCCAATGCGGCGCCGAGCGCGAAGACGACCGTATAGAGCGTGCGTATGTCGACCCCCAGCGCGCCGATCATCTCACGGTCGCTTTCACCCGCCCGGATGCGCATGCCGAGCCGCGTCTTGCCAATCAGCAGATAGAGCCCGAACGCAACCAACGCGCCGGCAGCGATGATCGCCAGCCGGTAGACAGGATACTGCGCACCGCCCGGCAGTGCCACAGCACCCTGCAGCAGCGGCGGGATGTCGAGATAGAGCGGAAACGACCCGAACAGCCAGCGCGTGCCTTCGGAGAATATCAGGATCAGCGCGAAGGTCGCGAGCACCTGGTCGAGATGATCGCGATCATAGAGCCGACGGATGACGAGAAGCTCGATGATCGCACCGGCCGCCGCGGCGCAAGCGAGACTGGCGACCAGTCCGATCCAGAACGAACCCGTCGCCGCCGCGACAGTAGCGCAGGCGAAGGCGCCCACCATGTAGAGCGAGCCGTGAGCGAGGTTGATCAGGCCCATGACGCCGAAAATCAGCGTCAGCCCGGCAGCCATGAGAAACAACATGACGCCGAGCTGGAGGCCGTTGAGCAACTGCTCGAGAGCAAGTGCAACAGTCACAGGTTGACCTTACATCTTGCAGTCTTTGGCGTAGGCATCGCCGTGATCATCGAAGATCTTCTCTACCGTCTTGTTGGTGAGCATGCCGTCGGCCTGCTTCACCACTTCCGTCAGGTAGATATCCTGGATCGGGTGCTGGTTGGTATTGAACTTGAAATCGCCGCGCGGCGACTTGATATCCGCCTTCAGGAGTTCAGCTCGGAACGCCTCGGTGTCCTTCACATCGGCCTTGGCCGCCGCCGAAAGGATCAACTGCGCCGCATCATACGCCTGGACGGCGTAAATGGATGGCAGACGTCCATACTCCGCCTGGAAGTCGGCCAGGAATTTCTTGCTGACATCCGTATCGAAGTCCGGAGCCCACTGGCCGGATGCCTTCGCACCGAGAGCAGCATCGCCGATCGCCGGCAGCACGTCCTGGCTGAAGGAGAAGCCCGGACCCATGACCGGGATCTCGACACCCGATTGGGCGTACTGCTTCAAGAAGGCGATGCCCATGCCGCCCGGCAGGAAGGCGAACACGCCATCCGCGCCGGAGGCACGGATCTGGGCGATCTCCGCGGCGTAATCCGTCTGGCCTACCTGTGTGTAGACTTCCGACGCCAGCTCGCCCTTGTAGTAGCGCTTGAAGCCGGTCAGCGAATCCTTACCAGCCGGATAGTTCGGCGCCATGATGAAGACCTTCTTGTAGTCCTTGTTGGCGTATTCGCCCATGGCCTCGTGAAGGTTGTCGTTCTGGTAGGCGGCGTTGAAATAGAGCGGGTTGCAGTTGGCGCCAGCAAGCGCCGCCGGTGCCGCGTTGGTCGAGACATAGAGCTTGCCCTGGGCTACCGCGCTCGGCGCAACGGCCATCAGCAGGTTCGACCAGACAATGCCGGTCAGGATATCGACCTGATCGCTCTGGATCATCTTGTCAGCGATCTGAACGGCCAGTTCAGGCTTCTGTCCATCGTCCTCGGTGACCACCTCGATCTCGCTGTTGCCGGCCTGCTTGATGGCCAGCATGAAGCCGTCGCGGGTATCGACGCCGAGGCCGGCGCCACCGCCGGACAACGTGGTGATCAGGCCGATCTTAACGGGCTCGGCGAAGGCGAGGCCAGAGACACTCATGCTGAGCGCCAGCGTGGCTGCGGAAACCAGTTTCTTCATCGTAAACTCCCAGTTGTTCTTTATGTCCCACCCCGATAGCGGACCTATTGATCTCGCCGCCGGAAATCCTTTTCGGCATTACCGTCGAGCGGTATTTGCGATACCTTCCATACTTGCAAAAGAACGTCCACTGCCCAATCGGCGTGCAGCACATTTTCCCCGTGCCGGCAGCGTCATGCCGCTTTCGCCTGCTTTAGCCTGAAGCGTTGGATCTTGCCCGATTCCGTCTTCGGCAGCGTGTCGGCGAAGACGATCGAGCGCGGATACTTGTACGGCGCGATCTCCTTCTTCACGTGATCCTGCAGGAGCTTCACAAGAGCCGCACAGGCGGCGCCCTTGTCGACCAGTACCACATGCGCCTCGACGATAGCGCCCCGCTCGATGTCCGGCACGCCGATCACTGCACATTCGGCGACGGCCTCGTGCTTCAGAAGTGCTGCTTCCACTTCCGGACCGGCGATGTTGTAGCCGGCGGACACGATCATGTCGTCAGAGCGGGCGGCGAAATGGAAATAGCCATCCTCGTCCTGCACGAAGCTGTCACCGGTGAGGTTCCAGCCGTCACGCACATAGTCTGCCTGCCGGTCGTCGGCGAGATAGCGGCAGCCAATCGGACCCTTGACGGCCAGCTTCCCGACACTTCCTCGCGGCAGTTCGTTCATCTCGTCGTCGACGACGATCGCCTGATAGCCGGCAAGCGGCCTGCCCGTGCAGGCTGCCTTCGAATCCCCCAGCCGGTTGGTAATGAAGATGTGGAGCATTTCCGTCGAACCTATGCCGTCGACGATCGGCTTGCCGGTCTTCTGCACCCATTCGTCATAGACCGGGCCGGGCAGTGTTTCACCGGCCGAAACTGCGACACGGAGCGAGGAAAGATCGGCACCCTTGTCCATGGCCGCCAGCATGGCACGGTAGGCTGTGGGAGCGGTAAAGCAGATCGTCGCCTTGTAGGTCTCGATGATCTCGATCATCTTCGGCGGAGTCGCCTGCTCCAGCAGCGTCGCCGCCGCCCCGAAGCGCAGCGGGAAGACGGCAAGCCCTCCAAGGCCGAAGGTGAAGGCAAGCGGTGGCGAGCCGACGAAGACATCGTCCGGCGTGACGCCGAGCACTTCCTTCGCATAGGCATCCGCAATGATCAGCACGTCGCGATGAAAATGCATCGTCGCCTTCGGCACGCCGGTAGAGCCGGACGTGAAGCCGAGAAGGGCCACGTCATCCCGACCGGTCTTTGCCGCATCGAATTTAACCGGCTTGTCGAGCGCCGCACGATCGAGTTCGGCGTCGTGGTTGGCCGTGCCATCGAAACCGATCACCTGGATGAGAAACCGGCTTTCCTTGGCAACAGCGACCAGCTCGTCCATCAGGCGGGTGTCGCATAGCGCCATCGTCACTTCCGCCTTGTCGACGACCTTGGCAAGCTCACCGGCACGCAGCATCGGCATGGTGTTGACGACGACCGCTCCGGCCTTGGTGGCCGCCAGCCAGCAGGCGACCATGGCCGGATTGTTGGCCGAACGGATCAATACCCGGTTGCCGGGCTTCAGGCCGTAATCCTCCGTCAGTGCCCGCGCGATACGGTTCGTCCAGTCGGAGAGTTCCTTGTAGGTGCGGCGGCGCCCATTGCCGATCAGTGCCGTGTGATCGCCAAACCCACGCTCGACCATGCGGTCGGTGAGTTCGACACCTGCATTCATCCATTCGGGATAGTCGAAGCCCTGAAGGTCAATTTCCGGCCATGCCTGCGGCGGCGGAAGATTGTCGCGGGCAAACGTATCCAGATGGCCTGTCGGTCCCAGTTTCATCTTCGAGTTCCCAACTCATATGGTCCACCACCCGGATATGTCCGGTGCGACGTCCGCGGCATTTTTGCCTTTCGTTCAGAAAAGCATCGGTTCTCCCGACTGGCAAGAGAGAAATTTTAAGTTTGTAATAATTTTCGCAACGGCGGTCGCTATCGCCCCTTTCTCCCGTCCCCGGCAGATGCAAGTATGCCGCCGGTCGAACATGAAGATATCGGGGATGAGATGCGCCATCGGATAGCGGACTGGGATGATGCCTATGCCAACGGCCCGAACATTGCCGGCGGAGATCGTTGGCCCGGCCTCTGGGTAGAGCCGGCGCGACTATATCGCGAGGCTTTGGCGGAGGCCGGTCATGCGGAGCTGGACATTCCCTATGGCGGCGGTGAACGGAACAGGCTCGACCTGTTCATGCCCGCATCGGCGCCGATCGGCTTGGTGGTTTTCGTCCACGGTGGCTTCTGGCTCAGGCTCGACAAGTCCTACTGGTCGCATCTGGCGCGGGGCGCGGTAGAGCACGGGTACGCCGTCGCCATACCCTCCTACACGCTCTGCCCCGAAATCCGCCTCTCCGGCATCACGACGGAGATCGGGATTGCAATCGAAAAGGCGGCGGAACTGGTGGGCGGTCCGATCCGCCTCGTCGGCCATTCGGCCGGCGGACAGCTGGTCACGCGGATGATCAGCATGACCTCGCCGCTGCCTGAAACGATACGTCTGCGGATCGCTCACACCGTGTCGTTATCCGGATTGCACGATCTGCGCCCCCTGATGCACATCGCGATGAACGCGCAATTGCAAATCGATCGGCAGGAGGCATGGCGGGAAAGTCCGGCGCTGCTGGAACCGATGCACGATGCCCGCCTCACATGCTGGGTCGGGGCGGCGGAACGCTCGGAGTTCATCCGCCAGAATGCGCTTCTGGCCAATATCTGGAAGGGTCTCGCTGCCGAAACAAGCGTCGTCGAGGAGCCGGACCGGCACCACTTCAACGTGCTGGACGGGCTTGCCGATCCGCATCATCCGCTGACGCAAGCGCTGCTCTCCTGACGCGGTAGGCATCGGTTGATTGCGACCTCATTCCTCGGTGGAACCGAATCGGCTCCAGCGTGTTTCCCCACGGGTGGCTACGTCCGGCGGATGGCCACGCTTTTGCCAATCCACACAAGGAGGGTACACGATGGACGAGAAGAACAAGTCTCAGGGCGGATCCGGCATGCCGCCGGGCACGGATGATCATGTGCTCACCAATCGCCAGGGTCACCCGATCACCAACAATCAGTCGCAGCGAACCATCGGCAGCCGCGGTCCGGCAACGCTGGAAAACTACCAGTTCCTCGAAAAGATCACGCATTTCGATCGCGAACGCATCCCCGAACGCGTCGTGCATGCGCGAGGCTTCGTTTGTTACGGCGAGCTGGAAGCAACTGGCAAGATCGGTGACGAACCAGCATCGAAGTATACCCGCGCAAAAGTCTTTCAGGCCGCCGGCAAGAAGACGCCGCTTGCCATCCGGTTTTCCACGGTGATCGGCGGGCGCGATTCCTCCGAAACGGCCCGCGATCCGCGCGGCTTCGCCGTCAAATTCTACACCGAGGACGGCAACTGGGACCTCGTCGGAAACAATCTGCCAGTCTTCTTCATCCGCGACGCCATCAAGTTCCCGGATGTCATCCACTCGCTGAAGCCCGATCCGGTGACGTTCCGGCAGGAACCGAACCGTATCTTCGACTTCATGAGCCAGACGCCGGAATCGATGCACATGCTGACGCATCTGTTTTCGCCGCGCGGCATCCCGGCAAGCTACCGCCATATGGAAGGTTTCGGCGTCAACACCTACAAGATGGTCAACGAGAACGGAGATACCTGTCTTGTGAAGTATCACTTCCATCCGCGTTGCGGCGTCGCCAGCCTCACGGCCGCAGAAGCCGCAACGGTGCAGGGTCAGGATTTCGGCTCTGCCTCCAAGGATCTGTTCACGGCGATCGAGCAAGGCAACCATCCCCAGTGGGACATGTTCGTCCAGATCATGGAGGACCATGATCACCCCGAACTCGATTGGGATCCACTCGACGACACCAAGATCTGGCCGGAGAGCGACTTCCCGCTCCGCCATGTCGGCGTGATGACGCTCAACCGTAATGTCGAGGACTTCTTCAACGAGAACGAGCAGATCGCCATGGGAACCGGCGTTCTCGTCGATGGGCTCGATTTCTCCGACGACAAGATGCTGGTCGGCCGAACGTTCTCCTATTCGGATACCCAGCGCTACCGCGTCGGCACCAACTACCTGCAACTGCCGGTGAACCAGGCCAAGAACGCCAAGGTCTCCACCAACCTGTCCGGCGGCACGATGTCCTACCGTCGCGACCTTTCACCCGGACAGAACCCGCATATCAACTTCGAACCCTCGATCCACAACGGGCTTCAGGAAAGCCGGCACGAGCAGCCGAACAATTCGCCTGAAATTCACGGCCGGCTGACCCGGAGCGTCATCGAGCGTCGCAACGACTATGTCCATGCCCGCGGCCGCTATTGCACGATGATGGACTGGGAGCGGGACGATCTCGTTGTCAACATGGGCGACCTGCTCGGCCAATGCGAACGTGACGTGCAGGAGCGGATGGTATGGCACTTCTTCCTCGTCCATGACGACTACGGTCGCCGGGTTGGCGAAAAGCTCGGCATCCGCGTGGACGACGTCAAACGTCTCGGTCCGCTGCAGAAGCAGATGCTGACGGAAGAGGACCAGCACCGACTCCAGAACCTCGGCAGCAACGGCGACAAGATCGACCCGACCGCCTGGGGCCGGTGGACGAGTTCGGTCAAGGACCACCAGGCCTCCGCCGATGAAATCCTGTCGGGCAAACTGCCGAAACCAGACAGGGCGCAGAGCCAGGCGGCCGAGTAAGTCTCTGCCGGGATCGGTTAAAGCCGACCCGGCTGTCATCCCAGGGAGGCAACAAATGCAAAAGGAACGCAACGCCTCGACCACCTGCAGGAACGCCGATGCCGCGCCGTTAAGTGCGCCCGATACGCTCGAGATCGTTTGCCGCCGCTGCGGTGGGACAGGCGAGGTAGACGGTGAGACGTGCCCCGACTGCAAGGGAACGGGCAAGTGCTGATGCCGGTTATCGGCACAGCCTGACAGAAACCACCTGCCATCGCTAGCACGCGCGTGCTAGCGCATCGACCCGAAGACGGAATCCGTTTTCGGAAGTTAAGATGCGCAGAGTTAAATCTGACGGCGCGCAAAGAGGCAGGTGCATGGACGGCAAGGACATTGCGATCATCGGTGGCGGCCCGGCGGGCCTCATGGCAGCCGAAGTGCTTTCCGCGAAGGGGCATTCCGTCACCGTGTACGAGGCCATGCCGACCTTTGCCCGGAAATTCCTGCTGGCAGGCAAGTCCGGGCTCAATATCACTCATTCCGAGGATTTCGACGTCTTCAGGACCCGTTTCGGAGCAGCTTCCGGCAGGCTGCGCGCAGCGCTGGATGCATTCACGCCTGACGATATCCGCGCCTGGGCGACCGGGCTTGGCACAGAGACCTTCGTCGGTTCCTCGGGCCGCGTCTTCCCTACCGTCATGAAGGCTTCCCCCCTGCTCAGGGCCTGGCTTCGCCGGCTGGAGACCCAAGGTGTCCGGCTTGCCACGCGTCATCGCTGGGTGGGTTTCCAAAGCGGTGCCTACGCGTTCGAAACCCCGGGCGGTCCTGTTGCAGTTCGTCCCGATGCCGCATTGCTGGCGCTTGGTGGCGCCAGCTGGCCGCGCCTCGGCTCGGATGCGGCCTGGGTGCCATGGTTGCGGCAAAGGGATGTCGATGTCCGTTCGTTTCGCCCCGCCAATTGCGGCTTCGATGTCGGCTGGAGCGACACCTTTCGCGAGCGCTTCGCCGGGGCGCCGCTGAAATCGGTCAGCGCCGCCTCCGATGCCGGCACCTTCCCGGGCGAATTCGTCATCTCCAGGGACGGGATCGAGGGGAGCCTTGTCTATGCACATTCGGCCGCGCTGCGGGACAGACTGGAACAAGCGGGTGAAGCATCCCTTGTCGTAGACCTCACACCCGGCCGTACGGAGGCACGTCTCATCCGCGATCTTGTCCGGCAGGACCCAAAGGCGAGCTTCTCCAACCGGCTACGGAAAAGTGCTACCCTCGAAGGCGTCAAGTCGGCACTTGTCCGAGAACTCATACCGGATGCCGCAAGTTTGGCCGCCGAACACCTTGCATCGCTTATCAAGGCGCTACCTTTGCCGGTACTTCGTCCGCGACCGATCAAGGAGGCGATTTCTTCCGCAGGTGGCATCGCCCTGGAGGCGATCGACGAGCGCTACATGCTCGGGAGCATTCCGGGGCTCTTTGCTGCCGGCGAAATGCTCGACTGGGAAGCGCCTACAGGCGGCTACCTGCTGACCGCCTGCTTCGCCACGGGTCGAGCCGCAGCAGCTGGCATGACTGAGTGGATTGCTGGCCGATAAATCACGCTTCTGCGGCAGATTGACGATCCGGACAGGACATCTTCCATAGCGGCAGAATCAGAGTCTAGAATGGACCGGCAGCAACCGGCTTCGCTGCTGCGCCCCGGGGAAACTACCGCTCATGACCCTTGCCCAACGTCGACGCTTCGTTCGCAAGAGGCGCACCGTAACCGGACTTGCGCTCGTCGCGGCGATTTCATTCGTGGCCGGGATGACCGACGCCGTCGGCCTGCTTTTATCCGGCGACTTCGTTTCCTTCATGACCGGAAATACGACGCGCGCCGCACTTTCCTTTGCCGACGGCGACTACGGGCATGCGCTGGTCCTCTTTTTCGCGCTCTGGGCATTCGTCGCCGGCAACGCGCTCGGCATCATTCTCGCCCACAGGCTGTCTGCGCGGCGGACCTTCGTGGTCTTGACCGGCGTTGCCGTGACCATCGCCGCTGCCGCAATGGTGCCGGAGGACGGATACCCGCGACTACAGTTCTATCTGGTCATTCTCGCCATGGGCATGATCAATGCGACCGTAGAGCATATCGAGGGCCTGCCGATCGGCCTTACCTACGTGACCGGCGCCTTGTCGCGCTTCGGGCGCGGCATCGGCCGCTGGCTCGTCGGCGACCGTAATCCGACCGGCTGGATCATCCAGACCGTGCCGTGGACCGGCATGGCCTGCGGTGCCGTCGCGGGCGCATTCCTAACGCGTTATCTGGGCAATAATGCGCTGTGGGTCGTCGCACTCGTCGTTGTCGCGGTCGCAATTGCAACGGTCCTCCTGCCGCGGCCGCTGCACCTGCACTTCCAACAGCCTATCGTTAGAGGCACGCAACGCCGGCGTTGACAGCCCGTACGGGTTGTTGCGAGAGATTGAAGCATGTTCATTCTTTCGAAGCTCTTCTGGCTGATGGCGCAGCCGCTCTCCCTCGCCTTCCTGTTCTGCGCCCTTGGCGCCATGTTTGCGTTCCTGGGCTGGCGCCGTTTCGGCGGCATGCTGTCGCTATTTGCAGCGCTGGTTCTGTTCCTGACGCTCTACACGACCTCCGGCGGCGTGGCGCTGCAGGTCCTAGAAGCGAGGTTTGCAAAACCGGCCACAGAGCCTGAAAATCTCTCCTGCATCATCGTGCTGGGCGGCGCACTGGAAAACGAAGTGACGACGAGCCGGGGCGGCATCGAATTCAACCAGGCGGGCGACCGCTTTGTCGAAACACTGCGGCTGGCGCTCCGCCATCCACAAGCCCGCATCCTCATTTCCGGTGGCGATGGGTCAATCAGCGGCGCCTATGAGGGTGAGGCTGCGGCCTCAGAGCGCTTCTTCTCGGCTTTCGGTGTATCCACCGACCGACTGGTGAAGGAAAACGCCTCCCGCACTACCTACGAGAATTCGCTACAGACAAAAGAGATCCTGGCCCAGAGCGAGCTAACGGACTGCCTGCTGGTCACGTCGGCTTTCCATATGCCGCGATCCATGGCGCTGTTCAGGAAGGCCAGCATTCCGGTGATGCCCTGGCCCGTGGATTACCGGACGAATGGCATCCTCAAAATCGGCTTCGACTTCTCGCAACCGACGACCAATGCGCAGCTCACATCCACCGCCGTGCGCGAGTGGCTTGGCCTGCTGGGCTACTACGTGACAGGACGGATCGACAGCGTCTTCCCTGCCGCGCAATAGACCAGCCTTATTTCTTGGAGATGGTGACGAAGCGCCCGCCGCGCACGCGCACCGTCATTTCGCAGGGCTTGTCGTCGGTCCGTTCGCAGAAGCGCGGATGCATTTTCATGACGAACACCATGTTGCCGAAGCGCTTGATGAAGTCGTAGCTGTAGATGCGGGCCGTGGCGATCATGAAATAGCCGCCTTCCTTGGCCCGAAGATAGAAGTTGTAGGGGCAGCCGTCCTCGTTGCATTCGGCGCCCTTCTTGCCGTCGCAGGTGAGCTCGCCGTGATTGCTCAGGGCGTCGACGATGCCGTCATTGTTGATGTCCAGCCTGGTCATGAAGGCGCTGCCGAACTCGGCAGTCTGGCACTGCTTGCGGAAATGATCCATCTCGTAGATCTCAGGATCGCTCAGCAGCTCCTGCTGGGCCAAGGCGGCGGACGGTAGCAGTGCCAGCATCAGCACTTGTGCGGCGATCATCAGGTGCTTTTTCACAGGCATGGCTCCTTGAACCCCTTCGCCTCTTCGCGCTCTGCGCGTAAGAAGATGGAAACATAGGCCAGCTTAATCGATCGCACTTGCGCGACGCTGGTGATCTGACCGGGCTCGGAGGTGGAAGTGCTTACTGTCCTGAACTACGCTGGCGTCGTCGTCTTCGCTGCGACCGGTGCCCTGGCTGCCTCGCGCAAGCAGCTGGACCTCATCGGCTTTCTGTTCTTCGCGGCCGTAACGGGCGTCGGTGGCGGTACGTTGCGGGACCTGGTGCTCGGAAAGACCGTCTTCTGGGTTGTCGATCCAACCTATATCCTGGTCTGCGTTGCGACCGGCATTGTCGTCTTCTTCACGGCCCACCTCATCGAATGGCGATACTGGCTGCTGATCTGGCTGGATGCGATCGGCCTTGCTGCCTATTGCGTGATGGGCGCGGTCCTGGGGCTGGAGGCAACGGGGTCAGCGACAATCGCGATCGTCACGGGCATGCTGACCGCCACGTGTGGTGGCGTGCTGCGCGACCTGCTGGCTGATGAGCCTTCAGTACTGCTGCGCCCGGAAATCTATATTTTGTCTGCGCTTGCCGGAGCCTCCACCTTCACGGCATCCCAGGCCATGGGCATTCCGCTGTATGTCAGCTCGGCCGCCGGATTCGCAGTCGCGCTCGCACTTCGCGGCGGAGCAATCCAATACGGATGGACCATTCCCCGATACCGGCCTCGGCCGGGGCGCGATCCGGATGACGTAATGAAGAAGCGGTAGGGCCTGTTACGACTTCTTTTCGCGCAGGCGGATGACAACGTCCACGTAGGCGATCTCCAGTCCCTCCGGTGCCGGCGGAAGGTTGCCGATCTCGATATTGCTGATCGGAATGTCCAGGACCTCGTTGCGGCCCTCGACAAAGAAGTGGTGGTGATCGGAGACGTTGGTGTCGAAATAGGTGCGCGAACCTTCCACCGCGAGAACGCGGATAAGGCCGGCCTCGGTAAACTGGTGCAAAGTATTGTAAACCGTCGCGAGCGAAACGGGCACGTCGGCGGCCAGCGCCTCCTCGTGCAATTCCTCTACGGTCAAGTGACGGTCGCCCTTGGCGAACAGTAGATCGGCGAGCGCGATGCGCTGGCGCGTCGGGCGCAAGCCGCAATCGCGCAGTCTCGTGTCGATGCTGATCATGGCGTTTGCCATCGTGCCGATATGCCCCACGTCTGTCCGCGCGTTCATTCTTGACTTTGCGATATAACTTTTAGCGCCGTTGCTTTCAATAGCCCCGACGGAGTTCCCGCCTGCTGAGCGTTGCAAAACGCGTTATTTGGCCGGAAGCCACTGGTTTGCCGCCTCAGCTTCCTATATGCGGACCTGACAATGCGGCCTATGGCTTGCCCTAAAGAGAGGGCAGACTTTCGCCGCGTTCATCGTTGTGCTTCAATTTCTGCCGGATTTGCCATAGTAAGGTCAGACATCGGCATAAGGGGACCCGGAATTTAATGACGGAAAGACAGTCGAGCTTCTCTTACGAAGAAATCCTGAGCTGCGGTCGCGGCGAGTTGTTCGGACCCGGCAATGCGCAGCTTCCCCTGCCGCCGATGCTGATGGTCCATCGCATCACCGACATTTCCGAAACCGGCGGCGAGTACGACAAGGGTTACATTCGCGCAGAGTACGACGTCCGTCCGGACGACTGGTACTTCCCGTGCCACTTCCAGGGCAATCCCATCATGCCGGGCTGCCTCGGCCTCGACGGAATGTGGCAGCTGACCGGTTTCTTCCTCGGCTGGCTGGGTGAACCTGGCCGCGGCATGGCGCTCTCGACCGGCGAAGTGAAGTTCAAGGGCATGGTTCGCCCGGAAACCAAGCTGCTGGAGTACGGCATCGACTTCAAACGGGTGATGCGCGGACGACTGGTGCTCGGCACTGCCGACGGCTGGCTGAAGGCCGACGGTGAAACCATTTATCAGGCGGCCGACCTTCGCGTCGGTCTGTCGAAAGACAAGACGGCCTAAGCGGCCCTGCCGCCAAACGGCCAGAACGAGTAGAAAAGGTCCATCAGATGAGACGGGTAGTTGTCACGGGTCTCGGTATCGTATCCTCGATCGGAAGCGATGCCGCCGAAGTCACCGAATCTCTCCGCCAGGCTAAGTCCGGCATTTCCTCCTCTCCGGATTTCGCAGAGCATGGCTTCAAGTGCCAGGTCTGGGGCAAGCCGTCCCTGGATCCGACGGACCTCGTCGACCGTCGCGCCATGCGCTTCCTTTCCCAGGGCGGCGCCTGGAACCACGTGGCCATGAAGCAGGCGCTTGCCGATTCCGGTCTCGAGGAGAAGGACTACAGCGAGAACGAGCGCGTCGGCATCATCATGGGCTCCGGCGGCCCTTCGACCCGTACGCTCATCGAAGCTGCCGACATCACAATCAAGAACAACAGCCCGAAGCGGATCGGCCCGTTTGCGGTGCCCAAGGCCATGTCATCGACCGCATCGGCCACGCTTGCGACCTGGTTCAAGATCCACGGCGTCAACTACTCGATCTCGTCGGCATGCTCGACATCCGCGCATTGCATCGGCAACGCCGCCGAAATGATCCAGTGGGGCAAGCAGGACATGATGTTCGCCGGCGGTCACGAAGACCTCGACTGGACGATGTCGAACCTGTTCGACGCCATGGGCGCGATGTCGACCAAGTACAACGATACGCCCGCACTCGCCTCGCGTGCCTATGACGCCGACCGCGATGGCTTCGTCATCGCTGGCGGTGCCGGTGTCCTCGTTCTTGAGGAACTGGAGCACGCCAAGGCGCGCGGCGCCAAGATCTATGCCGAGCTCGTCGGCTACGGCGCGACATCGGACGGCTACGACATGGTTGCTCCGTCTGGCGAAGGCGCCATCCGCTGCATGCGCCAGGCGCTGTCGACGGTAAAGGGCGAAGTGGACTACATCAACACGCACGGCACTTCGACGCCGGTTGGCGACAGCAAGGAAATCGGCGCAATCCGCGAAGTGTTCGGAGCCAAGATCCCGCATATCCAGTCGACAAAGTCGCTTACGGGCCACTCGCTTGGCGCCGCCGGTGTGCAGGAATCGATCTACGGCTTGCTGATGATGCAGGAAAAGTTCATCGGCGAAAGCGCGCATATCCAGACGCTGGATCCCGAGTTCGAAGGCGTTCCTATCGTCCGCAAGCGTATCGACAACGCCAAGATCGATACGGTTCTTTCCAATTCCTTCGGGTTCGGTGGCACCAACGCCACGCTCGTCTTCCAGCGTCATAACGGATAAAACTCATGACAGGCATCATGCAGGGAAAACGCGGCCTGATCATGGGGGTCGCGAACAACCACTCCATCGCCTGGGGTATTGCGAAGGCCGTAGCCTCACAGGGCGCGGAACTTGCTTTCACCTATCAAGGCGACGCGTTGGGCAAACGGGTGAAGCCGCTCGCCGCCGAAGTCGGCTCGGACTTCCTGTTGCCCTGCGACGTGGAAGACATTGCCTCTGTCGACGCCACGTTCGACGCCATCAAGGAACGCTGGGGCAAGCTCGATTTCATGGTCCATGCCATCGGATTTTCCGACAAGAACGAGCTCAAGGGCCTCTACGCGAACACAACGCGTGACAACTTCAGCCGCACCATGGTCATCTCCTGCTTCTCCTTCACAGAGGTCGCCAAGCGCGCTGCAGAGCTGATGACGGATGGCGGGTCGATGCTCACCCTCACCTACGGCGGCTCTACGCGCGTCATTCCGAACTACAACGTGATGGGCGTTGCCAAGGCTGCGCTGGAGGCCTCCGTGCGCTATCTGGCAGCGGACTTTGGCCCGAAGGACATCCGCGTCAACTCGATCTCCGCAGGCCCGGTACGCACCCTTGCGGGCGCCGGCATCTCGGACGCGCGCGCCATGTACTCCTGGAACCAGAAGAACGCTCCCTTGCGCCGCACGGCGACGATCGAGGACATCGGCGGCTCCGCACTGTACCTGCTGTCGGATCTTTCGCGCGGCGTGACCGGCGAGATCCACTACGTGGACGCCGGCTATAACATCACCTCACTGCCCGTCCTCGAACATCTGCGCACCGCCGACGTGGAGTGAGATCATTCCCAGAACTGAAAGAGGCCCCGCTGTCACCAGCGGGGCCTCTTTTCGTTTGAACTACTTCTTCGCCCAGAGGATCTTGAAGCGGGCGTTGCGGCAGGTCTCCCCGCTTTCCTTGAACTCCGTCCCCAGTACCGGCTCGTAAGTCATGCCACGGTTGGCGACGAGCATCAGTCTGCCGCCATTACGGAGTGCCGACGCGGCGGTGCGGATCATCGTTTTGCCGAGCTCGGGGTCGGACACCTGCGTCTCATGGAAGGGCGGGTTCATGATGACCATGTCGTATTTTTCCTTCGGCGGCTCCGAACCAAGATCCTGCCAGAAGAAGCGCGCCTCGAGATCCGGGCAATTGCGGGCGACATTGCGCTTGGCGAACTCCAGTGCCCGGTAGTCGGCCTCGAACAGATCTATGCGATTCACGCGCGGAGACCTTTGCGCCAGCATGACCGAGAGATAGCCCCAGCCGGCGCCGAAATCGGCGACATTGCCGTCAAAATCCGTCGGCAGGCGGCTCACCAGCAGTTCGGAGCCCGGATCAACCCGGTCATGCGAGAACATGCCCGGCGCCGCCTCAAACCGGCCTTCGACCATTACGGAAGGCCTCTTGAGCGCAGCTATCAATGGCTCGACACTTTCGGGCCGCGCAAACCAGATTGCTACGCCGTGATATTTCGGCGTGTAGTCGAGCTGGATGCCGAGCTTCAGGAGCGTGTTGCGCAGCGGCTGGATGCCGTCCTCCTTGCCTCCGGCGATGACGACCATGCCGCCAGCCTTTACACGCTCCAGCGCCTCCGCGACGCGGTTTTCGTTGTCGCCGCGGTGCTTGCCGCAAAGAATAAGCGCTGCGTCGTAGTCGCGGTCCTCCGCCACCGGAAAGGCGTTTTCACGGATTGCGCGGAAAAGTGGCCTGAAAGGCTGAATGGCGGTAATTTCGCCATGGAAACCCTCCGGCAACTGACCTGCCTCCGCGCTGAGGAACAGCACGCGGTCGCCGGCTTCCGGCATGGGAACCGCCTCGGTTGCGAAGGGGTGGAACAGGGTCTTGAATGCGTCTCGGCTCATGGCGAGTTGTTTCCAGCGACAGAAATGGAAAAGGCGCGGAAATTCTCCCGCGCCTCGATGATGTCGGAGAAGGAAGCCTTACTCGGCAGCTTCGCCGCCGTCGGCCTTCTTGATCTCCTGGCCGGTAGCCTGGTCGACGACCTTCATCGACAGGCGAACCTTGCCACGCTCGTCGAAGCCCATCAGCTTGACCCAGACCTTGTCGCCTTCCTTGACGACGTCCTGGGTCTTGGCAACGCGGTCAGCCGCGAGCTGCGAGATGTGCACGAGGCCATCGCGGGCGCCGAAGAAGTTGACGAAGGCGCCGAAGTCAGCGGTCTTCACAACAGTACCTTCGTAAACGGCGCCGACTTCCGGTTCAGCAACGATCGAGTGGATCCATTTGCGGGCCGCTTCGATTTCCTTGCCGGAGGAAGACGCGATCTTGACGGTGCCGTCGTCTTCGATGTTGATCTTGGCGCCGGTCTTCTCGACGATTTCGCGGATGACCTTGCCGCCCGAACCGATGACTTCACGGATCTTGTCGACCGGGATGTTCATCACTTCGATGCGCGGAGCGAATTCGCCGAGCTGCGAACGGCCCTCGGAGATGGCATTGGCCATTTCGCCGAGGATGTGCGTGCGACCGCCCTGTGCCTGGGCAAGCGCGACCTTCATGATCTCTTCGGTGATACCGGCGATCTTGATGTCCATCTGCAGCGAGGTGATGCCGTCGGCAGTACCTGCAACCTTGAAGTCCATGTCGCCGAGGTGATCTTCGTCGCCGAGGATATCGGAGAGAACCGCAAAGCGATCACCTTCGAGGATCAGGCCCATGGCGATGCCGGCAACCGGCTTTGCCAGTGGAACGCCAGCGTCCATCAGTGCGAGCGACGTGCCGCAGACAGTTGCCATCGAGGACGAGCCGTTCGACTCGGTGATCTCGGAAACGATACGCAGCGTATAGGGGAACTGCTCGGCGCTCGGCAGCATCGGACGAATGGCGCGCCATGCGAGCTTGCCATGGCCGATTTCGCGGCGGCCCGGGGAGCCCATGCGGCCGGTTTCGCCAACCGAGTAGGGAGGGAAGTTGTAATGGAGCAGGAAGCGCTCCTTGTACATGCCTGTGAGGCTATCGACGTACTGTTCGTCTTCACCGGTACCGAGCGTGGCAACCACGATCGCCTGCGTTTCACCGCGGGTGAAGAGTGCCGAGCCGTGCGTACGCGGCAGGATGCCGACTTCCGAGACGATCGCACGAACGGTCGACAGGTCGCGGCCGTCGATGCGGCTCTTGGTGTCGAGGATGTTCCAGCGAACGATCTTGGCCTGCAGGTGCTTGAAGGTCGCACCGATGACTTCAGCGGTGTACTTGGGCTCGACGCCTTCCGGGAAGAAGTGAGCCTTGACCTTTGCCTTGACGGCGTCGACGGCAGCGTAGCGCTCAGCTTTCTGGGTGTTCTTGTAGGCGGTGCGAAGTTCGGCTTCGAAAAGCTTCAGCATTTCGGCTTCAAGTTCCGAGTGGTCTTCCGGCTGGAAGTCGCGCGGTTCCTTGGCGGCAACTTCTGCGAGCTTGATGATCGCATCGATGACCGGCTGGAAGCCCTTGTGGCCGAACATGACGGCGCCGAGCATGATTTCTTCGTTGAGTTCCTTGGCTTCGGACTCAACCATCAGGACGGCGTCCTGGGTGCCGGCAACGACGAGGTCGAGGGTCGATTCCTGCATCTCGTCGAGGTGCGGGTTGAGGACGTATTCGCCATTGATGTAACCAACGCGCGCGCCGCCGACCGGGCCCATGAACGGGACGCCGGAAAGCGTAAGCGCTGCAGACGCAGCAACCATCGACAATACGTCGGGATCGTTCTCAAGGTCGTGCTGGACGACGGTGACGACGACCTGGGTGTCGTTCTTGTAGCCTTCAGGGAAGAGCGGGCGGATCGGACGGTCGATCAGGCGGGAAACCAGGGTTTCCTTTTCCGACGGACGGCCTTCGCGCTTGAAGTAGCCACCCGGGATCTTGCCGGCAGCGTAGGTCTTTTCCTGGTAGTTGACGGTCAGCGGGAAGAAGTCCTGACCGGCTTTCGGAGCCTTGGCGGAAACGACGGTCGCGAGAACGACGGTTTCACCGTAGGTGGCGAGAACGGCGCCGTCAGCCTGACGGGCGATCTTGCCCGTTTCCAGCTTCAGCGGGCGTCCGGCCCACTCGATTTCGACAGAATGTGTATTGAACATGTCTGGTCCTTCGTAGCGCAGCTTGCTTGCCTCAGATGGGCAGGCCATGCGCAAATGTTGACGTGACACGGGCAAGACAACGGGAGGCTTTCGTTTCGAGGGATGGCCCTGAGCCATCCTGTCGCCGAGCCAGACGACGAGGTCTGGCGAAAGCATCCGGCAATCCTGCCCCATGGCAGGTCAGCGGTTGATTTGGCGAAACCGGCCATCCGGTCCGCCATGTGATATGGCCTACTGGCCATTGCTTCGGTTTCCCGAAGAATAAGAATGGCGGGCGCCTCTGATGAGACGCCCGCCAGATTTCGTTAGCGGCGAACACCCAGGCTGGTAATCAGCTTGGTGTAACGGCCTTCGTCCTTCTTCTTGAGGTAATCAAGAAGCGAGCGGCGGCTGGAAACCATTGCGAGAAGGCCACGACGGGAGTGGTTGTCCTTCTTGTGGCCCTTAAAGTGGTCCGTCAGGTTGTTGATGCGCTCGGTCAGGATTGCTACCTGAACTTCCGGAGAACCGGTGTCGCCTTCAACAGTTGCGTATTCCTTGATCAGCGCAGCCTTGCGCTCGGGAGTGATCGACATCGGACAGGTCCTTTCTTAATGAGGATCATGGGGTCGCCAAGGGCCGGGATGTCGTCCAGCCATGGCCGTGAAAAGCAAAATCGATGCCGAAAGTATTACCCAGGCATCCAATGCTGGCGCTGCCTATACCCTAAGCAGCCCCGGATTGGAAGGGGCTTGCTCTTTCGTCATCCAAACACGCGCTTGGGACGGAACTCGCCCTCACCGATCTCGCCGATCGCAATGAGTCGCCCGCGCACCGTCGCATAGGCTTCCGCTTCGGAAAGCGGCGCATCGCGGCCTCGCAGGATGATCGGGTTGCCCATTCGCAATCGGTGCGCCTGCTCGTCCGTGACGGGCAGATGGGGGAGACTGGAAAGCGCCTCGGAGGTGTCGATGATGTGGGCGTCGAGTGCGGCGAACCGCTCATCCCGGTCCTCGATCTCTTCCAGCGCCACCAGATCGGCTAGCGGCACCATGCGGTCTTCCGCAAACGGCGCGACGAACGTCCGGCGAAGCGCCGAGACATGGCCGTAACAGCCGAGGTCACGGCCGAAATCACGGGCAAGCGCCCGCACGTAGGTACCCTTGCCGCACTCCACCTCGAAATGAGCGCTGTCGGCATCGGGGCAACCGAGCAGCGTCAGCCGGAAGATTTGAACCTCACGGGCAGGGATATCCACCACCTCACCATCCCGGGCGAGATCATAGGCGCGCTCGCCGGCGATCTTGATCGCCGAGAATTGCGGCGGCACCTGGTTGATCGTGCCGGTATACTGCGGCAGGAGATCGCGGATTTCCTGCTCCGTCGGGCGTGTGTCGGAGCTTTGCGCCACTTCGCCTTCCAAATCATCCGTCAGGCGTTCCTCACCCCAGGTGACGGTGAATTCGTAGACTTTGCGCCCGTCCATGACATAGGGCACCGTCTTCGTGGCATCGCCGAGCGCGATCGGCAACATGCCGGAGGCCAACGGATCAAGAGTGCCCGCATGGCCGCACTTCTGCGCGTTGAACAGCCACTTGATCTTGGAGACGGCCTCCGTGGAGCCGAAATCGATAGGCTTGTCGAGGATCAGCCATCCGGAGACCGGGCGGCCCTTTGGTTTACGAGGTTTGGACATTCTTCTTTTCTTATTTTTCGTCTTCGGAGGCCGGAGGACCCAGGTCGCGACTGACCTCGGGTGAACGCAGCAGTTCGTCGATCTTCTTGTAGTTGTCGAAGCTGGTGTCATCGCGGAAGCGGACTTCCGGCATGTATTTCATCTGCCGCAACTGGCCGGTCAGTCGTCCGCGGATGAACTTGGAGTTGCGGTTCAGCGCATCGATGACGGCTTTGTGATCCGGCAGGCCAAGCGGCGTGACATAGGCGGTCGCAATCTTCAGGTCCGGCGACATCCGCACTTCCGAAACCGAAATCACGGTCTTTTCCAGAAGCTCGTCACGCACTTCGCCGCGCTGAAGCACCTGGGTAATCGCCGCACGAACCTGTTCGCCAACACGAAGCATGCGCTGGGAGGGCGCTGAGGAGGTTGCTTTTGCCATCTTGTGTTCTCTTTCAAGCGACTTCTGGCGCATGGCTGGTGGCCAGTGTGCCGCGCTTCTTCTATGTGAGCGTCAAATGCCTCTTGCAGCACCAAACGTCAAGGAGCGCCGCAACATGTCGGGGCTTGTGCCGACGCCCGAAGCCCTCCTTGTTCCATAGCGCTTGACAAACACCCCTCCACACATTGTCTCTATGAGAGCGGCCATGGATAGGCGTAGCGCAGGACACGTCAGTTGAAGTTGGTCCCCATGTACATTCCACGTCTCGTTACACCGTGATGGTCCGGCATCTCATCAAACGCCTGCCCTTTCGCGGCGGCGCATCGGACGTCCGGTCCCGCCCAAAGCTGTTCTTCGATGACCGACCGGAGCTTATCTATGCCATCGGTGATATCCACGGATGTTATCCGCTCCTGCGCAAGATGGAGCAGTTGATAGTTCAGGACGCCGCCTCCGTCTCCGGAGAAAAGTGGATCATTCTGCTCGGTGACTACATCGATCGGGGCCCCGAGAGCGCCGCGGTCCTGGATCACCTGCTCGGCCCGCCACCATCCGGCTTCGAACGGTTCTGCCTTGCAGGCAATCACGAGGACCTGATGCTCTCCTACCTGGATCATCCGGATCCGGGCCATCACTGGCTTCGTCTGGGCGGAAGGGAAACTCTCCGCTCCTTCGGGCTCGATCCTGCAGGTAGCGCGCCATCTATGAAGGCGCTTCTTGAGAACCGCATCAGTCCCGAACATGTTGAATTTCTGCGATCAGCCCCCTCGCTGCTGTCCGTTCCCAACTTCACCTTCGTCCATGGAGGCATCCGTCGCGGGGTACCCCTCGCGCAGCAATCGGACGAGGATCTTCTGTGGCTGAGGCCGGAACTGGGCGCATCGGCTCCGAGTGACGATTTCCTCATTGTCCACGGTCACACACCGGTGCGCCAGGTAGAGGTCTGTCCCGGCAGGATCAACATCGACACCGGCGCCTTCGCGAGCGGGATGTTGTCAGGCTTGAAAATCGACAGAAGCAACAAGCTCTTCAAGCTGGCCGTGAGCTAGCCTGTTCGCTTTTGAAAGCTGGTCCAAAACACCAGCGAACTCAGTCGAGCTTTTCGAGATAGGGCAGGTCTTCGGGGTGAACCTCGCGCGTCACCCTCTCGATGCGGTCGATGGCGCGATCCCGTGAAATCTGCAGATGCCGCCGAAGCGAGTCGGCGGCATCGCTCACCCTGCCTGCCTCCAACCGCTCGATGATCTCCATATGCTCCGGCAAAAACGGCTCGGCACCAAATAATCGTGGCATCCAGCGGTACAGGAACCGATGCGCGATCAGCAGCGCCTGGGGCAGGCTGATCGCCTGCATCATCGGGCCGTTGCTGCAGTAGCCCAGCAGCGTCACATGCAGGTCTTCTTCAAGACGGTCGAGATCCGGTCCAGCCAAGCCGGCAGCGTTGGCCGTCGCGTCCTCCAGTCTCTTGCGCACTCCTGTCAGGAATTCGGCCGGCAACCGAGGGGCAGCCTTTTCAAGCGCCACTGGCTCCAGCAGCCAGCGCAGCTCATAAAGTTCCCCGACATGGTCCGGCGTCATGGCCGGTGCCACCCAACGCGAGCGATCGTCCTTGCGCACGACGCCCCGCTGCTGCAACCGCGCCACGACATCGCGCGCAACCGTTCGGCTGACGTCATAAAAGCGGGCAAGCTCGGTTTCGTTCACCCGCCATCCGGCAAAGGACGTGCGCGCAGCAATCTCGCTCTCTACCTCTCCGTAGATGCGCGACCAGGTCGCAAGCTGGGTAAGCCGAAGTTCATCGCCGGACGACGCAACGGGTTGGACTGCAGCGGTGACGAGGAATTTCGGCTTGCCTACCTTGTAGCCACGGCCAGAGGACTTGAGCAGCAGCCCCTGCCGCTCGAGTTCCGCCAGCGCCTGCCGCGCGGGTGCGCGACTGATGCCGAACTGCTCGGCAACGGCCGACTCGCTGAGACGCGCACCTTCCCGCAATGCGCCATGCCCGATCTGCCCCGCAAGAATATCGAAAACTTGCTGATAGAGGCGCGGAACCGCTCCTCCCAAGGCCTTCACAGTAGACATGCCCAATCCCGCCTCGCCGTCCGAATTCATCATCCCTCCAACTGTGCGCCGTATTCCCGAAGCCAGACCTTCTGACTTCGCCTCCCGGTGCGAACTTAGCAGTTTGCTAAAGAACCATCAAACCTCCGCAAAGCCACCGCCTCGGCACTTGTCAGGGCGAAAAAGACGTATACTGTACACACAAGACGTTATCTTGTTTACCCTGTCGGATGCGCCGCGCCTTCCGGCCGATGGCCGGCTCGGCAAAGCGGAGAAAATGGCAGCGGCAGCCATCTATTTACCAGCGACGAGACGGCATTCATGCCCGGACAGATCTTGATAGCAGGCGGAGACCAGACCCCATGAATTCGACCCCCAACCCGAAGACCAGCGATGTCGTCTATGCCCCGATCGAGGCCACCGACCGGTTCTGCCGCGAAGTGTTCGCAGCAATCGGCGCGGACGAAGCCACGGCCGATGCTGCCACCCGGGCGATGATGCACGGCTCCCGCCATGGGGTTGACAGCCATGGGGTGAGACTGCTCGACCACTACGTGAAGGTGATGAACGGCGGCCGCGTCAATCGACGTCCCAATACCCGCATCATCCACTCCTTTGGCGCGGTCGCTTCGCTGGATGCCGACGATGGCCACGGGGCGCTTGGCGCCTATTGCGGCATGAAGCACGCCGTCGAACTGGCAGGCCAGTTTGGCATCGGCGCTGTGTCGATCCGCAACGGCTCTCATTTCGGCCCGGCCGGCGCCTATGCCATGGCAGCCGCGGAACAGGGATATATCGGGCTTGCAGTCTGCAATTCAGACAGCTTCGTTCGCCTTCACGATGGTGCAATGCGCTTCCACGGCACAAACCCCATCGCTTTCGCCGTGCCGGTGGACAACGACAACCCGTGGCTTCTCGACATGGCTACGAGCGCCGTCCCGTATAACCGCGTGCAGCTCTATCGCAGCCTCGGCGTGCCTTTACCGGAAGGGGTGGCCTCCGACGAGGCAGGGCAGAACACACTGGATCCCTCGCTCGTCGAGATGCTGGCGCCCGTCGGCGGAGAGTTCGGCTTCAAGGGTGCCGGTCTTGCCGGCTTTGCGGAAATCCTGAGCGCGGTCATTTCAGGCATGCGCCTGAGCTTCGATATCCTGCCCATGGGCGGCCCGGACATGTCCACTCCGCGCGGCATGGGCGCCTTCGTACTGGCGCTGAAGCCGGGGGCCTTCGTCAGCCACGAGGTCTTCCAGACCGGTATCAAGCGGTATGTGGAGGTCCTTCGCACGTCGCCGGCGCGAGAGGGTATGACCGTCATGGCGCCCGGCGATCGGGAGTGGAAGGTTGCCGAGGAGCGCGCCCGCTCCGGCTTGCCCCTGGATCCTGCGACGCGGGATGCATTTGCGGCACTTGCCGAAGAACACGGACTGACCCCTCCTTTCGACCTGTGAAGCGCAATGATGACGCCGATCTTCATGCAGGCGCAGCGGCGAGGTTCAGCCCTCGCCGACGAGGATCTGTAGTTTCACGTCGGATGGATGCGCCGCTGCGGCCCGCTCGAAGGCTGCCACGGACTGACCGAAGTCGAAGGTCCCGGTGATCAGCGGCTTCAGGTCCACCTTGCCGGACGCGATGAGTTCCAGCGCGCGGTCGAAGATATTGGCATATCGGAAGACCGTCTCGATCCGCACCTCCTTGGAGATGGCACCCGCCACATCGAACTCCACCTTGGCGACCGGCAGCCCCACCAGCACCACGACGCCACCCGGACGCACGAGATCGAACATGCCGGCGAAGGCTTTCGGGCTGCCGCTCGCCTCGAACACCACATCCGCACCCCATCCGCCGGTCTGTTCTGTGATGACTTCTGTGAACGGCCGCTCGGTAATATTAACCGGCACGATCCCCGGATACTGACCGGCGATCTTCAGCTTTTCGGCGCTGAGATCGGAGATGAACACCCGGCTGCAGCCGCCAGCGAGCGCCGCCAGCGCCACCATGATGCCGATCGGGCCGCAGCCGATCACAGCTGCTACATCTCCCGGCTGGATCCGGGCGCGGGTCGCGGCCTGCATGCCGATCGCAAACGGCTCGACCATCGCACCTTCTGCAAAGGAGACACCGTCGGGCAGCTTGTAGGTGAAAGCTGCGGGGTGCACAGCATAGGGCGCCAGCACGCCATGGATCGGCGGCGTCGCCCAGAAGCGCACGTCGGGGTCGACATTATAGAGCCCGAGCTTCGACGCCCGCGACGAGAGGTTCGGGACGCCAGGCTCCATGCAGACGCGGTCGCCCACCTTCAGGTTCCGGACCTGCGAGCCTACCTCGACCACCGTGCCGGCGGCCTCGTGCCCCAGCACCATCGGCTCACGCAGGACGAAGGGACCGATCGCGCCGTGCGTGTAGTAGTGCACGTCACTGCCGCAGACACCGACCGTGTGGATGGCGATCTTCACGTCATCCGGACCCACATCGAGGGCCAAGTCGATCTCACGGAGCGAAAGCACGCCTTTCTCCTCCAGGACGAGTGCCTGCATTGGATGGTCTCCTTCTTCATGACCCAATGATCTAGTTTCTTTCCGGGTGATACCAAGGTAGCGGATGCGGGCCCAAGACAAATATACATACTCCCGCCACGGGAGGTTTGCGCCGGCGTCGCAAGCGACTACAAAAGAAGAAAAGCTGTTCAGGAGGTCCTATGCGCGCAGTTCTGGGAGAATTGGAGAAGCGTCGTGCGGAAGCGCGGCTGGGTGGTGGCGAGCGCCGTATTTCTGCGCAGCATTCGAAAGGCAAGCTGACGGCGCGCGAACGGATCGAAGTTCTCCTCGACGAGGGATCCTTCGAGGAGTTCGACATGTACGTCACCCACCGGGCAGTGGATTTCGGCATGGCCGAGCAAAAGATCGCCGGTGACGGCGTGGTGACCGGCTGGGGCACGATCAACGGCCGGCAGACCTATGTCTTCTCCCAGGATTTCACCGTGCTCGGCGGTTCTCTGTCGGAAACGCACGCGCAAAAAATCTGCAAGATCATGGATATGGCCGTGAAGGTCGGCGCGCCGGTGATCGGACTGAACGATTCCGGAGGCGCCCGCATCCAGGAAGGTGTCGCCTCGCTTGCCGGATATGCGGAAGTATTTCGGCGTAATGCCGAGGCCTCCGGCGTAATCCCGCAGATTTCCGTCATCATGGGGCCTTGCGCCGGCGGCGCGGTCTATTCGCCAGCCATGACCGATTTCATCTTCATGGTGCGCGATTCATCCTACATGTTCGTCACCGGCCCGGACGTCGTAAAAACCGTCACCAACGAGATCGTCACCGCGGAAGAACTCGGCGGCGCAGGCACGCATACCAAGAAATCTTCGGTTGCCGACGCTGCCTATGAAAACGACATCGAGACCCTGGAGGCGGTGCGCCAGCTTTTTGATTTCCTGCCGCTCAACAATCGCGAAAAGCCGCCGGTCCGGCCGTTCCACGACGATCCGGCCCGTCTCGAGAATCGACTCGATACCCTCATTCCAGACAGCGCAGCCAAGCCCTACGACATGAAGGAATTGATCCACGCTCTGGCCGACGAGGGCGACTTCTTCGAGATCCAGGAGGCGTTTGCCCGCAACATCATCACCGGTTTCCTGCGGCTCGAAGGCCAGACGGTCGGCGTCGTCGCCAATCAGCCGACGGTACTGGCCGGTTGCCTCGATATCGACTCGTCCCGGAAGGCAGCACGCTTCGTGCGCTTCTGCGACGCCTTCTCGATCCCGATCCTGACGCTCGTCGACGTGCCCGGGTTCCTGCCGGGCGTGGCGCAGGAATACGGCGGCGTCATCAAGCACGGCGCCAAGCTGCTGTTCGCCTATTCGGAAGCAACCGTGCCGATGGTAACGCTCATCACCCGCAAGGCTTATGGCGGCGCCTACGACGTGATGGCATCGAAACACATCGGCGCCGATATCAACTATGCCTGGCCTACCGCCGAGATTGCCGTGATGGGTGCCAAGGGCGCGACCGAAATCCTCTATCGATCGGAACTCGGCGACGCGGAGAAGATCGCCGCCCGCACGGCGGAATACGAGGAACGCTTCGCCAACCCGTTCGTGGCGGCCGAGCGCGGCTTTATCGACGAGGTGATCATGCCGCATTCCTCGCGTCGCCGCATCGCCCGCGCCTTCGCCTCACTGAGGAACAAGCAGGTGACGACGCACTGGAAGAAGCACGACACCATTCCGCTGTAGGGTAACCGCGATAGGTTGGGGACGCAGCCTTCGGCTCCCTATATTGCTTCCGCGCCTCTCTCGCGGGGGTGCCGAACCCGAGAATAAGGACACGACTTTCATGGCCGACACCGAATTTCCATCCGAGAAGAACCTGCCCGCCGGGTATGTCCCGCCGAAGGTCTGGGCCTGGGATAGCGAAAGCGGCGGCGCGTTCGCCAGCATCAACCGTCCGATTGCCGGCCCCACGCACGAAAAGGTCCTGCCGGTCGGCAAGCACCCGCTGCAGCTCTATTCGCTCGCGACGCCGAATGGCCAGAAGGTCACCATCATGCTGGAGGAGCTTTTGGCCTCCGGCCACGCCAATTCCGAGTATGACGCCTGGCTGATCAAGATCGGCGATGGCAACCAGTTCGGCTCCGGCTTCGTAGAGGTCAACCCGAACTCCAAGATCCCGGCACTGATGGATCATGCGCCCAAGGGTGGCGGCGAGCCGGTGCGGGTCTTCGAGTCGGGCTCGATCCTCGTCTATCTCGCCGAGAAATTTGGCGCCTTCCTGCCGACAGACGTTCGCACGCGGACGGAGGCGCTCAACTGGCTGTTCTGGCAAATGGGATCCGCACCCTTTTTGGGCGGCGGCTTCGGCCATTTCTACGCCTATGCGCCGATGAAGATCGAATATGCGATCAACCGCTATGCCATGGAGGTGAAGCGGCAGATGGACGTTCTCAACCGTCATCTGGCGGATCACGAATACATGGCCGGAGCCGAATACACGATCGCAGACATGGCGATCTGGCCGTGGTATGGCCGCCTCGCCGCCAAGGACGCCTATAATGATGCAGGCGATTTCCTATCGGTAGAGGAATACGAACACGTCCGACGATGGACGAGCCAGGTGGGCGAGCGGGCGGCCGTCCGGCGCGGCTCCATGGTCAACAAGACCTCGGGCGACCCGTCCGAGCAACTGCACGAGCGCCACGATGCCTCCGACTTCGACACGAAGACGCAGGACAAGATCGGCCAAGACCGGTCCGCAGAAGCGCAAGGAGACTGAACGATGGCCAACCTGCCCGACATGACGAAACACCGTGGCTTCCCGGGCGGAATGCCGGGCACGGGCGTTCAGTTCACCATCCGCCGAGCCAATCCCAAGGGCGTGACACCGATCAAGACCTTGCCCCGGCACGGACGCCCGGGCATGGCCGAGCACCGGATCGACGCCGCCTTCCTGCATGCGCTCTGGCACCATTTCGGCGACGAACCCTTTGAGCGCGGTAATCTCGATGCCGCTCGACTCAACCTGCTCTTCGGCCGCGAGGTGATCGCCGCCGGGAAGGATTTCGACCCGCTCTCCTATGAAGCCATGCTACAAATCAACGAAAAGGTGGCGCGGCAGAGCTTTCCGGAGTCGTTCGAGGATGTGTTCGAGGTGTGATGCGATGTTCCATCCAAGAATGAGACCGGATTATTTCTGATGGCAAAAACTCCCGAAATGCCAAAACATCGTGGCTTCCCGGCAGGCCTTCTCGGCACGCAGTGGCAGTTTACCCTGCGACGGGCCAATTCCAAGGTCACGAAGCTTGTCCCCATGCCCCGCCACCGGACCATGGACCAGACCGTTGCCCTGGCGGATACCGGATTCGTGCAGGCGATCTGGCAGTATTTCGGCGCCGAACCCTTCGAGCGTGGTAATCTCGACGGGGAGCGGCTCTGCCGCCTGTTCGGACGGGAGATCCTTGCCGCGGAAAGGGCGTTCGATCCTGCTTCCTACACAGCGAAACTGAAAATCAATGAAGCTCTGGCCCGGAAGAATTTTCCCCAGGCTTTCGAAGACAAGGTCGAGGTGTAAGCGTGGCGATTTCCAAAATCCTCATTGCCAACCGTGGCGAAATAGCCTGCCGGGTCATCCGGACGGCGAAGAAGATGGGCATCAAGACGGTCGCCGTCTATTCGGACGCCGATGCCGATGCACTGCATGTGAAACAGGCCGACGAGGCCATCCATATCGGGCCCTCGCCGTCCAACCAGTCCTATATCGTCATCGACAAGATCCTCGACGCGATCCACAAGTCCGGCGCCGATGCGGTCCATCCCGGCTACGGCTTCCTCTCGGAAAACCCGGCCTTTGCCGAAGCCCTCGAAAAAGCCGGCATCGCCTTCATCGGCCCGCCGGTCGGCGCCATTAAGGCGATGGGCGACAAAATCACCTCCAAGAAGCTCGCGGCCGAAGCCGGTGTTTCGACGGTTCCGGGCCATATGGACCTGATCGAAGATGCCGACGAGGCGGTAAAAATCGCTTCGGCGATCGGCTATCCAGTAATGATCAAGGCGTCCGCCGGCGGCGGCGGCAAGGGCATGCGCATCGCCTGGAACGACGCGGAGGCTCGAGAGGGCTTCCAGTCGTCCAAGAACGAGGCGAAATCCTCTTTCGGCGACGACCGCATCTTCATCGAGAAGTTCGTCGACCAGCCGCGCCACATCGAGATCCAGGTGCTCGGTGACAAGTACGGTACGGTCCTTTATCTCGGCGAACGGGAATGCTCGATCCAGCGCCGCAACCAGAAGGTCGTCGAGGAGGCACCCTCGCCATTCCTCGACGGGGAGACCCGCAAGGCGATGGGTGAGCAGGCGGTCGCGCTGGCGAAGGCCGTGGGCTACCATTCGGCCGGCACGGTGGAATTCATCGTCGATGGCAACCGCAATTTCTACTTCCTCGAGATGAATACCCGCCTGCAGGTGGAGCATCCTGTCACCGAGCTTGTCACCGGCATCGACCTGGTGGAGCAGATGATCCGCGTCGCCGCCGGTGAAAAACTCTCCTTCGCTCAGGACGACGTGACGCTTACCGGCTGGGCGATTGAAAGCCGGCTCTATGCGGAAGATCCCTACCGCAACTTCCTGCCGTCTATCGGCCGCCTCAGCCGTTACCGTCCTCCGGCGGAGGGCAAGCGTGGGAACGGCACCGTGATCCGCAACGATACGGGCGTCTTCGAAGGCGGCGAAATCTCGATGTACTACGATCCGATGATCGCCAAGCTCTGCACCTGGGCTCCCGATCGAATTACGGCCGTCGATGCGATGGGCGCGGCGCTGGACGATTTCGAGGTGGAAGGCATCGGCCATAACCTGCCCTTCCTGTCCGCCGTCATGGAGCATCCCCGCTTCCGATCGGGCAAGATCACTACCGCCTTCATTGCGGAAGAATTTCCGGAGGGCTTTTCCGGTGTCGCCCCGAATGCGGATGCGGTACGTGCGCTCGCCGCCATCGCCATGGTGATCAACCAGACGCTTCAGAAGCGCGCGGTGCAGATCTCCGGCACCATCGGCAATCACCGCCGTGTCGTCGGCAACAGCTGGGTCGTGACGATTGCAGGCGCAGAGATGGAAGGCGTCCTCGAAACATCTCCGGACGGAGTTTTCGCGCGGTTCGGACAGGACGCCGCCATTTCGGTCGCAACCGGATGGCAACCCGGCCGAAGCCATGCGAGTTTCCATGTTGGCGGGCGCCACATGGGCGTGAAGGTCGATCTCACCGGTTCAGCCATCCGGCTTCGCTGGCGCGGCATTGATGTGACGACACGGGTACGTAACCCGCGCGTCGCCGAGCTCGCACGCCTCATGCCCATCAAGCTGCCGCCGGATACGTCGAAGATGCTGCTCTGCCCGATGCCGGGTGTCATCACCGCGATCACCGTCAAGGAAGGCGATCCCGTCGAAGCCGGCCAGACACTCGCAAGCGTCGAGGCGATGAAGATGGAGAACGTGCTGAAGGCTGAGCGCAAGGGCGTCGTCAAGCGTGTTGCCGCCAGCGCCGGCCAGAGCCTGGCAGTCGATGAACTGATCATGGAGTTCGAGTAGATCGGAAGGTCGGCGAGCATGCTATCCCATCGCTCGTCACGATCGAAGCATGGGTTCCGCGGAAGCCGTGCTAAGGCTCCCGCCGATCATTGATTCCGGGCTTTCATGGAAACCTCCCTCTACCTTCCCGTCAAACACTTCCTGGAAAATGCCGGTTATGCCGTCAAGGGCGAGATCGGCGGCTGCGATGTCGTCGGCCTTATCGAAGGTGACACCGCGGTCGTGGTTGTCTGCGAGCTAAAGCTCTCCTTCAATCTTGAACTGGTCCTGCAGGCGGTGGATCGGGCCGCTGCGGCCGACGAGGTCTGGATTGCCGCCCGCGTTTCCGCCAAAGGCAGGGGGCGGGAGGCTGACAAGCGTTACCGTGACCTCTGCCGACGGCTCGGCATCGGCATGCTGGGTGTCTCCGATGCGGGCGAGGTCAGCATCATCGTCAGTTCCGTATCTCCAATGCCGCGCACCAATCCGAAGCGGCGCACACGATTGGTCAAGGAACACCGCAAACGCCAGGGCGACCCCGCCCTCGGTGGCTCGACAAAGGTCCCGATCATGACTGCCTATCGCCAGCAGTCGCTCGCCTGCGCTGCGGCACTCGTCGATGGCCCATTGCGGCCGCGCGACCTCAAGGTGGTGACGCCCACCGCCGGTCAGATCCTGCTCAACAATTATTACGGCTGGTTCGAAAGGATCGACAAAGGCGTCTATGGCCTCAGCGAAAGTGGCGCGAGGGCGCTCGAACGGTGGCGGGTGCCTACCCTGTAGTCGTGCAGGGAGACGCTGGAGCGCGTCACCTGACAACTAAACTTACGAGGCAGCTTTCAGCGCCCCGTCCGCGTTGTATATTGATCATCACGGCGTCCATGACGCGCGTGAACGAAACCGCATATTCAGGAGAAAATCGGTGTCGGATAAAGATGTTAAGACGAGCATGACGGCAGGGAGCCGGATCGAGGATCCGACGAAAGTTCCGAAGGACTGGCATGTGCTGGCCGAGAAGGAGCTGAAAGCCTCTCCGGAAACGCTGGTCTGGCACACGGCCGAAGGCATCGATGTCAAGCCGCTCTACACGGCTGACGACCTCGAAGGCATTGACCACCTCGACACGCTGCCTGGCATCAAGCCCTTCGTGCGTGGACCACGCGCCACCATGTATGCCGGCCGGCCGTGGACCATCCGCCAGTATGCCGGCTTCTCCACCGCCGAAGCATCCAATGCTTTCTATCGCCGCAACCTTGCCGCCGGCCAGAAAGGCCTCTCCGTCGCCTTCGACCTAGCCACCCACCGCGGCTACGACAGCGATCACCCACGCGTCGAGGGCGATGTCGGCAAGGCGGGCGTTGCGATCGATAGCGTCGAGGACATGAAGATCCTGTTCGACGGCATTCCGCTGAAGGATATGTCGGTATCGATGACGATGAACGGCGCGGTCATCCCGATCCTCGCCTCCTTTATCGTCGCCGGCGAGGAGCAGGGCTGTTCGCGAGCCGAACTTTCGGGGACCATCCAGAATGATATTCTCAAGGAGTTCATGGTCCGCAACACCTATATCTATCCGCCCGAACCCTCGATGCGGATCGTCGCCGACATCATCGAGTATACGGCAAAGGAAATGCCGCGCTTCAACTCCATCTCGATTTCCGGCTATCACATGCAGGAAGCCGGTGCGACGCTGGTACAGGAACTTGCCTTCACGCTGGCCGACGGCCGTGAATACGTGCGGGCAGCACTCGCCAAGGGCCTCAACGTCGACGATTTCGCCGGGCGGCTGTCCTTCTTCTTCGCCATCGGCATGAACTTCTTCATGGAAGCGGCCAAGCTGCGCGCCGCGCGCCTGCTGTGGTCGCGCATCATGGAGGAATTCGAGCCGAAGAAACCCGGCTCGCTGATGCTGCGCACCCATTGCCAGACCTCCGGCGTTTCGTTGGCTGAGCAGGACCCTTACAACAACGTCATCCGCACCGCCTACGAAGCGCTGTCGGCGGTGCTCGGCGGCACCCAGTCGCTGCACACCAATGCGCTGGACGAAGCGATGGCACTGCCGACCGATTTCTCCGCCCGCATCGCCCGTAACACCCAGCTCATCCTTCAGCACGAGACCGGTGTTACCAAGGTCGTCGATCCGCTCGCCGGTTCCTACTACGTCGAGAGCCTGACCAACGAACTAGCGGAAAAGGCCTGGGCGCTGATCGAGGAAGTCGAAGGCCTTGGCGGAATGACCAAGGCGGTGGCCGACGGCCTTCCCAAGCGCCTGATCGAGGAAGCTGCAACGCTGCGTCAGGCCAAGGTGGACCGTGGCGAGGAGATCATCGTCGGCGTCAACAAATTCCGGCTCGAAAACGAGGACGAGATCGACATCCTCGCCATCGACAACACCGCTGTACGAAAGTCCCAGATAAAGCGACTGGGAGACGTGCGCCGGCAGCGTGACCCGAAACAGGTCGAACTGGCGCTCGCCGCCCTTGCCGACGTCGCAAAATCCGGCCAGGGCAACCTGCTCGAAGCGGCCGTCGAGGCGGCGCGCGCCCGCGCCACCGTCGGCGAGATTTCCGATGCCATGCGCAAGTCCTTTGGCGACCACGCCGCCGTGCCGGAAGTGGTCGGTGACATCTACGGGAATGCCTACGAGGGCGACCCGGAATACAAGACGATCGTTTCCCGACTTTCCGATTACGGCAAGGCGGCCGGCAGGCCGAAGATCATGGTTGCCAAGCTTGGGCAGGACGGGCACGACCGCGGCGCCAAGGTGATCGCATCCGCTTTCGGCGACATCGGCTTCGACGTGCTCGCCGGCCCCCTGTTCCAGACGCCGGAGGAAGCGGCAGATTTGGCCGTGAAGGAAAAAGTGCAAGTTCTCGGGATGTCGTCGCTTGCAGCGGGCCACCGGACACTTGCGCCCCAGCTCGTGGAGGCGCTGAAATCGCGGGGCGGTGCCGATATCATCGTCGTCGTCGGCGGTGTCGTACCCCGACAGGATTATGACTTCCTGCTGGACAACGGAGTTGCTGCCGTCTTCGGCCCCGGCACCAATGTGCTCGATGCCGCCAACAAGGTACTCGACCTCCTGGAGGGCAAGCGCCGCAACATCTGACGCGTCAGCCCCGGCTTACCATTGCCTGCACGAAATCCCCGATCGCGAGGCAGGAGGTGAGGCCTGGCGATTCTATACCGAACAGGTTGATGAGCCCCGGCACACCGTGGATCTGGACGCTCTGGATGACGAAATCCTGCGCCGCCACTTCCGGCGGCACGATCTTCGGACGGATGCCGGAATAGGCAGGGATCAATGAATCGTCGGCAAGTCCGGGATAGTAGCGGCGAATGCCGCGGTAGAAACTCTCGGCGCGGGCGGGATCGACCTCGTAATGCAGCCCGTCCACCCATTCGACATCGGGGCCGAACCGGGCCTGGCCAGCAAGATCGAGCGTCAGGTGAATGCCAAGCCCACCCTTCACCGGCACTGGGTAGATCAGCCGCGTGAACGGCGTCCTGCCGGTCATCGCGAAATAGCTGCCCTTGGCGAAATATGCCTGCGGGATCTTGTCCCGCGGCATACCGGCAATCGCATTTGCAAGGGCCGGGGCGCCATGGCCGGCAGCATTCACCAACATCCGGCAGCGCAGCGTCATCGGCTCGTCGCCACCGACATCGAGCTCGATCCCGACATCTGCAACCCGTGCCCCGATCACCGGTGCCTTGAGGGCGATGAGGGCACCCGCATGTTCGGCATCGCCGAGCAGCGACACCATCAGCGCGTGGGCATCGATGATGCCGGTGGAGGGCGACAACAGCGCCCCCGTCGCCCTCAAGGCGGGTTCCAGATCGAGCGCTTCATCAGCGGAAATCTGCCTCAGATCGGACACGCCGTTGGCGGCAGCCCGTGCGGCAATCGCCGGCAGCATGGCGAGTTCGTCCGCGGAGGTGGCAACGATCAGCTTGCCGCAGTTACGGTGTGGCAGCCCACGCTCCCCGCAATATCGGTAAAGCGCCTGCCTGCCTCTCACGCACAGCTGCGCCATCAGGCTACCGGCAGGATAGTAAATGCCGGCATGGATCACCTCGCTGTTGCGCGACGAGGTTCCTGTCCCGATTGCATCGCCTGCCTCGAGGATCAGCACCTCCCGCCCGGCAAAAGAAAGGGCTCTCGCAATCGCCAACCCGACCACGCCTGCACCGACGACGACGCACTCCACTTCGTCCACGCTCTGCTCCGCCTGCTATGCTCCTGCCTCGATTGATAGCCAAAGCCGCATGGGGAGCAAAGTGCCGGCACCGGATTTTACGGAGGGAGAGTGGTCTGACGGCATATGTAACCGCCTAGATTTCTCTCACGGCGTCGATGATCGCTCGGCCGCCGACGACTTCGGCAAACTCCTCCCAAACGGACTGCGCGCCCGTCTGCCAATCCTCCAGACGTTCAGGCTCGATCACGCGGCCGCCATGCGTCCGGATGGTTTCAAGCGATGCCACCTCGTCCTCCTCCATCAGCCCGTCGAAATAGCCTGCCGCCTCTCCCGACACCGCAGTCACAATGGCCTTCTCCTCGTCGTTCAGGGTGTTCCAGAAGCTCGCCGAATAGAAGATCACGCCAGACGACCGGATATGGGCGGTGCGGGTCAGGAACGGCACGACCTCGTACAGCTTGAACCCCGCAGCGGCGGAAGCCGTCAGATCCATGGCGTCGGCAACACCCGTCGCCAGTGAATTGTAGGTCTCGGTGATCGGGATCCCGACGGGCACTGCGCCGAAGGAACTCCACAGCGCGGTGTGGAGACGGCTCTGGATGACGCGCATCGTCTTGCCGCGCAGCTGTTCGGGGCGGATGATCGGCTCCTTTGCGAGCAGATGGCGTGCGCCGTAGTCGATGAAGTCGCTAACAATAAAGCCCTGATCCGCAAGACGCTGCTTCAGATCGGCACCCAAGCTTCCGGACACGGCCTGCCGCAGGTGTCCGGCATCGCGAAACAAGAAGGGAAGGTCGAGGACCTGCAGTTGCGGCACCCAGGCGGAAAGGGTCGAGACCGTGCTGAGGCTTGCATGGACGGAGCCGAGGCGGGCGCCATCCGCCACGTCCTTTTCGCCACCCAGCGCGCCATTGGTAACGATCCGGAAGCGGAAGCGGCCCGGCAGGCGTTCATCCAGCAGATCGGCAATGCGGTGCCAGACCTTCGTCTCCGGCTTGTCCTCGCCGAGAAGGGAGGCGACAGTCAGCGTCGAAGTACGGGCGTTTGCGGGACGCAGGATGCCCGGGGCGGCGAGTACGGGTGCAAGCGCAGCGGCGGAAATGAGTGTGCGGCGAGTCAACGAAACCATGAAAACCTCTCAGAGAATGAGTGCGGCAAGGCACAGAACAGAAAGCGCGGCGAGGAGTGCGACGAGATAGGGAGACACGGCCTTGAACAGGCTGGCCGCCTCGATACCCGTTAGGCCGCTCACGACGAAGACGAGAATGCCGACCGGCGGCGTCAGCCCGCCGATCATCAGGTTGACGACGAGGATGACACCGAAGTGGACGGGATCCATGCCGGCCGCGACCGCCGCCGGAAGCAGGATCGGCCCGAGCAACAGGATTGCTGCGCCGATATCCAGCACCAGTCCCACACCGAGCAGCACCAGATTGCACAGTAACAGGACCGGCAGCGGATGGCTGCCGAACGCTGTCACAAGGGTTGTCACGAGCGTTGCAACGTCATCGACGGCAAGCAGGAAGGTGACGGGGCCGGCAGCACCGATCAGCAAGCCAACGGCGGCGGCCTCACTTGCCGCCTGCCGGAACGTCCAAACCATGCCGCGCACCCTGGAGCCGGCCGCGATGACGAGCAGAAGCGCATAGAAGGCTGCCAGTGCAGCGGCCTCTGTCGTCGTGACCACGCCCAGGCGGATGCCGGTGACAACCACGAGCACCAGGCCGAGTGCCGGGATCGCGGACACGAAGGCTTGGCCCCGCTCCCTATTCGTTGCGGCAGGCGCGGGCGCCGTATGGCGATTGGCGACATGGATGGCCACCGCCAGGCAGAGCGCCATCAGAAGGCCGGCATAGATGCCGCCAACCAGCAGGGCGCCGACCGAAAGGTCAGTCGCGGCGGCCAGCAGCAGGAAGGCGATCGATGGCGGGATGACGTTGTCGAGCACGGATGTCGCAGCCACGATCGCGCCCGCCTGCTCCCGCCGGTAACCGTTTTGAACGAGTTGCGGGAAAAAGGTCGTGGCGCCGAAGGCTGCGTTTGCCACCGAGGAGCCGGAGGCGCCGGAGAAAAATACGCTTGTCAGCAATGCCGTCTGGGCAAGCCCTCCGCGACGGTGGCCGACCAGGCTTGCCGCCAGCCGGACGAGATGCCCGGCCGCGCCGGATGTGGTGAGAAGCCCACCGGCCAGCAGGAAGAAAGGGATTGCAAGGAGAAGGAAACGAGAGAGGCCGCTGGTTGCAGTGGAAACAATGGCGCCTTCGGGCAGGCCGCTACCGAAGGGGATGACCAGGAAGGCGCCTGCGAGAAGACAATGGGCGAGCGGCGCGCCAAGAGCCAGCCCAAATCCCGCGATCAGCAGCGCGATCAGGCTTGGCGGCCAGGAGAGATCGATCGTGAACCCCTGAACGCAGGCATAGGCACACGCCGCAAGGACGCTGGACAGGAGGACTGGGATCGCACGGCCCTCAGAAACCCGTTTCAGGAACAGAAGGGCAATCAGCAGCCCACCGCCCGCGGCCAGACCCGCAGGGCGGAGCCAGTCCGGAAGGCCGAGCGCCACGGATGTCGAGCCTATCAAACCGGCGGCACTGGTCCCTCCGGCCAGAAGGGAGAGACCCGCAATCATCGTGAAGGCGTCGGCCACCAGCTGGCTCGGCACCAGCCATGGTCCGGGCAGCACGCGCAACAGCGCATCGAGCCGCATGGCAAGCGGCCCCGAAAGCCCGAGCGGCAATCCGGCCGCGACGAGCGCACCGAAGAGCCAGATGGCGGCCTCTTCCGCGCCCACCACACCGGTCGAAAAGGCGTAACGAAGCACGACGGAAACGAGAACAAGCGCAAGGAGAAGGGCCAGCACTGCCGCAAGGCCGAAGGAGAGGCCCGTTTCGATTGCCCTCGCGGCTTGCCCCGCCACCCGCTCCAACGGCAACGGCAACGGCCGAGTTGCCGACGCATCTGCATCCGCAACCGCGCCAGGTCCGAAGGTCTGCGCGCTCTCTTCGTTCAGTTCCACTGGAGCTCAACCGCCAGATCTTCGACCTTCGGGGCGCTGTCCACGAGGCCGCTTTCTGCCATGAAGGCTCCGAACCGCTCGTACCGGCCGCGATCCAGTGCCGCGGGGCGCTTGGCAAAGCGCGGCAGCGTATCAATGAAGGCCTGGCGGTTCAATTCGTCATCCAGATCAGGATATGCCTTGATGAAGAGCTGCCAGGCGTCATCCGGATGGTTGGTGAGGAACACGGCAGCCTCTTCGACGGCCGTCAGGAAGCGGCGCAGACGGTCGTCGCCCGCAGTGTCTCGGGCGAGATCCTTGTGAGCCACGAAGATCAGCTCGTCATAGACCGGCACCCCATGCTCCTCCGGGAAAAAGGAAATGCCCTTGGCACCTTCGAGGCGAATCTGGGTCAGCTCGAAATTGCGGAAACCGCCGAGCGTTGCATCGACCTGGCCACCAATCAACGAGGCGGTAAGTGCGAAGTTGACGTTGACGAGTTCTATATCGTCCATGGTAAGGCCGTCGCCCGCCAGCATGCGTTTAAGCATCGCATCCTCGAAACCGGAGACGGAAAGACCGACCTTCTTGCCCTTGAGGTCTGCCAGCGCCTTGATCGGGCCGTCGGCGAGTACCGTCACCGTATTGAGCGGCGTCTCGACCAACGTGCCGAAGCGCACCAGCGGCAGACCGGCGGCATGGTCCAGATAGAGGTTCGGCTGGTAGTGAACACCGACATCGGCCTGCCTGGCCGAGACGAGCCGCGGTACGGCGGATGGATCGGCGGGCGGTAGAAGCTCGACTTCGAGGCCCGCTTCCTCGAACAGGCCTCTCTCCTTGGCTATCACCATGGGTGCGTGATCCGGATTGACGAACCATTCCAGCATCACTGTCAGCTTTTCAGCCGCCAGAGAAGGTGCCGGCAAGACGGTGAGCGCAAGAGCAATAAGAGCAAGCAAGCGGCGTATCATTTATTTATTCTCCGGCTAATGATTTCGGATGGTGTTCTGACATGCTCGGGCGCCCAAGGCGTGAGTCGCGCCGTCAGACGATCGACGATCCAGCGCAAGACGAGGGTCATGGCGGCAAGAATTGCCATCGCCGCGAAGACGGTGCCGGTCTGCATGCGGGCATTTGATTGCACCATGACGAAGCCGAGGCCCGCCGACGCGCCGACCCATTCACCCACAACTGCGCCGATCGGCGCCAGCGGTGCAGCCATCCGCAGGCCGGACACCAACCCCGGCAGCGCCAGCGGCACGCGGATATAGCGAAGCGTCTGCCAATGGCTGGCCCTGGTCAGCGCAACGGCATCGAGGATGGCAGGTTCGGTGCGACGCAAGCCGTCGGCGAAGGAAGAAGCCACAGGAAAGAATATGATGATCGTCGCCATGACGACCTTGGAGGCCATGCCGAAGCCGAACCACAGGACGAGGATGGGAGCGAGCACGAAGACTGGCAGCGCCTGGAGGATCAGCATCATCGGCCAGACGAGCCTGCCGAGCCGCGGCAGCGCCGCGATTCCGAAGGCGACTCCAAACCCGAGCACCGATCCACAGACCAGTCCCGCGAGAACTTCCGAAAGCGTGATCAGGCCGTGCCGGAACAGAAAATCCGACTGGCGAACGAGGGTTGCCCCCACTTCCAGCGGCGATGGCAGGATGTAACGTGGCGGTGCAATCAGCCAGACGATGGTCTGCCAGATCGCGACGAGGCTCAACAAGCCAGGTCCCATGTGGCGCAAAGACATCAGAGCCTGCGCTATCGCGACGAGGTGCCGCGAGGCTGACGGGACCCGTCAGTGGTTCTGGTCGTGAATGGCATCAATCGATCTCCCGACGGTCAAATCATGGAGATCCAGGTAAAGCGGAGAAGAGAATTGGCGCCGAAGACTGGCCGTTTCCGTTCCTACGCCGGTATGACCCGGATCAGGTTCAAGGGTCCGGCTCACCGCCATCTCAGCATCGTTAAGATGCCCCCCTCGGAATAGGGCCATGTTTCACATAACGGCGGGCGGTGTCAATTGGCACCGTCCACGCCGTTCGAGTTCTCGGAGGTCACATTTACAGGGCGGATTCTGCCGGCGTTTCGCGCAGAACGGACTGCAGGATGAAGGATACGACGCGGTCGGTGCGCGAAGACACCTCCGGGAGCGGAATCAATTGGACAACCCGTGGATCACCCACGACCGCCATCAGATCAAAAATGGTGCGTGCCCAAAGACGAGTATCGAACTGCCGGAACTCTCCCACTCGCTGCCCCTCCTCCAGGATGGTCTGCAGCTTTTCCTGGATGAACGCCCTGAAATTGGTAACGGCGCGCCTTTGCCTGCTGACAGCCGTCACCATGACCGACGCCATGCCGGGACGCGCCTCAATTATCTGAATCCAATGAAGTGCCGGCCCCGCTAGAAAGACCGCCAGCTTCTGCTCCGGGCGGCCGGTTGCGAGATTGCGCTCAAATTCAGCCATCAGGCAGGAGAGCTGGCGCGCGGCCAGGGCATCGGCAATCTCAAACTTGGTCCGGAACTGCTTGAAGATCGAGCGGGACGTGACCCCGAGTTCCTGGGCCACTTCGGACAGCGACACCTGTTCAAGAGTGGCGCTCTCGAGCTTTGCCTCAATCAAATCCAGAACCTGTTCCTTGCTGGGTTTTGCTAGCTGTTCCGCCATCAAGGTCTTTCGTCCTAAAGCTGTTCCAAGAGCCCTTCTAGAGGAATGCACCACGAGTTTCCAATGCCGATCCTCCGCATCAACTCGTCGCCCTACCGCTCGGAAGAGTTGGTCGATGTTCACCAACCTTCCTTCCCTATCAGTGGCACGAAACGTACGCCGCCGAGATCCACCTCATCGAACGTTGTTGCCCCGGTTCTGGTGATCCGTATCAGGCGTTGCTCGCTTTCGGAACCGACCGGCAGGATAAGTCGTCCGCCGATGGCGAGTTGCCCCTTCAAGGTCGGTGGAACCGAAGGACCACCTGCGGTAACAAGAATGACATCGAAGGGTGCCACCTCCGGCCATCCCCGCGTGCCGTCGCCTATCCTGACATGGATGTTGCCGAAGCCCAGGCGCTGCAACCGGTCTTCCGCCTCCTCGGCAAGTGCGGGAATGCGTTCGATCGTGTAGACATCCTGAGCGAGGCGGCTGGCGACCGCCGCCGCATAACCCGAACCGGTTCCAACCTCGAGGACCACATCGTCCGCGGCGATAGTCGCCCGCTCGATCATCAGCGCGACGATGAAGGGTTGCGAAATTGTCTGGCCCTGGCCGATGGAGAGCGGGGCGTCCGCGTAGGCGAACTCCTGGAGGCCTGCCCCGACAAAGGCTTCCCGCGGCACGCTTCGCATCGCCTCCACGAGCCTTGGCTCCGTCAGGCCACGCCGGATGATATGTGCTTCTATCATCCGATGGCGTGCGTAATCGAAATCGGACATCGCGGCCATTCCATCCCGAAGATGCTTTCCGGTCCAACCGGAATGGCCGCCAATAGTTTCAGTGAACGAGGCTTGGAGTACGCTTAAACCAAGAAAGGATCTGGCCTGCTATGGATCGGCGTGCCGTCAGCCTGGGAAGACCTTCCATCGCGTCGGGCGAAAACGGAGATCGCTGCCCAGCGCCACGGGCTCATAAAGCGGAACCTCGATCTCGACGTGATAGGGAGCATTGCCCTCATTGGCGATGTCGATCTCGGCGATGCGGGTGCCGGCCAGACGCCGACATGCCGTGACCTTTCCGTAGAGGGCGTCTGCGGCGTCCACCAACTGCACATCCTCAGGGCGGAAGAAAAGCTCGCCCGCACCCTCACCACTCTCGGACACGACGCCTATCGATTGCCCCTGGAACAGAATCTGGCCGCCCCTTAACGTGATTGGCAGATGCGAGGATTCCCCGATGAAGGAAAAGACGAAGGGCGAGCCGGGGCGGTCATAGACGTCGTCGGCGGACCCGACCTGTTCGATCTTGCCACCGCTCATCACCACCACCCGGTCGGCAAGCTCAAGCGCCTCTTCCTGGTCGTGCGTCACGAAGACCGTCGTGTGTCCTGTCCTGTCGTGAAATTCCCGCAGCCAGCGGCGCAGTTCCTTGCGCACCTTTGCATCGAGCGCCCCGAACGGCTCGTCGAGCAACAGGATGCGTGGTTCGATGGCCATGGCGCGGGCAAGAGCGACGCGCTGCCGCTGGCCGCCCGAGAGCTGGTTGGGATAGCGATCCTCAAGACCGGAAAGCTGGACCATTTCGAGCAATTCCGAGACCCGGCGACGGATCTCCGACTTCGGCGGGCGGCTTGCACCTGAACGGACCTTCAGGCCGAATCCGATGTTCTCGGCGACGGTCATGTGCCGGAAAAGAGCGTAGTGCTGAAACACGAAGCCGACATTGCGATCCTGTACGCTTCGGTGGGATGCATCCTCGTCCCCGAAGTAGATCTTGCCGGCCGTCGGAAAATCCAGCCCGGCGATAAGTCGTAGCAGAGTTGTCTTGCCAGAGCCCGAAGGCCCTAGCAATGCGATCAGTTCACCGGACGCGATGTTCAGCGAGACATCGTTGAGTGCGGCAAACCGGTCGAATTCCTTGCGTATGTTCTTGATGCTGACTTCCATAGACGCTGGGCCTTTCAATGCTTGCCGCCGGTATTACCGGCTCCGAACCGCAGTTCGAGAACCGTCTTGAGTGCGAGGGTTACCAGCGCCAGAAGCGCAAGCAGCGACGCCACCGCGAAGGCCGCGACGAAATTATACTCGTTATAGAGGATCTCGACATGAAGCGGCATGGTGTTGGTAAGTCCCCGGATGTGTCCCGACACGACCGAGACGGCACCGAATTCACCCATGGCACGCGCATTACAAAGCAGGACGCCGTAGAGCAGGCCCCACTTGATATTCGGCAGGGTGATGTACCAGAAGGTCTGCCAGCCCGAAGCGCCGAGCGACAGCGCCGCCTCCTCGTCGCCAGTCCCCTGATCTTCCATCAGCGGTATGAGCTCCCGCGCGACGAATGGGAACGTCACGAAGACCGTTGCCAGCACAATGCCCGGCACCGCAAACAGAATCTCGATGCCGTAGCTCTTCAGCCAGGGCCCGAGCAGGCTATGAGATCCAAACAGCAGGACGTAGACCAGGCCGGAGATAACCGGAGAAATCGAGAACGGAAGGTCGATCAGTGTGATCAGGAACGCCTTGCCCTTGAACTCGAATTTGGCAATCGCCCAGGCGGCGGCCAGTCCGAAGACAAGGTTGAGCGGCACCGATATGGCAGCCACCAGCAAGGTCAGTTTGATGGCGGAAACCGCGTCCGGCTCGGCAAGTGCTGCCAGATACTCCCCGGCGCCCTTGCGGAAGGCTTCCACAAAGACCGAGACCAGCGGCAGGAACAGAAAGAAAGTCAGGAAAACCAGCGCTGCAAGGATCAACGCAGCCTTCGCCGCCGGACTTTCGCTGGCCGGGTTGCGAAACTCCGGAGGCTCGCCGACGATGGCATTTGTCATGTGGATATCTTCAACCATGACCGTACCTCCGGCGGCTCCAGGCCTGAATGAGATTGATGACGAGTAGCATCGTGAAGGAAATCAGGAGCATGATGGTGGCGATTGCCGTTGCCCCGGCATAGTTGAATTCCTCCAGCCGGATAACGATCAGAAGCGGAGCAATCTCGGAGACATAGGGAATGTTGCCGGCGATGAATATAACCGAGCCATATTCGCCGACCCCACGCGCAAATGCGAGCGCGAACCCCGTCAGGATTGCCGGCATCAGGCCCGGCAGGAGCACGCGGGTGATGGTCTGGAAACGGTTGGCGCCGAGCGTGGCGGCAGCTTCCTCAACTTCGCGATCGATTTCCTCCATGACCGGCTGAACGGTCCGGACCACGAAGGGCAGCCCAATGAAGACAAGGGCGACGATGATGCCGAGCGGCGTAAACGCGATGCGCAGATCGAAGGGCATGAAAAGTGAGCCTATCCATCCCTTTGGCGCATAGAGCGTCGCAAGCGCTATGCCTGCGACCGCCGTTGGCAGAGCGAAGGGAAGATCGACCATCGCGTCTATCAGGCGACGCCCCGGGAACTCGTAGCGGACGAGAATCCAGGCAACGATCACGCCAAAGATTGCGTTGATCAAAGCCGCCACGAAGGCGGTTCCAAAGCTGATGAAGAGAGCGTCCTGGGTGCGCGTATCGGCAAGAACCGAAAAGAAGCCGGACCAGCCCAGCGATGCGCTGCGCCAGATCAGGCCAGCGATGGGAATGAGAATGATGAGGGACAGGTAAGCGAGGGAAAAGCCGAGCGTCATCCCGAAACCGGGGATGATGCTCGGCTGCTTCAGTCGCCACTGTCCTGAAACGGCAGTGGTATCGGCCATGCGTGATCCAGTTCGCCCTTAGTTGCCTGGCTTGTAGATCTGGTCGAAGATCCCGCCGTCGCCAAAATGCTCGGGCTGTGCCTTCTTCCAACCGCCGAAGAGCGGATCGTCGATAGTGACGAGCTTCACGTCCGGCAGCGCCTTCAGAAGTTCAGGATCCACGACATCCGGCTTGGACGGACGGTAGAAATGCTTGGCTGCGAGGTTCTGGCCTTCGTCCGAATAGAGGTACTGAAGATAGGCTTCAGCAACTTTGCGGGTGCCCTTAGCATCGACGTTGGCGTCAACGACAGCAACCGGCGGCTCAGCCAGGATGGAGATCGGCGGAACAACGATGTCGAATGCATCCTCACCGAATTCCTCGCCCGCCAGATAGGCTTCGTTTTCCCAGGCGAGCAGGACGTCGCCGATCTGACGTTGCGCGAAGGTCACCGTCGAACCGCGTGCGCCGGTGTCGAGAACGGGAGCGTGCTTATAGAGATCAGCGACGTAAGCCTTGATCTTCTCCTGATCGCCCTTGTACTCCTCGTTCGCCCAGGCCCAGGCGGCAAGATAGTTCCAGCGGGCGCCACCGGAGGTCTTCGGGTTCGGCGTCACGATCTGCACGTCGTCCTTGACCAGGTCGCCCCAGTTGAGGATGCCCTTCGGGTTGCCCTTGCGAACCAGGAAGACGATCGTCGAGGTATATGGCGAGGAGTTGTTCGGCAGACGACCCCGCCAGTCGGCAGCAATCTTGCCGCTGTTATCGACTATGGCATTGATATCGCTTTCGAGCGCCAGCGTCACGACGTCGGCCTCCAGTCCATCGATGACGGAACGGGCCTGCTTGCCGGAACCGCCATGCGACTGCTGAATCGTGACATCCTCGCCCGTCTCCGCCTTCCAGTGCTTGGCGAACGCCGCGTTGAAATCCTTATAGAGCTCGCGTGTAGGGTCATAGGACACGTTCAGGAGCTGCGTTTCCGCGTGCGCAGGAACGAAAACCCCGACTGTCAAAGACAGACTGAGTGCAAGCGCACCGAGTGCTTGAATATATTTAGACATCGTCTTCCCTCCGTGGATGGCAAAAGACTACCTACCTTATAGAGATGGTCAACTACCAATAGGAGCAGCGAAAAAGTGTTTCCCTTCGGCAATCCTGCGCGCAATTCACAAACCAACAGACAGAAACAAAATAGAAGAACGCGCCTATTTGACGAGGCATCAGGATAAACCAAATTCAGATGGATGGCACCATCCGTCGCTATACCTGCAGCAAATCCTCTGGTGTCGAACCGGCAATGGCGTCGGCGATCGTCGTCGAAAACAGGATCTCTCGAGTTGCATCCGCAACATTCTGAAAGACGTCGCGGACGTCGCACAGGCTCTCGCCGTCACAATCCGCGCAACGGCGATAGGCCGTCTGCGACAAGCAGGGCAGTGGCGCGATAGGCCCATCGATGATGCGCAGTATCTCTCCGAACGTGATCTTGTCCGCCGGCCTGAGCAGGAGATAGCCGCCCTGTTTGCCGCGCCGGCTGGCAACAAGCCCCTGGTGCTTGAGATCCAGCATGATCTGCTCGAGAAACTTTTTCGGGATCTTCTGTACGATCGCGATTTCGGAAATCGTCCTGGGGCAGTCTTCTTCCGAGCGCGCAAGAGCGATGAGTGCTCTCAACGCATATCTGGCCTTTTGCGAAATCATGCGCTTCTCATGTCTCGGGCCTCCTCCGTGGTGCTCCGGTGGATTCGCCATAACGCAAGGCATGGCTAGCAATTCCAACCGTTCACATTAGACTAGTATCACGATAGAGATAATATGGTAACGCCATGTCTCACCACAATGCGACACGAGCAGACCACGCAAGACAAAGCGTCGGGGCCAAGGATTGCAACGCCATAATCGTCGTGCCTTGGCATCTGCGCGTGCTTCTCTGCATGACGACGGCACCTGTCAGCGCCGCTCCCTGCCGGTCGACCACGGTGAACACATATGTAACCGAACTCATTACCGACGGCTTTGTTGTCCGCGCCGCAGACTGGCGCAACTTTTTGCTCTGGCGAAACGGCACGACGCTGCGAACGTCGAAAATCCCGGTGATCGTGCTCCCCTCTGCTACAATTTCTCTAGCGGAAGCCCATCGGACGATCCTCGTCATCGCCGAGTTGATGCAGGCCGTCGCGCGCGTCCGCCAAGGCAACGCCCGAGACAAGTGGCACCTGGCGGAGATATTCCGGTCTGAATTTTCGCTCTCCTTCGAAGACGGTGCCGCTCAGCTGGAGCGGCACCGCCCCACGGCGGAACGCCACCTTCTTATGGGAGGCTATGCCCGGAACCAGGCAAGCTAAAGGAACTGCAGGCAGGCCAGCGTTACACATACGCTCAGAAGGACGAGCGGCGCACCCCGACGCAGGAAGTCGAGAAAGCTGTAGCCGGCCACTCCCATAACCAAGGTGTTGTTGTGGTGCCCGAACGGGGTCATGAAATCCAGCGAAGCGCCAACCGTGATGGCGACGATGACCGGCTCGGTCGGCACCCCGTAGCGTTCCGCCACCGCAATTCCGATCGGCGCAAGGATCAGGACGGTCGAAGGGTTATTGACAAACGGGGTGAGCAAAACAGCCAGGAGCAGCATGACGGCCGTTAGCATCATACCGCTGCTTTCCGGAACAGCGACAAGGATCAGATCCGCCAACGCCGTCGCAGCGCCCGTGGTCGCGACCGCCGAGCCAAGCGGTATCATGGATGCCAGCATGATGATGCTCGGCCAATGCATGCTTTCCAGCCCACGCCGGATGGATAGCCGGCCCAATAGGGCAAGCACCAGGACCACCGCGCCGAAGGCGAGTGCTGGTTCCACACCGACGACCGCGGTTGCGACGATGCCCGCGACAAAAACGGCGACGGGAACGAGGTCCGACTTCTGCTCGGCCGGCTGGGGAACCGTCGCCACCTGCAGCAAGCCACTTTCCGTGCACTCCTCCTCAATCGCTGCAGGCGCGCCACGGATCGCAAGCACATCCCCAACCGCCAGCTGGACATCCGCCAGCCGCCCCTCGATTCGCCGTGACGTAATACCGACCGCCTGAACCACAATACCCGTTTGACCGGCGAACAGGTTCTCCACCGGCGATCCCACATAGATGCTGTCAGGAAGGACCACGGCATCGACGCGCACGGTATCGGGCGGGGCTCTCCGGTCTCCTGGAAGAGCCAGCATCCTGGAGGCAACCGCCTGGTCGGCTACCTGCCTGGGCGCAGTCATGACCAGCACGTCCCCGACCATGACAATGCGGCTGGCAGCGCCAAAGACAAAACGGTTGTCGCGCACAATGTTATGGACCGTGATCCGATGTTCGGCATGAAGAGCCTCAATGCTCTGGCCGATCATAACCGAGCCTGCAGGCAGCCGGGCTTCCATGACAACCAAGCGCGTGTCCTCGGCGTTCTGCCGCTCCGTCGCCATCGCATCAGCGCGGCCGCTCGCCGTGGTAAGGAAAATGTAGCCCAGACCGGCGAGGGTCAGGGGCACGCCGATCGCGCCGATTTCGAAAAAGCCGACAGGATAACCGCGCGTTACCGCGATCAACTCGCTTCCGATGAGATTGGCAGGCGTGCCGACCACTGTGCCCAGACCACCGAGAAGCGTGGCAAACGACAGCGGCATGAGTATTTCGCGAAGCGTGACCGAATACCGCTCTGTTGCCGACACCGCCAAAGGCATGACCAGCGCCAAGGCGCCGATATTGTTCATGAAGGCAGAGAGGAAGGCGCCAAGCCCGCAAAGCGAGAGCACTATGCGTCGGCGATCATTGCCAAGCCACTCAAGTGCCGTGGAGGCCCCGCCGATGACCTGCGAGTTTCCGAGCGCCTGAACGATCAGCAGGATCTCGATGACTGTGATGACCGTCGGGCTGGACCAGCCCGCGAAGACCGCGCCTGTCGGCACGAATCCGAAAAGCACACCTGCCGCCAGACCCAAGAGGGCGACCAGTTCATATCGGAACCTGCCCAGCGCGAAGCCGATCAGCATCACGCCCAGTAAAAGAAATATCCCGATCTGCGGTGCGGTCATCGTGTCCAGTCTGCCCTCACTGAAGAGAACCAACCCTATTCAGGCGGTCGATGCAAGCCGCAGCGGAGAACGGACGATGGCCGTGGCGAGCCCTCATCGGGTGCTTGACCCTCCTGCGGGGGTGACCGATGATGTGCGGAAGCGGCCCGCTGCAACTCGTCGTGCTCGAAGGTGACGAATGGCGTTCTTAAACGATGCAAGGATTCGTCTCTATCGCCACCTGAAGTACTCGCTCACGCGGCCTTCGCCCCCTTTAAGTTCCGTTTCTCTTGAAGGACCGGTCGTCGTGGTCGGGTCTGCGCCTGTATCGAACAAACCAGTCGGTTTCGATCGGAGCTACCGCGTGATTTCCGTCAATGGTTCGCAGATCGTAACCGAGAACTGGGGCGTGAATGCTCCCGATATCACCTTCATGATGTTCAACCAGATACGGGGAACGAACACCAACGCCGTCGAAGTGCGGCGCGTGCTCGACGGCCGGCGTACTGGCGAGCTTCACGTCCTTCTGTGGCGTAACGGTATGCCGGCGCTGCAGGAAGGGCTGCGAGACTTCAATTATCAGTACGAGCATCTCCATATCGTCAATCGCTATCAACGAATGGCACTGCTGGATCGCGTCTCGGGGTTCAGGACTGTCGAGCTGGAAACAGAAGCCAAGTGCTCGAACGGCATCAACGCCATCCTGTTCGCTCTCCACAACGGAGCGCCTGCGGTGATCGTGACAGGAATCAACCCCAAGGCGACCGGGCACGCTTACAATCAATCAAATCTGCCGCGGTTTCACAGTGATATGGATAGCGCGGTACTGCAAAGGCTGATGGCACGCCGGTATCCGGTATTCACTGCCGATGCCGAGGTCGCTTCGGCAACGGGAGTTCCCCTTTGGCGTGGTCAGGTCCCAAGCTAGCAGCTCCGCCAGCGTGCCATGCTTCCATAACTTGTTCCTAGGCCTACGAGCGCTTCTTGAACATGCGCGGCTTCAGGCGGCGCAGGAAATTATCGCCGGCCCTGATGATGTTGGTGAGCGAGATGAGCTTATCAACTTCAGCATTCGTATCTGCAAGCCTTTCGGACAGTACTTCAGCTGCGGATAGCGCAATGTCTTCTGCCGAAATTTCAGGAAAGCGTTTTGCGAGGTTCTTATAGGCATTCTGTTCGATGCCGCCGTGAAGATCTATCCTTCCTAGCCGCGCAAACGTCCGAAGGAAGGTCTGCTCCAGGTTCCAGTCATGAACTGAGACCAGCCGCCATTTCTCGCTGCGCCTGGCCGAAAAGCCTGCGAGAACGATCGACGCCGGGATCCCCAGATCGGCAAGCCACAATGCCATTGCGAAGCCGCTGGTGGGGAGCTTGCCTTCCGTATAGAAATCCTGGCAAAGCCCGACGAGGTCTAGATGGGCGGTCGGCTCCCCATTGAAGTCGGCTGCAGAATTCAGCTTCTCCTCCTGGCCCAGCCGGATGTTCATGATCCCCAGGAAGTTTGCCTTCTCGAAAAAGGACACGACCTCCCCAACCTCACCCCGGTAAACGATATTGGCGCCGTTGGGCTGTGCTCGTGAGACAAGAACGGCGTTGCCTTCAAAGGGCTCGTCCAGAATCTTGTAGACCTTGTTGAAAAACACGAAGAGCGCTGTGGGTGGATATTCCCGTACAATATCGGCAACATTCACGATTGTACTGTTAGCCACCAGGACGATGTGGGAATAAGGTGCCAGAACCCTGCGCCAATCGTCAGATAGAGTGAGCCCCGAGATGCTCTTCGCTTCGGGATTTCCTCCGGATTCGATGGTGCTCATGATCCTACTGCGCCGGCTGGCTCACTTTTTCCTGCACCGAAACAACGCGATCGCGCAGGGCGAACCACTCCCCCGCATAGTCGTCGTTTTTGTAGTCCTCGAAATACGGGCCGCCATCGGTGAAATGCACAAGGCGGGCATCCGTCCTGTGCTCATATTCGTTGACCAGATAGTTCCAGGTGACCGGGATCTCGCCGATCTGCTCTTCGCTACCGAGCCACTTAAACTGATGCAATTGCAGGCCTGTTGCTGTGTTCACGTAATCCTTCGACAGCGCCGTGCATTTGGCATTGTTGAACAGGATCATGCTCGACCAGTTTTTTTTCTCGTATTTCGTCTGCGTCTGCCCGAGAAACTTTGTCTCCACCTTCGGCACATAATCGTGCTTCACGCACATGGCCGAGTACATCTCATCCCTCAACGACCAGAGTTCTGCGATATCGGCTCGCGCCAGCATGTCGCAGTCCATGAAGATCGACCATCCTTCAAAGTTGCTGAGATAGGGGACAAGAAATCTGGAAAAGGAAAATTCGGTGGACTGAAGAGGGTTGCGTTCCCTGGTGAATATGCCCCGGAGGTTATCTAGCACAATCGGCGAAAATGCCACGGGGATGGATGAGTGTTCCAGGATGCTCTGGCATAGGACGTGGTAAGCTACGACTTCCTTTGAATCGAACCCGATAAAGATCCGCGCAACATCATCTCGCATATAGACACCCGATCTGACCGTGAGGAATTCTCCAAGTGAACAGTGGCCTCGGCAAGTGAGGCTGACGCTAATATAGCCATCGTGCACATGACAGGCGTCGGAAGTCAATTCCGGGCCGGAGTTGGTGTCGGCCGCCCCATGGGCTTCGGCTTTTGCGTGGGCAAATTTGCAGGCCGCCGGGATCACTTTTTTACCCAGCGTGACGATGGGGCTTCGAACCCGGTGGAATGGACTTTCCACGACACGTCAGAAGCGCGCTTCCCTGCACGACCTGTTTTCCGGGCTGGATGTGGAGATGTGAGCAACGCAAACGGCCCCATGCGGGGCTTTTTTGGGTTTGATTGTTTGATTGTTTGATTGTTTTGGTTGCGGGGGCAGGATTTGAACCTGCGGCCTTCAGGTTATGAGCCTGACGAGCTACCGGGCTGCTCCACCCCGCGTTAAGCGTAAATCCCTTTTGGATTTATCGCGATTGCGTAAACCGCGTTGCGGTTTATGCGTAGTGCCGAGCAAATTGCCGGAGGCGATTTGTCTCGAGTAAGGGACGCACGACAAGCATACCCTGAACTTTTCCCATTACACAGCAAAAGCGCCGCTTTTTGGGCGGCGCTTGAGATCGGCTCAAGGGCCGTTTGTTTTCGTGATGAGA
>NZ_JAJAWH010000101.1 GCF_020531965.1 Pseudorhizobium xiangyangii | reverse complement strand
GTGGCGCATATGCCTATACGTTGCACCAGAACGGTATCATCGATCCGGCTGATGGTGACTGGTATCTGCGCTCGACGCTTGAAGAGGAGCCCGGAGTCCCGGGAGTGCCGGGACCGGGTGAGCCAAGCTTGCCTGAAGGTTCCCGATATGCGGCAACCGTGCCTCTTTACGAGGCCTATCCGCAGGTGCTGCAAGCGCTGAACGGATTGCCGACGCTGCAGCAGCGTGTCGGTAATCGCTACTGGCCGGAATTGCTTGTTGAAGGAACCGGCACGACCTCTGGTGGGGCGACTGAGCAGAACGGTATATGGAGCCGTATCGAAGGTAGCCATACCCGCTTCGAACCGAACCGCTCGACCTCGTCGACCAATTACGACCTCGATCTGTTCCGGATGCAGGCAGGCTTTGACGGCATGCTGTACGAGAGTGAGGCAGGTCGATTGCTCGGGGGGCTGACGGTCCATTATGGACATGCCTCCGCGGATGTCTCGTCCTTCTTCGGCGATGGCGACATCAATACCAACGGTTATGGCTTTGGTGGCACGCTGACCTGGTATGGTGACAATGGCGTCTATGTCGACGGGCAAGCGCAACTGACCTGGTACGACAGCAACTTGACCTCCAGGGCCGATGACATCACCCAGCCGCGGCTGGTGCGGGGCAATGACGGCTTTGGCTATGCCCTGTCGGTGGAAGGTGGCAAACGGATTGCACTTGAAGATGGATGGTCGGTAACGCCACAGGCGCAGCTGGTCTATTCCGAAGTAGACTTCAACAGCTTCCGTGACGCCTATGGCGCTGATGTCGGCCTCGATCGTGGAGACAGTCTGCAGGGCCGCCTTGGCCTGCGGATCGAGCGTCAGAACGCCTGGTCAAATGACAACAGGCTGATCAACCGAACCAGCCTCTACGGTATCGGCAACCTCTACTACGAGTTCCTTGACGGGACGAAGGTGGCGGTTGCTGGCGAGACCTTCGCCAGCCGCAACGATCGGCTCTGGGGCGGCGTCGGGATCGGCGCCAGCTACAACTGGGACAAC
>NZ_JAJAWH010000100.1 GCF_020531965.1 Pseudorhizobium xiangyangii | reverse complement strand
CCTTCGCCCGACCACTGCGTGCCAATGGCGAACCCTACCGCGGTATCAACATCCTGCTGCTCTGGATGGCATCAGCCACGAACGGCTTCGAGCACGACCGCTTCATGACCTACCGCCAGGCCCAGGAGCTCGGTGGCCAGGTCCGCAAGGGCGAGCAGGGCACGCTGATCGTCAAATACGGCACCATCACCCGAGCCGAACCATCATCCGATGGTGCCAGTGACGACGAGGAACGTCAGATCCCCTTTCTCAAGAGCTACAGCGTCTTCAACGTCTCACAGATCGAAGGCCTGCCCGAGGAGTTTCATGTTCGACCTGAGGCGCAGCCACAGGAGGACCGTATGGCCGCCGTCGATGCCTTTATCGCAAAGACGCAAGCCCGCATTGTCCATGGTGGCAGTCGCGCCTGCTATGTACCGGCACTCGACCTGATCCGCATGCCACCGTTTGCCGCCTTCTCATCATCGCAGAGCTTCTACAGCACGACCCTGCACGAACTGACCCATTGGACAGGGGCTTCCCATCGCCTCGACCGGCTGGAAACCGCCGACAAGCGCAAGGCCTCCTATCATTTCGAGGAACTGGTCGCCGAGATGACCGCATGCTTCCTGTGCTGCGACCTGCAGATCACCGCTGAAGTTCGCGAGGAGAGTGCTTCCTATCTCGCCAGCTGGCTTGCCGTCATGCGCCAGGACAGGCGGATGATTTTTCGAGCTGCATCGAAGGCACAGGCTGCTGCCGACTATCTTCACACACTTCAGGACGACACGGCGGCATGAGGCTGGCCATCGCTATCGCAGTCGGTGCTCAACCGGCTGCGGTAGCCCCTTTTGCGCTTCCGCTTCAGGAGATCGAGGAAGAGCACGACGGCTTGCTGCTCAGTCTCGCACAGATGCACACGGCTCTGGCCCCGCGTGCCAATCCTGCCCCAGCTTCTCGTCAGGGAGACATTTCCGAACAGGGTCGTCGAGATCGATAGCTCGTAGAAGCGGGCCATGTTTCTGGTCGGATCGATGCGGCGGATATGCAGATGATAGGGCTGCTGGCACATGGGCAGCAG
>NZ_JAJAWH010000099.1 GCF_020531965.1 Pseudorhizobium xiangyangii | reverse complement strand
GCCGGTGGCCCCTTCCCCCACGGAGCGTCCTCGTTGCGCGAGCAGCACGGCGACTGGACCGTGATCTGCAGTACCGGCAAAAGCGGCGATGAAGACGTGAAGAGCTGCATCTTGCAGCAGGAACAGGTTCGTCAGGTGACGAACGGCCCCAGCCAACGCGTCCTCGCAATCGAGTTTCAGCGCAACGCCAAAGGCCTCGAAGGCGTCCTGGTACTGCCCCTCGGGCTCAATCTGGTGGACGGTGCCGTTCTGCAGATCGACGGCAACAAGGCAATGGAGCCCAGGCCCTTCCGTACCTGTCTTTATGCAGGGTGCATCGTCAACGTCACGGCAGACGACAAAATGGTCGCGGGGCTTGCCAAGGGCAAGGCGATGACCGTCAAAACGACGAACAACGAGGGCAAGGCGACCGAGTTCTCCATATCGCTGGCTGGTTTCCAGGCCGCCCTTGAACGCGCCTCTGACCTTGTGAAGTAACCCGGACCGGAACCGTCCGGCTTCTCTTAGATCCACATCGACAGACCGGCCGCACTCGATGAGAGCGGTTGCTGACGCTGTGCGCCTTTTTAACAACCGTTGCGCTTGCGCAAGGGCAGCAATCGGATCAAATGATCATGACCAAAGCAAGAACGCAATCCTCTACCCGAATCTCCCTCCGCCGCCTCTCTCTTTCGACCGCGATTGTGTCGGTGCTTGCTGCGCCGGCAGCAGCCCAGCAGTATATTGCAGACGGCGACACAGTGGTTGTGGAGGGCGGCGCCCTGAGCACCACCGGCACCTCCGAAACCGTACTGACAGCCATAAATGGTGGGAACATTTTCACAACCGGTCCGCTTGAGATCACGACGGGTGGCACAAATGCATTCGGAGCATATGCCGGCTCCAACGGCAGCATCACGCTGTCCGGCGGCTCCATCACCACCACAGGAATAAATAGCTTTGGTCTTGTGGCAGAGGATGGCGCGGCGATCCGCGCCTCGGACGGGCTGGTTATCTCAACACAGAACGATTTTTCGTGGGGGGCATCTGCTGCCCGCGCTGGCCAGATACAGCTGACCGACACGACGATATCGACGCTGGG
>NZ_JAJAWH010000098.1 GCF_020531965.1 Pseudorhizobium xiangyangii | reverse complement strand
GGCAGATTCCATTTTCAAATGCAACGTAGAGAATAATGGCCATGGTTTCAGGAGGATGGAATGGCCCGCTCTTTTGTGCAGTTGAGTATGGACGAACGCCGCGTCATCGCGCGGATGCATGAGAAGAAATTCAGTCAGGCTGAGATCGCACGTACTCTTGGCCGAGACCGCGCGACGATCTGCCGTGAACTGCGAAGGAATTTCTGGTGCGATCGTGACGTTCCGATCGCGCAAGGTTATTGGCATGTGACGGCACAACAGATGGCCGTTGATCGCCGCAGGCGGTATCGCAAACTGTTGCGCGATCCGCACCTGTGTGCCGCTGTGGTTGATCGCTTGAAGGAAGGCTGGTCGCCGGAACAGATCTCTGGACGCCTGAGGCTTGTCGGCGGATCGTCTGTCCGATTGAGCCACGAGACGATTTATCAGTATGTCTATTCTCCCGAAGGCCAGGATCAGCAACTTGCCCGTTATTTACCAGAGCGACGGCGAAAGCGACGTCCCAGATATGCGCGAAAGCCGAGAAGCCTTGTCTTCCCGGTGGCATGCGCCATTCGCAACAGGCCGGACTGCATAAACTCCCGCAGCCAATTCGGCCACTGGGAAGCGGATCTGATGATCTTCAGGAAGGAGCACGGATCCGCAAACATTGCCACCGTGGTCGAGCGTAAGAGCCGCTATACGGTTCTGTTCCGCAACAACGACCGGCGGTCGAAGCCGATCATGAACCAGTTGATCAGCCATCTCGCTCCCCTACCCGCGCAAGCCCGGCAAAGCCTGACGTTCGACCGAGGCCTGGAGTTCATCTCGTGGCGCGAGCTGCAGATCGGCATGGGGACGTCTGCCTGGTTCTGTGACCCGCAAGCGCCGTGGCAGAAAGGCACGGTCGAGAACACGAACAAGCGGGTCCGCCGCTATCTGCCGTCGGAGACCATTGTGTTGGATGTGAGCAATCAGGAGATCCGCTCTTTGTGTGATCGGCTCAACGATACGCCGCGCAAGTGCTTGGGGTTCCAGACACCGAAGGAGATCTTCAGCCGGCATCTATTGGATATGGAGAGCAAGCTCATGTAGATTTCCCGCCAGCGTTGCATTCAATCTGGAACCAGCA
>NZ_JAJAWH010000097.1 GCF_020531965.1 Pseudorhizobium xiangyangii | reverse complement strand
CTGGTCAAAGCCAACGTTGGGAGCAAGGATGACGACCTTCAGCCTGGTCGAGACCATGAGCGGTCGGAGTCGTCATGTCCTGCTTAATCACCATGTCTCAGAAAGAATTGCATCGCCTCGAAGTCATCCAAAAGATCCGTGACGAACGCCTGAGCGTTGTCCAGTCCGCCGAGCTGCTCGACCTCAGTCGAAGTCAGGTCCATCGGCTGCTGCAGGCTTATGACCGGGATGGTCCGGCTGGCCTTGTTTCCAAGAAGCGATCGCGCCCAAGTAACCGGCGCCATAGCGAGGAGTTTCGCAATGCGGCACTGGATCTGATCCGCGAACGTTATCTGGATTTCGGTCCGACACTGGCGCGTGAGAAGCTGATCGAGCTGCACCGGATCTCTGTCGCCAAGGAGACGCTGCGACAATGGATGACCGAGGCTGGTATCTGGGTCTCACGCCGAGAACGCAAGAAGCGCGTTTTCCAGCCACGCGGCCGGCGCGACTGCTTTGGCGAACTGGTGCAGATCGATGGGTCGCATCACTGGTGGTTCGAGAACCGCGGGCCAAAATGCGCCCTGCTCGTCTATATCGATGACGCGACAGGAAAGCTTTTACATCTTCGATTTGCTGGCTCAGAGAATACGTTCGACTATCTGCATGCGACGAAGGCCTATTTGCAGCAATGGGGCAAGCCGTTGGCCTTCTACAGCGACAAGCACGGCGTCTTTCGCTCCACCCATGCATCGGATAAAGACCGCACGAGTGGTCTGACGCAGTTCGGTCGGGCACTCTATGAGCTGAACATCGACATTATCTGCGCCAACACTCCGCAGGCCAAGGGCCGGGTGGAGCGTGCCAATCAGACATTGCAAGATCGGCTGGTGAAGGAGATGCGGCTTCGCGGTATCGACACGATCGAGGCAGCCAATGCCTATGCGCCTGAGTTCATGGCCGACTTCAATCGTCGCTTTGGCAAACCGCCGCGCAATCCGAAGGACATGCACCGAGCGCTGGCCGACCATGAGAACCTTGATGGCGCCATGTGCCGCAAGGAAGTCCGTACCCTGTCGCAATCATTGACGCTGCGCTACGACAAAGTGCTGTTCATTCTCGATCCGACCGAGATATCCAGCCCCTTGGCGGGCCAGAAGGTCGTGGTCTGTGATTAT
>NZ_JAJAWH010000096.1 GCF_020531965.1 Pseudorhizobium xiangyangii | reverse complement strand
CATTTTCAGATCATGCGGCCAGTCTCTCGAACTTCGCGGGGCTTAAATATTCAAGCGCCGAGTGCCGCTGCGTGGGATTGTAGAAGCCGTCGATGTAGCGGGCAATGGCAATTTCGGCATGGTTTCGCGTCTGATAGATGGTCCGCCAGATCAGCTCTGATTTCAACGTCTTGAAGAAGGTTTCGACCATGGCGTTGTCATAGCAATTTCCCTTGCCTGACATCGAGATCACAATTCCTTTGATGCCAAGCAGCGCCTGATAGTCAATGGAGCAATATTGACTGCCGCGGTCGGAATGATGGATCAGGCCAGGCTTTGGACGACGCATGACAATGGCTTTTCGAAGAGCATTGATTGCCAGTTCGCGAAGGAGCCGGTCACCGATAGCCCAGCCGACGACGCAGCGAGAGAATAGGTCGATGACGACGGCAAGATAGAGCCAGCCCTCGCGGGTCCAGACGTAGGAAATATCAACACCCCATTTCTGGTTTGGCCCAGTCGCTGCAAAATCCTGATCGATGATATTGGGGGCTACCGGAAAGGCATGCTGGCTGTCCGTCGTGCGCTTGAACCGCCGCTTTTGCCGGGCATGCAGGCCATTCTCGCGCATGAGCCGGACAGTTCGTTGTCGTCCGATGGCAAAGCCGCTATCCTGCAATTCCCGCGTCATGCGCGCGCTACCGTAGGTCTCGTGAGAAAGCGCATAGGCAGAGCGCACATGCGCCAGCATCACCATGTCCTCGCGCTGCCGATGGCTTGCTGGCCGGTCCTTCCAGGAGAAATAACCGCTCTGGCTGACGCCCAGAACCTTGCAGAGACGGTATGCAGGGAATTCTTTTTTCGCCTAGTCGATGAACCGAAACTTCATCGACTTCCTTCCTTGGCGAAAAAAGTCGCGGCACGCTTTAGTATCTCGCGTTCCTACCGCAGAATTTCATTCTCCCGGCGTAACCGCTTCAGTTCGGCCGCCATGTCTTCGCCGGCAGCGGCTCCTGTCGGAGCATCCATCGCCCGGTCACGGCTACGGCCGATCCAGCGCACCAGCGTCGACAGGCCGACGCCCAGGTCCGGTGCGATCTCGCGCTGGGTCCGACCGCTCGTCTGCGCCAAACGCACCGCCTCGATCTCAAATTCCTTGGTAAAATTCTTCTGCTTCGGCATTCCGGTTTCCTTTCAACTCAAGAAAA
>NZ_JAJAWH010000095.1 GCF_020531965.1 Pseudorhizobium xiangyangii | reverse complement strand
GCTGTTGTGATATCGACGTCTGTCAGCGTGGCATGAGCATTGGTCCCAAGAACATGCACGCCGAGACTGCCATTGCCGGATGTGTTCACAATACTATTCGTGAGATCGACCGTTACTTCCGGCGTGTCTGTGAAGTCAATCAGTTCATTGGGGAGGATAGCGGCATCGGTGCAGTTCTGGGAAGTTGTCGACGAGACGGAGCATGCAGTGACGCCGTGGGCAAGATCGCCCGATGTCGTTATTCGAAGATTGGACCCCGAGAGTGCGGTGGTGGCAAACGCGTTGGTGCCGCGCGACTGTGCAAGCATCCCCATGCTGGAATTGCCGGTGGTGACGATTGTGCCAATATCTATGCCTAGCCGTCCACCGTATTCGGCGACGACTGCGGAGGAGGTATTCAGCCAGTCTGACGTCGTCGTGCCACCAGTTGTGATGCTGACATTGGATGCTACAAGTGTACTTCCTGCTCCTCCGGCACTAAGCCCATAGGCACCGTCATTGGCGGTAACGACGTCCGAATTGGTGATGGTCACTCTGCCACCCGCGTCGGCCCGCGCTCCGTAGCTGTGCACACCCTCAGTTCTTATGCTGCCATCGACGTAGTTGATCGTGCCTCGGTCTGAGGCTTGTAAGCCAGCCGCCAACTCGCCCTTTGTCGATATCGTTGAACCAGTAAGGTCAATTGTAGATTGAGACTTGGCATCCGCCCCGTATGATTGGTAACCGACGGTGGTGACTGTAAGGTTATCGCCTTGAATCTCACTTCCACTGAGGGCCATCAGTCCACGTGCATTATTTCCACTCGTGGAAATAATTGTATGGTCAATTGTTAAATTGCGTGAGGTTTGCGCGGCGATGCCTGTGGCATAGCTTCCTATGGTCTTGATGACACCCTCACTAAAGTTGGCCGCGCCACCGGCTCCGACCCAAATACCTGGCGAATCACCGGCATGTGTGACGATGCTGACACCCGTGGCGTCGAGCGTTCCTGCGCCCAAGGAGATACCTGTCGCGTACGCTCCGGAGGTTTCGATAGATGTATCTTTCAAGACCGCAGTGCTGCCTGTATTCAGCTTTATGCCTTGGGCAAAAGTGCTGCTCGTCGTGATAAGCGAGTCGGTTAGATGAATAGTGCCCCCAGCGTCGCCGTTGATCCCAAGCGAGCGGAACCCATGTGTGGAGATCTTAAGTCGGTTGCCCTGTATGACGCTGTCTTGCGTGATGTTAAGACCGAAAGAGCTGCCCCCCAGCGTCGATATCGTCGTG
>NZ_JAJAWH010000010.1 GCF_020531965.1 Pseudorhizobium xiangyangii | reverse complement strand
GTCGGCCAGCTGGCCGACGTGGTCGATCTGCCGGAACCGCGGCGCATCGGTTGGCGCTTCGACATGCTCGACCACCCATGTCAGCGCATGCGGAATGAAGACGCCGTAGCTGCCGGCGGCAATGGCCGGCACGATATCGGACTTCAGCGAATTGCCGACCATCATCGCGCGCTCCGGCCCGTCTGCCACTTTCGAAAAGATCCGGCGGTAGGTCGTTGCGCTCTTGGCGCTGACGATCTCGACCGTATCGAACAGGTCGCCGAGACCGGACTGGGCCAGTTTGCGCTCCTGGTCGAAGAGGTCACCCTTGGTGATCAGCACCAGCAGATATTCGCCGTTCAGGGCGCGCAGCGTTTCTTCCACATGCGGGAGCGTTTCGACAGGATGGCGCAGAAGGTCCCGTCCGATATCGAGGATCTCGGCGATCGTCTTCGCCGGGACTTTGCCGTTGGTGATCTCGATCGCCGTCTCGATCATCGACAGCGTGAAGCCCTTGATGCCGAACCCATAGTGTTCGAGGTTGCGTTTCTCCGCATCCAGCAGGCGCTCCGAAATATGGGTGCCTTCGGCATATTCGCCGAGAAGCGCGGCGAAGTGATCCTCCGTCAGGCGGTAGAACTGCTCGTTCTGCCAGAGTGTGTCGTCGGCGTCGAAGCCGATGGCGGTGATCGGGCGCATCTTTTTACCTCCAGAGCGGAATATGGCCCGGGAAACCAGAGGGGCAAGTCGGTCGGGCAAGCGGGGCCTGCCCGACCGGGGCTCCCTACTTGGCGTTCACTTCAAGCCACTGGCGCATATCGGCGATTTCCTTTTCCTGCGCCTTGATGACCTCTTCGGCAAGCTTGCGCAACTCCGGATCCTTGCCGTGCTCCAGCTCGACGCGGGCCATGTCGATCGCGCCCTGGTGATGCGGGATCATGCTGCGAACGAAGTCGGCGTCAGTGTCGCCGGTGTAGTCGATGGCCATATCCGCGTGCATTTTGGTGTTCGCGGCCTCGAAGGCCTGCGTCGATGCGCTGCCTTCCTGTGGCGTACTGGCGTGCGTGCCTTCGTGTCCGTTATGTGCATCCTGCGTTGCGGCAGGACCTGCGAGCAGAAGCGCGATGGCCGATACGATAAGTGCGTTCCTTGCAGACATGGGTTTTCCTTTCCACTGTCCGTTGATCGTTGGTGTTCGTCCGGATGGTTTCCGATCAACGGCGGGGAGGACGCTCCAACGGTCCAGGCTCCGATGCGACGAGCGCCCGGGTAAGGTCAGGAACAGGACCGGAAAGATGCAGGGCCCCTCCGCAGCCTTCCGCTGCGTACGGCACTATGGTCAGGCAGGCGGCGCAAAGGGGCGTGATGCAGCTCTTGCCGCCATGCGGGCAGGGCGGGCTTTCATCTGCCGCCTGCACAGCTTTCGCATGTGCGTGGTCCTGATGCGCCGAAGGCTGAACCTCCAGTGAGGCCGCATGGGCCGTGTGCTGCATCGATGTCGTGACCGGTACGGACGCCATGGCTGGCATGGCTCCGTAGAGAAGCCAGGACAGGAACATCAGCATTGCGGCAAGGCGTGACATGTCCGGCATTAAAGCATGTTGCACAAGAGTGTGCAGCGTTTTTGCGACGACGGCCTGCTCAAAAACAAGACCTGGAGCGTTGGCGCGATCGGTTCATCGCAGATCACGGATGGCGACGACCCTGTGGTCGATCCGGTAGTCCCGGCTCTCCTCGCCAAAAGGCACGACCGGCCAGAGCCAGTCCTGTTGCGGCATGGGCGCCGGCACCCCATGCAAAAGGTCGCCTTCTTCTTCCCGGTTCCCGCCTCTGTCGACAACCGTATAGGACGTGTCGGTGACGAGAACGGTGCGGCATGGCAGGCCGGCCAGCCCGCCCAGATGGGCGCTGATCACCTGCGGCAGCACCTCCGCCGCGGATTGGTTGCCCTCCTTTTCGAGCCGCCGCTCGATGCCTACCCCGATCTGCGTCAGCAGGTTCGTGGAGATCACGAGGTCGAGATACGGCACCTGCCGCAGGAAGGAGAGGGGTTCTGGTGTCTTGCCCGCGACAGCGTCTTCGAAACCGGAGAGATCACGGGAAATCAGCCGCACGTTGCGCAGGCCTTTCGCCTTCAGCCACAACCGGACGCTTGCCAGATGCACGAGATCGACCAGGACCACCGTATCGAAGGCGCGGGACAGGAGTTCGACCGGCACGTCACGCAACAGGCCAGAGCCCAGCACCACGACGGTCCGCCGCTGCTTCATCTCCGCAATCGTCTGCTGCACGAAGCGCCTGCAGTTTTCCTCATGCTCGGCCCAGTCCCTGGCGCAGCGACGCGCCCGCGACCACAGGCTGACGGACGAACGGATATGGGGGCGGAAGGGCGTCGGCGTGACCGGATAGCTCGCCGCGTATTGGATGGCTTCTAGGATCATGGACGAGCGATAGACTTTCCGAAGACGCCGCTGTCAATCACTCGTTTGTATGCCACTCTTCGCCGGCCGCTGCCCTTGCCGCTCCGGCCGCCATCCTCTAAAGCATCGACCCGGAAACCGATAAGGTTTTCGGAAAGTACTATGGCTTAGATTCAAAGTGTGCAGCGTCCTTTGCGCGCCTTATCCGGCGCGTGGCGCTGCAAGGAAACCGCACATAAATACGGCCTTTCCCAAAGGCCCGCCGGCAATGGAATCCCGATCATGAGCGACAAGAAACAAAAAACACAGAAACTGAGAGCCCGCCTGCCACGTGGCTTCGTCGATCGTTCGGCCTCCGATATCCATGCCACCAACGAGATGATCGCGAAGATCCGCGAGGTCTATGAGCGTTACGGTTTCGATCCTATCGAGACACCGCTGTTCGAATACACCGATGCGCTCGGCAAATTCCTGCCCGACAGCGACCGCCCGAACGAAGGCGTTTTCTCGCTGACGGATGACGACGACCAGTGGATGTCGCTGCGCTACGACCTGACGGCGCCGCTCGCCCGCCATGTGGCCGAGAACTTCAACGAGATCCAGCTGCCGTTCCGCACCTATCGCGCCGGCTACGTCTTCCGCAACGAGAAGCCGGGTCCGGGCCGTTTCCGCCAGTTCATGCAGTTCGATGCCGATACGGTCGGTGCGCCGGGCGTTCAGGCGGACGCCGAGATGTGCATGATGATGGCCGACACGATGGAAGCGCTCGGCATCAAGCGCGGCGACTACATCATCCGCGTCAACAACCGCAAGGTACTTGATGGCGTCATGGAAGCGATCGGCCTTGGCGGCGACGAGAAGGCCGGCCAGCGGCTGAACGTGCTGCGCGCCATCGACAAGCTCGACAAGTTCGGCCCCGAAGGCGTGAAGCTCTTGCTCGGCGAAGGCCGCAAGGATGAGTCCGGTGACTTCACCAAGGGCGCAGGGCTGAATGAAGCGCAGATCGACAAGGTTCTCTTCTTCGTCGGCATCAAAGATTATGCGCAAAGCGCTGCCCAGCTCGGCGAACTGGTTGCCGGCACGGCAAAGGGCGGTGAAGGTGTTGACGAGCTGAATACGATCGGTGCGCTGGCAACGAGCGCCGGTTACGGACCGGACCGCATCAAGATCGACCCGTCGGTCGTCCGCGGCCTCGAGTACTACACCGGCCCGGTCTTTGAAGCCGAACTCAGCTTCGACGTTACCAACGAGAAGGGCGAAAAGGTTGTGTTCGGCTCGGTCGGCGGCGGTGGTCGTTACGATGGCCTCGTGTCGCGTTTCATGGGCCAGCCGGTTCCGGCCACGGGTTTCTCGATCGGTGTCTCGCGCCTGATGACGGCGCTGAAGAACCTCGGCAAGCTCGGGCAGGACGAAGTGGTCGCGCCCGTTCTCGTCACCGTCATGGACGGCGATGTTGAGAGCATGGGGCGTTACCAGCGCTTCACCCAGGCATTGCGCGCTGAAGGCATCCGCGCCGAAATGTACCAGGGCAACTGGAAGAAGTTTGGGAACCAGCTGAAATACGCCGACCGCCGCGGCTGCCCGATCGCCATCATCCAGGGCGGCGACGAGCGTGCGACAGGCGTCGTGCAGTTGAAGGACCTGATCGAGGGCAAACGCCTTTCCGGCGAGATCGAGGACAATGCGTCCTGGCGGGAGGCCCGCGTGGCACAGGATGTCGTGCCGGAAGCGGATCTGGTCGCCAAGGTAAAGGAAATCCTCGCCGCTCAGGCGGAAGATCGCAGGCGGGCGAAGGATGCTTGATCCTAGACCCCTCCCCAACTCTCCCCACAAGGGGGAGGGAGCAGGTTGGCGCCAGTGGCTGCTCTCTACAGCCGTCGCCAAGTTTGAAGATTTGGCACCGTGCGTTGCGGCTGGCTTAACCCTCCCCCTTGTGGGGAGGGTCGGAGCGGAGCGACGGGGAGGGGTGTTCGTCCCATGCCCCTGACCGACATGCCGGACTTCTCCGACGATCTCCTCGCCGAATTCGCCGCACGCCGGACGTTGCGGGTGAACACGCCGGTCATCCAGCCGGCCGAACCCTTTCTCGACATGGCCGGCGAAGATCTCCGCCGGCGGATATTCCTGACCGAGAGCGAGACGGGTTCAAGCCTCTGCCTGCGCCCCGAGTTCACCATTCCGGTTTGCCTGCGCCATATCGAAACCGCGACAGGCACCCCGAAGCGTTACTCCTATCTCGGCGAAGTCTTCCGGCAGCGCCGCGAGGGCGCGCAGGAATTCTATCAGGCCGGTATCGAGGACCTGGGCGAAAAGGATATCGCCAGCGCTGATGCGCGTGCGATCGGCGATGCGATGGGTGTCCTCTCCCGCCTGCTGCCGGGTCGTCCGCTCAAGCTTACGCTAGGTGATCAGGCCGTCTTCGAAGCGGTGGTCAAGGCGCTTGGCTTGCCGGTCGGCTGGCAGAAGCGCCTGATCCACGCCTTTGGCGACATGGGCCACCTGGAGGCGCTGCTCGAGCGGCTTGCGCGTCCGCAGCCGGTCGCGGGCCTCGATCCGCAGATCGCGGCACTTGTTGCCTCCGGCAACGAGGCGGAGCTGGTAGCCTGGATCGACCGGACGATGCAGGAGACCGGCTATTCGACCAATGCCAGCCGCTCGCCCACCGAAATCGCGCGGCGGCTTCAGGAAAAGCTCCAGCTCGCCGAGACGAAGCTCGATGGCGGCGCGCTTATCCTGCTGCGGGAGTTCCTGACGCTGCAATTGCCGCTCGGGGATGCGTCCGCGGCACTTGCCGGCTTTGCCGACGCGGCCGGGCTCGATTTGCGCCCGGCGATCGCACAGTTCGATGCTCGGCTGGGCGCACTCGCCAATGCGGGATTGGACCTCGCGGCGATGACCTATCGCGCCGCCTTCGGCCGTCCGCTGGATTACTATACGGGCCTTGTCTTCGAGGTAACGGAACAGGGGCGGTCCGCGGTTCTGGCTGGCGGCGGTCGCTTTGACCGCCTGATGACGCTGCTCGGTGCGACCGATCACATTCCTGCTGTCGGATTCTCGCTCTGGCTCGACCGAATTGAGACGGCGAGGGTCTCACCATGACGATTACGATCGCTCTGCCCTCCAAGGGGCGCATCAAGGAAGATACGGCCGCAATCTTTGGACGTGCCGGCCTATCGATCTCCGCCATCGGCAACGACCGATCCTACCGTGGGCGCATCGAGGGGATCGAGGGCGTCGAGGTGGCCTATCTGTCCGCATCGGAAATTGCCCGTGAGCTGGCAAGCGGCAGCGTCGATTTCGGCGTCACCGGTGAAGACCTCGTGCGCGAGGGGATGCCGGGTGTCGATGAGAAGGTGGAGTTCTGCGCTCGCCTCGCCTTCGGGCAGGCGGATGTCGTCGTCGCCGTGCCCGAAATCTGGCTCGACGTCGAAACCATGGCGGATCTAGGTGATGTGGCCGCCGATTTCCGCGCCCGTCATGGCCGCCGGCTGGCTATCGCCACGAAATACTGGCGTCTCACGCAGCAGTTCTTCTCCAGCCAGCACGGTATCCAGCTTTACCGCATCGTGGAAAGCCTCGGCGCGACCGAAGGTGCGCCGGCGGCCGGACAGGCGGATATCATCGTCGATATCACGTCCACCGGCTCCACACTCCGGGCCAACCATCTGAAGGTTCTGACCGACGGTATCATTCTCAGCAGCGAGGCCTGCCTTGTCCGCGCTCGCAAGCCCGAGCATGAGGGCGATCCGCGCGTGGCAAGGATTGTCGAGGCCGTTCGGACGGCACTGGCGGTTTCCGATGGCTGAAGACGATAACATCCGAGAAATCTACGAGCGGCACGCGCTGGCCTTCGACAACCTGCGCGGAAAGAACCTTTTCGAGAAGCCCTGGCTCGACCGCTTCGCCGCGCGGGTCCCCGCAACGGGCACGGTGCTCGATCTCGGTTGCGGTTCAGGAGAGCCTCTTGCCAAGGATCTCATCGGTCGCGGGTTCCGGCTGACGGGGGTCGATAGCTCGCAGACCCTGATCGACCTCTGCCAGACGCGCTTTCCCGATCATCAATGGATCGTCCGAGACATGCGGAAACTTCCGCCGGGCAGGACGTTCAACGGTATCGTCGCCTGGCACAGCTTCTTCCACCTGAACCCCGACGACCAGCGCGCCATGTTCCCGGTCTTCGCCTACCTTTCGGCGCCCGGTGCGGTGCTGATGTTTACCGCCGGCCATTTTGCCGGCGTTGCGATGGGCGAGTTCGGCGGAGAGCCGCTCTACCATGCCAGCCTCGATGCGGAGGAATACCGTGCGCTGCTGGCGCAGAACGGGTTCGATGTGGTCGCGCAGGCATCCCAGGATCCCTCCTGCGGCGGTGCCACCGTATGGCTGGCGCAACGGTTCGACTGATCTCCAAAACGGAAAACCCGCCGGTCCACGAGGGAGCCGGCGGGCTGGTCTTGGGCAGGGAAGTCTCGAAAGTTAGGCGGTGATTGCGACAGAACCGCGGCGGGCGTCAACCGAGTAGGCACCGGCACCGGCCGCGGCGAGCACCAGGAAGCCACCGGCAATCGTCAGGTTCTTCATCATCATCAGGCCGTTGAACATCGTCAGCAGGCCGTTGGCGGCTTCCGGGAAGTCCGGGACGTTGATCGCGCCGGAGTGAAAGACGAGAGCGGTAAAGGCGGAAAATGCGGCAAGCAGGATGGCCGCAAGGCGGGTCTGGAAGCCGACGAGCACGAAGAGGCCGAGGGCAAGTTCAAACAGTCCGGCGACGTATGCCAGGAAGGTAGCGGCCGGAAGGCCGGCGCCGGCGATCATGCCGGCCGTGCCGGCGGGATCGAGAAGCTTCGGGTAGCCGGCAAGGATGAACATGGCCGAGAGAAGGACACGGCCTGCGAGAAGCAGAAGGTTCGTGGTAGCGGTGTTGGACATAGGAGTCTCCGGAATGAGTTTCGCTGAGTTGCGGTGGCACTGATTTCTGGAGACCAATGTGCCTTGTTTCTGAGATATCCGAAAGATGAACGATTGGAGACAGATCGTCGTCTAAAAATGAACAATGCTGCCTCCAATCCCATTCACATTACTTGCTGCCTCCGGAAAACGTTTGCTTCACGTCCTGCGAGGTCGCACGGCAAGCCTCGAGGGCGGTCTTGTTGAAGACGATGCCGTGGCCGGGCACATCCAGAGGCGTGCCGATGCCGTTGCGCGTTTCGATAGGGTTCTCGAGCAGCCCGAGTTCGGTAAGGCTGCCGCCGACGACGTCTTCGAGCATGAAGCCGTTGGGAACGGCGCAGAGAAGGGGCAGCGAAAGTTCCATCATGTAGTGCGGAGCGATTGGCTTGCCGAAGCTGCTCGCCAGATGCGCCACCTTGAGCCATTCGGTTATGCCGCCGACAAAGGCGACATCTGCCTGCACGATATCGACGGCGCCTGCCCGCAGGTAGTTGAGGAACTGGTATTTGCTATAGAGGCTTTCGCCGAGCGCGATCGGCGTCCTGGTCGATCGCTTGAGATCTGCATGACCCTGCACGTCATGATAAAGGAGCGGCTCCTCGATCCATTCGAGATTGAATTTCTCCAGCCTCCCGGCGGCCTGGATCGCCTGGGCGGCGCTCCATTTCTGGTTGAGGTCGACCATCAGGCGAACGTCGGCCGGGAGCACTTCGCGGATCTTGGTCAGGCGTTCGATATCCTCTTCGAGGTCAGGCCTGCCGATCTTGATCTTCACGGCGCGGTAGCCGCGCTGGAGATAGTCGCGGGCGCGCGCCTGAAGGTCTTCGGCCCGATCCGATGAGGCGAGGTTGATCTCGCTGATATAGGCGGGAATGCTGTCGCGCGCCCCGCCCAGAAGTCTGTGCAGGGGCTCACCGCGATGCTTGCCGATAATGTCCCAGATGGCGACGTCAATCGCCGCTATCGCCATGGAATTCACGCCCAGTCCTAGCCGGCGGGACTGATTGGAAAGGCGGGACCAGACCTGTTCATAGGCGAGGGGATCCATGCCTATCGCAAGGTTCGACAGGTAGTCCTCGATCAGCGTGCGGATGGCGGTTCCGCCGATATCGACGCTGTAGCTGAATCCGGTACCACTGATGCCGGTGTCGGTTGTTACCTCGACGACGACGAACTCCAGCGCCTGAACCTTGTTCGTTGCATCCTCCCACGGCGATGCCGGCGGCAGCCTGTGAACGCTCGAGGTGATGCTTTCGATTTTCATAAGGTCTCTCCTCCCATGTGTCGTTCCGTCCTTCCACGGCGTATCTCGGGGTGCAATGGCGGAGGCGGCGGCTTCGGTACGCTTCGTCCGTTTTAGGCCGGCAGAAAGCCGAAAACGAAAAAGGGCGGTCCGAAGACCGCCCTTTCCGTAACTGAACCGGATGGCTCAGATGCGAGACCCAATGGGTCTTACATCATGTCCATGCCGCCCATGCCGCCCATGCCGCCTGGCATGCCGCCAGCAGCGCCGCCGTCCTTCTTAGGAGCTTCGGCGATCATGGCTTCCGTCGTGATCAGCAGCGAAGCAACCGAAGCTGCGTTCTGCAGAGCCGTACGAACGACCTTGACCGGGTCGACGATGCCGAGAGCGATCAGATCGCCGTATTCGCCGGTCTGAGCGTTGTAGCCGTAGTTGTCTTCGTTCTTCTCGAGGATCTTGCCGACAACGATCGAGGCTTCGTCACCAGCGTTTTCAGCGATCTGGCGAACCAGCGACTGAAGAGCCTTGCGAACGATGTTGATGCCGGCTTCCTGGTCCTGGTTCTCACCCTTGACGGTGATCTTCGTGGACGAACGAAGCAGGGCAACGCCGCCGCCCGGTACGATGCCTTCCTGAACAGCAGCGCGCGTCGCGTTGAGTGCGTCGTCGATGCGGTCCTTCTTTTCCTTGACTTCGACTTCCGTCGAGCCGCCGACGCGGATCACGGCAACGCCGCCAGCGAGCTTGGCAAGACGTTCCTGCAGCTTCTCGCGGTCGTAGTCCGAAGAGGTTTCTTCGATCTGAGCCTTGATCTGGCCAACGCGGCCTTCGATGTCCGACTTCTGGCCGGCACCGTCGACGATCGTGGTGTTTTCCTTGGTGATCGAGACCTTCTTGGTGCGGCCGAGCATGTCGAGCGTGACATTTTCGAGCTTGATGCCGAGGTCTTCGGAGATGACAGTGCCGCCCGTCAGGATGGCGATGTCTTCCAGCATGGCCTTGCGGCGATCGCCGAAGCCCGGAGCCTTGACGGCAGCGATCTTCAGGCCGCCACGCAGCTTGTTGACGACGAGCGTAGCAAGAGCTTCGCCTTCGACGTCTTCAGCGATGATGAGGAGTGGCTTGCCGGACTGTACGACGGCTTCCAGAACCGGCAGCATTGCCTGCAGGTTGGAAAGCTTCTTCTCGTGCAGGAGGATGTATGCGTCGTCGAGATCGGCGACCATCTTTTCCGGGTTGGTCACGAAGTAAGGCGACAGGTAGCCGCGGTCGAACTGCATGCCTTCGACGACTTCGAGTTCGGTTTCAGCGGTCTTGGCTTCTTCGACGGTGATGACACCCTCGTTGCCGACCTTCTGCATGGCTTCAGCAATATCGAGACCGATCTGCTTTTCGCCGTTTGCCGAGATCGTGCCGACCTGTGCGACTTCTTCCGAAGTGTTGATCTTCTTGGCCTTGGCCTGGAGATCCTTGACGACTTCTGCAACGGCGAGATCGATGCCGCGCTTCAGGTCCATCGGGTTCATGCCGGCTGCAACAGCCTTGCCGCCTTCGCGAACGATGGCCTGGGCGAGAACGGTTGCCGTCGTCGTGCCGTCACCGGCGATGTCGTTGGTCTTCGAAGCAACTTCGCGGACCATCTGGGCGCCCATGTTTTCGAACTTGTCTTCCAGTTCGATTTCCTTGGCTACCGATACGCCGTCCTTGGTGATGCGCGGAGCGCCGAAGGACTTGTCGATGATGACGTTACGGCCCTTCGGGCCGAGCGTTACCTTGACTGCGTCAGCGAGAATGTCGACGCCGCGCAGCATCTTTTCGCGCGCAGTACGGCCGAACTTGATTTCTTTAGCTGCCATTTTGATAACTCCTGAAAAGGGGTGTCAGCGATTTTTCGAAAAGAGCAAAAGGCTGGAGATCAGCCGATGATGCCCATGATGTCGGCTTCCTTCATGATCAGAAGGTCTTCGCCGTCGAGCTTCACTTCGGTGCCGGACCACTTGCCGAACAGAACGCGGTCGCCAGCCTTGACGTCGAGAGCAACAATATTGCCCTTGTCGTCACGGGTGCCGGTGCCTACGGCGACGATTTCGCCTTCCTGCGGCTTTTCCTTGGCAGTGTCCGGGATGATGATGCCACCCTTGGTCTTGGCTTCGGATTCGACGCGGCGAACAACGACGCGGTCGTGCAGGGGGCGGAAATTGGTGCTTGCCATTGTCTAATCCCTCGATCAAATGACATGGACGGATCTGCGGACCCGTATCTCTTTGCTAGCACTCGTCCTGGGAGAGTGCCAACGACCGTCGAGATAGGGGTGGCCCGGTTGAGAGTCAAGGACGGGGCCCGCTTAAAAACGCAACATCGTTTACGGGCAACGCGATGTGCCGTTATCCCCGTCAGGACTGAATTTTCTTGCCAATGCGGGCAAGCTTTGCGATGTCAGCCCTTGTTCCAGATCCCAGTTCGGAAGCAGGCATGGCCAAGCGCATCAGCAATTTCAGCGAAATCACCGCACATTATGACGTGATCCTCTCGGATGTGTGGGGTGTGGTGCATAACGGCATCGATGCCTTTCCGGCGGCGTGCAAGGCGTTGGTGGATGCGCGTGCGGCGGGGGTGACCGTCGTGCTGATCACCAATTCCCCGCGACCCTCTCCCGGCGTGATTTCGCAGCTTCGGGTGCTCGGTGTTCCGGATGAGGCCTATGACCGGATTGTCACCTCCGGGGACGTGACGCGGCACCTGATTGCCGAAGGGCCGAAGAAAGTCTTTCTTCTCGGCCCGGAGCGCGACATGCCGCTGTTCGAAGGTCTGGACAACGAGGTGGTTGGGCAGGACGAGGCGGACGCCATTGTCTGCACCGGCTTCTTCGATGACGAGAAGGAGGTTCCGGAGGACTATCACGACATGCTGGTGGCCTTCCAGAAGCGCGATGTTCCCTTCATCTGCGCCAACCCGGACCTGGTGGTCGAGCGCGGCCACCGCATCATTCCCTGCGCCGGCGCCATCGCTGCCTATTACGAAGACCTGGGCGGCAAGTCTCGGATCGCCGGCAAGCCCCACACGCCGATCTATGAGGAAGCCTTGTCTTCGGCGCGCGAGGCTCGCGGTGAATTTTCCAAGGATCGTGTGGTCGCCATCGGTGATGGCATGCCGACCGACGTGCGCGGAGCGATCTCCCAGGGGCTCGATCTCCTCTATATCAGCGCGGGCATTCATGTGAACGAGTACACGATCAATGGCGAGATCGACGAAGCGGTCATGAACGCGTGGCTGAAAAGAGAGGGTGCATCGCCCAGGTGGTGGATGCCGCGTCTGGCCTAGGATCACGACCGATGACCGTATTTCATCGCAACGAGAAGAAGGAACCGCTGCCCGACGCGCTGAAGGGCGGCGTTGTGGCGATCGGCAATTTCGATGGGGTGCATCGCGGCCATAGAAGCGTTCTGAAGAAAGCGCTGTCGCTTGCAAAAGCCAGGGGCGTGCCGGCATTGGTGCTGACCTTCGAGCCGCATCCGCGCACCGTCTTTCAGCCGGACAGGCCGGTCTACCGGTTGACGCCGGCGCCGCTGAAGGCGCGGCTTCTCGAAGCCATGGGCTTCCGTTCGGTGATCGAATATCCTTTTGACAAGGAATTTTCCCAGCGCACGGCCGAAGAGTTCGTCCAGTCCATTCTGGTGCAATGGCTGGGGGCGAGCGCCGTGGTCACGGGCTTTGATTTCCACTTCGGCAGGGGCCGCGAAGGTGGTCCTGCTTTCCTGATGGCTGCGGGCGAGCGCCATGGCTTCGCGGTCACGCTGGTTGATGCCTTTCGTGACGAGAACGCCGAGGTTGTCTCGTCCAGCCGCATTCGCGACCTTCTTGCGGAGGGAGACGTCGCTACGTCGGCAGGCCTGCTCGGCTATCGCTATACGGTCGAAGCCGAAGTCATTGGCGGCGAGAAGCTCGGTCGCACGCTCGGGTTCCCGACCGCCAACATGCAGCTTCCTCCGGAAGTGGAACTCAAGCCCGGTATTTATGCCGTGCGCTTCCGCACCGAGGACGGAAAGCTGTACAATGGCGTTGCAAGCTATGGTCGCCGTCCGACCGTGACGGAAAACGGCGTCCCGCTGCTGGAGACCTATGTCTTCGATTTCGCAGGCGACCTCTACGGGCAGACCTGTTCCGTCTCCTTCTTCGGTCACCTGCGCGACGAGCTGAAGTTCGACGGGCTCGATCCGCTCGTGGCGCAGATCAAGCGTGATGACGAAGAGGCGAGGGCGCTTCTGTCCGGCGTCAAGCCGCTTGGCGAACTGGATATGGAAATTGCATTCGCACCGGATGCAAGCAAGGGAGGATAATCTTTTGGCAACGACCCCGCGCAGGCCCGTAAACCCCATGGATGCCGCCGAAGCCCTGTTCAAGCCTGTCAAGAAGCCGGCGGCACCCGCTGTAGAAAAACGCGCCCTGCCTGAAACGAAGGAACTCGTATCCCTGAAGCTCGACAGTGCCGTCCTGCATCATTTTCAGGAGGATGGGCCTGGCTGGCAGGACCGCATCAACGATGTACTGCGCGCCGCCATGCTGGCAAATTCGAAAGACTAGGGCCAATCTGACGCAAAGCCGGCGCGCGCGATCGAAGTCTCTTCCTTTCGCCCGGAAAAACCCGTAATAACCGCGTCCATGACAGATATCCGGCTGGCCCTTTTCATACGAATTATCGGCCCGGCCTTCCGCGTCGCTTGAGTGCAGGCGTCGGGAAGGTCCGGGTTCTCTGCGCCTTGAGTGGTGCTTTCCGCCACCGAACTCTCCTAATCCGATGCGCCCATGGCGGCGCCAGAGACGATTGCCGAACATGACCGATACAGCCGAAAAGCTCGATTACTCGAAGACCCTCTATCTGCCTGAAACCGATTTCCCGATGCGCGCCGGCTTGCCGCAGAAGGAGCCGGAACTCGTCAAGCGCTGGCAGGAGATGAACCTCTACAAAAAGCTGCGCGCCTCCGCTGCCGGCCGCGAAAAGTTCGTGCTGCATGACGGCCCTCCCTATGCGAACGGCAACATCCATATCGGCCACGCGCTGAACAAGATCCTCAAGGACGTCATCACCCGCTCGTTCCAGATGCGTGGATACGACAGCAACTACGTTCCCGGCTGGGACTGCCACGGCCTGCCGATCGAGTGGAAGATCGAGGAAAAATACCGCGAGAAGGGCAAGAACAAGGACGAGGTTCCGGTCAACGAGTTCCGTCAGGAATGCCGTGACTTCGCCGCCAACTGGATCAGCATCCAGTCTGTGGAGTTCAAGCGCCTCGGTATCGAAGGCGACTTTGACAATCCCTACACGACCATGAACTTCCACTCCGAAGCCCGCATCGCCGGCGAACTTCTGAAGATCGCCCGGAGCGGACAGCTCTATCGCGGCTCGAAGCCGGTCATGTGGTCGGTGGTAGAGCGCACGGCGCTTGCGGAAGCCGAGGTCGAATACGCCGACGTCGAGAGCGACACGATCTGGGTGAAGTTCCCGGTGGCTGAAGGCTCGCCGGAGCTGAAGGACACCCATGTCGTCATCTGGACGACCACGCCCTGGACCATTCCCGGCAACCGCGCCATCGCCTATTCGCCGAGGGTCGCCTACGGGCTCTACGAAGTTACGGCTGCTGAAAACGATTTCGGCCCGCGTCCGGGTGAAAAGCTGATCTTTGCCGATGCGCTGGCCGAGGAGAGCTTCAAGAAGGCGAAGCTCGAATATACGCGCCTGCGCGATGTGTCGGCTGATGACCTTGCCGCCATCACCTGCGCCCACCCGTTGGCTTCGCTCGGCTACGACTTCAAGGTTCCGCTGCTTGCTGGTGATCATGTCACCGACGATGCCGGTACCGGCTTCGTGCATACGGCGCCCAGCCACGGTCGCGAAGACTTTGATGTCTGGACAGATCACGTCCGCGAACTGGAAGCCAAGGGCGTCGACACCAAGATCCCGTTCCCCGTCGACGATGCCGGTTTCTATACCGCGGATGCGCCCGGCTTCGGTCCCGACCGCGAGGGTGGCGCCGCGCGCGTCATGGATGACAACGGCAAGAAAGGCGATGCCAACAAGGTTGTCATCGAAGCGCTTATCGCCGTCAACAACCTGTTTGCACGCGGCCGCCTCAAGCACTCCTATCCGCACTCCTGGCGGTCCAAGAAGCCGGTGATCTTCCGCAACACGCCGCAATGGTTCGTCTACATGGACAAGGACCTTGCCGACGGAACGACTCTGCGCTCCCGTGCGCTGAAAGCGATCGACGACACCCGCTTTGTGCCCGCTGCCGGCCAGAACCGCCTGCGCGCCATGATCGAGCAGCGCCCGGACTGGGTTCTGTCCCGCCAGCGCGCCTGGGGCGTTCCGATCTGCGTCTTCGTCGACGAGAAGGGCGAGATCCTCCAGGACGAAGCGGTCAATGCCCGCATCATGGAGGCTTTCGAACAGGAAGGCGCCGATGCCTGGTTTGCCGACGGTGCCCGCGAACGCTTCCTGGGTGCACGCGCCAACGAGGGCTGGACGCAAGTCCGCGACATTCTGGATGTGTGGTTCGATTCCGGTTCGACCCACACCTTCACGCTGGAAGACCGCCCGGACCTGAAATGGCCGGCCGACGTGTATCTGGAGGGGTCCGACCAGCATCGCGGCTGGTTCCATTCGTCGCTGCTGGAATCGGCTGCCACCCGCGGCCGCGCGCCCTATGACACGGTCGTCACCCATGGTTTCACCATGGATGAGAAGGGCCAGAAGATGTCGAAGTCGCTCGGCAACGTCGTGTCCCCGCAGGACGTCATGAAGGACGCCGGCGCCGATATCCTGCGCCTCTGGGTCATGACGACGGACTACTGGGAAGACCAGCGTCTCGGCAAGACGATCATCCAGACGAACGTCGATGCCTATCGCAAGCTGCGCAATACAATCCGCTGGATGCTCGGCACGCTCGCCCATGACGAGGGCGAGGAGATCGCCTATGCCGATCTGCCCGAACTCGAAAAGCTGATGCTGCATCGACTTGCCGAGATCGATACCCTCGTGCGCGAAGGCTATGACGCGTTCGAATTCAAGAAGATCGCTCGCGCGCTGATCGATTTCGCCAATATCGAGCTGTCGGCCTTCTACTTCGATATCCGCAAGGATGCGCTTTATTGCGATGCTCCGTCTTCGCTGCGCCGGCGCGCAAGCCTCGCCGTCATCCGGAAGATCTTCGAGTGCACGGTCACCTGGCTTGCTCCGATGCTGCCGTTCACCACCGAAGAGGCCTGGCTGTCGCTGAAGCCCGATGCCGTTTCGGTGCATCTGGAACAGTTCCCGGCGATCCCGGCGGACTGGAAAAACGATGCCCTCGCTGAAAAGTGGGCGAAGATCCGCAAGGTCCGCTCCGTCGTGACGGGCGCTCTCGAAATCGAGCGCAAGGATAAGCGCATCGGCTCTTCGCTCGAAGCTGCCCCCGTGGTCTACGTCTCCGATAGCGACCTGATCAAGGCGCTGGAGGGGCAGGACTTCGAGGAGATCTGCATCACGTCGGACATTCGCGTTGTCGCGGGTGAAGGCGGAACGGATGCTTTCCGTCTTCCCGAAGTGCCGGGTGTCGCCGTCGATCCGACGCTTGCCGAGGGCACCAAGTGCGCCCGTTCATGGCGGGTGACGACGGACGTGGGGTCCGATCCGCAGTATCCGGACGTATCCGCACGGGATGCCGCGACCTTGAGGGAACTGGCTTTACTCGGTCGCCTGGGTTGAGGGTTGGGCTTTGACCGGATGATTGCGCTTTGACGCGTCATCCGGTACATCTGCCCGAAATTGGCCGGAATTCTACTTCAGGCCGAAATCGAGATGAAGATCTGAAGGCGTCGAAGGACGGGCGCCGCTGGAAGGGTTTAATGAAGACGTCGCATGGGTTTCGCGCTGCTTACAGCGTAGCCGGTATGATGGCCGGAGTGCTGTCCCTTTCGGGTTGCATGGGAAGTCCGACCTACGGGACGGGCACCCCTGCCATGGAGCAGTTGGGCAACGACCTGGCATCCGCGGTTTCGCTGGGTGGCACCCAGGAAAAGCGCGACGTCAAGTACAACCCTCGCCCCGGCCTCGTTGTCGCGGCCCAGGACAGATCGCTCCCGCCACCGCAGACATCGCTCGCCAGCCGCGAGAACAATCCGGGCTGGGTGGAATCGCCCGAGGAGACACGTCAGCGTCTTCGCCAGGAAGCCACCGAAAACGAGAACAATCCGCGGTATCGTTCGCCTCTGCTCGCGGGCAAGGGGAAGGCGGGCCAGATGACGGAATCCGAAAAGTGGGAAGCCTTCCGTCAGGCCAAGCAGAACGCAGAAGGCACCGACGTGACACAGGGGCGCCGCCGTTCGTTGACCGATCCTCCGGTGCAATATCGCGCTGTCGATTCCGCTGAACTTGCCGATCTGGGCGAACCGGAGCTCCAGAAGGAGCGCCGCCGCAAGAAGGAAGCACAGGCGGCCAAGCAGACGTCGAGCTGGTGGAAGCCCTTCCAGTAAGCCTCTCAGCTTTCCCTGCGAGATTTGAAGAACTGCACGAGCATGGCAGCCGCTTCTGTTTCGAAGAGGCCTGAATAGACATCCGGCACGTGATGGCACGTCGGCTGCCGATAGAACCTGACGCCGTTGTCCACGGCGCCGCCCTTCGGGTCTTCGGCGCCGTAATAGAGCCTGCGGATACGGGCGAAGGAAATGGCGCCGGCGCACATTGTGCAGGGTTCCAGCGTTACATAGAGATCCGCGCCTGCCAGACGCTCCTGTCCCAGACGCTTAGATGCATCCCGAATGACGGCAATTTCCGCATGGGCGGTAACGTCGTTGTCGGCGCGGGTGCGATTGCCCGAGCGGGCGACAATCTCGCCGTCCACCACCAGCACGGCGCCAACCGGGATCTCTCCCCGTTCGGCCGCAATGCGCGCTTCTTGCAAAGCTTGCGCCATGAAACCATCGTTCTTGGCCATTCTCGGCGATTTCCTCTTAACCCGGCTCACGCGAACTGGTAGGAAGCGAACAAAGCCTTCCTCCGCATCGCGGAGAGCCATACGCACCTCAGTCAACACGAATGTCCGGATGTTTCCGTTCGACATTACGCTTCAGGCAAACAACAAATGACACCTAAAGACAAGCCGAAGCGCGGCGTAGCCAAGCCCTTCGACCGCGAGACCAAGCCCAGAGCCTCTGCCAAGCCCGCCTTTTCGGCCAAGGCTGGGCTGAAGCCGAGGAAACCCGGCCCCGATAAATTCGGTGCGGAACAATCGCCGAAGGCTCCCAGGGAACGCCCTGCCACGGTCGCGGCCGACGCATCGGCAAAGCCGGAGCGCATCTCGAAGATCCTGGCGCGTGTCGGCGTCGCCTCCCGCCGCGATGTCGAGCGGATGATCATGGAAGGCCGCGTGCGGCTGAACGGGCAGGTTCTGGAGACACCGGTGGTGAATGCCACCCTGGCCGACCAGATCGAGGTGGACGGCATGCCGATCCGCGGCATCGAGCGCACCCGTCTCTGGCTCTATCACAAGCCGGCCGGTCTGGTGACGACCAACTCCGATCCGGAAGGTCGAGCCACCGTTTTCGACAACCTCCCGGAAGGTCTTCCGCGCGTTCTGTCCATCGGCCGCCTCGACATCAACACCGAGGGACTGCTGCTGCTGACGAATGATGGCGGGCTGTCCCGCGTGCTGGAGTTGCCGACGACCGGATGGCTGCGCCGCTACCGCGTGCGTGCGTACGGCGATGTCAAACAGGAAGACCTGGACAAGCTGAAGGACGGCATTGCCGTCGACGGCGTGCTCTATGGCTCGATCGAGGCTACGCTCGACCGCCAGCAGGGACACAATGTCTGGATCACCATGGGTCTGCGCGAAGGCAAGAACCGCGAGATCAAGAACGTGCTCGGCGTGCTCGGCCTCGAGGTCAACCGCCTGATACGTATCTCCTATGGCCCGTTCCAGCTTGGCGACCTTCCGGAAGGACAGGTTATCGAGGTGCGCGGCCGCACATTGCGCGACCAGTTGGGTCCTCGCCTGATCGAGGACGCCAAGGCGAATTTCGACGCGCCGATCTACAACGAGACGGCTGGTGACGAACCGGCGGAGACGGAGCGCCCTGCGAAAAGCGATACGCGGGAGCGGTCTGCTTGGTCCGGCGAAAAGAAGCGTGACGACCGTCGCGGTGGTGATTTTGCGCGCCCGGACACCCGGTCCGGCGATCGCAAGCCTGCAGGCAAGCCCTTTGGCGGCAAGTCCTTTGGCGCACGCGGGCGCGATGAGCAAAGCTTCGACGACGACAAGCCGAAGAAGCGTCCTCCGATGGGCACGAGCCGCACCGCCAACGTGTGGATGGCGCCGGGCGCTCGCCCGACGACGGAAAACAAGGCCAGGAAATCTTCCGCCCGCGCGGATGCCGAACGCCTGTTCGACAAGCCGAAGCCGCAGAACGACCGACCGGTGATTGTGAAGCGGGCGGACGATGACAGCGACTGGATCCGCGCCGATTCACCGCCCGAGGGACGCGATGAAAAGGGTGGCGATTTCGGCCGCAAGCGCTCCTTCGGCGACCGGCCGGATCGTGGCGGTGACCGCCCCGCCCGGAGTGGTGGCGAGCGTTCCTCCGGCGACAGGCCACGCGGCGAACGATCTTTCTCCGACAAGCCGCGCGGCGATCGCAAGCCACGCACCGAAGGTGATAGGCCGCGGGGCAAGCCGTTTTCCGCAGAGGGACGGTCTGACCGTCCTCGTGGCGAGAGACCATTCGGTGACCGTCCGGCTCGTAGCGACCGTCCGTTCTCCGACAGGCCGCAAGGCGATCGCAAGCCACGCGCCGAAGGTGATCGGCCACGGGGCAAGCCGTTTTCCGCAGAGGGACGGTCTGATCGTCCCCGTGGCGAGAGATCGTTCGGTGACCGTCCGGCTCGTAGCGACCGTCCGTTCTCCGACAGGCCGCAAGGCGATCGCAAGCCACGCGCCGAAGGTGATCGGCCGCGGAGCAAGCCGTTTTCCGCGGAGGCGCGGTCTGACCGTCCTCGTGGCGAGAGATCGTTCGGTGACCGTCCGGCTCGTAGCGACCGTCCGTTCTCCGACAGGCCGCAGGGCGATCGCAGGCCACGTACCGAAGGTGATCGTCCTCGTGGCGATCGTCCGGCAGGCGACAAACCATTCGGCGACAAGCCCCGCGGTGGAAAGCCATTTGGCGGCAAGCCGGGTGGTGGAAAATCCTTTGGTGGCAAGCCAGGTGGTGGCAAGTCGTTCGGCGGCAAGCCTTCCGGTGGACGTGGAAAGCCAGCTGGCGGTGGAAAGCCCGGTGGGCGTCCTGCCTCAGGCGGTCGCCCGTCCGGTGGCAAGCCACGCACACCCCGAGGATAAGAGACGATGCGGATCGTTGGGGGTGAATTCCGCGGCCGCACCCTGGCCGCGCCCAAATCGAACGACATCCGGCCGACCATCGACCGGACGCGTGAGAGCTTGTTCAACATCATCGGTCACGTCTACCCGGAAGCTGTCCAGCAGACGCGCGTGATCGATCTTTTTGCCGGTACCGGCGCAATCGGCCTCGAGGCCCTTTCGCGCGGTTGCCGGCATGCGCTGTTCGTCGAAAACAGCGTCGAGGGTCGCGGCCTCCTCTGGGAGAATATCGACAATTTTGGACTGCACGGGCGTGCACGCATCCTTCGCCGGGACGCCACCAAGCTCGGTAGCTCGGGGAATATCGAGCCCTTCCACCTGCTTTTTGCCGATCCGCCTTATGGTAAGAAGCTCGGCGAGACCGCCATGCAGGCGGCCCACGCGGGCGGATGGCTTGCCCCGGGTGCGTTGGCAATCCTCGAGGAGCAAGCCGACGTCGACCCGATTGTCGACGCTGCTTTCGTTCTGCTCGATCAACGCCTGTTCGGCGATACGCGCATGCACTTCTTCCGCTACCAGCCGCAATAGCGATGAACACCAAGCTCGCCCTGCCTGATGTAGGTGAGCCAAAGCATGAAGGTGACGTTACGTTTGCGATTGCCTTCGGCGGCGGCGGCGCGCGGGGCATTTCCCATATCTGCGTGATCGAAGCCCTCGACGAGCTGGGTATCCGGCCGGTTGCCATCTCGGGCTCTTCCATCGGCGCCATCATGGGCGCCGGCATGGCGGCCGGAATGACCGGCAGCGATATCCGTGCCTTCACGCTGGAGACCATCGGCCATCGCGCCAATCTGGCGAACAAGCTGTGGAGCCTCGGACCCGCATCCATGCGTGACAAGCTTGGCGGCTTCCGGTTCGGCCATTTCAATCTGGAACTGATCCTGAAGGCGCTGTTGCCGGAGCAAATTCCGTCCGACTTCTCGGATCTCGAAATCCCGCTCAAGATCATGGCAACGGACTACTACGGCCAGGCGGAGGTGGTGATAGAGGAAGGGGACCTGCGAACGGCAATCGCCGCATCGGCGGCTCTTCCCGGTATCTTCATGCCGATCCTGGTCAACGGCCGCATCATGATCGACGGCGGCATCTTCAATCCGGTGCCGTATGAACACCTGATGGGTCTGGCCGATGTCGTCATCGGAGTGGATGTCATCGGCGCGCCGGAGGGTGACGGCTCGACGCCTCCGACACGCATCGACAGCATGTTCGGCGCCAGCCAATTGATGATGCAGTCCGCCATGGCGTTGAAGCTCAAGCTGCAACCGCCGCACATCTTCCTGCGCCCGCCGGTCAACAGGTTCCGCGTCCTCGACTTCCTGAAGGCAAAGGAGATCCTGGACCAGGCGGACAGCGTGAAAGAGGACCTGAAACGTGCCGTCGAGGCGATCCTTCTCGCAAGATAACTAGGATGCTTCCCGGGGCTCCTGATCGTCCGGCATCGAGACGTGTTTCGGCTTGATCAGCGGCTCGGGCTTCACCGGACGGTTATGGAGCATGTGCCGACCGGCGGCCAGGCCTTCGGCGGCCTGGATCAGCAGGCGGTCCTCGTCGCGCTTGCGAATATCGTCCTCGATGGCTTCCGCCTCTGCCGTGCTCATTCCCAGTGCCTCCAGCGACTTGCGCCCGAACAGCAGGCCGGATTCCAGCGTCTCGCGCAATTCGTAGTCCACGCCTCGCCCGCGCAGCGAAATCGTGTGGATGCGATCGTAGGAGCGGACGAACAGCCGGACGTTGGGGAATTCGGAGCGGATGAGATCGACGATCTTGTCCGTCACCTGCCGGTTCTGCGTCAGCACGGCGACGATCTTCGCCCTCTCGATGCCCGACGCCAGTAGAACATTCTTGCGGGTGCCGTCGCCGAAATAGATGCGGAAGCCGAAGGAGGCGGCCTGCCGGATGCGATCGGCGGAATCGTCTATCACCGTCACGTGGCGTCCGCCCGCAAGCAGGATCTGGGCGGCGATCTGGCCAAAGCGTGAAAACCCGATCATCAGCACGTCGGCGCCCGCGCCCTCGAAGTCCTCGTCGAGATCCTCTCGCTCCACTTTCAGGAGCTTCTTGGAGATAACCGCACCGAGGGGCGTCAGCGCCATGGACAGGGTGACGATGGCGATGAGGAGCGACGCGGTGGCGGACGAAAGCAGGCCGGCCGCCGTAGCGGTCGTGAACAGCACGAAACCGAATTCGCCGCCCTGCGGGAGGAGGAAGGCGATCCGCAGGGCGTCATTGTGGTGCGACTTCAAAAGGCGGCAGAGGCCGTAGATGATCGCACCCTTGATGATCATGAAGACCGGCACCGCGATGAGGATGAAGCCAAGCTGCTCCCACAGCACCCGAACCTCCAGCGACAGGCCGACGGCGATGAAGAACAGCGCCAGCAACAGGCCGCGAAACGGCTCGATGTCGGCCTCCAGTTCGTGGCGATAGGAGGATTCCGCCAGCATGACGCCGGCCAGGAAAGCGCCCATGGCCATCGACAGGCCGACGGCATGCATCGCTGCGGCCGATCCTAGGACGATGAGGAGCGCGGTCGCTATCATCACCTCGCGCGCTCCGGTGCGGGCAATGATCTGGAAGAGAGGGGTCAGGAGATAGCGCCCGGCCAGTATCATTGTCGCGATCGCGGCAATCGCGATGACCATTCCGCTCATGGCGGATGGCCCGGTCTCATCCACACCCGTCGCAAGAACGCTGATCAAGGCGAGGAGCGGCACGATTGCCAGATCCTGGAAGAGCAGGATGGCGAAGGAGCGCTGCCCGTATCGGCTGTTGAGGTCGCCCTCGTCGTTCAGGATCTGCATGGCGAAGGCGGTCGAGGACATAGCAAGGCCGAAGCCGATGATGATGCTGCCGCGCCAGTCGGTAACGTCGGCAAGTAGCGCAAGGCCGGTCAGGGCCACGCCGGAAAGGATGACCTGTGCCGGTCCCAGGCCGAACACGTCACCGCGCATCTGCCAGAGCCGGGAAGGCTTCAGCTCGAGGCCGATAAGGAAGAGCAGGAAAACGATGCCGAATTCCGCCACATCCAGCACTTCTTCCGTCTCGCTGATCCCGTGCAGGATCGGTCCGATGACGACACCTGCAGCCAGATAGCCGAGTATCGTCCCAAGCCCCAGCTTGCGGAAGATCGGTGCTGCGATCACGGCACCCGCGAGAAGCACCAGCATTTGCGAGAAAAGTGAACCGGTTTCGGTCATGCGAAATCTACCTTGCGGGATCTATGTATGGAAGAATCAGCGTGCAAGCCTTGATGCCTTCAATGCCGCACAATAAATGGAGCGGCAACGAAAGGTACACAATGACCTCCGCGATTGACTCTGACACTCTCCTCTCCCGCGCCAGCGAACTGATAGACCTGGCAAAAGCTGCGGGTGCCGACAAGGCCGATGCCGTCGTCGTCCGCTCCCGCTCCCGCTCGGTCACCGTGCGGCTCGGCAAGGTGGAAGGCACGGAAGCATCGGAGAGCGACGACTTCTCCCTGCGCGTCTTCGTCGGCAACCGGGTGGCGAGCGTCTCGGCCAATCCGGGCTTCGACATGAAGACCCTCGCCGAGCGGGCCGTCGCCATGGCCAGGGTCTCGCCGGAGGATCCCTACGTCTGCCTTGCAGACGAAAAGGATCTCGCGCGAACCTATCCTGATCTCGAACTCTTCGACTCGACGGATGTGCCGACCGACAGCCTGCGCGAAGCCGCGCTGGAAACGGAACAGGCTGCTCTCGATGTCGACGGGGTGACAAGTTCTTCGGGTGCCGGCGCCTCGGGCGGCATGGGCGGCCTCGTCCTTGTTACCTCGCACGGATTTTCAGGCAGCTACATGGCCTCCCGGTTCGGCCGCTCGGTAAGCGTCATCGCCGGCGAGGGGACGAAGATGGAGCGCGACTACGACTTCGACAGCCGCCTCTATTTCGCCGATCTGGACGATGCCCGCACTATCGGCCGGCGCGCCGGCGAACGGGTCGTAAAACGGATCAATCCCCGCCAAGTGGATACCGTCAGCAACGTCACCGTCGTATTCGATCCGCGGATTGCGCGCGGCTTCGTCGGTCACATCGCGGGAGCCATCAATGGCGCGGCGGTCGCCCGCAAGACCAGCTTCCTGCGCGACAGGATGGGGGAGCAGGTTCTGAAATCCGGCCTGACTATTACCGATGATCCGCTGGTGGTCCGCGGTTCTTCCTCGCGTCCCTTCGACGGAGAGGGAGTATCCGGCGAGCGCCTGGAGATGATCGAGGACGGCGTCCTTAAGCACTGGTTCCTTTCGACGGGGACAGGCCGAGAACTGGGGCTTCCGACCAACGGCCGCGGTGTGCGCGGCGGCACCAATGTGTCGCCGGCCTCGACCAACCTTGCGCTGGAGCCGGGCGAAATTTCTCCGGAGGAGATGATCCGCGGCATCGGTAACGGCTTCTACGTCACCGAACTGATCGGCCAGGGCGTCAACATGATCACCGGCGAATACAGCCGTGGCGCCACCGGGTTCTGGATCGAGAACGGCGAGCTTTCCTTCGCCGTCTCCGGGGTGACGATCGCGTCGAACCTCAAGGACATGTTCATGCGCCTGACGCCGGCAAACGATATCGACCGGAAGTTCGGCATTGCGTCTCCCACGATAGCCATCGAGGGCATGACCCTCGCCGGGCTCTGACGCCAATGGATGGCGACCGCCACGACTGGCAGGCGGATCTGGCGCTCATCCTGGAGGCTGCCAGGGAGGCGGGCAAGGTCGCCCATTCCTATTTCGGCCAGTCTCCTGAAGTCTGGTGGAAGAACGAAGGTCGATCGCCGGTGAGTGCTGCCGATTTTGCAGCCAACGACCGCCTTGAAAAGCTCCTGGTGGCTGCAAGACCGAACTACGGTTGGCTCTCCGAGGAAACGGACGACGACAGCGCCCGCCTCACGCGCGAGACGCTCTTCGTCGTCGATCCGATCGACGGTACGCGGGCGTTCATAGCCGGCGAGAAAACCTGGTGCGTTTCGGTTGCTGTGGTCCATCGCGGTCAGCCGGTCGCCGGGGTCCTTGTGGCACCCGCTCTTGATGAGGAGTTCTGGGCCAGCGTCGGGCAACCTGCGTTGAAGAATGGCGAGCCGATCGAGGTCTCCCATCCCGACCCCTCCTTGCCGCTGACGTTGGCGCTCGCGGAAGATCTCCTTCACAAGATGGCGCCGTCCTACCAGCACGGGATCCGTCGCGTGCGCCATGTCCCGTCGCTCGCCTACAGGCTGGCGATGACGGCCGATGGCAGCATCGACGGGACAATCGTGAAGCGGAACTCCCATGACTGGGATCTCGCCGCTGCGGACATCATTCTGGAACGTGCCGGCGGTCTTCTGGTTGATACGAACGGGCATCGGCTCGTCTACAATCGCGAGAGCGTCACGCATGGAATACTGCTTGCGGGAACTGAAGTGGCTCTAGACAAGCTGCGCACGTTCATGCCAGACGAACCGGCAGATTGACGTTTTCTCCCCAGTGCCTCAGAGAGTGTGCGGGAGGACAAGCTGAAGGAACCTGTCATGGCGGAATCGAGCGAAAAGAAACAACTTCTCCACCTCGTCTTTGGCGGCGAACTCGCCAGCCTCGAAGGTGTTCAGTTCAAGGATCTCAAGGATCTCGATATCGTCGGCATCTACCCCGACTACGCCACGGCGCTGGTCGCCTGGCGGTCGAAGGCCCAGGCGACGGTCGATAATGCGGAAATGCGCTACTTCATCGTGCACATGCACAAGCTGCTCGACCCTGAAACAACTGGCGCCTGAGCATCATATCAGGGGATATCGGGCTGCGGCGGCTAGATGCCGCAGTCCTTCTGGGGCATCCTGCATGCCCTATTTTGACGCATTTATAGATTTATGGATTTGGCGACAGATAATTGAGCGGAGGAGTTGAGATTGGCGGACACGGCCATGGATCGAGAGCAGGCGCGATGAGCAGAGGCTTGGCGCGCTTGGCGCTGACCGGCTACCGCGTGGCCGGCATCCTCCTCTATCCGCTGGCCGGCCCCTATCTCACCTATCGCATGTTCAAGGGCAAGGAAGACCGTCACAGACGTTCCGAGCGCCTTGGCCATGCCAGTGCTCCACGACCTCGCGGCCCCCTGGTATGGGCGCATGCGGCGAGCGTCGGCGAGACGATGGCGCTTATTCCGCTCCTGCGGGAGCTGGGCCGCCGGGACATCCATGTCCTGCTGACCACCGGAACGGTCACTTCCGCGGAACTGGTGAAGAACCGCCTGGGAGACCAGGTGATCCACCAATACGTCCCCATCGATCTGAAGTTTCCGATGAAGCGGTTCATCTCCTATTGGCAGCCGGACGCCTGCATCACTGCGGAGTCTGAAATCTGGCCGACGACGGTCATGGAACTGGCACGGCGACGAATTCCGCAGATAAGGGTCAACGCCCGCATCTCGGATCGCTCGTTCGCGCGCTGGCGGAACAATGACAATCTCGCCGAGGCGCTTTTCGGCAAAATGGCGCTGGTCGTGGCGCAGTCCGATCTCGATGCGGAACGCTTCCGCGATCTGGGCGCCTGGCCTGTTCTGGTCTCCGGTAACCTGAAGGGCGATACCGATCCGCCGCCTTGCGATCTGGCGTTGCTTGAGCGCTATCGACAGGAGATCGGCGAACGGAAGACCTGGGCCGCTATCTCGACCTTCGAAGGCGAAGAAAAGGCCGCGGCGGGCATCCATAAGGCGCTGAAATCACGCGACGGCCAGCTGACCATCATCGTGCCGCGGCATCCGGATCGCGCCGATGCCATCGAGGAAATGCTGAAGGCGCAAGGCCTTGTCGTTGCCCGTCGTTCGCGGAATGATCCCCTGACGGCAGAAACCGACATCTTCCTCGGCGATTCCATCGGAGAAATGGGCCTCTACCTGCGCCTCACGGAAGTGGCCTTTGTCGGGCGCTCCCTGACGGGCGAGGGTGGGCAGAACCCGCTCGAGCCGGCGATGCTCGGATGCGCCGTACTTTCTGGAAGCAACGTCCAGAACTTCCGCGATGTCTATTCCAACCTCGTGCGCAAGGGCGCAGCCCGCCTCGTCCGCGACGTGGAAATGTTGGCAAAGGCAGTGCACTATCTGCTTGGCAACGATCTTGCCCGACGCAAGATGATCGATGCCGGCCAGGAAACGGTGACCGAAATGCGGGGCGCGTTGTCCGTGACGGTCAAGGCGCTCGAGCCCTACATCAATCCTCTGACGGTAAGTGCGCGGCTCCAGCCGAGAGCAGCCGCCGCGCAATGACAGGCAGACCCCTCTCTGACATCGCGGGCATTCTGTTCGACAAGGATGGGACGCTCATCCGCTACGACGAAAGCTGGGGTCCGGTGAACCGCGAGGCGGCGCGGATTGCAGCGGCCGGTGATACCGAACTGGAGCCGACCCTCCTGCTGGCGGCCGGCATGGATCCGGTTTCGGGCCTCACCCGCGCCGACAGCCTGTTTGCTGCAGGCAACGCTGCGGAGATCGCGCTCGGCTTGGTCGCCGCCGGATCGCCTCTCGATGCGGCGGACCTGACCATACTGCTCGACGGGCTTTTCGTTCGGGCCACGGAATATGCTGTTCCGGTGACCGATCTGCATACGTTGTTTTCCGGGCTGAAGGCGCGGGGCTTCAAGCTCGGCATAGCGTCGAGCGACAACGAAATGTCGATCCGGCAAACTGTCGAGCGTTTCAGGATCACCGACTACGTCGATTTCGTTGCAGGTTACGACAGCGGTTTCGGAACGAAGCCGGATCCCGGCATGGTTCTCGGTTTCTGCGCGGCGACGCGACTTGAACCCTGGCAGGTGGCGATGGTCGGCGACAACAACCACGATCTCCATATGGGGTTGAGCGCCGGCGCAGGCCTGAAGGTCGGCGTGCTGAGCGGCACCGGCTCCCGCGAAACCCTGTCGCAGAATGCTGATGTCTGCCTGGAGGACATCTCCACGCTCGAGGCCCTGCTGGAGGGTAAAGCCGCCTCGTAGAAGTGGTGGCTGGTGCCCGGGACTTGCCTTTTCTGTGAAATGTCCATTTTGTGCCTGCTGGTCCATTCGGGGTAAGCGGGCAGGGGAGTGTTGCGTATGGTTTCGGAAGCGCCGCCATTCTGGTGGACGAAGGCCGATTGGCGTGCCTGGGCCCTGGCCCCGCTGTCTTTTGTCTACGGCAAGGTGGCCGGCCGGCGACTGGCCAGGGGCAAGCGCGGAAGCGTCCCCGCGCCGGTCATCTGCGTGGGCAATTTTACCGTCGGAGGCGCGGGCAAGACGCCGACCGCGATGGCGCTGGCGAAAGCAGCCAGGGAGATGGGCTACACGCCCGGTTTCCTCACTCGTGGCTATGGCGGCTCCCTTGATGTCACGACGATCGTTGACGCCCATCATCACAAAGCCACGGCCGTTGGCGACGAGGCTCTTCTGCTTTCGCGCGTGGCGACGACGGTGATCTCCCGGCGACGTGTCGATGGTGCCCACAAGCTGATCTCCGAAGGCGTCGACCTCATCATCATGGATGACGGTTTTCAGAGCGCCCGGCTGGAGCTAGATTTTGCGCTGATCGTCATCGACAGTTTGCGAGGGGTCGGTAACGGCCATCTCGTGCCGGGAGGACCTGTGCGGGCGCCGATCCCGGAGCAGATGCGCCAGCTTTCCGCGATCCTGAAGGTCGGCAATGGCGATGCCGCCGATCAGCTGGTGCGGCAGGCGGCCCGCGCCGGAAAATCGGTCTACGTGGCATCGATCAAGCCGCGCGAGGCGGCGGATCTGCTGGGAAAACCCGTTCTCGCCTTCGCCGGGATCGCGGATCCGGGCAAGTTCTATCGAACGGTTGAATCGCTGGGCGGGCAACTCGCCTTGAAACGCTCCTTTCCCGATCACCACTACTTCAGTGAGGACGAGATCAGCGAATTGCTGAGCGATGCCGATCGGCAGGGACTTCTCCCGGTCACGACGGCCAAGGATGCGGTGCGGCTGTCCGGCGTTCACGGTCCGGCCGAGGAGCTTTTCAGGAAAGCGCACGTCGTGGAGATCGATATGGTTTTCGACGATCCGCGTGCGCCGGCAAAGATCATCGATCTCGCAGTTTCGGCTTACCGCCGGAGAAGGCTTCGCGAAAACAGGGATAGCGCCTGATCGTTGTGGTTAGGCTCGGGCCTGTTGATTGGGCAGCACGCCGGCGTGCTTGTCGGCATCAAACGAAGCCCCTGCATCGACGTAAGCCTCCTGGCGGGCAACGCTCCAGTAGCGTAGCTCGTCAAGCGGGATCGAGACGCCGGTGATCGCGCAGACGACGTGGGAACCTGACGTCAGGATCTGATAGTCGCCGTCGAGATACCGGATCTTGGCTTCCCGGCTGCCGCTTCCCTCGAACCGGTTCATCTTTCGTCTCCTGCGGAAAATCATGCGCCATTGCTCTATCGCGAGCGACGCGTGAATGCCAGTCCTCTTTGCTGGAACAGGCAGTCAGCTGCGCCCGAACAGCCGCTCGATGTCCGACAGTTTCAGCTCGATATAGGTGGGTCGGCCGTGGTTGCACTGGCCCGATCCCGGTGTTGCCTCCATCTGCCTCAGCAGTGCGTTCATCTCTTCCGGGCGAAGCCGCCGGCCGGAGCGGACAGAGCCGTGGCAGGCCATGGTGGCTGCAACATGCTCGAGCCGGCTTTTCAATCCGCCGGACGTGTTCCACTCCGCGATCTCATCGGAGAGGTCGCGAACCAGGCTGACCGCGTCCATCTCGCCCAGCATGGCCGGCGTTTCGCGCACCGCGATAGCGCCCGGGCCGAAGCGCTCGATAGACAGTCCGAAGCGGTCGAGCTCGGTGGCATGGCTCATCAGACGGTCGCAGTCTTCCTCGGGCAGATCGACGATCTCGGGGATCAGCAGGGTCTGGGAGGCGAGACGTCCGGCGTCGATCGACTTGCGCATCGCTTCGAACACAAGCCGTTCGTGAGCGGCATGCTGATCGACGATGACGAGACCGTTCTCCGTCTGGGCGACGATGTAGTTTTCGTGCAGCTGCGCACGCGCTGCACCCAGTCGATGTTGTGGAGATGGCTCGCCGCTGCCGTTGGCATCGGTCGAAAAACCCTCAGGCTGCAAAGGTTGATCCGCCCGTGCGGATGGCGTGATGAACGCATCGAACGCGGCCTGTGGGCGCTCGCCAAAGCCATGCATAGGCGAAAGCGGTCGAGATGGCGATGTTGCCGGGGTCCACGGAGAGGCAGGGGTCGAGGCCGCAAACCCGGGGCGAAACGCTCGCATCAGCCCCGCGCCGCCGGTCGTCGAGGCACGACTGCCTTCGCGGGCAAGTGCCTCGCGGATGGCGCCGACGATCAGCCCGCGCACGAGGCCGGGATCACGGAACCGGACGTCTGCCTTGGCAGGATGAACGTTGACGTCCACGAGAGCCGGATCGAGCGTGATCGACAGGACCGCGACCGGATAGCGGCCCGAGGGTATTGTTTCGGCATAGGCGCCGCGGACTGCCGACAGGATCAGCTTGTCCTGTACGGGCCGGCCGTTCACGAAAGCATACTGATGGCCGGAATTGCCGCGATTGAATGTCGGGACGCCGGCAAAGCCGGTCAGCGCGACATCCTCGCGTTCCGCGTCGATCTCGATCGCGTTCTCCCGAAACTCCTGCCCCAGGATCTGGGCGATCCGCGCCAGGTGATCGTCGCCGGTTGATGGCAGCTCGAGCGTCGATCGGTCGGCCCCGGAGAGGACGAAACGAACGGAAGGAAAGGCGATTGCCATCCGCTTCACCATCTCGGTGATCGCCGCCGTTTCTGCTCTCTCGGACTTCAGGAACTTGAGGCGCGCAGGTGTCGCGAAGAAGATGTCGCGGACCTCGACCACGGTGCCGGAGTTGGCAGCGGCCGGTCGTACCGGCGACGTCCGCCCGCCGACAACCGATACCTGCGATCCTTCCTCGTCGCCCTGACGACGACTTGTGATCGTCAGCTTCGCAACAGAGCCGATGGAGGGCAGGGCTTCGCCCCGAAAACCCAGGGTTCGGATATCGTCCAGCGTTTCGCTGATCTTGGAGGTGCAGTGACGCCGGACAGCGAGATCGAGATCGGCTGCGTCCATTCCGCCGCCGTTATCGGTGATCCGGATCAGGCTCTTGCCGCCTCCGGCGGTCGCGATCTCGATACGGGTCGCACCCGCATCGATGGCGTTTTCGATCAGTTCCTTCGCAGCGCTGGCGGGGCGTTCGATGACTTCGCCGGCGGCAATCTGGTTGATGAGGGTTTCCGGTAGAAGTTTTACGGGCATGAGCCAGTTTTCCAGGATTCTCGGAGCGTTGAAAAGCCCTTGTTAGGATTAAGCGGGTCTTAAGGGTATAGCTCCTAGGATGTCGGCCTTGACCTGGAGTTCCCAACTCCCCGAATGTTTTGATGACGGACTGCTGGAGTACCGTCATTCCAAGGTGGCATTCGCGCAAACCAGCATGTTCCCGATATGCATGGCAAGGACCGCAAGCGTGGTGTCCACGGCAAAGTATGAGCTACGTCATGGATTGTCCGCGAACTGCGCGGAGGGTAGCGATGAATGACGTCGCAATCACGGACCTCGGCATTGCCAATATGCTGCTGGACGTCATCTGTGACGTGCTTCCTTCCGCCATTCTGGTTTACGACCGTAGCGATCACCTGATCTATGCTGGCGGTCAGGTGCAAATTCTGGCCTCCGTCCCGGAGACCCTCCTGGTGCCGGGGACCCGCCTGCGTGACATTCTCAGTGCGATCTTCGATGGCCTGGATCCCAACACGCTGAGGAGTGCACGCTCGCGCCGAACGGTAACGAAAGAGAACTGGATCGCCGAGCAGATCTCCTCGTTGTGGAAGGAGCGCGTCGAGCACTTCGAAAAACGCGGAAGCGATCGCTGGATCCAGTACCTCAAGCGGCGGCTGCCAAATGGTTACGGCGTCTGCATCGTTCGCGACGCGTCGGAGCAAAAAAATCGCGAAGAGCAGTGGCGGATTGGCACCGAGCGCATCGAGATCGTCGAGGAAGTCCTGGACGAACTCCCGTTTCCGGTCTGTGTGAAGTCGGCCAAGCTTGTTTATGTCGCCGTAAACCAGGCTTTCTGCCATTTTGTTGGCCGGTCGCCAAAGGATATCGTCGGACAGATGCCATCCGATCTGTTCGAGGATGCCGTCGCCAAACGCCTGGAGGGAGCCGGACGACAGATCATCAAGAACGGCATCTCCGTCACATCGCATGAGCTGCTCGCCGGGCCCGATGGTTCGGAGGTCGGCGCGGTTGTCCGAAAGTTCAGGGTTGGCAAGCCGGGCCGCTATCACGTGGTCACGGCCATGGAGCCTGTGTCCGCGTCGGCCGAGGAAGGACACGTCGGCTCGCTCGCCGTCGCCGTGAAGCCGGTGTCTGCCCAGCAAGGACTGGCTCTTCAGGAAATCGAGGGAAAAAAGGTTCTTGTGGTCACCACGGACGAGACGGCAGCTGCCGGCGCATCCGAAGCGTTGTCTCGCCTGGGAGCGGAAACCTCCATCGTTTCCGACGCAGAGGAACTGGAGTTGTTCCTTTCCTTTGCCGAGGATGCCGGTGTCGCTGTTGATCTTATTCTGATGGACGACGAACTTGCCCTGTCCTGTGCGGCTGCCGCGAAGAAGCATCAGGTGCCGGTGGTGGCGGTGGATACGACGCAGATCGAGTCCGACGCGCTCAATCTTGTGGCCGAGATATTCGAAAGGAGCACGACGACGAGGCAGCCGACGCCCGCACCCGCTCCGACGGACCAGATGATCGACGTGCTGGTGGCGGAGGACAATCCGGTCAACCAGATCGTCTTTTCGCAGATACTGGAAGGTTTCGGTTACCGCTACGCGATCGCGGCCAACGGAGTGGAGGCCGTCAGGCTATGGCACGACCGGTCTCCCCGGATCGTGCTCATGGATGTGACACTGCCGGAAATGAACGGGTTCGAGGCATGCCGCCGCATCCGGGAGCTGAAGGCCGGTGCCGTGCAGACGCCGATTGTCGGCGTACTGGCTCATCCATTTGATCGAGACCGTGACGAGTGCTTCGCGTCAGGTATGGACGATGTCATCCTGAAGCCGATCAGCCCTGAAATGCTGGAGGCCGTTTTGCTGTCGCAGATGCACCGCCGCGAGGCTGGTACCGCCTGAATATGGCAGCGCTGGGCAAGGGGGAATGTTAATCTTTCTCCCGCATCGTTCGGCGAATGTATAGAGAGTATCGGATTTCCGCATGACGTCGGTGGGCAATCCAATGCCGCAGGTCAGTCAGAATGAACTGCAGGCAATGGCGTACAGCGACCCGCTTACTGGCCTTGGCAATCGTTATCGGTTGCGGGACAAGGTGCGAATGCTTGCGACGGAACGGGCACAGGATCCGGCGCCCTTCACCATCTGCATCGCCAATCTCGATGGCTTCAAGCCGATCAATGATCTCTTCGGCGCGGAAGCCGGAGACGAAATCCTTTGCCAGGTCGCCCACCGTCTCAAGGCTTGCATTCCTGACGGGGCGACAGTGACGCGTCACGACGGTGACGAGTTCGCGTTCATCCTGCCACTGGTGTTCGAGCGCAACGGTGCCGAACGTATCGGCCAGATGATGAAGGACGTCTTGTCGGCGCCCTATGACCTGGGTGATCGCAACGTCCGCCTCTCGGCGTCGTTCGGCTTTGCAATCTACCCCTTTGCCGGCGAAGAGTACGAAGAGCTCCTGAAGAGTGCGGAGACCGCCCTCTATCGGTCCAAACGACGCGGGCGGGGCCAGATTACGGTCTATTCCAGCGAAATTGCACAGGAGATGAAGCGCGCCACGCAGCTTGAGCAGGCCCTCAGAACGGCCGTCATAGCGGATGCGGTCGATGCCCATTTCCAGCCGATTGTCCGGCTGAGTGACGGAGCGGTCCTCGGTTTCGAGGCGTTGGCGCGGTGGATCGATGCAGACTTGGGGTTCGTATCGCCGTCCGTCTTCGTTCCGCTCGCCGAAGAGCGGGGCTTCATCGATGCCTTGTCTGAAACGCTGTTGCGGAAGTCGGCGGAAGCGGCGCTTTCCTGGCCGCGGGACCTCTTCCTGTCATTTAATCTGTCGTCAGCGCAGTTGATGGACCCCAGCACGGCGGACACGATACTGTCGATCCTGTCCCGGGTTGGGCTGGACCCGCGTCGTCTGGAACTGGAGATCACCGAGACGGCGGTCATGACCTGCGCCGATACCGCCTATCGCATCATCACGGACCTGCAGGCGAAGGGTGTGCGGATTTCGCTTGATGATTTCGGCACCGGACAGTCAAGCCTGGGACGGCTCCGCGACTTCACCTTCGACAAGGTCAAGATCGACCGTGCGTTCGTCTCGCAGATCACCACGGACCGGGCGTCCGAACACATCGTCAAGGCAATTATCGCCATGTGTGATGGCCTCGACCTGCAGGTTGTCGCGGAAGGCATCGAGGATCATGCCGACGCAGAAAAACTGAAGTCTCTCGGATGCAGGATGGGGCAGGGCTACTATTACGGCAGGCCCGCAGACAGCCTGGCTACCCTGAAATATCTTGAGAACCATTATAGGCACTCGTCGCCATTTCGCCGTCCCCCGACTATGGCGGATCTGCCCGGATTTATCCCGCGAGGACCTGAAATCGCTTAGGAAGGTTAGATCCGGCTTACGGTTCTCAAACCTGGCCATCTGCTGAAGCCGCGCCTTCTTGAGTTGTACCCCTCAAACATGAAGAGCGGCGCCGCAGCGCCGCTCCATCGGGATGTCTTGTGCGCTTCCCTCGTTCCAGACCTTACTTGGCAGGCTCGGTCGTCGACGGGGTTGTGGCGCTCGGCATAGTCGTGGTCTCGGTGGACGAGGTCGTGGTTGCGTCCGCCGCCGCCTGCTGATCCTCCAGGGTCATGAATTCCGGCGCAGCCTGCAGCGATTCTGCAGTCTCGGTCGTCGTCAGGCGTACCTCGTTATTCTTCTCGGCATCACGTGTGATGGTGATCTTGTCCATGGGAACGGCGACATCCTTTTCGCCAATACCCAGGAAGCCGCCGACACCGACAACAGCCGCAACAATGCCGCCCTGTTCTTCCAGGATCAGGTCATTGACGTCACCAATGCTCTCATTCTCGGCATTGTGGACGGCCTTGCCGATGTAGTCGTTCGCGCTGATCTGTGTCGCCGACTGTTCCGTGATATAGCTGCCGGAAGCGGCTGCCGTATCCGTGGAGGCTTCACCCGCAGGAGCTGCCGCGTTATCCATCGACGAGGCACCCGCTGCCGGGGTCGTGGCCGCACCGTCCGCAGGCGGCATCGCCGGGTCTGCCGGTGCCGGCGCTACTGGAGCTGCAGGCGTGGCCGGGTCGCTGGTCTGTGCCATGGCCGGTGCGATTGCAGTGGAGGCCATCAGGACAGCCGCTGCTGCCATTGTGCTGAGTGTCTTCTTCATATCGAACCTACCTTCTAATCATTGCGCTGAACGTCCAGCGAAACAGAAGCCTCGCCTTACGGTTCGATAGGACAATGGTCCGGGTAGTGAATGGTTCCGCTGAAAATTCCACGTTTTTGGCGCTGCCCGCCAAAACGCGCAGCCAGGTTCAGTTCCCCTGGACGCACATATGACCAGCGTCAGATACGAAAGGATGGTTCCGGCAGACCTTTCGCGCCGACCTGCAGGCAGAAGAATTTCCCGGCCTCCTTGTCTTCGGCGCGTTGCCGTTCATCAAGCCCTTCCCATGCCGAGATGACACCGAGCTGGTCGAGAGCGGCGCCATAGAATACGGGGCAGGTGGTGCGCTGCGCAGGCAGTGCGAAGCCCTCCAGATAGGTGCCGGCGGGTGTGTAGCAATCCACCGCTCCGGCGCCCCACCGGGCATTCCAGATATTGCCGTCACTGTCGCAAACAGAGCCGTCCATTCCGCCTTGCCGTTGGCTTGTGTCCACCAACAGGGTCGCCGGGCCGGTGGGAAGGCCTGTGGACGCATCGAGCGGCACGCGCATCAGATGATTGATCCTGGTATCGACAAAATAGCCGGTGGCGCCGTCGGGCGAAAAACAGATCCCGTTCGGGATGCTGACGTCCGGTATCAGCCTGGTCACCGCCCCTTCGCGTGCAACGTGGTAGATCGCACCGGCGCCCTGTTCCGCACCTTTTCCCATGGTCCCGATCCAAAGGCTGCCGCTGGGATGGACGCGCCCGTCGTTTGACCGGTTCGACGTGTTTCCGGGTTCCAGTTCGCAGTAGGGAGTAAGGCTTCCATCGCGCCGGCTGCGAATGAAGATGCCTTTTTCGGTAGCGAGCAGCTGCCGTTCCGCGTCGATGCGTGCGACCACGCTGGCCATGACCGGCAGCGAGTGGTGCCGCTCCCGCCCGGATGCGATTTCCCGCTCGTGCAAAATCTTGCCGAGAATGTCGAACCACCACAACGTGTCGGTTTCCCGCTCGTAGCTCGGCCCCTCACCCAGTTCGCTGACGGTATCGGAGAGGGCAAAGCCGTCGAACGAGATATGTGGCATGGTTGGCTCCTGGAGGCTCGAGGACGTTGCACGGTCTTTGTGGGGTCTGCGGTATTGCGCCAGAAGAACTGATCATCTATCACAAACGTCATTGGTATTTGCTGCGCTTCGATATGCCTGTTACATTCGCAGAAGGTGATAGAACATCAAATATTTGCGGGGCGCCTGCTGGTTCGAGGTCTTTCACAATCGTATCATTTCCATCCGATTCGGCCCGTGTTTGATAGCGGCGTCGTTAGGTAGTCGAGAATTTTGACATATGGCTCATCCGGAGAAGTTCATTCAGGCCGAGCCCGTGGAGGATCAACTCCGTGAGATCGGGGGACTGAAGACACAGTTCGACGTCTTCAGGTTCATGAAGGGGCTGATTGAAATATACGGCGCTCGCAGCTTCATGGTCTCCAACCTGCCTCAGGCGACATCGCTGAGCCTGTCAACGCACACGGTGATTACCAACTGGCCTGCCCAATTGATCACGCTGTTCGACAAGCAGGAACTCCTGCCGACCAGTCCGCTATTCAAGAAGTTGCGCGGGTCCTCGCTGCCGTTTCAGTTCGAACTCGAATCGGTCAACCAGGAGCGTGGAGACGACGTCTCATGGCGGCTATTCAGCCCTTACGGATTGATGCGCGGCGCGTACTTTCCAGTGCATGACAGTACGGGAATGCGCGGCGCAGTCTCGTTTGCCGGCGACGGCCCGGCCTTCGGCATGCAGCAGATGATGGAGCTGAGCTTTCTTTCCGTCCATGTCTACGAAAAGCTTGGGCAGATCAGAAGCCTTACCACCCGTCCGGCGGATACGCTCACCCAGCGCGAGCTTGACTGTCTGCATTGGACCTCTGCCGGAAAAACCAGCTCCGAGATCGCGGAAATCCTCGGCCTCTCCGAACATACGGTCAATCATTACCTGAACCGCGCGGCGCGGAAGCTGGATTCCGTCAACCGGACCCAAGCGGTTGCGACCGCTCTGCGTACCGGCCTGATCAACTAGGCTCACACCGTCAAAACTTCTCCGCCGCTTTTGACATCATTGGTGCAGGCTTACTGCACAATGATTGAACAAATGGCTGGAGGACACGCTCCCCGAGTGGAGAGATGTGGCGATTTTCCGGCCTCGGGGCGTCGATTTCTCATCTGGCACGCTTCATGCAACGAAGATGCAGGTCCAGAGGGGACTGAAAGCGCCCGAAGAGGCGTGGTCGCAAGAATGCCGCCCGATGCCGAGCGCTTTCGGCAGCCGCGTCGGGCGGCATCTTTCATTCCATGTTGCAGCATGCCACCACCCGCTCCTATAAAGGCGGCCAAAGACGGCCATGCGTTGTGGTCGGGCTTTGCGACAGGAGTGCTGACATGACGGACGTGACGAAGGAACAGGTGCTCGATACGCTGGCCAAGGTGCGTGGGCCAGATCTCAAAGGCGACATCGTTTCTCTGGGAATGGTCTCCGACGTCTTCATCTCGGACAGCAAGGTCTATTTCTCCATCACCGTGCCCTCGGATCGCGCCAAGGACCTCGAGCCGCTTCGTGCGGCGGCCGAACGGTCGGTCAAATCCATCCCGGGGGTCAAGGGAGCGCTGGTGACACTGACGGCGGATCGCAAGGCTGGTTCCCCATCTGCTCCACCGCCACCGTCCCCGTCCCCTCAGGCGGCCGCCCCTCAGGCAGCCTCGCATGGTCACTCACACCCCGCGCCCAACCGGCCGGTCAAGGCCGGGGTGCCCGGGGTCGGGGCTATCATTGCGGTCGCATCCGGTAAGGGCGGCGTCGGCAAATCGACCACCGCCGTCAACCTCGCTCTCGGCCTGCAGGCGAACGGCCTGCGCGTCGGCATTCTCGACGCCGACATCTATGGCCCTTCTATCCCCAGACTGCTGAAGATTTCCGGCCGCCCTGAGCAGATCGAAAACCGCATCATCAAGCCGATGGAAAACTACGGCCTGAAAGCCATGTCGATGGGTTTCCTCGTCGATGAGGAAACGGCCATGATCTGGCGCGGCCCGATGGTTCAGTCGGCGCTTCTGCAGATGCTGCGCGAAGTGGCGTGGGGTGAACTCGACGTGCTTGTCGTCGACATGCCCCCAGGCACGGGCGATGTGCAGCTGACCATGGCTCAGCAGGTTCCGCTTGCAGGAGCGGTAATCGTGTCGACCCCGCAGGATCTGGCGCTGATCGATGCCAGGAAGGCCATCACCATGTTCCGCAAGGTGGAGATACCGCTCCTCGGCATTATCGAGAACATGAGCTATTTCCTCGCACCGGATACCGGTGCCCGCTACGACATCTTCGGTCATGGCGGTGCGCGCGCCGAAGCGGACCGGATTGGCGTGCCCTTCCTTGGCGAAGTGCCGTTGACGATTGATATCCGCGAAAAGTCGGATGTCGGGACACCGGTCGTGGTTGCCGAGCCGGACAGCCCGTCTGCCGAAATCTACCGGAAGATCGCCGAACGGACCTGGGCCGAATTGAAGGGCCGCACCGTGCGACCCGCGCCGGCGATCGTCTTCGACTAAGGTCTACGCGCCGAATTTCCCGACAGCTGGCGGGCAACTTGATTGTGATGGCTGGGGCGATTACGTCGCCCCAGCTGAGACCGAGAGCCTGAGGCGTATGTGGAACCCTGGCCGGGAACCTGCGTTTCAGGCGGAGAATCTTGACCGTTGATGGAGCCAGATGGACGCCAGGCATTCGTCCCTGCGCCGCGGCATATAAGGCAGAAGCCTTTCTGGCATTGTTGCCCGCTGCCAATATACTCATGTCATCCTTAGCTGAAAGGCTGGCGTTCAACTGCCAGGCGCACCATGGCCCATGCTGCCGATAGTGAGCTTTCGCATGCCTCTTCCCCCCGCAGTCTGTTCGCCCTGGCGTTGGGGTCGGTCGGTGTAGTTTACGGCGATATAGGCACCAGCCCTCTCTACGCCTTCCGCGAGGCGCTGAAACCGATTGCCGATGACGGTATCACTCGGCTGGAAATCATCGGGTTGATCTCGCTGATGATCTGGTCGCTCACCATCATCGTGACGATCAAATACGTGCTGTTCCTGTTGCGCGCCGATAACGACGGCGAAGGCGGCACGCTCTCATTACTGGCGCTGCTGACGAAATCCGGACAGACCCACAGGGCATTTCTGATGATCCTGGGACTGGTTGGCGGAGCGCTTTTCCTCGGTGATGCGATGATTACGCCAGCTCTGTCCGTTCTTTCGGCGGTCGAAGGGCTGAAACTCGTGGCCCCTGCTACGGAACCGCTGATCATTCCGATCGCGCTTGCCATTCTCGCAATGCTGTTTGCCATCCAGCCCAAGGGTACCGAGCAGGTTGCCCGCTTCTTCGGGCCGATCACCGCCGTCTGGTTCGTCGTGATGGGGGTGGGAGGCCTGATCCACATTTCTGACGATTTCGGTATCCTTGCCTCTTTCAACCCGGTCCATGCGGTAGAGTTCATGTTGCGGGAGGGTTATCTCGGCATCGTGGTCCTCGGCGCCGTCTTCCTGACCGTCACCGGTGCGGAAGCACTCTATGCGGATCTCGGCCATTTTGGGCGCAGGCCCATCCAGTGGGCTTGGTTCACATTGGTGTTTCCGGCCCTCACCCTGAACTATCTGGGGCAGGGGGCTCTGGTCCTCAGCCATCCGGATGCGATCTCCGATCCCTTCTACCGCATGTTCCCGAGCTGGTTTCTGTTACCGGTCGTCATCCTCGCCACCGCCGCGACGATCATCGCGAGCCAAGCCGTCATCACCGGCGCGTTCTCGCTTGTGCGGCAGGCGATCCACCTTGGCTATCTGCCGCGGATGCAGATCCTCTTCACATCTGAAACCAATACCGGGCAGATATTCCTCCCGTCGGTGAACATTCTTTTGTTTCTCGGCGTAACCGGGTTGGTGCTGAGTTTCGGCAGTTCGGAAGCGCTGGCGACGGCCTATGGCATATCGGTGACGGGTGCGATGGTGGTGACGAGCCTCATGGCATTCGAGTTCGTGCGGCGGCGTTGGAACTGGCCGCTGTGGTGGGCGGTGGGCCTGCTCGTGCCGCTTCTGGCGCTGGAACTGGTATTCCTGGGGGCGAACCTCCTGAAGCTCCACGATGGCGGATACGTGCCCGTCCTCATGGCTATCGTCTTCACGGTGATCATGTGGACCTGGAGACGTGGCAGCTCCATCCTCTTCGAAAAGACCCGCAAGATTGACGTGCCGCTTGCGACCTTTGCGCCAATGATCGAGAGGCGAAGCGAGCACGCGCCCGTGCTCGTTCCCGGCACCGCCATATTCCTGACCAGCGACCCGCTAACGGCGCCTGCTGCACTTCTCCACAACATCAAGCACAATCATGTGCTGCACGAGAGGAACGTCATCCTGACGGTAAAGACCGTCAATCAACCGAGGATCATCGGCGAGGACCGATTCCGCATTACCAAACTGTCGGAGCGGTTCACGCTGATCGAGCTGCAGTTCGGCTTCATGCAGTCCCACAACGTGTCGCACGCGCTGGCGCGACTGAGGAAGTCGGGCTTCAAGTTCGACATCATGTCCACCTCCTTCTATCTCGGGCGGCGCAAGCTTGTTCCTGGAGCGGAATCGGGCATGCCCATGTGGCAGGACCGGCTGTTCATCGCGCTGGCCAACTCGGCCACGGACCCGTCGGACTATTTCCGCCTCCCAGCCAATCGGGTCGTCGAGCTCGGATCGCAGGTCATCATCTGACAATTACGTGAGCTCGCTGAAAACGCCCGCAGCAAAGGCAATTGGGCCGTGGCTGTTAACGGCTCATCAAGGTTAATCATTGATTCTTTCCAGGTCGCCGTTGCCTGTGGAGTCTTTTGTTTTGCGTTCGAAGTTTGTTCTGAGTCGCAAGTCCCGCGCCCGCCTGAACGCCTGGACTGCTCCCGCCGCTTTTGGTCTCGCCTGCTGGCTGGCGTTCCCGTCGGCTGCCGCCCATGGCGATCTCTCCGATCTTCTGGCGGGGCTGGACAGCAGCCACAGATGGCGGATGGTTCTCACCCAGTCGCCTGCAGGCTCTGTCCATTCGTCCGAGCTGGCCTTTCCGGATATGGATCTGCCCGCCAATGCAGGTGTGATGATGCCCGACGGCCGCAAGATCGCTTTTGCCGGTGGTCGTCCCGACGCAGAGGCCACGCCTGACGAGGACCGGGTCAACAGAAAATCCAAGAAGGGCCGGATTATCGCGGTGGCGCCGATGCAGCCGCCAAAGTCATTTAGCGCCGGTTCGGTGCTTCAGCGCACTAGTTCCCTGACGCTGCCGCTCGAAAAGTCGACACAACTCATTGCCTTCGCGGAAGCGGGTACCGACAAGAAGCCTATCGAACTTGCGGAATTCTACCTCCGCAAGGAAGAGCGGCCCGCAGTTACCGGCCTGTCGTCGATGATCGCGGGGCTGGTGACAAACGACAAACCCGACGTTCTGGCGACCGCATACGCGCCGGCTGAGCCGGACTTCGCACGCGAATCACCATTCGACGCGATTCTGAAGAAGCCGGAAGCGGGGCGGTTCATTCCGCCGATCGGCCCGCAGGATCACGCCTGGGCCGCAACGCCGCTGCCGGAGGACACCTTCTCGGCGAAGGAGCAGCAATGCCTAGCTTCCGGGATCTACTTCGAGGCGCGCGGCGAATCGGCGCGCGGGCAGGCGGCAGTCGCACAGGTCATCCTCAACCGCGTCCGCAATCCCGCCTATCCGAGTACCATCTGCGGCGTCGTCTACCAGAACGAAGACTGGCGTAACCGTTGCCAATTCTCCTTCGCCTGCGACAACATCCGCGACCGCGTCCGGTCCCAGGAACACTGGAAAATGGCGCGGGAAGTGGGCATGGCCGTCACGGCCGGCAAGATCTGGTTGAAGGAAGTCGGATCGTCCACGCACTACCATGCTGTCTACGTCCGTCCCAAGTGGGCAAAGTCGATGAAGAAGGTCGGACGCATCGGTTTGCACGTCTTCTACAGGACCTACGGTGGCGGCTGGAGCTGAGTGCGGCTGGTCGTCGCTGACCTGCCGATTCTCACCGAAGTTTCCGTCCTGTGCGCTCTATGTCGCTCAAATAATTGATTTATAAGCAGAAATTAACCCGGGCACACGTCCGCTCTATGCCTTGACTATAATGGCTCCCAAAACTATGTTGCGGCCGACTTGAAAACGGGCCGGAAGGCGCGAAATCCCTCGCAGTCAGCATGTTTCAGACGGATCAAGCGGTCTTAGAACCACTGGATGCCGGGAAGATGGGGCAAGGGAGGTCGCGCATGACGGACAACCGGGACGACGGTCTGGAGCAGCGTCGCAAGCGCCTATCCGCCGAATTGGCGGAACAGCGTGTGGAAGAAGCGGCTGAAGCGCGGAAAGATGCTCAGAGCGAGGAAAGCCGTCGAGGGATGGCTCTCGGACTGAAGATCTCTTCCGAGTTCATCGCCGCAATCGCGGTTGGCGCCATGCTCGGCTATCTTCTCGGACTGGTTTGGCCGGCGTCAAAGCCGTGGGGGCTGATTATCATGCTCCTTCTTGGTTTTTGCGCCGCGGTACTGAATGTGCTTCGTGCGGTAGGAATGGTGGCGCCGTCACCGCTTGCCGACAAGGACGAGACGAAAAAAGGCTGAGGGCCGGCTCAAGGGCTGTCCTGCAAGCGAATATAAAGCGCGACCTGCGCGGCGAAGGAAAGAGGATAAGCGGTGGCTAACGATCCGACCCATCAGTTCCAGATCCAGAAGATCGTGCCGATCGAAATCGGCGGAATGGACTTTTCCTTCACGAATGCGTCGCTCTTCATGGTTGCGACCGTCGCCAGTGCAGCCGGTTTCCTCTATTTCGCAACGTCGCAGCGCGGGCTCGTTCCGGGTCGGGCGCAGTCGCTTGCCGAAATGTCCTACGAGTTTATCGCAAGCATGTTGCGTGAAGGGGCCGGCAGCAGCGGGATGAAGTTCTTCCCGATGGTGTTCTCGTTGTTCATGTTCGTGCTGACGGCGAACATGCTCGGCATGTTCCCGTACTTCTTCACCATCACCAGCCAGATCATCGTAACCTTCGCGCTCGCGCTGTTCGTGATCGGCACCGTCGTGGTTTACGGCTTCTACAAGCACGGCCTGCGCTTTCTCGGCGTGTTCGTGCCGAGCGGCGTACCGGGCATTCTCCTGCCGCTGGTCGTCACCATCGAAATCATTTCCTTCCTGTCCCGTCCGATCTCGCTCTCCGTGCGTCTGTTCGCCAACATGCTGGCCGGCCACATTACGCTGAAGGTCTTCTCGGGCTTCGTCGCCTCGCTCGGTGCACTCGGCGCGCTCGGCATCGGCGGCGCCATCCTGCCACTGATCATGACCGTCGCTCTGACGGGTCTAGAATTCCTCGTCGCCTTCCTGCAGGCCTACGTCTTTGCGGTACTCACTTGCATGTACCTCAACGACGCGGTCCATCCGGGCGGTCACTAAGGAATAACCACATTGGCGCCTTGAGGCGCCAGTTACCCGCCGCAACAACCATTTCGAAGGAGTTCATTCATGGAAGCGGAAGCAGCAAAGTTCATCGGCGCAGGTCTCGCTTGCTTCGGTATGGCCGGGACGGCTCTTGGCCTCGGCAACATCTTCGGCAGCTACCTGTCGGGTGCCCTGCGCAACCCGTCCGCCGCTGACAGCCAGTTCGGCCGTCTGGTATTCGGCTTCGCCGTTACGGAAGCTCTGGGCATCTTCTCGCTGCTCGTTGCTCTCCTTCTCCTGTTCGCTGTCTAATAACGGCGTCGGGTACTGGGGTCACGGCCGCTTGAGATGGCGCGCCGTGATCCTTCGCATTTGATATCCACCTGGAGGTGATGATGTTCGTGACTTCGGCATTTGCGCAAACTGCGCCGGAAGCCACCGAGACGCTTGCAGCGCCGGGCGCCGCGCCTGTGGGCGAATTGCACACGGAAACCGGTGTCGCTCATGACGACGCGCATGCCACGGGCGTTTTTCCGCCCTTCGATGCTTCGACCTATCCGTCGCAGCTTCTCTGGCTCGTCATTACCTTCGGTCTCTTCTACCTTCTGATGCAGAAGGTTATCGTTCCGCGCGTTGGCGGAATTTTGGAACAGCGTCACGACCGCATCGCTCAGGATCTGGACGAGGCAGCACGCCTCAAGGCCGATGCTGATGCCGCCGTCGAGACTTATGAAAAGGAATTGGCCGCAGCGCGGTCCAAGGCCCACACCATTGGCGAATCCGCCCGCGACGCAGCCAAGACCAAGGCTACCAGCGATCGGGCAGCGATCGAAGCCGAGTTGGCCCAGAAGCTTTCCGCCGCCGAAGCACGGATCGGCGAAATCAAGACCCAGGCGTTTGCCCAGGTCGGCGCCATCGCAGAAGACACCGCCACTGCCATCGTCGATCAGTTGATCGGCGCCAAGGCAAGCGCCGGCGACATCAAGGCTGCGGTTGTCGCGGCATCCCCGAAGGAGGCCTGATCAATGGCTCTCGACGCAACATTCTTTGCCCTCGTCGGCCTCATCCTGTTCTTCGTGCTTCTGGCCTACCTCAAGGTTCCGGGCATGGTCGGCAAGTCGCTCGACGAGCGCGCGGATAATATCCGCAACGAGCTTGCGGAAGCCAAGCGTCTTCGGGAGGAAGCCCAGCAGCTGCTCGCCGAATACCAGCGCAAGCGCAAGGAAGCGGAAGCCGAGGCTGCCCAGATCATCGCTGCAGCTGAACGCGAAGCCGCAATGCTGACTGAAGAAGCCCGTCAGAAGACGGAAGAGTTCGTCGCACGCCGCAATGCGCTGTCCGAGCAGAAGATCAAGCAGGCTGAAGCAGACGCTATCGGCGCCGTTCGCGCCGCTGCGGTCGATCTTGCAATTGCCGCTGCCGAAAGCGTCATCGCCAAGAAGACCGATGCCGCAACGCGCAATTCGCTGTTCAAGGATTCGGTCGGCACGGTTCAGTCCAAGCTGAACTGATCTCGAATAGACCAAGCACAAATTAAAAGGCCGCGCTCTGCGCGGCCTTTTTTGTCTTTGATCTACCTGGGCAAGGGAGGAAGCGTCGCCCGAATGGGCAGGCCGAACCTACTGGTTCGTGGCATCGTCTTTCCGTAATGGCCGGAAGCTCATTCGGTGTAAGAGGCACGGACCGTGCTGTTCGATGCCGGCGCGGTGCTGCGAGGTGCCGTAGCCTGCATGGTGAATGAAGCCATAGAGCGGAAACACCTCGTGCGCCCGTGCCATCATGCGGTCGCGGGTGACCTTGGCGATGATCGAGGCCGCAGCAATGGAGACAGAGCGTGCGTCGCCCCGGATGACCGCCTTGCCGGGGCAGCAGAGCCCCTGGGGCACGTCGCGCCCATCCGTCAGCACATAGGCCGGCGTGACGGCGAGGCCGCCGACGGCGCGGCGCATGGCGTCGAGGCTCGCCCGCAGGATGTTGCGCTCGTCAATATGGCGTGGCCCGGAGGCGGCGATGGAGACCTCGGCAGTTGCCATGATCGCTTCGAACAGGACGTCTCTCCGGGCAGCCGTGAGCTTCTTGGAATCGTTCAACCCATCTGGAATATTGTCAGGATCCAGAATGACTGCGGCCGCCACCACGGGACCCGCCAGCGGACCGCGTCCGGCCTCGTCGGTACCGGCAACGGGCCAGTGCCCCGCCTTGCGGGCAATAAGTTCGAGGCTGAAGTCCGGGACGAGCGGGACCTCTTCGAAGAGCGACGGAGAATCGGGGGACGTGCGAGTTAACATGGCGGCAAACTCGCACGCCCACCCGATCTCCTGCAAGCCCCGGCACAGTGTTGCGGTCACTGTCCCGCCTCGAGGAGGCGGTGCCGGTGCATATTCGGCGACGGAGGGAGGCGGCATCCGTGCCGAAATTCAGTAGGCCGCACAGGACGGCCGGTTGGACAAGGCTCGTCTAGAGCAGCGACAGCTGTATGCCGCCGCCATCAGGACGGAGAAACAGATCGTCGCGCAGCGGCATTCCGCGCCGCACCAGGCCGAGCCGCTTGGTCGCCATCTCGAACCGGCGGCCGATCTGCCAGGCGTAGGGGCCGGAGCCCTTCATGCGCTTGCCGAACTCTGCGTCGTAGTCCTTGCCGCCGCGCATGGAACGCACGAGCGACATCACGTGGCGATATCGGTCCGGATAGTTCCTGAGCAGCCAGTCACGGAACAGCGGGCTCACCTCCAGGGGAAGCCGCAACAGCACGTAGCTCGCTTCGGTTGCGCCCGCCGAGTGGCCGGCGTCGAGAATACGCTCCAGTTCGTGGTCGTTAAGAGCCGGAATGATCGGGGCTACCATCACGGCTGTCGGGATGCCGGCATCGGTCAGAGCCTTTATAGCTTCCAGTCGCTTGGTCGGCGTCGAAGCGCGAGGCTCCATAGTTCTGGCGAGCTTTCGGTCCAGCGTGGTGACGGAGATGCCCACCTTCGCAAGCCCTTTCGCCGCCATATCGGACAGGATGTCGATATCGCGCATGATCAGGGACGACTTCGTGACGATCACCACCGGGTGGTTCGCCTTCTGCAGCACTTCGAGGATTTGCCGCATGATGCGCCATTCCCGCTCGATCGGCTGGTAGGGATCCGTATTCGTGCCTATGGCGATCGCCCGCACCTTGTAGTCCGGCCGGCTCAGCTCCCGTTCCAGCAGTTTCGGAACGTCCGGCTTGGCGAACAGCTTGGCTTCGAAATCGAGCCCCGGCGAAAGCCCCATGAAGCTGTGGCTCGGGCGCGCAAAGCAATAGATGCAGCCATGCTCGCAGCCACGGTAGGGATTGATCGACCGGTCGAAGGGAATGTCGGGCGAGTCGTTGCGGCTGATCGCCGTGCGCGGCTTCTCGACTTGCACCTCAGTCTTGAAGGGAGCGAGTTCCTCCAGGCTCTGCCAGCCGTCGTCGAATGCCTCCCGACGCTCACCCTCGAAGCGCCCACTCGGGTTGAGCCCGGCACCCCGGCCGCGGCGCCGATCGATCTCGATCCGAAGACCGGACGAGTTCACCAGCGCATCGGCAATATCAGCCGTATGAGCAGGCGCGAAGGCAGCCTGCCTCAAGTGGGATAGCTCGTTCATGTGAGGCTCCGATGGGGAATGATCCCCTTCATCAATGATTAAATTCCTAAACCGGAAATGAGAACAATGCAAGAACAAAATGTGGAAACGCGCTGTGGAAATAAATGCTGCGATGCGTTAAAACGGCGACATGCTGACAGTCATCATGGAATGCCGCGATCAGGAGTCCGAACTGGTGCAGACCCTTTCCGGTCTAGTTTCCGGTGCCGTGGAGGGTTTGATCAGCGATGTGGTCGTGCTCGATCACGGCTCGACGGACGGTTCTGCGAGCGTCGCTGACGCCGCCGGCTGCAAGTTCCACAGCGATTGGGATCTGCAGCTTGTGCTGGCAAACGTCCGCGGCGAATGGCTGCTGTTCGTGGAGGCAGGCGCCCGGCTGCAGCAGGGATGGATCGAGGAAGTGGCGGAATACATTGCCCTGAGCAAGGAGCCGGCCCGTTTCTCCCTCTCGCGCCATCACCGGCAGCCGCTGCTGCGGCGTATCCTGAGCCGTACGCCGCCGCTTGAGCACGGCTTGCTGCTTCCCAAGCGCGAGGCGTTGAAGGTGGCGCGCAACGGCATGGATGTGGCAGCACTCGTGCGCGGCCGGAAGTCGGTCAGGTTGATCAGTCAGCTCATTCCGGCCCGTGCAATGCGCACCGCGGGATAAATCAGCCGCCGCTTCGCCGCAGATGCTCGTCGAGCCGCGGCATGATCTCGATGAAATTGCAGGGCATGTGGCGATAGTCTAGCTGTCCCTGCAGGATACCGTCCCATGCGTCCTTGCACGCGCCCGGTGATCCGGGCAGCACGAAGATGAAGGTTGCGTTGGCAACACCGCCGGTGGCGCGCGACTGGATCGTCGAGGTGCCGATCTTGTCGTAGGAAATGCGGTGAAACATCACCGAGAAGCCATCCATGCGCTTCTCGAACAAGGGCTCCAGCGCTTCCGGTGTCACGTCACGGCCGGTAAAACCCGTGCCGCCGGTGGTGATCACCACGTCGATATCGGGATCCAGCGTCCAGGCATGCACCTGCGCGGCTATTTCCTGCTTGTCGTCCGGCACGATGGCCCGCGCCTTCAGCACGTGGCCTGCGCCGGAAATGCGATCTGCCAGCGTATCGCCTGACTTGTCGTTCTCCCGCGTGCGGGTGTCCGAGACGGTCAGGACGGCGATGCCGACGGGAATGAAGGGGCGGCTTTCGTCTAGGCGGTTCATGTCACGATCCGGCAATGGTTTGCGTTGCTTCGAAATACCAGCACGGCTTGAGTGCACGCAAGCGCGCGGCCGCATGCGCCGCCGCGCTGCCGGATGCAAATATGCCGAAGCAGGTGGCACCGGAGCCGGACATCCGCGTCAGCAGAGCGCCCTCGGCCGCTATGAGGCCGGAAATCTCGCCAATCTCCGGCACAAGCCCGCGAGCCGGTCCCTCCAGGTCATTGCGAAGGCGCGACAATGTGTCCATCCAGTCGCTGTCGTCCAGCGAGCCTAACGGCGGGTTGTGCTTGGTGCCGAGCTTGGAGAACACTTCAGGGGTGGAAACGCCCCGCAACGGGTTGCCGATCACCATCGGCAGGCTGGGAAAGCGCGAGAGCGGGTGCAACTCTTCGCCCACGCCACGAGCCAGCGCCGGCACACCCTCAAGGCACATCGGCACGTCCGCGCCGAGCGTCAGGGCAAGGTGGGCGAGGTCATCGGCATCAGGGCTTGCCTGCCACAAGCGCTGAAGCCCCCGCAGGGTCGCAGCGGCATCCGCCGAACCACCGCCAATCCCCGAGGCAATCGGCAGGTTCTTTTCGAGGTGAATGGAGACAGGCGTCGTCGCTACGCCGGCCTTGTGAAACAAGTCACGCAGGCGGTCGCGTGCACGAATGACGAGATTGCTGCCTGCCTCTTCGGTCAGCGTTTCCGAAAAGCGGCCGGACAGCGTGAACCGATCCTCATCCGACCGGGAAAAAGTCAGTCGGTCGCCGGTATCGGCGAACGTGACGATGCTTTCCAACAGGTGATAGCCATCCGGGCGCTGGCCCGTAACGTGAAGCGCGAGATTGATCTTGGCCGGCGCCAGTTCGACAATCTCCGACATCACCGTTTCCGGCTGGCGCGCTCCCGTGCCGGAGAGCATCGCCGTCAGGATTTCTTGTCGGCCGGTGTGGGGGCAGGGGCCGGCGCAGCGGGCTTGGCCGGGCTCTTGTCCGCTGTCGCCGGAGCCGGATCAACGGGCGGCAGGCCGTTCGCGATCTTTTCCTTGATCTTCTCCGGGTTGACGTCCTCGCCCTCGGAAATCAGGGCCCGGTTCCACTGGTACACGGCCTCGAGCTTGCGCCCAACGCGCCAGTAGGCGTCACCGAGGTGATCGTTGATGGTCGAATCACCCGCGCGCAGCTGGACTGCCCGTTCCAGTTCCGTCACGGAGTCGTCGAAACGGCCCATGCGGTAATAGGCCCAACCGAGGGAATCGACGACATACCCGTCGTCGGGCCGAAGCTCGACGGCGCGACGGATCATGTCGAGACCTTCATCCAGGTTGCGGTTCATGTCGACCCAGGAATAGCCGAGGTAGTTCAGGACCTGAGGCTGTTCCGGGTTGAGTTCAAGGGCCTTCTGGAAGTTCGGCTCGGCCTGTTCCCACTTCTTCAGGCGCTCGTAGGCGATGCCGCGCTGGAAGAAGATCGTCCAGTCGCCGGCCTTCGGGACCGGGCCGATCACCTCCACGGCCTTGTCGTAGTTGGACGCCATTTCGGCATAGTCCTTGGCGTCCGAAAGCACGCTGCCATAGGCAAGATAGCTGCGGATATCCATCGGATCGGATGCGATCAGTTCCTTCAGGTGCTCGCGAGCCTCGGCAACCTTGTCGGTGCCGGCGAGCGCCAGGCCAAGCTGGAGCTCGGAAATGCGCCGCATCGGCGAATCGGCCGGAACCTGCTCATAATAGGTGATTGCCCGCTCCGGCTTCTCCAGCTTCTCCGCGATCCCGCCGAGCAGGATTAGCGTGTCGGCGCTGTCTGGATCGAGTGCGCGCGACACCTGCAGATAGAGCGAAACCATGTCCTCGGCGCCCTGGCGGTTCAGGGCCGCGCCGATGGAGAACAGCACGGCCGCAGCGCCGTCGGTGGCATCGGATACCTGCTGCTCCGGCGTCTCGCCGCTCTCGATGCTCTGGCGCAGAGCCTTCAGGGGCGCGTAGTTGCTGATCATGCCGTCGCCGACAGAGATGGCGTCGAGCGCCTTCTGCTTGTTGCCTTCGACGGCTTCGAGCCTTGCAAGCGCCATGACGGCGCGCATGAAGGTGTCCGGCGCGGTTGCGACCGCCTCCTTATCGGTGATGGCCGAGGTCAAGTGCTCGCGTGCCATGTCCGTGTCGCCCGCGACGAGCGCCATCGTGCCCAGGTGATACTCGGTGAAGACCTTGAACCAATCCGGCCCGTCCATCTTGCGGACGGACTCGAACGCCTCCTTCGTCTTGCCGGCTCCGATCTCGGCCCAGGCGCCTAGCAGGGTGTGGGTCAGCTTGTCCAGATCATTGGGGCCGCTATACGCCAGGGACTTCTTCGCTTCGTCGAAGCGCTTGTCCCGGATGGCGTCCAGGCCGCGCACGATCGTGGTGATGCGCTCGACGGCGGCGTCCGCCTTCAGCGCGTCGGCTTCGGCAAGGCCCTCGTCGAATTCGCCGTTGAGGAACAGCGCGATCATCAGGCGTTCGCGGATTTCGAGATTGGCCGGATCGAATTCCAGCGCCTTGCGGTAAAGCGTAATCGCCGTCGGATAATCGTGATCCACATCGGCCGTGCGGGCCGCCAGGAAGGCACCCGCAAATGACTGGACCTTGGCGGGCTCGAAGGTGACGCTCTCTTCCGCCGGCTTTCCTTCGGGCGTTGCGGCATTCGGCGCACTCGCAAACGAGAGAGCCATTGCCAGCGCTGCGCTGGAAAGCAGGAAAAGAGTGTGTTTCTGCCGCATGAAGGTGCCTTTCGTTAATCATGACGCGGCGGCTGTCGCCCTGACGTCCCGCACCAGTTGATTCATGACAGGATGGCTTTTTTGGTACCGGACCGCAAGAAATCTCGCGTCCGGTCGCTCCGTCAGTTCACCCGCTGGATGGAAAAGTCGATCACTTCCATGAGAGCCGCCTTGTGGGGCGAGGCGGGCAGCGGCGCCAGCGCGTCTCGTGCGATCGTTCCGTAGTGAAGGGCGCGTGAGATGGTATCGTTGAGGGCGTTATACTTGTTGATGAGCCCGAGCGCGTGCTCCAGGTTCTCGTCGCTGCTTTCGCCGTTCTCGATCGCATTCTTCCAGAAGCTGCGCTCCTCGGCCGTTCCGCGCCGATAGGACAGGATCACCGGAAGGGTGATCTTTCCTTCCCGGAAATCATCGCCGACATTCTTGCCGAGATCGGCTGCCGAGCCGCCATAGTCGAGCACGTCGTCGACGAGCTGGAAGGCAAGACCCAGGTTCATTCCGTAGGATTTCAGCGCGTTCCTGCTGGCCTTGTCCGTCTTGGCGATGATGGGGCCGACTTCGGCTGCGGCTGCAAACAGCGCCGCCGTCTTGGCGCGGATGACGGACAGATAGTCGTCTTCCGTCGTTTCCATGTTCTTGGCGACAGAAAGCTGCAGAACCTCGCCTTCGGCGATTACCGATGCGGCGGTGGAGAGTACGTCGAGCGCGTCGAGTGATCCGACATCCACCATCATCCGGAATGCCTGGCCGAGCAGGAAGTCGCCGACCAGCACGCTGGCCTGGTTGCCCCAGATCGTTCGGGCGGTCGATTTGCCGCGGCGAAGATCGCTCTCGTCCACGACGTCGTCGTGCAGCAGCGTCGCCGTATGCATGAACTCGACGCTGGTCGCCAGCTTGACGTGGTTGTCGCCCCCATAGCCGAACATGGAGGCCGCCGCGAGCGTCAGCATGGGCCGCAGGCGCTTTCCACCCGAGGAGATCAGGTGATTGGCCACTTCGGGGATCATCTGGACGTCCGAACCGGCCTTCGAGAGAATCAGTTGGTTCACCCGTTCCATGTCGGCCTTCGTAAGGTCGACAAGCGGTTTGACGGAAGCCGGCATTTTCTTGCCTTCTTCAAGCGATACGACGACGCCCAAGGATCCGGTCTCCTGTTCAAATGCCGTGACGGTCTATAGAAGTGGCCCTATACCCTCCTCGAAGCAAATTGCCAAACGTCTTAATGTGAAATCGGATCCATGCGGGAACTCATTCGCACCAATGATGCCGTCCTGCTCTCCTTTGCCGAGAGCTTGATGCGCGATGCAGGCATTCACTGCATGATAGCCGACCAAACGATGAGCATACTCGAGGGCTCGCTCGGGCTTCTCCCGCGGCGGTTCCTTGTCGCGGAAGGCCGGGCCGATGAGGCGCGCGGCATCCTGGTGGACGCGGGCCTGGCTGCGGAGCTCAGGGATACGCAGGCATGAAGGAAACGGTCGACGCCTTCCACCGTGGCCGCTTCCATGTTGTGCAGCCGAAAGGGGAAGGACATCGCTCCGGCATGGATGCGATGCTTCTGGCGTCGATGGTGGACGCCGATGGCCCTGTCAGCATCGCCGATCTGGGCTCTGGCGCAGGAGCAGCCGGTCTCGCGGTGGCTTCCCGGATTTCGCAGGCCAGGGTCCTGCTGGTGGAGCGGTCGCCATTGATGGCGGAATATGCCCGAAAAACGCTTGTCCTGCCGGAAAACGCAGCGATTGCGGGCAGGATATCGGTCGTCGAGGCGGACGTGACGCTTATCGGAAAGGCCCGTCAGGCGGCAGGTCTCAAGGACGAGGCCCATGATCATGTCATCATGAACCCCCCGTTCAACGATCCCTCTGATCGCCGCACCCCGGATGCCCTGAAGGCAGAAGCTCATGCGATGGGCGATGGGCTTTTCGAAAGCTGGATACGCACCGCCGGGGCCATCCTGAAGCCCAGCGGCCAATTGTCGCTCATCGCCCGGCCGCAGTCCATTGCCGAGATTATCGCGGCCTGCGGCAGGCGCTTCGGCGGGCTGGAAATCATCGTCGTCCATCCGCGGCCGGCGGAAGACGCGACCCGCGTTCTTGTGACGGCGATCAAGGGGTCAAGAGCGAGGCTGGTCTTTCGTGCGCCGCTTTTCGTCCATGGCGGCGAAGGTCATGCGTTTATGAAAGAGGTCGACGATCTCAACAACGGCCGCGTCGCTTATGCACGCCGAAGGGCGCCGAAGCGGTGAAAACGCGGCCTCTGCCATTGTGTTTGCTGCAATGGCACATACATCTGCGATACGAATGTTCCGCGAGAAGGAGTTGAGATGGCTGGTCTGTTGTCGCGTGTGTTGCCGAAGCGGTTCCGCAAGGAAGGCATAGCAATCCCCGTTGTCAGGCTTCAGGGCGTGATCATGACAGGCGGAAGCCAGTTCAAGCCGACGCTCAATCTCGCAACCGTGGCGCCCGTGCTGGAAAAGGCCTTCTCGAAGAAGGGCGCTCCCGCCGTTGCCATCTCCATCAATTCGCCCGGTGGCTCACCGGTGCAGTCGCGGCTTATCTACCAGCGCATCCGTGCGCTCGCGGAGGAAAAGAACAAGAAGGTCCTGGTTTTCGTCGAGGATGTTGCGGCATCCGGCGGCTACATGATCGCGCTTGCGGGCGACGAGATCTTTGCCGACCAGACCTCGATCGTCGGCTCGATAGGCGTCGTTTCCGGCGGCTTCGGGTTTCCCGAGCTGTTGCGCAAGATCGGCGTCGAGCGCCGCGTCTATACCGCCGGTGAAAACAAGGTGATCCTCGATCCCTTCCAGCCCGAGAAGGAAGGTGACATCGAATACCTGAAGACCTTGCAGCTTGAGATACACAAGGTATTCATAGACATGGTGAAGATGCGTCGGGGGAGCCGGCTTGCCGACGATACGACGATCTTCTCGGGTCTCTTCTGGACAGGCGTTCGCGGTCTCGATCTCGGCCTCATCGATGGCCTGGGCGAAATGCGCGAGACGCTGAAGCGCCGCTACGGCGAAAAGACCCGGCTGGAGCTTGTCGGAGGCGCTCGCAACCTCTTCGGACGACGTCTGCCGGGTGTCGTGCGCGGCAGTGCCGCAGGTGACATGGGGGCGGGTATTGTGTCAGGGCTTGCCGAAGGCCTGGAAGAAAAGGCATTGTGGAGCCGCTTCGGGCTTTGAGGACGCGTTAGGAAACGCGAGGGGAAATGGCGCAGTTAGTCGTTCTGGTTGTTCTTTTGGGTGGTGCTTGGCTGCTCTACAAGCGGTTTATCAGTGATGCGGAACGGCTCACTGCCCGTACGCGCGAGCGAGAGAAGGAGCAGCAGACCGGCGCCCTTGGTACGCTGGTGAAGGATCCGGAGACTGGCGAGTACCGGGTCAAGCGGGACGACGAGTAGGATCGTCCTCTCGGCCGGCTGCCATAAATCCTTGACCCATGCAGCTGTGCGTGGCACTCGTCCGCATCCATTTTCAGACGCCGGCGATACCGATGACCGATCTTCCCGACCACATGTCCCCGACCCGCTCCTTCCAGGGGCTGATCCTCGCGCTCCATAACTACTGGGCCGACAAAGGCTGCGCCGTGCTGCAGCCCTATGACATGGAAGTTGGTGCCGGTACCTTCCATCCGGCAACCACGCTGCGTGCGCTCGGCCCCAAACCGTGGAAGGCCGCCTACGTCCAGCCGTCCCGCCGACCGTCCGATGGTCGCTACGGCGAGAACCCGAACCGCCTGCAGCATTATTACCAGTATCAGGTCATCCTGAAGCCGAACCCGTCCAACCTGCAGGAGCTGTATCTCGGTTCGCTGAAGGCGATCGGCCTCGATCCGCTGCTGCACGACGTGCGTTTCGTCGAAGATGACTGGGAAAGCCCGACACTGGGCGCCTGGGGTCTCGGCTGGGAATGCTGGTGCGACGGCATGGAAGTGTCGCAGTTCACCTACTTCCAGCAGGTCTGCGGCATCGAATGCTCGCCGGTCGCCGGTGAGCTGACCTACGGTCTCGAACGTCTGGCGATGTATGTGCAGGGCGTCGATAACGTCTACGACCTGAACTTCAACGGCCGCGAAGGCGAGGAGAAGATCTCCTATGGCGACGTCTTCCTGCAGGCAGAGCAGGAATATTCACGCCATAACTTCGAATTTGCCGATACCGCCATGCTGCACCGGCACTTCATCGATGCGGAGAAGGAGTGCCTGGCACTGCTCGCCGCAGGGGCGCCGGGCGAAAAGGCCAACCAGATGCTCCACAAGTGCGTCTTCCCGGCCTATGACCAGTGCATCAAGGCATCCCACGTCTTCAATCTCCTGGATGCCCGTGGCGTGATCTCGGTCACCGAGCGCCAGAGCTATATCCTGCGCGTCCGGACGCTGGCGAAGGCTTGCGGCGAAGCCTTCCTGCTGACCGATGCGGGCGGTGCGAACGTTGGCAAACAGGCCGCGTAGCCGAGCCGTTTGACGCTACCCCGAAAGCTTTCTAGTGTCCGCCGATACTAGAATTCATTTGGGGGTCACGGATGTATATCCTGCTCGGCATCGTCGCACTTGTCGTCCTGTACGGCGTCTTTCTCTACAACAGTCTCGTCAAGTCGCGGCAGATGGCCGAAGAGGCATGGTCCGGCATCGACGTGCAGCTGAAGCGCCGCGCCGACCTCATCCCCAACCTGATCGAAACCGTGAAGGGCTATGCGGCCCACGAGAAATCGACCTTCGAAGAGGTGGTCGAACTGCGCAACCGCGCCCAGTCCGTCCCGGCGGGCGATGTCGCCGGACGTGCGCAGGTTGAGGGCATGCTCGGTCAGGCGCTAGGAAAGCTGTTCGCACTTGCCGAGGCCTATCCGGACCTCAAGGCGAACCAGAACTTCCTCGAACTGCAGAACTCGCTTCAGACGATCGAGGAGGAGATCCAGATGTCACGCCGCTATTACAACGGTGCCGCCCGCGATCTCAACGTCAAGGTGGAGAGCGTTCCTTCGAACATCGTTGCCAACCAGTTCGGCTTCGCCAAGCGGGAATATTTCGAGATCGAGAATGCGGCGGATCGCGCCGTGCCAGCCGTCAAGTTCTAGGTCCCCAGCAATATGGTCGTTCGTCTTCTTATTTCCGTGCTGCTGTGGTGTGTGGGCGTGCTTCCGGCCGCCGCCATGGAGCATATACGCTCCTACCATTCCGATATCCGGATCGCTGACAGCGGCGAGTTGACGGTGGCGGAGACGATCACGGTCAATGCCGAGGGTAACGATATCCGCCGCGGCATCTTCCGGGATTTTCCGCTGACGATGGAGGACGATGAGGGGCGAACCGTTCGTGTCGGGTTCGACGTGCTGTCCGTCACCCGCGACGGCGAGCCGGAAGACTGGCGTACGGAAAGTGTGACCGGCGGTATCCGTATCTATACCGGCTCCGCGGACGTGCTTCTCCCCCGCGGCGAGCATACCTATGTGATCACCTATCGGACGGATCGCCAGATCCGGTATTTCGACGACCACGATGAACTCTACTGGAACGTCACCGGCAATGGATGGATGTTTCGCATCGATCAGGCGTCCGCACGGGTAACCTTGCCGGATGGCGCGCGCGTTACGGAAACGGTCGCCTATACGGGACCGCTCGGTGCTGCCGATACCGACGCCAATATGAGAAGCAGCGGCAATATGGCGGTGTTCTCCACCAACCGGCCATTACAGCCGAACGAAGGGCTGACAATCGTTGTCGGCATCCCCAAAGGTGCAATCGCTGCGCCGTCGGCCGAACAGCAGCGTAGCTGGTGGTTCCGCGACAACATGAACCTGATCATCGGTTTTGGCGGTCTTGCGCTCGTGGCCCTCTACTACGCGCGTAACTGGACGCGTGTCGGGCGTGATCCGGCCGAGGGGGTGATGGTGCCGCGCTGGGATCCACCGGATGGAATTTCGCCCGCGCTCGTCAACTATATCGACAACAAGGGTTTCTCGGGCCAAGGCTGGACGGCGCTGTCCGCTGCCGCCCTCGACCTCGCCGTCAAGGGCCACGTGACGCTCGAGGACCTGAAAAGCTCGATCACCATCCGTCGCACGGACAAGCCGATAGGCAAGCAACTGCCTGTCGGTCAGGCCACGCTGCTCAGGGAGATCGGTGGGCCGGGCAAGGAACTGGTCATCGACAAGGCGCATGGCGAGGAGGTGCAGACGGTTGGCGAGAACTTCCGGCGTGCCATGGAGAAGGAGCATCGCGGCAAGTACTACCGCTCCAACAGCGGCTATGTGATCGGCGGCGTGGTGCTGAGTGTTGTTGCCCTCGGCGCGCTCTTCCTGTTCGGCGACGTGCAGCCGGACATGATCGTCGTGCTGTTGGTGCCAGTGTTCTTCGCCGCGTTCTTTGGCGGCTTTGCCGTCAAGCTGGGCAAGAGCCTCCGCCGAGGCAGGTCGCTGTTTTCGAAGATCATGACCATCGTCACCCTTGGCTTCGTCGGGCTCGTGGCGCTGTCGATGATTTCGGGCGTCCTGGTGCTGATTGCTTCGGAGCTGACGGGTACCGAAGATTGGCCGGTGCTCGTCTCCGTCGGCGGGATCGTGCTCGCCAACGTCATCTTCTTCTTTCTCATGGGGGCGCCGACACCGCTCGGCCGCAAGCTTATGGACGGCATCGAGGGGCTGCGAACCTATCTGACGCTGGCGGAGAAAGACCGCATGAACATGGCAGGTAGTCCGAAAATGTCGCCGCAGCATTTTGAAAAACTGCTTCCCTATGCGGTCGCGCTCGGCGTCGAAAAGCCCTGGAGCAGCGCGTTCGAGACCTGGCTCGCGACAGCGACGGCAGGTGCGGCGGCTGCATCCTACGCGCCCGGTTGGTACAGCGGCGACAATATAGGCGGCTTCGGCGATCGTATTGGCGGCTTCTCCTCGTCCATGGCATCGACGATCGCCTCCACGATACCAGCGCCCAAGGCCAGCTCCTCGTCCTCGGGTTTCTCCACCGGTGGCGGCTTCTCGGGCGGCGGCGGAGGAGGCGGAGGAGGGGGCGGGTGGTAATTCGCCAGCCTTTGCGGGTGACTTTTGGCGAAGGGCTTGCTAGAGCCTGCCGACATTCCACCCTTCGTGTGAAATCCACTTAAAAGTTGAAAAGATGCCCGATCTGCTTCTCGAACTCCGCTCTGAGGAAATCCCCGCCCGCATGCAGCGCAAGGCCGCGGGAGACCTCAAGAAGCTCGTCACCGACGCGCTGGTGGAAGCCGGTCTCACCTACGAGGGCGCGCGCGAATACTGGACGCCGCGACGACTGACGCTCGATATTCGCGGTCTCAACGCCCGTTCCGCCGATCAGCGCGAAGAGGTCAAGGGTCCCTCGACAAAGGCACCGGAACAGGCGGTTGCCGGCTTCCTGCGCAAGGCCGGCCTGACGGACGTTTCCGAGGCACAGGTCGTCAGCGATCCGAAGAAGGGCGATTTCTACGTCGCGGTCATCTCCAAACCCGGTCGCCCGGCGGAAGAGATTATCGCCGATGTGATGCCCGGCATCATCCGCAACTTCGCATGGCCGAAATCCATGCGCTGGGGCGCGGCCTCGATGCCAAAGGGTTCAAGTTACGGGGGTATCGAGGGCAAGGGGTCTGAAAGCCTGCGCTGGGTGCGCCCGCTGCAGTCGATCGTCTGCGTCTTCGGACCCGAGCATGAAGAAACCCAGGTCATCCCGTTCGAGATCGACGGCATCGTGGCAAGCAACGTCACCTATGGCCACCGCTTCCACGCACCGGACGCGATCACCGTCCGCCGCTTCGAGGACTATGTCGCGAGCCTTGAAAAGGCGAAGGTCATGCTCGATGCCGAGCGCCGCAAGGACGTGATCCTTCATGACGCCCGAGACCTCGCCTTCGCGAACGGTCTCGACATGGTCGAGGATGAAGGCCTACTGGAAGAGGTCTCCGGCCTCGTCGAATGGCCTCATGTGCTGATGGGCGCGTTCGAAGAGGACTATCTGCAGATCCCGGCGGAAATCATCCGCCTGACGATCAAGACGAACCAGAAATGCTTCGTCACCCGCCCGCAGGGTGCAGAGGAAGGCCTCTCCAACCGCTTCATCCTCGTTTCCAATATCGAGGCGAAGGACGGCGGCAAGGAGATCATTCACGGCAACGGCAAGGTCGTGCGCGCCCGCCTGTCGGATGCCAAGCATTTCTGGACCCGCGACCAGGGCAACCTGCCGGACCTTCAGGAGCTGACGGCTTCCGCCGAAAAATTCGGTCTCGACCTCAAGAAGCCGCTCGACCAGCGCATGGCCAAGCTCGATGCGCTGAACGTCACCTTCCATGCCAAGCTCGGCACGCAAGGGGAACGCGTCGCGCGCATCCGTGCGCTGGCTAGAGCGTTGGCACCGATCGTCGGCGCTGATGCGGCTCTGGTCGATCGCGCCGTGGTTCTGGCCAAGGCTGACCTGCGCACCGAAGCGGTCGGCGAGTTTCCGGAACTGCAGGGCCTGATGGGTCGCCGTTACGCGACGCTGCAGGGCGAGGATGCCTCTGTCGCTGCCGCAATCGAAGACCACTGGAAGCCGAATGGTCCCTCCGACCGTCTGCCGGAAGACAAGGTTGGCCTGACCGTCGCTCTCGCCGATAAGCTCGACACGCTTACCGGCTTCTGGGCCATCGACGAAAAGCCGACGGGTTCGAAGGATCCCTATGCGCTACGCCGCGCGGCGCTGGGCGTGGTGCGGATGATTTTGGAGAAGAACATCAGGCTGCGGCTTGCATCCGTCGCCAGGGATGCTGACCTCCTCTCCTTCTTCCACGACCGCCTGAAGGTCTATCTGCGTGACCAGGGCGCCCGCCACGACATCATCGATGCGGTGCTGACGCCGGATGCCGACGATCTGCTGATGGTCGCCCGCCGTGCGGAGGCACTGACCGCCTTCATCACCTCGGAAGATGGCAAGAACCTTCTGGCGGGCACAAAGCGTGCGACCCAGTTGCTCGCTGCCGAGGAAAAGAAGGGTACCGTCGTCGCCGATGGCGTGTCCGGGGAACTGTTGAAGCTCGATGCCGAAAAGGCGCTCTGGGCCGCCATCACTGCGGCGTCCAGCGAGGCATCCGACGCTATCGCGAAGGAAGACTTCCGCTCCGCCATGGAAGCGCTCTCGAAGCTGCGCGTCCCGGTCGATACGTTCTTCGAGGATGTGCTGGTCAACGACGAGGATGCCGCCATCCGCGCCAACCGCCTGGCTTTGCTGAAAGCCATCCGCGAGGCGACGGCCACGGTCGCGGACTTCTCGAAGATCAGCGGATAGCTGGCCAATCGAGGCCTCGGCCGCCTCGATCGTTTGAAAACAGAAAGCCGCCGGACCTTTCGGTTCCGACGGCTTCCGTCCCACGCCCCCGCGTAACGCCACAGGCGAATCCAAAAGCTTGATGATTGGTTTAATTACAGATGCCGGAGGCCCGGCATTTCAGGCATGAAGATATTGCGACGGCAAGGTTGTCGTTACTTCAGTCTAAGCGGCATCGTGTCGGTGTCGAAAGTCTGGGCTTGCTCCGCCCCGCTTCCGGCCATACCGGCTTGCACGGCACCCACCAAGGCATCGCGGTCGATGCCGTCTGTTCCGTTGTGGCCGGCGAGCGCGGGGCCTTCCTCGGTCATCCATTCCTGCACCTTGCTCACATGCACGACCGGCGATCCCCCGAGCCAGGCTTCGGTGCGGAGGAGCTTCTTCTCGCCGTTGATCTCGACGATCTCCGTCCTTTGCGCACCGGACTCCAGAACCGGCACGGTATATCCGGCCGTTTCCTCCTTGGATTTCAGGGGAGCGCAATCGTCGCATGTCCGGATGACGACACTGCCGTTGCCGCCATGACCGGTGAGCGGTGTGATCGACGACGCCAGGGCCGTCCCACTTGTCAGGATCAGGGCACTGATCAGCAAAAAACGCATGGCGCAACTCCTCATTGTAGAGGTGCAATACCACCCGAAGGTTTCGAACCGGTCAGTGGGACTGGTAAGTTTTTAGTAAACGCCGGATTGGACGTCTCAGGCCTGCTCGCGCTTGATTGCCTGCCAGCCGATATCGCGACGGCAGAAGCCGTTCGGCCAGTCGATCCGATCAACGAGGGCATAGGCCCTGGCCTGCGCTTCGGCCACGGTCCGGCCCGTCGCGGTGACGTTCAGGACGCGCCCGCCGGTCGCCACCAGTTGCCCGTCTTTCAACGCCGTGCCGGCATGGAAGACCTTCTCGTCCTGCGCGGTATCGGGCAGCGCCCCGATCGGCGTATTCTTGTCGAAAGCTGCGGGATAGCCCTTGGACGCCATCACCACCGTCAGCGCGACATCGTCGTTCCACTCGGCGGAGACCTGGTCCAGCGTGCCGGTTGCGGCGGCATGCAGGATGGGCAACAGGTCGCTCGAAAGCCGCATCATCAGCACCTGGCATTCCGGATCGCCGAAACGCACGTTGTACTCGATGAGCTCCGGCCCCTTGGCCGTGATCATGAGGCCGGCGAAGAAGACGCCGGTGAACGGATGGCCGCTTTCCGCCATGCCACGGATCGTCGGTTCGATGATTTCCTTCATCGTCCGCTCAACCATCTCCGGCGTCATGACCGGGGCAGGGGAGTAGGCGCCCATGCCGCCGGTGTTCGGGCCGGTATCGCCGTCGCCGACGCGCTTGTGGTCCTGGGCGGTCGCAAGCGGCAGCGCGGTCTTGCCGTCCGAAAGGCAGAAGAAGCTTGCCTCTTCACCGTCGAGGAAGGCTTCCACCACCACTTCCGCGCCGGCGGCACCGAATGCGCCGGAAAAGCAGTCGTCGATGGCTGCAAGCGCCTCGTCCAGTTCCATCGCCACGGTCACGCCCTTGCCGGCGGCAAGACCGTCGGCCTTGATGACGATCGGCGCACCCTGCTTGCTTGCGTAGGCCTTCGCTTCTTCAGCGGAGGTAAAGCGGCGATAGGCGCCGGTCGGAATGTTGTAGCGGGCGCAGAGATCCTTGGTGAAGCCCTTGGAGCCTTCCAGTTGGGCCGCTGCGGCGGACGGGCCGAAGGTCGCGACACCGGCGTCACGCAGCACGTCGGCCAGTCCCGCAACCAGCGGACCTTCCGGGCCGACGATAACGAGGTCGATGGCGTTCTCGCGGCAGAAATTCAGGACCGCCGCGTGATCCTCGACGTTCAGGGGCAGGAGTTCGGCATGTTCTGCGATGCCCGGATTGCCGGGCGCGGCAAACAGCGTCGTCAGCTTCGGCGATTGTGCGAGTTTCCAGGCGAGCGCATGCTCGCGTCCACCCGAGCCGATCAGCAGAACCTTCATGTCATGCGCCCTCTCTAATTTCTCTTGCGGCGGTTAAGGGGAGGGGCCGGAAAGGTCAAGCGCGCATCCTGTGGAATCGGCCGTCTTTCACATTGCCTTGCCTTGAAGTTTCACTATGGTCGCGCCTCCTTATCGAAAGAGAGACCGCCATGGCCGCCGATATCCGTTTCCTTTCCGCTGCGATCGCCGCCGAGATCAATGCCCGCCCCGAACAGGCGGCTGCCGCGATCGGTCTGATCGACGAAGGCGCAACGGTCCCGTTCATCGCCCGCTACCGCAAGGAAGTAACGGGCGGTCTGGACGATACGCAGCTACGCAACCTGTCCGAACGGCTCGTCTACCTGCGCGAACTGGAAGCGAGGCGGACCTCGATCGTCGACTCGATCAACACCCAGGGCAAGATGACGGACGAGCTGGCGGCAAAACTCGGCAGGGCGGCGACGAAAGCCGAGCTCGAAGACCTCTACCTGCCCTATAAGCCGAAGCGCCGAACCCGGGCGGAAATCGCCCGCGAGCGCGGCCTCGGCCCGCTGGCCGATGCGATCTGGGCGGATCGGTCGGCTGACCCGGCCAAACTGGCCGAGGCCTATGTCTCCGGTGAGGTGACGGATGTGAAGATGGCGCTTGAGGGCGCACGCGACATCGTTGCCGAGACCATCTCGGAAAACGCCGACCTTCTCGGCAGGCTGCGCAATCACATGCGTGCCGGTGCCCAGCTGAAAGCCAAGGTGGTCGCCGGCAAGCAGGAAGCGGGTGCCAAGTTCGCCGATTATTTCGACCACACCGAACGCTGGGCGACCGCGCCCGGTCACCGGGCGCTTGCCATGCTGCGTGGCTGGAACGAGGAGTTTCTGACACTCTCCATCGAGGTCGACGCCGATGACACGTCGCCGGTAAAGCCGGCACAGCGCATTATCGCTGCCGCCTTCCAGATGGGCGGCAAGGGGCCAGCCGATGTCTGGCTGATGGAGGTGGCCGGCTGGACCTGGCGGGTCAAGCTCTCCACGTCGCTCTCGCTCGACCTGATGCGGGAAATGCGCGAGCGCGCCGAGGAAGAGGCGATCCACGTCTTTGCCCGCAATCTCAAGGACCTGCTGCTCGCGGCACCCGCCGGCTCGCGCGCTACGATGGGTCTCGATCCGGGCATCCGCACAGGCGTCAAGGTCGCCATCGTCGATGGTACCGGCAAGCTCCTCGAAACCACGACCGTCTACCCGTTCCCGCCGCGAAACGACGTGCGTGGCGCGCAGGCTGAACTCGCCGCGCTGATCCGCAAGCACAATGTCGAGCTGATTTCGATCGGCAACGGCACCGGCAGCCGCGAAACGGAAAAGCTGGTAGCCGACATGCTGACGAACCTTCCGGGCGCCAAGCCCACCAAGGTCATCGTCTCGGAAGCGGGCGCATCGATCTATTCCGCGTCGGAGACGGCAGCACTGGAATTCCCCGGCCTTGACGTGTCGCTGCGCGGTGCCGTCTCGATCGCCCGTCGCCTGCAGGATCCGCTGGCCGAACTGGTGAAGATCGAGCCGAAGGCGATCGGCGTCGGCCAGTATCAGCACGATGTCGACCAGGGAAAGCTGGCACGCTCGCTGGACGCCGTTGTCGAAGACGCGGTGAACGCGGTCGGCGTCGATCTCAACATGGCGTCCGCGCCGCTGCTCGCCCGCGTCTCGGGCTTGAGCAAGTCGATTGCCGAAGCCATCGTCGCCCACCGCGACCAGAACGGTGCCTTCGCCAGCCGCCGGGAGCTGCTCAAGGTCGCGCGCCTCGGCAACCGCACGTTCGAACAGGCGGCGGGCTTCCTGCGCATTTCGAACGGCAAGGAGCCGCTGGATGCGTCTTCCGTCCACCCGGAGGCCTATGGGGTGGCGAAGAAGATCGTCGCCGCCTGCGGTCGCGACCTGCGCTCGTTGATGGGGGACAGCGCCGCTCTCAAGGCTGTCGATCCACGCCAGTTCATCGACGAACAGTTCGGCCTACCGACCGTCAAGGACATTATTGCCGAACTCGAAAAGCCCGGTCGCGACCCGCGTCCGAGCTTCAAGACTGCGACGTTTGCGGAAGGCATCGACGAGATCACCGATCTCAAGCCGGGAATGATGCTCGAAGGCACGGTCACCAACGTTGCGGCCTTCGGCGCCTTCGTGGATATCGGCGTCCATCAAGACGGCCTCGTGCACGTCTCGCAGCTGGCGGACAAGTTCGTGAAGGACCCACATGAAGTGGTAAAGGCCGGCGATGTCGTGAAGGTACGCGTCGTCGAGGTGGACGTGAAGCGCAAGCGCATCGCCCTCAGCATGCGCCGCGACGACGGCGACACCCCTCCGCCACCGCGTGGCGGCGATCGCGGCAAGCCCGCCAATCCGAAATTCATGAAGACGGAAAAGCCGTCGAGCCAGAGTGCCTTCGGCGCAGCGCTGGCGGAAGCCATGAAGCGCCGCTGACAAATTTCCCGATTGCAAAACAAAATGCCGCTCAATCATGTTGGGCGGCATTTGTTTTTGTCATCTTTTCCGGCGCTTGCTTCTTGAAAGAAAGCCAAGGAGCTTAATCTGTAAGGTAGACTTAGTTTCGGAGGTAAGCCGTGGCCTCGTCCCTGCGTAGTCTTCTTACGAAAATCATCAAAAAAGGAACGCTCACCGTGGATGGCCCCGCCGGCTTCCAGCGCTTCGGCGACGGAGGGGGGCGAACGGTCGCCATGCGGTTCGCCGATGCCGAAGCCGAGGAGGAGGTCGCTGCCGATCCCCAGCTGAAGCTGGCCGAAGCCTATATGGATGGCCGGCTGATCTTCGAACAAGGCGATATCTACGAACTGCTGGCCCTTGTGAAAGAGAATACGCTGAGCGAGGTGCTGACCTGGGGCATGATGTGGCGAGGCATGCTGCGGGTGGTGGAAGCCCGCATTCGGCACGGGATCCCGGTCAATCGCAATCAGCGCAACGTTGCCCATCACTACGATCTCAGCGCCAAGCTCTTCAATCTCTTCCTTGATGATGACTGGCAGTATTCCTGCGGATACTTCAAGCCGCCGGGCATTGGCCTCAACGAGGCGCAGGTCGCCAAGAAGCGCCATATCGCAGCCAAGTTATTGGTCGAGCCGGGGCAGCGGGTGCTGGATATAGGTTCTGGATGGGGCGGCATGGCCATGTACCTGGCCGAGTCCTCCGGTGCCCATGTGACCGGCATTACGCTCAGCCAGGAGCAGTTGCCCGTGTCTCTGGATAGGGCTGCGAAGCGGCACCTCACCGACAGTGTGCGGTTCGAGCTTCAGGACTATTACTATTTGCCGGCACGGAAATACGACCGAATTGTTTCGGTGGGCATGTTCGAGCATGTCGGTCGCGGGAATTTCGGGCGCTTCTTCCGCAAGGTGAACGAGGTCCTGGACGATGACGGGATCATGCTCCTGCACGCGATCGGCCAACCGTCTCCTGCCCGCTACAATGGTCCGTTCATCGAGAAATATATCTTCCCCGGCGGCTACATGCCCTCGCTGGCGGAAGTCATGCCCTCGATAGAGAATGCCGGCTTGCTCGTCTCGGACATCGAGATCCTGACGATGCACTACGCCCACACATTGCGGCATTGGCGCGAGCGCTTCCTGGCGCGCAAGGAGGAAGCGATGGCGCTCTACGACGAGCGCTTCGTGCGCATGTGGGAATTCTACCTGGCTGGCTCCGAAATGGCCTTCGCGCACGAGAACTTCTTCGTCTTCCAGATGCAGATCACCAAGAAGAGGATGACCGTGCCGGACAACCGCGACTACATCGCCGAACGCGAGGCGAAGCTGAAGGAATTTGACGCAACTCGGCCGCCGCTGGAGCCGGTGACGTTCTGACCTCGGTTGCGGGTTGGTGTATCGGCTTGACGCAAGATCTCCCGGCCAGCTACGACCATGGAATGACAAAATCGGATGATCTCAACGGGCGCGTCTACGATGCTCCCTCGAATAACTGGGTCTACAAGGTTCTGCCGCGGGCGGCGTGGCCCTATGCGCAGTTGGCCCGCTGGGACAGGCCTATCGGCTGGCAATTGCTGATGTGGCCCTGTTTCTGGTCGTCGGCGCTGGCGGCCAACAGCGCGGCAGAGACTGGAAACCTCTCGGTCGCTCTCTTCGCGTTCCACCTGTTCCTGTTCTTCGTCGGATCGGTCGCGATGCGCGGTGCCGGTTGTACCTATAACGACCTGGTCGACCATGACATTGACAACGAAGTTCTCAGAACCCGGTCCAGGCCTCTGCCGTCGGGCCGCGTGACCCGTTTCGAGGCGAAGGTTTTTCTGGCCTTGCAAGCCCTGGTCGGGCTGCTTGTCCTGATTCAGTTCAACGGCTTTGCAATTATCCTTGGGATACTCTCTCTCGCCGTCGTTGCGGTTTACCCGTTTGCCAAGCGGTTTACGGATTGGCCGCAATTCTTCCTCGGGCTGGCCTTCTCCTGGGGCGGCCTGATGGGGTGGGCCGCCATGTTCGGCAGTCTCGCATGGGCGCCTGTCCTGCTTTACGTCGGCTCGGTCGCATGGACGATCGGCTACGACACGATCTACGCCCACCAGGACAAGGAGGACGATGCGCTTGTCGGCGTTCGCTCCACCGCGCGCCTCTTTGGCGACAATACGAAGCTCTGGCTGGCGGGCCTCTACGGCCTGACGCTGGTGCTGCTCCTGCTTGGCTATGCGGCGGCAGACGTGGGGCTTCTGGCCTATCTCGGCCTGATCGTCGCGGCCGTCATGTTCGCCTGGCAGATCGTCGTGCTGGACATCGACAATCCGGACCAGTGCCTGGCGCTGTTCAAGTCCAACACCCGTGTCGGCGCCGTGATCTTCGTAGGCCTCGTTCTGTCGCTGCCGTTCGCCTAAGCGCCGATCGACACTCAGGCCTGGATCCTGAAACGCAGAAGCCCGGCTTTGGGCCGGGCTTCAGCATCAGCGCGGACGGCGGTGGACTTGATCAGCGGCGCGCAATGATCTCCTTGCCCTCGATCTTCATCGTCACGCCCAGCTTGCCTGTGGTGCGACGGACGAGGAAGCGGGGGCGACGTGAGGCGAAATAGGAATGGCGACGCCGCGGCTTGGCCACATCGGTCCGCACATCGCCAAGATGGTTTTCGAGCGGACGGGCAACGCCATCGGCTTCCACCATCAGCATCGGGATACGAAAGGCTTCCGACCAGCTGCGCCAGTCGGCGGCGATGTCGCAGAGATCGTGGGCGACGAGGAGCGGGATGCAGAGCTCCGGATCGTCATGGTGCAGTTCCAGCGTAACGGTAACCTGTCCGTCACCGTGGTCGATCGCCCGGGCGGCGACACCCTTGAATGCTCGGGCCGGCAAGGCGAAGGACAGCGGCAGGCCGCTTGACGGCAGCGTCTTGCGCAGGATGGCGCCGCGTTCGTCGATGGTGATTGCGACATCTCCGGATGCACCGCGCATGGCATAAGTGATCTGCTGCGGAAAACGCGTTGGATCCAGCCTTAACGTGGAGCCTGCCCATGCAGGCTTCAGGACCGTGTTTGTCATCGTTAGCTACCCTTGTTTTACCTGAGAGCCGTTTCCGGTTTCTCTTGCGGGACTTTTGTCCTCTGATGGGCAGACCATACGAGCGGCTCCATGCGAGACCGCTTAACAATTGCGGTTAAGGAAGTTTTGCCTCCTTCGATGGTTACCGAAAGCCAATCCGTCTCGGTTTCCAGAGGGTGAACAGGCGTCGATGTTCGGTATTGGAACAAGGCCCGGGCAAGGCTCGTCCGTCATCATGCCGGTGGCATTATTGCGACCGGAGCGCCCGTCTATGGTTTCGACATATCTCAGCTACGACCTCGTCAACCGCGACATATTCAAGACACTGCAGCGTATCGCCAGTCAGGATACGGTTGCCCGGGACGCAAAGTATTATGCCGAGAATATCGGCAATGTGGGGTCGGTCGATGAGTTCCTCGACGATTACCGGCTTTTCTCTTACGCCATGACTGCCCATGGTCTCGATGAGATGATCTACGCCAAGGCCTTCATGAAACAGGTGCTGGAAAGTGATCTCAGCGACCCGAACAGCTATGCCAACCTGTTGACGGATGACCGGTACAAGAACTTCGCCGGCGCTTTCAACTTCGCTACGTCCGGCGGCACGCCGATTGCCCAATCAGCCGCGCAGCAGGAAGAGTTTCTCGAGCTGTACGACCGCAGTCTCCTGGCCATGGATAGCTCCATCGCCGAGGAGACGCGATACTACAAGGTGATGATGGCTCAGGTCGATCATGTCGACGACATCCTGCAGAACGACAGGTTGCGCCGCTACATTTTCGACTCGCTGGGCATAGACGATACCCGCTACTCCTATGATGTCGTGCGCAGGGCGATGAGCAGCGACAAGAATGACCCGGATAGCTATACGAACACTGTGCTCGCCCAACAGAAGGCGAATCTTCAGCAAACGCTCGCCGCGAAGCAGACCGAATTGGCCGCTCTTGGCAGCAACCCCAAGGAACATGTAGCCGCGAAGCAATCGCTCAGGCAGCTGATTACGGGCTACCAGACGGCAATATCCTCGACACAGGCCCATATGGACCTCGGCGGCGCTTTCGAGTTCGCCATCGACGGTACGTCCGCCATCGGTGCGGCCCAGACCGATGAGCAGATGACGGCAATTTCCGATCTCTACCTCATCCAGCAGCCGCGTCAGACCCGTGCCTCGGCTCTTCGCGAGCAGGAGTATTTTCAGGAAAAGATCAGGACGATCACCAGCGTCGAGGAATTGACCGACGATGGACGCCTCTACGACTATGTGCGCAAGGCGTTCAATCTCAACGAGGCCTACATCGTCAAGTCCACTATCCAGCAGATCCTCACGAACAGCGGCAATATCGTCGAGCAGTATGAAGCGTCGCGTCCTCAATACAGGGAGCTTTTTGAGGCCTTCAGTTTTGGTGCCGATGGAACCGTTGCCGTTGGCGGTGCCATCAGCGAAGAGATGATACTGCAGACTTCCAACAACTACTTCAGTCGCTATGACGACAAGCAGGAAGAGGCCGATGAAAAGGCGGTCAGCCTCTTTAAGACCGAGATGGCCGCGGTCAAGTCCGTCGACGAATTTCTATCGGAACCGAGCATATATCAGTTTGCCCTGCGGGCGGTCGGCCTGGATCCCGATGAGGTGTCCCTGTTCACGCTGAAGAAGGTCCTTAAGAGCGACCTTTCCGATCCGAAGAGCTATATCTACCGTCTGAAGGACGAACGCTACCTCACCCTTGCCCAAGCCTTCAACTTCACCAAGGAAGGCAACATAACCGCGCCGATTCAGGCCCAGTCGCCTGCGACTGTCACGGATACGGCGCGAGAGTTTATCGTCCAGCAGACCCGTTTTCTGAAGGGCGAGGAGAAAGAAGCGGCCCGGACGAAGGCCGATGAGGAAGCGAGCTACTACACCGCGGAGATCGCGGGGATCAAAACCCGTGATCAGTTCCTGGCGGACCGGCGTCTGGTCGACTTCGTGCTGGCGGCGAAGGGAATAGACCCGGTAGCCGTAACGGATGAATTTCTTGCCGCGGCGTTCTCCTCGGATCTCTCCGATCCGGAGAGCTTCGTCAATCAGCAGACAGATACGCGTTTTGCCGAACTCATCGGAACCTTCAATTTCGACTGTCTGGGCAACCTAGACAGGGATGCGCCGGTTACGGTCCAGAGCCTGGGGCAGATGCTTGAAACGCAAAACAGGCACCTGCGCCAGACGCTGGAGACGGAGCAGGGCAACGACAATGCCGGTGTGCGCATAGCACTCTATTTCGAGCGAATGGCCGCCTCTGTCACTGACGCCTACAGTATTCTTGGCGACGAAGCCCTCACGGAGTTTTTCCGTATCACGTTCAGCTTGCCGGCCGAACTCAGCAATATGAATGTGGACCAGCAGGCGAAGATCCTGGAGGACAGGCTCGATCTTACCGAGCTGAAGGATCCGGAGAAACTTAAGAAGCTCGTTCAGCGCTTTACGATCATGTATGATCTGGAGAACGGTTTTACCGGTTCGTCGGCTGTCGATATTCTGAACGGCAGCGGCGCTTCTGCGGGTATCAGCGCGGATACGCTTTGGGCGCTTTCCCAGGTACGCAGGTAGCCGTTATCGGTCGAGCGACACCGCTCAATCGATCGAAATGACCTTGCCCGGGTTCATGATGTTGGCCGGATCGAACGAGCGTTTGATGCGGCGCATCAGGTCGATTTCGATGGCGGGCCGGATGCGTGCCAGCTCGTCGCGCTTCAGCTGTCCGATGCCGTGCTCCGCCGAAATGGAGCCATCCAGCGACAGCACGATGCCGTGGACGATGGCATTGATATCGCTCCAGCGTGCCAGGAAGGCCGGCTTGTCTGCCCCAACGGGCTGCGAGATGTTGTAGTGGATATTGCCGTCGCCAAGATGTCCGAAGGCGCAGATGCGCGCGCCCGGCATGGCTGCCGTTACCGCCCGATCCGCCTGCGCCAGAAAGGCGGGGATGCTGGACACCGGCACGGAGATGTCGTGCTTGATCGATCCTCCCTCCGGCTTCTGGGCATCGGACATGCTTTCCCGCATGTGCCAGAGAGCCTTCTGCTGGGCAACGGATGCAGCGATCACGCCGTCACGGACCAGTCCCGTCTCGAAACCCCATTCGAGTAGCGCCTGGACCATCGTTTCGGCGGTCTCGGCGGAATCGGAGGTGGAGATGTCGATCAATGCGTACCACGGGCAAGGTTCCGATAGCGGATCCCGGACGCCCTCGATATGCCGCGTCGTGAATTCGATGCCGATGCGGGGCATCAGCTCGAAGCCGGTGAGCGCCGTGCCGCAGAGATTGGAAGCCTTTTCGAAGAGCCGCAGCGCATCGGCGGGGGACGCCAGGCCGACGAACGCGACCTGATGGCCGATAGGCTTCGGAAAAAGCTTCAGGACGGCGCCGGTGATGATGCCGAGCGTGCCCTCCGCACCGATGAAAAGATCGCGCAGGTCGTAGCCGGTATTGTCCTTCTTCAGACGCCGCAACCCGTTCCAGATTTCGCCTGTCGGCAGGACGACCTCTAGCCCGAGGCAGAGTTGCCGCATGTTTCCGTAGGCGAGGACCGCGGTGCCGCCCGCATTGGTTGAAAGGTTGCCGCCGATGCGCGAGGATCCCTCCGAGGCAAGCGACAGGGGGAACAGCCGGTCGACGCCTCCGGCCGCCTGCTGCACGTCGGCAAGAATTGTGCCGCCGTCGGCGACGAGAATGTTGGCGACCGGGTCGATGTCGCGAATGCGGTTCATCCGCTCCAGCGAGACGATCAGTTCCCTGCCGCTGCTGCCGGGAACCTGTCCTCCGACGAGGCCGGTATTGCCCGTTTGTGGGACGATAGGCGTGCCCGTTTCGGACGCGAGCGTCAGGATGGCCGAGACTTCTTCTGTGGAACCCGGCTTCAACACCAGTGGCGAGGCACCTTGATAGAGGCCGCGATTTTCGATGAGCCGGGGCGCGATATCGGCTGGATCGCGAAGTACGTTGCTGTCGCCGACAATGGCCACGAAGCGTTCGAGAACATCTGAGGGGAGGGCTGGGATGTCCATGTCTGCTTCCTCTGTCGTTACCGTGGGGCGGCGGCGCGCGCGAGCCGGTCGTTGATGGCTTCGCCCAGCCCATGTTCGGGTATGCGCATGACGGCGATGCGCTGCGCTCCGCTCGCGTCGGCCTTCTTGAGGTAGTCGAAAAGGTTAGAGGCCGCTTCGGCAAGGTCGCCCGATGGGCTGAGGTTGAAGACCGCTGCCGCCTTCTCTTCGCCTGTGACGGGGCGTGCACCGAACCGGATCAGAACCTCACCGGGCTCCAGGGCCTCGACGTCGAGGCGCACGGCCGCAGCCGGGGCGTAATGGGAGGCCAGCATGCCGGGTGCCTCGATGATGGCGGCGGGGCCTTCTGCCCGAACGATGGGCAAGCCTGTGGCGGCCTCGATCTCCTCGGCGGAAACGCCGCCGGGCCGCAGCAGGCGGATCGTCTCTCCCTCGACACGGACGATGGTGGATTCCACTCCGACAGGGGCTGCATCGCCGTCGATGATCAGCTTGAGCCTGTCGCCGAGATCCTCCGCCACATGTTGAGCGCTGGTGGGGCTCACCTTGCCGGACGTGTTGGCGCTGGGGGCCGCGAGCGGTCTGCCGAAAGCGCGGATGAGCGACGATGCGAAACCTTCGGGAACCCGAATGCCGACCGTATCGAGGCCCGCTGTCGCAAGCGGGTGGATGGCGGTTTCCGGTTTCAGGGGAAGGATCAGTGTCAGCGGGCCGGGCCAGAAGCGCTCGGCGAGACGGCGCGATACGGCGTCGAACGAGGCGTACTCTTCAGCCATCGCAAGATCCGCCATATGGCATATCAGTGGGTTGAAGCGGGGCCGGCCCTTGGCCTCGTAGATGCGCGTCACCGCGAGCGGATTGGTGGCGTCGGCCGCAAGCCCGTAAACGGTCTCGGTGGGAATGGCGACAGGAAAGCCGTCGGCAAGCACGTCGCACGCCTGCTTCAGCGCGCTGTCCGCATTGTCGCGCAGATGGATGATGTTGGCCGTCATGCACCGCGTCCTATCGTGGAATTGCGGTATTGGGCAATGTCAAAGTCGGCCGCGCTATCGCTTTTTGATCAGCGCCCGCAAGGCGTTGTCCGGTGCCCCGAGCATCAGCACGTTTCTCATCGCCTCGTTCGGGTCATTGGTGCGGAACAGGAGGCCGTCCTTCCGGAAGGATCGGTCGATGCGCAATATGTCGCCGTGCGCCTTCTCAAGCGCCACGGCAAAGTACATGCGGGAATATTCGCGCTTGACCTGCTTGAAGAACGGATAGGTTTCCCCGATCTCCGAGGAGAAGTTGGCGATGTAGAAGGACCAGCGGACTTGCTTTTGCGTGTCGACGGACGTGCTGGTCGTCGTGACGTGGCAGTAGCCGAGGTGGGGGATGTCTTCGAAGACCCTGTAGAAGATCACTTTGGGAAACTGGATATCCGGGTGGAACGAGTTGATCCGCTGGTGGGTGGTTTCGCCCGCCTTGACCAGCTTCTCGCCCGTTCGCTCGGCCACTTCGCCGGCGCTCATGTGGCGCTTGCCGCGGGGAAGCCATGGGGGTTCCTGTCGCGAGATTCTGCCCGTGCGGAGGAATTCCGAGTGAGGCGCCGGGCTCGCGGGTGGGGGAGGGCTCGACTGGTAGTATCGTAATTTCCCTGCCGCCTGCACGTCATGCCCCCCGAGCAATTGCTTGTAGGAATGCACGCTAGGCCAACATGGTTAATGCCACGTTTCCTAGGTTGTGCATTTGTATGCGGGCCGTTCTTGAATGAACGTCCTAGTACCAATGGATTAGCCCATAAGATATATGTCTGCGGAACAATACCGATGTGGCGCCGTTTCGCCCTCGGACAATTGCAGGAATAAACGAGGAAGTACTTGATGAAATCACTTAGACTTCGGCTTACCACGATGATGGCTGCGCTCGCCGTGACGGCGACAAGCTACGTTCCGGTTCAGGCCATGCCAGTGCCTGCGGCACCCGTTGCTGCAGCTCAGGAGGCGGTGGCCAACGTTCAGTACCGCAATCGTGATCGGGACCGTGGGGACCGTCGATGGGACCGCCGCGAAAGCCGCCGCGACTATCGCAGGGGTCATCGGGAAGGTTATTATAACGGCCACCGCGGCCATCGCGAGCGTCGCGCCGGCTACCGTTATCACAACGGCTACTGGTTCCCGTTTGCCGCCTTCGCTGCAGGCGCGGTCATCGGAGGTGCTGCTACGCAAGCCCGCCCGAGCGCCTCGGGTTCGAACCACTACCAGTGGTGCGCGAACCAGTATCGCTCCTATCGCGCTTCGGACAATACCTTCCAGCCCTATAACGGTCCTCGTCAGCGGTGTAACTCGCCTTACTGACCACCGTCATCAGGTTGCATAAAAAGCCGCTCGGTTCGCCGGGCGGCTTTTTTACTTTGTTTGTCTTGCGGAGCTTTTTGCCGTCTTCCGCGTTAATTTGGCGATCAACTGGAAAAATATAGCTGTTGTCCTTATCCTTCGAGGACCTTGGACCTTTGCTTCATCAGACGACGGGGTTGGCAGGAGAGCATAGACGTAACCAGGAATGGAGACAGAAATGAAAAATCTGTTCAGGAAGGTCGCGATTGCAGCACTCTCCGCGACCGTCATAGCCGGCGCATTCGTCCCGGCACAGGCCATGCCGACCATCGCCGCGCCAGCGGCCACGACCGGCGTTCAATCCGATGCCACGTTGGTGCAGTACCGAGATTACCGTCGCGGCGGCTATGACCGTGGATACTATGGCGGCAATCGTGGGTACTATGGTGGGTACTATGGCGGCAGTCGTCGTACGTATGGCACCTCTCGCGGCTTTTATAGCGGCTACCAAGGCTATCGCACCCATCGCCCCGGTTATCGTTACTACGATGGCTACTGGTACCCGCTTGCGGCATTCAGTGCCGGTGCCCTGATCGGAGGCGCAATCGCCGCCCCGCGCTACGTTGAGCCGGCCCCTGTGCCGGTCTACCGTACTGGAGACCTCAATCCGCGCCACTACGAGTGGTGCCAGGCGCGCTATCGTTCATACGACGCCTATTCCAACACGTTCCAGCCCTATAACGGCCCGCGCAGGACGTGCACTTCACCGTATTACTGACCGGTCAGGAAGACCTGATACAAAGCCCGTCCGGCTAAACCGGGCGGGCTTTTTCTTTGCACTTGCGGGTCGTCGCTTGATGGCAGCGATTGACAACCTGATTTACGTTTACGTAAAAAGCAATAACGCTGCGAAGTCACTCATCTGCTTCGCGCACGCCGATGAGGAGGATCGACGCATGTACAAGGCTCCGGTCAAGGAAATCGCTTTCACGCTGAACCACGTCGCTGGTTTGGCGGATGCCATTCACGCGGGCAAGCTTGGGGAACTCGCACCGGATCTCGCGGAGGCGATCCTCGAGGAAGCTGGTCGCTTCGCCTCCAGCGAAATGGCACCATTGGGCGAAGTCGGCGACAGGCAGGGCGCCCGGCTGTCCGACGGCGTGGTGACGACTCCGGACGGATGGGCCGATCTCTATCGTGCGTGGCGCGAAGGCGGCTGGAACGGGCTGACGGGGCCGGAGGAATTCGGCGGCCAGAACCTGCCGCACATGCTGAACGTCGCGACCCTGGAGATGTGGAACTCGGCCTCGATGGCATTTGCCCTTGCGCCGACACTCACGATGGGCGCCATCGAAGCGGTGGACAAGCACGGCAGCGATGACCTGAAGTCGACATACCTCGAAAAGCTCGTCTCCGGCGAGTGGACCGGGACGATGAACCTGACGGAGCCGCATGCCGGTTCCGACCTCGGCGTCCTGAAGACGCGCGCTGAACGACGCGATGACGGCACCTATCGCATCTTCGGCCAGAAGATTTTCATCACCTGGGGCGAGCACGACGCAGCCGACAATATCATCCATCTCGTCCTTGCGCGCCTGCCTGACGCGCCCGCGGGCACGCGCGGCATTTCGCTCTTCCTCGTGCCGAAGTTTCTGGTCCAGGCGGATGGTTCGCTCGGCGCCCGCAACGATGTGTTCTGCCATTCGATCGAGCACAAGCTCGGCATCCACGGCTCGCCCACCTGCACCATGATCTACGGTGACGGCAAATTCGGCGAGGAGAAGGGCGCCGTCGGCTGGCTGGTCGGGGAGGAAAACAAGGGCCTCGCCTGCATGTTCACGATGATGAACAATGCCCGTCTGGCCGTCGGCATGCAGGGCGTCGCGATCGCCGAGGCGGCGACGCAGAAGGCAGTCTCCTTTGCCCGCGAACGTACGCAGGGAAAGGCACCCGGTTGGGATGGCGTTGGCCAGGTCGGCACCATGAGCCCCATCGTGGAGCATCCCGACGTGGCCCGCATGCTCCTGACCATGAAGGCACTCACGCAAGGGGCGCGCAGCATCTGCTATGCCTGCGCCCACGCGATCGACATGTCGCACCACACGGAGGCAGACGAGGCGAAGAATTGGACTGAACGCGCCGCCCTGCTGACGCCGATTGCCAAGGCGTTTGCGACGGATGCCGGCGTCGATGTCGCCTCTCTGGGGATCCAGGTCCATGGCGGCATGGGTTACATCGAGGAAACCGGCGCGGCCCGCTATCTCCGTGATGCGCGCATTGCGCCGATCTACGAGGGCACGAACGGCATTCAGGCAATCGATCTGGTGATACGTAAGCTGCCGCTTTCAGATGGAGCGCAGGTCGGCGGCTTCATCGAGGAGCTGAGGGAGATCACAAGGCAGGTATCGGGCTCGAACGACGCAGCCTTCGGCGAGACTGCCGCTCGTCTCGACGGCGCCATTGCCGATCTGGAGACCAGTACGCGCTGGCTGCTGCAGGCGCAACGGGAGGGGCGGGCGACCGAAGCTCTGGCGGGTGCAACGCCCTATCAGCGACTTTTCGGCCTGGTTCTCACGGGGGCCTACCTTGCGAAAGGCGCACTTGCTGCGGTGGATGATGGTCGTAGCGCTCAACGAACAGTCCTGTGCCGGTTCGCCGCCGAAAACCTGCTGCCGGAAACGGCGGCATTGAAGCGTCAGGTCGTCGAGGGTGCAGCCAGCCTCGACGCCGCACGCATTGTTCTGGCCTGAGGAGCAGCCGATGAGCGACAGCCACATTCTCGTCGAGCGTCCGCAGGCCCAGCCGGGCGTCATGGTGATCCGGTTCAATCGGCCGGACAAGAAAAACGCCATCACGAGCGCCATGTATCAGCGGATGACAGAGGCGTTGCACGAGGCGAATGGCGATGCCGATGTGAGGGTTGTCGCCTTCCTCGGCACGGAGGGTTGTTTCTCCGCCGGCAACGACATGGGGGATTTCCTCTCCTATGCGATGTCGGGCTCGACGGAACCGCCCGCGGCGACCCTGTTCATCAAGGCGCTTGCCAGTTGCGGCAAGCCGATGGTTTCCGGCGTCGATGGCCTGGCAATCGGCATCGGCACCACGCTCAACCTCCATTGCGACATGACGATCGCGTCCGATCGCAGTCTTTTCCGTACTCCCTTCGTCGATCTGGCACTGGTTCCGGAAGCCGCGTCCAGCCTGATCGCCCCACGGGTGATGGGTCACCAGCGGGCTTTCGCACTGCTGGTCGCGGGCGAGGGGTTTTCCGCGGAACAGGCGCGTGAGGCAGGGATCGTCTGGAAGGTCGTGGCAGCGGAAGCCGTCGAAGCCGAAACGCTTGCGCTCGCCGCCAGTCTCGCCGCCAAGCCTCCGCAAGCGTTGAAGATCGCTCGTGATCTCGTTCGCGGAAAGACCGACGAGGTGCTGGTGCGCATGGACGAAGAGCTTGTCCATTTCACAGCGCAGCTGCGCAGTGCCGAGGCACGCGCAGCTTTCGAAGCGTTCATGAGCCGGAAGGCCTAGCCAATCGGGTTGACGTCGTTCACGAAGCGGATGAGGTCCGCCATGGTGAAATGTCCTTCCTGCTTGCAGGGAAGCTCCGGCTTCCAGTTGGAGTGTTTCCAGAGGAACGATTCCTGATCACCGTGCACCATGCCCAGAAACGTCTCCGCAACGATGGTGGACGCCATGGGACCCAGTCGCTGACCCTTGTGATGGTGCTCGGCTTCCTTCAGCACATAGTACCAGAGCGGGCTTGCCTCATGCAGACCGTGCTTGGCGGCGACTTTGCCATCGGGGCCTTTGGCGATATCGGCCGGCTTTAGCGGCTCGATCCCCATCGCACGACAGACATCCTGGCCTGAGGGCAGGCCGATCTGCACGCCGCGCCGCAGGTTGCGGAAGGCAAGATTTGCCTCGCGCCGCTCGTCCTCCGTCGGGTCTGCGCGCAGCCCTGGAAGCTGATGGAGGGAGGGCGCGATGAACGGGTCTAGCCGGCGGGAGAAGTTGAAGCCGAAGCCTGGGCCACCTTTCCCCGCGACGTCGAAGAAACGCCGCCAGTCGATGATCCAGTTCGATGGCAGCTTGGCTTGAGGGTTCGGTGGCGGATCTGTCGGGTCAGGATCCAGTTCGCCGATTATGAAACCCGATTTGCCGGTGAAGTCGAAGAGGAGCTTGAGCGTGCCGCGGGTGAAGGCGTCGGGTCCGGAGTTGAACAGACGGTTGTGGTCGTAGGTTTCCCGAACCATGGAGTGACCGAGGCGGTAGCAGGCCGCGGCGAATTCGGCCGGCATGTAAGGTCGCAGCTTGAAGCGGTAGAAGCGGCGGCCTTCCTTCTTGATCTTGTTGATCAGCCCCGGCTCCGTCAGTCGCTCGACGAAATCGAACAACACGATCCATTGGTAATGCCAGGTGACGATGCGCCGTGCTTCCTGAAATAGCGCGCTGCCCTTGAGCTGCGGTTGCGTCGTCCCAAGGTGTGTGACGACGGCATTGTGGAATTTGAGCATGAGCAGATGCAGTTGGGACACCAGAAGATTTTCGTCGTTCCGCTCGTCGAAGATCAGCGCGTGCCCGACCTGATTACGCGGCAGGTCGTTGGGAAATGCCGCGAGTGGCGGTCTGCCCTTGTCCGGCGAGGCTGCGGTATGGCCGATCAGAAGTTTGGGAATGATGGAGAAGGTCTGCGGGTCGCGCTGGTAGAGATATGGATGGATGCCGGGACCGTCGCCGTAAAGGGAATCGAGGTCCAGCGACGGTGTACGAAAGTTGGTCGTGGCTTTCGGGTCGGCCTTCTGCTGGTCGAGTGGTGTCGTGTCCAGCGTGATGTCGTGATCTATGAACTGGCCGAGATAGGTATAGCCTGCCGGAATGTTGGGATTATCGCCCTTTGGATTAGGGTCCTGCTCGAGGTCGCCCGCCTCCCTCATCGCCTTCGCCAATTCGAACAGCGCGTCGTCATCGGCATGGAGTGGCAGAAGGTTCGGAAACATGATGCCGAACTTGCCGGGATCTCCAATGCCGGTGAAAGAATGCAGCGTCTCGCGTTTCATACCGCGGACGCCATGTCCATGCATGGCTATTTCAGTCATGACACTCTCCCCTTGGTGCAACTTGAGTTTAATTACATCTTGGAAATAAACGCCATGATTGCATATATGGCCGCTATGCACAATCAACTGGCAGGCAACCAGTGGCGGCGAACGGTTGAGGGTATCAGTGGGGAGGGTTAGCCTACCGCTCGAGGAGCGCGACCGCCTCGACATGGGGCGACCAGAGAAACTGGTCGACTGGCGTCACGGAACGGATGGTGTAGCCGCTGTCGACGAGGACCCGGAGGTCGCGGGCAAGCGTCAGCGGGTTGCAGCTGACGGCTGCAATCTTCTTCACGCCCGACTGGGCCAGTTCCTTGACCTGTGCTTCGGCCCCGGCGCGCGGCGGATCGAAGACCACCGCGTCGAAGACCTTGAGTTCCTTCGCCGTCAGCGGACGGCGGAAAAGGTCCCGCTTTTCTACGCTCACAGGCTTCAGGCCCTGCGTATTGCGGGCCGCCTGGTCCAGCGCCTTCAGCGGCTTTTCCTCGCCCTCCACTGCGTGTACCCGCGCAATCCGCGCCAGCCGCAAGGAGAATGTGCCCGATCCGGCGAAGAGATCGGCTACGCGCTTGGATTTCCCCACATGCGCAAGCACTAGTGCCGACATGGCCTCTTCGGCTTCCCGCGTCGCCTGCATAAAGGTGCCGGGCGGCGGCGAGACGGTGACCCCGCCGAAATCGACCTGCGGCTTTTGGGGTTCGACCAGAATCTCGCCATTGGAGGAAACACGAGCAATCCCCTTCAGTCCGAGCACCGTCTCGATGACGTTGCGTCGCTGCTTGTCGCTCAGCGGCTTCGAACCGTCCGCGGCAAGGTCTAGGCCCGAGAGTGTTTCGGTCACGGACAACCGGATGATGTCCCCACCGCCTGCCAGGGCTTCCGCGACTGCGCGAACTGCGCCGAGCCTGCTGACGATGCCCGGCGACGCGATGGGACACTCCTCGATCGACACGATGTGGTTGGTCTCTGCACGGTTGAAGCCCAGCAGCAGACCGTTTTCGGTGCGGCGCGCGGAAAATACCGTCCGTCGCCGCTGGCCGGGCTTGCAGACCACCAGCGGGTTTACTTCGGGTGTCAGCCCCTTCGCCCGCAATGCTTCGACCACGATGTCCCGCTTGAACGCGTGGTAGGGCGCGTCTGCGAGATGTTGCAGAGAACAGCCACCGCAGGCGTCGCGATCGGGATCGAAGTGCCGACAGAGCGGTTCTACCCGGTCGGGGGAAGCCGTCGTCAGCGAGATGATCGTGCCCTGGTTGCCGTTGCGGGCGATTGCGACGGTCTCCCCCGGCAGGGCGTAGGGCACGTAGATCGGGCCGTGGTCGCCATGCGCGATGCCGTGGCCATGGACGCCGAGCTTGCTGATGGTGACGGTTTCCGTGCTCATTTTTTCTGTCCTGCGAGCAGGAATTCCTGGTTGCCGTCGCCACCCGAAATCGGGGAGGGGATCATACCGAGGATTGCCCATCCCATGTCGTCCCTGAGCCAGCGCTCCAGCTCTGCCGCAACGGCAGGCGCCGATTCCGGATCTTTCAGGAGACCACTTTTGGCGATTGCGTCACGACCGGCCTCGAACTGCGGCTTGACGAGAAGCACGCACACGGTCTCCGGCTCTGCGAGGATCAACGCCGGCGGCAGGGCAAGCTTCAGGGATATGAAGGAAACATCGGAGACGATGAAATCGATCGGCCGTCCGTCCAGGTCATCTTCCGAGAGGTTTCTTGCATTCAGACCTTCAAGGCTGGTCACGAGAGGGTCGGCAGCGATCCGCGGATGCATCTGGCCGTGGCCGACATCGATTGCGGTCACATGGGCCGCGCCGCGTTGCAGGAGAACCTCGGTGAAACCACCGGTCGATGCACCGATATCGACGCAGCTTCGCCCGGACGGGTCGAGGCCGAAATGGTCGAGAGCGGCTGCCAGTTTCAGCGCCGCCCGCGAGACATAGTCCTGCGCGGGATCGGCGATCTGCACATCGACCACCGTTAAAAATGTTTGCCCCGGCTTCTTCACGACCTGTCCCTCGACCGTGACGGTGCCGCGGAGGATAGCGTCGCGCGCGCGCGAACGGCTGGCGAAGAGGCCGAGCGACAGAAGCAGTTGATCGAGCCGTTGTGGAGTAAGGTCTGACATGCGGTCTCAATGGTTCGCTTTTCGGCCGCGCGCAAGCAGTAATACGGACCCGGGGACAATCCAGGGCCGAATGTCGCCATACTTCTCAATCGAATTTTAATGCAAATGCGATTCTTTGAGCATAACGCCCTTCTCGCGCCGCAGTCCTCGACCGCCCGAAATCAGTTCGGATCTCACCAGAAATGCAGTTCGTTCGCGAGCGGGGACCTCATGTCGCTTAGAAATTTCTCCCTGAATATAAAACTCATCGCCACCTTTGCCGCGGTGATGTCTGTCTGCCTCCTGGCCTCGGCCGGCGTCTTCTGGCAGGTGGTCAAGTCGACCCAGGCCTCTGTCGAACAGACAAGGGCGTTTGATATCCTTCGGCATGTCGACAATGCGCTTGAAGCGATGCTGGAGCAGGCGGCGAACCAGCGGGGATACCTGCTCTTCAAGAGCGAGAGCACTTACAGCGAGGTCTTTTCCCAGCGCGACGAGATGATCGCCTCTATGGAGGAGGCGAAGAAGGCTGCAGCCGGTGAGGCTGGCCTTGTCGCGTCGCTCAACCAGATGCGTGCCGCTGCAGATGCATTTCACGCCGAGGTCAGCGAGCCGCAGATGACGGCGCGCCGGACGACCGATGCGCCCATCTCCGAAGTCATCGAGATGGGCCAGAACAAGGGACAGCTCGATACCTTCCGTGACGCCGCAGCCAAGATCAAGCAGCAGGCCACCACGCTGGCCGATGTCACGCAGAGGCAGCAGCACGCCGCCCAGTGGGACATCATGATGGCGCTTCTGGTCGGTGGTGCTGCAGCTGCCGTCATCGCCACGGGCCTTGTCTGGGCGCTGTCGCGCGCCATCGTCACGCCGATCGTCGGGATGACCAGGGCCATGTCGCAACTGGCGGCCGGTAACAACAATATCGAAGTGCCCGCGCTTGAGCGCGGCGATGAAGTCGGCGAGATGGCCGAGGCGGTTGCCGTCTTCAAGACGGCGGCCATCGAGAAGATCCGTGTGGAGAAGGAAAGCGAAGCCATTCGTGCTGCTGCGGACCGTGACCGGACGAGCAATGACGAACTCAAGGCTCTTGAGGCAGGACAGCTCGAGTTCGCGGTCGGATCCCTGGCAAAGGGTCTGTCCAACCTTGCCAACGGCGATGTCGCCTATCGGATCGAGGCACCTTTCACCGGCAATCTGGACCGTCTCCGCGTGGACTTCAATGAAGCCGTTGCCAGGTTGCAGTCGGCCTTGCAGTCGGTTGGCTCGAACGCCGCAGCCATCCATGCCGGCGCGGGCGAGGTTCGCAACGCAGCGGACGATCTCGCGCGTCGCACGGAGCAGCAGGCTGCCTCCGTGGAACAGACTGCAGCTGCCCTGGAGGAAGTCACGACGACCGTCAAGGATGCGGCAAGGCGAGCCGAGGATGTCGGTCAGCGCGTCGAGCGCGCTCGCGTCGGGGCTGAGAAATCGGGAGACGTCGTTCGCCGCGCCGTCTCGGCAATGGAGCAGATTTCGAAGTCCTCCAGCGAAATCATCAGCATCATCAGCGTCATCGACGATATTGCCTTTCAGACCAACCTGCTTGCACTGAATGCAGGTGTCGAAGCGGCGCGTGCCGGCGAGGCCGGCAAGGGTTTCGCGGTCGTTGCACAGGAAGTGCGTGAGCTCGCACAACGCTCGGCAAATGCCGCCAAGGAGATCAAGTCGCTGATCACCACGTCCAGTGACCAGGTGGATTCCGGCGTGGCACTGGTCGGAGAGACCGGTCAGGCGCTCGAAGCCATCGTTTCGGAAGTTCGTGAAATCAACGAGCACATCAAGGCCATCGTGGTCTCCACCCGTGAACAGTCGACGGGCCTTCAGGAAATCAATGTCGCCGTCAACTCGATGGACCAGGGCACGCAGCAGAATGCCGCCATGGTCGAGCAGCAGACGGCTGCCAGCCATGCGCTTGCAACGGAAGCGGACTCGCTGAATTCCCTGCTGCGCCAGTTCAACCTCGGCAATGCCGCTGCCGGTGCTGCTCCTCGCGTTCAGGGACGTTCGGGGGCAACGCAGGCACAGGCTGCTGCCCGCCCGCTCCCTTCGGCCTCACCGGCCCGGTCGGCAGCACCGGCAAGGCTTGCTGCGGCATCGGCACAGGCGCGGCCCGTTGCCTCGCCGGCCCATAATCTGAGGGGTGCCGTGGCACAGGCGTTTGCTGCGCCCGTCAAGGAGGAATGGACCGAGTTCTGATCGGTCCGTTTTTCGCGCGGCTTTTGCATATGAAAGCAGCCCCTGCTGTCGCACGGGCTGCTTTTTTCATCTGTACGACGGGGCCATCGCGTTCATCATGACGTGAACCGGAACCACGGGACTTGCCGAAATCACCGCCGAGGAGGATGATCCGGGAAACCAGAGTTCCGGAAGCTCGTCATGCGTGATGCTGCTGATCGCTATGGTCGGGGCACGATCATCCTCCATTGGCTGATCGCGGTGCTGATACTCGGTCTTCTGGTGCTTGGCTTTGTGATGACCCGCCCGTGGATCGATCCTGCCCTGCAATTCTCCCTCTACCAATGGCACAAGTCCTTCGGGATGCTGACGCTTCTCCTGGCCGTCGTGCGGCTTCTGCATTCGCTGTTGGGTGCCCGGGTGAGGCCGCCGACCGGCCTGGGGCATCTCGAACGCCGCATGTCCAAGGCCATGCATCTTCTCCTGGCCACGCTTGCCGTCATCGTTCCGCTTGCCGGCTGGGCGGTGGCATCGGCATCGCCGCTTGAGATCCCGACCTTTGCCTTCAACCTCATCGACGTGCCGCACCTGCCCTTGCAAAAATCCGATGCGGGTGAGGCCTTCTGGTCAACGACACACGCAAGGCTCGCCTACTCCATCCTCGCCCTTGTGGCGCTGCACTCGACTGCCGCCCTCTATCACCACTACGGCCGGCGCGATGACGTGCTGCTGCGCATGCTGGGGCGGGCGAAGACACCTGCCGGTAAGCCATCGACGGAGTGCGTGCCATGAAGCGAATATCCGTGCTGTCGATGGGCTTTGCTGCGGTCCTGGCGTTGACGGCGCATGCGCAGTCCCCCGATGTTCCGAAGCTCGCTGACGTTGCTGGCCGCTACGCCATCACCCAATCCTCCCGTATCGGCTTCACGGTGGGCCAGGTCGGAGGAGGGGGCATCAAGGGTGTCTTCGGCAACTTCGCCGGCACGTTTGATCTGCGGGCGGACGATCTCGCCCATTCGGCGGTGAGCTTCGAGTTGAGGCCTGAAAGTGTCAGCACGGGGCAGGCGCGCATCGACAATTTCCTGCGCTCGGGCGCGGTCTTCGACACGACCCATTTCGATAGGATTTCCTTCCGCTCGGCGCGCGTGGAGCAGACGGGGCGGGACACGGCAAGGATAGTCGGCACGCTGACGGCGAAGGGGCGCAGCAGTTCGGAAACCTTCGACGTGACACTGGCCAACCGGCAAGGCAACCGCATCACCTTCAATGTAACGGGCAGGATTTTCCGGTCGCGCTACGGGATGGACGTCGGTACGCCCATCTACTCCAATGTCGTGCAGTTCGACATGCTGATCAACGGCCAGCGCTGATCAGCTGGCAGCGCCGAAGCCGATGCCCTTTTGGCCGAGTGCCGCGAAGACGGTCGACACGATGCCGGCGCGGTCCAGGCCTGCCTTGGCATACATCGCGTCCGGGCTTGCCTGATCCATCCAGACATCGGGCAGCACCATCGAGCGGACCTTGAGGCCGTGGTCGAGCAGGCCTTCGGAGGCGAGAAGATGCAGCACATGGCTGCCGAACCCGCCGACGGCGCCTTCCTCGATGGTGATCAGAACTTCGTGGTGACGAGCAAGCTGGCGGATAAGCTCGTGGTCGAGCGGCTTGGCGAAGCGCGCATCGGCGACAGTCGTCGAAAGCCCGGCTGCGTCCAGGTCCTCTGCAGCAAGCAGACAGTCCTTGAGGCGGGTACCGAAGGAGAGCAAGGCGACCTTCGTGCCTTCCTTGACGATACGGCCCTTGCCGATCTCAAGGATTTGCCCACGTTCCGGAAGTTCGACGCCGACGCCTTCGCCGCGTGGATAGCGGAAGGAGATCGGACCCTCGTCGTAGGCGGCGGCTGTTCGCACCATGTGCTTCAGTTCCGCTTCGTCCGCGGCCGCCATCACCACCATGCCCGGCAGCGTTGCGAGGAAGGTCGTGTCGAAGGAGCCCGCATGGGTTGGGCCGTCTGCGCCGACCAGGCCGGCGCGATCGATCGGGAAGCGTACCGGCAGTCCCTGGATTGCCACATCATGGACGACCTGATCGTAGCCGCGCTGCAGGAAGGTCGAGTATATCGCGCAGAAAGGCTTGAACCCTTCGGCGGCAAGGCCGGCCGCGAAGGTCACGGCATGCTGCTCGGCGATCCCGACGTCGAAGGTGCGGGACGGGAAGACTTCCGAAAGCTTGTCTATGCCGGTGCCGTTCGGCATGGCGGCGGTGATGCCGACGATCTTGTCGTCGAAGCGCGCTTCCTGAACCAGGCTTTCGCCGAATACGCTGGTATAGCTCGGCGCGTTCGGCTTTGCCTTTGCCTGCGCGCCGGTGATGACGTCGAACTTGTTGACGCCGTGATACTTGTCGGCTGCTGCTTCTGCCGGCGGATAACCCTTGCCCTTCTGGGTGCAGATATGGATGAGCACGGGTCCGCAGGCATTGTCGCGCACATTGCGCAGCACCGGCAGGAGATGCTCGAACGAGTGTCCGTCGATCGGGCCGATGTGATAGAAACCCATCTCCTCGAACATGGTGCCGCCGGTCACATAGCCGCGGGCATGCTCGACGGCACGGGTGATGGCGCGGTCGACGCCCTTGCCGAGATAGGCGGTCAGCTTCTTGCCGATTTCGCGCACGCCCATGTAGGCCCGGCCGGAAGCGAGGCGCGCAAGATAGGCGCTCATCGCGCCGGTTGGCGGCGCAATCGACATGTCGTTGTCGTTGAGGATGACGATCAGGCGCGCGTCCAGTGCGCCGGCATTGTTGAGCGCCTCGTAGGCCATCCCGGCCGAGAGGGCCCCGTCGCCGATAACTGCAATCACGTTACGCTTGGAGCCGGAAAGGTCGGAAGCGACCGCCATGCCGAGCCCGGCGGAAATGGAGGTGGAGGAGTGTGCCGCGCCGAAGGGGTCGTATTCGCTTTCCGCACGCTTGGTGAACCCGGAAAGCCCTTCCTCCTGCCGCAGGGTGCGGATGCGGTCCCGGCGGCCGGTCAGGATCTTGTGCGGATAGCACTGATGCCCGACGTCGAAGATCAGCCGATCGTGCGGCGTATTGAAGACCTTGTGGATGGCGATCGTGAGTTCCACGACTCCAAGACCTGCGCCAAGATGTCCACCCGTCTTCGATACCGCATCGATCATCTCGTCACGGAGCTCACGCGCGAGCCGCGGAAGGTCTCGATCCTCGATTTTTTTCAGGTCTGCGGGATACTGGACGGTGTCGAGCAACGGAGTCTGTGGGAGGGGTGTCACCGAGTCTGGCCTTCTCTGCTCTTTCCGAATGCGTATTCTCCCCAAAATGAGGAGGAAATGGGCTTTTTCAAGTAAATGCCTTAAGTAAACGCCTTAAAGGATTTCAGCGCTGGGGCAAAGGGACAAACTCTTCCTCGTCGCCGGGCACGATGTCGAACCGGCCCGTCCTCCACTCCTCCTTCGCCTGCTCGATACGCTCCTTGGAGGAGGAGACGAAGTTCCACCAGATGTAGCGCTTCGAGTTCAGTGCCGCGCCACCGAACAGCATCAGGTGGCAGCCGTCCTCTCCCGCTTCGAGGGTAATCTCGTCGCCGGGCCGGAACACGAGCAATTGGTCTGCCGAGAAACGGTCACCGGCGACGACCAGTTCACCGGACAGGACGTAGATGGCGCGTTCTTCATGTGCGGCAGGGAACGGGAAGCGCCGTCCAGCCTCCAGCCGCAGATCGGCGTAGAGCGTGTCCGTGAAGGATGGCACCGGCGAGGAAAGGCCGGCAAAGCTTCCGATGACGATGCGACCCGTGGCACCGTCGCTGTCGATCACCGGCATTGCATCGACGTCCGTGTGGGAGAATACCGGATCGATCTCCTCCTTGTCGTCCGGGAGCGCCAGCCATGTCTGCAGACCGGAGATGGAGAGCGGCAGGCCGCGCAGGTTCTCCGGCGTCCGCTCGGAGTGGACGATGCCGCGTCCCGCGGTCATCAGGTTGATGTCGCCCGGCCGGATGACGAGTTCCGTGCCAAGGCTGTCGCGGTGTTTGATCTCGCCATCGAAGAGATAGGTGACGGTCGACAATCCGATATGTGGATGCGGCTTGACGTCGAGCGCCTCGCCGGCCCGCAACAGGGCAGGTCCCATCCGGTCGAAGAAGATGAATGGCCCAACAAGCCGGCGCCGTCGCGAAGGCAAGGCTCGGCGCACCGGGAAGCCACCGATGTCGCTGGACCGCGGGATGATCAGGTTTTCGATCGCATCGCAGGCGAACTTGTCGCCGGCTTCGGGATCAATTCCGGGAAAGAAGGACATTGCGACCTCTCGTGTTCGCCAACAGCCTATCTCCGGTGACGATCACATTCCAGCCTTGCCTTGGCACAAATCATGCCCCTGCGATCACAGGACATCGCCGAGAAGGCGGCTCCACTGCTCTCCGGCGAGACCGTTAAGAAAGCCCTGGCCCTGGCTCAGTTCCGCCATCAACTTGGGATTGCGGGTATGGACGAGGGTCGATGCGGCGTTGAGCAGCACGACGCGCCGGCCGAGCATGCAATCCATCAGGAAGGGCTGGACCCTGCCCCTGACGGCGCTCGCCTGCATGTCGGAGGCGTGGTTCAGCAGGTGCGAGAAAACCTCGCTCTCCGCGCCGGGCAGCGCGAGGAGCTGAACGACGCGCGCGACGCCACCCGGACGCACATGGTAGAAGAAAGCACCCAGAAGCCTGCCTGCCTTGTGGACGCTTCCAAACACCGGTTGCCCGAACTTTTGCTTGGCACTGGCTTCGGCGACCAGGGCGCGTAACTGCTCAGTGCGCCATTTCGGCTGCAGCGGAAAACGCCCGATCAGAGCCTGGAAATGGTCGGTGAAATCGTCAGCCGAGGTTACGGAGACTTCGCTCTGGCCGGCTGCGGTCCTCTGCCTTGGCGCTGCGGCCATTTCCGGTTTCGTGAAGCGGTTCACCAGGCGGTCCGCAGCCTTGGCAAGTGGCCTCAGTACGGGTGAGAGGCGATGGCGCTTTCCGGTGATCTCCACGGCGAAGGTGACCGGCCTGATCGGGTAGAGCCAGTCGAGGCTGTGGCCGGCAATCGGCACGGCGCCGGCACTTCGCCACATATGAAGCGAAACATCGAGCGCGCTTTCCGTGAAGGTAAAGTCCTGCGGGCCATCGAAAGCGCCGCGCAACAGCCGCGCTCCGGCTAGCGGGTCGCGGGCATCCGCATCCACCATGATCGTGCTGCAGAGGGCAGCCCGCAGCGGTTCCTCACCGCGGGCGAAGGGAATGGCGTGTCGTCCGATGAAGCCAAGGATCCGGTCTCCCTGATCCAGGTAGACCAGTGGCGGGATATCCGCAGCGCAGGCGAGGTGATCGACATAGAGCGCGCGGAGATAGGACACGACCTCCGGGGAAACTGGGCCCTTGCCGCCGTTGAACACCTTGTGAAACAGGCGCGCCACGTCGGGTATGTCGGTGCTTGTCAGCGGGCGAAGGTGAGCCATCGATCAGTACCGGTACTTTCCGCTGTGGAACAGGGGTCTTGCTTCGACGTCGTCACATCGCAAATGCAGGTATGTCTCGTACACTGCCGGGGTGAACTACCGGTTAAGCTGCTACCTTGGGTAAGTTGCTACCCGGCGCTGCGCTCGCAAGCTGACAGTCTGGTGTCGTCGCCGGACACCGCGCCGAGCGTGATGCAACCCGTCGCCGTACAAAGGCGCCAGCCGCCCGTCGTGGATCCCGATGCGGCCAGTGAGAGGCTCGGTTGCGGCGGCAGTCGTGGTGACCACGACCACCATCCGTTCCTCAGTATTGCGTCCGGCCCGGGCTCCATGCCGGCGCCGGATCCCTTCACCGCAGCCTCCGTCAGGTGAAGGCCGACCGGCGTCACAGACCAGCTCTCGCGCCACTCCGTCTGCTGCACGGAGTGTGTCCAGGAGAGTGTGAAGGCAGACACGGCAAGCACCGTCATCTTGCCGGCCGCAAGGACGCACAGGCTCATGGCATGGCAGTGACGGGCGCTGCGTTGCGGGAGCGGTACCAGTGCTGACCGACGACGATCAGCCCGAGCACCCAACCGATCTCGTCCGTCCATGGCAACGCGAGGACGACCGAGAAGCCGGCGACGAACGCCAAAATCCGTTCCCAGATCGCCAGTCGGGCGAACAGGAAGCCGACGACTGCGATGCCCCAGAGCGCAATGCCGAAGCAGGCCTTGGCGAAGACGTAGGCGACCTCGACCGGATAACCCCATTCGGCGGCGATCGGGCCTGCGTCCTGCAGCATCAGCGCCGGCGTGTAGACCGCCATGAACGGCACGACGAAGCCTGCCGTCGCAAGCTTTGTCGCCTGTAGCGATATCTTCAATCCGGAGGTTTTGGCCATCGGCGCCGCCGCGAAGCAGGCGAGCGCCACTGGCGGCGTCAGGTCCGCCATGATGCCGAAATAGAAGACGAACATATGGCTGACGAGCAGCGGCACGCCGAGTTCCAGGAGGGCAGGGCCCGCCAGTGACGAGGTGATGATGTAATTCGGGATGGTCGGTATGCCCATGCCGAGGATCAGGCAGGTGATCATCGTCAGCACCAGCGACAGAAAAAGGTTGTCCTCGCCGATGCGGATGATGAAGCCGATGAAAGTCGAGGCGATGCCGGTCAGCGTCAGCGTCCCGATGACGATGCCGACGATGGCGCAGGCGATGCCGACCGGGAGCGCGTTCTTCGCGCCTTCCGCCATGGCGTCGCGGCAGATTGCGAGCGTATCCTTGCCACCCTTGACGAACAGGCAGCCGACGATCAGCGCCGCGATGACGATGACGAGGAAGTTGACGCCGAACTTGAGGAAGGATGCCGCAGCCAATCCCAGCGCAAGCCAGAACACGACGCGGAAGATGAAGGGACCGATGCTCGCGGCAAGCGGCATGCCGAGGATAAGAACGACGACGAGCGCAAGTCCCATCGTTCCGGCGAAGATTGGTGTGTAGCCGGCAAACAGCAGGTAGACGAGGGCTCCGAGAGGCAGGACGAGCGGCCAGTGCTCCTTCAAGGCCAGCCACGGGTTGGGCAGGTCGGCCTTGTTCATGCCGCGCAGCCCGGCCTTTCCTGCCTCCAGGAACACCATCCAGAAGCAGACGCCAAAGTAGAGGATGGCGGGGATCAGCGCGGCTTTTACGATGTCGGCATAGGGAAGGTTCAGGGTCTCGGCCATGATGAAGGCGACGGCACCCATCACCGGTGGCATGATCTGGCCGCCCATGGACGAGGTGGCCTCGACCCCGCCCGCAAAGGCGGAACGGAAGCCGAAGCGCTTCATCAGCGGAATGGTGAACTGGCCGCTGGCGACGACGTTGGCCACGCCCGAGCCCGAGATCGTGCCCATCAACGCCGACGACATGACGCAGACCTGCGCCGGGCCGCCGCGCCAGGTGCCGACGAGGCCGAGCGCGAAGTCGTTGAACAGCGCCAGCATGCCGGCACGCTCCAGGAAGGCGGCAAAGACGACGAAGATGAAGATGTAGGCGGCCGACACATAGATCGGCGTGCCGTAGATCCCTTCGGTTCCGAAGCCGAAATGCTCGACGATCAGTTCGAAGTCATAACCGCGGTGGATGAAGGGTGCAGGGAAGTATTGGCCGAAGAAGCAATAGGCGAGGAAGACCCCCGCTATGATCGTCAACGGCAGGCCCATCAGTCGCCTTGCACCTTCGAACACCAGCACGATCATCACCGTCGCGACGGTGAGGTCGAGCGGAGTGTGAAATCCGCTCCGCAGGATCAGATCGTTATAAAAGATCCAGTTGTAGACGCCGGTCAGGAAGCCGACGATGCCGAGCGTCCAGAACCAGATCTTCCCGGCCCTGGTCTTTGCCACGAGATTTCCAAAGAGGACGAAGCCGAGCAGAAGCAGGAAGCCGACATGCATCGCTCGCATGACCTGGCTCGGCAGCGTTCCATACGCGGCGGACCAGAGCTGGAACAGCGAAAATGTAAAGGCGATCCAGAAGGCGATCCTGCCCGTAAGTCCGTCGCCAAAGCCGGATGGCAGTCCCTCGATGGCCTCTTCCGCCGAATGCGGTACTGGCTTGCTTTCCACTGCTGCAAGATCGGTCATGCGTCCCTCGAAACTCGTCCCAAGATGCAAATCCCCGCGGCCTCACGACGGCCGCGGGGATGGAATTCCCGGCAAGGGCTACTTCAACAGGCCGGCTTCCTTGTAGTAGCGCTCGGCACCCGGATGCAGCGGAACCGGCATGCCTTCCAGGGCCGTCTTGGGGTCGATCGCCTTGGCAGCCGCATGCGACGCGGCCAGGCGGTCGAGGTTCTCGAACAGCAGCTTCGTCATCTGGTAGACGGTTTCCTCGGATACGCCCTCGTGGGTGATGAGGAAGTTGCCGACGGCTGCCGTCGGCACGTCTTCGGTCTGGCCGTCATAGGTGCCGGCCGGGATTGTGACGGGCAGATAGGGCGAGCCGATCTTCTCCACTTCCGCGGCCGGAACGGCAACGACATTGATGGGCAGGGATGTCGCAAGGTCACGGATGGAAGCGACGCCGAGGCCAGCGGACTGCAGCGTTGCATCCAGCTGGCGGTTCTTGATCAGCTCGACGGATTCGGCGAACGGCAGGTATTCAGCCTTGCCCAGGTCCTCGTAGGACATGCCGGCGGCCTGGAAGATTGCCCGCGCGTTCAATTCCGTGCCCGACTTGGGAGCACCGACCGAGAGGCTCTTGCCCTTGAGGTCGGCCAGCGTCTTCACGCCCGATTCCTGGCTCGCGACGATCTGGATATAATTGGGATAGATGCCGGCGATGCCGCGCAGCTTGTCCAGCTTGCCCGGAAAGCCGGCTTCCGTATTGCCCTCCCAGGCTTCCTGAACGGAATCGCCCAGCGAAAAGCCGATTTCGCCGCGTCCGGCCTGCAGCAGGTTCAGGTTTTCGACGGAGGCCTTGGTTGCCTGCACCTGCGTGCGCGAACCCTCGATCTTCTCGCCGTATATTTCCGAAAGAGCCACGCCGAGCGGATAGTAGACGCCCGAGGTTCCCCCTGTCAGCACATTGATGAACTCCTGCGCCTTTGCCCCCGTGGATGCAAAGGTTGCCGAAACTGCCAGCGTTGCGGCAAGCATGAAGTTGATTTTACTGGATTTCACGATTTTGCTCCTCCCAAAGACATCGTTCAGCCGGCGCTAAACATGCGGAAGTGGAGGAGTGCCGTCAATCGCTTTGTGTCAAGAACGTGGCAAGTTCCTGCAAGCTTGAATTATCCTGGGGGTTATTCTCCGTCGAGCGGTTCGACACCCTGGGGCTTGCCGGCGCGGTCGAGGCGGATCTTCTCGATCCGGTTTTCCGCCGCCGTCAGCAATTTTTCGCAATGCTTTTTCAGGGCCTCGCCACGCTCGTAGATGGCGATGGACTCGTCGAGCGCCACATCGCCGCGTTCCAGTCGGGCCACGATGCTTTCCAGTTCCGCCACGGCCTTCTCGAACGTGTAGCCGCTGACATCGATTGTTTCGGCGGTATCGGTCATCGTTAGCCCTTCATCAGTCTGCAAATGTGGAGCCCGGCGGATTCGGCCAGCCCCTCGAGATCATATCCGCCCTCCAGCAGGCTGATAAGCCTGTTGCCGGCATGTTTCCCCGCAATTTCCATCAGGCGTCCCGTTGCCCAGTCGAAGTCATCGCCGACAAGGTTGATCTGCGCCAGCGGATCCCGGTGGTGGGCATCGAATCCGGCGGAGATGATCAGGAAGTCCGGGCGGAAGTTCTCCAGTGCCGGCAGCACGCGTGTCTTGAACGCATCTCGGAAATGCTCGCCGGCCGAATCCTTCTCCAGCGGCGCATTGACGATATTGCCCTTGGTGCCGGTTTCGTCCTTTGCGCCCGTCCACGGATAGAGCGGCATCTGGTGCGTCGAGCAGAAGAGTACGGACGGATCGTCCCAGAAGATGTCCTGCGTGCCGTTGCCGTGGTGGACGTCCCAATCGACGATTGCAACGCGTTCCACGCCATGGGCTTTTTGCGCATGGCGGGCGGCGATCGCGGCGTTGTTGAACAGGCAGAAGCCCATCGCCTTCGTTTTCTCGGCGTGGTGACCCGGCGGACGGGCGGCCACGAACACATTGTCGGCGGCACCGGTGAAGACATCGTCCACCGCGGCCATCGCTCCGCCGATGCCGGTCAGCGCCGCCTGCAGGCTCTTGTTCCCGACATAGGTATCGGCCTCGATCTGACGAACCTCGTCCTCTTCCGGGATCTCGCGCATCACGGCGCGCAGATGCTCCTCCGGATGGGCGAGCAGCACCGAGTCCTCGTTTGCCTGTGGCGCTTGTTTGCGGTCCAGTTTCTCGAAATTCGGGTGCTGAAGGGCGATGGCCAGCGAGCGCAGGCGATCTGCCCGTTCCGGATGGCCCTCGGGTGTGCGGTGCTCCAGGAAGATGTCGTGTTCGTAAAGGCGGGTGGACATCGCGGCGTCGTCTCCGGTTTGCCACGACATGGCGCATATCGCAGGCCTTTTCAAGCTGCGCGCCCGGACGCGCTTGTGAAGCCCGGGAGAATGAGCTTACATTGACCGGGGCGCGCTGGAGGTGCTGTGGATAGAGAACCTGCAGATTTCATGGAATTCCAGGTTCCGTTCAGGGACATCGACCTGCACGGTGAAATGTTCCGTTCGGTTTATGTCGCCAGGGCGGAGGAGGCGCTGAACGCGTTCTGGAAGCGCCGTCCCGCCATGCCGGATGATCCGTACTTCAGGGTCGGCAAGATCGTCTGTGTTTTCCACGCCGCGCTTCGCCTGCACGATCATGTGCGCATGGACGTCCATGTCAGCAAGATCGGGGGGAAGTCCGCCGGGTTCCTGGTGCGGATGATGCGTGATGGCGAGGAGGTCGCCGAAGCGGAGATCGTCTGGACCGCCTGCGACATGCAGAGCAGGGAGCCGGTCAAGCTCCCCGAAGACCTGCGCGACTGGTTCTACCAATTTCTCGACTGACCGGCGCGGATCGCAACGGATGCCCGCGATCCCGCGTAGCGGGAAACCCGCACGTGCACATATCCTCCTCGGGGCCTTTCGATTATTCGAATTGACTCATGGAGAGATCCGTTCCTACACTGCTGCGGTAGCGCGTGTTGGGAGGCACTGACGCTGCCCGCATCCTGATTAAATGACATGAAGCGAAATGCATGCTGGCACGCCGGCAACGCTTGGCGTGTGTCTGACGATTGTGATTAATCTGGGAGGAAAATCATGAAACGCCTGCTGTCGTCCGTCGCCGTGTTTGCTCTTGCGGCGAGTTTTGCGCATGCACAAGCGCCTGCTGTGCCCGACAATCTGGAGAAGCTGTCCAACTTCCAGACCACCGGCACGACCGAATTCACCCTGATCGAGCAGAAGGGCGAATACGCCGACGGGGTGAAGAAGAACCTCGAGGGGATCAAGCTTCCGCCGGGGTTCAAGATCGAGCTTTACGCCATCGTGCCGGATGCTCGCCATATGGCCGTCGGTCCGCAGGGGGTCGTGACCTTCGTCGGCACCCGCAAGGACAAGGTCTGGGCGGTCACTGATCGCAACAAGGACCGGGTCGCTGATGAGGTGAAGGATTTCGCGCCTTCGCTGCAGTTTTCCGTTCCGAACGGGGTATGCTTCTCGAAGGACGGTTTCCTTTACATCGCCGAGCAGAACCGCGTCCTGCTCTTCCCCGCCGCCGAGTTCTTCTACGAGGGGCCGGATGTCGCCGCCTTCAATCTCATCAAGAAGGGAGAACTGGTCCCGGCTGCGCACGAAAGCTTCAACCACACGGCGCGTGTCTGCAAGATCGGGCCGGACGGCAAGGCCTATATCTCGCTCGGCCAGCCCTTCAACGTCGCGCCCGCGGAAAGTCTGGAAGAGTTTAAGAAGGTCGGCATAGGCGGGATCATCCGCATCAACACCGATGGTACCGGCCGCGAGGTCTTCACCCACGGTGTTCGCAACTCCGTCGGGCATGACTTCCATCCGGTGACCGGCGACCTATGGTTCACCGACAACCAGGTGGATGGAATGGGTGACGACATACCTCCCGGCGAGATCAATCGCCAGACCGCTTCCGGTCAGCACTTCGGTCATCCCTGGTTTGGCGGAGGCTCGATCCGCACCAAGGAATACGAGGGGCAGGAAGTGCCGGTCGAGGTCGTTGCCCCGGCGGTCGAGACCGCCGCACACGCCGCCGATCTCGGCATGAGCTTCTACACCGGCAGCATGTTCCCGGAAAAGTACAAGAACGCCATCTTCTCCGCCCAGCACGGCTCCTGGAACCGCACCACCCCCGTCGGGGCGCGGGTCATGGTGACGTTCGTAGACGAGGAAGGAAAGGCGACATCCGAGCCCTTTGCCGAGGGCTGGATCGACGAGAACGGCGAGTATCTTGGCCGTCCGGTCGATGTTGCCCAGTTGCGGGATGGATCGCTGCTGGTGTCGGACGATCTGGCCGGTGCCATCTATCGCATCTCCTACGAGGGTAATTGATGCGAAATCCGGTCATGCTTGGCCTGGGCGGGGTCTTCCTCGCCCAGGCTTTCATCGCGCCGCCTGCCGTAGCCGAGGATCTCACCGGAGATCCGGCTGCGGGACGCAGGAAGGCGGGAATGTGCCGCACCTGCCACGGTCTCGAAGGGCTCGCCAAGATCCCGATCGCCCCTCACATCGGCGGGGAGCCCGCCAACTACGTTGCGCGCCAGCTGATCGCATTCCGTGACGGCACGCGCACCCACGAGATGATGTCCGTGGTTGCCAAGGGACTGGATGACCAGGCAATCGCAGACCTCGCAGCCTGGTATTCCGCACAGCCGGCCACGGCTTCGCTGAGGGCGGGAAAGTCAGAAGGCATGGCGCCGGAAACATGCGTATCATGTCACGGACCGGACGGTCTGGCGACGATCGAGGATGCGCCGAACCTCGCAGGGGAAAACACCATCTACATCGATACGCAGCTGAAGGCATTCCGGTCAGGCAAGCGGACGCATGCCGTCATGTCGGAGGTCGCGGCGGACATGAGCGATGCGGAAATCCGCGCCGTCGCCGATTGGTATGCTGCGACGACGATCAGCATTCCGCCGGTGAAATAGTGCCGTCTGAAACGGAAGCCCGGACGCAGCGCCCGGGCCTCCAGATATGGGTCGCTTCGGCAGGATCAGGCCCGTGCCGGAAGCAGGGGATAGCCGACCATGACGGCCCGTCCGGCCAGCGCCGCAACGACCGCCTTGACGATATCGCCCGGCACGAATGCCAGCGTGCCGAGGAACGCGTTCGCAAGGCCGAGATTGGTCGGGCCGTAGGCGAGCCACAGCACGCCGATCAGGTGGTCTACCAGGATGCCGCCGATCACGGCGGCCACGAAGAAGCTTGCGATCTGGCCAAGCCCGCTCTGTTCCCGCTTTATGACGCGCTCCGAAATCCAGCCGGTCACGAATGCCGCAAAGACAAAGCCGACAAGGTAGCCCGCCGGTGGGGCCATAAAGACGCCAAGCCCGCCGCGACCGCCAGAGAGCACGGGTAGACCGATTGCCGCAAGCAGGAGGAAGATCAGCACGGCAACGGTGCCGCGCTTGGCGCCGAGCACGACGCCGGCCAGCATGACGCCGAGCGACTGCGCGTGGATAGGCACGGGGATGAAGCCAACCGGAATAGGCGGCAGAAGGCCGAGGACGACAATGATGGCGGCAAACAGCGCAGCAAGAACGAGGTCGCGGGTGGTCATGTTCTCTATCTCTCCTTGGAACGTCGCGCAGGTTTGTGCCCGCGGATTCCGCGGGCGTCAATGGCGGCTGCTATGTCGTCGGCATTCTTCAACGTCAGGATGATCAGCGGGACGGCAAGCGTCAGCGGCCGGGCTTTCAGCCCTCGCGCCTCATGCGCATCCCGGATTGCCTGGTAGCGTCCCAGCACTTCCGGCACGAAGCGGATGACCAGGCCGACCGCCAGTCCGATGTCGGACGCCCTCACGAGGCCCAACCGTTCGAGCGGGCGGGCGGCGAGGGTAATCTCGTCCACGAACTCGCCGATCCCGGTGGTGGCCGTTACAGCCGCCGCGAGCAGGACGAGCGTGGTGAGCCGCAGGAGAGTGACAGCCGCTTCCTCCGGCGAGTTGACGAGCAGGGCGAAGATCGCCACCACGAATATCGTCACGAAGACCGGCCTGAGGCGCAGCCAGGATTGCCGCCATCCGATCCCAACCGAAGCGTAGAGTGCCAGTGCCGCGAGCGTGGAAATTCCCAGGAGAAGTGGCGATGCTAGGACGATGAGCGCAATGCCCGTTGCGGCAAGCGCAATCAGCTTGGCACGGGCGGAAAGCCGGTGAAGCAGGCTGTTCCCCGTGACATAGAGCGTGTTCATGCGGCTAGTTCCCGGTACCGGGCAATCACCTGTGACGGCGCATCGTCGGCGGCCAGCCGTCCTTCGTGGAAAAGCAGCACCCGGTCGAAGTCCCGGATAAGGTCGAGGTCATGGCTGATGACGATGGCCATTTCGTCGAGACCGTGAACTGTCTTTTCGACGAGCGCACGGTTGCGCAGGTCGAGCTGGTTGGTCGGCTCGTCCAGGATGACGACCTCCGGCTCGGTCACCAGAACCGAGGCGAGCGCCGCCAACTGTAGCTCCCCGCCGGAAAGTTCATGGACCCGTCGCCCCGAGAGGCGTTCAATTCCGAAGCGCCGCAGGATGCCGTCGACCGCCGCGTCCACGGCGTGTCGAGGGAGCCGGCGGTTCTTGAGCCCGAGCGCGATGTCCTCGTGCAGGATCGGCAGGATGATCTGGTTCTGCGGGTTCTGGAAGATGAAGCCAACCTTGGCACGAACGGTCTCGCCGTCGCTGGCGGAGTCGAAGCCGTCCACGGTTACGCGGCCTTGCGTCGGTTTCACCAGCCCGTTGATCATCCGGGCAAACGTCGTCTTGCCGGAGCCGTTGAGCCCGATGATGCCGATCCGGCGTTCGGTAAGCGACAGCGTCAACGGTTCGACCGCGACACGTCCCTCAAAACTCGCCCCGGCCTGTTCGAAATGGATCTGCACGCACGGCCCCTCATTCGTCGGCGCTCCTATAAAGCCTTTCCCGGCAGGTTGGAAAGGCTCTTGAGCGGATGGACGGGCAGGGGAATAGAAAACAGACCGTGAACATTGATGTGAGCCCGGGTTCGTCCTACTCTGTCGATCATGGTGATTCTCATCCCGAACGAACAGGCGCGTCGGATCTTCATGGAACGGCAAGGTCTTTCCCTGCCGCCCTCGCGCAGCATGGACAAGCCGGGTCTGCTGGACCTCGTCAACAAGCTCGGCTTCGTGCAGATCGACAGCATCGCGACCGTCGAGCGGGCCCATCACATGATCCTGTTTTCCCGCAACCAGACCTATCGTCGCGAACATCTTCAGCGGCTGCTGGAAAAGGATGGAGAACTTTTCGAGCACTGGACGCACGACGCGTCAGTCATCCCGGCTGCCTTCTTCCGGTACTGGAAGCACCGGTTTCTCCGGCGCGAGGCTGTGATCGGCGAGCGGTGGCGGAAATGGCAGGGCGAGGATTTCGACAAGGCCTTCGAGGAGACCTATCAGCGGATCGTCGAAGGCGGGCCAATCATGTCGCGCGAGATGAAGGCCGAGGATCACAAATCGGGAGGCTGGTGGAACTGGCACCCGAACAAGACGGCACTCGAATATTACTGGCATACCGGCAAGCTCGCGATTGCCGGCCGTGTCAACTTCCAGAAGATCTACGACCTGACAGAGCGTGTGCTGCCCCCGCATCATCACGCGCCGGAAGTGAGCCACGACGATTTCGTCGATTGGGCCTGCCGCAGCTCCCTCGATCGGCTCGGTTTCGCAACCCATGGGGAAATCGCGGCCTTCTGGGATCTCGTTACCGCGCAGGAAGCCAGGGAATGGGCAGACAGCCACCGAGACGAGCTGGTGGACGTGGCTGTCGAGGGCGCCAACGGCGGCAAGCCGCGAGCGGCCTTCGCCTTCCAGGGCTTTCCTGAGCATCTCGGCGATATACCGGAGCCTCCCGCGCGCGTCAGGGTTCTGAGCCCGTTCGACCCGCTGTTGCGTGACCGCAACCGCGCCGAACGGCTCTTCGACTTCAATTATCGTATCGAAATCTTCGTTCCGGAGCCGAAACGCCAATACGGCTACTACGTCTTCCCGCTGCTCGAAGGCGATCGGATGATCGGCCGCATCGACATGAAGGCTGACCGCAAGTCGGGTGTGCTCGACGTGCGCCGCCTCTGGCTGGAGCCCGGCGTGCGTGCCTCGGCCGGGCGGCTGGAAAAGCTCGAGGCGGAACTCCTGCGTGTCGCCAGGTTCGCGGGCGTGGAGGGGTTGAGATTCCAGGACGGCTGGCGAGGTGAGCAGAATTGAGGGCCGTATCGGGCCTGCTATGGAAATCCTCCATCAAATGACGTATATATTGTCTGTCATTTGATGGAGGCGGCCCCGTGGTGCAAGTTCTCGAACTGAAACAGCAGGTGCCTTCGCCCCGGCGGCAGGGATTTGCGTCGGAAGCGGACCGTACCCGTCTCGCCGGCACGGCGATGAAGGCTTACCGGCGCCTTGTCGAACAATGGGATCTGACCGGCGCGCAGGCGGCAGCCCTTCTCGGCGTCTCGCTGAGTACCTGGGAGCGATTGAAATCGGAAGGTCGGGGCAAAGCTTCGGTCAGGGCGTTGAGCCAGGATCAGATGACCCGTATTTCGGTGCTGACCGGTATCTACAAGGGATTGCACCTGCTGTTTGCCGATGGGATGGCGGATCGCTGGCCGGTGCTTGCGAATTCAGGCCCGCTGTTTGAAGGCCGGGCGCCGGTCGCGGCGATGATCGAAGGCGGTATTCCGCTGATGCTGGATGTTCGCCGCTATGTCGATGCGGTGCGTGGGGGCTTGTAGTTGTTGATCGACGGCGTACCAGTCATCACGGCCGCCTACGCAAGGACTGTGCGGCTGGTGACCACGGCGCGGCTGCGGCAATCGGTGCTGGCGGCTCTGGTCGATGACGAGGGCGAGCTTGCACAGCTGGCCGAGATCGAAGGGGCGACCAGCAGCCGGACGATGGCGGAAACGACCGGCATTTCCGGGCTGGCCGCGAATGAGCTGGTCTATGATGTTCCCCATGCGCATTTCATCAACGCGAGCTTCGCCTATGCCAAGCCGCGGGAACCGAACCGCTTCAACGGAGAGAACCGCGGCGCATGGTATGCGGCTCTGGCTGTGGAAACCTGTCTTGCGGAAATCGGCTTCCATATGACCGAGTTCCTGGCGCGCACCGGCGATTTCAACGCCGTGGTGGAATATGCGGAAATGTTCTGCAGCCTCTCCGGCGATTTCGTCGACCTGCGTGAAATGCCGGGACACGCCGCACTCAGTCCTGACAAGGGGGTCGGATACCCTGCCGGGAACGGGCTGGCCGAGCAGGCTCGTGCTCATGGCCTGAACGGCATCGTATACCCGTCCGTCCGCCATGCGGGCGGCACCTGCTTTGCCGTTCTGCGGCCGGCTGCCGTCCAATCCGTCCGGCAGGGAGATGTCTATCGGCTTGTCTGGTCGGGCGAGCCCTCACCGGAGGTCCAGGGACCGATCAGCGGGTAGATATCCTAGACGATATCGGTGCCACTGATCTGGATGCCGAAGCCTTCCAGCCCGACATAGTGGCGCTCGCGCGAAGCGAAGAGGCGGATGGACGTGACGCCGAGATCTTTCAGGATCTGTGCACCAAGTCCGATTTCCAGCCATTCGTTCTCCCGCTGCTGCGCCTCGCTGTGCGCCTCGCGGTCATGGTTGCCGCTGCGGGCCGTGGTCGAAACGCCGACGCCGACAGAGCCTTCGCGAAGATAGACGATGACGCCTCGGCCCTTGTCGGCAATCCGCTTCATGATGTCGTCGATCTGCCGGCTCTTGCCGAACACGTCGCGGCCCACATGCTCGAGATGCAGCCGTACCGGAATGTCGACCCCGTCGCGGATGTCCCCGAAGACGAGAGCGAGGTGCTGCATGGGATCCCAGGGCAGCGAGTAGGCATGTGCCTTGGCCGGTCCGTAGGGAGTCTCGACATCGAAGCTCGATGCCAGCTGGATCAAGGTTTCCTTGCGCTGGCGGTAGGCGATCAGGTCGGCAACCGAAACCTGCTTCAGGCCGGCATTTTCGGCAAAGGCCGCGACCTGTGGTCCGCGCATGACGGTGCCGTCATCGTTCACCAACTCCGAAATCACGCCGACCGGCGGCAGGCCCGCAAGCTTGCACAGGTCGACGGCCGCTTCCGTGTGGCCGGACCGCATCAGGACGCCGCCTTCGCGGGAGACCAGCGGGAAAATATGCCCCGGACGTACGAAATCCGACGCACCGGCGTTGGAATTGGCGAGGTTGCGAACCGTCAATGTTCGATCGTCAGCGGAAATGCCGGTGGTGGTGCCGTGCTTGAAATCAACGGACACGGTGAAGGCCGTGGTGTGCGCGCTGTCGTTTTCCGCCACCATTGCGTTGAGATTCAGGCGCTTCGCCTCTTCGCGCGGCATGGGTGCGCAGACGATGCCCGAGGTATGGCGCACGATGAAGGCCATCTTTTCCGCTGTGCAGTGGACGGCGGCGACGATCAGATCGCCCTCGTTCTCGCGGCCGTCATCGTCCATGACGACAACGATTTCGCCGGCCTCGAAGGCGCGGATGGCATCGACGACACGCTTCTGATCATAGGTCATGGGAGTTTCCTTGGCGCAACTGGCCGGTCTGCGCCCGGTCGCGGAGATAGTGATCGGCTATGGCGCAGGCAACCATGGCCTCGCCGATGGGAACGGCACGGATGCCAACGCATGGGTCGTGACGGCCCTTGGTGCGCACGTCGACATTGTTGCCGTCGGCATCGATCGATTGGCGCTCCGTCAGGATGGATGAGGTCGGCTTGATTGCGAAGCGGGCAACCACGGCCTGGCCGGTGGAAATGCCACCGAGAATGCCGCCGGCGTGGTTGGACAGAAACAGCGGCTTGCCGTCATTACCCATCCGCATTTCGTCGGCATTCTCCTCGCCGGAGAGTTCGGCTGTCGCGAAACCGTCACCGATCTCCACGCCTTTCACGGCGTTGACGGACATGAGCAGCGAGGCGATATCCTGGTCGAGCTTGCCATAGATCGGAGCGCCGAGGCCGGCGGGCACGTTCTCGGCAACCACCTCGACGACGGCTCCAATGGACGAGCCACTCTTGCGGATGGAATCGAGATACTCTTCCCACACGGGCACCGTTGCGGGATCCGGGCAGAAGAACGGGTTCTGGTCGATCTGAGCCCAATCCCAGTTGGCGCGATTGATCTTGTGCTTGCCGATCTGAACCAGCGCCGCGCGCACCACGAGACCCGGGACGACCTTGCGGGCAACGGCGCCAGCGGCGACGCGGGCTGCCGTTTCGCGCGCGGAGGAGCGTCCGCCGCCCCGGTAATCGCGGATGCCGTATTTGACGTCATAGGTGAAATCCGCGTGTCCCGGCCGGTAGCGCCGGGCGATCTCGCCGTAATCCTTGGAGCGCTGGTCGGTATTTTCGATCAGCATGGAGATCGGCGTACCGGTTGTGATCATCGTCTCGCCGTCTTCGGCCAGCATCACGCCGGACAACACCTTGACGATGTCGTCCTCACGTCGTTGCGTCACGAAGCGGGACTGGCCGGGCTTGCGCTTGTCCATCCAGCTCTGGATTTCGGCGAGGGTCAGTTGAATGCCGGGAGGGCAGCCGTCGACGACGCAGCCAAGCGCCGGGCCGTGGCTTTCGCCCCAGGTGGTTACACGGAAGAGATGACCGAAGGTGTTATGCGACATACCGGGACCGTCCATGTTGGACCAGCCTTTGCCAGCCCCTGACGCGGTTGTCTTATGGAAAAGGGCGGCAGGCGACAAGCCCTAGTTGGAGCATGGGCGCGTCTCACGCGGCAGCTTTTGACCACCGCTGCAATGCTGTCTCCGTGAACTCGGCGAAGGGCAGGGGCCGCGCGAACGCATATCCCTGCAGCAGATCACAGCCCAGCTCGCGCAGCATCGCCGCATGCTGCATGGTTTCGACGCCTTCCGCGACCGTGTCGACGCCGAGCGAGCGCGCGATGTCGATGATCGACCGCACCAGTGCGCGTTCCTGCGGCGAATCGAGGATCGGCATCACCAACTGGCGGTCGATCTTCAGGCGCTTCGGCCGAAGCTTCAGAAGGCCGACGATGGAGGTGTGGCCGGTGCCGAAATCGTCGATCTCGATATCGATGCCCAGCGCCGTGATCTGTTCGAGATTGGCCGCGACGGTGTCTTCGTGTTCATCGAGGAAGATGGATTCGACCAGTTCGAAGGAGATCCTTCCGGGGCGGATGTCGAGCTCTCTGAGCATGTTGATCAGGTTCTCGTCGTGCAGGCGGCGTGACGAGACGTTCACAGAGACCTTGGGTATGTTCAATCCGATGCCGGCCCAGCGCCTCTGGTCCCGCAACACCGTTTCAAGCACGATCTGGTCGAGGGTCGCGGTAACGTTGAGGTCGTCGGCGATCTTCAGGAAGCGGTCCGGGGCGAGGATTCCATGATGAGGATGGTTCCACCGGATCAAGGCCTCGACGCCGGTAAGCTCGTTTGTTCGCGCATCGAACTGTGGCTGGTACCAGGTGACGAATTCCTGGTTGTCGATCCCTGCCAGGATCTGGTCTGCCGTGCGCTTGTGGCTGACGATTTCCGCCTGCAGGTTCTGCGTGAAGAATTCGAAGCGATTGCGGCCCATGCCCTTTGCGCGGTACAGCGCGATGTCCGCATTGACCAGGATGCGGCGGGCATCGATGTTCAGGCCACCGGCCTGGGCGATGCCGATCGATACGCCGCAGCGGCAGGCAAATCCCTCGAAATCGATGGGCTGCCGCAGCTCGCCGATGATCCGGATCGCGAGCTGTGCCATTTGCTCCGAACTGTCGCCATCCTTCACCAGAATGACGAATTCGTCCCCGCCGATACGCGCAACGAGATCGTCACGCCGGACGTTGCGCATCAGTACGCGCGAGGTGTGCGCAAGCATCGCATCGCCCGCTGCATGTCCCAGCGTATCGTTGATCTGCTTGAAGCGGTCGAGATCGAGATGCAGGATCGAGAACCTTTGCCGCTCGCTTCGGCTCTCCCGCGATAGCTGGTCGAGCTCGATGTCGAGCTTGCGACGGTTGGCGAGCATGGTCAGCGGGTCGTGGAGGGCGTTGTGCTCGATCCGGCTCTTGGCAAGTTCGAGTTCGGCGTTCTTTGCGTCGGATTCGGCTTTTGCTGCCTTGAGCTCGGCTGTCAGAAGGGCGTCTTCGGTCACGTCAAAGGCAATGCCGACCACCTTGTTCTGGCCGTTTCGCGCGGTCTGAAGTTGCCCTACCGAACGGATGTAGCGCAGGCTCCCGTCAGGCTGCGGCGCGCGTACCAGCAGGGCCTCCTGCTGGAAGCCCGATGTGAAGGTTGCCGATGCGACTTTGGCCGCAAGGCGGTCTTCCGGAAGGATGAGGCTGAACCACTGCTGCTGGCGGACGACGCCATCGGTAAACGGAATGTTGTACAACTGGCACATGCGCTCGTCCCAGCGCTCCACACCAGAAACGGGGTCGTATTCCCATATGCCGCAGCTGTAGGAGGCCAGCGCAAGATCGAGCCTGTTGGAAAGCTCGTCCAGCTGCTGTTCCCGCTTCGATAACTCGTCCAGGGCAAGTTCGAGTTCCGCGTTCTTGATCTCGCTGACGTCCTTCGCGTCGCGAAGCGTCTGTGTCCGCAGCATCTCGGAGGTGACATCCCAGACGATCCCCGTCGTACGGACAGTGCCGTCCGGATTTCGGTAGGTTGCGCCGGCCGACTGCAGGTAACGAACCGCACCGCCATCCCCTGCCACCCGGTATGTGGCCGTGCAGGGCTGCTTGGCTATGATGCAGGTGAAGAAATGCACCTCGGCGTCACTGCTGTCCTCAGGATAGATCGCCCGGTGCCAGTCATCCAGCCTGTTGGCGCTCTCCCCCGGTTCATAACCGTGCAATACTGCCGCGCGGTCATCCCAGAAGACGTGGCTTCCGTCTCCGGCCGCTTCCCAGATGCCGATGTTGGAGGCTTCCATCGCCAGGTTGAAGCGTTGCGAAAGCTCCAGAAGGTTGGCCTCGCGCGCTTTAAGCAAGCTGATGTTGCGGTTTCGCTGTTCGATCAGGAAGCTCGCCATCAGGATCGGCACGAGGAGGGCCATGCTTCCCAAGGCAAGCGAGAAGCGGTATCCCGCCTGGTCTGGCGCGGCGACGTCCCAGCCGTCATCGGGCGCGACCAGAATCTGCCAGGTGTTTTCGCCGATGGGGAAGTGCCATTCGAGCGGCTTGCGGTCAACGATCCGGGGGTCGCCGAAGAAGATCTGGCTGCCGACCTCGTTCAGGTTGCGGACCGCGACCTCCAGCCCCTCGATGTTGATAAATCTCACGACCGTCGAATCGACCGAAGCTGCCAGACCCGCGTCGGCCATCAGCCTGCTTTGGTCGAGAAGAATGGCGACGGCTCCCTCCACGAGCGGTTGGGGTGCTTCGCGGCCCATGGGATGGATAAGAGTGAGATAGTTGCCAGCGGCGTGGGTGACGAACGACGGGGCCAATATCTTGCTGTGGCGCTCCAGGTCGTTTGCAAGTTCGTCCTGATCAATGATCTGGGCAGATTGGGTCGAGTGGGGGTGACTGAGGAGCCGCTCCAGCTTGAAGCCGGGAGCGATTGCCACCGCCACGATTTTGGGATCCCGCTCCAGTTCCTGCTGTGCAGAGAAACGAAACAGATCCAGCGCGCCCTCGGACTGTGAGGCATAGGCATGTCCAAGACGCTTGGCGATCGCCATTTCGTCCGCCACCTCGATCTGCAGGCGTCGGGCCAACAACGCAGCGGCCTTTTGGGCATGGCCCCGCAGTTCCTGCTGAAACTCGGCTTGGTGCCGCTGGTCGAGAGAGACGCCGAGGTAAAGCACAGACCCCGCGATCGCCAGTGTCGCAAGCGACAGGAAATGGCGTCCTCTGACGATAGAATGCAAACGGGTTTGAAGCGACTGCCAGGCAGACAATTCCGCCCCTTTCCAAAGTGATCTTCTCACCTGGAGTTCTATCCTATGCAGGTTAATGGCAGATTGCGTGTCGCCGTGTATTTTGCACGGGAAATTTGCAGAAATACTGCTTTAAACGGCAAATTTACTCGATTGAGGTAATCGGGCTAGAGTCTTGAACAAAGTTAAGAATCTGGTCACTACTTGTACGGAAAAAGTCATCGGCGCGAGCAACTTTCGCCACAATCGGGAGGCTATCTTGCGTCGTAGTAAAACACCTTGGAATTTGCCGAAGGCTCTGAAAATGCGTCTGCTGATCGCCGCTCTGCTCGCCACTGCCAGTATTCTTTCTCCATTGAGCGGCTTTGCACAAAGTGCGGACGTGGAGGCGACCATCAGTTCGGTGGACGTCAATGCGCTCAGCCTGACGCTCGATGACGGCAAGACCTACAGGGTTCCGGAGGAATTCAATTTCGAAGGGCTGGAATCGGGTGTGAAGGTTCTCGTCTTCTACACCGAAGTGGACGGCAACCGGGTCGTGGACGACCTGGAAATCATTCAGTAGCGTCCGTCAGAACCACTCCAGCGTCCCTGCACCCAGGTCGATCCGGAGGAGCTTGTCCTGCGGCACCGTCATTGTCGCGGCTTCGTGTTCCGACAGGTTTGCGACAAGCCGGAAAGCGGAGCGCACGACGCCGCCATGTGTTACGCAGATTGTTGGTCCGCTCAGTGAACGAAGCCACGCGCCCACGCGCCAGGAGAGGATTTCATAACTCTCGGCAGCCGCACCGGGCGGAATGAAGTTCCACTTCTGGTCGGCCCGGGCCTGAAGTCTGTCGGGCGCAACGATGCCGACCTCCTCGAGGGTATGTCCCTCCCAATCGCCGAAGGAAAGTTCGACCAGCCGCTCGTCCGTCAAGTAACCCGTCGGCTCCAGCCCCATGGCCGCCCGCAGGCGTTCCATCGTCTCGCGTGTGCGGGAGAGGGGGCTTGAAACGAAGCGGTAGGCGGGGACGTCGCTTCCCAGTATCTGGAGCAGCGTCTCGCCGTTGCGAGCCGCCTGCGATCGTCCCAGATCATTAAGGGCGATGTCCTTCTGCCCTTGAAGACGCCCTTCCGCGTTCCAGTCCGTCTGGCCGTGTCGGATCATGTAGATGAGCACGGCAGACTTCCCTGGATCATTCCTTGACGACGGAGATGTCAGGCGCGTCGACAGCCTTCATGCCGACGACATGGTATCCGCTGTCGGCATGATGGATCTCGCCGGTCACCGAACGCGACAGGTCGGAGAGCATGTAGAGGCCGACATCGCCCACGTCCTCGATGGTGACGGTGCGGCGCAGCGGCGCGTTGTACTCGTTCCACTTCAGGATGTAGCGGAAGTCGCCGATGCCGGATGCCGCCAGCGTCTTGATCGGGCCGGCCGAGATCGCGTTGACGCGGATGTTCTTCGGGCCGAGGTCGACAGCGAGATACTTGACGCTCGCCTCGAGCGCGGCCTTGGCTACGCCCATGACATTGTAGTTAGGCATGACTTTTTCGGCGCCGTAATAGGTCAGCGTCAGCATCGATCCGCCGTCCGTCATCAGCTTTTCGGCACGACGCGCGACGGACGTGAACGAGTAGACCGAAATCCGCATGGTCTTGTCGAAATTGTCGGCAGTCGTGTCGACGTAGCGGCCGGTCAGTTCGTCCTTGTCGGAGAAACCGATCGCGTGGACCAGAAAGTCGATCTTGCCCCAAAGCTTCTCGATTTCCGCGAAGGCGGCATCGATGCTTGCTTCGTCGCTGACATCGCAATCGCCGGCCACGATGGCGCCGAGTTCGGCCGCCAGCGGCTCGACCCGCTTCTTCAAGGCCTCGCCCTGATAGGTCAGCGCGATTTCGCCACCCTGTGCATGAATGGCCTTGGCAATGCCCCAAGCGATAGAGCGATTGTTGGCGACGCCCATGATGACGCCGCGTTTGCCTGCCATTAGGCCGGAAGCCTGAACCATGCTATGTGTCCTTTGAGACCGTAGTCGCTCTGCGCGAATGATGGTTGCCTATGGCATAGGCCGCTCAGGCGTTCAAGTTGGCGCAGATCATCTCGTGTAAGCTGCCGTAACAAAGGGTGCGTAGCAGCAGGGCGGGCTTTGTGCGTCACGCGCCGACTACAGGTACAGGCCTTCGCGCATGTGACGCATCAGGTCCGTCACCTTCGCATCGGGCTTTTCCCACAGCATGACACGCAGTTCCACCACCAGGTCACCGCGTTTGCCTTCGGCACTGAGCAGGCCGAGCCCCTCCAGCCGAAGTGCCCGGTCGGAGCCGGACCAGGGCGGAATGGAAATCGATCTTCTGCCCTCGGGAGTCTCGATCTCGGTATCGGTGCCGAGGACCGCATCCTCCAGCGAGATGGGAAGGTTTGTGTGAATATCGAAACCTTCAGCACGAAACTTGCTGTTGGATTCGATGCGCAGGGTGACGAGCAGATCGCCGCGCTGCATTCCCGGCACCTTCAGCCCCTGGCTCTTGAGCCTGGCAACGTGACCGACCGTCATCCCCGCCTCAAGGGTAAGGCGGACTTCGCGGTCCTCGGGAAGCTTGATGGCAACCCAGGTCAGATTCAGGAGGTCTTCGAGGGAAACCATGGCCTCGACCGCGTGATCGGGCACCTTTTCGGCCGTTACGCTCGTTCCGCGAATGCGGCGGACCAGCGAGGCAATCAGGTCCACGGCCTGAGCCGGAAGCGGCCGCGCCTCCGTCTGGGGATCGGTCCTGGAACCGTCGCCCTTGGCACTGGTGTCGTCCTGTTCGGCGGTTGCCGATGCGGTGGATGGTTTCGCCTGCGATTGGGGCTGGGGCCGGGCAGAGGCTCCGCCCTGTGCGGGTCCGTTCGGTGCCGCCCCGAAGATCCGGTCGATCATGTCCTCTGCAGCTTCGGTCGTGCCGCCGGACTGGGCGTTGGCACTGGCCTGCGCTCGTTGCGCATTGGCACGTGCCAGCTCTTCCATCACGCGTTCTGCATTTGCCCTTGCCGCCTTTGCCCGCTCGGCCGACTCGCGTGCCGCCTGGCGCTGCTGCATGATCGTCTGGTGTGCGTCCACCGCGCGATCGTAGCGCATGCGGCGTTCAGGATCCTTCAGGACCTCATAGGCCTTGCCGACTTCGGTGAACCGGGTGGAGGCTGATGGATCCTCCTGATTATGGTCAGGATGAACGGATTTTGCCTTGGATCGCCAGGCAGCCTTGATCTCGTCGGCGCCGGCATTTCGCTGCACACCAAGAACAGAATAGGGATCGCGCATGAATGACCACCGGTTAAATTGGGCGGGAGGACCCGATAAGCCGGCCCCCCGATACTCGATACAACGCCCGTGGAGTCTGCCGGTTCCTGTTGCCGGAAAATCCCACGTGTGATCGGAGGCTAGCAGGGCAATCCTGAATCAGTGGTTACAACCGCAAATGGTCGTTCGGCACGGTTAAAATTCTACTGACGATCGAAGGCAGTCAGTAACCAATCGCCGCTGCCCGTCAGGCAGGCCTGGCCCGAGAACATGGCGATGCCCTCGTAGGAATGGCGGGTGGTGGTGAAGTCGCGGCACACGTGGCCGGTGTTGCGCGCTTCCTTGATCGTAGAGACAACGCCGGCGCTGCCGGTCGCTGCATTGGCCCAAGGCACCGGACTGCCGGCCATTTTTGCGAGATCGACGGAAGTCACCGCGTTTCGAACGGTTGCCTCGTCGGACAGTGCCGTTTCGGTTTCGCCGCGAGACACTGTTCCCGTGGCTATGGCGCGGTCAACCTTAGACCCGCCCCCGAAAAGATCGAGGCTGCTGGTGCATGACGTGGTGCAAATAGCTATCGTGCCGAATGCCAACGCAATCACGATGCGCTGATTCAACCACTTTGAGGGGATGTGCGACTTTGCTATCAGTACCACCTTGTGTCCTGTCCGGGCGTGAGTCACGGGCAAACTCACCAGTCGGGAGCATTTAAGTCAATATGTCTGAGAGCGGGTTAACAAGCGGTGACTTCACGCAAGAAAGCGAGCCTTTCGCATTGTTCGGCCAGTGGCTGAAGGATGCCGAGGCTTCCGAGGTCAATGATCCGACCGCTGTGGCGCTTGCCACCGTGGACGAGCACGGCATGCCCAACGTCCGAATGGTGCTGCTGAAGGGTTTCGACGAGCAGGGCTTTGTCTTCTACACCAATTTCGAAAGCCAGAAGGGGCAGGAGATCCTGGGACAGAAGAAGGCGGCGATGTGCTTCCACTGGAAGTCGCTGCGGCGGCAGGTGAGGCTGAGGGGCGATGTCGAAATCGTGACCGACGCGGAGGCTGATGCGTATTACGCGACCCGGCCGCGCGGCAGCCGGATAGGTGCCTGGGCGTCGAAGCAGTCCCGCCAGCTTGAAGGCCGCTTTGCACTCGAGAAGGCGGTTGCCGAATATACCGCCCGCTACGCCATCGGCAACATCCCGCGTCCGCCCCATTGGTCCGGTTTCCGCATCAAGCCGACGTCCGTGGAGTTCTGGCACGACAGGCCGTTCCGCCTGCACGACCGCATCGAGTTCAGACGTGCGACAGCGGATGGCGCGTGGGAGAAAGTCAGGATGTACCCCTGACGGTCAGCGTCCGGATAGCGCGAAGGGAATTCCGGACGCGAGTGCGGAGACGTAGCGTGGCCGCTGGAAATAACCGTTGAGGGAAATTCTCGGCAGGCCGGTCATCCGCTCCGCCGATCCTCCATGGAGCGTGCCGGGCTGGGTGGTCACAGCGACCGCAAACCCGAGCTCGCGCGCAATGGCCATGTCGCGGTCGGTCACGGCGCCCGGGAAGCCGTAGGGATAGGCAAAGCTGCCTGGCCGCCGGCCGGTCGAGGCCTCCACCCAGTCCGCGGACTGCTGCATTTCCGCCTTCGCCTCATCGGGTGTAAGCCGCCCGACGGCGCGGTGGCTCAGCGTATGAGCGCCGAGCGAGGCGAGGGGATGCAAAGCAATACGGCGCAATTCGTCGGTATCCATCACCAGTTCGGCGGTGATTTTTAGCGGATCGACGTCATGCTCTCGTGCCAGTGCATCGATCCGTGAGACGGCCAGTTCCTCTTCTTCGCTCGTCACCATATTCGCAAATCGATCGAAGGCGCGAAGCTTCAGCGTCCCTGTTGAAAGGTCGATGTCCTCGATGCCGTTCCCGAAATCGAAGCGGACCTTTGACAGGCGGCCGAGGAGTTGTCCCAGCGTCTCCCACCAGAGGGAGTGCGTGCGCTCGGCAAATCCGCGCGTGACGAAGATCGTGAAAGGCACGCCGTGCCTCTCGAAGATGGGCAAGGCGTGTTCGGCATTGTTGCGGTAGCCGTCGTCGAGGGTGAATGCGGCGAAGGGCTTGCCGTCCTGCGTGCGAAGCCGGTCGGCTATTTCGGTGAGCGGAATGAAGTCATAGCCGTCATCGCGAAGTTGCAGGATTGCCTGTTCCAGGAACTCGGGCGTGACCTCCAGGTGGCGGTTCGCCTCGAAGGTTCTGTCGCCCTGTGGCCGGACATGGTGAAGGGTGAAGATCGCTCCTTTTCCCCGCGCTTTGCCGACCAGCCCGGTGCGCGAGATGACGGCGACGACCTCGAGCGCCCCGGCAATTGCCAACCGCTTTCCGTCACGCCGCAGAACCGTTTTCAGCCTGTCGCTCATTGATACAGCTGCCCCAGCACACACCACCTATGGGAGAAGATAGGCAGGTGTTCTTAAGTCTTGCTGAACTCGATCTGCGTCATTTGTCGAAAAGCGGCATCCCGATCACAGCGGCCAGCGCAATCAGCATGAAGCAGATGTACCGGAACGTCGCCTCGTTCGCGAAGCCGAAGAGACGCGAGCCGGCAAACAGACCCACGCCATATGCCGGACATATGACGGCCGAGAGGATCATGGCTTCCATCGTCAGCAATCCGCCGATCAGGTATGCGGCAGCCGAGATAACACTGGATAGTGCGAAATAGAGAACGAGGTTGGCGCGCACGGTTGCCGCGGGAATGGCGCCGCCGAGCCAATAGGCAACGACCGGCGGGCCACCCAGTTGGGCAGCGCCCGAGAAAACGCCGGCAAGACCACCCGTACCGACGGTCAGCGGGAGTTTCGGCCGCCCGTGATAACGCCAGCCCGACGCCAGGAAGGCAAGCAGCGCCAGCACGACAAGGGAGATGATCCAGCGCAGCGTGACAGGCGGTGTCAACGCAAGGATTGCCGTCCCGATCGGCACTCCGATCAGTGCGCCGCTCACCATCGTGGCAACCTCCCGGCGGTTGGCCCGGCGCCATGCGTCCGGCAGAAGCCCGAGGGTCAGAACGCCGTCGATGATGAGCAGCAGTGCAGCCGCCAGCCTGGGTTCTGTCGCAGCGCTTGCCAGCGGCACGAAGATCAGCGCTCCGCCAAAGCCCGAGAAACCCCGGGCGAGCCCGGCAATCAAGGCTGCCGCGAGCAGAAACAGTAGGGCTGACGGATCGTGCCCGGCAAGGGAAGTCTGCAGGAAATTCAGATGCTCGCCGGGTGTCATCGCTGCTTGCCGAAATGGATCGTGATCCCGGCACTGCAGGGTTTCAAACGCCGAGTCAAGCTGCGCCGATCAGCCGGAACAGGGTCTCTCGCCCAGGTCTTCGAAGAGGCGAAGCATGTAGCCGTCGGGATCGAGCACCACGAACTGACGATTGCCGACTTCCCGATGATCGCGGCGATACCACTTTTCTTCCAGCGGCAGATGCAGTGACACCCCGGCGTTGGCGAGCCGTTGGAGTATGCCCTCGACGTCTGGAACCCGGATCTGGACGTTAAGTCCCCGACCGAAAGGTCTATCGAGTGGCGCCCCATCGATGTCGAAGGTTCGCCCCACGCCGAGTTGGTCGATCATCAGTTGTGCTTCGCCCAGCACAAGATAGCAGAACCCTTCCTCCGCGCGCTCGTAGAGGACGGAGAAGCCGATCAGTTCACAGTAGAACCGCCGGCTTGTCCGCCAATCTGATACGGCAAACTCGGGAACGAGTGCATTGCCGTGCACCGGATCAGGCTTTCGTACCGCCGACGGTCACCTGGTCCATCCGCAGATGCGGCTGGCCGACGCCGACCGGCACCCACTGGCCGGCCTTGCCGCAATTGCCGATGCCCGTGTCGAGCTTGGTATCGTTGCCGACCATCGAGACCCGCTTCATCGCGTCCGGGCCGTTGCCGATCAGCATGGCGCCCTTGATGGCGGGGCCGATCTTTCCATTCTCGATCATGTAGGCCTCGGTGCAGCCGAACACGAACTTGCCCGAGGTGATGTCCACCTGGCCACCGCCGAACGATACGGCGTAGACGCCTTTCTTGACCGAGGCGATGATTTCCTCCGGGGTCTTGTCGCCGGAAAGCATGTAGGTGTTGGTCATGCGCGGCATCGGCACGTGGGCATAGCCCTGCCGACGTCCGTTGCCGGTGGGCTGCTGGCCCATCAGCCGTGCGTTCTGGCGATCCTGCATATAGCCGACAAGTCTGCCGTTCTCGATCAGTACGTTGTAGCCGGAGGGCGTGCCCTCGTCATCGACGGTGATCGAGCCGCGGCGGTTGTCGATCGTGCCGTCGTCAACGACGGTGACGCCGGGCGACGCGACCATCTCGCCGAGAAGCCCTGCGAAAGCGGAGGTCTTCTTGCGGTTGAAATCCCCTTCGAGCCCGTGACCGACCGCCTCGTGCAGCATGACGCCCGGCCAGCCGGAACCCAGCACGACGTCCATCGTGCCGGCCGGCGCCTCGATGGCGTCGAGATTGACGAGCGCCTGGCGCAGCGCTTCGTCCGCTCCGGTCTTCCAGTTGCCGCTAGCAACGAAATCGCCGAAGCCCGTGCGCCCGCCGGTGCCGAAGGAGCCGCTCTCCTGGCGGTCGCCGTCACCGACCACCACGGAAATGTTGACGCGCGTCATCGGCCGGATGTCCTGCACGCGATGGCCGTCGGCCCGCAGGATCTCGACCACCTGCCAGCTAGCAGACGCCGTTGCCGTCACCTGGCGAACCTTCGGATCCTTGGCCCGCAGATAGGCGTCGATTTCCGTCAGGAGCGTCACCTTCTCCTCGAAGCTCGGCTGGCCGATCGGGTTCTCGTCTCCATAATACTTCTTGTTGGTGCGCTGGGGGGCTGCCGCATAGGAACCGGAATAGCCGGCCGTGACCGCGCGCACGGCATCGGCCGCGCGCGAAAGGGCGGACTGGGACAGTTCGCCCGCGTGGGCATAACCGACGGCCTCGCCCGCGACGGCGCGCAGCCCGAAGCCCTGGTCGGTGTTGAAGCTGCCGCCCTTCAGACGTCCGTTGTCGAAGGTGAGCGATTCGCCCTGCGCGTGCTCGACGAAGAGTTCGCCGTCATCCGCCCCCGAAAGGGTCTCGGAAAGAATGCGGCGCAGCTTGGCTTCATCGCAATCGAAAAGGTTCAAGAGATCGGTATTCATCAAACTGCTCCGTAGCCCCCGGTGGGAGAGCGGGAGCGCATTCGACCGATGTAGGTCCCCCGGTGAGCCGAAGCAAGGTTAGGGCAGGGCGTCGTAACCGGCGGCAAAGCCTTCCAACTCGAACGGCACTGCTATCCTGTTCTGCGCGTCTGGCGATTCCTTGATGGCCCAGGCGCCGCTTTTCCCGGCCCGCAGGAAGCGCATCAGGTCTTCCTCGACAGGAAATTCGAGGCTGCAACCATCCGGGAAGCAGCGGGTGAAGTAAGCCGTCCCGATGTTCTGGTTGTCGATGAAGAGCTGGGCGCCGTCTTGCAGCCAAATCCCCAGTGGCGCCAGCACGCGCATCTGCACAAGCTTGCGGTCGGCCGTCTTCAGCACCGAGATGGCAACGCCGATTTCGGGTCTGTCCTCATCGAGGACATACTGGACAAGTGCGCACTGTTCCGCCGATGCGCCGGGTGGAGTGTCGCACACCATGGACCACGCGCCATAGTTCTGGCGGACGCCGCCGGCCGATCCATTGGGTTTCTGCTGCGGCGCAGACGCCTGCGGTACCCTTTCCCCGGTCGAAGGCTGCGGCGCCGGCGCGGCGGGCTGTTGAGCTCTCGCGGGAAGCGACGAACCGGCAACGGCTGCGACGAGACAAGCGGCGATGATCGAAGAACGACCCATGGATACCTCTGGATGGCGAATCAGGACGGCTATTCTTGGCTTTGTGGCGCGAAATGAAAAGCCCCGACCTCATCCCAGTGGAGTGCGGCGAAAATGGGACCCATGTCGCCGCGTTGCGGTCCGACAAGGCCTGAAATGTGGGAAAAAGCCCTTGTGGGCACGGCTTTTGACGAAGCGCAAAAATGCCGCATAGGGTTTTCCCAGCAGATATTGCGGCAACCGCCAAACTATGATTGAAGCAGACCTGATAGCCTGGATTCTGCGTTTTGGTTTGATCCAGATCAAACGCCTGAGGAGAATTTTTGTGATGAACAGAGCTTTTGCGGTGATGACGGCGCTCATCTGTCTGCTCTTTGCTTCTGCCGGTTTCGCCGATCAGCCTACGCCTTGGCAGGTGGATCTGCAGACGCCGGTTACGCCGATCATGCATGAGATCAAATGGTTCAACTACTATACCCTTTGGTTCATCGTGCCGATCACCATTCTGGTTCTGATCCTGCTGGTGGTTGTGGCCATGAAGTTCCGCGCCAGCAAAAACCCGGTACCGTCCCGCACCAGTCACAACACGATGATCGAGATCGTCTGGACGGTCGGGCCAGTCCTCATTCTGTTCTTCATCGCAATTCCGTCCTTCAATATGCTCAATGCGCAGCTGACGATTCCGACGAACCCTGATCTGACGATCAAGGCGACGGCGACGCAGTGGCTGTGGAGTTATGAATATGAAGGTGGCGAAAATCCGCTCTCCTTCGATTCCTACATTCTGAAGGACGAAGACCGTGCGGCCGCCGGCAAGGAAGACCTTGGTGCCTATCCGCGCCTGCTCGCCGTCGACAATGAGCTGGTCGTTCCGGTCAACAAGACCGTGCGTCTGCTCGTCACTGCCGCGCCGACCGATGTCATCCACGCCTTCGCAATGCCTGCTTTCGGCCTCAAGATCGACGCCGTCCCCGGTCGTCTGAACGAGACCTGGTTCAAGGCCGAGAAGGAAGGCATGTACTATGGCCAGTGTTCCGAGCTTTGCGGCAAGGACCATGCCTACATGCCGATCGCCATTCGCGTCGTGTCCGAAGAACAATACGACACCTGGGCCACGTCCGCTCAAGGTGACCTTTCCGGTGCCAATCGCGCGCTGATGGCCCTGGCTGCACAGCCGGCCGACGCCGTGCGTGTTGCTGCTACCGAATCCAAGTAACGAGGAGTGAGGACAATGGCTGGACCTACTGCCGCCCACGACGATCACGCTCATGCTCGCACTGCCTCGCACGACGATGCACACGCCCATGGGCACCATGACCATAAGCCGAGCTTCTTCGCCCGCTGGTTCCTGTCGACCAACCACAAGGACATCGGTACCCTTTACCTGATCTTCGCGATCATGGCGGGTATCGTCGGCGGCCTCATGTCCGTCGCCATGCGCATGGAGCTCCAGGAGCCCGGCATCCAGATCTTCCACGGCCTGGCGGCCATGGTTTACGGCTTCGAGGGCGAAGCTGCCATCGATGGCGGCAAGCACATGTTCAACGTGTTCACCACGGCGCACGCGCTCGTCATGATCTTCTTCATGGTCATGCCGGCGCTGATCGGCGGCTTCGCCAACTGGATGATCCCGATCATGATCGGCGCTCCGGACATGGCCTTCCCGCGCCTGAACAACATCTCGTTCTGGCTTCTGCCACCGTCCTTCCTGCTGCTGATGCTCTCGCTCTTCGTCGAGGGTCCTGCAGGTGCCTACGGTGCAGGTGGCGGCTGGACGATGTATCCGCCGCTGTCGTCTGCCGGCCATCCGGGCCCGGCCGTCGACCTTGCGATCTTCGCGCTCCACGTTTCCGGTGCGTCGTCGATCCTCGGTGCGATCAACTTCATCACCACGATCCTCAACATGCGCGCTCCGGGCATGACGCTGCACAAGATGCCGCTCTTCTCCTGGTCCGTTCTCGTGACGGCGTTCCTTCTGCTGCTCTCGCTGCCGGTTCTGGCAGGCGCGATCACCATGGTCCTGACCGATCGTAACTTCGGAACGACCTTCTTCGCTCCGGAAGGCGGCGGCGACCCGATCCTCTACCAGCACCTGTTCTGGTTCTTCGGTCACCCGGAAGTGTACATCCTGATCCTGCCCGGCTTCGGCATCGTCAGCCACATCGTGTCGACCTTCTCGAAGAAGCCGGTCTTCGGTTACCTCGGCATGGCCTACGCCATGGTCGCAATCGGTGCCGTCGGCTTCATCGTCTGGGCTCACCACATGTACACGGTTGGCCTGTCGCTCGACGCGCAGCGCTACTTCGTCTTCGCGACGATGGTTATCGCGGTTCCGACCGGCATCAAGATCTTCTCGTGGATCGCGACGATGTGGGGCGGCTCGCTGTCCTTCCGCACGCCGATGATCTGGGCGATCGGCTTCATCTTCCTGTTCACCGTCGGCGGCGTCACGGGCGTTCAGCTCGCCAATGCCGGCCTGGACCGTTCGCTGCACGACACCTACTATGTGGTCGCTCACTTCCACTACGTTCTGTCGCTCGGCGCCGTCTTCGCTATCTTCGCGGCCTGGTACTACTGGTTCCCGAAGATGAGCGGCTACATGTATTCCGAGACGCTGGGCAACCTGCATTTCTGGGTCATGTTCATCGGCGTGAACCTGGTGTTCTTCCCGCAGCACTTCCTCGGCCTCGCCGGCATGCCGCGTCGCTACATCGACTATCCGGATGCATATGCGGGCTGGAACTGGGTTTCCTCGATCGGCTCCTATATCTCCTTCCTTGGTGTTATCATCTTCCTGTTTATGGTTTGGGAAGCATTCGCCAAGAAGCGCGTAGCTGGCGACAACCCTTGGGGTGAAGGTGCGACAACTCTGGAATGGCAGCTGTCTTCGCCTCCGCCGTTCCACCAGTGGGAACAGCTCCCGAAGATCCGCTAAGCATCAAGAAATACAGGGCACCGCGTCGCGCGGTGCCCTGAAAATCAAGAGCAGGACTGAGACAATGACGTTGATCGACAATCACGATGCAGTTGGCGGCGAGGGCGGTATCCGCCTTTCGGAAGCCAGCGCACGCGATTTTTTCGAACTGCTGAAACCGCGGGTCATGTCCCTCGTGGTCTTCACGGCATTCGTCGGCCTTGTCGTTGCGCCGAGCGACATTCATCCTGTCCTGGCGGTTATTTCCATTCTTTGCATTGCCGTCGGCGCAGGTGCCTCCGGTGCATTGAACATGTGGTACGATGCCGATATCGACGCAGTCATGTCGCGCACAGCCAAGCGCCCCATTCCTTCCGGCCGGATCCTGCCGGGTGAAGCGCTCGCCTTCGGCCTGACGCTTTCCGTCTTCTCGGTGATCATCCTGGGTCTTGCGGTGAACTGGTTCGCCGCCTTCCTCTTGGCCTTCACCATCTTCTTCTATGCGGTCGTCTACACGATGTGGCTGAAGCGCTCGACGCCCCAGAACATCGTCATCGGCGGGGCATCCGGGGCTTTTCCGCCCATGCTCGGCTGGGCCTGCGTGACCGGCGGCGTCAGCATCGACAGCATCATCCTGTTCATGATCATCTTCCTGTGGACGCCTGCGCATTTCTGGGCGCTCGCCCTTTTCAAGATGCGTGACTACGGCGCGGTCGGAATTCCGATGATGCCGAATGTCGCCGGCGAACGTTCCACCAAGAACCAGATCGTCGTCTACGCGGTTCTGACTGCGCTTGTCGCGGTCGCGCCGTCCTTCACCGGACTGGCCGGGGTCGGCTACGGCCTGTTTGCCGCGCTGCTCGGCTCAATCTTCATTTACTGTTCCATCGCCGTCTGGCGGATGCCGGATGGCGACGAGAAGATGATCGCAGCAAAGAAGATGTTCGCCTATTCGGTGTTCTATCTGTTTGCGATCTTCTCCGCCCTGCTCGCCGATCACTTCGCGGCAGACCTGATGAACCTCGTAGGAGGTGTGCTTTGATCGAAACCGTGAAAGTCAGCGAGACCCAGAAGAAGTCTCGCCGCAACCGTAACGTTGCCCTCGGACTGCTACTCGCCGGCCTGGTTGGCCTCTTCTATGTCATCACGATCGTCAAGATCGGTGGCCTGGGCTAAGGAGAGCAAGGTGGCTGAAACGAACAATCCGCATCAGACCAAGCGCATCGGCAACAGCACCATCATGGCGGTGTGCTTTGTCTTCGTCGGCGGCATGGTGGGCATGTCCTATGCGGCCGTGCCGCTCTATCAGCTGTTCTGTCAGGTGACCGGCTACAACGGCACCACGCAACGTACCGAGCAGTATTCCGAAACGATCCTTGATCGGACGATGCCCGTGACCTTCGACGCCAATACGTCGAGCGCGTTGAACTGGGATTTCAAGGCTGCCAGGAACATCGAGCCGAAGATCGGCGAGACCGTGCAGGTGAACTTCACCGCCACCAACCGCTCGTCCGAACCCACGACAGGCACCGCCGTCTTCAACGTCACGCCGATGGAAGCCGGTGCCTACTTCAACAAGGTCGAGTGCTTCTGCTTTACCGAAACGACACTTCAGCCGGGTGAAACACTGGAAATGCCGGTGGTGTTCTTCGTTGACCCGGAGATCACCACGGCTGAAGAGACCAAGAACATCAAGACGATCACGCTGTCTTACTCGTTCTATCCCACGCAGCCGTCGAAGCCTGTTGCGGCGGTTCAGGAAAAGAGTAAGCCGGCCAATGGGCAACTTTGAGAGGATTCGCCGGCTTTCCGGCGAGCATGTAATGATCCGGGGGTTCTGACATGGCCGAAGCGCATCAGAAAAATCACGACTACCACATCATCGATCCAAGCCCGTGGCCCCTTTTGGCGGCTATCGGCGCGTTCATCATCACCTTTGGTGGTGTCGGCTATATGCGCTACCTGAACGGCGGCGAGCTTAACTTGCTCGGTGTCAACTGGGCGTCGCCGTGGCTGTTCTTCGTTGGCCTGGCAATCATCCTCTACACGATGCTTGGCTGGTGGACCGACACGATCAAGGAAGGCCGCGAAGGGCATCACACCCGCGTTGTCTCGCTGCACCTGCGCTATGGCATGATCATGTTCATCGCCTCCGAGGTGATGTTCTTCGTTGCCTGGTTCTGGGCATTCTTCGACGCCAGCCTCTTCCCCCACGAGGCGATCCAGGCCTCGCGCGTCGAGTTCACTGGTGGCCAGTGGCCGCCGGCCGGTGTGGAAGTCCTCGACCCGTGGCACCTGCCGCTCTACAACACTGTTATCCTGCTGCTGTCGGGTACCTGTGTTACCTGGGCTCACCACGCGCTTCTGCACAACGATCGCAAGGGGCTCGTGAATGGCCTGGCGCTTACCGTTGCGCTGGGCGTCCTGTTCTCCATCGTCCAGGCCTATGAGTATGCGACCGCCCCGTTCGAGTTCTCGAACTCGATCTATGGCGCGACCTTCTTCATGACGACGGGTTTCCACGGCTTCCACGTTCTCATCGGCACGATCTTCCTGATCGTCTGCCTGATCCGTGCGATGCGTGGCGGCTTCACGCCCACCCAGCATTTCGGGTTTGAATCGGCTGCCTGGTACTGGCATTTCGTTGACGTTGTCTGGCTCTTCCTCTTCTTCTCCATCTACATCTGGGGAAGCTGGGGCGCTCCGCTCGCCCATTGAGGCCAGCAGGCAGAGTTACCATGTTAAGGGGAGGGCGGCGCGAGCCGCCCTTCCGCGTTCAAGGAAGCACCATGAGAGACGTGACCCCCATGCCGAACGATAGCGAGACCATCCACAAAAGCGGACGGGTCAAGTTGGTAGTGACCACGGTTCTCGTGCTGGTCGCACTGGCGGTGCTGCTTTCACTCGGCACCTGGCAAGCCGAGCGCCTTCAGTGGAAGGAACAGCTGCTGTCCGACATGGCGGAGCGAAGGTCGGCAACTCCGGCCTCGCTAACAGAAATCGAGGCGATGACCGGGCGCGGCGAAGACGTCGAGTACCGCACGATGACCGCGACTGGCACCTTCGATCATGCCCGCGAACGTCACTTCTTCGCTACCCACGAGGGCAAGACGGGCTTCTATGTCTACACGCCACTGACCTTGGCAGACGGACGGGTTCTGTTCGTCAATCGCGGTTTCGTGCCGTATGACATGAAGGATCCGGCCACACGCGAACAGGGTCAAATCTTAGGCGCCGTCACGCTCACCGGCTACGCGCGCGGCGAGCTGCTTGAGAAGCCGTCCTCCATCGTGCCCGATAACGACACGGCCAAGAACATCTTCTACTGGAAGGATTTGTCGGCCATGGCGTCCAGCACCGGTCTCGGCGCAGACGGCGTGCTGCCTTTCTTCATGGATGCGGATGCCTCGCAGGCCAATCCGGGCGGCTGGCCGCAAGGTGGCGTCACCCAGTTCGCCCTGACCAACAACCACCTGCAATACGCGGTCACATGGTATGGCCTCGCCGGCGCGCTGGTCGTCGTCGTGGGTGCGGTTCTATGGCGCCGGAAGTATCCGGGCGCGCGCGTTTGAAAACTTTTCCTTGGCGGTCGCAGATGCGCTCGCCTATATGAACGGCATCTGCCAATCTCCAAGCTGCGGAACGGAATGAACATCAACGTCGATCAGCCAGTTGCAAAGCCGCCTCTCACGATCAGGCTGTGCGGACCTCGCGGGTTTTGCGCGGGTGTCGATCGGGCCATCCAGATCGTCGTCCTGGCGCTGAAGGCCTATGGCGCACCCGTCTATGTCCGCCACGAGATCGTTCACAACCGCTACGTGGTCGAAGGCCTGGAAGCCAAGGGCGCCGTCTTCGTCGAGGAACTGGACGAGATCCCGCCGGAGCACCGCGACCAGCCGGTCGTCTTCTCCGCGCACGGCGTGCCGAAATCCGTGCCTGCCGATGCGCAGGCACGCAACCTATTCTACCTCGACGCGACCTGCCCGCTGGTCTCCAAGGTCCACAAGCAGGCGATGCGCCATCAGCGTCTCGGCCGTCACGTCATCCTCATCGGACACGCCGGGCATCCGGAAGTGATCGGGACGATGGGGCAACTGCCGGAAGGCACGGTGTCTCTGGTCGAGACGGTGGAGGACGCCGCGGTCTACGAGCCCGCCGACGCAGATAATCTCGGCTTCGTCACGCAGACGACTTTGTCGGTCGACGATACCGCTGGCGTTATCGCCAAGTTGCAGGAGCGCTTTCCAAACCTGACGGCGCCTGCGGCCGACAGCATCTGCTATGCCACCACCAACCGGCAGGATGCGGTCAAGGAGGCAGCGCCCGGCTGCGATCTCTTCATCGTCGTGGGTGCGCCCAACTCGTCCAATTCCAAGCGCCTCGTCGAAGTGGCGTTGCGGGCAGGGGCGACACGTTCGCTGCTCGTCCAGCGCGCCTCGGAGCTCGATTGGGCCGAAATCGGTGCGATCTCCACCCTCGGCATTTCGGCCGGTGCATCCGCTCCGGAGGTCATCGTCGAGGAGATCATCGAGGCCTTCCGTTCGCGCTATGACGCCACCGTGGAGCTGGCGATCACGGCCGAAGAGACCGAGAACTTCCTCGTCAATCGCGAATTGCGCGGCGTACCGCTGACAAGGGAAGACATGGCCTTCGTCAACGGGTGACTTTCCTGTCCCCGACAGAGTAGGGTACGGCCGATTCTGCGGGCTGCTTACGCACGCCCTACAACACCACACCACTGACCAGATTGAGCACGAGAGACCGAGTTGGCCGTTTATACCGACATTACCGAAGACGACCTCAAAGCCTTCCTCACCCAATATGATGTCGGAGAGCTCACCTCCTACAAGGGCATAGCCGAGGGCGTGGAGAACTCTAACTTCCTGCTGCATACGACGCGCGATCCGCTGATCCTGACGCTCTACGAAAAGCGTGTCGAGAAGTCGGACCTGCCGTTCTTCCTCGGGCTCATGCATCACCTCGCGGCGCGCGGCCTGTCATGCCCGCTGCCCCTGCCGCGCCACGACGGCAACTTGCTGGGTGAACTCTCCGGCCGGCCGGCCGCACTGATCTCCTTCCTGGAGGGAATGTGGCTCAGAAAGCCCGAAGCCAGGCATTGCCGCGAGGTGGGCAAGGCGCTCGCCGAATTGCACCTGGCGGGCGAGGGCTTCGAGCTGAAGCGCCCGAATGCGTTGTCGCTGGAAGGCTGGAAGACGCTGTGGCAGAAATCCGCCGGTCGCGCCGACGAGGTAGAAACCGGGCTGCAGGACGAGATCACCGCCGAACTTTCCTTCCTGGAAAATCACTGGCCAGCGGACCTCCCGGCCGGCGTCATTCATGCCGACCTCTTCCAGGACAACGTCTTCTTCCTTGGCGACGGTCTCTCCGGCCTGATCGACTTCTACTTCGCCTGCAACGACATGCTCGCCTATGACGTCGCCATCTGCCTCAATGCCTGGTGCTTCGAGAAGGACGGCTCCTACAACATCACCAAGGGCAGGGCGCTTTTGGAGGGATACGACGCTGTCCGTCCGCTTTCGGCACTGGAAAGGGAGGCTCTCCCTGTCCTCTGCCGCGGTTCGGCCCTGCGCTTTTTCCTGACGCGCCTTTATGACTGGCTGACCACCCCCGCGGGCGCGCTGGTGGTGAAGAAGGATCCGCTCGAATACCTCAGGAAGCTCCGCTTCCACCGGGCGGTCGCCTCCAGCGTCGAATACGGCCTCGCGCTGGAAGTTGCCTCATGAAGCATATCGACATCTTCACCGACGGTGCATGCTCCGGCAATCCCGGCCCGGGCGGCTGGGGCGCGATCCTTCGCTATGGCGAAACCGAGAAGGAATTGTACGGCGGCGAGCCTGACACGACCAACAATCGCATGGAGTTGATGGCGGCGATCCAGGCGCTGAATGCGCTCAAGACGCCGTGCGAGGTCGATCTTTATACCGACAGCGCCTACGTCAAGGACGGCATATCCAAGTGGATCTTCGGCTGGAAGAAAAACGGCTGGAAGACGGCCGACAAGAAGCCGGTCAAGAACGCCGAACTGTGGCAGCAGCTGGAAGAGGCGCGCAACCGCCACAAGGTGACGCTGCACTGGATCAAGGGCCACGCGGGGCATCCGGAGAACGAGCGGGCCGACGAGCTTGCCCGCCTCGGCATGGCGCCGTTCAAGACGCGATGACAAGATTTGGCTTGGGCGTGCCCGCCCTTGTGAAACAGCCGGCGAAAGCTATTCTCGCCGGCAAAAATAAATCAGGCGGGAGACGAACGACATGATCCTTCACTGTGTGTTTCTGAGGTTCAAGACTGCGACCCAGGCGGCTGAAAAGCAGGCGATCTACGATTCGCTTGTCGCCCTGAAGGATGTCACGCCGGGCATACTCGACGTTAAATCCGGCCCTAACGTTTCCCCCGAAAGCCTGAACGGCGGCTTCCGCGACGGGTTCATCGTCAGCTTCGAGAATGCAGAGGCGCGGGATGCCTATCTCGTGCATCCGGACCATGTCGCCCTGGGGGACCGGATTGTCGCCGCGACCGACGGGGGTCTTGGCGGACTGATGGTCTTCGACATGGACGTGTAAATGAAAACGGAGCCCTGGGGCTCCGTTTTGCTATGCGGATGGGTACTGTTCCCGTCTCAGAGCTGCTCGATCATCGCAGCCGCGCTGGAGACGGTGGCCTGGCCGGGGCTTTCCTCGACATTCAGCGACTTCACCGCGCCATTCTCGACCAGCATCGAATAACGCTTTGAACGGACGCCGAGGCCGGCGGCGGACAAATCGACATCGAGGCCGAGCGCCTTGGTAAAGGAGCCGTCCCAGTCGGAGAGGAAGTGAATCTTGCCCATGCCGCCGGAGGCCTGCGCCCACGCGCCCATGACATGCCAGTCATTGACGGCGATGACCGCGATATCGTCGATCCCGCGTGACAGGATCGCGTCGCGGTTCTCAAGGTAACACGGCAGATGGTTGAGCGTGCAGGTGGGCGTGAATGCGCCGGGGACGGCGAAGAGGACCACGCGCTTTCCCTTGAAAAGCTCGTCGGTGGTGATTTCCACCGGGCCGTCGGCCGTCTTTTCCTTGAAGGTTGCGTTGGGCAGCGTTTCGCCGATCGCGATCGTCATATGCATCTCCTGGTAAGCTAGGCGCCTTGCGCCAGTACAGGCACTATAAATCGCGCCTAGTCGAAGGCAAGCGAGGTTTCCATGGAACGGTTGCCGGCAACCACCAGGATGCCCCAGCGTTTACCGCTGATGTCATAACCCTTCGGCAGCTTCTCGATGGGGATTTCCAGCGCGTACTGGTCGCCCTCGCGCTGTTCGTTCCTGCTGTCGAAGAACGCATGGCCTTCCGGGCCGGTTACGAACACCTGTGGCGGGGTGGCTTTTGCCGCCTCAGGCAGCCGAAACTTGAGCCAAAGAACATCGCTGCCGACAAGCGAATGGTCGGTGAGCGCAAAGTCCTCGGACGGCTTCTCCGGCAGCTTGGTTTCGGCCGCGGCCAGCAGCATGGCCTCTTCCACAGGCGTCGCGCCGTCTTCCGCAAGATTGAGGGCGAAATCCGCCTGGAAGGGGATGCAGATATTGCGGCAGAGACCCACGAACGCCGAAACGCCCAGCTTCACGGGCTTCGTTACATCCTCGACCTTCAGTTCGAAGGGAAGCGTTACGGCGTGGTCGTAGCCGATATCCCTCAGATCGCCATTGTCGATCCGCTTGGGAACGGGGTAGGCGAGCTGCTTCAGCGTGACGCCACCCTCTTGCTGAAGGGTCAACTGCGGAGGGATGCCGGCGTCTCCGGGTTCCTTCCAGTAGGTCATCCAGCCGGGATTGGGCTCGATCTGCAGCGCTCCACGCACGGTTCCGTCGCTGGCCGGCGGCAAAGCCAGCAGGCGCATGCGTCCGCCTTCGTTCGTCGCCCACGGCGTCATCTCTGCCTGGGCGGCGGAAAGCGCAACGGTTGTCGCTGCAAGAACGATAAGGATGGCCCGTGCGGGACGGCTCGCGAAAACGTGTCTGGCTGGAATAGGTATCATGGAGGCAATGCTTTACCGGAACTGACCTGTCCAAGCCAGTTCCGGGTCATCCGTCCTGATCATTTTTGGTTGATTGCAGTCAGGCAGTGCCCCATCTTCTCTGAAGGAGCAATCTCGTTTCTGCCGAAAGGCGGATAAGGGCCGCAAAGGAGGTGTGTATGGTCGTGTCTCTCCAGGATACCCACGAGCGAGGCTTCCTCGACGGTCAGTTTCTGATTGCCATGCCGGGACTGCAGGACGGCAACTTTGTAAGGTCCGTCATCTACATCTGCGCGCACTCGCCTGCCGGTGCGATGGGTTTCATGATCAACAGGGCGCAGCCGATCTCGTTCATCGACCTTTTGATGCACCTCAACATGCTGGAGAAGGAGCGCATTCCATTTCTGCCGGAGGCGGTTCGCCAGCTGCCCGTGCTGGTGGGCGGACCGGTCGAAACGGGGAGGGGTTTCGTCCTTCACACCGACGATTATGTCAGCGAATCCAGCATTCCGGTAAACGATGACGTGTCGCTGACCGCGACCCTGGATATCGTCCGTGCCATCAGCGAGGGCAAGGGGCCGAAGCAGGCCACGATGCTGCTCGGCTATGCGGGCTGGGGTCCAGGGCAGCTTGAGCTGGAACTTGCCAACAACGGCTGGCTGAACTGCCCGGCCAGCGACGAAATCATCTTCGACCGGACACTCGACAACAAGTACGAGCGTGCCCTTGCCTTGATGGGGATTACGCCGGAAGCCCTCTCCACCGACGCAGGTCATGCCTGACGCACGCTCATTGCTGCGGAACGATCGGCGTTCACCGGCGTTCTTCTAAAGACCGGTCCAATGAAGGACCTGCATGAAGGAGAGCGAAATGGGTAGCACCAGCGACAAGGTGGTAGGTAAGGCCAACGAACTGGCTGGCAAGGCACGGCAGGCAGTCGGCGACGCGGTGGACAATCACGAAATGGAAGCGCGCGGTGCCGGCCAGGAAGCCAAGGGTCATGCCCAGCAGGCCAAGGGCGAGGCCAAGGAAGCGGTCAAGAAGGTCGTCGATCGCGCCTGATCGAAGCGAGCACCCTGATAGACAAAACCCGCGTCGGTAACGACGCGGGTTTTCTTTGTTAGATAGCCCAGGGGGATAGTGGGCGTCAGGCTCGCTTGGTCAGCGGGAAACGTTCCTTCAGCAGTCGCAAGGTGGCGTCACCGGTGGTGGGCGGGCCAAACAGGAAGCTCTGGCCGAACTGGCAGCCCATCTTTCCGAGTTCCGTGGCATCCTCGTCCGTTTCTATCCCTTCGGCCACGACCGCCATTTCCAGCGCGCGCGCCATCGCGATCACGGAACGCAGGAGGACCGCGCGCTTCTCGCGCACGTCACGGACAAGCGCCTTGTCGAGCTTGATCGTGTCGAACGGGAACTGCGTCAGATAAGCGAGCGACGAATAGCCGGTCCCGAAGTCGTCGAGGGCAAGGCCGATACCCACCTCCTTCAGCTTCGTCAGCACGAGGCGTGCCTGCTCCGGGTTTTCCATCATGATCGACTCGGTCAGTTCGAGCTTGAGCTGCTGTGGGTCGCATTCGCTCTTGGCCAGAAGTGCGCGCACCTCGTTGTAGAGGTTGTTGTTGAGCACCTGCGCGCTCGACAGGTTGACCGACACGAAGATTGGAAGTCTGCCTGTCTGCTTCTGCCAGTTGATCAGGTCCGCGGCGGCACGCTCAAGCGCAAACATCCCAAGCTCGCTGATCAGGCCGGATGTCTCCGCGATCGGAATGAATTCCGACGGAGGTACGCTTCCACGACGGGGATGTTCCCAGCGCATCAGTGCCTCGAAACCAGCGATCTCGCCGTCAGTCAGCCGGATGATCGGCTGGTAGGCAAGCGACAATTCCTTCCGCTCGATGGCGCGGCGCAAGTCCGTCTCGATCTGCAGCCTGTCGGTACCCGAGGTGCGGAAAATCGGCCGGAAAGGCTCGACCCTGTTCCCGCCGCCACGCTTGGCGCGGTACATCGCCAGTTCGGCGTTGCTGAGAAGCTCGGTTGAGCTTTCCTGCTGATCGACCCAGGACGCAAGTCCGATCGACGCCGTCAGGATGATTTCGCGGTTGGCGAAATTGATGGGGACCATGACTGCCTTCGACACGGCGTCGGCAAAATCCGCCACCTTGGCCGGGTCCTGTTCCGAGACGAGGATCAGTCCGAACTGGTCGCCGGAAAGCCGCGCTAGGGTGTCTTGCGGCCGCAGGAGGCGGCGAAGCCGACGCGTCAGCGCGATCAGGATGTTGTCTCCAGCCGCAATGCCCAGCGCGTCGTTGACCTGCTTGTAGCGGTCGATATCGATCGCCAGAACCGTGGGACGGACATTGTCGCTGCTGACGGCCAGCGTCAGCACGGCCTGCAGGCGGTCGAGGAAGACCTGCCGGTTCGGAAGGCCCGTCAGGTTGTCGTGCATCGCATCCTGCAGCAGCCGCTCGACGGAGTTCTTCTGCTCGGTGATGTCGACGATCGTGCCGACACAGCGAATGATCTCGCCGTTCGAGCCAAGGACCGGCCGGGCCCGGATCTGCAGCCAGTGGAAATGGCCGTCTTCGGCGCGGATTCGGAACTCGTGGCTCAACCGGCCGCGCCGGTGCTCGAGAAGAACGTCCAGCGTCGCCTTGAAGCGGTCGCGGTCGTCCGGGTGCAGACGCGGCAGCCAGTTGCGGACCGGCCCGTGCATGGTGCCGCCGGCAAGGCCGAGCTTTGCCGAGATGTCGGGCGTCGTGACGACCTTGTCGCGGGCCACATCCCAGTCCCAGACGATGTCGCCGGAGCCGGTCAGCGCCAGCGACTGCCGTTCGAGATCGGAGAATAGGCCCTGCTGGTACGCGCCGCCCGCGAATGCGTGCTGCATGACGGTGAAGCCGATCAGCAGCACGATCAGAACGAGACCGCCGCCGAGAGCAGGCTGGATGATGTCGTTGTCCAGCTGTCCCGTCACGGTCAGCCATCCGCCGAACAGCCAGACGAGGATCAGCGCCCAGGTCGGCACGAGCAGGATGGCCCGGTCGTAGCGGTTCAGCCCGAGATAGATGATCAGCAATATGCCGGCGGTCGCGGTCAGCGCGAAGGAAAGCCGCGCAATGCCCGAGGCGATGGACGGATCGTAGATCGCCACGCCGAACAGGAGGGTGAGGCAGAAGATCCACGCGAAGGTCGCATAGCCGAGATGGACGTGCCATCGATTGAGGTTGAGATAGGTGAAGAGGAATATCACCAGGCTTGAGGCCAGCGCCACTTCCGCACAGGCTCGCCAGACCCGCTGGTCGCTGGCCGTGATGCTGATCAGCTTGTCGAGGAAGCCGAAATCGACGCAGATATAGGCGAGCACCGCCCAGGCGAGTGCGGCCGCCGCCGGCAGCATCGATGTTCCCTTCACCACGAAGAGAATGGTGAGGAAAACCGCGAGCAGGCCTGCAATGCCGAGCACGATGCCACGGTAAAGGGTGAAGGCGTTGACGGTATCCTTGTAGGCCGCCGGTTCCCAGAGATAGAGCTGCGGCAGCGACGGTGTCGCCAGTTCCGCCACAAAGGTGATGACCGAGCCGGGATTGAGCGTGATGCGGAAGACGTCGGCATCCGGGCTCTGCTCGCGGTCCAGCGCGAAGCCTTCGCTCGGCGTGATGGCGATGATGCGCTGGGAGCCGAGGTCCGGCCAGAACATCTTCGATCCGACCATCCGGAAATGTGGTGCGACGATGACGCGTTCGAGCTGCTCTTCGGAAACATTGGCCAGGGAAAAGACCGCCCAGTCCCCCTGGTGTGTCGGCGAGCTCGACTGAACCTCGATGCGCCGTCGTATCCCGTCGGCGCCAGCGGCGGTCGAAACCTGAAAGGCTTCGCCCTGGTTGGTGTAGATGTCCGTCATCTCGGTGAGGTCGAGAGCGTTGTCATCGCGCGAGATCTTCACCGGCTCGGCGGCCATTGCCGTCGGCATCTGCGCCACGAGCGCGGCGGCCAAAGCCACCAGCAGGATGAGTAAGGGCCGGAGTGTTGCCATAGCAGGGAAGCGGACGTTCATGATTGCGTCATCTTCCCGGTTTCGTCATGTTCAGTCAGGCGGGAGTACATCACGTGGTCGCGCCACTCCCCGTTTATCTTGAGATATTTTCGCAAAAGGCCTTCTCGCTCGAACCCGGCCTTTTCCAGCAACCGGACACTTTTCCAGTTGTCGGGAATACAGGCTGCTTCAATCCGGTGCAACTGAAGTTGGCCATAGATGTAGGGAATGGCAATTTTGAGGGCGGCCAGCATGTGCCCCTGGCCGGCATGTCGCTCCCCCATCCAGTAGCCGATCATGCAGCTCTGTGCCGCGCCGCGCCGGATGTAGCCGATGGTCAATCCCCCGAGCAGCGTCGTCTGCGATCGGTCGAAGACAAGCAGAGGCACGGCGTAGCCAGCCCTGTATTCTTCAATGCTGCGATTGACGCGTGCGCGGAACGACGACTGGGACAATTCGTCGTCGCGCCAGGTCGGTTCCCAAGGCTGCAGGAATGCGCGGCTCTCCGTGCGCAGGATCAGCCACTGGCCAAAATCTGAATACCGGGCGAGGCGAAGGGAATGGGAATCGCCGTGGAGGAGGGGGCTTTCCTGCCGCCGTGACAAAAACCGAAAAACCGATTTCGCCATGTCCCACTCCAGAGGATGTTCGAGCGACGAACGCGCCCGGTCTATGGGGATGCCGCCCCGGTTGGGCCGGCAGTCGTTTTCGCGGCCGAAGGCGGGGTATCTCAGATGCATCCCGCCGTCATGCTGCGCATTTGGTCTCAGCCAGCAATTCGTTGGGCATTTCCTGAAGGCTGGGTGAGCGAGCGGGAGATTTCCTCCATCGAAACCAGCTTTTCAATCGGCCCGACGGCTGAAAGGGTGGGAACAGTGTCGAAGAACAACCGCCCGGAAAGATCCGTCAGCCGTTCGGTGGTGATGCCCTCGAGCCGTTCCATCATCTCCGGGTTAGGGATCGGGCGGCCGTAGAGGATCATCTGCCGGGCGATCTGGCCGGCGCGTGCGGCCGGGCTTTCCTGGCCCATCAGGAGCTGCGCGCGGATCTGCGCGCGTGCCCGGTCTATTTCCTGTTGGTGGATCTTGTCCGACGCCTTGCGCAGTTCCTCGATCACGACAGGAAGCAGGTTGGGAATATCGTCGCCGCCGGTTGCGGCGTGGATCCCGAAGATGCCGGTATCGGAAAAGCCCCAGTGGAAGGCATAGACCGAATAGCAGAGACCGCGATGTTCACGCACTTCCTGAAACAATCGTGACGACATGCCGCCACCCAGGATGTTGGCAAGGATCTGGGAACAATAGAAGTCCCGCATGTGATAGGCTTTGCCTTCGAAGCCGATCAGAAGCTGCGCGTCCATCAGATCGCGCACTTCCCGCACGTCGCCGCCGATATACCGTGCAGCCTCTAGGACGGGTGGGGCGCTTGGCGTCAGCGGCAGGGTCGCGAAACGCTGCTCGACCTGTTTGCAGAATACGTCATGGTCCACGGCGCCGGCGGCCACGACGAACATCCGGTCTGTCGTGTAGTTGCGCGAGAGATAGTTGCGGATCTGGCCGGAGGTGAAGCTTTGCACCGTATCGGGCGTGCCGAGGATCGGACGGCCGATCGTCTGGCCGAGATAGGCGATTTCCGAGAACTTGTCGAAGACGACGTCGTCCGGCGTGTCGTTCGCCGCGCCGATCTCCTGCAGGATGACGTGCTTCTCGCGCCGCAACTCCTCCTCGTCGAAGACGGACTCCGTCAGGATGTCCGCCAGGATATCCACCGCAAGCGGCACGTCGTCCCTCAGGACGCGGGCGTAATAGGATGTCGTCTCGGTGGAGGTGGCGGCGTTCAGTTCGCCGCCGACATTCTCGATTTCCTCGGCGATGTCACGCGCGCTTCTGCGCGAGGTGCCTTTGAAGGCCATGTGCTCGAGAAGATGAGCAATACCGTGCTCGTCTTCTGTTTCGTTACGCGAGCCGGACTTGATCCACACTCCAAGTGCGACGCTCTCCAGATGGGGCATTGCCTCGGTAACGACTGTCAACCCGGACGCAAGCCGGGTTACCTGTACATTCATCGCTTGTCTTTCTGGCGCTGCCGCCACTCACTTGCCCGCACGTGCACGACCGCCGATGAAGTTTTCGACGGCCTTGAGCTCGGCAGGCAGGATGTCGAAGCGCTCCTCCCTGGTCATAAGATCGGCTAGCCATGATGGAAGGGCTGGTTCAATTCCGCAAGCGGATTTTACCGAGGCCGGGAATTTGGCCGGATGCGCTGTCGCCAGCGTCACCATGGGGCTCGTTGATTTTGCGTTCTTTTTCGCCACGAAAACGCCCGTCGCCGTGTGCGGGTCGAGAAGATATCCGGTCTCGGATAGGGTCTCGCGGATCGTTGCCGCCACCTGTTTTTCGGTGGCTCGGCCGGCACGGAACTCCCTGCGGATCGCTTTCAGCACGTCCGCCTGGATCTCGAAGGCGCCCGATTGCTTGAGGCCCGACATGGCGGCGCGGACGAAGGATGCATCGCGGCCATGGGTTTCGAACAGCAAACGCTCGAAGTTGGATGAGATCTGGATGTCCATCGACGGCGAGGTCGTGGCCTTCACCTCGCGCATCTCGTAGCGCCCGGTCTTGAGGGTGCGAGCGAGAATGTCGTTGTCGTTGGTGGCGATCACAAGCCGCTCGATCGGCAGGCCCATGCGCTTGGCGACATAGCCGGCGAAAATATCGCCGAAATTGCCCGTGGGCACGGTGAAGGAGATTTTCCGATCCGGTCCGCCAAGCGAAACTGCTGCGGTGAAGTAATAGACCACCTGCGCCATGATGCGCGCCCAGTTGATCGAGTTGACGCCGGAGAGCTTCACGCGATCGCGGAAGGTCGCGTCGTTGAACATCTCCTTCACCAGGTTCTGGCAGTCGTCGAAATTCCCTTCGACCGCGACCGCATGCACGTTGGATGCCGTCGAGGTGGTCATCTGCCGCTGCTGCACGGCCGAAACCTTGCCCTTGGGAAAGAAGATGAAGATGTCGGTACGGTCCCGACCCGCGAACGCGTCGATCGCCGCGCCGCCCGTATCGCCGGAGGTCGCGCCGACGATCGTGGCGTGTTCCCCGCGCTCTGCCAGGACATAGTCCATCAGCCGGGCAAGGAGCTGCATGGCGACGTCCTTGAACGCGAGCGTCGAGCCATGGAAGAGTTCGAGTATGAAGTCGTTCGGGCCGGTCTGGACCAGCGGGGCAACCGCCGGATGACGGAACGTCGCATAGGCCTCGTCGATCATCGACCGCAGGCTGTCGGCGGGAATCTCGTCGCCGGTAAAGCGGCGGAGGATTTCGAATGCGACTTCCTGGTAGGGTTTTCCGCGCAGCGCCCGGATCTCACGCTTCGTCAGCGTTGGCCATTCACGCGGCACATAAAGCCCGCCATCTCGGGCGAGGCCGGCCATCAGCGCGTCACGGAAGCCGAGAGCAGGAGCCTCTCCGCGGGTAGAAATGTATTCCACTACCTTCAATCCCCAATCGATTTTTATTCGCGCCGCTGATATAGACCAGGAAAATGGGCTGCGAAAGGTCGGAAGAGAGCATCTTTCGGCACACCGCAGGCGGGATTGGGAAGATGTTGAGAGGGTTGAGTTCAGTGGTTGGCACAGTAGCGCGCAGTCTTTTGTCCGTATCGTTCCTGGCAGTCCTTGCGGGCTGCAATTCTTCCTCTCCAACGTCCGGGCTGACCGAGGCCGCCCCCGCCGCGGAAGCGCAGGTGGCTGCTGCTCCTGTCGTGCAGGCCTTTTGCCCGCCGGTCGTGATGCGTGAAGAGGGTGCCGTTCACCGTGCCTATGCGCGCGGCGGTCAGGATAATCCGGAGAAGCTGATGTACCAGGCCTCGCTTGCGGAAGCGACGCGCCAGTGCACGGCTAATGAAACGACCATGACGATCAATGTCGTGGCCCAGGGTCGGGTCGTGGCCGGCCCGGTGGCGACCCCGGGGCAGGTGAGCCTTCCGGTGCTGGTCGAAGTGGTCGATGGCGAGGACGTCATCTACTCGCAGAAGGTGAGCTTCCCGGTGGAAGTGACGACCGGCGGAAACCAGTTCATCTTCAGCAAGGCCGACGTCCAGATCCCCAACGCTCAGGGTGGCGCATCGCGCTTCACGCGCGTGCGGCTGGGCTTCGAGACCGCTGCGAAGCGGTAGTGGAAACGGCCGACCGGTTCGCGCCGGCGATCCATTAGCGAAGCCTCAGTTAGGGCTTCGTTAACCATAGACAGCTACGGATTGTTAAGAAACCCGCTGCGTGTGGTGGGCTTTCGTTAGCATCGAGCTGTCCATGGAGAAACCACAGCTTCCGGAATTTTCCCGCCGCCTCGGGCTTTTCACGGCACTTGCCTCGATCGCTCTGGCAGCGCCCGCGCTTGCCCAGTCCGTATGGACGGGCAATGCCGACAACGAATTCAGCAATGGTTCCAACTGGGTACCCGGTCCGCCGGGGCCGGATGATGCGGCGGCGGTAAACACCGGCTCTCCACAGGTCACCAATAATTTCGTCATTACCGAAATGGACGTGGACGGTGGCAATGTCACGGTCACCAACACCGGAGAATTGACGGTCACGGGCGGCAGCACGGTCAATTCCGGCAGTATCAGCATCAATGCGGGCGGCGTTCTAAACTCGGACGTCGAACTGAACGGCGGCGGACTGTCCATCGACGGCGACCTGAACGGCAGGCTGACACTGAACAGCGGCGGCGTTTCCGTGGATGGAACGCTGGGAAGCGCTGCGATCGGAAACACCACATCGCTGACCAATAACGGGCGCGTGGGCGGTGTCGATGTCTCGGCCGGCGGAACATTCGTCAACAACAGCGGTGCAACCGCCGGTGCCGTCACGAATGCAGGTACCGCGTCCAATGCCGGCACCATCACCTCGCTGACCAACACGGCGGGAAACTTCACCAACAACACTGGCGGCGTGATCAGCGGCAACACGATTGTCGCCGGCGGCAGCGTTACGAACAACTTCGTCATCACGGCAGCAGATGTGGCGGCTGGCGCGGCGTTCACGAACAACACCGGCGCATCTGCCGGGACCGTCAGGAATTCGGGCACGGTGTCGAACGCCGGCGCGATCGCGTCGCTGCAGAACAACGCCGGAAGCTTCACCAACAATTTCGGCGGCAGGGTGACTGGCCAAACAGCGATCGCGGGCGGCAGCGTCACGAACAATGCGGCGCTGGGCTCCGTCGGCGTCGGTACCGCAGGCACCTTCACCAACGCCTCCGGTTCGACCGCCGGAGCGGTGACGAATTCCGGAACCACGTCGAATGCGGGCACCATCGCGTCGCTTCGAAACGACGCCGGCAGTTTCACCAACAATGCCGGCGGCAGGGTGACCGGAACGGCAACCGTTTCGGGCGGAACCGTCACGAACAACTTCGTCATCACGGCAGCCGACATCGCGGCCGGCGCCGTTCTCGTCAACAACAGCGGGGCGACGGCGGGTGCCGTCACGAACGCCGGCAGCACGTCGAACGCCGGCACCGTGGCGTCTCTGCAAAACACGGGTGGAACCTTCACCAATAACGGCGGCGGCACGGTGACCGGCACAACGACCGTTTCGGGCGGGAACGTCGTCAACAACGCGACCGTCGCAGATGTCGACATTGGCGCAGGCGGCTCTTTCACGAACAATGGTGGCGCTGTCGCCGGTGCGGTGGCGAACGCCGGCACTGGCTCGAACGATGGAACCGTCGCCTCGTTGACGAACAGCGCCGGCATGTTCTCCAACACCGGCACGATCAGCGGCTCGGCGACGGTCACGGGCGGTTCGCTGGTAAATGACGGCACGGTCGTCGGTGCGATCGATGTCTTTGACGGCGGGCTGCTGACCGGCAGCGGCGACATGGGCGCCCTGACCGTGAATTCGGCTGGTGTGCTTGCGCCGGGCCCCGGCATTCAGGTCGTCGCGGTCAACGGCAACCTCACCTTCCGCTCCGGATCGATCTATCGGGTCGATATCGACGCGACCGGTCTCTCCGACCGCGTCGATGCGGCCGGAGCGCTCGTCATCGAGGGCGGCACTCTGGAGATCCTCGCCGGCAGCGGCCTCTTTGGCCTTCAGACCGACTACACGATCCTGACTGCGAGCAGCGTGACGGGCGCCTTCGATGCCGTCACCAGCGATTTCGCCTTCCTGTCGCCGATCCTGACCTACGTGCCGACACGTGTGGAACTCGGCCTCCATCGCAACGATGTCGCGTTCGCGGATGTGGCCTTGACGGACAACGGCCGTTCCACCGCGAATGCCGTCGAAGCGCTGGGTTCCACGAACGCACTCTTTCTCGCCGTCCTGCCACTGGATGTCCTGACCGCGGGCGATGCCTTCTCGCAGCTGAGCGGTGAGGCGCATGCCTCGCTGAACAGCCAGTTGTTGTGGGACAGCCGCTTCCCCCGCGAGGCAATAGTTGACCGGATGAAACCGGCCAGCGACACGCGTCTTCAGGAGGTTGAAGGCGCAACCTTCTGGACCTCGGGCTATGTGGCGACGAGCCGGCTTTCGAGCGATGGCAATGCGGCGGGTATCGATGGCGATACGGCAGGCGTGATCGTCGGAGCCGATGCGGCGGTGTCCGATCAATGGAGGCTAGGGGGCATCCTCGGTTACAGTCATGCCGAGGCAGGCTCGCAGGCGGAAGTGGCGTCCTACCATGTCGGCCTCTATGCGACCGGCGATCTCGGGCCGTTGGATCTTGCCGGTGGTGCGATCTATTCCCGCAACGACGCCTCGACGGATCGCGGCATTTCTTTCGGCTCGTTCTCCGATCGCCTGAGGGCCGATTACGACAGCGCCACCACGCAATTTTTTGCGGATCTTTCCTGGACCATGGAGGCGGATGCGATCGTGCTGCAGCCCTTCGCAAACATTGCCTACGTCAATATCGAGACGGACGGTTTCCACGAGAGTGGTGGTGCGGCGGCACTGTCGGCCGCCAGCGGCTCGGACGATGTGACGATGGCGACATTCGGCCTGCGCTGGTCGGCGGACTTGCCAGTTGATGAATGGCCTGTGGTGGTTTCGGGCATGCTGGGCTGGCGCCATGCCTTTGGCGACCTGTCGCCTTCCACGCGCCTTGCCTTTGCCGGTGGCAGCCCGTTCCTGATCGAGGGCGTGACGATGCCGCGTGATGCGCTGGTGGTCGAGGCCGGCGTCTCCGCCAAGCTCTCCAAGTCCGCCCGGCTGAGCCTGACCTATGCCGGCGAGTTCGGCGACGGCGCGGCGTTCCACGCCGCGCGGGCCAACCTGACGGTCAATTTCTAGCCCCACAGGCTAAAAATTCTATTGCCGCGGTGCGCCGGGAATGGCGCAACGCGGCTGTAGGAGTATCAGACCGCGCCGGCCCATTCGGACAGCGCTGCCACGACGGCCGGCAGATCCGCCATGCGCGAGATCACCGTTTCGGCACCGGCATCGGTCAGGCGGTCGGCATGGCTCGGATAGGTGTGCGACGCGCCGGTGAAGCCGACGACGCGCATGCCGGCGGCGGTTGCGCCGTGAATGCCGTGAACCGAATCCTCGATCACCAGGACGTTGCCCGGCGAGACGTTGAACTTCTCGGCGGCGTGAAGGAAGATATCGGGCTTCGGCTTCACCCTGTCCGGCCCGAGATCCTTGGCCGAGAAGATATGCGGCGCAAAGTATGGCTTGAGCCCGACTTTCTCCAGCATCATGTCGAGACGGTGCGTGCTGGAATTGGAGCAGATGCAGCGCTGCGTCGTCAGGCGCGACAGCGCAAGCCGGACGCCGTCGATGATCTTCACGTCGCGCGCCAGCCGGGCGTCGAGAAGCTTTTCCGACTTGTCCAGAAGCGAGGCGGAGAGGGGGATGTCGGCTTCCTTCTCGACCTGCAGCAGGATGTTGCGCCATGTCATGCCGGCAAAGCGCTCGCCCATCTCCTCGACGCTGATCGGGTAGCCAGCTTCGGTCAGCAACCGGGACTCGACCTGGGCCGCTATGATTTCGGAATCGACGAGCACGCCGTCGCAATCGAAGATGATGAGGTCGAAACCGCTCATGATGAAATGCTCTCGGTGGAATTGGGATGCGGGAGGCTCTACACGAGGCCGTCGCCGGCCACAATGTAGGAAGGCTCTATTCCGATGGAAAGAGGGCCAAAAAGCGGCTTTCGCCGGTCTTGGTGAACTGAATGGCCCGGCTATCGTCGCGGCGCTTCGCCCAGCCTTCCGCGAGGAAATGCGACAGCAGCGCTTTGCCGAGCGTTCCCGCCAGGTGCGAACGCCGTTCGCTCCAGTCGAGGCAGGATTTGCAAAGCGGCCGCCGGCTGGAGGTCAGTGACGCCACGTCGATGCCGATACTGGCCAGTTCGGACTGGCCGTGCTCGGTCATCGTCAGCGTCTCGCCGTCGCTCCGGATCGCCCTGCGGCTTATAAAGCTGTCGAGCATGCGAACGCCGTAGTCGCCCGCCAGGTGGTCGTAGCAGATGCGCGCCTTGCGCAGCGCCGGGTCTTTCGGACCGGGGCGATTGCGCAGATGTCCGCGGCTTGCCGCGAAACCCATGATGGCTTCGAGCAGCGTGCCGGTCGCGGCATCCGCCAGCGCGAAATAGCGGTGCCGGCCCTGCTTGCGTTGCGCGATGAGCCCGCCGTCCTCCAGTTTGGAAAGATGCGAGCTGGCCGTCTGCAGCGTCACGCCGGCGGCCTGCGAAAGTTCGGTGGCGGTCAGCGCCTGTCCGCCCATGAGCGCCGTCAGCATGTTGGCGCGGGCGGGATCGCCGATCAGCGTTCCGATGCGGGCAATGTCTGGGCCTTCCTTCATACTTCGATCGTAGCCGAAGCATTTCGGTGGAGCAAGCCGCTATCCTGCAGTGGCAATGAAGGAGAAAACGATGATCACCTGTTTCATCCGCTACGAGATCGATCCCTTTCGCAAGGAGGCCTTCGGCGACTATGCGCGCAACTGGGGACAGGCGATACCGCGTTGCGGCGCCGACCTTGTCGGCTATTTCGGCCCGCACGAAGGGTCGTCGACGACCGCCTACGGCGTCTACAACATCGAGAGCCTTGCTGCTTATGAAGCCTACCGTGGGCGACTGGCGCAAGATCCTCTGGGGAAAGAGAACTATGAATTCGCCAGGCGCGAGCGGTTCATCCTCAGGGAGGATCGCATCTTCCTCAAGAACATGTCCCTGCCGCACAGCGTGGTGAAGCCATGATCGCCGTCATCTTCGAGGTCGTGCCCTATGTGGGCGAGCGCCACAGGTACCTGGACCTGGCCGGAGAACTTCGCACCGAACTGGAAACCATCGACGGTTTCATCTCGATCGAGCGCTTCGAAAGCCTAACGCTGCGCGGCAAGATCCTGTCCCTGTCCTTCTGGCGCGACGAGGAAGCCATTCGGACCTGGCGCAATCTGGAGGCCCATCGCCAAGCCCAGCAGGCAGGCCGTAACGGCGTTTTTGCCGATTATCGGCTGCGGATCGGCCATGTGGTCCGCGACTACGGCATGTTCGAGCGCGAGGAGGCGCCGGATGACAGCAAGGCGGTGCACGGCCCGCGTGAGCGCGAGGCGCTTGTCGTGATGCCGACTGGCGGATGAAGGCCATTGCCAGCTTCGGCATATTTTCCTGAAATCGTCAGCTGCCTTCAGGCTTTGGTAACCAAGATAGGTAACCATAACAGGGAGTAAAACAGTCCCGAGTAAGCGTAACAGCGAGTATCCCATGGCAGCAGTTCTTCCGCTAGCCGATCTGCGTCAGCAGGGTCGGCCGGGCACCTGGCTCAATACGATCATCAAGGGCGATTGCGTCGCAGCGCTGGAAGCGCTGCCCGACCAATCGGTCGATGCGATCTTCGCGGATCCTCCGTACAACCTTCAACTCGGCGGCGCGCTTCACCGCCCGGATCAGTCGCTGGTCGATGCGGTCGACGACGACTGGGATCAGTTCGCCTCCTTCCAGGCCTATGATGCGTTCACCCGTGCCTGGCTGCTGGCCTGCCGCCGCGTGCTGAAGCCGAATGGCACCATCTGGGTGATCGGCTCCTACCACAACATCTTCCGTGTCGGCGCCATGTTGCAGGACCTGAACTTCTGGCTCCTCAATGATATCGTCTGGCGCAAGACCAACCCGATGCCGAACTTCAAGGGCCGCCGGTTCCAGAACGCCCATGAAACCATGATCTGGGCCAGCCGCGATGCCAAGGCGAAGGGCTATACCTTCAACTACGATGCGCTGAAGGCCTCGAACGACGACGTGCAGATGCGCTCTGACTGGCTCTTCCCGATCTGCTCCGGCGGCGAACGGCTGAAGGGCGATGACGGCAAGAAGGTTCATCCTACCCAGAAGCCGGAAGCTTTGCTTGCCCGCGTCATCATGGCGTCCACCAAGCCCGGCGACGTGATCCTCGACCCGTTCTTCGGTACGGGAACGACCGGCGCTGTCGCCAAGCGCCTCGGCCGCAACTTCGTCGGCATCGAGCGCGAGCAGGATTACATCGATGCGGCATCCGCCCGCATCGCTGGGGTCGAGCCGCTTGGCAAGGCCGAACTGACCGTCATGACCGGCAAGAGGGCAGAGCCACGCGTCGCCTTCAACACGCTGGTCGAGAGCGGTCTCGTGAAGCCGGGACAGGTCCTCACGGATGCCAGGCGCCGCTGGAGCGCAATCGTCCGGGCAGACGGCACGCTTGCCTCCGGCGGAGCGGCAGGCTCCATTCACCGCCTTGGCGCGCAAGTGCAGGGCCTTGATGCATGCAATGGCTGGACGTTCTGGCACTTCGACGACGGGCAAGCGCTCAAGCCCATCGACGACCTGCGGGCTATCATCCGCAACGGTCTGGCAAAACTCGACTGACGATCCACCGTCAAGAGCAAAGGATTTCCTTTTGCTCCCCGCCAGATCACGAATTCCCCTTCCGGTTTTTGTACCTCTAGTCCCGGGAGGGGGAAAATGACGCCCGGAGGAGGCTGACCTCCGGGCGTCATCTATTGGTCCTAGACCTCGAGGCCGAAGGTCGCGAGGTCCTTCTTCAGCTGTGCGGCATCGGTAAACAGAACCGAGTGCCAGCCGGCGGTGCGTGCACCTTCCACGTTTGCCGCGGAATCGTCTATGAACAAGGTCGATGCGGGCTCCAGCCCGAAGTCTCGCGCGTGCTTTTCGTAGATCGCGATATCCGGCTTGATCAGCTTGATCTCCCCGGAGACAGTCACGCCTCTCGGCTTGTTCAAAAAGGGATAAAGCACGCGGGCGTGGCTGAAGGTGTCGGCCGCGAAATTCGTGAGCATGGTCACGTCCCGACCGTCCGCAATGAACTTTTCCATGATCGAAACACTGTCCTCATAGGCGTGAGGCACCATCTCGGGCCAGTATTGCCGGAAGGCGCGGATGTGCTCTTCCCGGTCCGGAAAACGCTCCAGGAGCAGCGCTTCGGCGTCTTCCCAGGTCCGGCCACGGTCCTGCTCCAGGTTCCATTCATGGGTACAGACATTGTCGAAGAACCACCGGCGTTCGTCTTCGTCGGGAATGAGGCGGAGGTAGGGAAGGCTGGGATCGTAGTGGATCAAGACCTTGCCGATGTCGAAGACGATGTGGTTGATCGGGCCTGCCATTCTGGTTCCTTGCTAGTTCGGGTTTTTCTCGAAGGCGAGTGGGATAGCCTGGGTAATTACCTTTTTCATGACGGTCGGAAGCGCCTGGGTTTCCAGCGTGGCCACCGGCTCCCACCATCCTTGATCGCGCGTTTCGGCGGCGATGGTCTGCGCGCGAAACACCGAGAGCCGCAGTTCGAAATGCGTGAAGACGTGCGTCACTGTTCCGCAAGCCTGCCAGCCGGCGTCAAAAGGGGCGTGCTCTACCGTCTGCCCACCGTCCTGTCGGGCCGTCCATGCCGTGGTCGGCACTTCCGTCATGCCGCCCAGGAGACCGCTCTCGATCCGCCGGCGCAAGAGGATTTCGCCCTCGTCATTGACGGCAACGAAGGCAGCTCCGAAGCGAACCGGCTTCTCCTTCTTCGCCGCCTTGACCGGAAAGCACTCAGGATCGTGCTCGGCCAGCGCCAGGCAGTGCCTGGCGATGGGACAGATGGCGCAGGCCGGCCGCTTCGGCGTGCAGATGGTCGCGCCGAGATCCATCATCGCCTGTGCAAAATCTCCGGGGCGATCCTTGGGCGTCAGTTCGACGACCTTGCGCTTCATCGCGGGCTTGGATCCGGGAAGCGGTGCGTCTATGGCGAACAGGCGCGAGATCACACGCTCCACATTGCCGTCCATCACCGCCGCCTGCCGGTTGAACGCGATCGCCGCAACCGCTGCCGCCGTATAATCTCCGATGCCCGGAAGGGTGCGCAGGCCGTCTTCCGTATCCGGAAAAATCCCGCCGTGATCGGCAGTGACCGCCTCGGCGCATTTCTTCAGATTGCGGGCTCGCGCATAGTAGCCGAGCCCGGCCCATGCGGCCATCACGCCGTCGGTAGGAGCCTTCGCCAGGTCGTTCACGGTCGGCCAGAGGTTCAGGAACTTCGCGAAGTAAGGTTTGACCGCCTGTACCGTGGTCTGCTGCAGCATGACCTCCGACAGCCAGATATGGTACGGCTCCGGTCGGACCCCGTTGGCCGCGGCCCTGGGCGAGACGCGCCAGGGCAATTCGCGATGATGGATGTCATACCATGCGAGCAGTTGCGGGATGATGCCTTGGGGTTCGTTCACGTGCTGGAAATGCCTGTGCTTCTGGTCTAAGGCTGTCCTATCGCTCAGAAGCTCACTGCGTCAACGAAAGAGCCGGCACTCATCAACCGGCGGCATCTGCAGTTCTGGCAGGCGCTGCACGGGAAGGATCTGATTTGGCCTTTGAAAAAAAGACGTTCCGTTCGAAACGCGTGCTCCAGATCGCCGAGATCGCCAATGGCATCATCGATCCGGTTCTGGCACGACGCGCGGGCATTTCGACGGCCCTTCTCGGATCCTGGGACGAGATCGCCGGTGAGCAGTTCGCCGATTGCTCGCGGCCGGAAAAGATCGCCTGGCCGCGCCGCGATGCCTCCGACGATGCGGGAGGCTACCAGCCGGGCGTGCTAACGATTGCCTGCGAAGGGTCGCGGGCACTTTTCCTGTCCCATACGCAGGGCGAGCTGATCGCCCGCATCAACGCATTCTTCGGCTTTCCGGCCGTCCGCCAGATCCGCATCGTGCAGAAGCCGGTATCCCAGGCCGTCAAGCACCGGCGCGCGCCCCCGCCTCTTAAGGGTGAAGCCGCCAAGCGGCTGGAGGGGATGATGGAAGGGATCGAGAGCGAAGCGCTGAAGAAGGCCGTCGCCCGCCTCGGTACGGCCGTCATGCAGAAGAAGCGCTGAACGCGGCACAGCTCCCGTACAGAATTCGTTCAGCTTGCGGATGTCACAAAGCTTTGAAGGATTTCGCCGACCGCCACCTTGTTCCGGTGCGGTTGGCGCGATACGGAATGACAAGCTTTTTGTACTCCAAGGCAGGTATCTGATGATGATGACCGACACCACCTTTACCCGGCGCGCCCTCCTGGGCGGCGTAGCTGTCACCGCGCTTAGCCTGGCACTGCCGCTCAGCGCGACGCAGGCGTTCGCGCAGGAACTGCCCGAGTCCCAGGGTGACGTGGACATGGCCGAAGTGCTGAAGCCGGGTCCGCTGCCGGAAATGGTCATCGGTGAGGAGAACGCGCCGGTCACGATCGTCGAGTACATGTCGATGACCTGCCCGCATTGCGCCACCTTCCACAACACCACGTTCGACGAGATCAAGACCAAGTACATCGACACCGGCAAGGCGCGCTTTATCGTCCGCGAGTTCCCGTTCGATCCGCGCGCTGCGGCTGCCTTCATGCTCGCCCGCTGCAACCCGGCAAAGCCGACCGAGGCAAGCACGCCGGCGCAATATTATCCGATGGTCTCGATGCTGATGAAGCAACAGCAGACCTGGGCTGCGGCGGAAGATGGCCGTGCGGCACTGCTGCAGATGTCGAAACTGGCCGGTTTCTCACAGGAGAGTTTCCAGGCCTGCTTGACGAACCAGCAACTTCTCGATGATGTGAATGCAACAATGAAGCGCGGTGCCGACGAGTTTGGCGTCAGTTCGACGCCGACCTTCCTGATTAACGGCAAGCGCTATGCGGGGGCCCTGTCTGTTGAAAGCATGTCGGCTCTTATCGACAGCTTGCTCTGAAACCGTTCATGAATTGAGCGGCGGCGGCACACCCGTGTCCGCCGCTTCTTTCCGGGGCGCGGCATGAAGTTCAACAGGCTGCGCGTCGTCGGGTTCAAGTCTTTCGTCGAACCTACGGAATTCATCATCGAGCGAGGCCTGACCGGCGTCGTCGGCCCGAACGGTTGCGGCAAGTCCAACCTTGTCGAAGCGCTCCGCTGGGTGATGGGCGAAAACTCCTACAAGAACATGCGCGCGTCCGGCATGGACGACGTCATCTTCTCCGGTTCGGGCCATCGGCCGGCCCGCAACACCGCCGAAGTCGCGCTGTTTCTCGATAATTCCGACAGGACTGCGCCGGCCGCCTTCAACGATTCCGACGAGATCCAGGTGTCGCGCCGCATCGAGCGCGAGAACGGCTCTGTCTATCGCATCAACGGCAAGGAAGCCCGCGCCAAGGACGTCCAGCTGCTGTTCGCCGACGCATCGACCGGCGCGCGATCGCCGTCCATGGTCGGGCAGGGGCGGATCGGCGAGCTTATCAACGCCAAGCCTCAGGCGCGCCGCCAATTGCTGGAAGAGGCGGCAGGCATTTCCGGCCTCCATTCCCGCCGCCATGAGGCCGAACTCAGGCTTCGCGCCGCAGAAGGCAATCTGGAGCGTCTGGAAGACGTCGTTACCCAGCTCGAAAGCCAGATCGACAGCCTGAAGCGCCAGGCGCGCCAGGCCAACCGTTTCAAGATGCTGTCGGCGGATATCCGCGCCCGCGAAGCCATGCTGCTGCATATCCGCTGGGCCCAGGCGAATGAAGCGGAGGTCGAGGCAAACAGCGCCTTGAGACAGGCGACCGTCGTGGTGGCGGAAAAGGCTCAGGTTCAGATGGAGGCGGCGAAGGCGCAGGCCATTGCCAGCCTGAAGCTGCCGGAGCTGCGGGACGAGGAGGCGAGGGCAGGGGCGGCCCTGCAACGCATCCAGATCGCCCGGACCCAGCTCGACGACGAGGCAAGCCGTCTGATGAAGCGGCGCGACGAACTGAGCCGCCGCCTTCTCCAGCTCGCCGAGGACATCCGCCGCGAGGAGCGGCTCGTCATGGACAATGCCTCCTTCCTCACAAAGCTTGGCGAGGAAGAGCAGGAGATCAACGACATCCTCGCCGATTCCGGTGCTGAAGCTGATGAACTGCGCGAAGCCTTCGAAGGTGCGGCTGCGACCCTTGGCGAAAGTGAAAGCCTGTTTGCGGCGATAACTGCCGAAAGGGCGGAGGCAGCAGCCTCCCGAAGCCAGCTCGATCGCCTGATCCGTGATCTTGGCGAACGCCGCCAGAGGCTCGACCGCCAGTTGCACGATGCGGAGGCGGAACTCGGGGCCGTCACCGAAAAACTGTCGGCGCTCGACGACCCTGCTGAAAGGCAGGAAGCCGTCGAAACGGCGGAGTTTGCGGTGGAAGGGGTCATGGCTTTCGCCGAAGAGGTCGAAGCAGCGCTTGGACAGGCGCGCGCTGCCGAGCAATTGGCGCGCGGTCCGCTGGAGACCGCCCGGTCACGGCTGAACGGGCTGGAAGCGGAAGCCCGCACGATCTCGAAAATGCTGACGGCGGGCGAGGTGTCCGGAGATTTCGCGCCGGTGGCGGATGCCATCCGGGTCGATCGCGGTTACGAGGCGGCACTCGGTGCGGCGTTGGGCGATGATCTGGAAAGCTCCATCGATCCTGCGGCCCCCGCTCACTGGACCCTGACCGGCGCGTCGGAGGATCCATCTCTTCCTGTCGGCTGCGAACCGTTGCTCGCACATGCTTCTGCTCCACCGGAATTGAGGCGCAGCCTCTCCCAGATCGGGATCGCCGCTGCGGGCACTGCGCAAAGTCTCATGTCGCAGTTGAAGCCGGGCCAGCGTCTGGTGACGCTGGAAGGCGCCGTCTATCGCTGGGATGGGCACGTCTCGGGCTCGGAAGCTCCGGGCGCCGCAGCACTTCGGCTGGCCCAGAGGAACCGTCTCGCCGAACTCGATGGCGAACTGGATGAGGCGCGGGTGATGCTGGCCGATGCGGAGGACGCTCTGGCCGTTGCAGCCTCGGGCATCGCCAGCGAAGAGGCCCGCCTTGCCGATGCCCGCGACCGCAGCCGTATCGCCACCCGACAGCTGACTGAAGCGCGCGATGCGCTGGCATTGGCCGAACGGGCGGCGGGAGACCTGCTTCGCCGGCGCGATGTGGTCACCGAAGCCGTAAACCAGGTCAGGTCGCAGATCGACGAGGTTCTGCTCCAGGAAGAGAATGCGCGCGTCGAGCTGGAGGATGCCCCCGATCTTTCCTCCGTCGATGAGCGGCTGCGTGAACAGCAGGTGGCCGTGGCGACCGATCGTGGCGTGCTGGCCGAGGCGCGAGCCCGTTATGAAGGGCTGAGCCGGGAAACCGAGGCTCGGCGCCGGCGGCTGGCCGCGATCGCGCAGGAGCGCTCGGCCTGGCAGGCGCGGGCGGCGAGCGCCGAGGATCATGTGGCAACGCTTCGCGAGCGCGAGGAAGAGGCCCGCGAGGAAATCGCCGACTTGGAGGCGGCACCGGAGGAATTCGAGGATCGCCGCCGTACCCTGCAGTCTGAACTCCTGAAGGCCGAGGAGGCACGCAAGGCAGCCGGGGATCGGCTGGTCGAGGCCGAAACCCGCCAGCGCGATGCGGACCGGGTGGCAACGACAGCACTCTCCGACCTTGCGGAAGCGCGCGAGAAGCGCGGTCGCGCCGAAGAGCGCCTCGTATCCGCCGCCGAACGCCGCCACGACAGCGAGCTTCGCATTCAGGAAGCGCTGGGCGTGCCGCCGCACGAGGTCCTGCGCATCGCCGGGCTGACGCCCGCAGCGGAGCTTCCCGATGTCCGCGACATCGAGCGCGAGGTGGACCGGTTGAAGATGGAGCGTGAGCGCCTCGGCGCCGTCAACCTGCGCGCCGACGAGGAACAGCAGGAGCTTTCGGAGAAGCGTGACATGCTGACCCGCGAGCGCGATGACGTCATCGATGCGATCCGCAAGCTGCGCGGCGCGATCCAGAACCTCAACCGCGAAGGTCGCGAGCGGCTGATCGCCGCCTTCGACGTGGTGAACACCGAGTTCCAGCGTCTCTTCACCCATCTGTTCGGTGGTGGCACCGCCGAGTTGCAACTGATCGAATCCGACGATCCGCTGGAAGCCGGACTGGAAATCCTTGCCCGCCCGCCGGGCAAGAAGCCGCAGACCATGACGTTGCTTTCGGGCGGCGAACAGGCGCTTACTGCCATGGCGCTGATTTTCGCCGTCTTTCTCACCAATCCGGCGCCGATCTGCGTGCTGGACGAGGTGGACGCGCCGCTCGACGACCACAATGTCGAGCGCTACTGCAACCTGATGGACGAGATGGCGGCATCGACGGAAACGCGCTTCGTCATCATCACCCACAATCCCATCACCATGGCGCGCATGAACCGCCTGTTCGGCGTCACCATGGCGGAGCAGGGGGTTTCGCAGCTGGTTTCCGTGGATCTGCAGACCGCCGAACAACTGCGCGAGGCGGTCTGATCCACCGGATCCGAGACCTGTTGCTGCAACGCAACATAATCGTGCCTCCATCCGTTTCCAAACTGCCGCAAAAGCTGTATTCGTGCTGAAACAGACTGCCACGGGTGGAGAACGGGCGATGGAGAAGTGGGTTTACCGCTTCGGAAGGGGACAGGCGGAAGGAGGCGTTTCGGATGTTGCCATTCTGGGCGGCAAGGGTGCCAATCTTGCCGAAATGGCCAATCTCGGACTGCCGGTTCCTCCTGGCCTCACCATCGTTGCCGATGCCTGTTCATGGTATTTCCAGCATGAAAAAACCCTTCCTGAAGCGCTGATGGCGCAGGTTCTTGACGGTATCGCTGCCATGGAGGCAGAGACCGGGCGGACCTTCGGCGGGGCCACCAGCCCACTGCTGTTATCGATCCGCTCCGGCGCCCGCGCCTCCATGCCGGGCATGATGGACACCGTTCTGAACCTCGGTCTCAACGACGAGACGGTCCAGGCGCTGGGCCACGATGCCGGCGACGCACGCTTCGCCTGGGACAGCTATCGGCGTTTCATCCAGATGTACGCCGATGTCGTCATGGGTCTCGACCATGAGGTTTTCGAAGAAATCCTGGAGGACGAGAAGGCACGCCACGGCCACGAATACGACACCGATCTTTCCGCCGTCGAATGGCAGCATGTGGTCAGCCTGTACAAGCAGGTCATCGAAGAGGAACTCGGCGACACGTTTCCGCAGGACCCGCATGTCCAGCTCTGGCAGGCAATCGCAGCCGTCTTTTCGAGCTGGATGAACCAGCGCGCCATGACCTACCGGATGCTGCACCGGATCCCCGAGCATTGGGGAACGGCGGTCAACGTGCAGGCCATGGTGTTCGGCAATCTCGGTTCGTCCTCGGCCACGGGCGTTGCATTCACGAGAAACCCCTCGACCGGGCGCAAGGAGCTTTATGGAGAGTTCCTCGTCAATGCGCAGGGAGAGGATGTCGTTGCGGGCATACGCACGCCGCAATCGCTGACGGAAGAGGGGCGGCTCGCGTCCGGCTCCGAAAAGCCATCGATGGAAAAGCTGATGCCGGAGACCTTCCGGGAGTTCAGCGAGATCTGCGACAGGCTGGAGGCCCATTACCGCGACATGCAGGACGTCGAATTCACCGTCGAGCGCGGCAGGCTCTGGATGCTCCAGACCCGTTCCGGCAAGCGCACGACCCGCGCTGCCATGAAGATTGCCGTCGACATGGTGGACGAGCGGCTGATCACCGAGAACGAAGCGGTGAGCCGGATCGAACCCCCGTCGCTCGACCAGCTGCTGCACCCGACCATCGATCCCCGTGTGGAGAGGGTCATCATGGGATCCGGCCTGCCCGCGTCACCCGGTGCGGCATCCGGTGAGATCGTCTTCACGGCGGAAGAGGCTGTCGAGGCGGAAGCGGAAGGTCGCAAGGTCATCCTCGTCCGGATCGAGACCAGTCCGGAAGATATCCACGGCATGCATGCCGCCGAAGCGATCCTGACGACGCGCGGCGGCATGACCAGCCATGCGGCCGTGGTTGCCCGTGGCATGGGAATTCCGTGCGTTGTCGGCGCTGGTTCGATGCGCGTCGATCTGCGCAACGAGCAGCTCATCTGCCCCGGCGGCATCACGCTGAAGCGGGGCGACATAATCACGCTCGACGGCTCGTCCGGCCATGTCCTGAAAGGCAATGTGCCGATGATGCAGCCGGAGCTTTCCGGCGATTTCGGCCGGCTCATGCAATGGGCGGACAAGGCGCGCCGCATGACGGTGCGTACCAATGCCGACACGCCGCAGGATGCCCGCGCTGCCCGCTCCTTCGGCGCAGAAGGTATCGGCCTTTGCCGAACCGAGCACATGTTCTTCGAAGGCGAGCGCATTCACGTCATGCGCGAAATGATCCTGGCCGAGGACGAGGCGGGCAGGCGCGAAGCGCTCGCCAAGCTCCTGCCGATGCAACGCTCCGATTTCACCGAACTCTTCGAGATCATGCACGGCCTGCCGGTAACGATCCGCCTGCTCGATCCGCCGCTGCACGAATTCCTGCCGAAATCGGACGAGGAGATCGCCGAGGTCGCGAAAGCGATGGGCATGGACGCCGCCTTCCTGCGCCGCCGGGTGGATGCGCTGCACGAGTTCAACCCGATGCTCGGACATCGCGGCTGCCGGCTCGCCATTTCCTATCCCGAGATAGCCGAGATGCAGGCCCGCGCCATATTCGAGGCTGTCGTTGCAGCCGCCCGCGAGACGGGCGAGGCGGTCGAGCTGGAGATCATGGTGCCGCTCGTCAGCCTTCGCGCCGAGCTGGATTATGTCAAGGCCTGTATCGACCGCGTCGCCATCGAGGTCGGCGGGGAGACCGGCATGACCATCGGCTATCTCGCCGGCACGATGATCGAGCTGCCGCGTGCGGCGCTCCGGGCCCACGTCATTGCCGAGACGGCCGAGTTCTTCTCCTTCGGCACCAACGACTTGACGCAGACGACATTCGGCATCTCGCGCGACGATGCGGCGTCCTTCATTCCGGTCTACCAGCGCAAGGGCATCATCGAGCAGGACCCGTTCATCTCGCTCGATTTCGACGGCGTGGGAGAACTGATCCGGCTGGCTGCGGAGCGCGGGCGCAAGACCCGCGCAGACTTGAAGCTCGGCATCTGCGGCGAGCATGGCGGCGATCCGGCCTCGATCACCTTCTGCGAGGAGGCCGGTCTCGACTATGTCTCGTGCTCGCCCTTCCGTGTGCCGATCGCGCGGCTCGCTGCGGCTCAGGCGGCAATTGCCCAAGGACGCCAGAAGAACTGAGGCGCGAGCCCAAACTCCCAATCCAGCGCCCGGATCAGTGGCTGGCGAAGACCTCGGTCCCGCCATCCTTGTGGATGAGCAGCACGTCGTAGGGCTCGGCTGTCGCTCCCTCCATCCCGGGAGAACCGGCAGGCATGCCCGGCACCGAAAGGCCGATGGCGTCCGGCCGCTCGGCCAGAAGTCGCGCCACGTCTGCGGCGGGCACATGCCCCTCGATGACGTAGCCTTCCACGAATGCCGTGTGGCAGGAGATCAGATCAGAGCCGATGCCGGCCTTTTCCTTGAGGACGTCCATCTCCTCGTGCATGACGTCGGTGGCCGAAACCAGGAAGCCGCTCCTCTGCATATGGACGATCCAGCCGCCGCAGCAGCCGCAATTAGCATCCTTGAAAACGTCCACGGTCGCTGACAGCGCTACCGAGGCGGACATGAGGCTGACTGCGGCGGAAAAAAGAAGAGTTTTCAAAGTCATTTGATGCCTCCTGGTCATGAATAGCCCTTCACCGCTGTCGGGGCCAAGGTGGCTTCAACCTAGCCTGCATGCGCGTGAAATCCTTGCGCAAACGCAAAGCCTGCGGAATTCTCTTAATGCTTGTCCCGGATGATGACCCGGCGTTCGACATACATGGGGCCCCACATCGTCCGGTTTTGCTGGTCGCGCCAGCTGCGCATGTCTGCGCGGCGGTCGAGATCGAGGTCGAGCAGGCATCCGGCCATGGCGTCAGTCCCGGCTCTGAAGCCGTAGCCGGCACAGGTGCGCTGGTCGGCGGCGCGGCGCTCCTCCGGCGTCATTGTCTGGCAGGAAGCCAGCAGAGGCAGCGCGGTGAGGGCCAAAGCGGTAAGGAAGGGGTAGCGCATGACAAACCTCCAATTCAGACGCGGACAACTTGCCGATTCCCATGTGTGTCGTCCTGTTCTACACAGGCAAGGTTGATATCGCCAATCCGGGTGCATCTGATTCATGACTGTCCGTTACGTCCGGCCCATGTCCCACTCCGCCTACGCCGCGAGCCGTATCGGCGGTGCAGCGCTGCTGCTGTTTGTGCTGGCAGTCCTTGGCCACCGCTTTGGCCCGCTCAGGACGCCGGACTTCCTGGCGCTCGTCCTTTTGTCGGCAGCCATCGGGGCAGCCGCCGTGCCGCTCGCGATGATCGGCCTCGTGCGTCTGTGGCAAAAAGGTGCGGAGGGCGGCATCGCCTCCGCCAAGGCACTGCTCTACGCCGGCGTGCCGCTTGCCGTCGTCGCAACGGGAGCCGCACTCTACCTGACCCGGCCTCCGCTATACGATGTCACGACCGATGTTCAGGATCCGCCTCCCTACCTCGCCGTCCCGGACTATGACCAGCAATGGCTGGTGAGGCCTGCATCCCCGACGACCGCGGATCGTCAGGAACAGGTCGCGGCCTATCCGGGCCTTGCCGGCCGTCGCTACGAGGGTGCTATCGACCGCGTGTTCGAAGGGGTGAAGGCCGCGGCGCTCTCCTCGCGCATCGAAATCGTCAAGCAGGAAGGTGCCGAGCTGGCCCAACCCGAACTGGCTGAACCCGAGCCGGCACCGCCGGCGGACGAGGTCGCCTCCGAGGATGGCCCGCTGCCGCTCGCCAGCGTGCCTATTCCATTGCCGCGGCCGGAGCCTTCCCTGCCTGCTCCGCTCGTTGCTCCGCCCGGCGTCGTGCTGCTTCAGGGCGAAGCCGAAACGTTGGTCTTTGGCCTGCCGTTCGATGTCGTCATCCGGCTGCGCGAGGATGCAGAAACCACATCCGTGGATGTTCGCGTCACATCCCGCTATGGCCCGCACGACCTGGGCATGAGTGCCGCGGTCGCCGACGATTTCCTGAAAAGGCTGGACGCCGAGCTGTTGGGCATAGCCGGCGGCTGACGTCATGCCAGCCGCCTCCGCTGCGCGTCAGTTGCGGGTAACGCCGATCTTGTCGAGATCGACGGCTGCCGCCTGTTCCAGCACTTCGCGGGTCAGCGTCGGCGCGGTGATGCGGAGATCGTTGTCCTGGGTGGTGATCTCCAGCGCGCTCCAATCGACCAGCACGTCCTTCTCGCCGATGCCGAGGAAGCCGCCGACCTCGAGCGCTACGGCTGCGATGGTGCCATCCACGTTGAGCACGATATCCTCGATCTCGCCGATCTCCTTGCCGTCGGCGCCATAGACGTCATAGTCGTCGAATTTGCTGGCCAGCAGATGTGCCGGCGCCGATGGCGCGGCCTCCGGAAGGATGACGATCGGCGCGGTGATCGTTGTCTGGGCAAACGCGGCGGCTGCGGAAACAAGAGTGACGGCAGCTGCAAGTGTGATCGTTTTCATGGTCATCCTCGTCCTTATGTCGATGGGCGGTCTTGAGCCGCCCACGACAACGGAAAGAAGGACGTCGCGTTCCATCACGACGAAAGGAGGGTTCAGGCGGGAAAGTAGGTGCCGTTCAGGGAAGGTGCCCCTTCCGTCGAGACACGTCCCTTTTCGACCAGATCTTCCAGGTGGGCGAGGACGGAAAGGGCCGCTGCCCCGTGCAGCCGCGGGTCTGTTCTCGTATAGATCGCCCGTACCATGTCCGGGATCAGCCGGTCGCCGGCCCGGATGCGCTCGAGAACGGCGCGCTCGCGCATCCGCCGATGGGCCCGCAGGCCCCTGAGGAATGAAGCCGGTTCCCGCACCGGCCCGCCATGGCCGGGAAGGAAGATGCGGTCATCCCGTGACAGAAGCTTTTCGACGGAGGTCATGAAATCGGCCATCGAGCCGTCGGGCGGCGCGACGATTGTCGTCGCCCAGGCCATCACGTGATCGGCGGAAAACAGCACGCCGCGACCCTCCAGCGCAAAAGCCGTATGGTTCGCGGTGTGGCCGGGCGTGTGAACCGCCGTCATGCTCCAGCCGTCGCCGTCGATGGTCTGGCCATCGGCGACCTCGATATCCGGCCGGAAATCGCTGTCGGCGCTCTCCGCAAACGGATTGACCTCTCCGGCAAACAGCGGACGTGAGGCGCGATGCGGCCCCTCGGCGACGAGAAGCGCTCCGGTCGCCTCCTTGAGCCGGCGGGCGAGCGGCGAGTGGTCGCGATGCGTGTGGCTGACGAAGATATGGGTGACGTCGCGGCCCTTCAGCGCCGCCAACAGCGCCTGGAAATGCGCCTCGTCTTCCGGTCCCGGATCGATCACGGCGACGGACGCGCGCCCGACGATATAGGAATTGGTGCCGTGGAAGGTGAAGGGGGAGGGGTTGTTGACCGTGAGCCGCTGGACGCCCGGGGCAACCGGTACCGGCTCTCCATAGGACGGCTGGAATTCGCGATCGAAGTCCGGCTCCCGCGCGTCGTTTCCGTCTGCCATGCACTTTCCCTGCCGACCGATGGGCGGCCCTTTCACATCCTTCCCGTCTAGCACGAGCCGGCGTGGGAAATCTGCAAAAACCTTGAAAGGACCGATTGCCGCGGCCATCAAGCTTTGCTAGAGCAAGCCGCACTTGCCGAAGCAGCGATTTGAACGCTGCATGAAGGCCTGTCACGGTGGGGCGTCGCCAAGCGGTAAGGCACCGGTTTTTGGTACCGGCATTCCCAGGTTCGAATCCTGGCGCCCCAGCCACCCCCTGCCGGTCCGTTCTGGACGTATAGATTACGGTTTATTCCTGAGACATAGGTAACGTTTTTGGGCCGCAAGTCTTCGGCTTGTAAGTCGTCGTATTCTCGGCATGATGGATTCATCGTTGGGAGGCGATTCTATGGAACAGATATTGATCAATCTTATCGCGGGGGCTGTCGGCGGAAATGCCGCTGGAAAGGCTTCTTCGAAATTCGATATCGGTACAATCGGCAACACGATTGCCGGGGCTGTCGGCGGCGGTATTCTGGGACAAATTATAACGCTTTTGATGCCTGCTGTTTCGGCCGCTTCACAGGCTGGCGATTTGAGTATCGGTGGAATTGTAAGTCAGTTGATTGCGGGTGGTGCAGGCGGTGCGCTGATGACGATCATTGTCGGCGCAATGAAGAACCGCACTGCGTAAGGAGAGAAAAATGGCTCACAAATTCGAAATCTACAAAGACAAGGCTGGCGAGTTTCGCGCCCGTTTCAAGTATAATAACGAATGCTTTTTTCGACCGAGGGCTATTCATCGAAGGCCGGTGCGCAAAACGCTATAGCCTCGATCAATAAGAATGGGCCGTCCGCGCCGGTTGAGGACAACAGCTAATTTTTCATGCGAGAAGGCTCGCCGCGTTACCGGCGGGCCTTCGAAAGCCATCTTCTTCGCTGCTGGGTCGGCCAGGTCTAACTGTTCGATTTCGGCAATCCGGGCGTCGCTCTGGTTGCGTTCGCAACTATTGGTGTCACGCGCGAACTGTCGCTCGGCATTCATAAGCCCGCCGACCATCGCTTCTGCCCGGCCTGGCCGCTCCCTAATTCCTGAATACCGTGCAGGCGCCACCGGCTGCCTTGATCTCGGTGCAGACCTTGCTCGCCTCGGCTCGCGTATCGCGACCGATCCTCGCCGCATAGCGGCCGCGATGGCCGAAATTGCCGCGCGTCTGGTGGACGATGACGGGGAGTTCGCTGGCGAGCGGCGCCGGCAGTGCTGCGACGGCCCTTGCAAACAACGTCCGCGCCACCTGCGGGCTGGCATGGGCGGCAAGCTGCACGCCCCATGGCGCCCATGGGCCTTCCCCGATAAGGCTGCCGGGGGAGAGACGTCGGCTTTCGGCGAGCGCGACGCAGCTTTCGACGAACTGTTTTTCGCGATCGAGCGGCGCTGCCGCTGCGTCCGGTGGGTCCGCCGTCCACTGCTCGACCGTATAGCCGGTGATGGCGATCACATAGGCGCGCGTCTCGAAGGGCAGGCTGCCGCCGTTCACGAAGTTTCGCAACCCGGCTTCACCCGCATTGTAGGCGGCGGCGGCCTGGCCGAACCCGCCGAAGCGATCCCTGAGTTCGCGAAGGTAGGTGGCCGAAGCGTTGAGCGCCGGCAGGATGTCGAAGCTGTTGGCAAGCCCGCGCAGCCTCGCCGTTCCCGGCATGAACTGGGCGATGCCTTCCGCACCCTTCGGGCTGATCGCATCGGGCCGGAACAGGCTTTCGCGCCAGATCAGCCGGGCGAAGAATTCCGTCGGCACCTGGCTCCGGTTGGCGAAGTATTCGATGCCGGTGCACAGATCCCGGTTGAATGTTTCCTTGCCGATGCACAGCTCATCGCCCGAGACTTCGTCCGTCCAGGAGGAGAGGCATTCCACGGGTTCCGATACGGCGCCTGCAACCTCCGTTGCGCCGGCGGAAGCGGTGCCAAGGAAAAATGCCAGCGAGAGCCGAAGGATATCCATGGGGCGATCGATCGTTGTTGCCAGATGTACGTGCTTGTATGTCCGGGCCTGTATGGATGGGCTTGGATGTCCGGTCCCCCGCACATCGACCCCGTCTACCGTGCCATCGGAACGGAAATGACACAAGCGGACACGCCGGCAGCAAAAAAGCCCGCCGGGTGGGCGGGCTTTCGCAAGTCAAGGCCAGGCGGGCAGCTCTACTCTTCGGTCAGCAGCTCTTCGCAATAGCTCGCGCCCTTTGCGCCCGGCCGGTCCGCGGTGATGCGGATGTCGCGGATGCTGTAGTTCGCATCGACGGTGATCTGGGCGGCGCAGCTGACGCTGCCGTTCCGGCCGTTCTGCTGCTTGATACGCTTGTAGCCGCCGCGCCAGTTGTAGAGCGTCGTGGAGCCTGCCTGCGTATCGCTGAGCGGAGGGCCGTATTTCGCGAAGAACTTGCCTGCCGACTGGCCGACCCAGCGGGCCTCGATCGGATTGGCAGGCACACCGGTTGTCGTGCAGGCGGAAAGCAGGATGGCGAATATGGCGGTAGATGCAATGATGTGACGGTTCATGTCCCTGAAACCCTTTATGTACCCCCGTCCTTCAGGACGTTGTGGGAGGCCCCTAACAGATTTCGGGTGGCTGTCGGAGCCATCGGGGAGCCTGAGAAGGAAAAATCTTCGACCGCCGCCTTTTTGCCACGCCAGTCCATAGCTGTTGGCCGCACAGGTCGTGCTCTCCAGCCCGTAAATTTTCCCCGACGACCGCTTGTCGAACCCGAATGGCTGGTCTATAGAGGCGCCGCTGGTCACGGAGTGTAGCGCAGTCTGGTAGCGCACCACGTTCGGGACGTGGGGGTCGCAAGTTCGAATCTTGCCACTCCGACCAGCCTAAAAAGCCCGCAGATGCGGGCTTTTTTATTGCGCGGAGATCCTGTCGGATGCTGGGAAGAACGCGCAACGTCCACGGAAGACGCCTGCCAAATACGCGATAGGCCGCCCTCTTTGCAGGCGGCCGCTTAAGTCAGTGTTCGGATCATTTCAGTCGTACTTGTCTTGCCCGGCGGGCCATCGATTGGCCCTAGTGCGTGCTGTCCAGGATGTCGCGCTTGCGCAGGTCCTCTATCGCTGCAACCGCTTCCTGTGCGGACCAGCCGGCCTTGACGGCAGCATCGATGATCCTCGCCTCACATTCGAGGGCGAGCCGATTGTAGACCGGCTCGATGGCCTCCTGGAGAGTCAGGATGTGATCCTCGGGTTTGACGTGGATATGCGCCGACATTGCCATATTGATCTCCATTCCGCTCCGGAAACTTTCCGAATCTTTCTGAAGCGATTTTGTTCCATTCGTCGTCATGGAATTGTTACAGAGTACGCTATTGGACCGTATATCAGCCGTGGCCCTTTGTCCCAGGCTTACTTTGCACCGGGTTCAGGCGCTGAGGGCTTCCCGTGATTTTTTCATGTCCCCCACGGCACCGGCGATCGTCGTGCTGAACAGCACGTCGCGTGTCGCATCGGCAACGCGGGCGAAGACGTGGCGGATCTCGCACGACTGTTCGCCGTCGCAATCCTCGCATTTGCGATAGGCGGTCACGGAGAGGCAGGGCAGGGGCGCGATCGGGCCGTCGATCAGTCTCAGGATCTCGCCGAAGGTGATCGTGTCCGCCGGCTTCAGGAGCAGGTAGCCGCCCTGCTTGCCGCGACGGCTGGAGACGATGCCGGCATGCTTGAGGTCGAGCAGGATCTGCTCGAGAAATTTCTTCGGTATGGATTGCTGGGTCGCGATCTCGGAAATCATCATGGACGAGCCGGGCTCCGCTCGCGCCAAAGCCGTCAGCGCCCTCAGCGCGTATCTCGTCTTCTGGGAAATCATCACGCAACCAATGCAGAACAGATGCCGTTGCCTGCTTCCATTCTGGTCAGGATACGACGCTCTTACTCTGTAGAGCAAAGGTGGCGGAAATTCAAACGCACCACCGCATCCGTGCGCCAGACGGCAGCTTTTCTACCCCGGGCGGGGCTTTGGAGTGAGATTTGCTCATCATCGGCACGTCACGAAATCGCTGTTTCTGGCCTGACCCCGGTTGAATCTTCATAATCGCTCAAAGAATACGGAAGAACCTCATGACGATCCACGATGCCTCCGGCCCCCGTCTGGCCGAACTTGCCGCGACACTCGATGCCCAGTTTGAGAAGCTTGATCTTGCCGGTCGTTTGTCGCTTGCGGGCGAATTCGGCCGCGCTGTGTTCACGACGAGCCTCGGGATCGAGGATCAGGTTATCTCGGCGGCGATTGGTCTGGAGCAGTTGGACATCGAAGTCTCTACCCTTGAGACCGGCCGTCTCTTTCCCGAAACGCTGGCGCTGATCGATGAGACGGAGGAGCGCTTCGGCATCGATATCCGCCGGTTCCATCCGGCCAAGGCAGAGGTCGATGAATATGCCGCCCGGTATGGTCTGAATGGTTTCTACGAGAGCGTCGAAGCCCGCCATGCCTGCTGTCATGTCAGGAAACTGGTGCCGCTTGCCCGGGCACTTGAAGGCGCCACGGTATGGGTGACCGGCCTGCGCCGCAGCCAGTCCGGCAACCGGGCAGCGACACCTTTCGTGGAATACGACGCGGAGCGCGGCCTCATCAAGGTCAATCCGCTCGCGGACTGGTCGCTTGAGCAGATCAACGCCTACGTCGAGGCACATGCCGTTCCCACCAACCCGCTGCACACGCGTGGCTTCCCCTCGATCGGCTGCGAACCCTGTACCCGCGCCATCAAGCCCGGCGAGCCGGAACGTGCCGGTCGCTGGTGGTGGGAGAACGACGAGAAGCGGGAATGCGGCCTGCATGTCCCGGAAGCGGCGGCCCCCTCACTGAATTCGAGTTCACTTTAATCGACCTAGCCGGCGGGCTGAGCCGCTCGCCCTGGAGATAATGCATGCCCGATATCATTTACGCAGCAGACCAGAAGCCTGCTTCGTCGACCAAGACACCGCTCGATCCGCACCTGAAGGCGCTGGAGAACGAGGCGATCCACATCTTCCGTGAGGTAGCTGCCGAATTCGAGCGGCCGGTGATGCTCTACTCCATCGGCAAGGACTCCTCCGTCCTGCTGCATCTGGCGCGCAAGGCGTTTTATCCCGGTCGCGTGCCGTTCCCGCTTCTGCATGTCGATACCGGCTGGAAATTCGGCGAGATGATCCAGTTCCGCGACGAGACGGCCGCGCGATACGACCTCGAGCTCGTGGTTCACAGTAATCCGCGCGGCAAGGCGGAGAACGTCACGCCGTTCACCCATGGGTCGTCTCGCTATACCGACATCATGAAGACGGAGGCGCTCAAGCAGGCGCTCGACGCCGGCCGGTATGACGCCGCCTTCGGCGGTGCGCGGCGCGACGAGGAGGCAAGCCGCGCCAAGGAGCGGATATACTCGTTCCGCACGCCGGACCACAAATGGGACCCGCGCAACCAGCGGCCGGAATTGTGGAACGTGTATAACGGCATGGTCCGCAAGGGAGAGAGCGTGCGGGCGTTCCCGCTCTCCAACTGGACCGAGGTCGATATCTGGCGCTACATCCAGGCCGAGGATATTCCCCTCGTGCCGCTCTATTTCGCCGCCGAGCGCCCTTATGTGGAGCGCGACGGCATGATGGTGCTTGCCGAAGACCCGCGTCTGGAATTGCTGCCGGGCGAAACCGTCCAGAAGGGCTCCATCCGCTTCCGCACGCTCGGCTGCTTCCCGCTCACCGGCGCCATCCGTTCCCGTGCCACCACACTCGACGAAGTCATTGCCGAGCTTGAAATCGCTACCGTTTCCGAACGGCAGGGACGCGCCATCGACCGGGATCAGTCCGGTTCGATGGAGAAGAAGAAACGCGAAGGATATTTCTGAAATGACTGCCTCTGCCATTGCAACCGCCGTTCTTCCCGCCGCAGAAGCCGTTCCTGCGGCTCGCGACACGCGCCCTTTGCGTCTTATCACCTGCGGTAGCGTCGATGACGGCAAGTCGACTCTGATCGGTCGGCTTCTCTGGGATACGAAGGCGGTCAAGGAAGATCAGGCCGCAAGTCTCGAACGGGACTCGGGCAAGCAGAACGATCTCGGCCTCCCCGATTTCGCGCTGCTGCTCGACGGACTGCAGGCCGAGCGCGAGCAGGGCATCACGATCGATGTCGCCTACCGCTATTTCGCCACCGAGCGCCGCTCGTTCATCGTCGCCGATACGCCCGGCCACGAGCAATATACCCGCAACATGGCGACCGGCGCCTCGACCGCCGATCTTGCGGTGCTGCTCGCGGATGCGCGTGCCGGCCTACTGGAACAGACCCGCCGTCATGCGACGATCGCGGCGCTGATGGGCATTCGCCAGTTCGTTCTGGCGGTGAACAAGATCGACCTCGTCGACTACGACAAGGCTGTCTTCGACCGCATCACGCACGAATTCAAGGAACTGGCGCTGTCACTCGGCGTCCGGCAGATCACCGCCATTCCGATGTCGGCGCTGAAGGGCGAGAACGTCGTCTATCCGGCCGGATCGGTGATGCCATGGTATGATGGGCCGACGCTGGTCGAAACGCTGGAGCTTGCGACCGTCCGCTCCACCCAGGCAGGTGGTTTCCGCCTGCCGGTCCAGCGTGTTTCCCGCCCCGGCGAGAGCTTCCGTGGTTATCAGGGTACGGTTGCCGGCGGTTCGGTCAAGCCGGGTGATAGCGTCGCCATCCTTCCGTCGGGCATGATCGCCAACGTCAAGCAGATCGTCACGTTCGATCTGGTTCGCAATGCGGCCGTCGCCGGCGATGCGATCACCCTGGTTCTCGACCGGCAGGTCGACGTTTCGCGCGGCGACATGATCGTTTCTCTCGATGCGCAGCCGATGACCGGGCTGGAGTTCGAAGCGCAGATCGTGGCCTTGCAGCCGGACGGCATCGAGCCGGGCAAGCGCTACTGGCTGAAGAGCGGCTCGCGCCGTCAGCGCGTCTCGGTCAAGCCTGCGTCGCAGCTGGAACTGGCCACCGGCTCCTGGCGTACTCACACTGAACGCCTCCCGATGAATGCCATCGGCAAGGTCCAGCTGTCCTTCGACGAGCACGCGATCTTCGATGCTTATGAGCAGAACCGTTTGACGGGTGCCTTCATCCTGATCGACCCGGACACCCATAACACCGTGGCCGGCGGCATGATCACCGCAAGGCGCCAGGGCGGGATCGGCATCCGGTACGAAGGGGAACGGGTGATCCTCTCCCTGCCAGCCGATCTTGCAGATCAGCTGATGGCGAGCGAGCTGTTCGCCAACCGGCGCGATGAGGCAGAGGTTCGCCGCATGACCGCCGGACAGGCCGCCGATCTGTTCTCCAACGCGGCAAGCGATATCTGACCGTCCTTCGGCGCGCCGGAGAGGCCCTAGGACCGACGGCGCGTCGTTCCCCGCTCGACGATCTCAAATCCGAGATCGATCGGTGCTGTCGGCGGCTGTTCGCCGTTGACGGCCCGGATCAACAGGTCGATCGCCCGATACCCCATCTCGAAGCGCGGCACTTGCACGGTCGTGAGCGCGGGTTCGCAATAGGCTGAAAAGCCGAGGTCGTTATAGCCGCAGATGCCGAAGTCGGGTACCTGAAGGCCGAGGCGTTGCGCCTCGAACAAGGCGCCCAGCGCCAGGTCGTCGTTCTGGCAGAAAACGCAGTCGAGGTCCGGGACCTGGGCCTTGAGACGCTGGAGCAGCTGGCACCCAAGCTGGACGCTTGTGAACGCGTCCTCCCACGCCATCAGCAAGGGGTCGGCTAGACCTGCCTCCTGCATTGCCTGGGAATAACCCTCCTGCCGTCGTTCGGACCTTATATCCCGTGTGCCACCAATCAGCCCGATCCTGCGATAGCCGCAAGAGATGAGGTGCCGGATGGCCGTAGCGCTGGCATCGCGGTGGTTGATGCCGACTGCCATGCCGGTCGGCATCATGTGAAGATCGACGATCTGTACCACGGGGCATGAGGGGCGGCTGAGCAGATCGTGCGTACCGTCCAGGTGGTGCAGGCCGGACAGGAGGATGCCCGCCGGGTGCTGCGAAAGGAACAGCCGCAGCTGCCGGCGTTCTTCCTCCGGGTCCTGGCGCGTGTCGGCGTATTGGATGCGCAGGTTGGACTCGCGAACGCGATCTTCGATGCCGCGCATGATGCTGAGATGGGCGTGGCTGGTGAGGGCGGGTGCGAGCACGCCGATCACCCCACTGTGGCGGCTGGCCAGGGCCCGAGCGGCGAGATCGGGGACATACCCCATCTTTTCGACCTGCTGCAGGATTTTCTCGCGCAACGGTTGCGAGACGATTTCAGGCTCCCTGAGCGCTCTCGATACCGTAATCGAACTGACGCCTATCGCAGTTGCAACGTCCTGCAAGGTCACCCGTTCTGTTCGTGCGCGTCGATTTGGCATCGTTCCCCGAACCCTTGCAGTGACATGTTACTGGCAACGCATGGCATTTAGCGCCATTGGGAGTTTGGTCAAATCTGGTCTGTCTCTATCCAAAGGCTATTTTCCGACGGTGAGATCACTTCACGGTGAAACGGCTGGTCTTGACGGATCGGATCCATATTTCCCCTTCGTGTCCCGAGGAACTGGGGAGAACGTGATGATACGAATGTCATGGCCGCGATTGCTGGCTTCTGTTTTTCTTGTCTCTGCCGCAGCAACCACTGCAGCGGCTCACCACGGGTGGTCATGGGCGGAAGCTGACCAGATCGAGCTGAGGGGCACGATCCGATCGATCTCGTTCGCGCCGCCGCATCCTTCCATGGAAGTGGAGGCGCAGGACGGCGTCTGGCGGGTGGAACTTGGCAACCCCAACCAGACGAAACGTTCCGGCTTCGTTGAAGGCAAAGCGGAAGTCGGTGATGCCATCGTTGCTCTGGGCAACCGATCGACCGACCCGAACGAGAAACGGCTGAAGGCGGTACGGATAACCGTGGGGGACAAGACCTACGACATCTACCCCGAACGCATCCAGACCAACTGAGGATCGGTGATTGGAGTGGCTGGCGCTGTTGGCCGAGACACCGCTCGCACGGGCGCTGATCGTCTCGCCGACCGTTTATCTGTTGGTCAACGCCGCGCACATCATGGCGATCGGAATGCTGTTCGGCTCCATCCTGGCGCTTGATCTGAGACTGCTCGGCCTGTTTGAAAAGGTGCCGCTCCAGACGGTAGCCGTCTTCCTGTCCCGCATGGCGGGCAAAGGAGTGGCGCTCGCGGTGCTGACCGGTTTATGCCTCTTCTCCGTCAAGCCGACGGAATACATCCAGAACACGGCCTTCCTGGCAAAGCTGGGGCTGGTGGCATTGGGCATCGGGAATGCGCTTGTGGTCCACGTCACTCCCGGCTGGCGCGCTGCGGTAACGCAAGGTTCGATATCCGCCCCGTTGCGGGTCTCCGCCGTCATCTCGCTTGTAATCTGGATCAGTGCCATCGTAGCCGGCAGGTGGATCGGCTTTCTCTGAGATTACACGCGAACGGCCGTATTGCGCGGACTTGGCGCAAGGAGTACGATGCCTCGCAATTGCAACGCATGAGGTTCGCCATGAGGACTGCAACGCTCCCATCGCTTCGCGTCGACCCGGAACTGCGGGCTGCCGCGGAAAGCGTGCTGAAGGAGGGTGAAAGCCTTTCCGCCTTCATCGAAAATTCCGTCAAGGCGCAGGTCAATTACCGCAAGACGCAGGCCGAGTTCATCGCGAGAGGACTGGCTTCGCTGGTTGAGTCAGAGCGAACCGGCACCTACTTCACGTCCGACGAGGTGCTTGGTGAACTGAAAGGCATGCTTGATGCCAAACGAGCCGAGAACGGCAAGAGATGACCTACATCGTCAAGTGGTCGGCAAAGGCGCGCGATGATGTGCGTCGCCTGTATTCCCATCTGCTTGATTTTGACGAGGACGCGGCAGCCCACGCCTACAAGGCGATTACAGAGGCCGTGACCTTTCTTGAGCGCTTCCCCTTCAGTTGCCGAAAGGCGCGCGGCGGAGATGCCTTGCTCCGCGAACTCCTCGTTCCTTTTGGCTCAAGCGGCTATGTGATCCTCTTTCGTGTGGACGATGGCGGAACGGTGACGGTGGCCGCCGTCCGCCATCAGCGCGAAGACGACTACCACTGACTAGCGATCGCTCACGGCGGCTCGCGGGTTTACCCAGGGCTGCTGGTTCGAGCGTGGCAGGGGTTGCTTGCCGAGGATATGATCGGCAGCCTTTTCCCCGGTCATGATCGAGGGGCCGTTCAGGTTGCCATAGGTCACGTGCGGGAAGATCGACGAATCCGCGACCCGCAAGCCTTCGACGCCAATCACGCGGCATTCCGGATCGACCACCGCCATGGGATCGTTCCGGTCGCCCATCCGGCAGGTGCCGCAGGGATGGTAGGCGCTTTCCAGATGCTCCCGCAGGAAAGTATCGATCTCGTCGTCGGTCTGCACCGCTTCGCCGGGTTGTATTTCCGGGCCGCGATAAGCGTCGAACGCCTTCTGCCCGAAGATTTCGCGGGTCAGCCGCACGATGTGGCGAAACTTCTCCCAGTCCTCCGGATGGCTCATGTAGTTGAACCGGATGACCGGGTCCGCCTTCGGATCGGCGGAGCGCAGGGTGACGTTGCCGCGTGACTTCGAGAGATTGTAGCCGACATGGACCTGGAACCCGTGGCTCCTGGCGGCTGCCTTGCCGTCATAGGAGATCGCCACCGGCAGGAAGTGGTACTGGATGTCGGGTTGTTTGAGCCCCGGTGCGGAGCGAACGAAAGCGCAGGCCTCGAACTGGTTGGATGCGCCGAGACCGCCTTTAGACAACAGCCATTGTGCGCCGGCCACACCCTGCCAGAACCAGGGAAGCCAGGAGTAGAGCGAGACGGGCTTCCTGGAGATTTGCTGGAAGTAGAACTCCATGTGGTCCTGTAGGTTGGCGCCGACGCCCGGCCGGTCGACCGTCACCTCGATGCCGTGTTCCCGCAGGTGCGCCGCCGGTCCGATGCCCGAAAGCATCAGCAGCTTGGGAGAGTTGAACGAGGAAGCGGCGACGATCACCTCGCGATTGGCCGTGATGACGTCCGTCTTGCCGCCGTTCTCGATTTCCACGCCCGTGGCGCGGCCGTTCTCGATGACGATCTTCTGCGCGAAGCCATAGACAAGCTGCACGTTCGACCGTTTGAGCGCCGGCCTGAGATAGGCATTCGCCGCCGACCAGCGCCGCCCCCGGTGGATGGTCTGCTCCATCAGGCCGAAGCCCTCCTGCTTAGAGCCGTTGTAGTCGTCGGTCAGTTCGAAACCGGCTTCCTTGCCGGCTTCGATGAAGGCATGAAACAGCGGGTTCACGAAGGGGCCGCGACGCACATGCAGCGGACCGTTCGAGCCGCGCCAGCCTTCCTCGCCGCCGTGGCTTGTTTCCATTCGCTTGAAGTAGGGAAGGACGTCCGCATAGGCCCATCCTCGCGCGCCCAGCTCCTCCCAGCGATTGAAGTCTTCGCAATGGCCGCGTACGTAGACGAGCCCGTTGATCGACGAAGACCCGCCGAGCACCTTGCCGCGCGGCGCGGTGATGCGTCGGTTGTTGAGATTGGGTTCCGGCTCCGAGAGGTAGCCCCAGTTGTAGCGCTTCATGCTCATCGGCCATGCGAGCGCTGCCGGCATCTGGATGAAGGGGCCGAAATCGGAACCGCCCGCCTCGATGACGATCACCGAATGCTTGCCGTCCTCCGACAGGCGATAGGCCATGGCCGATCCCGCTGACCCCGAGCCGATGATGACGAAATCTGCATTCTTCATGTTCTAGCTTTCATGCAGGGCAGGGGCAGGGGTCATCTCCCCATCAAGGGGAGGTGAAATCAATAGGGCGCCTCGACCGGTCCCATGCCGATATAGACCGTCTTCAATTCCGTGTAGTGCTCCAGCGCGGCGGCGGAATTCTCGCGGCCGAAGCCTGATTGCTTGGACCCGCCGAAAGGAATCTCGACGGGGCACAGGTTGAAGGTGTTGACCCACAGAGTACCCGCCTCGAGCCTGTCGACCACGCGGTGGGCGCGGGCAAGGTCGGCGGTGAAAACGCCGCCGGAGAGCCCGAATTCGGTCGCGTTGGCCCGGGCGATGACCTCGGCCTCGTCATCGAAATCCAGCACGCACATGACCGGCCCGAAAATCTCCTCGCGGGCGATGGTCATTCCGTCGGTGACGTCGGCGAACACGGTGGGCTGCACATAGCAACCGTCGCCGGAGACGTCGTTGGGGATGCCGCCGCCGGTGATCAGGGTCGCGCCTTCGGCCTTGCCCTTGTCGATATAGGCCAGCACCTTGTCCAGTTGCGCCCGCGAGACGAGCGGCCCCATCTGTGTCGCCTCGTCCATCGGATCGCCGATGACGATCTTTTCCGTGCGTGCCTTCAGCCGGCCGAGAAACTCTTTCCTGATCCGCTTATGGACGAAGACGCGGGTGCCGTTGGAGCAGACTTGTCCGGTCGAATAGAAATTGCCCAGCATCGCGCCGCCGATGGCGCTGTCGATATCGGCATCGTCGAAGACGATCAGCGGAGACTTGCCGCCAAGCTCCATCGTCACGTGCTTCAGGTGGCCGGCAGCTGCGGCTGCCACCTTTCGGCCGGTCGGCACGGAGCCGGTCAGCGATACTTTGGCGACGTCCGGATGTTCGACGAGCAGTGGCCCGGTCGCGCGGTCGCCCTGAATGACGTTGTAGACGCCCTTGGGCAGGCCCGCTTCGATCAGGATCTCGGCGATCTTCAGCGCGCCGAGCGGCGTGTTTTCGGACGGCTTGAATACCATGGCGTTGCCGCTAGCAAGTGCCGGCGCGCCTTTCCAGCAGGCGATCTGCTGTGGGTAGTTCCAGGCCCCGATGCCGACACAGACGCCGAGCGGTACGCGTTTCGTATAGGCCCAGTCGGACCCCAGCGGAATGTGGCTGCCGTTCAATGCCGTGGGAGCAATGCCGCCGAAGAATTCGAAGGCGTCCGCACCCGAAGTGGGGTCCGCGACGATTGTCTCCTGGATCGGCTTGCCGGTGTCCAGCGTCTCCAGTTCCGAGAGCTCGCGATTGCGCTCGCGCATGATCTCGGCCGCGCGCTTCAGAACGCGTCCGCGCGCCATCGGGCTCATCGCGGCCCATTCCACCTGGGCGCGCTTGGCCGAGGCTATCGCCTTATCGACAATCGCCGGCGTCGCGGCATGCAGTCTGGCGATCACCTCGCCGGTGGCTGGGTAGATGCTCTCGATGACGGTGCCGGCGTCGTCCTCGACATACTCTCCGTCGATGAAATGGCTGGCTTTCGGTTGTGCGCGCACGGTCATTCTCCTTGGCGCTGGAATGGGCTTTGCGTGGTCATGCCGTCCGGCCTGTTGGGAACAGGCGAAGCTGCAGATCGAGATAATCCTCGGTGAGAGCGATCGACGCGGTGCTGCTGATCGGAGCGGAGCGCAGGCTCTGGCGAATGTAGAGACCGTCGATCATCGCGGCGACCCCCTCGGCGATACGTGCCGCATCGTCCGGTGGGCAGAGCCGTTCAAGGCTGTAGAGGAGGTTGGAACGCAGCCGGCGCGCATAGACGACGAGCAGCCTGCGAACTTCTTCCGTGCGCTGCGCCTCCACATAGAAGGCAAGCCACGCCGCAACCGTTTCCGGTGCGAACTGGTCGGCCTGGAAGGAGAGCCGTATGATCGCCGAGAGCCGCTCGCGCGGTGTGTCGAGATGTTCCAGTGCGGCGACGGCATCTGCGCGCAAGCGCCCCAGAAGACTACGGATCGTCGCGACCAGCAACTGCTGCTTGCTGCCGAAATAATGGTGAGCGAGGGCGGGTGACACGCCGGCCTCCCGCGCGATGTCCGACATTGTCACGTCGAGCGACCCGTGTTGGCCGATCGCCCGCAACGTTGCGTCGACCAGCGCCTTGCGCCGCAAGGGCTCCATTCCGATCCGGGGCATGAAGGGGTCTCCAATTTGCCGGGAAAGTATAATTGATTGACTGGTCAATCAACCAAAAAAGGCGCTGGGGAACCCTTGTATTGACTCGGTGCGATACTGCTCCAGATCTATCCTCAGGGTTGTTTCATGGGATCGGGAGAACGGCCATGGCAATTGGAATGGAAACTCCGCGTGCAGCTCAGGTGCGGGACAAGTGGGGGTGGTTCCTCGCGCTTGGCATCCTGCTTCTGATTTTCGGCCTGCTGGCCTTCTTCAATCTCTTTGCGGCAACGGTCGCATCAGTCTTCTACATCGGCGTGCTGATGCTGATCGGCGGTGCAGCGCAGTTCATCCATGCCTTCCAGGTGAAGGGCTGGAGCGAGGCGATCTTCTGGGGCCTGAGCGGGCTTCTCTACACGATCGCGGGTCTGCTGGCGTTCTGGAATCCCGCGCTCACGGCGGCGGTTTTCACCATCGTCATGGCGGCGGCTCTGCTGGTGGCCGGGGCATTCCGCCTCTGGGTGGGCTTCAGGATGCGCCCGATGCGGGGTGCCGGCTGGGTTATCTTCGGCGGCATCGTGACGATGCTGGCGGGCATCGTCATCGCGCTCGGCTGGCCGGTGAACAGCCTGTGGATGCTTGGCCTGTTCCTGGCAATCGACCTTACCATGCAGGGCTGGGCGTTGATTGCGGTGGCGTTCGCAGCACGCGGCTGAAATACTGTCATCCATCCGTCACAAAACCTTCATCCAATGTTCATGTGGGGAAAAGGTTTTGTTCAGGATTATGGATGAGGCTCCGCGCGTGTTTCAGGCCCCTGCGCGTACGGAGTAAATCATGACATCGGCCTCCCTGATCGAGCCTGCCATTTTCAGGCGATATGCGGGAGACCAGTTGCTCACCCTTTCCAAGCTGGTGCTCGAAAGTGCCTTCCAGCCCATCGTCGAAGTGGCGACCGGAACCGTGTTCGGCTACGAGACGCTGATGCGCGGCTTCGACCGCATCGGCTTTACCTCGCCCCTGGATCTGCTGGACCAGGCCGAGGAAGCGGGACAGCTTCTCGCCATCGAGCAGATGATGGCGGGAAGGGCGCTTGCCAGGTTCTCTACCCTGCCGGACTTCGCTTCCGCCACGCTTTTCGTCAATCTCGACGTCCGGCTGATCAAGGACGGCGACCACATTATCGAGCGGCTCGTCCAGCACCTTCGCAAGGCAAGCATTCCGCCGTCATCGGTCTGTTTTGAATTCTCCGAGCGCTTCGACAATACCAGCGTTCCCGAATTTGCAGCGCTGGTCACCAAGCTGCGCAAGGCCGGCTTCAAGCTGGCGATCGACGACTTTGGTGTCGGTCACGGCGAAATGAAACTCCTGTGCGACTACCCTGTCGACTATCTCAAGATCGACCGCCATTTCGTCGCAAATGTCGACCAGAGCCCGCGCAAGCGCCACCTCGTCAAGAACATCGTCCACATGGCCCACGTCTTCGGCACTCGGGTGATCGCCGAGGGGATCGAGACAGAGGCCGAGTTTCTGGCCTGTCGCGAGTATGGGGTCGATCTCGTTCAGGGCTACTTCATCGCCCGGCCGACGACATTCCCGAACGAGTTGCAGTCGTCATTTCCGCATCTGGCGGATATCGGCAGGAGCCGGCGCTCCAGCCAGTCCCTCGACGAGATCCTGATCCGCAAGCAGATCGAGAACCTGCCGGCCGTCTACGAGCACGAGAGCATCGACACCGTCTTTGAGCTTTTCCGCCGCAACCCGCGACAGGCTTTCTTCCCCGTGCTCAACGCCAACGGCGAACCGCGCGGCGTGATCAATGAGTACCACCTGAAGGAATATATCTATCAGCCTTTTGGCCGCGATCTTCTCAAGAACAAGGTTTACGAGCGGACGATCTCCCACTTCGTCGACATGGCGCCGATCATCGGTCTCGATGCGGATGCTGAGGAATTGATGAGCCTCTTCGCCAGCATGGAAAACAGCGCGTGCGTCATCCTCACCGAGAACATGCGCTATGCCGGCGTCGTTTCCGCCGCCTCGCTGGTCAAGGTCATCAGTGAGAAGCAACTGAAGATCGCCCAGGACCAGAATCCGCTGACGAGCCTGCCCGGCAACCGGGCGATCCGCGACTTCATGCAGGAGGCGGGCCGCGACGACGAGGAAACCCGCTTCTTCTGCTATTGCGATTTCGACCATTTCAAGCCGTTCAACGACCACTACGGCTTCCAGGTCGGTGACCACGCAATCTCGCTTTTCTCGGCGCTGCTGCGACGCTACTTCTTCTCCGACGACCACTTCCTCGGCCATGTGGGCGGCGACGATTTCTTTATTGGGGTGCGTGACTGGAGCCGTGAGGAACTGACGGAGATCCTCGAGCGGCTCTTGAGCGATTTCCACGACGATGTCGTCGAACTCTATTCGCAGGAAGAACGAGATGCGGGCCGCATCAAGGGCCACGACCGCAACGGCATCGAGCGCTTCTTCCCGCTGCTGCGCTGTTCGATCGGGGTGCTGGAATTGCCCAGGAGCCTGCTCCTCGACGATGTCGCCCGTATCGCCACCAGCATTGCGACGGTGAAGGCCCAGTCGAAGGAAACGGCGTCCGGTCTCGTCTTTGCGGTTTACGGCGAGACAAATTGACACCGCGACCGCGGACTACCTTTTCAGCGCCGCAACGCCGTCCTAAGTCTCCTTCTTCGTCAATTCGAGGAGATCCCCATGCCCCTTCCCAGCGAGATGCGTTACGTCGACTTGCCGAGTTTCGGTGGACCCGAGGTGATGCGCCTGGCCACCGGGCCAGTACCGCTGCCGCGCGCTGGCGAGTTGATCGTCAAGGTTGAGGCGGCGGGCGTCAACCGGCCGGACGTGGCGCAGCGCAGCGGCAACTATCCGGCGCCCAGGGATGCAAGTCCGATCCTCGGCCTGGAGGTTGCGGGAACGGTGGTCGCTCTCGGTGACGGGGTGACGGACTTCAGGATCGGAGACAGGGTGTGCGGGCTCGCCAATGGCGGCGGCTATGCGCAATACTGCGCGCTTCCTGCGGGGCAGGCGCTGCCGCTTCCGAACGGATACGATGCCGTAAAGGCGGCGGCCCTGCCTGAGACATTCTTCACAGTCTGGGCGAACCTCTTCCAGATGGCCGGCCTGACGGAAGGGGAGACCGTGTTGATCCATGGCGGGTCGAGCGGCATCGGCACGACCGCGATCCAGTTGGCGAAAGCCTTCGGCGCTGAAATCTATGTCACGGCCGGCTCGGCGGAAAAATGCCGGGCCTGTGAAAGGCTGGGCGCCAGGCGCGGCATCAACTACCGCGACGAGGATTTCGTCGAGATCATCAAGGCGGAAACCGGCGGTAAGGGCGTCGACGTCATCCTCGACATGATCGGCGCAAGCTACTTCAACCGCAATCTCAGCGCGCTGGGCAAGGACGGATGCCTGTCGATCATCGCCTTTCTCGGCGGCGCTGTCGCCGAAACCGTGAACCTCACGCCGATCATGGTGAAGCGTCTCACCGTCACAGGCTCGACCATGCGGCCGCGGACGGCGGAGGAGAAGCGGGCCATTCGAGATGAGCTGCGCGATCAGGTGTGGCCGCTTCTGGAAGAGGGCGCCGTCGCACCTGTCATTCACGCGGTTTTGCCATTCGATCAGGTGGTCGAGGCGCACCGGTTGATGGAGACGAGCAGCCACATTGGCAAGATCGTCCTTGACCTACGCTAGCGAGAATCGCGGTGTGCCGGCGTATGGTAATCCAGTATGCGCTATTCTCAATTCACATACATTCGGATCCGTTTACATAACGTGCCTTGCACACTTCGGACGCTGCGCCTACCTTTGGGTCAAGATTAACGTAACGAAAGGAAGGTGATCCAATGTCGAGTGAGATTTCGGTCTGCGTTTCGAGCTTTGGAAAGGTGATGGTCATGACGGGGCAGCCCTCGACCTGAACGCATCTTCCTGCGGACGGTGAAACGTCCGGGTTCGATTAACCGGACCAAACTCATGGAAGGGTCGCCCAGTGCGACCCTTTTCCATTTCCGGGTGCAAGCACGCAGATATTCCGGTTGCCTCAAGCGCAAGCAACGGCCCGCAGCCTATGCATCTGTTGCATAGGTGTCCTGTTTGTTGAGCACTTTTAATGTCCCTGCTGCAAGTCTACATAGTGGGCATCGAAGTAAACGAGAGCGCCAGGAACTGGCAGCTAAACTTCGAAAACCCACGAAAGGGGGACTATCATGAACGTCGCACGCACTTTCAACAATTGGCGCAAGTATCGTCAGACCGTTAACGAGCTGGGTCGCATGACCCCGCGTGAACTCAGCGATCTGGGCATTGCACAGAGCGATATCCGCCGCGTAGCACGCGAAGCTACTGGCTTCTAATCTTTAAGCCAGCGCATGTATGGGAAACGCCCGCCGGTTAGCGGGCGTTTTGCATTTCAGCAGGTCTTTCTCAGGTCAGCAGGTCTTTCTCAGAACCCGATGCGGCCAAGCGCCGGCACCTTGATGCCGGGATTGGCGAAGTCCAGTCCGGCGACCAGCCCCAGAAAATGCACTTCGAACCCGCTGCGCAGCCCGGCCGAAACGCCGATGAGCCCGCGAAGCGTCACATGCACGTCCCTCCAGTCCGTATCCACATGCACGAACTCGCCGTCGGGCAGGTAGTCGCGCCCCACAGCATGCGGCGGCAGCACGGCCCCAAGCTCCGGCACGGTCCGCAGAACGTAGGCGACGAACGTATTGGAGTTCGGTCCCGGAAAGATCTGGTAGCCGCCGGGTTCCGCATAGGGATAGGCGGCAATGGCGCCCTCTACCTTCGGGATCAGCAGCTCGGCGTCCACACCGGTGACAACCTTCACCAGTTGCGGCGGGTTGGAGTACCAGTAGGCATCCGGCGGACGGTGGTTGCGCCGGATCGGCGATCCCCAGCCGACCTTGTCGTAGCGGTTATAGACGTCCGCCCCCTTTCCCTTCGTGACGATCCACGCGTGGCTGGCCACGGCACCTTTCAGGCCTCCGGTCATCGCGGAGAAGATGTAGATCGCGGCATCCTCGCTGGCCGAGGCCTCCGGCAGGATTTTTGCCGACGACCATCGCGCATCGCTCCAGCGGCCGGGCCTGTCCTGGATTGCCCACCAGCCGGCCGACGCGAAGGTCGGCAGCAGATAGACGATAAAGATAACGAGAAGCAGCCGCTTCAATGATTTCATTCATCAACCCCGTCGAGGTGCCCCGGCGCGCCATATGGCGCGCGGCGCTGTAGTCCGCTATGAGCGATTGAAAGCAGCAAATTCAGGGCCGTCCAATGCAAAACCCCGTTACCGTCGAAGTCACCCGTGGCAGCATCGTCGAAAGCCGCCATCGCGGCCTGGGTATCGTCGTCGATGGTGACGGCAAGACGCTGTTCTCCTTCGGCGATGCGGAAGCGAGCGTGTTCCCCCGTTCGGCCTGCAAGGCCATGCAGGCGCTGCCGCTTGTCGAGAGCGGCGCAGCCGATGCCTACGGGTTCGGCAACAGGGAACTGGCCATTTCCTGTGCGTCCCATTCCGGCGAGGACGAGCACGTCTCGCTTGCGGCATCCATGCTGGCGCGGGCAGGCCGCGATGTCTCGGCAATGGAATGCGGCGCCCATTGGTCCTCGGACCAGAGGACCCTGATCCATCAGGCCCGGACCCTCGACAAGCCGACCGCGCTTCACAACAACTGCTCCGGCAAGCATGCGGGCTTCGTCTGCACCTGTGCCCATGCCGGCTACGAGGTTGAAGGCTATGTGGGATACGATCATCCGCTGCAGGCCGAGATCCGCGGTACGATGGAGAGCCTGACCGGCGCGACGCTGGGCTCGGACAATTGCGGAATAGACGGCTGCTCCATCCCGACCTATGCCGTGCCCTTGAAGGGGCTTGCCCACGGGTTCGCAAAAATGCTGACGGGGCGTGGTCTCGACCCTGTCCGCGCAAAGGCATCACGGCGGCTGATCGATGCCTGCATGGCCGAACCCTTCTATGTCGCCGGCACCAAGCGCGCCTGCACGAAGCTGATGCAGGTGGCGCCGGGCAAGATCTTCGCCAAGACAGGTGCCGAAGGGGTGTTCGTGGCAGCGCTCCCCGACCACGGCATTGCCATGGCTGTGAAATGCGAGGACGGCACGACGCGCGCTGCCGAAGCGATGATCTTTGCGCTGATTGCCCGCTATTTCGAAAAGGGCAGCGAGACCCACGAAACGCTCATGGGCATGGCCAACCACGCCATGAAGAACTGGAACGGCATTCATTTCGGCGACGTGCGCGTCACCGATGCCCTGTTTGCCTGATCCGACATCCTGCAAGGGGGGCGGTACCACGCTTCCCCTTGATACCTTCGGTCCGGGCGACAGATGATACGCGATCACCGTCCAGAGGATCGTCATGTATACGCTGTATTACTCGCCCAACGCCTGCTCGCTCGCCAGCCATATCGCACTGGAAGAAGCGGGCCTTCCCTATCACGCCCACAGATTGAACTTCGCGAAGGATGAGCAGCGCTCGGCGGACTACCTGAAGCATAGTCCGAACGGCCGCGTGCCAGCGCTGTTGACCGACAGGGGTGCGCTCATCGAGAGCCCAGCGATCCTTGCCTTCATCGCGCAGGCGGCGCCCGAGGTGCGGCTCGCGCCGCTCGATGACCCATTCGAATTCGCACGTATGCAGGGCTTCAACAGTTTCATAGCCTCGACCGTCCACGTCGCCTATGCGCACCGGCGCCGCGGCTACCGCTGGGCCGACAAGGAAGCATCGCGGGAGGATATGGCGGCGAAGATGCCGCAGAACATGCGCGACTGCTTCGCCATCATCGAGAAGGATCTTTTTACCGGTCCCTTTGTGCTCGGCGAGAACTACTCGGTCGCCGACCCCTACCTGTTCACCCTCTCTGATTGGCTGGCAGGCGTCGGTATCGACATCGATGACTACCCGAAGGTTGCCGATCACTATCGGTGCATGAAAGAGCGCCCGGCCGTCCAGCGCGCGATAAATGCGGAACGTCAGGCGGCCTGACCGTCAGGCGCAGCGGGCGAGCGTCGGCCTGTTTTCATCGGCTACGCCAACCTCGCGTTCCGGCCGGGGAAGCGGCAGGTCTGCCAGCTCCGCCAGCGTCATGGCCGCGAGGTGCGGATGGTCAAGCGGATCGTCCGACCGAGGGGTGTGGGCATCGGGTTCGGCCAGCCAGCGGCCGAGATTGAAGAATATCTGTAGCGGAAGCATTGACGTGACCTCTCGAGGATTTCTGTCTTTGCACCGGCAGGATTACGCTTCGTGGGCAGGGTTTCAATTGAGTTCTCCAAGGATTTGCTATAGAAAAACTATATGAAAACCCTGAATACCCTCCACCTGAACGGGCTTCGCGCACTGGAGGCCGTTGGTCGTCTGGGCTCCCTGCAGGCTGCTGCGGACGAAATGGGCGTGACGATCGGGGCCGTCAGCCAGCAGGTCATCAAGGCGGAGGCGCAGCTGGGACAGCCGGTCTTCCAACGGCTGCCGAAGGGCATGGTGCCGCTGGCAGTGGCGCGTCCGATGCTGGCCCGGCTGACGGAAGGGTTCCACGCCCTGTCGCAGGCGGTGGTGCTGGGGCGGCAGACGGACGAAACCCTGCTGACGATCTCCGTCGCGCCGGTCTTCGCCGCCCGATTTCTCGTTCATCGGCTCGACAGGTTTTCAGAAAGGCATCCCGAGATCCGCCTGCGGATCGAGGCGACGACGGCACTGGCCGATCTCCATGGCGGCGACATCGACCTCGGCATTCGCGTCGGGCGCGGCACATGGTCCGGCGTCGATGCCGAGCTGTTGATGGAGCAGCGAGTGTTTCCGGTGGTCGCTCCTTCGCTTGCGGAGAGCCTGAACGAGCCTGCCGACATCCTGAACCTGCCCGCGATCATCGATGGACCGTCGCTGTTCTCCTGGGAGATCTGGTTGAACGAGGCCGGACTAAACGGCAGCCAGATAGCGACCCGCCATGTCTTCAATGACGCGTCGCTCTGCCTGGACGCCACGATAGCGGGGCAGGGGGTGATGCTCGCCTGGCAGACGCTCGCCGGCTACGCGCTGGAACAGGGTCGCCTTGTAAAGCCGTTCCCGATCGAAGCCCGCACCGGCATGGGGCACTATCTGGTCACCCGCGCAGGCAGCCGGCTGCCCGCAAAGGTGCGGGCATTCCGCGACTGGCTGCGCGCCGAGATGCTGACGGTCGATTGACTGGTTGTCAGGCCGGCTCGCGAAGTCGCTTTTCCCACATCGCCTTGAAGCCCGGCCGTGCCTGGCAGGTTTCCAGCCATGCCTTCAGGGCCGGACGGCCGGAAAACAGCGGGGCATGTCCCTGCGCGTAGCGCACGATTTCGGCGACATTGATGTCTGCCGCGGTGAAACGGCCGCCGACCAGATACTCGTTCGACTTCAGATGCGCCTCGAGCACATCGAAAGGCCGCTCCAGATCCTTTGCATACGCATCGATCTTCGCCTTGTTCTCGGCGGTGACCGACTTGCCGTCGCCGATGGCCTTCTGGATATCCAGCGCGGGCGTCTCGATGCTGGTCGCGGCAAACAGCGCCCACTGGATCATCGATGCCTCTTCCCTGAGGTCCTTCGGGGCCAGATCGCCGCCGTGCTTCCTGGCGAGATAGAGGGTAATGGCAAGGGACTCGTGCAGCACGAAGCCGTCGTCATCCATGGACGGGATCGATCCCATCGGGTTGACCGCCAGAAATGCCGCAGACCGCGTGTTGAGCGGCGCGTCCGCAGCATGCGCATCGGGCAGGCGATAGGCCTGGATCACCGGCTCATGCGCGTAGGGCAGGCCGATTTCCTCGAGCAGCCACAGGGGCCGGGTGGCACGCGAGCGGTAGACGCCATAGATCGTCAGCATCGAAATCCTCCTTGGAAATGCCGCCGCACGCTAAGGTTCCAGCGCGCGAAACGGAAGATCATTCCCGTTGTTTCTCCATGAATTGTTTCAATGGGTCAGATGGCCCGGTTGCCCGTGATGGTCAGGTGCGGCAGGACTTCTGCCCCTTGCGCCAGATCCTTGGTGGCCGCGTCATGCCAGCGAAATCCGACGATGGCCCCGTCCGGTGTGCCGTCGAAGACGTTGCCGCTGATAAGTGCCGGACCCGGATCTTCCGCAACGGTGACCGCGCAACCGATCTTCGCGTTGCGGATGACGTTACCGGTGACGGACACATTGCGCAGGAAGGGACCCCAGCCGATCAGCATTCCCCAGCGCGCCACGTTCTCGATGACGTTGTTCGACACCACCGTATCCGCCTCGACCCCGATGCCGATCCCGAAGCCGACGCTGTCGTGCACGTATGGGCCTTCCAGTGAGATGTTGCGGACGATGTTGCTGGAGACTATCGCAAGCCGTCCGCCCTCGTTGAAATTGGCGATCGAGATTCCGTTTGCAGCTCCGTCGATCAGGTTGCCGGTCACAAGAGCACCCTCGAAGCCGAACTCCGAATAGATGGCGGTCTCGCCCGAGCGCAGGCAGGTGTTGTCGGAGATCTGGATGTTGGATGCGGCATTGGCGCGGATGGCGGTAAAGGCGCTGTCCGAGATGTGGTTGCCGGAGACGATGACGCCGTTGGCGCGGTAGATGTTGATGGCGTTTCCGAACTGGCCGGTGCCGCCATAGGTCGCTCCGGTGCGGGTAATGCGGTTGCCGGTGACGATCGAGTTGTCCTCGCCCGCCGTAGTGCGGTGAATGAGAATACCGCCAATGCCGCAGCGATCGATCGTGTTGGCGTTCACGGCCAAGCCGGTGCTGTCGAGGGCATGGATGGCAAATTCGCCAATCGTGGAAACCCGGCACCGTTCGATGCGCCCGCCGCAGCGCTCCACCCGCAACGCCGTTTTGTCGCATCCCTTCAGCTCGCAGTTCTCCATCGACAGGTTCGCGACGTCGAAAAGGTGCAGCATTGCCGGTGCGTCATCGTGAAGCGCAAGGCCAGCGCCGTCGAAGACGAGGTTGGAAAGCTCGATCCGGCCGGCGTCTTCCGCACGGAGGAACGAGCGGCCTCCCGCAAAGGCGATCTCGGTCGCGCCGGCGATGCCGGTGAGGCGGGTCCTGTCCGGCAGCGTGAGGTTGCCGACCTCGTAGCGACCCGGCGGCAGGAACACCCACTGATCGTTACGCGTCGCCTGCTCTATCAGGTCCTGCAGCCGGCGTGTCTGGTCCTCGCCCCGCTTCGGCCTGAGCCCGGCGGCACCGGCGTCGATCGAGCCGCGTAGCTCCGTCATCGAAAGCGCGGGCGCGCTGGCGGCCTCGCGGATTGACAACAAGCCGGCGCCTGCGGCCAGTGAAAGCCCCATCAAGGTCCTGCGTCTGGTGATCACCCCAAATCCTCTCTGCTGCGCCCGCCATCCTATCCGCCATTACCCTTCGGATACATGCGGTGAGAGATGCAATTTTTACGATTATTATTAAAGAAAATTAAGGTTTTTCAGCTCAGTATCTTTGGAACGGGACAGCATCTTCGTCGAATTCAGACCTTGAGGAGAGACATTGGATGGGGGATCCTGTGTCAAAAGACGTGCATGCCGACGTATCGACGGCAACACTCGAAGAACTATGTACTCAGTTATTGCACGTTTCGACCAAAGGAGACATCGATGATGCTCTCTTCGTGGTCGGCCGGCTCGATGCGCGCGCATTGATCGACCAGTTCCCGGAGTTCATCTACGTCAAGGACCGGCGCAGCCGTTTCGTTCTCGCCAATGTCAGCATGGCGCGGGCCAACGACGTTTCAAATCCGGCGCAGTTGCTGGGCAAGACGGATTTCGATTTTTTGGATGCGGCTGTCGCCGAAGAAAACTTCCTTGCCGAGCAGACGGTGATGTCCTCCGGCGAGCCGATGACCGACGTCGAGCATTGCCTGGAATTTCGAGGAAAGCCGCGCTGGCTCCAATCCACCAAGACCCCGCTGCGCGATGCACATGGCCGGGTTGTCGGGCTGATCGGCATCTCGCGGGACATTACCGCGCGCAAGCGCCAGAACGACCTGCTTCGCGGTCACGCGCGCATGCTCGACATGATCGCGCGCGGCCAACCGCTCGAACGTGCCCTGCGGGCATTGGTGGACCTTGTCGAAGAGCAGCAGCAGGACGTGCTCGCGTCGATCCTGCTTCTGGACGAGGGATCGGACCGGTTGCGGCACGGCGCTACATCGAGCCTGCCGGACAGCTATGTGAGGCTGATCGACGGTCATAAGATCGGACCTTGCACGGCATCCTGCGGAACGGCCGCCTGGCGGCGCGAACCAGTGATCGTCAGCGACGTTCTTGCGGACCCGCTCTGGGAAAATTACCGGGAGTTGCCACTGCGCTTCGGCTTCCGTTCCTGCTGGTCGACCCCGATCATGGGCTCGGAGGATAGCGTGCTCGGCACCTTTGCACTGTATTCAAACACGGTGCGCGAGCCGACGCCGCTCGAATTCGAACTGACGGCCATGGCGACGGACATTGCTGGCATTGCCATCGAACGGGCGCGTACCGAGGCGCGCATTCAGTACATGGCGCACCACGATCCGCTGACGGGCCTTCCGAACCGTACGTTGTTCCTGACCCAGTTCAACCGGACGCTCGCCGAGGCGATGCGCGAAAGTCGTGCTGTCACCGTCGCTTATATCGACCTCGACAACTTCAAGCAGATCAACGACACCTTCGGCCACGCTGCCGGTGATGAGGTCCTGAAGACCCTCGCTGGCCGTCTTTGCCGCTCCATCCGCGTCCACGATCTGCTGGTGCGGCTTGGCGGCGACGAGTTCGCGATCGTCTTCAGCAGTTCTGCGAAGGATCAAGGCGGTGTCGTCCGGCGCCTCGAGGAACTGCGCGGAATGATCTGCGACCCGGTCGAGATCGAGGGGAAGCCGGTGCAGGTCACTTGCAGCATGGGCATTGCCTTCTTCCCCGATGACGGGGAGACGCCCGAGACACTGCTCGCCAAGGCGGATCGGGCGATGTACTGCGCCAAGACCGACGGTCGCGACTGTCTGCAGGTGTCGGAAAGACGGACCGACCCGTACAGGTGAGGTCGCTGCGTCTCCGCCGCCTTTCATCTCGCGTTCGGTGCCCTATCTTGGAAGCATGAGACCAGAGGCGCTGCTTCATCCAACCCCGGCCGGGCTGTTCTGCCCCATCGGCCGCTTCCACGTCGATCCGGTCAGGCCCGTCGAGCGGGCGCTGGTCACCCACGGTCATTCCGACCACGCGCGCGCCGGACACGCAAAGGTGCTGGCCACCCGCCAGACCCTCGACATCATGCGGCTGCGCTACGGTGAGGATTTCTGCCAATCGCAGCAGGCCGTGGAGTTCGGCGAACGCGTCGAGGTCGATGGTGTCGATATCTCGTTCCATCCGGCCGGGCATGTCCTCGGCTCGGCGCAGATCCTCATCCAGAAGGACGGCCTGAGGATCAATGTTTCCGGCGACTACAAGCGCGGCAGCGATCCGACTTGTGCATCCTTCGAGCCGGTGCCCTGCGACGTCTTCATCACAGAGGCGACGTTCGGGCTGCCCGTTTTTCACCATCCGGAGCCGAAGGGCGAGATAGGCAAGCTGCTGACGTCTCTGAAGCAGTTTCCCGAGCGCAGCCACCTGATCGGCGCCTATGCGCTTGGCAAGGCGCAGCGTGTCATCCGGCTGATCCGCGATTGCGGCTATGACGAACCCATCTACATCCACGGCGCGCTCGCCAGGCTCTGCGACTACTACGAGTCCGAAGGCATTGAACTCGGGGACGTGCGTCCGGCCACGCTCGAAAAGAAGGACCCGAACGCCTTTCGTGGCGCCGTCGTCGTCGGACCGCCGTCGGCTTTCCAGGACCGCTGGGCGCGCCGTTTCAACGAGCCGCTCATCTCGTTTGCGTCCGGCTGGATGATGGTCCGCCAGCGCGCCAAGCAGGGCGGTGTCGAACTGCCCTTGGTGATCTCCGACCATTGTGACTGGCCGGAACTGCTGTCGACCATCAAGGAAGTCGGCCCTTCCGAAGTCTGGGTGACCCACGGTCGCGAGGAGGCGCTGGTCCGCTGGTGCGAGTTGCAGGGCATCCCGGCCCGTCCGCTGCATCTCGTAGGCTACGAGGACGAGGGGGATTGATGGTGACGTCGCACGCACCGAAGAATTCCCCTCCCCAACCCCTCCCCA
>NZ_JAJAWH010000094.1 GCF_020531965.1 Pseudorhizobium xiangyangii | reverse complement strand
CATCTCTTCGGCACGCAGTTCGCCGACGCGCTCATGGAAGGTGTCGAGCGAGGTGAGCACGTGCTCGCGGCCAGCCGCCAAGGCGATATTGTACCCAGGCACCGTGTCGACGACGTGACCACCCGGAAGCTCGGGATCGATCGGATTGCCCGGATCTTGACCCTCGGTCTGCAGATACCAGTTCTGTCCGTCTGCCTTCACCAGTTTATAGTCATAGATGCCGACGACCGCAGCCGAGCCCAGTTCGAAGTTGGCGTCACTAGCGCCGCCGACCTGGACGACCTGGATACCATCGGTGGCGCCAGTGCCGGTGTAAGCACCCGTACCGCCATTGTTCCTGATCTGGAGAATGCCCTCCCCGGAGGCATTGCCAGTCACCACTATCCTGTCGGTCTGGCTTGCGGCGCCGCCTTCATTGAGTTGTGTGTTCAGAATGAACGACCCACCATTCGTCGCAAGCGTGCCGACCGTCAGTGTCTTGTAAGGATTGGCGCTATCGAATTCTATCGTTCCGTCAGTTGCCAGGGCGCCGATATCCGACGACGCGGTCATCGTCCAATGGCTGGTCCCATCGATGCCAACACTTGTCACACCATCGCCGGCACCCTGCCAATAGCTATTGTCGGCAAGCGAAAGAGTGGCGCTATGGCCTCCGGTTGAAACCACAGCGTCGCCGAAAATCTGCACCCCTCCGGTCGCCTCCACGGTCAGGCTGGTGAGCCTGCCGGCAAGAGCGGGATCGTCCGATGCGCCAGCCCGTATGGCAATGCCGGTACCGCTGCCGATGACAGCGCCATCTTGAAGGAGGACGCGGCCTGCCTCGGCCGCAGCGCCGTGGATGCCAACACCGTTGGCACTGTAGACGCTGCCGCCCCTCATGGTGATGGATGCACCGGTGTCGCTGAGGTTGAGACCGTCAGCCTGGGCTCCCGCCGTGGTCACAATCACGTTCTCCGCAGTCACCTCGGCACCGGCCGTGGCAGTGATGCCATGGGCAAAGTCACCATGTGTATTGACGCTCACTCCGATAGCGTTCGCCGTCCCTCCGGGCCAGATATTAAAGCCATGGGCGGCCGTTCCGAAGGTCTCGATGGCCGTATTTCTCAAATCCACATGGCCATCCGAAGCGACGATCACGCCAAAGGCCCCGTCGCCTGTCGTTGTGATTGACGAATCAGTCACGATAATTGTCCCACCCGCACCTGCGCCGATCCCGAACGAGTTATCTCCTTGTGTGGAGATTACAAGTCGATCTGCCTGGATGACGCTGTCTTGCGTGCTGCTGAGGCCGTAGGAGAAGGCTCCCAGCGTCGATATCGTCGTG
>NZ_JAJAWH010000093.1 GCF_020531965.1 Pseudorhizobium xiangyangii | reverse complement strand
GACCATAGCTATCTCCACTTCTATAGACATGGTAATGCAAATGAATGACAAGCGCCATAGCATTTAGGCCTTCTTCGCCCCTTCGCATCGATTTTAAGCTCTTGAACGGATTCAAATCGGCAACCCGTTACCAGCATGGAGTAAGTGTTTGATAGAACGGATTCCGTGTCATATTTCCGGTCTACGGAACCTAGCTCCGACAAATGTCCATTCGCAGAGTCAAACGTACGCGAAAGGCGCTCCGATCCCATAGTCTGAAGCTTCCCGCGAAACATCGTCAAGTGCGTCGGGGTGTCGCCCGTCAGCCGCACGATCATGTGCTTGGTCAAGAGTATTGATGATCATCCCCGGGGGCGGCTGGAGAAGATCGAACCGGGGGGCGCGAAGGGCGCATAGCAGGATCGCGAGCACGTTTGCGCCGACAGCCTCGGCGCACGGTTGTCGCCTAGTGCGCCTTATTTCGCCTTTCAATTTCGAGAATCTTGTCCGCACGGACTTTTGCCGCCGCGCGCGACTCTTCGAGCTGTTCTGGCGTGGAAATGAAAGCAGAGAGATCCCCTGCATAGGGTCCGAGCCCCTCAATGTCGAGTTCTACCTCGATGGAGAGGCGTTGATCGACCAACTCAAATGCCGGCACTTGTGCTTGAGGCCGACCTTGTCGCCTGGGATGATCGTTCCGATCGTCGCGCCGATGGCAGTGTCGAAGGCAAATTCCTTGGCCATCTCGACGACACGATCGCATGCCGACTGATCACCTCCGTCACAGGCGAGCCCGGTGGTGGCGAGATCGTATGCGTCGTAGGCGGTGAGCACGTAGTCCGCGGCAGTCAGGGCACCGATGATGAAGATGATCGCCAGGGCAGGTGCGATATTGTTGTCGTAGTCAAGGAGGGCAGCGTCGACGGTATCGTAGACCTTTGACGGATCGCCGCCTGACAGAAGCCATCCGCTCACGGCGGCGATCAATTGCACCTGTTTACGCAGCTGGTCGGGTGTGTCCGCCGTCAGTCCATTGGCAAAGGCCAGATCGGTGATAATCGTTCCGGCTGCGGCAGCGGCGCAGTCACCGCCGGTTGCTTCTGCGGCTGCACAATTGATCAACGCTTTGGCGAGTGTCTTTTCAATGGACTGCGCGAGGTGTCCATGCACCTCCGCAACCTCATAAATTCCTGCTCCTGCCACGGCGCTGATGACGGTCTGCAGCATCGAATTGAGCAGTGTCGTGCCAAAGTCGGTGTCATAAGCTAGTGAAGATATGCCCGCCGAGATGGCATCATCCAGGAACCCATTCAGCAGCTTTGCCATCGTGAGTTGCTTGTTGCCGAAGCCCGGGATCAGGTTTTCGAGGAAGGGACTGCCTTTGGCGAAGGGAATGTTAATTCCCGCCGTCAGCCCGGCTGTGACC
>NZ_JAJAWH010000092.1 GCF_020531965.1 Pseudorhizobium xiangyangii | reverse complement strand
GGTGATGTCATGTCTGGATGGCGCCCGCTTGGCAATGTGATTTAGGATGATGTTTGAGCTTTGCGGGTCGGGTGCAGTCATGTCTCCGGCCTGTTTGTGCGGCACGATATGGCCGCGGGCCCTGATGTTGTCCGCTTGAGCCGATCCCTATCAGGTTATCGCGCTGTTATGCGCAAGACATCACCACGGGTTCCTCGGTTCGTGCGGTCCATTCCGCTTTCGCTGTCACATCATACCATTGTCACTCCGCCAACTGTTTTGCCCGAAGGCAATGACCGTGAGACCTGTTTCGTTTAAGCCGGAACCGGATCGGAACACCTCGAAATGCGGTCCGGCTGGAAGTCCATGTCCCTCCTCATGATTGCCCATGCGATGCGGGCAATCTTGTTGGCAAGAGCAACTGCAACAAGCTTGAAGGGCTTCTTCGACAACAGACGATGCGCCCAGTTTGCCAAAGGCGTATCAGTCGTCCCCTTCTTCATCCTGTAGAGGGCTGCGTGCGCTCCGACCACGAGAAGCTTGCGTAGGTGCCTGTTGCCCATCTTCGAAATGGAGCCCAGCCTTGGTTTGCCACCGGTCGAATGCTGCCTGGGAACGAGGCCCAGCCAAGCTGCGAACTCCCGCCCACCTTCGAACAGCTTGGGATCCGGGACGCTGGCCGAAAGACACGTCGCGATGATAGGGCCTATTCCGGGCACGGTCGCAAGCCGGATGCTGACATTGTTGTTGCGATGAGCAGCAAGGATCGCCTTGTCGAGCTTGGCAATCTGCGTCTCCATCTCCGTCAGTGCCGTGGCCAAGGGCATGAGGGCAAAGCGAACGGCCTGCTGGCTGTGTTGCTCATCGTCGAGGATGGCGATGAGCTGCCGGACATTGCGAGCACCCTGCGGTGCGACAATACCAAGCTCAGCAAAGTGACCACGCAAGGCATTGATGAGCGCAGTCCGTTGCGAAATCAGAAGCTCGCGCGCACTGTGCAACATCAACGTTGCCTGCTGGCCTTCGCTCTTGACTGGAACAAACCGCATCGATGGCCGCGTGACGGCTTCGCAGATGGCAGCTGCGTCCGCAGCATCGTTCTTCTGCCGGCGCAGGTATGGCTTGATATAGCTCGGTGGAATCAACCGGACCTCATGCCCAGCTGTGATAAGCGTTCGCGCCCAGTGATGCGCTGTCGCGCAGGCTTCCAAGCCAATCAGGCAAGGGGCAAGCTTCTCGAAAAAGGGCTGCATCTGCCCGCGTCGCAGCGATTTGCGCAAGACAACCTGCCCATCTGCGTCAACGCCATGAAGCTGGAAAACATTCTTTGCGATATCAAGACCGATTGCCGTAATCTCTCCCATTTGGGTCGCTCCTCTCAAGGTTTGCAACAACCTACTCTGGCACACTCGATGCCGTCGGAGGGCGCCATCCACCACATCAGGTTA
>NZ_JAJAWH010000091.1 GCF_020531965.1 Pseudorhizobium xiangyangii | reverse complement strand
CCTTCGATGGCGGTCAGATCGCGTCTGATCAAAAAAGAGACGACGCACAGCGGTGCAAACGGTCGCAGGCCGGCGCCCGTTCAGGATGCAACAGACAGCGGTCTACGCGTGTGCAAATCCCAAAGCATCAGATGCCGGAGCCTGAGGAAGAAGGAGGCGGAGGTGAGAAACCAGCATCTGACAGCTGCTTTTCAGCCCGCCAACCGTCCGGTTTCTGATGTGAAGCCGACCACCATTTGCTTCCGCTCTCAATCCACTGGAGTCTAAGCTCTTCGTGTGAAAAGCCCGCATCATCATATCCAAACTGTGTTCCACAGCTTGGGCAAATTTCGAAAGATGAACAGCCAGATCCATCATATGCGGGCTCTTCGAGGCTCGGATACCCGCAGACCGGACACATATGAACGCTACTGTGCATTAAAATAGTCCAACGCAGACGAATATTTCGAAGGGTCATAGCCAGCAGCCTGGGCTGCAACGTCATCTTCCGTTGCAGCCATCACCGGTTTTTCGAGCTGCAACGCCAATTGATCTATCAATCGTGATCAGCGTCATATCGCCGGAGTTATCCACCACGGTATTGCCGTCCCCGTTGAGCCGGCGCTGTTGAAGAATACTGCACGATGACCGAATTGAGGTGTCTTAAGACCGGATTCCATCCCCGTGATTGTTGCTCCGCTTCCGGCAGCGAAGGCGCATTGAGCGTACAACAGCCCCTACATCAACCATGGAATGCTTTCCGAAGACCAAAAATGGATGAACAGAGCCACGCCAGCGTCAAGATTAGCCTTTTGGCAATTTCTCTGAAACCCGCACAAATTCCTCTGCCGTCAACCCCGTGAGGGTGGGCATCTCCCAATCAAAAAAGCGTTTGTCATCCACCGCGTGTAACACCAGCGACCTCAGGCCCATGAGCTCGCGCGTAGAAAATTCGCCGAGCGCGAGTTGTTCGTGTAGGACTTCGTAAATGTAACGCGCTGGGCCACTGGGTGTTGAAGAGCACAGGACTATATCGCCACGCTCATCTAAGACAGCCAAGGCTTCGTTGATCATTTTTAGGAGAAGGTCCTCAGTCTGGATTTCATTTTTGATAGTCATTGGTAGGGTACCGCTCTAATTGGTAGATTCGAGACATAAGTTGCCCAGTTTTGTGGCTGAAAAGCGGTACCGCCGTCGGAGGCACTTGGATTACGAACAACAACAGTCCCCGTTGATTCTTGAAGGTAATATATCCGACCGTCTGTCGTGTATCGAATACTACTTGGATTTTTAAGAACATTTTCGATATGGCTTGCGTACTGCTCTCTGGTTGCAATTCCAAGCCCAGCAAACTCTCCTTGTTCTATTACGTGTTTGTGAAAGCCATGGCCTCCTGCGATGCTTTCCGCAGCAAGCTGGTTTCTTAAAAGCCAAGCGTTGTAAAGGCTGTCAGCACCCTGAAGATTAATATTACCAGCGGAATCTACCGCAACCTCTATTACGTCGTCGCCTTTCTTGAGC
>NZ_JAJAWH010000090.1 GCF_020531965.1 Pseudorhizobium xiangyangii | reverse complement strand
CAAATCCTGCCCCCGCAACCACCGACACTTGCAAATTTGCCCAGCTTCTTCCTATCAAGCTCCTCAGACCAAGCGTCGAGGAGCTTTTTGCGTTTGGCCTCCGTATCGATCTCACCGGATGCAATACGGGTCATCAGATCATTCTGAGCCGCAGCGAGAAACTGTTACTCCATCAGACCCAGGACTTCTATTGACACCATGATGTCAGCGATCGAGCCATGCATGCCGCCCAGCGCTTGCATGTTCATGCGATGGGCGTTCTCGCGGAGCGCATTCATCTGGATTGCTGCCGTCGCTTTTGGCGAATATGGTGCATGGCGGTGAGAGCGCGATCACCGGCGGTGGCAGGCATGCGACCTCCGGTCTCGCGGCCCCGCCACCGGGGGGGGCGGCGCGGAGGGGCGGGATGATGTTCGAAGATGACAGTAATCGGAAGACCTGCGCGTCACATCGCGTTGTCTGGCCGTTCGCCCAAGGCGAGGAGTGTTACGCTGCCTGGAAAATGGCACTCTCAAAATTGGTCGATTGCGCGTTACCGGTTGATGCCGATGTAGCGTCATTCGAGTTTCATGGCTGCACATGGCAGCTTCCCGAGACCTTTGTGCAGATCAACGGCGGGTCGGCCATGTCGATGGCTCGTCCGCAGCACGTCATTGATGATCGACCGATCTCCCAGATGTCACTCTATCTGCTGACCGTCGGGAGCGTGGTGACCGACTATGATGGACGCAAGCAAATCCATGTTCCCGGCGATGTCGTCGCGATCGACTATTCCTTGCCCTATGAATCCTATGCCTCTGCATATGAGGGGATCGTGCTTACCTTCGACAAAGCCAGTGCACCGTCCGAATTGCAAGGCGACGTCCACGGCAAGATGCTGACGGCGAACAGCAGCGCCGGTAAAATTCTTGGGGCTCAGATGAGATCACTCGTGGCTCATATCGATGGGCTCAGCGTCGTAGAGGCTCAGTCGGCCATCAATGGGATTCTGCAGTTCGCAGCGACCACTCTTCCCGCCGCTGCCCTAAGAACCGTGCGCGACGATCACTCAGTCTTGCATCGGGCCTATAGTCTGGCCAGAAAGAGGATGGCTGATCCGGACTTCGGCCCCGAATATCTGGCGCTTGAGCTGGGAATGTCGCGATCGAAACTGTTTCGTTCGTTTGAGGAGCATGGCGGGGTGCAACGCTGGCTGCTCGGCAAACGGCTGGCGGCCAGCCTGCATGCGATCGTCAGATCCGCGGGCAAACAGAAAATATCGGCGATTGCCCACCAGCACGGATTTCGCAGCGAAGCACATTTCAGCCGCGCTTTCCGGAAGCGATATGAGATGAGCCCAAGCTCGGCTCTGGCCTTGACCAAGCGTGCGCAAGGAGCCTCAATGTATCTGAGCTGGGCGGAGGAGGATAGGTGGAATGAGATGTCGACGGTCGAGGCTTGGCTCGCATCAGCTCATGCCAGCGAATTGAAGGCGCAGACTGACAGCGCCAAGGTGATGTCATGTCTGGATGG